>CAWHEA010000046.1:0-35046 GCA_963828265.1 uncultured Gammaproteobacteria bacterium | reverse complement strand
GCGCGCCATCATCGGCGGCCTCTCGTTCTCGGCGATCGTGTCGCTGATCATCGTGCCGGTGTTCTACGTCTGGTTCGACGACCTGAACCTCTGGCGCAAGCGCGTTTTCACCCGTGAAAAGCCCGCCGCCGAAGGGGCGCTGCCGGTGTCGCCACCACCAGCCTGATCTGCCTGGCGAGCTCACCGCACCAGGGCGCGGTAGATTTCCCAGTATTCGTCGAGCAGGACGTTGGGCGCCACGCGCCGCGCGTCTGCGCGCGCATCCCGCGGCGCGACGGAATCGGCGCTCGGTACCGTTTCGTCCGGGTTGCGATAGACGGCGGAACGGCGCAGGCGATCGGCCCGCGTCTTGATCTCGGCCAGGTCGTCGCTCATGCGCTCGATGTCCGCGACCGCCTGCGATGCCTTGTGCATCAACCCCTGGCATTCCTGCGGCGTGCCGTAATTCGCGTCGAACACCCGCTTCAGCGTGCTCTGGCGCGCCAGTTCCGCCAGGCCGCCCGGGGCCAATCGATCGTAAAGCAACTCGGCGTAGCCGATGACTGCGACGTTCACGGCGCGCCGTCCGTCCACGCTCAAGCCTTCGAACAGCGGCGGCGGCTCGGACTGGATCGACTGGATCTGGGCGGCAAGGGATTCGATCTGGTCCGTGGCCGCGACGATGCGCAGCTCACGTGCCTGGATCGCTTCGGTGAGCGCACGCCGCCGGAAATAGTTCCAGAACCCCGTCAGCGACGCGAGCCTCTGCCGTGCCAGCTTCTGCTCGGCCTGCAGTTGTTCGCCCAGCACCCTGGCTTCGACCAGTTCGCGATCCACGAGGGCCACGCGGTCGCGCCGGGCGCGGTCGAAATCGGCGAGCTGCGCCTTGCGCTCGCGGTCCTTCTGCTGCCGCGCGAGTTCGGCGCCAAACTGTTCGAGCCGCTTGCCGGCCACGCGCCAGAGCGCCTTCAGCTGGTAATACGCCAGGCTCTTGTAGCCCTCGTCCGGGCGGCCGAGGTACTGCTCGAGCGCCGCCATCTGCTCCTCGACGCGCATCGTCGCGCCTTCCTGCAGCTTGAGCCGGTCGAGCAGGCGGTGGCGATCGTCATCGAGCGCCGTGAGCTCTTTCTTGAGCTCGACGCGATTGCGGAACAGCGCAAAGAGCCGTTCGTCTTCGATGCTGGGTTCGCGGCCGGCAAGCCGGTAGGCCAGCCGGCGCAGGTTTTCAGGCAGGCGCATTCGCCGCAACCTTCGCTGCCGGCGTGAATTCGTGACCGCGCTCGAGGCAGTAGTCGAGCCACTTGTTGAGCATCATGTTCTTGAGCCAGCGCTCGCCGAGTTGCGCCGGGATGCCGGCCCGCACGTGCTCGAGGCTCTGGTGACGAATCCACCGGCCACATGCGCTGACTTCTGCAAGCCGCGCGTCGTGATAGACGCGGATCGCGATATCGGGATCGGCGACCGTGGCTTCGGTCTCGTCGAAGAGGTACGTGAGCCGCACCGCCGACGTGTAGGGCGTGTGCTCGAGCACCGACAGGTGCAGGTCGCAATCCGCTTTCGTGCGCGACACCGCCACGCCGTGGTGACGACGCAGGTCACCGGCGAGTTCCTTCAGGCGCAGGAAGTTGCTTTCGTAGAGCGACATGAGGCTCACGAAGCTCACCGGCCGCGCGCGCCAGGAAGTGATGCAGAGGTGGTCGAGCAACATGGCTCGAATATAGCACAGGGTTTCGGCGCTCCTGTGAAGCGGTCGCACAGCCGTGTGACGTGACGCATTCAGTCGCAAGCGTGGTGGACGGTCTGGAGCTTTCCGTCAACCCGGGATCGCCCGCGCATCGTGAATCGCGCGGAGGAAGCCGCACGATTCACGGCGAACCTTGCCCGAGCGGCTGCTCGGCGAATGGTGCCAACGGCTGGTCGGAAAAATCGTGACCGCCTCGCAGCTGCGCTCGGGCTGCGGCGGGCGATACGGGTTGACGGAAAGCTCCAGACCGTCCACCACGCTCGACGCAGATGGCGACTTCAATCGCTGCGCCGCTTCACGGCCGCAGGCGGCGCTCGATGCCCTTGCGGTCGATGATGCGGCTCGCGATCTCCTCGATCGAGCACTCGGTCGTGTCGATCGCCGGAATGCCGTGGCGGTGAAACAGGTTCTCGGCGCTGCGCACCTCGAACTCGCACTGCGAGATCGAGGAATAGCGGCTGCCGGGCCGCCGCTCGTTGCGGATCTGCTGCAGCCGCAACGGCGAGATCGTGAGGCCGAACAGCTTGCGGCGTGTAGCCACGCACCGATGCCGGCAACTGCTTGCCGTCGAAATCGTCCTCGGTGAACGGATAATTGGCCGCGAACACGCCGTACTGCATGGCCATGTAGATGCACGTCGGCGTCTTGCCCGAGCGCGACACGCCGATCAGGATCACGTCGGCGCGCTCGTAGTCCGCGGTCACCGCGCCGTCGTCCGCCGCCAGCGCGAAGTTGGTGGCCTCGATGCGCGTGCTGTAGACGAGCTGGTCCGCGATGCCGTGCGCACGGCCGGCCCGCTCGCTCGACTTGATCATCAGTTCGCCCTCGAGCGGACCGAGAAATGCGTCGAAGAAATCGAGGAACAGGCCGTTGCTGGCCTTGACCACGCGGCGCAGGTCTTCCTTCACCAGAGTGCTGAAAACGATGGGCCGCAGGCCATCTTCGTGACCCGTCGCGTTGATCTTTCTTACGGCTTCCTCTGCCTTGTCAACACTGGCTATAAATGGCAGAGTCACCTGCCTGAATTCCTGGCCCTCGAATTGCGTGAGCAGGCTGTGCCCCATCGTCTCGGCTGTCACGCCGGTCTGGTCAGATACGAAAAATACCGTTCGGCGATTCATCGGCACGGCGGTTCCCAGGGCGCAGAGTTGATGCGCAGTGTTTCACCTAGTCCGTTGACGTAGCAAGGGGTCGCTCGTGCGTCCTTACACCCTTCCGTTTTCCAGCCTCGGCCGCCACGACGTGGCGGAAGTCGGCGGCAAGAATTCCTCCCTCGGCGAGATGATCTCGAACCTGGCGAAGCTGGGAGTCAGCGTGCCGGATGGCTTCGCGACCACCGCCGACGCCTACCGCGAGTTTCTCGCGCACGAAGGCCTCGCCGCCCGCATCAAGCAGCAGCTCGACACCCTCGACGTCGACGACGTCGCGAAGCTCGCCGAGACCGGCGCGCGCATCCGCGACTGGATCCTGTCCACGCCCTTCCCGCCGCAACTGCAGCAGGACATCATCGACGGCTACACGCGCATGTGCGATGGCCGCGCGGATGTTGCGGTCGCGGTGCGCTCGTCCGCCACCGCCGAAGACCTGCCGGAAGCCTCGTTCGCCGGCCAGCAGGAAACCTTCCTCAACGTGCGCGGCGCCGACAACGTCGTCAAGGCCGTCCACGAAGTCTTCGCGTCGCTGTTCAACGACCGTGCGATCTCCTACCGCGTGCACCAGGGCTTCGATCACTCGCTGGTCGCGCTCTCGGCCGGCATCCAGTACATGGTCCGCAGCGACGTCGGCGCGAGCGGCGTCATGTTCACGCTCGACACCGATTCGGGCTTCCGCGACGTCGTGTTCGTCACCGCGTCGTACGGTCTCGGCGAAACCGTCGTGCAGGGCGCGGTGAACCCGGACGAGTTCTACGTCTACAAGCCGGCGCTGCGCGACGGCCACCAGCCGATCCTGCGGCGCACGCTCGGCGCCAAGGCGATCAAGATGATCTATGCGCCGGCGGCCCAGGCCGAGAAGCGCGTGCTCACCGTCGACGTCCCGGAAGCGGACCGCATGCGCTTCTGCATCAGCGACGCGGACCTCATCGAACTCTCGCAGCAGGCGCTGATCATCGAGGATCATTACGGCTGCCCGATGGACATCGAGTGGGGCAAGGACGGCGACACCGGCAAGATCTACGTGCTGCAGGCGCGCCCCGAGACGGTCCAGAGCCGCGCCGGGCGCACGATCCAGCGCTACTCGCTCAAGCAGAAAGGCCCGGTGCTCGCCACGGGCCGCAGCATCGGCCAGCGCATCGGCGCCGGCCCGGCCCGCGTCATCCGCGACATCCGCGAGATGGCCCGCGTCGAAACCGGCGACGTGCTCGTGGCCGACATGACCGACCCCGACTGGGAGCCGGTGATGAAGCGCGCGTCGGCGATCGTCACCAACCGTGGCGGCCGCACGTGCCACGCCGCGATCATCGCGCGCGAACTGGGCATCCCCGCCGTCGTCGGCTGCGGCGACGCGACGAAGAAGATCAAGGAAGGCCAGCCCGTCACCGTCTCGTGCGCCGAAGGCGACACCGGGTACATCTACGACGGCCAGCTCGAGTTCAGCCAGACGCAGATCGAGCTCGATTCGCTGCCCAACCTGCCCGTCAAGATCATGATGAACGTCGGCAACCCCGACCGCGCGTTCGACTTCGCCGCGATCCCGAACAAGGGCGTCGGCCTCGCGCGGCTCGAATTCATCATCAACCGCATGATCGGCGTGCACCCGAAGGCGCTGCTCGAATTCGATTCGCTCGATCCCGACCTGCGCGACACGATCCGGCGCCAGATGGCTGGCTACTCGGATCCGGTCGAGTTCTACGTCGAGAAGCTCTGCGAGGGCATCGGCACGATCGCCGCCGCATTCGCGCCCGAGCCCGTGATCGTGCGCCTGTCGGACTTCAAGTCGAACGAGTACGCAAACCTCATCGGCGGCCGCAAGTACGAACCCGTCGAGGAAAACCCGATGCTCGGGTTCCGCGGCGCCGCCCGTTACGTCGACGAAGGCTTCCGCCCCTGCTTCGAACTCGAGTGCCGCGCGCTGAAGCGCGTGCGCGAGCAGATGGGGCTCAAGAACGTCTGGGTGATGGTGCCCTTCGTGCGCACGCTGAAGGAAGCGGAACAGGTCGTCGGCCTGCTCGCGGCCAACGGCCTGAAGCGCGGCGAGGACGGCCTCAAGGTCATCATGATGTGCGAGATCCCGACCAACGCGGTGCTGGCGGATCGCTACCTCGAATTCTTCGACGGCATGTCGATCGGCTCGAACGACATGACCCAGCTCACGCTGGGACTGGACCGGGATTCGGCGATCATCGCGCGGCTGTTCGACGAACGCGACGACGCGGTCAAGGCCATGCTCTCGATGGCGATCACGGCGTGCCGCAAGGCCGGCAAGTACATCGGCATCTGCGGCCAGGGCCCGTCGGATCACCCCGACCTTGCGCGCTGGTTGCTCGACCAGGGGATCGAGAGCATGTCGCTCAATCCCGATACCGTCGTCGAAACCTGGCTGTTCCTGGCGAACGAAGCCAAGGCGTAGCGCTATTTCTTCCGCTGCTTGTAGGCGGCGATCAGCGCGTCCGCATGGATCAGGTCCGGGCCCGAAAGCTGCGGCTCGATGACCGCACGGGCTTCACGCGCGCGCGGAGCGACCAGGTCGCCCCACTGCTTGTCCTCGGTCGCCAGCACCAGGTAAGCGAAGCCCAGCGCGTTGTCGCGCTTGATGTACTGGCCTTCGATCAGGTCGAGGCCGACGAGGTACTGCGCCCGCGCGTCGCCCGCCTCGGCCAGCTTCTGCAGCGTGACCAGTGCCTCCGCCTGCTTGCCCTGCTCGTACAACCGGCTCGCCGTGTCGAACGGTGTTTCAGGCGCAGGCGTTGCTGCCGGCGGAGCCACCTTCGCGGGCGCCGGCTCAGCTGAAAAAACCGGGGGCGATGCCCCGAGCACGAGCATGGCCAACAGGGCAATTCCGGATCGTCGGTGCGTGTTTCATCTTCATCCCGTGAGTCAGAGTGCCGGCGTGCGGCCTGCCAGCGCGTGCGCGAGCGTGCCGCCATCGACGTATTCCAGTTCACCACCGACCGGCACGCCGTGCGCGATGCGCGACGCGCGCAAGCCGAACCGCGCTGCGACCTCGGCCAGGAAATGCGCCGTGGCCTCGCCCTCGACGGTGGGGTTCGTGGCGAGGATCACTTCCTTGACCTCGCCTGCGCCCAGAAGTTTCTCGAAATCGCCGATCCCGATCTCGGCCGGGCCGACGCCGTCGAGCGGCGACAGGTGGCCCATCAGCACGAAATAGCAGCCGCGGAAACTCGCGGTCTGCTCGATCGCGACCACGTCGGCCGGCGATTCCACCACGCAGAGCAGCGACGTATCGCGGCCCGTCGAGGCGCACACCGGGCACAGCTCGCCTTCGGCGAACATGCGGCAGCGCTGGCAGTGGCCAAGCTTTTCCATGGCATTGGCAACGGACGCGGCGATCTCGTTGCCGCCGCTGCGGTCGCGCTCCAGCAGGTGGAACGCCATCCGCTGCGCCGACTTGGGGCCGACGCCCGGCAGGCAGCGGAAGGCTTCGATCAAGCGGCTGAGTGAAGGCGGATAGAGCATCGGCGGAGTGTCGGCGCGCCGCTCAGAACGGCATCTTGAAGCCGGGGGGCAGGTTCATGCCGCCCATGACGCTCGACATGCGCTGCTGCGTCGCGGCTTCCATGCGCTGCGCGGCGTCGTTGATCGCCGCTGCCACCAGGTCTTCGATCATCTCGCGATCGTCGAGCGGCACGGCCGGATCGATCTGCACGCGCTTCGCCTCGTGCTTGCCGTTCATCGTGACCTTGACCATGCCGCCGCCGGACTCGCCGACGACTTCCATGGCGGCGATCTCCGCCTGCGCCTTCTGCATGTTCGCCTGCAGGGCCTGCGCCTGCTTCATCATGTTGCCGATGCCGCCTTTCATCATGTGCGTCTCGAGGAAGTGATTAGTGATTAGTGAAGCAGTGACGCGCGCTCAGTTGAGCGGCTTCACCGAACCGGGTCGAACGGTCGCGCCGAACACTTCGCGCATCGCGCGCACGGCGGGATCGCTGTCGATCGACTGTTCCGCGGCGCGCTGCCGGTCTTCGGTCGCGATCGCATCGCGCTTGGCGGGCGTCAGGATTTCTCCGGGCGCCTCGGCCTGCGTGATCTCGAGACGGATCGTCTCGCCGTAATGCTGCGACAGCGCCTCGGCCAGGCGGCTCTCGATCTGCGGCCGGCGGAAGGAGTCTCCGGCCGGATCGAGCCGCAGCCGGACGAGGCCGGGCTTGCGTTCGAGCATCACGCAATTGGCCGCGAAATGCTTGGCAGTGCCCTGCAGTCCGAGCGCGGCGACGAGCGCATCCCAATCGGACTCGGCCGCCGGAGGACTCACCGCGGCTGCGCAGGACTGGCCGCGGCTGCAGGGCGTGACGGTGCACTCGCGGGTCGTGCGGCCGCTGTCGCCCGCGCCATGCCCGCCCCGCCACCGCCCGTCGCCGCAGCCGGCGGCAAGCCCTGCGGACGGAACGCGAGCATGCGCAGCAACGCCATTTCGAAACCCGCGCGCGCGTCCGGCGCGTAGTCGAGGTCGCGGCGCGAGTTGATCGCAATCTGGTACAGCAACTGCAGGTCTTCGGCCGTGAACCTGCGCGGCGAGCTCGGCGAGCAGCTTGTCTTCGTCCTCGTCGTCGCCGGGCGGAAGGTCCGGCAGCGCCTGCAGCAGCGCCATGCGCTGGATGGCGCCCGACAATTCGCCGAGCGCCTGGTGATAGTCCGGCGCGCGTTCGTCGAGGTGCGCGGCCTGCCGCATCAGCGCTGCGCCATCCTTCTCGGCCAGCGCCGTCAGGATGCCCTGCACGTGCTTGCGGTCGAGCGTGCCGAGCAGCGTGCGCACTTCGGCTTCCATGGCACGACCGCCGCCGAACGCGAGCACCTGGTCGAGCAGCGACAGCGCATCGCGCATGCTGCCCTCGGCGCCGCGCGCGATCGCACGCAGCGCAGCCGGCTCGAACTCGACCTCCTCGGCGGTGGAAATCTGCGCGAGCCGGTCGTAGATCAGCGGCAACGGCAGGCGCCGCAGGTGGAACTGCAGGCAGCGCGACAGCACCGTCACCGGCAGCTTCTGCGGATCGGTGGTGGCGAGCAGGAACTTGACGTGCGGCGGCGGCTCCTCGAGCGTCTTCAACAGGGCGTTGAACGAGTGCGTCGAGAGCATGTGGACTTCGTCGATCAGGTAGACCTTGTAGCGTCCGCGCGCCGGCGAGTACTGCACGTTGTCGAGCAGCTCACGCGTGTCGTCGACCTTGGTGCGCGAGGCCGCGTCGACTTCGAGCAGGTCGACGAACCGGCCGGCGTCGATGTCGACGCAGGTCGAGCACTTGCCGCACGGCGTCGACGAGATGCCGGTCTCGCAGTTGAGCGACTTCGCGAAGATGCGCGCGATGGTCGTCTTGCCCACGCCGCGCGTGCCCGTGAACAGGAACGCGTGGTGGATGCGGCCGGAATCGAGCGCGTTCGTGAGCGCGCGGCGGACGTGGTCCTGGCCGACGAGCTGGTCGAACGTGCGGGGGCGCCATTTGCGGGCGAGGACGAGGTAACTCATCGGGCGAGGTCGTGCTCTTCGGTGCGCGCGGGCCTGGGGTAGGCGGCGGCCCGCGCCAGAATACCCCCGGCACCCGGCGTGGCCGCTACCGTTGCTCCCTTCCGGGCCTGGCGGGGTTTGCGGCTGGCCGTCGCGAGGGATCCGACGCGAGCCACCATTGGAGAGGCGCGACTATATCACGCCGGGCTCAGTCCTTCGGCACCGGCGGCGGGCCATCCGGCACGTAGGCCTTGTAGGCCGTATCGCCTTTTTTTGCCTTGAATTCGGCCTGCACGGCGGCGAGCGCCCGCGGCTGCTCGTAGAGATCCACCATCGTCGCCGCCAGGACCTTGGACGCGCGCAGCATGCCCTTGTGGCCGATCGACATGCCACCCGTGGCCACGACGGGCCAGGCGTGCCAGGGGGCGTCCACCGGCGCCGTGGCGACCGACACATGCAGGGTCGGCGCGATCCAGCTGATGTCGGCCACGTCCGTGGAGCCGCCCTCGGCCACCTGGCCCTCGAGCGGCTTGACGCCCTCGTGCATGCCGACCTCGGGCACGCCCGTCGCCTTCTGGATCTGCTTCGCGAAGGCCTGCTCCTCGTTCGTGTACTTGACCGGGCCGAGCAGCAGCAGGTTGGCGTGCAGCAACCGTGCGCCGGTCTCGTTGACCAGCATGTCCCACGAGCCGCCGTCCACCGTCACCTTCGCCGTGGTCTCGGTCATCGTGGCCGCGCCCTCCGCCACCTTGCGCGTGCGGGCGAGCAGCCCTTCGACCTCGTCGCGCTTCCAGTCGCGCAGCCACAGCGAGACCTTGGCATAGGCCGGCACGACGTTCGGCACGTCGCCGCCCGCGAGAATCACGTAGTGCATGCGGGAGGTCGGCTTGATGTGCTCGCGCATCATGTTGATGCCGTGCGTGAACAGCTCGGCTGCGTCGACCGCGCTGCGCCCGTTCCAGGGATCGCCCGCGGCATGCGCCGTGCGGCCCTCGAACTCGACGATCAGGCTGACCATCGCCTGGCTCGACACCATGTCGGCCTGGGTTTCGTCGCTCGGGTGCCAGGCGAGCACGGCATCGACGCCGTCGAACAGGCCGTCGCGCGCCATGTAGACCTTGCCGCCGACGTCTTCCTCGGCCGGCGTACCGAAGAACTTCACCGTGCCCTTGAGCTTGCCGGCCGCGATCTGCTCCTTGATCGCGATCGCAGCGCCGAGGCTGGCGGCGCCGAACATATTGTGACCGCAACCGTGACCCGCAGCCCCGGCTGCAAGCGGTTCCTGGATCGGACTCGCCTTCTGCGACACGCCGGGCAGCGCGTCGTACTCGCCCATCACGCCGATCACGGGCTTGCCCGAGCCGTACGTCGCCACGAATGCCGTCGGCATGCCGGCCACGCCGCGCTCCACCGTGAAGCCCTGCTGTTCGGCGTAATCCGCCAGGGCGGCCGCCGACCGCGTCTCGCGCAGCGCGGTTTCGGCGTAGGCCCAGATCCTGTCGGAGATACCGGCAAGGTCGGCCGCGTGCCGGTCGATCGAATGGATCGCCGCGCGCTTGGCAGGCGTCTCCTTCGCCGCCACGACTTTTTGCGACGACCGGGCATTGGCGCCCGCTTCCGGGGCGGAGTGCACGTCGGCCACGGCCTGGCCGGCGAGCAGCGTCACTACCGTGGTGGCCAGGAACAGACTGAGTTGCTTCACGATTTCACCCTGCAGAAGAAAAACGATGGCCTGGCACCAGCGAGGCGGAAGATCAGCCGCGGCCGCGATACGGCGGCACGCCCTGGTCCGGCAGCCACAACCCGGCCGGCGGCCGCCCCGTCTGCCAGAACACGTCGATCGGCATGCCGCCGCGCGGATACCAGTAGCCGCCGATGCGCAGCCAGCGCGGCTCGCAGGAAATCGACCAGCCGATCCGCGATGGCGAGCGTGCAGTCTTCGTGGAACGCGCCGTGGTTGCGGAAGCTGCCGAGGTACAGCTTCAGCGACTTGCTCTCGACCAGCCACTTCGCCGGCGCGTAATCGATGACCAGGTGCGCGAAATCCGGCTGGCCGGTGATCGGGCACAGCGACGTGAATTCCGGCGCGGCGAACCGCGCCAGGTACACCTTGCGCGGGTGCGGATTCGGCACCCGCTCGAGCACCGCGGTCTCCGGCGACACGGGCTGCGTCGTCGCCGCACCGAGCTGCTTCAGCCCGGCGTAGATCGAGCCGGCCTTGCCGCGGGCGCTGCTCACCGCACGGTGCCCTTCGCGTAGATCCGCTCGATCTCGTCCATGATCGCATTCATCTCGCGCATCGCCGCGTTGAACGGCCCGGAGGTCGTCATGTCCACGCCCGCATCCCGCAGCAGCTCGATCGGGTACTTCGACGAGCCCGCCTCCATCAGGCGCAGGTAGGCCGCGCGATTGGCAGTCGCCTTGCCGGATTTCACGGCGGCCTTGCCGATCATCCCGTCGGCCAGCTGCATGCCGCCGATCATGCTGGTGGCGTACTGGTAGACGTAGAACGGACGGTAGAAATGCGGGATGAAGGCCCATTCGGCCGCGTACAGCTCGTCCACCTTCACCACGCCCTGGTCGTGCCCGTAGTACCGGCGCAGCAGTTCGAGGTACATCTTGTTGAGCGACTCGCCCGTCAGGGGTTCGCCGCGTTCCACCGCCTCGTGCATCTTCATCTCGAACTCGGCGAACAGCGTCTGCCGGAACAGCGTCGTGCGCATGCTGTCGAGGTAGCTCGAGAGCAGGAACAGCCGCGTGCGGTCGTCCTTCGTCTGGTCCAGCACGTGGTGGAACAGCAGGTTCTCGTTGAGCGTCGAGGCCACCTCGGCCACGAACAGCGAGTAGTTCGCCGTGGCGTAAGGCTGCTTCGCGTTCGAGAGGTACGAGTGCATCGAGTGGCCCGACTCGTGCGCGAGCGTCGACACGTCGTACCAGGCGCCGTTGAAGTTCAGTCAGCTGGTACGGGTGCACGCCGTAGACGGTGTTGCTGTAGGCGCCCGGGCTCTTGCCCGTGTTCGGCATGAAATCCACCCAGCGGTCGGCGTAGCCCTTGCGCAGCACCTCGACGTAGTCCTTGCCGAGCGGCGCGAACGAGTCGAGCGTGAGCGCCATCGCCTGCTCAGGCGTCCATTGGAGGGCCACCTGCTGCACGATCGGCGCGTAGAGATCCTCGTAGCCGAGCTGCGGCAGGCCCATGATCTTCTGGCGCAGCTTCAGGTAGCGGTGCAGCGTGGGCAGGTTCGCGTTCACGTCCGCGAGCAGTTGCGTGTAGACGTTGCGCGGGATGTTGTAGTCGAACAGCGACGCGTCGAGGGTGGTCGGAAACTTGCGCACGTCGCGGTGCGCAACGCTCGCCTCGACGGCGGCGTTCAGCGTGGCCGCATAGGTGCGGGTGAATTCGTTGTAGCGGGTCCAGAACGCCTTGAACGCCGCATCGCGGTCCGCCTTGTTCGGCGACGCGCGATATTTTTCATAGCCCGCCGCGTCGAGCCGCACCTTCTCGCCGTTCGACAGCGTGATCTCGGGGAACGGCATGTCCGCGCTGCGGAACACCGATTGCACCGTGCTGCCCGTGGCACCGAGCGCGCCCATGCGGGCGAAGACTTTCTCTTCGGCCGGGCTCAGCGTGTGCGGCGCGGCGCGGAGGATGTCGTCGAAGTACATCCGGTACTGGCGCAGCTGCGGTTCCGCCGCGAGGTACGCGTCGATCTTCTCCCGCCCGATGGCCAGGATCTCCGGACGCATGAACGAAATGGTCGACTGGAACTGGTTGTAGACCTGGGACATCTCCTGCTGCATCTGCATGCTGCGGGCGACACGGGTGTCCTGGTCGTACAACTGGAAGGCGTAGGCGTAGAGGCGCTCGGCCCGGCGGCTGGCCTGCTCCCAGGCCGTCATCGCATCGCGCAGGCTGGCGGCGGATTCGCCCAGCTTGCCCTGCCAGGCACCGAGCGCCGGCAGCGATTGCACGAACTCCTGCTTGCCGGCCATCCAGGCCGCCTCGTCGGCATACAGGCCCGTCAGGTCCCACTGGTACTTCGCTGGAACGTCGGAGCGCTCGAGGGCCTGGACCGGAGCGGCCACCGCAAGCGCCGAAACGGCGATAAACGCTCCAAAACCTGGCGTTGAAACGCATGGAAACTCCCGCAACAGCCAAACCGGCCGCGAAAATGAGGTGGCAAGCTTGCCTACGGCGCTGCGCCCTCGCAACGTCGGACTATCCTGCTAGTATTGCTGCGGTGCAGCCAAACTAAAATGATCCAGACATCGACGGGGCATAGAGTGGCTAAAGCAAACGGCTCACGACTCCCGAAGGCTCCGAGGGCGCTCTACACGCTGCTCGAAGGCCGCGCGTTCTTGGAAATGGCGCTGCTGCCGGCGCTGTACCCGTTGTTGCGCAGCACGCCACGGGGCGATGGTCACCCGGTCCTGCTCGTCCCCGGCTTCACGGCCAGCGACGCCACGCTCATCGGCCTGACGGCCTTCCTGCGGTCGCGGGGCTACCACGTCGAGACCTGGGGTCTCGGCCAGAACACCGGCTTCAAGCTCAAGTTCAGCCAGGCCCTGGAGCAGAAGCTCCGCTTCATGCACCACCGTCATCGCCGCAAGGTGAGCCTCGTCGGCTGGAGCCTCGGCGGCGTCTACGCCTTCTATGCGGCGCACTCCGCCCCGGAATGCGTGCGGTCGGTCGTGTCGCTCGGCAGCCCGATGAAGTTCTCCACCGATGAGTTGCTCGAAGTGCCCGTCGTCGTGAAGGCCGCGTACCGGTACCTCGCGCATCCGATGGGCCCGGTCGCGCACCTTGCGAACGTGCGGGCCAAGGTCCTGCGCGCGCCGCCGCCCGTGCCTTCGACCTGCGTGTTCTCGCTGACGGACGGCATCGTGCCGCCGGAGGCTGCGCGCATCGACGACAGCGACGACGACGAGCACGAGAACATCTGGGTGCCGGGCAGCCACGTCGGGCTCGGCTTCAATGCCGCGGTGATGTGGATCCTCGCCAACCGGCTGGCGCAAGCCGAAGGCGAATGGAAGCCATTCGACCCGGACGGCATGGCCGGCAAGGCCTATCGCAAGATCGCGCAGCTGATCGGGCCGCCGCAGCAGGGACTGCGCAAGGGCGTGGCCGTTCCGGGCTGAGGAAGGGCAGGAAGGTTAGGGATAGTCAGGAGTCGATCAGCTCGACTGCCTGCGCTTCCGACTACCTCGCCTGTCCTTCACGCAGCCTTGCGCTTCGCGCGCGCCTTGCGCTTCGCCGCCGCCTTTTTCACGACCGCTTTTTTCTTCTTGCCCTTCTTCGGCTTCGTCGTCAGCGCCAGCAACTCCTGGAAGCTGTCGCGGATGCACTGCGCGAAGAATTCGGGATCCGGCAACTGCTCGCGGCACGACGTCGGCGAGATGAAGATCATCCCGTCGTAGCTCGTCACCGAGAACACGAGCCCCATGCCGTCGGCGATCGGCATGATCGACGAGAAGTACGTCATGCGCGCGCCGTCGAGGTACAGCGGGATCGCGGGGCCGGGCACGTTCATGATCGTGCAGCCGGCCAGCGGCTCGCGCGGTGACCCGAGCGACGAGCCTGCCAGCAGCTTCGCCGACAGCGCGAGCGTCGCGGCGGGCGCGTGCTTGTCGAACTCCGTCAGTTCCTTGGCCCGCACGGCCTGGTCGATGTCCGCATGCGTCGACGTGTGCTTGTAGATCGCACGCAGGCGCTTCTTCGGATCTTCGATCTCCGTGCCGAGCGGCACGCGGACCAGGCTCAGCTCAGGACGCTCCTCGCTCCTGGCGCCCGCTGCCCGCACCGAGAACGGCGCCAGCGAAACCACGCTCGTCACCCGGCAGTTCTTCGTGCGCCAGCAGGTACCGGCGCAACGCACCGCCGCAGACGGCGAGCACCGCATCGTTGATCGTGGCGCCCGGCACCAGGTCGCGGATGCGCTTGAACTCGTCGATGAAGAAGCGGCGCGAATCGAAGACGCGATGCGGGGAGACTTCGGAATTGAAACGCGTGACGGCGAAACGGTCCTTGCGCCACAGCTCGCCGAGCGACCCGAGCACGGCGGGTGTCACCCTGCTGACGGCGCGCGCGAGCGGTCCCGCGAACATCAACGGCCGCACCACGTTGTTGATCAGCGCGCGCGAGAGCAGCGAGATCGATCCCGGCGGGGACTCCGGGAACCAGGGCTCCGGCGGTTCCGGCGCGGGTGGCTGCGCCGTCGTGTCGTGCAGCAGCGTCGTGATCTCGGCGCCGCCCCGCACGTCGATGGCGGCGTGATGAATCTTGGCGAGGATCGCGAAGCTGTCCGGCGGCAGGTGCAGGAACGAGTCGAGTCCCTCGACCAGGTACAGCTCCCACAGGGGCTTCGAGAGGTCGAGCGGACGCGCATGGATGCGCGAGGCCTGGATGCAGAACTGGCGCCAGTCGCCCGGCTTCGGCAACGCGATGTGACGCACGTGGTATTCGAGGTCGAAGCTTTCGTCCTCGATCCAGTACGGGAAGTCGAGTTCCAGCGGCACGCGCAGCAGCTTCTGCCGGAAGATCGGCGAAAGGTGCAGCCGGCTCTCGATGTGCTTCAGCAGCTCCTTGAAGTGGACGCGCCCGTCCCTGGCCGTGGACGGGTCGTAGATCGAAATGAGCGTGATGTTCGAATTCGAATGGCCGGATTCGGCGTACACGAACCGCGCGTCTTCGCCACGCATTTGCCTCATGAGCGCATCGTCCTTCCGGTGCCGGTGACACGAATCCCAGTCTCGCCCGAGTCTATCATTGGCGGACTTTCAGGAACCCTGCGCCCTTCCGCAGTCCGGCCCGGAGACGTCGCATGCCGCCGACCCAGCGGTCGTAGTCCGCGGCCTTGCGCTGGAAGAACGTCAGGACGTCCGGGTGCGTCAGGAGCAGGAAGTGCTCCGCTTCCAGCCCGTCGACGATCGCGGTCGCCGCCTGCTCCACCGAAAGCAGCCCGGGCGGCGCGTCGGCCGGGAGCTTTTCGTCGAGCCCGGTGATGGCAGTGGCGATGTATTGCGGGCACACGACGGAGACGCGGACGCCCCGCTCGCCGTAGGTGATCGCGAGCGATTCCGCGAGCCCGACCGCCGCGTGCTTGGTGGCGCTGTAGGCGGCATCACCCACCTGGCAGAGCAGCCCCGCCGCGGACGCCACGTTCACGAGGTAGCCCTCCCCGCGCTCGAGCATTCCGGGCAACACCGCGCGCGAGGCATACACGTGCGCCATCACGTGCACCTGCCACATGCGGGCCCAGAGCTCGTTGGGTTCGGCCAGGGCGTCGTCGAGGTCGAGCTCGGTCGCGCCAAACCCCGCGTTCGACAGCAGCACGTCCACACGACCGTAGTGCGCGATCGCTGCCGCCACGGCCGCCTGCACGGCCGCCTCGTCCGACACGTCGCACTGCAGCCCCAGTCCACCGAGTTCGGCGGCCGTCGCCTGCGCCATGGCGCCGTCGAGATCGGCGATCACCACGCCCGCCGCGCCGCGCTTCAGCATCTCGCGGCACACGGCCCGCCCGATGCCGCGGCCCGCGCCGGTGACGAAGGCGATCTTGTCCTTCATCTGCATGCGGGACCCTCAGGGCGCCAGGTAGCGCGACAGCTCGAGCTTCGCGATGTGGTTGCGGTGCACTTCGTCGGGGCCGTCGGCGATGCGCAGCGTGCGCGCCATGGCATAGGCCCAGCCGAGGCCGTGGTCGTCGGTGACGCCCGCGCCGCCGAAGAGCTGGATCGCCTGGTCGATGATCTGGCACGCGATGTTCGGCGCGACGACCTTGATCATCGCGATTTCCTTCTGCGCGGCCTTGTTGCCGGCCACGTCCATCTTCCACGCGGCGTGCAGCGTCAGGAACCGCGCCTGGTCGAGCTTCATGCGGGCGTCCGCGATGCGCTCGCGCCAGACACCCTGCTCCGCCAGCTTCTTGTGGAACGCGGTGCGCCGCAGCGACCGGCGGCACATCGCCTCGAGCGCGCGTTCGGTGGCGCCGATGATGCGCATGCAATGGTGGATGCGGCCCGGGCCGAGGCGGCCCTGCGCGATCTCGAAACCACGACCCTCGCCGAGCAGCAGGTTCGAGACGGGCACGCGCACGTTGTCGAAGTCCACCTCGGGGTGACCGTGCGGCTCGTCGAGGTAACCGAAGACCGGCACCGGACGCACCACGCGCACTCCGGGCGTGTCCATCGGCACCAGGATCATCGACTGCTGCCGGTGCACGTTGGTGTTCGAAGGGTCGGTCTTGCCCATGAAAATCAGCACCTTGCAGCGCGGGTCCGACGCGCCCGAGGTCCACCACTTGCGGCCGTTGATCACGTAATGGTCGCCGTCGCGCACGATGCTGGCCGCGATGTTGGTCGCATCCGACGAAGCCACGGCCGGCTCGGTCATCGCGAAGCCGGAGCGGATTTCCCCTGCGAGCAGCGGCTTGAGCCAGCGCTCCTTCTGCTCGTCGTTGCCGTAGCGCACCAGCACTTCCATGTTGCCGGTGTCGGGCGCCGCGCAATTGAGCGCTTCGGGCGCGATGTGCGAACGCCCGGTGATCTCGGCGAGCGGCGCGTACTCCAGGTTGGTGAGTCCGGCGCCGTGCTCGGATTCGGGCAGCCACAGGTTCCACAACCCTGCGGCGCGCGCCTTGGCCTTCATCTCTTCCATCACGCGCGTCGGCACCCAGCCGTTGCCCTGGGCCTTGTTCGCCTCGACTTCGGCGAAGAAGCGCGCTTCGTTCGGATAGACGTGCTCGTCCATGAACGTGGTCAGGCGCGCCTGCAGTTCCTTGACGCGTGGGGAGTGTTCGAAATCCATGGTTGTGTCCTCGTTCAGCTGCGCTTGCTGCCGCGGCGCGAGCACCGAGGCAGGCAGGATCTTCAGCAATTGGGCGATGATCGTCCACGGCAGCACCGGCACCCAGCGCTTGCCCACCTGGCGCTCGATCATGCGCGCCATGATCGCCGCGCCCTTGTCGACGTCGATCAGGAACGGCCGCGCGCCCTTGTCACGATTGATGTCGGTATCGATGAAACCCGGCGCGAGTTCGGTGACGACGACAGGCGTCCCGCGGAGTTCGGCACGCAGGGACTGCAGGTAACGATGCAGGCCCGCCTTGCTCGCGCTGTAGGCGCCGAATCCCGGCAAGCCCTTGGACCCCGCGACCGATGTCACGCCGACGACGTGGCCGAAGCCCTGCGCGCGAAAGATCGGCAGGGCCGCCTCGATCGTCGCGATCGCGCCGACCAGGTTGATGTTGATCGTCTCGCGCATCAGGGGCAGCTTGCCCCTGCCCGTGGGCGTGAGGGAGCCCACGCCGGCATTCGCCACGATGACGTCGAGCCGGCCGAGTTGCAGCGGCGGCCCGCTGCACGGCAGGCTGGATCGCGTCCGTGTCGGCGACGTCGAGCGCGATCGTCACGACCTGGGCGGCCCCGGCGGCGAGCAATCGCGGCGCCAGCGCCTCGAGGCGATCGAGCCGGCGAGCCGCGATCGCGAGGCCGTAACCCCGGCGCGCGAATTCGAGCGCGAGGCCCTCCCCGATCCCGGAGGACGCCCCCGTGATCAACATGCACCGGGCACCGGGCGTCTTCGTTGCTGCCGTCACTGCGACCCCCATCTTCTCGTTATGTACGACATTCCATGATACGCCTCGGCGGGCCGGCGCCGCCGCTCCGGACTCATTCCACGGCCTGCAACAAGCCCGTCTGGGCAGCACGACCGCCCTCTGTTAGCTTCGCCTGCATGGCGAAGACACCTGGCCTGATGGACCTCATCGCGCTCGTTCCGGCCGCGGACATCGCGCGGGCCGCGAAAGCACTGGGACTGGACCCCGAAGCGCTCACCAAACGCCTGCTGGCGCTCGACTCGACCGGCATCGGCACCCGGCTCGTCGACACGGCGACGCGGGCGCTCAAACCCGGCGAGGCCGGTCGCCTGGTCATCGACCACGCGGCCCGCATCTTCACGCAGGCGCGCGACCTCACCCGCGACCTCGAAGAACTCGCCGGGCTGCAGGCACCCGAACTGCATTTCGGCACGGACATGTTCTCCTCCGAATTGCCGCTGGGCGCGGCCCTGGGTCGCATGGCGTCGGCCAACTCGCGCTTGCGCGTGCACGCCGAGACCAGCGATTTCGAGCATCTCGCACGCGAGGTGCTGGCAGGCAAGATCGAGTTCGCCGTCGGCGACACGACCGGTGCCGAGCGGCATCCCACCCGGCTCGCCATCGAGCCCGTCGCCGAGCACCGCATGTTCTTCTTCGTGCGGCAGGGGCATCCGCTGGTCTCGGCGAAGGAACACTCGCTCGAGACGATCCTGGTGTTTCCGCTGGTCTCGCCGCGGATTCCGCAGCGCATGGCCGTGCACCTCGGCAAGGCCGCCACGCATGCGCGCATCGACCGCGACACCGGCGACCTCACGCCGAGCCTGATGGTCGACAGCTTCACCGTCGTGCGCAACGCCGTCCTGGCCGGCGATGCGGTGGGCCTGGCGCCGCTCGTGGCGCTGGAGCAGGACCTGCGGACGAAGCAGATTTTCCTGCTGCCCTTCACGGCGCCGTGGCTGCAGTTGAGCTACGGCCTGTTCTACACGCGCAAGCGCCCGCTCTCGCGCGTCGCGCAGCTGTTCATGACCCAGCTGCGGCAGGTCGAAGTGGGCCTGCAGGCACGCGAGCAGCGCGCGCTGGCGCGGCTCGAAGGCAAGAAGCGCACGCGCCGGTCCGCAGCGAAACGCAAAGCGAAAGCCGCGGCCGAACCGACGGTCACCGCGGCGAAGTCGACCGCCTCCTCGGCTCGCCGGGCCCGGACCCGTCAATGAAACGCATCGTCTTCGGTCCCGTGCTCCCGCGGCCCTAGGAGAGGGCGTGCCAGACCTCGACCTCACCCTCGCCTGGAACTTCGCCACCGCGCTGCTGATCGGCGCGTTGATCGGCATCGAGCGCGAACGGCACAAGCAGCGCCACGAGCATCCCGAGATCGCGGGCCTGCGCACCTTCATGCTGCTGTCGCTGTTCGGCGCGTTGAGCGGCTGGGTCAGCCTCGTCCTCGAAACCCCGTGGGTGCTCGCGGCCGGCCTCCTCGCGGTCACGGCCGCAGTGCTCACCGGCTACGTGCTGAGCGTGCGGATGAACCCCGAGGGCCTGGGACTCACGACCGAGAGTCGCCGCCGTCGCAACCTTCCTGCTCGGCGCGCTGGCAACCCTGGGCGAACGTGAACTCGCGGTCGGGATCGGCGTGACCGTGGCCGCGATACTGGCCTACAAGCAGCCCCTGCACGGGTTCGTCGGCCGGCTCGACAGCGATGACGTCTACGCCGTGCTGCGGCTGCTGATCGCGACCTTCATCATCCTGCCGATCCTGCCGGACAGGACGATCGACCCGTGGGATGCGCTGAACCCCCAGTCGCTGTGGTTACTGGTGCTGCTGATCGCCGGGCTGTCGCTTGATCGGCTACGTGCTCACGCGGATGCTCGGCACGCACCGCGGCATTCCGCTCACCGGGTTCACGGGCGGCCTCGTCTCATCGACGGCCGTCACCCTGTCGTTCTCGCGGCAGAGCCACGAACCGCAGTACGCGGCCGCCAACTCGGCCATCGTGAGCGGCATCCTGCTCGCCTGGACCGTGAGCTTCGCGCGCGTCGTGGTGGAAGTACTGGTGGTGAATCGTGCCCTGCTGCCGGCGCTGCTGCCCGCCATGGTCACCATGACCGTGGTGTGCGCCGCCTTCGCGGGCTGGCACCAGCGGCGTGCGGGACAGGACGTCCAGGGCAAGGACGTGCCGCTGCACAATCCGTTCAGCCTGACCTCCGCCATCAAGTTCGCCGCGCTGTTCGCCGTCGTGCTGCTGGTCGTCAAGATCGTGCAGGCGTACGCGCCCGAGACCGGCCTGTACTACGTCGCGGCGCTGGCCGGCACGACCGACGTCGATGCGATCACGCTGTCGATGGCGCAATACGCGCGCGCGGGCAGTGCCGGACGTTGCGTCGCACGCGATCGTGATCGCCGTGCTGAGCAACACGGTCGTCAAGACCGGCATGGTCGTGGCGCTCGGCACGCCGGCCCTGCGTGGTTCGATTCTCGTGGCGACTGTCGGCATACTCGTCGCCGGCGTCGGGGCAATCCTCTTGACCTGACCCACTGGGGGGATCACGCCAGGAGCACCGACCGATGTCGCAGGGAACGTTCGACCTCACGCTCGACCCGCTCGCTTCGCCGTTGCGACGGCCGCGGGTCGCTCGCGCGCTCGCGTGGACGCTCGGCATCCTGCTCGCCTTCGCCGCGCTGATCATCTGCGCGGTCGTGGCCGGCCTGGGTTCCGCCGCCACCGGCGTCTTCGTGCGCGCGCTGGCGCTGTCGTCCGCGATGTCGCTGATCCCGATCCTGATCCTCTGGTACCTCGACCGCCGCGAGCGCGAGTCGCCGTACGCATTCGCATCGGCTTTCCTGTGGGGCGGACTCATCGCCACCACGGTCGCGCTGCCGCTCAACACCGCGGCGATCATGGCCGTCACGCAGTGGCTCGAGCAGTTCCCCCAGCTCGGCGAAATGCTCGGCCCCGACGCCGCGATGATGATCGGCGCGCCGCTGTCAGCCCCGATCGTCGAGGAGACGACCAAGGGCATCGGCATCGTGCTGCTGTTCTGGCTGCTGCGCGGCGAATTCGACAACGTGCGCGACGGCTTCATCTACGGCGCGCTGGTCGGCGCCGGCTTCAACTGGTTCGAGTCGGCGCTCTACGTGCAGCAGAATTTCGTCGAGTTCGGCACCGCGCCGTACGGGTTCCAGATCGGCACGCGGTTCGCCTGGCTCGGCCTCGCGGGCCACGCCTTGTTCTCCGGGATTTTCGGCGCGTCACTGGGCGTTTCGCGGGCCACGCCGAAACTGTGGCTGCGCATCCTCGCGCCCCTGGGCGGTTTCGCGCTGGCGATCCTGGGGCACGCGTGGAACAACTCGCTGCCGCTGTTCATGGCGCTCGCCGCTGCGCAGGCCGGTGAGGCCGCACCGACCGAGGTGCTGGCGCCGCCGACGTACACCGTGTGGGATGCAATGACCACGGCCAGCCTGACCAACCTCGTCGTGTTCCTGCCGTTCGCCCTGCTGCTCGCATTCATCCTGTATCGCAGCGGCAAGGCCGAGCGCCGGGTGATCGTCGAGGAACTCGCGGACGAAGTCGGGCGCAGCGTCACAGCCGAGGAATTCGCGGCGATCGCAGCGGACCGCACCTTCCGCACGCGGCGCATCGATCCGCGCCACGCGCAGGTGTCCTCGGCGCTGATCAACGCCCAGAACGAACTCGCGTTTCGCAAACGCCGGCTGAAGAATCGCGGGTTCGACCCGACGCACGACGACCTGCTCGAACAGCGCCGGGCACAGATTTCGGCATTGCGACAGCGGCTTCCGGGGTGACGACGTAGAACGCGACCAATTCGCAGCAACTACGTATTCCGGCCGCGGCCCTTGGGGACGCACATTGCCGGTGCTAGAACGAGTCCCCAGGAGCCTTCCATGTTCAACAGCCGTAACGTCCTCATCAGCCTCGTCGCCGCCGCTGCATGCCTTGCGATTCCGGCGCAGGCCGCCGAATCCGTCTTCACAGCCAACATGGATGGCGCGCAGTGCCTGCCCGAACCGATCAAGACGGCGGCGACCGGCACCGTCGAACTGCGCCTGAGCGCGGACGGCAAGAAGATCAACTTCAAGGTCACGGTCGACAAGCTGCTGAACCCGTCGCAGGCCGACCTGCACTTCGGCGGCCCGGGCCAGAACGGCCAGGCCGTGGTCAAGCTGTGGCCAAAGGGCAATGCGGCCGGCAAGCGTGGTGAACTCACTGGCGTGCTGGTGGAAGGCTCGTTCGATGCCGGCGACTTCATCGGCCCGATGACGGGCTCGCCGATGTCCGACCTGGTGGACGAGATCCGCGCCGGCAACACGTACGTCAACGTGCACACCTACGACGGCGTGGACCCGCCCTACTCGGGCCCGGGCGACTACCGCGTTGGCGAGATCCGCGGCCAGGTGAAGTAGGCCCTACAGGCGGAATACCCGCCGCGCATTGGCGCCGAGAAAGCTTTCCGCGATCTCGGCGTCCAGCTGCAGCTGCACCAAGCCGTCACGCGGCACGAATCAATCAGGTGATGGGGTCCGTGCCGAACGAGAACGCGCAGCCGGGCGTCGCGTCGTAGCGCACCCACTCGTACTTCGCCTGCAGCGGCGTACCCGGATAGACGAACGTGCCAGCCCAGCCCGCCGCCGTCGCAGTCGACCGGCCAGGCGTTCATCATGATCTTGTGCAGCGATTCCGCCGCCTTCGGCGTCGGGTTCACGGACTTGCTTTCCGCCGAGTAGACGAGCGTTGCCGTCGACGAACCAGTCGATGCCCGACGACGTCCAGTGGAAGCCGTAGTTGTGGGGTGCCGTCGGCCGCGTCGAGCGACAGCCGATGGGCGTATTCGTTGTGCGTGGCTGTAGGTGTCGTCGTTCGTCCAGAAATTGAACTGGACGGTCGTCGTGTCCTTGCCGACGAACTCGATGTCGATCTCGTTGTGCCTGCCGTTGCCGCCGTTGTCGTACGGTCCGGCAAACGTGAAGAACGACGTCACCACGCCGGCACGCTTGATCGGCTTGAACCGCGCCTCGTAGCAGCCGTAGCCGTAGAAGCCCCTGGTGCGGTACTCGCCCGAGCTGTACGGCTCGCCGAGGAAGGCCTTGTTGTCGAGCGTGATCGTCATCGCGCCGCCGCATCGTGCGCGATGTGGTCCGCACGCCAGGCGTTGTCGAAGGGCGAGCCGTTGGTCCAGCGGTCGGCCTTGATCCAGCGCTTCGTGTTGTAGCAGATCGAGTTGGATCGCTGAAGGAAGGCTGGCGCCGTGGGCAGCGGTGCCGGCCTCCGCGCCGAGGTCGCCTCGGAGAAGATCGCCAGGACGAAACCCGCGACCACGATGGTCGCGATGATCCCCGGTGCCGGTGGATTCGCGATCGGCAGTCGAGCTTGCTCATGGTCCTGGTTGCCGCCCGCGTGCGTCAACGTAGCGCTAGCGGAAACTGTGACGTGGATCGAGCCTCGGGGTGACATAACGACCCGGGATTCGAGCGTTCGCCGATCCGGCTGACGAGCCTGCAGCGGCGCAGCCAACCCATAGGCTCCCCCTATCGATCCTCACAGAACAATCTATTGGCCCTACCGAGCCGAACCCCGGACAATGCCGGCCATCGAAGCCTTAACCCCTCTGCCGTCTCGGCAAAACAACCTGGAGACCACACCCATGTCGCTGATCAACACCACCGTCCCGGCGTTCAAGACGCAGGCTTTCCACAACGGCAAGTTCGTCGAAGTCAGCAACGAGTCCATGAAGGGCAAGTGGTCGGTCGTGATCTTCATGCCGGCCGCCTTCACCTTCAACTGCCCGACCGAAGTCGAGGACGCGGCCGACAACTACGCCGAGTTCCAGAAGCTCGGCGCCGAGGTCTACATCGTCACGACCGACACGCATTTCTCGCACAAGGTGTGGCACGAGACCTCGCCGGCCGTCGGCAAGGCCAAGTTCCCGCTGGTCGGCGACCCGACGCACACCCTGACGCGCGGTTTCGGCGTGCACATCGACGAAGCGGGCCTCGCGCTGCGCGGCACGTTCGTGGTCGACCCGAACGGCGTGATCAAGACCCTCGAGATCCACGACAACGCGATCGCGCGCGACGTGAAGGAAACGCTGCGCAAGCTCAAGGCTGCCCAGTACGTCGCCGCGCACCCGGGCGAAGTGTGCCCGGCCAAGTGGAACGACGGCTCGAAGACGATCAAGCCGTCGCTCGACCTCGTCGGCAAGATCTGACCAGTCTCCCGGAGGCCCATCTGACCCCCGACGTCCTCCCCTGCCCCTCCCGCGATCCCGGCGGGAGGGGGAATTCTGCAGGTGAACAGCCATGCTCGACACCGATCTGAAGGAACAACTCCAGGGCTACCTCGGCCGGCTGACGCAGCCGATCGAGATCATCGCCGCCCTCGACGACTCCGCTGCCGCCCGCGAAATGCAGGAACTGCTGCAGCAGATCGCCCCGCTGTCGAGCCTGATCAGCTACCGCGAAATCCGCGGTCGCGGAGATCCCGGCGGGACGGCGCACGCCCTCCTTCCGCATCACGCGCGCGGGCGCCGACATGGGTATCGACTTCGCCGGCATCCCGATGGGTCACGAGTTCACCTCGCTGGTGCTCGCCCTGCTGCAGGCCGGCGGCTACCCGCCGAAGGTCGACGCGCCGGTGATCGAGCAGATCAAGGCGCTCGAGGGCGAGTTCAACTTCGAGATCTTCATCTCGCTCTCGTGCCACAACTGCCCCGAGGTCGTGCAGTCGCTGAACCTGCTGGCCGTGCTGAACCCGGGCGTGCGCACGACGATGATCGACGGCGCGCTGTTCCAGGCCGAAGTCGAGGCGCGGCAGATCATGGCCGTGCCGTACGTGTTCCTGAACGGCAAGGAGTTCTCGCAGGGCCGCATCAGCCTCGAGGAAATCCTGGCCAAGATCGACACCAGCGCCGGTGAGCGCGCGGCCGAGACCATCAGCGCCAAGGAGCCGTTCGACGTGCTCGTCGTCGGCGGTGGCCCCGCGGGCTCGTCTGCGGCCATCTACGCGGCCCGCAAGGGCATCCGCACGGGTGTCGTCGCGGACCGTTTCGGCGGCCAGGTGATGGACACGCTCGGCATCGAGAACTTCATCTCGGTCAAGGCGACCGAGGGCCCGAAGCTCGCGGCGGCGCTCGAGGAGCACGTCAAGCACTACGAAGTGGACATCATGAACCTGCAGCGCGCGGCCGCCCTGGAACCGGCGGGCGACGACGGCCTGTTCACGGTGAAGCTCGAGAGCGGCGCGCACGTGAAGAGCAAGACGGTGATCATCTCCACCGGCGCCCGCTGGCGGCAGATGAACGTGCCGGGCGAGAAGGAATACTCCGGCAAGGGCGTGGCCTACTGCCCGCACTGCGACGGCCCGCTGTTCAAGGGCAAGCGCGTCGCGGTGATCGGCGGCGGCAACTCCGGCGTCGAAGCCGCGATCGACCTCGCGGGCATCGTCGCGCACGTCACGCTGGTCGAGTTCGACGGCAAGCTCCGCGCCGACGAAGTGCTGCAGCGCAAGCTGCGCAGCCTGCCGAACGTGCGCGTGATCGTGTCGGCGCAGACCACCGAAGTGCACGGCGCCGACGGCAAGGTCAACGCGCTGAGCTACAAGGACCGCGGCCTCGGGCGAGATCCACCGCGTGGAGCTCGAAGGCGTGTTCGTGCAGATCGGCCTGCTGCCCAACACCGACTGGCTCAAGGGCACGGTCGCGCTCTCGCCCCGCGGCGAGATCGAAGTCGACGCCAAGGGCCAGACGTCGCTGCCGGGCGTGTTCGCGGCGGGCGACGCCACGACGGTGCCGTACAAGCAGATCATCATCGCGATGGGCGAAGGCTCGAAGGCGGCGCTCAGCGCGTTCGATCACCTGATCCGCGTGCCGGTGCCGGCGGCGGGCGCAGCCGCGGCGGCTTGAGGGCCTGATAGCGGTTTTCACCACTGCCCCGGGAGCAAGCGGCGGATTACCGTTGACCGGTTAATCGGCCATGTTTCCCGGAGCACCCGATGGAAAAATTCAGCCTGCTGTTCACGACCGACTACGGCCTGATGAGCCTCGGCGTGATCCTTTTCATCATCGTGATGGGCTTTTACCTGAAGGCAAAGTTCAAGAAGCTGATGAACCAGGAGCCCGGCAAGGAAGGCTGGGAGTAGCAGGGCGCGCTCAGCGCTTGCCCGCTTTGCGGGTACCGACCGCCGATGCGTTCATGAAGCTGCGAAGGACAGCGTTCATTCGAGACTGGTAGCGCGGCCCCGCTTGCTTGAACCACTCGAGCACGTCCTCATCGACGCGAAGCGAGATTGCCTGCTTCCGAACAGGCACCGTGAGCGATGCATGATCCCAGAAGTCTGCAGGAAGGTCGGCGAGTTCCGGCGGCGACGTTCGCATAATCTCGCCTTCCGTCTTTTGGCGCAGACGGGATAAGTCGGCCCGACCGACGCTAGGTGTGGACTTTTCGTGCCGCTGCTTCATAAACCATCCGTTCTTTTCGATTCGACAGTCGCGCCGAAATGATCCTGCGCTCAATGCCGCCAAACGCATGTCGCCGGTCCGTGTAAACGACCGTCAGGCAGATACCATCGACCACGCCAACGGCCACAAAACGCGGCTCGCCGTAGTCGCGCCGATCATCCGCCCGCTCCACGGTCGCGCCAGAAAAGATCAGCGTGGCAAACAGGAAATCAAAGCCGCGCAGCGCGAGATTCGCTTCGCTCTTGCGCCCGTCCCAGACGAATTCGAGATCGTCTGAATACATTTGTATATACAGCTGATGCCGGAAAATTTCAATCCCGGCAGGCTGACCGGGAGACGCGGCAATTTCTGCGTCAATTGCTGGCCGGAATCGGCGGAAACTCGAGCGCCGGAAGTCAGTCCCGCACCAGGTCCAGCAGGTGCGACGCGACCGCAAGCACGTGCGCGATACCGACGCCGATCAACGCGCGCGCTGCAAGGATGTGCCAGCCACGCCAGGCAATGGCGTCGCTCGAGCCCTGCAGCAGGAACCACACCGCACCGGTCACGCCGGTGGCGACGATCGCGACCAGCAGCAAACCTTCGATCACTCCCGTGATCCCGGCCGCCTTACCCGGGACGTACTGCTTCCAGCGGCTGCCACCCAGCAACGCAACGGCATAGACCAGCCCGATCACGAGCGCGAGCCAGCCGAGTGCCACGTGTGCGTAGTCGAAGAAACCCGCGCCGCTCGGAATCCGCCGCAGCATCGACACCCACGGACTGGTAGCCACGAGCCACAGCGCCAGCACTGCCAACGCAGTGTGCAGTCGATTGGTGGTCGATTCCTGCACGGCGGTCAGGCCGAAACCCGTCCCTCGGCCGCAGCCGCCACGCGTCCCGCGAACCGGCGCACCTCGTCCCACGGCGTGAACTCGACGTTGGTGTGCAGGTCGGTCGGCCCGCCCGTCAGCCGCATGATGAAGCGGATGATGTGCCGGTCGAAGGGGCCGTAGCGCTGGTAATCGAGCACGCCGCCAAACACGGCGAGCAACTGCGGCCGCCACGTCGTGAGCGCCAGGAACTTCTGCATGTACGGGTTCGTCTCGGGCGTGTTCTTGTGCGGCTTGCGCGCGACGAGACTCACGGAGAAGAAGGCGTTGGGCTTCGAATCGAGCAACGCACGGTTCTCTCTCGATGAACGCGTAGACCGCCGGATTGTGCTTGCCGTGGCGGATGCTGGCGCCGATCACGATCGCGTCGAACGTCGCGGCGTCCTGCGGGCCTTCGACCAGCGGCCGAACCTCCGCCGTGTGGCCGAGCCGCTCGACCTCCTCACGCATCACGCCGCTGACCTTCAGCGTGTGCCCGTACACGCCGTGGTACAAAAACAGGATCCTTGCCACGAGGAAACCACCGTCGGTTCGATTTGCCGGCCGGAATTCTAGCCGCCCCGGTGACCGGCCGGGGATCGGTAGTCACCCCGCCCCGGCTGCGAGCCAGGCTCATCCAGCGAGCCTCGGGCTTGTCATCCTGCTCCCACGACGGCACAGACCCCGTCGCAAGGAGCGGATCGATGACCGAACAAAACCAGCAGAAGAACACTCCCCTTCCCACCCTCCTCGCCACCCCGCGCCGCCCCGCGCTGCTCGCGGGCCACGACAACACGCTCGAAGTCCTCGTCCGCATCCAGGCACCCGACGCCCCGGCCGACCTGCCGCAGCGCAATCCGCTCAACCTGTCGCTCGTGATCGACCGCTCGGGTTCCATGTCCGGCAAGCCGCTGGAGGAAGCCAAGCGTTGCGCCGAGTTCGTGCTCGACGGCCTGCTGCCCACCGACCGGCTCTCGCTCGTCGTGTACGACGACGGGGTCGACACGCTCGTGCCCGCGGTGCCGGTCGCCGATGGGCGAGAGGTGATCCGCCGCGCGATCCGCCAGATTGCAGACGGTGGCTCGACCAACCTGCACGGCGGCTGGCACCAGGGCGTCGCAACGCTGTTGCCCCATGTCTCGCCGCAGAATGTCTCGCGCGTGATCCTGCTCTCGGACGGCTGTGCCAACGCGGGTCTCGTCGACCCGCAGGCGATCTGGGCGCAGTGCGTCGAGTTCGCCGGCGCGGGCATCGGCACCTCCACGTACGGCCTCGGCAGCGGTTTCAACGAAGACCTGATGATCGGCATGGCGCGCGCGGGCCACGGCACGTCGTATTACGGCGAGTCGGCGGACGACCTCATGGATCCGTTCCGCGAAGAGTTCGACCTGCTCAATGCCCTGTGTGGCCGTCGTCTCAGGCTCGAGATCGAGCCGGCGCCTGGCGTCAAGGTGACGATGCTCAACGAGTACGGCGCAGCATCCGAGAACGCCTGGTGGTTGCCGGACCTCGCGTACGGCGGCGAAGCGTGGGCGATCGTGCGGTTCAAGGTGCCGAAGAAACTGGTGGGTTCCGTCACCGGCGACCCGGTCACGCTCGGCACGATCGCGCTGCGCTACACCGGTATCGACGGTGAGCCACGCGCGATCCAGCCCGAGGCCTGCACGCTGCCCGTGCTGCCCGCCTCTGCGTTCGGTGCGATCACCGAGGACGAACTGGTCCTGCGTCGGGTCGGCGAGCTCGAAGCGGCGGAAATCCAGCTCAAGGCGCGCCACGCGGCGATGAACGGCGAGTGGGACACCGTGATGCGCCTGCTGCGCAAGGCCGAGAAGCTGGGCGTGGACAACCCGTGGATCGCGGCCGTGGTCGTCGAACTGCGCAAGCTCGCCGAGCGTCGCGACCAGGCGCTGTTCTCCAAGGCGTCGGCGTACGGATCCCGGCGCATGCAATCGCGGCTGGCCGTGCGGGACGAGAACGTGGATGCATTCGACTCCCCACCGGCGGCCCCCTACCTGCGGCGCAAGTCGAACCAGGGCAAAGGCGACGACAACAAGACGCCATCGCCACCGCGGAGCTGATGCGTCACTGAAGGATCGGCGGCGGTGCCAGGGACGGTGCCGCTGCCGGTTTGCTCATGGGCCTACGATTCTGCGCCCGACTGGGGACTACAATTCAGCCGTCGTTCCCAGGCCGCGCTCCAGCGCGTGCCGATACACCACCAGCGCACTGACCAGGTCCTGCGCCGCGACACCCAGCGATTTGTAGACGGTCACGTCGTCGTCCGCCAACCGGCCGGGGACCGTGCCGCTCAGCACGTCGCCGATTTCGCCGAGGAGATGCGCTTCCGTCACCCTGCCCGCCGCAATCGCGTCGCGCAGTTCGCCCGCCTGCGCCATCGCACTTGCCCGGTAATCGACGAAGTAACGCGACAGCGCGACCAGGTCGTCGTCGACCTCGCGCGAACTCGGGATCGATGCCCCGACCAGGCACAGGTGCGTACCGCCACGAATGTCGCGACCGAACAGGATGGCGGTGGGCGAACCCGTGACGGTGCAGATCACGTCGGCTTCGGCCGCCGCGGCCGCGATCGAGCCCGCGATCTCCACGTGCACACAGCCTGCGGCCAGCGCGTACTCCGCGAGTTCACGCGTGGCGTCCGGATTGCGTCCCCACACGATCACGCGCTCGAACGGGCGCACGGCCTGGAACGCATCGATGTGCGAACGCGCTTCTTCGCCGGTGCCGATGACGGCCAGCGTGCGCGAGTCGGGGCGTGCCAGGGCCCGCGTCGCGACGACGCTGGCCGCGGCCGTTCGAATCGCCGTGAGCGCACTCGCCTCCATGATCGCGACCGGGCGGCCGTGCGCAGATTCGTACAGCACGTACAGGCCCACGTGCGACGACAGTCCCACCTTGGGGTTGCCGGGGAACAGGCTCAGCAGCTTGATGCCGAAGCATTCGGGATCGCCGAGGTACCCCGGCATCCAGGCGAGCTTGCCCTCGCCCGAGGGCAGCGGCATGAACTGGCGCAACGGCATCAGCACCTTGCCGGCGCTGACGCTCCGCATCGCCTGCTCCACCGCGTCGACGCATTCGCCGAACGGCAGCAACTCGCGCAGTTCACGGGCGGAAATGACGCGCAGTTCGAGCGAGGGCTGTTGCATGGGCAAAGCCTAGCGCACCCGTTCGACCGCACAAAGCAAAACGGCCCCCGAAGGGGCCGTCTGCTGCTTCCTCGTTCCAGTCGGCTGCGGTTAAGCCGCCGACCAGTCCGGATCAGCCTGAACGCTTACCAGCGGCGGGGACGTTCCGTCTTCGCCTGGGCTTCGTTCACCTTGAGGGCGCGACCGCCCATCTGGAAGCCGTTCAGCGTCTGGATCGCCTTGGCGGCCTCGGAGTTCGAGGTCATTTCGACGAAGCCGAAGCCACGGGGTTGGCCCGTGTCACGGTCGTTGATCAGGGCAACCGAATCGACGGTGCCATGGGCTGAGAACAGCTCACGCACGGCGTCTTCGGTGGCGGAAAAAGGGAGGTTACCGACGTAGATCTTGGACATTTAAATACTCACTGACAAAAAGTCCGTTCGGCCGTGCCCATCGAAACGACGGGCTGGATCGGCCTGGGGACCGGGAAACGCAAGGCATGAGGCAGCGCGGCTGGAAGAACTCCCGGTTTTGAAGCGGGGCGATCGCAGTCGCGTGGCAACGGTGCCACGTGGATCGGAAACTCTTCGGCTAAGCGCTGGGCCCGTACTGCGCGAAAAATCGCGAGGGCTGCCCAAACAGAAAGTAGAAGGGAGACTACCCGCGGCGGACTATACGCGCTTTTCCAGGGCCGAGGTGGTTTATTTCCGGGCGTGGATCACGGGGTTGCTGTATCGTTCACGCGCCGCGCCCTGCTTGAGCCTTCCGCCTCTCAGTGACCACGGCATTACCCGCCGTACCGGCACACCCAGGTGAATGAATGGCTAAGGAAGAACTCATCGACATGCAGGGCACCGTCAACCAGGTGCTGCCCGACACGCGCTTTCTCGTGACGCTCGAAAACGGCCACGAAATCACGGCGTACCTCTCCGGCAAGATGCGCAAGCACCGCATCCGTATCCTGGCCGGCGACAAGGTCACGCTGGAAATGTCCCCGTACGACCTGACCAAGGGTCGCATCAATTTCCGCGAGAAGGACGTCCGCGGCCCCTCCAGCGGCGCCCGCCCGAACTTCGCCCGCCGCCGCTGAGCGACCGCTGCTCCGGCAAGCAGGAGAGCAACCCATGACCCCAACGAACCCTCGCCCGTCGTTCAAGTTCGCGCTCGGCCTCGTCGCCCTGGCGTGCCTGCCGGGCCTCGCTGCCGCCGACGTCGTCACCGGCACGGTGACCCCGGCCGCGGCCAAGGCCGTCATCGTCGATGCCGCGGGCAAGACCGTGGCCGAACTGAAGCCCGGCGCGTACCAGCTGCAGCTGGCCCCGGGGCGCTACAAGGCCAGGTGCCTCGCGCCCAAGCCGAGCGAGCAGGAATTCCTGAGCCTGTCGGAGCCCGTTACCGTCAACGTCGACTGCAACTGACCGGCGCCGGTTCGTGACGCACGAAGCAGAGAAGCCGCCGGGCGAGAAGCCACGTCGCGACTGGCGTGAGAACGCCAGGTTCGCGGCCAACATCGTCAACTCGCTCGCGATCCCGCTGCTGACGGTCGCGGCCACCATCGTCGGCATCTACGCGACCAACACGCTCAAGGAGCGTGAGATCGCGATCGCCACCAAGAACAACTCGCAGTCGCTGCGCAACCAGCGCGAAGAGTCCGAGACGAACCTGCGCTCGGCGATGTTCCGCGAGCTGGTGGGTCCGCTGCTGCAGAGCGAGACCGAGACCTGGTCAAGGCCGGCGCGGACACGGACCTGCCGCGCGCACAGCGCCTCGCGCTGCTGGCCGAACTGCTTGCGCTCAATTTCCACGAGCATTTCGAACTCGGTCCGCTGCTGCGCTACGTCGACACCCTGCCCGGCCAGACCGAGGATGCGCGCACGCGATTGCGCAGCACCTCGCGTCGCGTGATTTCACGCCAGCTCGCGCCGCTGCTGTCGACGACCGTCGGACAGGAAGGACGCAACCCGTCGTTCCTCGAGATCTCGCTGAACTCCGACGGCACGGAAGCCGCGGACAAGCTGCTCTCGTGCGCCGTGCCGGCGTCGGTCGCTGCGGGGAGCGTTTCGCTCACGTTGAATTGCTCCAGCACCGCGCAGGGCGCGCCGCTGCGCATCGAATCGCCGGACGGGCGCGACAACCTGCAGGTCAACATCCGTGCGGTCAGCTGGGCCGCGCAGACGGTCGGCATCTATTCCGTGCTGCTCGGCGCCAACGGCGAATCGCAGGCGCACACGCCGCCGATCGAGTTCACGCTGTCGCCCTACTCGTTCCCGTTCTCCGACAACACGCTGCTGCCGAGCGGCAACCGCTTCGGCATCTACCTGACCCGCATCGACGACATCCCGGGCGTGGCGCGGATCATGCGGCTGTCGTTCGTCTGGTTCCCGAAGGACTTCGTGCCGCCGCGCGAGCGCCCGTTCGACCTCGACGTGCACGAGCTCACCCAGGACGTCAAGGCACCCGGCTGACGAGGCGACCCAGTGGAGCACGCCGTGGATTTCGAGAACGAGCCAGACCGTCCCATGCGGGACGACATCCGCCTGCTCGGCCGATTGCTCGGCGACACGGTTCGCGACCAGGAAGGCAACGTCTCGTTCGAGCTCGTCGAGCGCGTGCGGCAAAGCGCCATTTCGTTCCACCGCGACGAGAACGTCGAAGCCCGCCGCGAGCTCGAGCGCATCCTCGACGGCCTGAGCCGCGAGCAGACGATGGTCGTGGCACGCGCGTTCAGCTACTTCTCGCACCTGGCCAATCTCGCCGAAGACCTGCACAACAGCCGCCGCAAGCGGCAGTCCGACATCAGTGGCGAACCACCGGCCGACGGCAGCCTGGCGAAGGCCCTGGACCGGATCGCCGCGTCGGGCGTCGCCCCTGCCGCGTTGTCCGGGTTCTTCCGCGACGGCGTGGTCGCCCCGGTGCTGACCGCGCACCCGACCGAGGTCCAGCGCAAGAGCGTGCGCGACCTGGAGATGCAGCTCGAGCAGCTGCTGCAGGCGCGCGAACGCACTCGCCTCACGCCACAGGAACACGCGGCCAACGACGAATCGATCCGTCGTGCCGTGCTGGCGCTGTGGCAGACCCGCATGCTGCGGCTCGAGAAGCTCGGCGTGCTGGACGAGGTGGCGAACGGCCTGTCGTTCTTCGAGCAGACCTTCCTGCCCGAAGTGCCAGCGCTCTACGGCGAGCTCGAGGACGAACTGCAGCGGCGGTTCCCGGGCGGGACTGCTCCCGAGATCCACTCGTTCCTGCGCATCGGCTCGTGGATCGGCGGCGACCGCGACGGCAATCCGTTCGTCACCGCAGACGTGCTGGAACGCGCGCTGCGCATGCAGTCGTCACGCGTGTTCGAGTATTACCTCGAGCAGCTGCACACGCTCGGCGCCGAACTCTCGATGACCACGCTGGTCACCGACGTCTCACCCGAGCTGACAGCACTGGCCGACCGCTCGCCCGACACCAGCCCGCACCGTCGCGACGAGCCGTACCGGCGCGCGCTCACGGGCCTCTATGCGCGCATCGCCACGACCGCACGCGTGCTGGACCAGCACGAGGCGCTGCGGCACGCCGTTGGCGACGCCCCGCCGTATGCCGACGCGACCTCGTTCGCGGCCGACCTCGACATCATCCACCGCTCGCTCGTGAGCAACGACGCCGCCCTGCTCGCGCGCGGACGCCTGCGCGACCTGCGACGTGCCGTGAACGTCTTCGGCTTCCACCTGGCCGCTGTCGACCTGCGACAGAACTCGGACGTGCACGAGCGCGTCGTGGCCGAGCTGCTCGCCTACGGGCGGCGGGACGCCACCGACTACGCGTCGCTGGACGAAGCCGCCCGCATCCGCCTGCTGGTCGGATGAACTCGGGACACCGCGGCTGCAGCTCGCGTCACGGCACGTCGAGTATTCCGCGGAGACCCGCAGCGAGCTGGCAATCCTGAAGACCGCGGCGCGCATGCACACGCTCTACGGCGCCGAGTGCATCCCCAACTACGTGATCTCGAAGTGCGACGGCGTGTCCGACGTGCTCGAGGTGGTGCTGCTGCTGCGCGAAGTCGGCCTGTACAGTCCCGCCGACGCACGCCTGCACTGCAACGTCATCCCGCTGTTCGAGACGATCGCGGACCTGCGCAACGCGGCCGGCGCGATGGACGCGCTGCTGTCGATTCCGGTGTACGCGCGCATGCTCGACTCGCGGGGCAAGGCGCAGGAAGTGATGCTCGGGTATTCGGACAGCAACAAGGACGGCGGTTACCTGACCTCCCGCTGGGAGCTGTTCAAGGCACAGACCGAACTCGTCGAAACCTTCCGCAAGCACGGTATCCGCATGCGGCTGTTCCATGGTCGCGGCGGCTCGGTGGGCCGCGGAGGCGGCCCGACGTACGAGGCGATCCTGGCGCAGCCCGGCGGCACCGTGCAGGGACAGATCCGCGTCACGGAACAGGGCGAAGTCATCGGCGCCAAGTATTCGAATGCCGAGGTGGGACGCCGCAACCTGGAAGTGCTCGCCGCCGCCACGCTCGAGGCCACGCTGCTCGGCGGTGCCGGCCGTGCGCCCATGACGAGTTATCTCGAGGCGCTGGAGGTGCTCTCGGGCAACGCCTACAACGCCTACCGGCACCTCGTGTACGAGACGCCCGGGTTCGAGGACTACTT
>CAWHEA010000045.1:0-11475 GCA_963828265.1 uncultured Gammaproteobacteria bacterium | reverse complement strand
TTCATCTACCTGCGCGGCGAATACCGCTACCTGCTCGAATCGCTGCGTGCCGTGCTGGCACGCCGCCGCGAGCAGGGCGTGCTGGGGAATGTTCATCGGCGGACGCGCGGGCTTCGACTTCGACATCGAGATTCACGTCGGTGCGGGGTCGTACGTCTGCGGCGAAGCGTCGGCACTGGTCGAATCGCTCGAGGGCAAGCGTGGTATTCCGCGCAATCGTCCTCCGCGCCTGGCGGAGAAGGGATATCTCGGGCTGCCGACGATCGTCAACAACGTCGAGACGTACTGTGCAGCCGCGTTGATCCTGCAGCACGGTGCAGACTGGTTCCGCAGCCACGGCACGGCAAAGTCGTCAGGGACCAAGCCATCTCGGTGTCTGGCGATTGCGAGCGGCCGGGCGTGTACGAGTACCCGTTCGGCGTGAGCATCCGCGAAGTGCTCGCCGATTGCGGGGCGCAGCGCACGACCGCCGTGCGGTGCGGCGGTCGTCGGGCACCTGCCTCGACCAGGATGAATTCGATCGGCGCATCGCGTTCGAGGACCCCGAGTCGGGCGGCGCCTTCATCGGTCTTGACGAAGGCCGCGACATGTTCGAAGTCGCCCGCCATTTCGCGCACTTCTTCGCGGGCGAAGGCGCGGCTTCTTCACACCCGCGCCACGTGGGCATTCGCTGGCTCGCGCGTACACCACGGACCGCATCAGCGAGGGGCAAGGGCTCGAGCACGACCTGCAGGCGATGGAAGAGCTGAGCGGCTGCTCCACAGCGCCAGCCATCGCGGGCTGGGCGAGTCCGCGGGCGCGCCATCGCGCATACGTCGCAGCGTCCGCCGGCGTACGAGCGTCGCCTGCTGGCGCATGGCGTCGAGCCCGCCTTCGACCTCGACGGCGCGCTGGCCCGGCCCCGGCACACGACGGGTCGCGACGATCAAGGCGCACACCCCGCAGACTACGAGTGAGCCACCACGTTCAAGTCGACGGCGACGAGATCCCGTTCGCAGCCGGGCCAGTCGATCCTGCAAGCGGCACTGGCCGCGGGAGAGCACCTCCCGCACCTCTGCTATCACCGCGGAGTTCAGGCCGCACGGCAGCTGCAAGCTCTGCACGGTAAAGCTGAACGGGCACTCCGCCACGTCGTGCACGACTCCGGCACGGGCAGGCATGGAGGTGTCGAGCAAGACGAAGGAGCTGAACGACGAGCGACGGATGCTGGTCCAGCTGCTCTTCGTCGAGGGTAACCACTTCTGTCCTTCGTGCGAGAAGAGCGGCAACTGCAAGCTGCAGGCGACTGCCTACGACCTCGGCATGACCTCGCCGCGGTTCGACCACTTCTATCCCGACCGCCCGGTCGACGCGTCGCACCCCGAGATCCTGCTCGACTTCAATCGCTGCATCCTCTGCGAGCTGTGCGTGCGCGCCTCGGCCGAAGTCGACCGCAAGGACGTCTTCGCGCTCGGTGGACGCGGCATGGGCAAGCACCTGGTCGTGAATTCCGTGTCGGGCCTGCTGCGCGACAGCACCGTGTGCATGTAACCGACAAGGCGATGGACGTCTGTCCGGTCGGCGCGATCCTGCGCAAGCGCGTCGGCTTCGCCGTGCCGATCGGCGAGCGCCGGTTCGACGAGAAGCCGATCAGCGAATCGGCCGCGGAGTACGCGCCGCGCCTGCCGGGAGAGCGCCATGAACGACGTCACCCGCCGCAAGCTGAAGATCGCGACGACGTCGCTCGCGGGTTGCTTCGGTTGCCACATGTCGCTGCTCGACATCGACGAGCGCCTGTTCCCGCTGCTCGAGCGCGTCGAGTTCGATCGCTCACCGCTGACCGACATCAAGCGCTGCGGTCCCTGCGACATCGGCTTCATCGAAGGCGGAATCTGCAACGCCGAGAACGTGCACGTGCTGCGCGAGTTCCGCGCCAACTGCAAGATCCTGATCGCCGTGGGGGCCTGCGCGCTGAACGGCGGCCTGCCGGCGCAACGCAACCACCTCGATCTCGGGCAATGCCTGCAGGAGATCTACCTGACCGACCCGGGCGTCGGTCGCGGCATGATCCCGAACGACCCCGAACTGCCGTTGCCGCTCGACAAGGTGCATCCGCTGCACGAGGTGGTGAAGGTCGACTACTTCATCCCCGGCTGCCCGCCTTCGGCCGACGCGATCTGGAAGGTTCTCACCGACCTCATCGACGGGCGCACTCCGAAGCTCGGCCCGTCACTCATTCATTACGACTGACCACCATGACCCAACCCTCCCTCGAGAACGCCGCCCATCCCGAGAAGCTGCGGCGTGTCGTCATCGAGCCGCTGTCGCGCGTCGAAGGCCACGGCAAGGTGACGCTGCTGCTCGACGAGCAGGGTCACGTCGAGCAGGCGCGGCTGCACATCGTCGAGTTTCGCGCGTTCGAGAAATTCATCCAGGGCCGGCCGTACTGGGAAGTGCCCGTGATGGTGCAGCGTCTGTGCGGCATCTGTCCGGTGAGCCACCACCTGGCAGCCTGCAAGGCGCTGGACCAGGTGCTCGGCGCGACCGTGACGCCGACCGCCGAGAAGATGCGGCGGCTCATGCACTACGGGCAGATCCTGCAGTCGCACGCGCTGCACTTCTTCCACCTGTCGTCGCCCGACCTGCTGTTCGGCTTCGACTCCGACGCCGCCCGTCGCAACATCGTCGGGGTCGCGGAGGCGTTTCCGGAGATCGCGCGCCAGGGCGTGCTGCTGCGCAAGTACGGGCAGGAAGTCATCCGCCACACCGCGGGCAAGCGCATTCACGGCACGGGCTCCGTGCCCGGCGGCGTCAACAAGAACCTGAGCCTCGACGAACGGGACGAGCTGCTCGCCGACATCAAGCAGACCATTGCCTGGAGCCGCGACTCGGTGCAGATCGTGCGCCAGCTGTTCGAGCAGAACCTTGGCCTGTACCGCACGTTTGCAACGTTCCCCGCGAGCACGCTGAGTCTCGTGCGCAACGACGGCGCGATGGACCTGTACGACGGCGGCCTGCGCGCCCGCGATGCCGATGGCACCCCGCTGTTCGACCACGCGCCCTACGACCACTACTGGGAGCGCATCGTCGAGGACGTGAAGGCCTGGTCGTACATGAAGTTCCCGTACTTCAAGGAACTGGGCGCGGAGGAGGGCTGGTACCGCGTCGGACCGCTCACTCGCGTCACGCAGTGCGATTTCATCCCGACGCCGCTCGCTGACCTCGAGCGTCGCGAATTCCTGGCCTTCGACGACGGGCGTGCGGCCAAGTCCACGCTCGGCTTCCACTGGGCGCGCATGATCGAAATGCTGCACGCAGCCGAAGCCATTCACGATCTGCTGCACGATCCGGACCTGCAGGGCACCGAGCTGATGGCGAAGGGCGAGCGGCAGCCGCGCGGCGTCGGCGTGATCGAAGCGCCGCGCGGCACGCTGATCCACCACTACCGCGTCGATGAGCAGGACCAGGTGGTGAGGGCGAACCTCATCGTGTCGACGACGCACAACAACCAGGCGATGAACGTGGCGATCCGCGAAGTCGCGCGCCGCTACCTCGACGGTCGGCAGCTGACCGAAGGCCTGCTCAACCACATCGAAGTCGCCGTGCGCGCCTTCGACCCATGCCTCTCCTGCGCGACGCATGCAGTCGGCAAGATGCCGCTCTCCGTGCAGCTGATCGAGGCGGACGGAACCGTGGTCGACGCGAGAATGCGCGGATGACGGTAGCCCCGACGCTGGTCTTCGCGGTCGGCAACCTGAGCCGCGGGGACGACGCGGTGGGGCCGTTGCTGGCCGAGCGACTGATGGCGGCGGACCTGCCGGGTGTCGAGGTGCTGGTCGACTTCCAGTTGCAGGTCGAGCACGCGCTCGACCTCGCAGGCCGCGAGCGCGTGATCTTCGTCGACGCCTGCGTCGATGCCGAGGCGCCCTTCGTCGAGCGTCCCGTCGTCGCGGATGCCGGCTTCGCGCACACGAGCCATTCGCTCGCGCCCGCACAGGTGCTGGAGACGTACCGGCGTGTCACGGGCGCCAACCCGCCGCCGGCGCTGCTGTTCGGCGTCCGCGCGCACAGCTTCGAGCTCGGCGCGGGGCTGTCACCCGACACCGAGCGCGCCAGCGAGGCCGCGTGGCCGCGACTGCTGGAACTCTGCCGCCGCTGATGCCGCTCAGGTGCCGGACAGCACGTCGAGGCGAACTTTCTGGCTCTGCGTGGAGTAGGTGCAGCTCACCGAGCGCGTGTCGCCCTGCGGCATGCGCACCCGCATCTGCATGCGATAGCCGCCGGACATCGGGACGGCAGCGTTCTGCTGCAGGACGCGCCCGCCGCGGCGTGCACTTCATCCACGCAGGCCCGCTCGGCCTGGCCGGGCCCGAGCCACCCGGCCACCTCCCCTCGCGCGTCCGCCTCGGACCCGCCGCTCCCATCGCCGCGCACCTTTTCGAAACGCCCGCGGCAACCGTTGGTCACCCAGATCACGCCGTTGCGCGTGCCCCAGGTGGAGTTCTCGCGGCAGCGGCCGTTGCTGTTGTCGCGCAACAGCCGGCCGAAGTATCCCGGACCGATCGCGCATTCACGGTAGCGGTTGCCGTCCGAGTTGCAGTCCACCACGTTCGCACCACCGCCACCGCCGGTGCGGGTGACCTCGAACTTGGCGCGGCAGCCGTTGGCGACCCAGACGCGATCGCCACGCTGACCCCAGCTCTGGCCTTCGACGCAACGTGCGTCGGACAGCCGCTTCACCAGCACGGCGCGGCCCTTCACGGGCAGCTGGCACTCGCGGTACTTCATGTCGACCGAAGCGCAGTTGAACTGCATGCGGTCGTCGCCGTTGTCGTCGTAACCCCAGCCGAAGCCATAGAGGTTGACGTCGCCCGTGCGCGTTTCGACGAAACACGAACCATTCGTGACCTGCCCGCGCTGGTTGCGCACCCGCAGATCGATCGACCAGCCGTCCCGGAACTGCTGGAAGTTGCTGGTGTCCAACACCGTGAATCCCCGCCGGTTGGCTTCCCGCACGCAGTCGCTCTGGGCAGAGCGGGTCTGCGGTGCGGGCGCCTGCTTGAGCGCTGGCTGGTTGACAGGCGCGCGCGCCGTCGGAGCGGTGCCTTGCTGGGCCCAGCCAAGCGCAGGTACGCGAGGCGGCCACCGCCAGCAGGGCGGCCAGGAACGGACGGGCGATCGAGCGCATGAGGGTCTCTCCGAGGGGGGACGTGCAATCCGGACAACGGTCGTGGCGCGACATCGTTGACCGAACACCGGCGGCACTGCAATCGGAAACCGCTGCCAGCCGAGTCGATTGCATTGCTGCGTTGCGACACGGGCCTGATTCCGCCCGGGCGTCGTTTTTATGCTGCAGCGCACGGAAAGAACGCTTATGGATCAGGTAGTTGGTTGAAAGTAACTATCCCGAGGCCGCAGGCGACCGCTAAACTGTAGGACTACTGACCGTACCCAAATGAGGCCAAACGGACCCCCCTGATGCACAACGACACCGACACCGTCGCGCGCGCTCCCGAGCATGCACCGATCAACTGGGTCACCACGATCCTGTTCACGGCACTGCCCCTGGTCGCCGTCACGGTCGTGCCCTGGTATGGCTTCACTCACGGCTTCAGCCTCGCGGCCTGGGTCCTGGCGCTCGTGTTCCTGTGGGCCTGCGGCATCGCGATCACGGCGGGCTACCACCGCCTGTGGGCGCACCGCGCCTACAGCGCGCATTGGTCGGTGCGCACCTTCCTGATGCTGTTCGGCGCCATGGCGCTGCAGAACAGCATCCTGGTCTGGGGCTCGCAGCACCGCACGCATCACCGGTTCGTCGACGACTGGGACAAGGATCCGTACAGCGCGAAGCGCGGTTTCTGGTTTTCGCACATGGGCTGGATCCTGCGCGACTACCCGAGCGGCAGGAACGATTTCTCGAATGCGCGCGACCTCGAGCGCGACCCCATCGTCATGTTCCAGCACCGGTTCTACATCCCGCTCACGATCTTCATGAACGTGGCGGTGCCGTTGCTCGCCGGCTGGGCCGTGGGCGACGTGTGGGGCGTGTTCCTGCTCGCCGGCATCCTGCGTCTCGTGATCAATCACCACTTCACGTGGTTCATCAACTCGCTGGCCCACATGTGGGGCTCGCAGCCGTACACGGACGAGAACACTGCCCGGGACAACCCGGTGCTGGCCTTCCTGACGTACGGCGAGGGCTACCACAACTTTCACCACATCTTCCAGAACGACTACCGCAACGGCGTGAAGTGGTGGCAGTACGACCCGACCAAGTGGCTGATCGCGGGCCTGTCGTACGTGGGTCTCGCCAGCAACCTGAAGCGCGTGCCGGATCTCTGGATCCAGCGCTCGGAGGTCGCCATGCAGTTCAAGCGCGTCGAGCGGGCGCTCGAGGCGCGGCGCAACCGGGCCGGCGACGAGCACGTCGAACGCCTGAAGGCCCGCGTCGCCGAAGAGTACGCGGCGTTCCGCAAGTCGGTCGAGGAATGGGGCAAGGTTCGCGACCAGTGGGTGGCCGATCGCAAGCAGCGCCTGTTGCAGCGCTGGGAAGAAACCAACTTCCGCCTGCAGCTGAAGCAGATCGAGCAGGGGCTGCGCCTGCAGCGCCGCCGGCTGCGCGCGATGAGCAAGGCGTCGCTCGCTACCTGACGGAAGGGGTCAGGGGTTAGGGGTTAGCCGGAAAGTAACCCCGCCCGTTCGTTACAGGAAAGGCCTGGCGCGCTCGATCAGCTCGTCGAGACCCGGCTCGTCCGGATTCCACGGTTTGCCGGGGTGTATGACCGAGACCTGGCAACTCTCGGCTGCCTCGACCAGTTGCCGGTAACTGCCTGCTTTCAGGTCGGCGATATAGGCTTGCTTGTTCTGGTCGTAGGCGAACATCTTCGGGCTGGCGAGCGTGCATTCATTGCAGCTCGAGCAGCGCAGGGTCTCGATGTACGCCGTGTCGGGATCCGGTGCGGCCTCGATTTCCGCTGCAGCCGTGACTGCAGTCGCAGCGGCAATCGGCGGCTGATCGGCCGGGGCCGCCGGTGTGTCGGCTGGCGCAAGTGCGCCCGCTTCGGCGGCACGCTGCTGCTCCCAGAGCGCCCTCTCGCGCGCGAGCAGCGCCTCAGCGCGTGAATCATGAATGCCACCGAGTTCCTGGAGCCGATGCCAGGCTTCGCGACAACGCAGGGAGGCGCGCATCATCTTTTCGTCGACGACGACCCGGCACAGCAGGTCCGCATCGTCGACCGCAAGGACGCAGGGCAACCTGGTCGTAGCGTCGGCCGGCGGGGAATCCAGCCACTGCCGGGCGTCAACCAGGCCTTCGCCCCACTGGGCGCGCGGCACGACTGAAAAATGCTGGCTGTGGCGGCGGTCAGCGAGCAGGAAATCGGCGAACGTGAATGCCACTTCCTCCGTCACGGCCTGCAGGTCCTGGTCCGCGTAGGTCAGGGACTCGAGCGGCCAGTCCACGTCCGGTTGCGGATTGTTTTCGAGTGAGAAGCGGGTAGCGGTGTCCGAGCCCCTGCGCGGGTCGTAGCTGAACGCAGGGAAGGCTCGAGACTGCATGGCCGCTGCGGACGCGAGATAGCCGGGCAAGGTGCTCTCGCCGTCCGCCGGCGCGTAGACGCTGAAGAGCGCCGGGCCTGCATGATGCAAGCCCCGCTGGATGGCGTCGCGCATCTGCAGGAGGTTGGACGCCGTGCTCTGCAATACGAACGCATCGCCGAACGTCATTGCCATGGCCGCCAGTTGACTGCCGCGCATGCCGAACGAAAAGCGACCCTGGCCCGGCGCCGCTTCCTCCAGCAGGTCCTGGACCTCGAGCAGCACCTTTACCGGCATGCCTGACGACAACGCATTGCCGAGGTCGGCCTGCACGCCGGGCGCGTCGCTGTGGAGCGTCACCAGGTAATCCGGAAAGAACTGCAGTTCCGCCGCCGTGAAGTCCTGGCTTTGCATGTGGTCGAAGATCAGGCCGTGCACCTGCTCGTCGAACTGTCCTTCGACTTCAAGTTCCGCCAGGTCCAGCGCCTTCAGCAGCGACAGCATGCCGGGCAGGCGACTGCGGTAGGAGTCCAGCGCAGCAGCCATGTCGTCGAATGCGAAGCCACTGATGTCCGCTTCCCGTGCGCCCGGTTCGCCAGGCGCTGCGAAGAACGCCTGCTCGCGCAACACCCGCAGTGCCCACTCGATGCGTGCACGACGGGATGTGTCCAGGCCGCCTTGCCCTGCCGTGCCGGACAGCAGTTTCGACATCGCCGCGAAGTCGAACAAGGCCTGGTGCGTGCCACCGAAAGTCTGCTGCAGGTTCGCCGCCTGGAAGGCGACGGCCGATCGCGCAAAGTCCGCCCGGAGTATGGCCTCGAGACGCAGGACCAGCGCATCGATGCGAATGCGTGCCGCCTGCGCCTTCTCGCGTTGCACCACGGCCCACGCATGCCGCAGGAACCGGGACGGCAACCGGGAATCGCATCCGGCCAGTTCGCCATCGACGGCCAGTGCGTCGCGCACGGTCGTCATTTCGCGCCGCCAGGCATCGTCGACGGCGGCATCAGCGACAGCCCTGTCCCAGGCCTGCAGCAACGTGCCCGGCGCTCCTGCAGCGACGGCTTCCCGGATCAGGCGCTCGACATGCAGCGCGCGCTTGCGCATCGCCTCGCCCCGCGGGCCCTGCGGCGCCGCTGCTCGCAATGCGCCATCCACGGCGGCGGTGAGGGAGACGACGTACTCCCCGGGTCCTGTCGCGAGCACGATGGGAAAATCGTGACGAATCGACTCGAGATTGCGGTAACGGGCCAACAAGGCGGGTCGCAACCCCGCCGGCAACAGGTGTTGCGCTCCGGCATCGTCCGGCTGGCGGCCCGTGAGATGGAAGACGACCTGCGACCTGAGCTGACTGTCCATGGTTACTGCGGCCAGACGGTGAATTTGTCGAACTCGCCCTCGAGTGCGCTGCGGATCTCCGCCGCGGAACGCAACTTGCCCGCACCTCGCAGGTCCTCGTAGCAAGGCACTTCCGGGTTGCGATAGAGGATCCCCACCGGGATCGGATCTTCGGACGACGCAATTTCGCGGGCACGATTGATGTCGGCCGGATCGTGCGCCAGCTGGTTACGGTAGATCTTCTGCAGCGCCGGGCTGATGCGGATGCCGTCGGCATGCGTGAGCATCTGCATGCGCTGCGGATCGTGCACCCACGGCTCGAACATGTTGCCGACGAACTCCGGGCAACGTTGCAGGATGCGCACGAACGAGAAGCCGCGATGCCGGTACGCGGCCGTCAGGATCTGGAACAGCGACTCGGGTATCCAGTCCACGGCCTGCGCCACGAACGAGACGTTCTGCACGCCCAGCGTGACCGTGAGCGGGCTCAGGGCATCGAGATAGGAGCCACGCGGCGTCGTGTTGCTCTTGGTCCCGATCGGCGACGTCGGTGAAGCCTGCTTCTTGGTCAGGCCATAGATGTGGTTGTCGTGCAGCAGCACGGTGATGTTCATGTTGTAGCGGATCGCGTGGATCCAGTGCGCGGCGCCGATGCTGCAGCAATCGCCGTCGCCGGTATTCACGAACACGTGCAGGTCGGGGCGCGCGAGCTTGATGCCCTCGGCGATCGGCAGCGCGCGGCCGTGGATGCCGTGAAAGCCGTACGTGCGCATGTAGTGCGGCAGCCGGCTCGAGCACCCGATGCCCGAGACGAAGACGGTCTTTTCCGGTCGCAGGTTCTCGTCGCGGCACAGGCGCTGCATCGCCGCGAGGATCGCGTTGTCACCGCAGCCCTTGCACCAGCGGGGCACGCCGCCCTGGTAGTCCTCGAGCGCGTGGTTCTCCTCGGCAAAATGGTGCAGGCACAGCGTCGCGGTGCTCATCGCGAAGTCTCCAGGCGTGTCAGGCGTCCCCGCAGCGCGGCGTAGACCGTTCCCGGCTTGATCGGCCGGCCGCGCACTTCGGTCCAGCAGTCGACGTCGACGAGATAACGCGACCGCAGCAACATCGCGAGCGCGGAGTAGCGACGATTGGACTCGTCGATCAGCGGGTCGTCCGGATCGTCGGCCCAGTTGCCCTCGACGGTGATCACCTTGCGGAATCCCCGCAGGATTTCACCGATTCCGGGCTGCATCGGTTGCAGGAACGTCAGGTGCGTGGACGAGACGCGGTGACCTTCGCCGCGTAACCGCGCCACGGCTTCCTCGATGGCGCCCCTGGTGCCGCCCCAGCCGACGACGAGCAGCTCGCCCTCACGCTCGCCGAACACCGGGGGCGGCGTGAGCATCTTCTGCAGCGTCGCGAGCTTCATGCTGCGCGCGTGCATCCCCTGCTCGTTGATCTCCGGGTCGTAGGCGACACGGCTGTTGCGATCGTGCGCGAGACCGGTCAGCGTGTGCATGCCGTTCGGCTGCCCCGGGACGAAGCGCCGGCTGAGGCCGGTGACCGGATCCCAGTCGTAAGGCTTCACGCCCTCCGGCACCGGATTCTGGTCGACCGGCGGCGCGAGCCATTCGGTGGAGAATTGCGGACGCGGAAACGGCTGCTGCGCCGTCGCGAGGCTGGCATCCGACAGCACGACGACGACCATGTTGAAGGTTTCGGCGAGGCGTCGCGCCGTGATCATCGAATAGAAGCAGTCCTCGATCGTGCCTGGCGCCATGACGACCTTGGGCGCGTCGCCGTGACTGCCGAACATGACGGTGAGCAGGTCGCCCTGCTCGACTTTCGTCGGCTGTCCCGTGCTCGGGCCCCCGCGCTGGACGTTGACGACGACGAGCGGGATCTCGGCCATGACGGCGAGACCCAGTCCTTCCTGCTTCAGCGAATAGCCTGGCCCGGACGTGATCGTCACGGCGACCTTGCCCGTGTAGGAGGCGCCAATGGCGAAGGCGCACGCCGCGATCTCGTCCTCGGCCTGGTGCACGATGCCACCCGCGCGTTCGAACACGTCGCTGAGGTAGTGCGAAGCGGACGTCGCCGGCGTGATGGGGTACATCGCGCAGATGTCCATGCCCGAGGCGAGCACGCCGAGCGCGATGGCCGTGTTGCCGTTGATGACGAGCTGCGGCGCCGTCGACTTGACCGCGGGCACCCGGTACTTGAAATCGAGATTCGACTCGGCCCATTGCCAGCCGGCTTCGAGCAAGGCCACGTTCGACGCGATGACCTTCGCATCCTTCTTGCCGAAGATGAACGCAATCTGGTCGCGTGCAAGGTCCATGTCGAGGCTGTAGACGTTGCAGAGCATCCCGAGCACGAACATGTTCTTGCCCTTGCGCGGGTCGGCGACGAGCGAGCGGCACTCCGTCTCCATCGGCACTTCGTAAACCCGGTAACCCTCGGCGACGAGCCGGTCGCGGGTCTCCGCGTACTGGGCGGCGATCTTCGCGTCGTCGTGCTTCGCCCACATGTTCTCGAGCAGCACGATGCAGCCGGGCTTGAGTTCGCCGGCGTTGACCCGCCCCAGCAGCACCTGCTCGTTGAACGCGACCGCGATGTCGACCTCGTCGCCGCCGTTCG
>CAWHEA010000044.1:0-15048 GCA_963828265.1 uncultured Gammaproteobacteria bacterium | reverse complement strand
GTGCAGCATTTCGATCATGCGCGCCCAGTGGAAGCCGAGCGTGGACTTCGCCGCACGCCCGTCGTCGAAGGCCAGGAATCCGCGACGCTCGAGGTCAGCGAGCGGCGTCGGAATGAAATCGCACTGCGTGACGCGAGTGAGCGGTCCGACGCGGTACCAGCCCTCCTCCGCGCCCAGTTCCTTGAAGTACGGGAACTTCATGTACGACCAGGCCTTCACGTCCTCGACGATGCGCTCCCAGTAGTGGTCGTAGGGCGCGTGGTCGAACAGCGGGTGTGCCATCGGCGTCCCGGGCGCGCAGCCCACCGTCGTACAGGTCCATCGCGCCGTCGTTGCGCACGAGGCTCAGCGTGCTCGCGGGGAACGTTGCAAACGTGCGGTACAGGCCAAGGTTCTGCTCGAACAGCTGGCGCACGATCTGCACCGAGTCGCGGCTCCAGGCAATGGTCTGCTTGATGTCGGCGAGCAACTCGTCCCGTTCGTCGAGGCTCAGGTTCTTGTTGACGCCGCCGGGCACGGAGCCCGTGCCGTGAATGCGCTTGCCCGCGGTGTGGCGGATGACTTCCTGCCCGTACTTGCGCAGCAGCACGCCCTGGCGCGCGATCTCCGGAAACGCCTCCGCGACCCCGACGATGTTGCGACGGGCGGCGTCGGAGTCGAAACCGAACAGCAGGTCGGGCGACGACAGGTGGAAGAAGTGCAGCGCGTGCGACTGCAGGATCTGCCCGTAGTGCATGAGCCGCCGCATCTTCTCTGCGGTCGGCGTCACGGTCGCGCCGAGCACCTGGTCCAGCGCCTTGCAGGCTGCCAGGTGGTGACTCACCGGACAGATGCCGCACAGACGCTGCACCATCACGGGCACTTCCCAGTAGGGCCGGCCCTGGATGAATTTCTCGAATGCGCGAAACTCGACGATGTGCAGCCGCGCCTGTTCGACGTGACCCTGCTCGTCGAGCAGCAGCGTCACCTTGCCGTGGCCTTCGACGCGCGACAGCGGCTCGATGACGACACGCCTCAGCTTCTCGGGGTGGGCGGCGTTTTCGAGGGAGGGTTGGGTCATGGTGGTCAGTCGTAATGAATGAGTGACGGGCCGAGCTTCGGGGTGCGCCCGTCGATGAGGTCGGTGAGAACCTTCCAGATCGCGTCGGCCGAAGGCGGGCAGCCGGGGATGAAATAGTCGACCTTCACCACCTCGTGCAGCGGATGCACCTTGTCGAGCGGCAACGGCAGTTCGGGATCGTTCGGGATCATGCCGCGACCCACGCCCGGGTCGGTGAGGTAGATCTCCTGCAGGCACTGCCCGAGATCGAGGTGGTTGCGTTGCGCCGGCAGGCCGCCGTTCAGTGCACAGGCACCCACGGCGATCAGGATCTTGCAGTTGGCGCGGAACTCGCGCAGCACGTGCACGTTCTCGGCGTTGCAGATTCCGCCTTCGATGAAGCCGATGTCGCAGGGGCCGCAGCGCTTGATGTCGGTGAGCGGTGAACGATCGAACTCCACGCGCTCGAGCAGCGGAAACAGGCGCTCGTCGATGTCGAGCAGCGACATGTGGCAACCGAAGCAACCCGCGAGCGACGTCGTCGCGATCTTCAGCTTGCGGCGGGTGACGTCGTTCATGGCGCTCGTCCCGGCATGCGCGGCGCGTACTCCGCGGCCGATTCGCTGATCGGCTTCTCGTCGAACCGGCGCTCGCCGATCGGCACGGCGAAGCCGACGCGCTTGCGCAGGATCGCGCCCACCGGACAGACGTCCATCGCCTTGTCGGATGCGCGCACGGTGCTGTCGCGCAGCAGGCCCGACACGGAATTCACGACCAGGTGCTTGCCCATGCCGCGTCCACCGAGCGCGAAGACGTCCTTGCGGTCGACCTCGGCCGAGGCGCGCACGCACAACTCGCAGAGGATGCAGCGATTGAAGTCGAGCAGGATCTCGGGGTGCGACGCGTCGACCGGGCGGTCGGGATAGAAGTGGTCGAACCGCGGCGAGGTCATGCCCAGGTCGTACGCAATCGCCTGCAGCTTGCAGTTGCCGCTCTTCTCGCACGAAGGACAGAAGTGGTTACCCTCGACGAAGAGCAGCTGGACCAGCATCCGTCGCTCGTCGTTCAGCTCCTTCGTCTCGCTCGACACCTCCATGCCTGCCCGTGCCGGAGTCGTGCACGACGTGGCGGAGTGCCCGTTCAGCTTCACCGTGCAGAGCTTGCAGCTGCCGTGCGGCCTGAACTCCGGGTGATAGCAGAGGTGCGGGATGTGCTTGCCCGCGGCGAGTGCCGCCTGCAGGATCGACTGGCCCGGCTCGAACGGGACGTCGTCGCCGTCGAGCTTGAACGTGGGACGTGCGCTCACTCGTGGTCTCCGAGATGTGCGCCTGGATCGTCGCGACCCGTCATGTGCCGGGCCCGCGCCAGTGCGCCGTCGAGGTCGAAGGCGGGTTCGACGCCATGCGCCAGCAGGCGACGCTCGTACGCAGGCCGGAAGCGCTGCAACGTATGCGCGATGGGGCGACCCGCGGACTCACCCAGCCCGCAATGGCTGGCGCTGTGCAGCAGCCGCTGCAGCTCTTCCATCGCCTGCAGGTCGTGCTCCGAGCCCTTGCCCTCGCTGATGCGGTCCATGATGCGCGCGAGCAGCGAGGTGCCCACGCGGCACGGGGTGCAGAAGCCGCAGCTTTCGCCCGCGAAGAAGTGCGAGAAATGGCGCGCGACTTCGAACATGTCGCGCCCTTCGTCGAAGACGATGAAGGCGCCGCCCGATTCGAGGTCCTCGAACGCGATGCGCCGATGGAATTCGTCCTGGTCGAGGCAGGTGCCCGACGGACCGCCGCATTGCACGGCGATCGTGCGCTGCGCCCCGCAATCGGCGAGCACTTCGCGGATGCTCACGCCGAACGGGTACTCGTACACGCCCGGCCGCTCGCAATCGCCAGACACCGAGATGAGCTTGGTCCCCGACGACTTTGCCGTGCCGAGGCTGCGGAACCAGTCTGCACCGTGCTGCAGGATCAGCGCGGCTGCGCAGTACGTCTCGACGTTGTTGACGATCGTCGGCAGCCCGAGATAGCCCTTCTCCGCCAGGCGCGGCGGACGATTGCGCGGAATGCCACGCTTGCCCTCGAGCGATTCGACCAGCGCCGACGCTTCGCCGCAGACGTACGAGCCCGCGCCGACGTGAATCTCGATGTCGAAGTCGAAGCCCGCGCGTCCGCCGATCGACGTTCCCAGCAGGCCCTGCTCGCGGCGGCGTGCCAGCACGGCGCGCAGCGATTCGAGCAGGTAGCGGTATTCGCCGCGCAGGTAGATGAAGCCCAGCGTGGCGCCGATGCCCAGCGCGGCCACCGTCATGCCCTCGCAGATCAGGTCCGCGTGCGAGGTGAGCAGTTCACGGTCCTTGAACGTGCCGGGCTCGCCCTCGTCGGCGTTGCAGACGACGACGCGCGGCTGCACGGTCATCCTGCTGCAGCTTTCCCACTTCACCCCCGTGGTGAATCCCGCACCGCCGCGTCCGAGCAGGTTGGCGCGCTTGATCTCGTCCAGCACCGGTTGCGCGACGTTGCCGCTCGCATCGGCGCGGGCGAACGCCGCACGAATGGCATCTCCCGGCTGCAAAGGATCGGAGAGCAGCGGTCCGCGCTTGCGGATGTTCGGTTGCACGGCGAACAGTTCGGCGGGCCACTCGTCGAGCGGCCGGCGCGCGAGGATCAGGCCGCACAACGTGTCGATGCGCTGCGCGTCCAGACGCGCAACGGGACGGCCGTTCACCAGCAGCGACGGACCCTGGTCGGAGAGCCCCAGAAACGAAGCGTGGCCGACGCTCAAGAGGCCGTCCTCCGTCACCTTGCCGGGTTCGGCCCAGAGCCGGTGGCACATGCGCTGCATGAGCTCCGTGCTGCCACGCATGCGATCGGTCACGTCGTCCGAGAACAGCACGCGGTAGACGCCGATCGGTTCGAGGGAGAGGAAGTCGTAGAACGCCGCCACGCCACGAGCCTGGGACAACGGCAGGCCGAGACGCTGTGCGACGCGTTCGAGCGCGGGTTCAGGCAGGTAGTTGCAGTGTTCCTGCACCTCGCGCAGCACCTGCAGGAGCCGGGTTGGACGGTTGCCCCAATGCGCGATGGCGGCATCGACGACTTCGTCGATCCCGGCAAGCTCGGTCTGCGGAAGGTTCACTGTCTGCGGGACGCTCGCTGCGGAAAACGCTCACAGGCTGCCTGCCGGCGCCACGCGCAACAATCGCGGAAAACCGGACCTTGATCGCGTCAATACGATACGTGGGCGATACGTGTGCTTTGCGCGTCAGTGCCCGCCCTGCACGAACAGGCCTGCCGCGCGCAACGCTTCCGCGAGTTCTTCCTCGATGCGCACCGCTTCGGTGCGCGCGATGCGCTGCAGATGCAGCGTCGGGCCCGTGATCACTTCGACTCCGCGCTTCAGCACGCTGCCCGCCGCACGAATGCCGGCCTTGTGCTGCTCGAATCGCTGCATGGGCGAGTAGCCACTCATGCCCACGTAGACGCCGTAGGGATCCGCGCGGCTGTCGCTGTAATCGAGCAGGACGAGATAAATGTTGGACCGGCCGCGTTGCGCCGGAATGAAACGTGCAGTGACTTCGTATGCAAGCGGCAACCAGTGCACGTGACGCATTGGCAGCCAGTCGGGGACGCTCGACGCCGCGACGGCCCACAGCTGTTCGAGGGCACGCTCGACGTTGCTGCCGATCTCGCCGCGCATCCAGAGCTCGTGGATGGCTTGCGCGCCCGCCAGGCCATCGCGAGCCTCGAGCGCGGAGGCAAAGGCCGCCCACAGGGACGCGGCCGAGCCTCCGCTGCGGACCGGCCCACGGGCTGCCGCGACTTTTCCTGGCGACCTGCGCATGCGGGAATGCTACGGTTTGCGCGAGCCAATTGTCAGCGAGCGTCCGATGCGAGCCGTCTTTCTCGATTACGCCACCGTCAGCTTCAATGGCGACCTCGATCCGGCCGCATTGCGGCGTGCCATGCCTGGCCTGGAGCTGCGCGACAATACGCCGCAGGCCGCCGTGCCCGAGGCCATCGCCGGCGCAACCGTCGTCGCGCTGAACAAGCTGCGCATCACGCGTGACACGATCGCGGCCTCACCCGGCCTCAAGCTCATCGTGCTCGCAGCCACGGGCACGAACAACGTCGACCTCGAGGCCGCCCGCGAGCGCGGCATCGGCGTCTGCAACCTGCGCGACTACTGCACGGCCTCGGTGGTGCAGCACGTGCTCGGCACGATGCTGCTGCTCACGCAGCGCCTGCGCGAATACGACGCGCTGGTCCGCTCGGGGGCCTGGTCACGTGGCGACCAGTTCTGCCTGCTCGACTTCCCGATCCGGGAACTCGCCGGACGCAAGCTCGGCATCGTGGGTCACGGCGCGCTCGGCAAGGGGGTGGCGCGCGCGGCCAGTCTCGCGCTCGGCATGGAGGTGTGGGTCGCCAACCGTCCGGGCGGCGAGCCTCACCCGGGCCGGCACGATCTCGCGGACCTGCTGCCGCAAGTGGACGTGCTCAGCCTGCACTGTCCGCTGACGCCACAAACGCAGGGCTTGATCGGCGCTCGTGAACTCGCACGCATGAAGCCCGATGCGCTGCTGATCAATACCGCACGGGGCGCGCTCGTCGACTCGCAGGCCCTGGCGGACGCCCTGCGCGCCGGCAGGCTCGGCGGCGCGGCCATCGACGTGCTGCCGCAGGAACCGCCGCTGGATGGCAATCCCCTGCTGGCCGCGGACATTCCGAACCTGATCGTGACGCCGCACATCGCGTGGGCGGCGCGCGAGGCACGCCAGCGCTGCCTGGACGAAATGGCGGCGAACGTCGAGGATTTCGTGCGGGGCGGCCACCGCGGCCGCGTCGTCTGACAGCAGGCCTGGCAGAGCTTCCCTAGCCGCGGGCGAGCGCCTGCGCAGCCCAGCGGACGACGGGTTTGACGCGCGGCGAGACGAGTTCGAGGGCTTCATCGAAGTCGACCCAGCGGTATTCGCTGTGCTCGGCGCGGCCGATCAGCGGATTGATCGGCAGGCTCACGTCGCAGCGCCGGGTCTCCGCGAGGTAATACCGGGCGACCTTGCCGCCGCTGTACGGCCCCGTCTGCGTGGAATTCGAGCCCCAGGCGAAGTCGAGATCCTCGATCGTGGATTCTTCGCGCACTTCGCGGATGGCGGCGGCCAGCGGCTCTTCGCCTTCCTCGACCATCCCTTTCGGGAAGTCCCAGTGATTGAAGGCGCGCAGCAACAGGTACATCCAGTCGTCGCCTTCACGGCGGACGACCACGACACCGGCTGAGAGCCTCGTGGATCGGGGACCCATCGCGCTAAGTATAGGCGATTCATCGGCCTGATTGCTTTGCGCCAGCCGATAGGCTGCAGCTATTATTTCCCCATGAACCTGCGCGACCTCCGGTACCTCGTGGCCCTGGCCGACGAACGCCACTTCGGCAAGGCCGCGGAACGCTGCTTCGTCAGCCAGCCGACCCTCTCCGCGCAGATCCGCAAGCTCGAGGACTACCTCGGCGTACCGCTCGTCGAACGGCAGCCCAAGCGGGTCGCCCTGACCGCGACCGGCGCGAAGATCGTGCAGCGGGCACGCCTGCTGCTGCAGGAAGCCGACGCGATCGTGGAACTGGCAAAGACCGACCGTGACCCGCTGGCCGGTCCGCTCAAGCTCGCGTTGATCCCCACCGTCGGTCCGTACCTGCTGCCGCACGTCGTGGGCCGACTGCGGCGCGACCTGCCTCGGCTCAAGCTCATGCTGTACGAATACCAGACCGGGCACATGCTCGAGCGGTTGCGCGCCGGCGAGATCGACGTCGGCATCCTGGCGCTGCCCGTGGTGATGGACGGTCTCGAATCGGCATCGCTGTACGACGAGCCCTTCGTGCTCGCCATGCCCGCTTCGCATCCGCTCGCCGACCGCGACCGCGTCAAGGTGGACGACCTGCGCGGCGAAACGCTGCTGCTGCTCGAAGACGGCCACTGCCTGCGCGACCAGGCGCTCGAGGTCTGCAGCCGGATCCGGGTGAGCGAGGAGCAGGATTACCGCGCGACGAGCCTCGAGACGTTGCGCCAGATGGTCGCGGCCGGGCATGGCATCACCCTGCTGCCCGAACTGGCCGCTGAAACGCCCGTGGGCACGGCGCGCGGGTTGCGCATAAAGCCGTTTGTGAAGCCCGCGCCGGGCCGCACGATCGGCGCGGTCTGGCGCAAATCGACCACCCGCACGGCCGCCATCGATGGCATCGTTGCGACGATCCGCAGCGCGATGAAGGACGGCACGAAGAAATGAAGCGCCATATAGCCACCGCGGTGTTTGCCCTGGCGATTTCGAACCTCGCCGCACCGACATACGCAACCGAGCCGGCACCGCAGACCGTCACCGTGAGCGCTGCGTGGGCGCGTGCGACTCCGCCCGGCATGGCCGTGGCCGCCGTTTACCTCACCCTGGTCGGCGGATCGCAAGCCGATCGGCTCGTCGGCGCGGAAACGCCGCGCGCCGGGATGGCGCAGATTCACGTCGTGTCGGAAGCGGAAGGCATGGCGCGCATGCGTCAGACCGAAGGTGTCGACGTTCCTGCGCACAAGTCGGTCGCGCTTGCGCCGCAGGGCACGCACATCATGCTGATGGACCTGCCGCGGCCGCTCGTCGCCGGAGAGCGCTTTCCGCTGACGCTGCAATTCGAGCAGGCCGGCAAGATCGGCATCAGCGTCGAAGTGCGCGCGCCGGGTGCCGCTCCGCCGGCTGCGCACTGAAGCCTGCGCGAACGCGACAAGGACGTCGTCGTTGACTGGCCCCGCCCTTGCGCTGCCCGTGCATCGACTCCACGACGAGGAGGTCGAGCGGCTGCTCGCGACGGGCGAACGTCGCGCGGAACTCACGGCCCTCTTCGGCGACAAGGGCTACCGTGAACTGAGCGCACTGGCGCGCCGCGCTGCCGCACGACGCGGTCCGGCCGGTGCCCGCGTTGTACGTATTGCCGGGCTTGATGGGATCGCGCATCGGGTCACGCGGACTGCTGCTCGACGACGTGCTGTGGGTCGACCTGGTCGAGATCGCGGCGGGTCACCTCACTCGCCTTGCACTGCCGGCGGGCTCGCGGCTGGTCGCGCTCGGCGCGATGCTGCTCAACACGCTGAAGCTGAAACTGTCGCTGCGGATCGCCGGATTCGATGCGCAGATGCATCCCTACGACTGGCGGGCGAGCGTGAGCGAACTCGCGGACGCGCTCAACCAGCGCATTGCAGCCGACGCCGATGGATCGCCGGTCATGCTGGTCGGCCACAGCATGGGAGGCCTCGTCGCACGTCTCGCGCTCGGTCGCCAGCGCACTGAACGCATCTCGCGCGTCGTCCAGCTGGGCGCGCCGAATCACGGTTCCTACGCGCCGGTGCTCGCGCTGCGCGGCGTCTATCCGACGGTGCGCAAACTGGCGGCCATCGACCGGCGTCACACGGCAGAGGACCTGGCGCGGATCGTGTTTCGAACACTGCCGGCCCTGCACGAACTGCTGCCCGATCCCGCGATCGCCGGTGGCGACGACCTCTTCGACGTGAACTCGTGGCCGAACGACGCACTGCGACCCGACCCGCTGCGCCTGCTGGCCGCGCGGAAGGAGCGCGAACGCTGGCCGGCCACTGACGATCGCTGCCTCGTCATCGCGGGCGTGCGGCAGGACACGGTCACCTCGCTGGTGGCGACGGGTGACGAGTTCGAATTCGGCCTGACGCCGCAGGGCGACGGCACCGTGCCGCTCGCACTCGCCGTGCGCCCGGGCGAGCGCGCCTGGTACGTCGGCGAGAAGCACGGCGGCCTGCCGAACAACGGGCGCGTCATTGCGGGCGTGGTGGACCTGTTGCGCACCGGCGAAACGAAACGACTGTCAGCGTCAGCCACGCGCGCCCGCGCAGCCGCGTGGTGCGCCAGGTGAGCGAAACGGCGTTGCGTCGTGTGGCCCCGCACAAGGTGAAGTGGCAACACCTCTCGCCCGACGCACGCAGGCGGTTGCTCGAGCCGGTCGTCTCCCCGGAGTTCCACGGCGCGGTGGAGCCCGCCGCGCTCGAGCGAGCGTTCGATGCGCAACGAGCCGCGACGAAGCCGGCCCCGGCGCGACCCAGGCGCACCCTCGAGATCCGGCTCGTCCGGGGCAGCATCACGGACGCCAGCGCCCGCGCCCTGGTGCTCGGCGTGTTTCGCAACGTCGATCCTTCAGGCCCGGCCGCCGCGATCGACGTCGCCCTCGACGGCGCCATCCGCGAGTTCACGCTGCGGCGCATGTTCGCAGCGCAACTGGGCCAGGTCTTCGTGATGCCGGTCGCAGCGCAGCCGGCTGCTGGCGGAGTTCGTGGTGTTCGCGGGCCTCGGTGATTTCGACGACTTCGGCGCCGACGCGATCGCCTTCGTCGCGGAAAACATCGTCCGCACGTTCGCCCGCACACAGGTCGAGGACTTTGCCACCGTGCTCTTCGGCGCGGGGTCGGGCGTGCCCGTGGCGATGGCGCTCGAGCAGCAGCTGCGCGGCTTCATCGCAGGCGTGCAGCACGCAGATCCGGATCGGGTCGTGCGCCGCATCTCGATCTGCGAAATCGACGCGCGCAAGTACGCCGCGCTCGTGCGCGCGACGCGGGACGTTGCGGCGAAGGTCCAGGACGCGGACATTGCGCTGCTGGTGGACGAGGTCGACGGGCTGCCGAGCGGCCTGAGTCGCGCCAGGAAGCCCGCACGCACGACAGCCGGCCTCGCGCGAGAGCCGTTCCGCGCGATCCGGCCTACCTGCTGGTTGCGATGACGGCCACAGGGCGCAGCGAGTACGAATGCCGGTCATCGCTGCTCACGGCCGGCGCGAAGGCGGCGGTGCTCAGCGGCAGCCGTCAAGGTCCAGCCGCGCCGACCTGCTGCAGCACATCGAGCCGCTCGAGACCGGTGCCGCGACGACACGCGATGTCGCGCGCATCGGTACCGCGCTCGCCAGGACGTTGCTGCCGACGACGGTGCGCGAAGGCCTCGAAGCCATGCACGCGCGACCGCTCGTGATCGTGCACGATCGCGAGGCGTCACGCGTGCCCTGGGAAGTACTGCGCATCGGCACCACGCATCCAGCGCTGGGAGCCGGCCTCAGTCGTCGCTATGCGAGCGATACGCTGTCCGTTGCGCGGTGGCGGGACGATCGGACCGACTGCCGATTCGCTGCGCGTCCTGCTGATCGTCGATCCGACCCGGGACCTGCCGGGCGCAGCCGCCGAAGGCGACGCGCTGAAGCAGTTGCTCGGTCGCAAGTCCGTCACGCTGGACGTGCTCGCTGGTCGCGATGCGACGCGAGCCCGCATTCTCGCGGCCCTGGGCACCGGCGCATTCGACGTGCTGCACTTTGCCGGTCACGCTTTCTTCGACGCACGCGAGCCCGACAAGGGCGGCCTGCTCTGCGACGGCAAGGAAGTGCTGCGCGGCGGCGACCTCGCAGCCATCGGCAACCTGCCCGCGCTCGTCTTCTGCAACGCGTGCGAAGCAGCGCGCGTGCGCAAGCGCACCAGGGCGAGGTCCGCGCCGGCGCGCCTGTTCGGCCTGCGCCGGACCATGACGGGCATCGCCGAAGCTTTCCTCGCGGGCGGGGTCGCCAATTTCCTCGGCACGCACTGGCCCGTCGGCGACGATGCGGCGTTCGCGTTCTCGCAGTCGCTCTATGAGTCGATGCTGACCGGTGAACGGCTCGGCGACGCGGTGCTCACCGCACGCCGGCGCCTCGAGTCGATCCCCACGGTCGACTGGGCCGATTACGTTCATTACGGCAGCCCGGAGTTCCGGCTCGCCGGCTTTCCGTGAACCAGCGCACGTTTCAGTCCTGCAGGCGATACGCGGCGTCCCGGCTAGCGGCCGGAAAACCTGAAGCGCAGCGGGCCAGACTGAAACTGGTCCGGATCAAGTTACATAAAACCGAATCCGCATCACGCTTTCCGGTCCGTCCAGATCGGAAGAATCGCGCTCCACACGACACCCCGTCGTGAAGAAGCAAGAAAGGACGATTCATGCGTACGAATGCTCTGATGCTCGCAATCGCGGGCGCGCTGGTGATGGCGGCAGGTTCGGTTGGTGCGGCGCCGAGTCCGGCGACGACGACGCTGAACGTCAGCGCCAACGTGGCTTCCAACTGCCTCGTGACGGCCGGCCCCCTGTCTTTCGCCAACTACGATGCCTCCGGCCCGGTCGATGGCTCGGCCGACCTGTCGGTGCGCTGTTCAACGGCACGCCCTACCGGATCAAGCTCGGTGCCGGCAACACCGGCACGTTCGCCCAGCGCCTGCTGACAGTCAGGTGTGAACCAGCTGGAATACAACCTGTACACCGATTCGGGGCGTGGCACGATCTGGGGCGAGACCGTCGGCACGAACACCGTCCCCGGCAACGGCCGCGGCATGTCGATCCTCAAGGCGAACACGCACACGGTGTACGGCACGATCGCCAACAGCGATGCGAACCAGGACGCACCGACGGGCCTGTACACGGACGCCGTCGCGGTCACGGTCGAATACTGAGTTCGTCCCGTGAAGCTGCGAAAGAGCATTCCTGCATTGGTCGGCCTGGCAGCGCTGCTGGCGCTGTCTCCGGCCTTTGCCGGGACGTTCACGATCTCGCCGCTGCGCGTGGATTTCGCAGACGCCACGGGCATGGCCGTCCTCACCGTCAGGAACGAGGACGCCAAGCCCGTCGTGGTGCAGACCCAGGGATTGGCCTGGTCGCAGGAGGGTGGGCAGGACGCCTTGAACCCCTCCCGTGATCTCCTGATTTCTCCGGCAGTGTTCACCTTGCCGGCGGGAGGTTCGCAGCTGGTACGCGTGGCGCTCCGCCGCGGCGTCGATCCGGCGCGCGAACTTACCTACCGCGTGCTGCTGCAGGAAGTACCGCAGGCCGCGAGTCCGGATTTCAACGGACTGCAGATCGTGCTGCGCCTGAGCGTGCCGGTCTTCGTCGAGCCGCTCGCACCAGCCGCCCCGCAGATCGCGTGGTCCGCCACCCGCGGCGACGACGGCAAGCTGTCGCTCAGCGTGCGCAACGACGGCTCGGCACATGCCCGAATTCATCGCTTTTCCGTGAAGACCGCCGATGGCGCCACCACGGTGCTCGACCAGCCGGAACTTGCTTACGTGCTGCCGGGCTCGAGCCGCCATTGGACATTCGACGACAAAAACAACACCCGTCCGAATGCGCAGTCCACGACCAGCCCCGGGATGGCTGGTCCGTATCGGTTGGAGGGAACCACCGATCGAGGCTCGTTCGTGACGGAGTTGCAGCTGACGGACTGATCGCGTGCGCCTGCGCAGCTGTATCGCCGCAACGCTGCTGCTGGCCGCAGGCGTCCCCGCGTTCGCAGCGCAGGGCCCGGCAAGCCTGACGGCGGAGCCGTTCGCGGAAGCCGTCGTTGAACTGCACATCAACGACCAGCCGACACCCACCACGCTGGTCGTTCGTCGCGATGTCGACGGGACGCTGCTGATCCAGGCCGCCGATCTCAAGGCCTTGCGCCTGAAGACGCCGCAGCGGGGCGCCGTGCAGGTCAATGGCGAGCGCTATTACCGGCTCGGTCCCGAACTGGGAGCCGTCGTCAATCTCGATGACGCGACGATGAAGGCGCAGGTCACGTTGCCGGTGCAGGCCTTCCTGCCGACGAAGCGAGTGATCACGCCGGCGGATGCCCCGCGCGCCACGCGGTCGGCGCCCGGTGCGTTCGTCAATTACGACGTCTCCGCCGAACAGTCCGGCGACCGCAACCGTGGCGGCGGGTTCATCGAGCTGGGCCTTTTCGGCAACCAGGGCGTGCTGACCGGGACGATGGTCGCCAACGTCGAGCCGGGACGACGCCAGGTCGCCAGGCTGGATACGACCTGGAATCGTGATTTTCCCGACCGCATGGCGACCCTGCGTCTCGGCGACTCGATCTCCTCGCCCGGTGGCTGGGGCAGGGCAGTACGCTTTGGCGGCGTACAGTACGGCACCAACTTCAGCACGCAGCCGATGCTGGTCACGACACCGCTGCTGGCAGCCCAGGGCGAAGCCGTCGTGCCGTCCACCGTCGATGTTTTCGTCAACGGCCGCCCGGTCGCCAGCGAGTCGGTGCCGCCCGGCCCGTTCTCTATCGATCACCTGCCGGTGCTGACCGGTGCCGGACAGTTGCAGATCGTCGTGACGGACGCACTTGGCCGGCAGCAGGTCCTGACCCAGCCGTATTACTCGGGCACCACGCTGCTGCGGCCTGACCTCGCGGAATACTCCTTCGAACTCGGCAGCATTCGCGAAGACTACGGCGAGCGCAGCTTTGCCTACGGCGACGTGCTGGGCGTGGCCTCGTACCGGCGCGGCATCACCGATACGCTGACGGCCGGCGCGCGCGCGGAAGCCCAGGCCAACGGCATCTACGCACTGGGCGCCGATGCGGCCTGGCAGGCCGGTTTCGCGGGAATCGTCAATGCGCAGGTCGCCGCAGGCGGCGATTCGAGCGGCACCGGCTTCCTCGCCGGTCTCGGCGTCGAGCACAGTGGCGACCGCTACAGCGCGTATGCCCAGACGCAGTATGCGAGCCGCGCATTCGTGCAGAGCGGCATGGCAGAACTCACCTACAAGCCGCGGCAGCGAACCTTTGCTGGATTGGGCTTCGACCTCGGCCGGCGCGGCAACATGCAGGTCGCGTACGGACTGCAGAGCTATTACGACAGCGGCACCGTGCAGACGTTTGGCCTGAGCTATTCATTGAGCCTCGGTGACCTGGGCTACATCGGATTGTTCGCGTCGCATGCGATCGCCGGCACACAGGACTCCTCGCTGTTGCTCAGCTGGACGTTGTCGCTGGGCGATCGGCGCACCTTGAGCACTTCGCTGCAGCAGTCGACAGGCCCGAGCGGGGGCTTCGAAGCGACGACCAGCCTGCAGCGCGACCTGCCGGCGGGTGCAGGCATCGGCTATCGCATGTCGCTTTCGTCGGCCGACGAGCAGGCGGCTTACCTCGCGTACCAGGGCAATGCGGGCACGGCCGAGATCGACTACGCCCGTCGCAACGGCGAATCCGGCGTTCGCGTCGGTGCGAGCGGTGGGCTCGCTGTCACGGCCGCGGGCGTCATGCCCGCCCGGCCACTGCAGCAGAGCTTCGCGGTGGTCCAGGTCGCTGACTACGAAGGGCTCACCGTCTACCTGGACAACCAGCCGGTCGGCAAGACAGACGAGCAGGGACGCGTCCTCATCGACGCGCTGCGACCTTATGAGCGCAACGAGATCAGCGTCGACCCGAAGCAGGTGCCGATGGACGGCAGCCTGTCGCAGCGGGCGATCGGCGTCACCCCGGCCTATCGCAGTGGCGCACTGGTACGCTTTCCAGTCGAGCGGGCGATGGCGGCGACGATGCGACTGGTGCAGGCCAACGGATCACCGGTGCCTGCGGGCGCTGAAGCGACTTTCGGGGCTGCCCGCTTTCCAGTTGCGCTCGACGGCATGCTGTACGTCGAAGGCCTGGACGGATCCGCAAGCATTCGCGTGACCTGGGCGGGTGGCACGTGCAGTCTCGATGTTCTGCGGCCCACCGGCAACGATCCGGTGCCCGATCTCGGTGACGTGCGATGCGAATAACCGGAGCATCGCCGGTGCTGCAACCCGGACATCCGCGACGACGGCGGGCGTGGCTCATGGCTGCGTTCGCTTTCGCGCTGTGCGGTGCTGGCGAGGTCCATGCCGCGGCGGACTGCTCGATCTCCGCCATCAGCCTGAATTTCGGCAACTACGATCCGGCCGCCACCTCGGCGGATGACCCGTCGGTACCGTGTCGGTCACCTGCCGATACGTTCCGCTGGGGGCCACCCGCGTCAATTACCGCGTCACGATCTCCAACGGCATGAACGGCACCGGCCCGACGACGCGCCAAGCTGGGCGTCGGTTCGGCACGCATGGATTACAACGTGTTTGCGGATCCCGCACGGTCGCAGGTCTGGGGTAGCGGTACGGGCGGCACCGTCATCGCCTCAGGTGCGATGACCATCGGTCCCGGCAACGGCAACGGGA
>CAWHEA010000043.1:0-24358 GCA_963828265.1 uncultured Gammaproteobacteria bacterium | reverse complement strand
TCTCCGCACCCCGTCGTTGGACAAGGAGTATGAAATCCTGTTAGATGCGCTCGGCTTCGAGCCGGCTGGACTCGACATTCTCGTGGTCCGGACGGGGCTGAAAGCCGGTGCGGTCGCCTCGATGCTGCTGATCCTCGAGCTCGAAGGCCGGGTACAACAGCAGCCGGGCGGTCGTTTCAGCCGCCGGTTGCCGGGGAAGGTGTGATGAAGGAAGGCGTTCTCGACATTCTTATTTACCTGTTCGAGAACTACTTCGACGCCGAAACGGAAGACGGCTTCGAACCCGACCGCGAGACCCTGAAGCTCGAGCTCGAAAAGGCCGGGTTCCCGGGTTCGGAAGTGGAACGGGCCCTCTGCTGGCTGGAAGAGCTGGCGGCCGATCCGGACACGGCTGCATCCGACGCCCACCTCCCGCGCGATCCGGGTGTTCGCCGCGCTCGAGCAGGCTCGGCTGGACACGGATTGCCGTGGCTACCTGGTGCACCTGGAGCAGGTGGGCATCCTGTCGCCGACGCAGCGCGAGCTGGTCATCGACCGCCTGATGGCGCTCGAGGGCGACGAGATCGACATCGACAAGTTGAAGTGGGTCGTGCTGATGGTGCTCTTCAGCCAGCCCGGGCAGGAGACCGCGTTCTCCCGCATGGAAGACCTGGTGTTCGAGGACCGCAGCGGAGCGATCCATTAGGAAGGGGTTAGGGGTTAGGGGATAGGGGTTAGCAAGAAGGTGCGGCGCACCTCGGGCATTCCGACTATCCCCTAACCCCTATCCCCTAACCCCTTTCTTTTTCGTCTGCCGCGGACCACCGCGGCATGTTTTTTTGAGGGACATGACCAAGAATCTAGTCATCGTCGAGTCGCCGGCCAAGGCCAAGACCATCAAGAAGTACCTGGGCAAGGACTTCGAGGTGATGGCGTCCTATGGCCACGTGCGCGATCTCGTGCCCAAGGAGGGCGCCGTCGACCCCACGCGTCATTTCGCGATGCGCTGGGAGCTCATCGAGAAGAACAAGAAGCACGTCGACGCGATCACGCGCGCCGTGAAGAAGGCCGACGCGCTCTATCTGTCGACCGACCCCGACCGCGAAGGAGAGGCCATCTCCTGGCACCTGCAGCAGCTGCTGAAGGAAGCAGGCGCGCTCGACGGCAAGACCGTCCATCGCAGCGTCTTCTACGAAATCACGAAGAACGCGGTGCAGGAAGCCGTCGACAACCCGCGCGAAATCGCCGACGAGCTGGTGAAAGCCTACCTCGCCCGCCGCGCGCTCGATTTCCTCGTCGGCTTCAACCTGTCGCCGCTGCTGTGGAAGAAGGCGGGCCTGTCAGGCGCCTCGGCGGGCCGCGTGCAGAGCCCGGCACTGCGCATGATCTGCGAGCGCGAGGAAGAGATCCTCGCGTTCAAGCCGCGCGAATACTGGTCCATCGACGCGCAGGCGGCGAAGGATGCAGCGAATTTCACGGCCAAGCTCACGCAGCTCGGCGGCCAGAAGGTCGAGCAGTTCACCGTCACGGACGCGGGCGGCGCGGAGGCCGCGAAGCAGAAGCTCGAGCGCGACGCGAATGGCGCGCTGGTCGTCGCGAACGTCGAGAAGAAGCAGCGCAAGCGCAACCCGTCGCCGCCGTTCACGACATCGACGCTGCAGCAGGAGGCCGCGCGCAAGCTCGGCTTCGGTGCGCAGCGCACCATGCGCCTCGCGCAGCGCCTGTACGAAGGTGTCGACTTCGGCGAAGGCCCGGTCGGTCTCATCACCTACATGCGTACCGACTCGGTGAGCCTCGGTGCCGACGCGATCAGCGAGATCCGCAGCGTCATCGGCAAGCTGTATGGCGCTGCCGCGCTGCCCGACACGCCGCGCGTCTACAAGACCAAATCGAAGAACGCGCAGGAAGCGCACGAAGGCGTGCGGCCGACGTCGGCTGCGCGCACGCCCGAAGAGCTCGCCGGCAAGATCGAAGCCGACGAGCACAAGCTCTACACGCTGATCTGGCGCCGCGCCGTCGCGAGCCAGATGGAAGCCGCCGTGTTCGACACGGTCGCCGTCGATCTCGCCGCCGGCCCGGGCAACATGTTCCGCGCCAACGGTTCGACGCTGCTGTCGCCCGGATTCCTCGCGGTCTACCGCGAAAGCTTCGACGACGTGTCGCTGAACCCGGACGACGACGAGAACCGCCTGCTGCCCGCGCTCGAGAAGGGCGACAAGGTGCAGCTGCTCGCCATCGACACCGAACAGCACTTCACCGAACCGCCGCCGCGCTACTCCGAAGCGAGCCTGGTCAAGGCGCTCGAAGAGCACGGCATCGGCCGCCCTTCGACGTACGCCAGCATCATCCAGACGCTGCTCTACAAGAAGTACTGCGAGCTGGTGAACAAGCGCTTCATCCCGACCGACCTCGGCAAGATCGTGAGCCGCTTCCTGACGGGCAATTTCGAGCGCTACGTCGACTACGGCTTCACCGCCGCGATGGAAGACGAGCTCGACAACATCTCGCGCGGCGAAGAAGACTGGCTGCCGATGCTCGAGCGCTTCTGGGACGACCTCAAGAAGCAGGTCGACGACGTCACCGAGAACGTCACGCGTTCGGACGTCGCGATGGAACGCCCGCTCGGCATCGACCCGGTCTCGGGCCGCCCCGTGAGCGTGCGCTATGGCCGCTTCGGCGCGTTTGCGCAGATCGGCACGCGCGAAGACGAAGAGAAGCCCAAGTTCGCCAGCCTGAAGCCGGGCCAGCGCATGGACGACCTCACGCTCGAACTCGCGCTCGAACTGTTCCAGCTGCCGCGCACGCTCGGCAACTGGGAAGACGGCTACCCGATCAAGGTGGCGGTGGGCCGCTTCGGTCCGTACGTGCAGTACGGCGCCAAGAAGTACGCGTCGCTCAAGAAGGAAGATGACCCGTACACGGTCACGCTCGAGCGCGCGCTCGAGATCATCCGCGAAAAGCAGACGATCGAGGCGAACCGGATCATCAAGGAATTCGGCGACGCCGGCGTCCAGGTGCTGAACGGCCGCTACGGCCCGTACATCACCGACGGCAAGAAGAACGGCAAGATCCCGAAGGATCGCGACCCGAATTCGCTGACGCTCGAAGAGTGCCAGGCGATTCTCGCCGTGGCGCCGGAGCGCGGCACGAATCGCTGGGGTCGCAAGACGGCCGCGAAGACCACGGGCAAGACGGCTGCGAAGGCGACCGACGCCGAAGTCGCCGCGGAGCCGAAGAAGAAGACTGCGGTCAAGAAGAAGGCGGCGCCGAAGAAGAAGGCCGCCGCGAAGAAGAAGGCACCGGCGAAGAAAATCCGCCTGAGGATGACGGGATGAGCACCGGCACACCATCGACGTCCGTCGTCATCGCGTACCTGCGCGACCTGCACGACCGCATCACGACGGCCCTGCAGCAGGCGGACGGCGGCGCGACCTTCCGCCGCGACAGCTGGCAGCGACCGGAAGGCGGCGGCGGCGAATCGCGCGTGCTGCGCGAAGGCGCCGTGTTCGAGCAGGCCGGCATCAATTTCTCGCACGTGATGGGCGGCAAGCTGCCCGCCTCCGCCACGGCACAGCGCCCCGAACTGGAAGGCGCGAGCTTCGAGGCGACGGGCGTGTCGCTCGTCATCCATCCACGCAATCCCTACGTGCCGACGTCGCACGCCAACGTTCGCTTCTTCATGGCGATCAAGGACGGCCTGCCCGCGGCCTGGTGGTTCGGCGGCGGCTTCGACCTCACGCCGTATTACCCGTTCGACGAGGACGTGCTGCATTGGCACCGCACGTCGAAAGCGGCCTGCGATCCGTTCGGTCCCGGACGTGTACGCAAAGTACAAGGACTGGTGCGACCGCTACTTCTACCTGAAGCACCGCAACGAGACGCGCGGTGCCGGCGGCCTGTTCTTCGACGACCTCAACGAGTGGGGCTTCGAGAAGTCGTTCGCGTTCATGCGCAGCGTCGGCGATCACTACGTGCCGGCCTACCTGCCGATCGTCGAGAAGCGCAAGGACACGCCCTACGGCGAGCGCGAGCGGAACTTCCAGCTCTACCGCCGGGGACGTTATGTCGAATTCAACCTGGTCTACGACCGCGGCACGATCTTCGGCCTGCAGACCGGCGGCCGAATCGAGTCGATCCTGATGTCGCTGCCGCCGCTGGTGCGCTGGGAGTACGACTACAAGCCTGAGCCGGGCACGCCGGAAGAGCGGCTGTACAAGGACTTTCTGCGGCCGCGGGACTGGCTGGCCGAATTGCCGGCCTGACGGTTTGCCGCGCCGCACGGACGAACGGCTTGCGCCGGGGCCCGTGTACGCAGTAAGTTCGGCGCACGGCATGCGTCGAGGGCACACCCGCTGCGAGGCGGGGTCGCAAAGCCACGGCTCTTGATTCGTCAACAGAACAAGAGGGCTGGGTTGCCGGCGAATGCTGCGTCATGAACGGCGACCAAGAACTGCAGGAGTAAAACAGATGCGAATCAGCTCACTGGGCGTGCTGCTCAGCACGGCAGTCGTCACGGCGCTGGGGGTCGGCGGCGTTTCATGCCGCGCGGCCAACGGCCGACGAGCTCTTCTGTTTCCATCAGCCAGAGCGAGACGCCGGACTCGCTGGTTCGTCCAGCTGGCAGGCAAGCCGCGATCAGGTGCACGGCTGCCAGCGCGTCCCAGGTCGCGGCTGAAAAGCAGGCGTTCCGTGCCGCCGCCAAGGCGGCCGGCGTCGACGTTCAAGGAGCGATTCGCCTACGACACGCTCTGGAACGGCTTCTCCGTGCAGGTCGATGGCGCCAACCTCGCGGCGCTGCGCTCGCGTGCCTGGCGTCAAGGCCGTGTATCCCGGTCGTCCGCGTCGACGCGTCCGCCGAGGTCAGCCACCGACGGCGAAAGCCGCGCTCGACCTGGCGACGGCGGTAACCCAGACGGGCGTGGATCTCGCGCGCTCGCAGCTCGGCCTGACCGGCAAGGGCATCAAGGTCGGCGATCATCGACACCGGCATCGACTACGACCACCCCGACCTCGGCGGCGGCTTCGGCCCGGGCTACAAGGTCGCCTATGGCTACGACTTCGTCGGCGACGGCTACGACGCCAGCAGCGCGACCGGCGACGCACTGGTCCCGCAGTCCCGACGACGATCCGGACGACTGCGCGCGGCCACGGCTCGCACGTCTCCGGCATCGTCGGCGCCAAGGCCGCTTCCGCCGGCGGCGTGACGGGCGTCGCGCCGGACGTCACCCTCGGTGCGTATCGCGTCTTCGGCTGCACCGGCAGCTCCAGCTCGGACGTGATCATCGCCGCCCTCGAGCGCGCCTACGCCGATGGCATGCAGGTCGTCAACCAGAGCCTTGGCGCCGCCTTCCAGTGGCCCGAGTACCCGACCGCGCAGGTCGGCGACAAGCTGGTCGCAGACGGTGTCGTGGTCGTGGCGTCGGCTGGCAACAACGGTGCCACCGGCAGTCTGGTCGCTTGGCGCGCCCGGGCGTCGGCACCGACGTCATCGGCGTGGCCTCGTTCGACAACACCAGCATGACGCAGGTAGCGTTCTCGATCTCGCCCGACGACCGCAAGATCGGGTTCGGTGCGGCGACGGCTGCGCCGCTGCCGCCGACCAGCGGCACGTCCCCGATGGCGCGCACGGGCACGCAGGCATCGGCCGCCGACGGCTGCGCAGCGCTGCCGGCCGGCAGCCTCGCAGGCACGGTCGCCCTGATCCGCCGCGGTACCTGCGGGTTCTACAACAAGGCCTACAACGCGCAGAGTGGCCGGTGCGATCGGCGTCGTGCTCTACAACAACCAGCCCGGCGTCGTTAACCCGACCGTGGCCGGCACGCCTGCCGTCACGATTCCCGTGGTCATGGCATCGGCCGTTGACGGCAACCAGATCGACACGCGCCTTGCGGCGGGCCGGTCGACCTGACCTGGGGGGCGGGCTCGGCCACCACGCCCAGCGCCACCGGCAACCTGATCTCGAGCTTCAGCTCCTACGGCCTGTCGCCGGACCTGGCGTTGAAGCCCGACCTGGGCGCGCCTGGCGGCAACATCTGGTCCACGTACCCGCTCGAACTGCGTGGCTATACGCTCGTTGAGCGGCACCTCGATGTCCTCGCCGCACGTCGCCGGCGCCGTCGCGCTGCTGCTGGAAGCCAAGCCGGGCACGAAGGCCGCGGACGTGCGGCGCGATGCTGCAGAACACGGCGGACCCCAAGGCCTGGTCGCTGAACGCCGGTCTCGGCTTCCTCGACAACGTGCACCGGCAGGGTGCCGGCATGCTCGACATCGACGACGCGATCACCAGCACCGTTCGGCGTCACCCCGGGCAAGCTGTCGCTGGGCGAGAGCGAGGCCGGCCCGCAGACGCGCACGCTGACGATCCGCAACACGGGCAGCGCGCCGGTGTCGCTGCAACCTGTCGAGCGTCGACGCGATCACGACCAATCGCGCCATCGCCGGCCACCGGCACCACGACGGCGCCAGGTCCCGTGCCGTTCGTCTTCAACCTCGGCGCAGTCTGCGGTGAGCTTCTCGCAGAACCCGGTCACGGTTGCTGCGGGCGGCACGTCGACCGTGCAGCGTCACGATCGGCGCCGATGCGGCGCTCGCCGACGGCACGGTCTACGGTGGTTACATCGTCCTGACGCCGGCCGCCGGCGGTTCGCCCTATCGCGTGCCTTTCGCCGGGCTACAAGGGCGACTACCAGGCGATCCAGCCGCTCAACGGCTTCAATGGCGACCCACGTTCCCCTGGCTCACGAAGCTGGTCGACGGCACCTTCACCAACCAGCCGAATGGCGCGACGTACACGCTGCAGGGCGATGACCTGCCGTACTTCCTCGTGCACTTCAACCACCACGTGCGGCGCGTGGAGTTCGAGATCGTCAACGCGGCGACGGGCCGGCGCGTGCATCCGGTCTTCTCGAACTTCGAGGAAGACGACTACATCGGACGCAACAGCACGCGGCAGCAGTTCTTCTCGTTCGCGTGGGACGGCACCCGCATGCACGACAACGGCAAGGGCACGCCGGACCATCGCAAGCTGGTGCCGAACGGCCAGTACAAGGTCAACATCCGGGCCCTGAAGGCGCTCGGCGATCCGGCCAACCCTGCGCACTGGCAGGTCTGGACGTCGCCGGTCGTGACGATCGCACGCCCGTAACCGCGCACTGAGCCGGTTGTCCGGCGAAGGGCCCCGTCCGCAAGGTCGGGGCCCTTTTTTCATTGCGCTGCAGCTCGCCTCGCTGCAGCCGATGCAACCGTCGACGATCGGCCGGTTTGCTGTCGGCGCGAACACGGTTGCCGCTTATGTCACATGGATGGCACCAGGAATGTGACGTGGTTGCTTTGTTTCAGATGCACAGGTAGTTTCGGGCTCACGGCAAGCGTGAAGGGCACACCCGCTGCGAGGCGGGGCCGCAAAGCCACAGCTCTTGATTCCCAAGAAGAACAAGAGGGCTGGGCTGCCGGAACCAACCGACCGCATCAAGTGCTGCAGCGGCAGCCTGTGGGAAGTTTTTCTGTCGAGGGGACACCCCTCTCTCGACTGCCAGCGCATAGAAAACGTCGAAAATTCGCTGGAGGATTCATGTCCAAGAAACCATTCCTGACATTGCTGTCGACGGCCGCGCTCAGCGCCGTCGCCGCAATGTCGGTTCCCGTGTCTGCAGTCGTCGCCGCGCCCGGCGCAGCGTCGAAGGCGGAAGCGCCGAAGTTCAACAACAAGCTCTACATCGTGCGCCTGGCCGAACTGCCCGTGGTCGCCTACAACGGCGGCATCAAGGGCTTGCCGGCCACGAAGCCGAAGCGCGGCCAGAAGATCGACCCGAACAGCCCGGGCGTCGTCGCCTACAAGGCCTTCCTCGAATCGCGCCAGAGCGCAGTGCTCGCGGGCGTCGGCGGCACGGCGAAAGTCCACAGCTACGGCTACACGTTCAACGGGTTCTCCGCCGAACTGACCGAGGCGCAGGTTGCCAAGCTGCAGGCGACTCCAGGCGTGGTCGTCGGTCACCAAGGACAACCTTCTGCAGCTCGAGACGGCCACGACCCCAGCCTTCCTCGGCTTGACGGGCGACGACGGCTTCTACGCCAGGACAGGCGCGAAGGGCGAGGACGTCATCATCGGCATCGTCGACAGCGGCGTCTGGCCCGAGCATCCCAGCTACTCGGATCGCACCGGCACCAACGGCAACGGCACGCAGGACGGCAAGCTGGCTTACCAGCAGATCCCCGGCTGGCACGGCCGGTGCATCCCGGGCGTCAAGCTTCAATGCCTCCAACTGCAACCAGAAGCTGATCGGTGCGCGCTTCTACAATTCGGGCTGGGGCGGCAATGCCGGCATCGCCGAACTGTTCCCGTTCGAATTCAACTCGCCGCGCGACTGGGGCGGCCACGGCACCCACACTTCCACGACCGCCGGCGGCAACGCCAACGTCCCGGCCACGGGACCAGCAGCCGTACTCGGCAGCATCAGCGGCATCGCGCCGCGCGCGCGCATCGCAGCCTACAAGGTCTGCTGGGCCGACCAGCCGACGGGCGGCGGCTGCTTCGGGTCGGACAGCGTCGCGGCCATCGACCAGGCCGTCGCCGACGGCGTCGACGTCATCAACTTCTCGATCAGCGGCACGCAGACCAACTTCCTCGACCCCGTCGAAGTTGCGTTCCTGTACGCCGCCGATGCCGGCGTGTTCGTTGCAGCCTCGGCCGGCAACAGCGGCCCGACCTCCGGCACTGTCGCGCACCCGAGTCCGTGGCTGACCACGGTCGCCGCCGGCACGCATAACCGCGACGGCGCGGGTTCGGTGACGCTGGGCAACGGCGCAACCTACAACGGCGCCTCCCTCGCGGCAGCGGCCGTGACCGGCACCGTTCATCGACTCGAGGCCGCGGGCCTGCCTGGTGCGGACCCGACGGCGGTCCGCCTGTGCTTCGCCGCGGTGGACAACGGCGGAACGGCCGTGCTCGATCCGGCGAAGGTCGCAGGCAAGATCGTGCTCTGCGATCGCGGCGTCACGGCGCGCGTCAACAAGAGCCTGGCAGTCATGGAAGCGGGCGGCGTCGGCATGGTCCTGACCAACACCTCGCCCAACTCGCTGAACGCGGACTTCCACTTCGGTGCCGACGGTGCACCTGGCCTGACACGGCCCGCGCGGCAGTCAAGGCCTATGCGGCAACGGCCGGTGCGACGGCGACGATCGCCAAGGGCGAGGTCGTGCTGACGGCGGCCGCGCCGTTCACGGCGTCGTTCTCGTCGCGCGGCCCGCTGCGCGGCGCCAACGGCGACCTGTTGAAGCCGGACCTCATCGCCCCGGGCCAGGACATCCTGGCAGGCGTGGCCCCGCCCAATAACGGCGGCCAGTTGTTCGGCCTCTACAGCGGCACGTCGATGTCGAGCCCGCACGTGGCTGGTCTCGCAGCGCTGTTCAAGGAACTGCACCCGAACTGGTCGCCGATGGCGATCAAGTCGGCGCTGATGACGACCGGCTATGACGTGCTCGACGGCGGCACGCCGGCGCCGAACACCAACCCGGTGCTGATCTTCCGCCAGGGTGCCGGTCACGTCGACCCGCGCAAGGCGACGGATCCGGGCCTCGTCTACGACGCCAGCTGGAACGATTGGCTGGCCTTCCTGTGCGGCACGCACCACGGGCTTGTCCGCCGCGACGTGCAACACGCTGAAGTCGATGGGTTACTCGACCGACCCGAGCGACCTGAACGTGGCCTCGATCGCGATCGGCGACCTGCCCGGTGCGCAGACGGTCACGCGCAGGGTCACCAACGTCGGTAACTCGGCCGCGACCTACACGCCGAGCGTGACGGGCATGGCCGGCTTCAACGTGGTGGTCAACGCCGTCGTCCCTGACCCTGGCCAAGGGTCAGACGAAGTCGTTCACGGTGACGTTCACGCGCACCGAGCGCCGCGCTCAACGCCTACACGGGTGGCCAGCTGACCTGGACGGACGGCGTGCACACCGTGCGCAGCCCGATCGTCGTGCGACCGGTCGTGTTTGCGGCACCGACGCTCGGTCAGCGGTTCGTTCAACGTGAAGTTCGGCTACACCGGTCCGTTCACTGCCACGGCGCGCGGACTCGTGCCGTCGGTCGTGGACGTGGGCTCGGTGAGCACGGGCCAGGCGCGTGGACTACACGGTCGATATCCCGGCCGGGACGACGTACGCGCGCTTCGCGATGTTCGATGCCGACGTCAGCCCCGCGGCCGACATCGACCTCGAGCGTCTACAACTCGGCCGGCACGCTGGTTGGCAGCAGCGGCAGCGCGCACCTCGGCCGAGAAGGTCAACATCCTGAATCCCGCCGCCGGCACCTACACGGTGCGGAGGGTTGGGTTTGCCCGGGCTCGGGTGCGGCCAGCTACAAGCTGCACACCTTCGTCCTGGGCAGCGCAGCGGCGGGCAACATGACCGTCACCGCGCCAGCCTCGGCTGTTATCGGTGACGTCGGGCACGATCGACATCGCGACCAGCGGCCTGACTGCGGGAACGAGGTACCTGGGCTCCGTGGCCTACGCCGGCGTGGCCGGTTTGCCGAACCCGACGATCGTTACGTTCAACCCGTAATGCGCTAGCAGCGTTCCGGTACGCTGGAACGTGAACGCCCCGGGGAGCAATCCCCGGGGCGTTTTTCATTGGCACGTCAGCAGTTGCCGACGAGTCGTCACGAGTGCGTGCGCGCCACTCGTCCGCACGAGCAGCGGCGGGCTGCCCGTCTCAGATGGCGGAATTTCCCTGCCCCGGCACCGGCGCCGTAACCCGGCTCGCCGGACAGAACACCGGCTTGCCGCGCGACATCGCGTGGTAATTCAGCATCTGCTCGCCCGCCTGCAGCACGATCCGGTACCCCGGCACGAGCGCCTGCGTGTACATCATCCCAGGCTGCGGGCAGCCGAGCGAACCGTCCGGCCAGGTCACCGCTTCTTCGCTGATCACCTTGATGTCTGCCCGGGCCGTCGTCGACCGGTTGGCGGCATCGTCGAGCGCGGCCTCGATCATCTCGGCGGGAGTGTTCGTCACGGCTTTCTCCTCGACCGCGGGGGGTGGACCGCCCGCCGCTTGTCCCAGGGCGCACCCGGACGCCAGCGTGCAGGCCAGCCACGCACCGGTCAGGGGCCCGCGCCAGCGAACCATCGAACCGGGACGTGTCCGGTGCAGTACTCTTGTCGGCATCTAGCGTGACTCCGTTGCGTGACCCGGGACCCCGGATCGGTCAGACATGAATTATCGCCACGCGTTCCATGCGGGGAACTTCGCGGACGTGCTCAAGCACGTCGTGCTCATGATGCTCGTCGAGCACCTGAAGAAGAAGCCCGCCCCGTTCTTTTACCTCGACACGCATGCCGGCGGCGGCACGTACGACCTGAGCCTCGGCGAGTCGCAGCGCAGCGGCGAATACAAGAATGGCATCGGCCGGCTGCTCGAGTTTCCCGAGGCCGCGCTCGCGCCGGAAGTCGCGGACTACGTGCGCCTGGTCAAGGCGTGCGCCGGACCGGCACGCAGTGCGATCACGGCCTACCCGGGCTCGCCGACCATCGTCGCGAAAATGCGCCGCCTGACGGACCGCATGGTGCTGGCGGAAACGCATGCACGCGAAGCGCAGGCACTGCGCTCCAGCCTGGGCTGGCAGAAGCTCGTGTCGATCGTCGAAAGCGACGGTTACGCCGCGTTGAAGGCCCAGTTGCCGCCGCGCGAAAACCGCGGCCTCGTGCTGATCGACCCGCCCTTCGAAACGGACAACGAGTTCGATCGCATTCTCGGTGCGCTGGAAACCGGCTACGAACGCTGGCCGACCGGCACGTACTGCATCTGGTACCCGCTCACGGAACGCGCGGCGCCGCTGCGCTTCCGCCGCAATCTCGAAGGTTCGGGCATCCGCAAGGTGCTCGACGTGACGATGAGCGTGATGCCGGACGACACGGCCGTGGGCCTGCGCGGCTCGGGTCTCGTGATCGTGAATCCGCCGTGGATGCTCGATGAACGGCTCGCAGAACTGCTGCCGGACCTGCACCGGCTGCTGGTGCCGGATGGCGTGGGCGGCACGAGCGTGGAGTGGTGGATCGGCGAGTGAAGGGGTTAGGGGTTAGGGGTTAGCGGAGTGCAGTAGCAGTCCGGCATTGCCGGCCTGATCTTCAGTCACTACTCCACTACCCCTAACCCCTAACCCCTTCTTCACTTCCTCGTGCCGGAAGCACGTCACCACGTGATCATTCACCATGCCGGTCGCCTGCATGTGCGCGTACATGATCGTGGAGCCCACGAACTTGAAGCCGCGCCGCTGCAGGTCCTTGCTGAACGCATCCGACTCCGGCGACGTCGCCGGCACCTGTGACATCTCGCGCCAGCGGTTCACGATCGGCTTGCCGCCGACGAACTGCCAGCTGTATTGCGCGAAGCTGCCGAACTCCTCCTGCACCTCGAGGAAGCAGCGCGCGTTGGTGATCGCAGCCGCGACCTTCAGCCGGTTGCGCACGATGCCGGGGAACTGCAGCAGCTTCTCGACCTTGCGTGAGTCGAACCGCGCGACCTTCGCCGGGTCGAAATCGGCAAACGACTCGCGGTAACCCTCGCGCTTGCGCAGGATCGTCGACCAGCTGAGGCCGGCCTGCGCGCCCTCCAGGATCAGGAACTCGAACAGCCGGCGGTCGTCGTGGACGGGAACGCCCCATTCCTGGTCGTGATAGGCGATGTATTCCGCGCTCATGCCGGCATACGACCAGCCGCAGCGGGGCCGGGAGTCGGGTGCCAGCGGCGCGGGCTGACCGCGGTGCCGAGGCGCCTGGGGACGGCTTCCGACTGGCCTTGACGCGACCGGGGCGGCCTTTGCGCGGCCCGGGCTGCTTGGCCGGGGCGAACGGGATTTGGTGCTCATGCGCGGATTCTGCCCTCGCCGTTGCGGCTTTTGCGTCCTTTTCGCGGCCGGTCCCCCTCGGGTATAAAGTCTGGATCCCACCGCAAAAAGCGCGCCCTCCATGACCCACCCCGACGCCCCCGGCCAGTTCCCTCGTGTCCGCATGCGCCGCATGCGCCGCGACGCCTTCTCGCGCCGCATGATGCGGGAGACGACGCTGACGCCGGACGACTTCATCTACCCGATGTTCGTCATGGAAGGCACGAAGCAGCGCGTGGCGATCCCGTCGATGCCGGGCATCGAGCGCGTGTCCGTCGACGAGCTGGTCCGCGAGGCTGAAGAGATCGCGCGACTCGGCATCCCGGCCCTCGCCCTCTTCCCGGTCACGCCGCTCGAGGTCAAGAGCCTCGACGGCCGCGAAGCCTGGAACCCCGACGGCCTGGCGCAGCGCGCCGTGCGCGCGATCAAGAAGGCCGTGCCCGAACTCGGCGTCATCACCGACGTCGCGCTCGATCCGTTCACCACCCACGGGCAGGACGGCATCATCGACGAGTCCGGCTACGTGATGAACGACGTGACGGTCGCCGCGCTCGTGAAGCAGGGCCTCTCTCATGCGGAGGCAGGTGCCGACGTAGTAGCTCCCTCCGACATGATGGACGGTCGCATCGGCGCCCTGCGCGATGCGCTCGAAGCCGCGGGCCAGATCCACACGCGCATCCTCGCCTACTCCGCCAAGTACGCGTCGAGCTACTACGGCCCGTTCCGCGACGCCGTGGGCTCGGCCGGCAACCTCGGCAAGGGCAACAAGTACAACTACCAGATGGATCCGTGCAATTCGGACGAGGCGCTGCGCGAAGTCGAGCTCGACCTCGCCGAAGGCGCGGACATGGTGATGGTGAAGCCCGGCATGCCGTACCTCGACATCGTGCGACGCGTGAAGGATCGCTTCGGCGCGCCGACGTTCGTGTACCAGGTCAGCGGCGAGTACGCGATGCACATGGCCGCCGCGCAGAACGGCTGGCTCGACGAGCGCGCCGTTGCGCTCGAGTCGCTCAACTGCATCAAGCGCGCGGGCGCGGACGGCATCCTGACGTACTTCGCCAAGCGCGCAGCGATCTGGCTGAAAGAAAGGGGTTAGGGGTTAGGGGAGTCGGAGTGCGCGCGACGACGTTCGCAGCCAGCGATTCCGCCTCCTGCCACTCTCTTCCCGACTTACCTGCACCCGATGTCGCTGCTGCCCCTCCGACTAACCCCTAACCCCTAACCCCTATCCCCTTCCCCTGGACTCCTACGCCCTCTTCGGCTTCCCGGTCCACCACAGCTGGTCGCCGTTCATCCACGGCCTGTTCGCGCGGCAGACCGGGCAGGACATGACGTACCGGCTGCACGAGTCGCCGCCGGAGCAGTTCCGTCACGAGGTGCTGGATTTCTTCTTCGAGCAGGGCGGCAACGGCGCCAACGTCACCGTGCCGCACAAGCGCGTCGCCGCCGACCTCGTCAACGAACTCACGCCGCGCGCGCAGCTTGCGGATGCCGTCAACACGATCCTGCGCCGCGACGGCGAACTGATCGGCGACAACACGGACGGCGTCGGACTGGTGACCGACCTGCACGCGGAACCTGCGGCTGCAGCTCGCCTCGCCACGCATCCTGCTGCTCGGCGCAGGCGGCGCCGCGCGCGGAGCGCTCGGCGCCCCTGCTGGAGCTGAAACCGTCCACGCTCGTGATCGCCAATCGCACGGCCGAACGCGCCATCGAACTGGCCCGCGAGTTTTCCGACTTCGGTGAGGTGAGCGGCGCCGCCTTCGACGGCGTCGAGCCGCTCGAACCGTTCGACCTGATCGTCAATGCGACGTCGGCCAGCCTCAAGGGCGAGGTGCCGCCGATTCCGCCGCGCGCCGTGGACAAGGACACCACCTGCTACGACATGGCCTACGGCATCGGCGAGACACCGTTTACGCAATGGGCCCGTGATCGCGGCGTGACGCAGGGTGGCGCAGGGCTGGGGCATGCTCGTCGAACAGGCGGCCGAGGCGTTCTACGTCTGGCGTGGCGTGCGCCCGGCAACGCCGCCCGTGCTCGAAGCGCTGCGCGCCCGCGCTACGATGCTGGCGGCTGCTGCGCGTACTCGTTCTTGAGCAGCACGTAATCGCGCGCCATCTTCGGGATGCGCGCAATTTCCTCGGGCCGTCAGCTCGCGCGCTCGCCGCGCGGGATTGCCGACGTACAGGTAACCCGACTCGAGTTGCTTGCCCGGCGTGACCACGCTGCCGGCGCCGATGATCACGTCGCTCGCCACTTCGACGCCATCCAGCACGATGGCGCCGATGCCGACCAGCACGCGGTCGGCGATCGTGCAGCCGTGCAGCGCGACCTTGTGGCCGATGACGACATCGTCACCGAGGATCGTGGCCCAGCCCGCGTCGTTGCCCGGGTAGGGGCGCGAGACGTGGATGATGCTGGCGTCCTGGACGTTGCTGCGGGCGCCGATGCGGATGCGGTTGACGTCGCCGCGGATCAGCACGAACGGCCAGACCGAAGCGTCCTCGCCGAGCTCGACGTCGCCGATGACCAGCGCCGCGGGATCGACCCACGCGCCCGGGCCCAGGGTGGGAAACAAGCCGCGATAGGGTCGAATCGCCATGCCGGATCGCTCGCATTCGCTGGAAATGGGACGCACAGTCTAGACGCTGATGCCCTGCGACCGGCAATCTTGCCGCTCGCGGGGCCTGCCCGCCCCGAAAAATGACAGGGAGCCGCCGATGCTGGTCATGCTGTTGCTGTTTGCCGCGCTGCTGTTCGTCGCGGCCGTCTACGTCGTCCGGATCTACAACGGGCTCATCGCGTTGCGCGAGAACGTGCGCAAGGCCTGGGCCAACATCGACGTGCTGCTCACGCAGCGCCACGACGAGTTGCCGAAGCTGGTCGAGACCTGCAAGCGCTACATGCAGTACGAGCAGGAAACGCTGGAGCGGGTGATGCAGGCGCGCTCTGCCGTCTTCAAGGCGCAGGGTCGTGGCGACGTTGCTGCGCTGGGCGCCGCCGAGGACCAGCTGCGCCAGGGCCTGGGCCGCCTCTTCGCGGTCGCGGAGAATTACCCGGACCTCAAGGCCGACAACAGCTTCCGTCACCTGCAGACGCGCATCACGGAACTCGAGGAAGCGATCGCGGACCGCCGCGAGCTCTACAACGAGTCGGTGAACCTCAACAACATCCGCATCCAGACCTTCCCCGACCTGATCGTTGCGCGGATGTTCGAGTTCAAGCCGGCGCAGTTGCTCGAGTTCAGCGAAGAGCAGAAGCGCGACGTGGACCTGGGCAAGCTCTTTGGCTGAGAGCGACCTCTGGTTCTGGCTGCTGACCCTCGGCGTCGCCGTCGTGGCCGGCGGCGCGGCGGCACTGCGCTGGCTCAAGATCGCGCGGCTCATCGAGGACACGCCGACGTCGCGCATCCGGTCGGCGGCGCAGGGCTACGTCGAACTCGCGGGCAAGGGGCTGCCGCTGCCGGGCACGCAGAATCCGGCACCGCTCACGCAGCGTCCCTGCGTCTGGTGGCGCTACAAGATCTCGAAGCGGACGGAACGTGGCGCGGGCAAGAGCCGCCGGGAAGGCTGGCAGACGGTCGCGTCGGGCACCTCCTCGATCGCTTTCCTGCTCGACGACGAGACCGGCCAGTGCATCGTGCAACCCGACGGCGCCGAGGTCGTGCCGACCGAATCGACCACCTGGTACGGCGACACGCCCTGGCCGGCGTCGAGGCCGGCCAAGAAGCTGTCGCTGACCGGGGGCCGCAGCTACCGCTACGTCGAGGACCGCATCTACGAGCACGAGCGACTGTATGCGCTGGGCGATTTCCGCTCGACGGCCGCGTCCAGCGAACCGGATCATCAAGCGGAACTCGCGCAGGTGCTGGCGGAGTGGAAGCAGGACCAGCCGGCCCTGCTGCAGCGCTTCGACAGGGACGGTGACGGCCGGATCGACATGGCCGAGTGGGAGGCCGCGCGACAGGCGGCCCGGCACACGCTCACGCGAGCGCAGCGCCGAGCGCCCGCCCCGGCAGAATTACCACATGCTGTGCCGACCGGACGGCGACCGGCTGTTCCTGCTCGCGGCGCTGCCGCCGGGCGACCTGACCCGCCGCTACCGCCGGCGGGCGGTCTTCGCCTTCGTCGGTTTCGTGGCGGCCGTGTACGCGCTGGGCTGGCTGCTGCAGGGCGTGTTCGGCTGAATCCGGGGCCGCCGCGCCGCTAGAATGGCGGCATGGACAACCCCCTGCTGCACGACGCGACCCTGCCCGCCTTTCTGTCGATCCGCCCGGAGCACGTCGAGCCCGCCATCCGGCAGGTGCTCGAAGAGAACCGGCGCGGCTTGCAGGAACTGCTCGATTCCGGCGCGAACGGCTGGGACGGCATCGTCGTTCCCATCGAGCGGATGCAGCACCGGCTCGCGCGCACCTGGTCGCCCGTGGGCCACCTCAACGGCGTTGCCAACGGCGACGAACTGCGGGCCGCCTACAACGCGTGCCTGCCGCTGCTGACCGCGTATCACACCGAGATCGCGCAGAACGCTGCGCTGTGCGCGGCCTACCAGCGCGTCAAGGACACGCGAGTACGCCACACTGCAGCCGGAACAGCGCCAGCTCGTCGACAATGCGCTGCGTGACTTCCGGCTCGTCCGGTGTCGCGCTCGCGCCCGCACACAAGCAGCGCTTCCGCGAACTCATGGAGCGCCTGTCGACGGCGCAGGCGAAGTTCGACGAGAACGTGCTCGACGCGACCAATGCCTGGACGCGCGTCGGTCGAGGACTCGGCGGAACTCGCCGGCCTGCCCGCCGCGGTCGTCGCCCGTGCGCGCGCCGAAGCCGAAAAGAACGGCCGCAACGGCTGGGTCTTCACGCTGGACGCACCGAATTACCAGGCAGTCCTGACGCACGCCGAAAATCGGCAGCTGCGCCAGGACTTCTACACCGCCTGGATCACGCGCGCATCGGAGCAGGGTCCGGCGCAGTGGGACAACAGCGCGCTGATCGAGGAAATCCTGGCGCTGCGGCACGAGGCCGCGCAGCTCGCGGGTTTCGCCAGCTTCGCCGACTATTCGCTGGCCACCAAGATGGCGCGCGATCCCACCGAGGTGCTGGAGTTCCTGCGGCGGCTGGCGCGCCTGTGCCGGCCGGCCGCGCAGCGTGAGTTCGCGGAACTCGAGGCGTTCGCGGGCACGAAGCTCGAAGCATGGGACGTGGCATTCCATTCGGAACGCCTGAAGCGCGAGCGCCTGGCCGTCTCCGAAGAGGACCTGCGCCCGTACTTCCCGTTGCCGCGCGTGCTGCAGGGCCTGTTCGCCGTGGCGCAGCGTCTCTACGGCGTGCGCATCGAGGAGCGCAAGGCCGTCGAGGTCTACCAGCCGGACGTCCACTTCTACGACATCGTCGGCAGCGACGGCGAACCCCGCGGCGGATTCTTCCTCGACCTGTACGCGCGGCCCGAAGAAGCGCGGCGGCGCCTGGATGGACGAATGCGTGGGCCGGATCGACCTGGCCGGCGCGCACGCGCTGCCGATCGCCTACCTCGTCTGCAACTTCACGCCGCCGAGCGCGGACCGGCCGTCGCTGCTGACGCACTACGAAGTGCTGACGATGTTCCACGAGTTCGGCCACGGCCTGCACCACATGCTGACGCGCGTCGATTTCCCGAGCGTGGCCGGCATCAACGGCGTGCCGTGGGATGCGGTCGAACTGCCGAGCCAGTTCATGGAGAACTTCGCGTGGCGCGCAGGAAGTGCTGCCACTCATCTCGGGCCACGTCGAGACCGGCGAACCGTTGCCGCTCGACGCGCTGCGCAAGCTGCAGGCAACGCGCACGTTCCAGGCCGGCATGCAGTCGGTCCGGCAGCTCGAGTTCGCGCTGTTCGATTTCCGGCTGCACGCCGAGTTCTCGCCGGAACGCGGTTCGCGCCTGATGCAGACCCTGGCCGAGGTGCGTGACGAAGTGGCCGTCGTGCGTCCGCCGGCGTTCAACCGCTTCCCGCACAGCTTCCAGCACATCTTCTCGGGCGGGTATGCCGCCGGCTACTACAGCTACAAGTGGGCCGAGGTGCTGTCGGCCGATGCCTTCGGTGCGTTCGAGGAATCGGGAATCTTCGATGCCGCGACCGCGCGCCGGTTCCTCGGTTCGATCCTGGAGCGTGGCGGCAGCCGCGACGCGATGGAAGCGTTCGTCGAGTTCCGGGGTCGCAAGCCCGAGCTCGAGCCGCTGCTGAAGCAACTCGGGCTCGCGGCATGACCCGGTCGGTCGCCACCTGGAACGTCAATTCGCTGCGCGTGCGCATGCCGCACCTCACGGAGTGGCTGGCGGCCAACCCGGTCGATGCCATCGCGCTGCAGGAAACCAAGCTGCCCGATGCCGACTTTCCGGCGGCCGACCTCCAGGCGCTCGGCTGGAATTCCGTGTTCAGCGGCCAGCGCACGTACAACGGCGTGGCCATCCTGAGCCGCGAGCCGGCGACGGACGTCGTCGCGGGCATCCCGGGCTTCGACGACGAGCAGCGGCGCGTGCTGGCAGCCTCGATCGGGGGCCTGCGCGTCATCGACGTCTACGTGCCGAACGGACAGACGGTCGGCTCGGACAAGTTCGAGTACAAGCTGCGGTGGTTCGCCGCACTGCGTGAGTACGTCGCCGCGGAACTGACGCGGCACCCTCACCTCGTCGTGCTCGGCGACTTCAACGTCGCGCCGGAGGATCGTGACGTGCACGATCCCAAGGCCTGGGAAGGCTCGGTGCACGTGAGTCCGCCCGAGCGCGCGGCGCTGCAGGCGTTGCTGGGCACGGGGCTCGCGGATTGCTTCCGGCTGTTCGAGCAGCCCGAGAAGTCCTTTTCATGGTGGGACTACCGGATGATGGCGTTCCGTCGCAATGCCGGCCTGCGCATCGACCTGATCCTCGCCTCGAGCGCGCTCGCCCGGAAGTGTGGGGCGTGTCACATCGACAAGGCGCCGCGCAAGCTGGAACGGCCGTCGGACCACACTCCGGTCGTCGCGAGCTTTGACATATAGAGGCTCATTCGGGGCGAAAACGCCCCGATTCATCCAGTGTCGGTTTTTTTGACTCTGGCGCTTTCGGGCCAAGCGACTAGACTCGCCCGAAAACCAGAGCGCGCCCCGACGCCCCATGCAGTTCCGCCGCAGCGATTACGACGTCACGAACACCGTACAGGTGAGTTCCGTCGCGTCCGTGCGCAAGGCCGTCGAAGAACTCTTCAACCAGACATGGCCGGGCGCCAGCACCGAGCGGCTGACGACGGCGTTCGCCGACTTCGAGCGGCTGTTCTCCGGACAGTTTCCCGGCTACCTCGGCTGCGACACCGTCTACCACGACATGCAGCACTCGCTCGACGACACGCTCGCGATGGCGCGCCTGCTCGCGGGCTACGACCGCACGCACGCACCGGACCAGCGCCTCGGCGCTGACCGCGCGCTGCTCGGCATCATCGTCGCGCTGTTCCACGACTCGGGTTACATCCGCCAGGCCGACGACACCCAGCATCGCAACGGCGCGGAATTCACCCGCACCCACGTGATGCGGGGCGCGAACTTTCTCTCGCGCTACCTGCCCGGCATCGGTCTCGCGAACTGGGTGCCCGTGGCCACGCAGGTGATTCACTTCACTGGCTACGAAGTTCCGTTCAAGGACATCCGGCTCGACGACATGCGCGACCGGCGCGTCGGCCACCTGCTCGGCACGGCGGACATGCTCGCGCAGATGTCGGACCGCTGCTATCTCGAGAAATGCCGTGACCGCCTGTATCCGGAATTCGTGATCGGCGGCGTCGCGATGCAGCGCGAGGACGACGGCGGCCTGAAGGTGCAGTTCGGCTCGGGGCTCGACGTGCTGCGGCAGACGCCGCAGTTCTTCGAGATGACGATGCGCACCCGCCTCGACGGTGAATTCGGCGGGGCCTACCGCTATGTCGAGAGCCTGTACGGCGGCCGCAACCCGTACATGGAAGCGATCAACCGCAACCTCGACTACCTCGCGCGGGTGCTCGAGACCGGCAACTGGAACATGCTGCGGCGCTCACCGCCGGTGTTCACCTGGGAAAAGAACCCGCTGGAAACCATGCGCTCGCTGGTGATCCGGCACATCCGCGTGGCGGTCGGCGCGATCTAGGGAAGCTCTGCACAGGTCTGCATGGGCGCGACCGAGTGCAAGTTTCGTCGGGGGCGCGAAGCGAGGACGGAGTGGATGTCGATCCACGACCGAGGAGCGCCAAAGCCCCCGGCGAAAATCGCCCGGTCCCCAAGGGGTTACGCGCGTGAAGGCGCAGCACGTCGTTGCTCGCCTTGCCCATAGAACGACTATGGGGCGGCGGCTCGCGCCTCGTGCTGCGCCTTCGCGCGAGTAACGCGCCTCATGCAGACCTGTGCAGAGCTTCCCTAGGGCTTGAGTCCGTGCAGGAACTTCGCCGGGTCCTCGCCACGCTCGAGCACCTCGACCAGTGCCGATCCCACGACGACGCCGTCGACGTGCCCCTGCATGCGGGTGACGTGCTCGACCGTGCGAATGCCGAAACCGGCGCACACCGGCACCGGTGACATCGACTTCACGCGATCCATGTACTCCAGCACTTCGTCCGGCACCGCCACCGACTTGCCCGTGGTGCCGGTCATGGTCACTGCGTAGACGAAGCCCTGGCTCGCTTCGCACAGCATCTTGAGCCGCGCATCCGGCGTGACCGGCGTGACCATCTGCACCAGCGCGATGCCGACGCGGTCGAGTGCCGCGCGCATGTCCGCGCTCTCTTCGTACGGCAGGTCGGGAATGATGAATCCCGACACGCCCGCTGCCTTTGCAACCTCGGGCAGTCGCTCGAGCCCGAAGGCCAGCAACGGATTCAGGTAGCTCATGAGCAGCACGGGGCGCCTGCGGACGCGGCTGCATGGCCTGCGAGTTCGTTGAGCAACCACGTCAGCGTGAAGCCGCCTTGCAGCGACGCGAAGCTCGCGCGCTGGATCGTGGCGCCGTCGGCCATCGGGTCGCTGAACGGGCACGCCGATTTCGACGACGTCGGCCTCGGTCGCGATCGCGCGCAGGTTCTGCGCGAAATGCGCGCGGTCGGGGAAACCCGCCGTCATGAAGCCGACGACCGCAGGCCGGCCGCTGGCAGCCGCCGCCTTGATCGCCGTGCTGATGCTGTCGCGCGGTTGCGCAGTGCCAGTCGTTATCCGAGTCGTCATCAGATTTGCCCCTTCAACAGCGTGCGCTGCAACGTCGGCATGTCCTTGTCGCCGCGGCCGGACAGGCCGATCAGGATGCGGCAACCCGGGTTCTTCTGCGCATACTTGCGCGCGCCCGCGAATGCATGCGCCGTCTCGATCGCCGGCAGGATGCCTTCGTACCTGCTGCACTCCGACAGCGCCTCGAGCGATTCGTCGTCTTCGGACGCGGCAAAGCCGAGGCGGCCGATGCTCGCGAGCAGCGCGTGCTCCGGCCCGACGCCCGGGTAATCGAGGCCGGCCGAGACCGACTGCGTTTCCTGGATCTGGCCGTGCTCGTCCTGCAGCAGCAGCGAGTAGCAGCCCTGCAGCACGCCCGGCGTGCCGTACGCGAGCGAAGCGGCGTTCTGCCCGAGACCCGGACCGATGCCGCCGGCCTCGAAGCCGAGCAGCTTGACCTCGGTGTCCGGCACGAACGGATGGAACAGGCCGATCGCGTTCGAGCCGCCACCGACGCAGGCCACCACGACGTCCGGCAGCGCGCCCGCCTGTGCGAGCATCTGTGCGCGCGCCTCGACGCCGATCACGCGCTGGAACTCGCGCACCATGTACGGATACGGGTGCGGACCGACGGCCGAACCGAGGATGTAGAACGTGCCGTTCGGATCCGAGACCCAGTCACGCAGGGCCTCGTCGATGGCGGCACGCAGCGTCTTGTCGCCGCCCGTGACGGGCACGACTTCGGCACCGAGCAGTTTCATGCGGCCGACGTTCGGCGCCTGCCGCTCCATGTCGATCGAACCCATGTACACCGTGCACGGCATGCCGAGTCGCGCGCACGCGGCGGCGGTGGCGACGCCGTGCTGGCCGGCGCCCGTCTCCGCCACGATGCGCTTTGCGCCGAGACGCTTGGCCAGCAGGCCCTGTCCGATCGCGTTGTTGATCTTGTGCGCGCCGGTGTGCGCGAGGTCCTCGCGCTTCAGCCAGACTTCCGCGCCCCAGCGCTTCGACAGCGCCGCTGCGTACGTCAGCGGCGTGGGCCGGCCGACCCAGGTGCGCAACTGCATGTCGAGCTCCGCCTTGAACGCGGGGTCCGGCAGGATGTCGCGGATGCCTTGTTCGAGTCGATCGAGCGCCGGCACGAGCGTCTCGGGCACGTAGCGCCCGCCGAACGGGCCGAAGCGGCCGCGCGCGTCGGGAAACTCGCCTCGGAGCGTCTGCGCCAGCAGCGCTTCGCGGTCGATCTTGAGGGCCTGGGTCTTCATTTCTGCATTACTCCCAAAGACGGTGACGCGGCCCGCGCATGCGATGCACGCGCCACGCTCACGAAATTCCGGATCAGCGCGGCGTCCTTGACCCCGCGGGTGGATTCGACGCCCGAGCTGACGTCGATGCCGAACGGCCGCACGACCGCGATGGCGTCCGCGACATTCGTCGCATCGAGCCCGCCGGCGAGCACGAGTTCGCCCGCGGCATTCAGTCGTGCAGCTGTATTCCAGTCGGCGCGCTCGCCTGCTCCGCTGCGACCGCTTTCGAGCAGGAAACGGCGTGGCATGTCCGCCGGCGGCGGCAAAGGCCGGTCCGTGCGGTACACCGGCAGCACCCGCTGCCCCGCGGGCATGCGCAGCCCTGCAAGATCCGCGGCATCGGTCTGCACCCAGTCGGGGTGCACGGCGTCGATGGCCGCGTCGACCGTCCGCTTGCGACGGATGCAGGAACACCGCGACTTTCTCGATGCCCTGCGGCACGGCCGCTGCGATGGCGCGAGCTTCGGTCACCGCGAGATTGCGCGGCGATGCCGCGTGGAACACGAAGCCGACTGCATCCGCGCCGGCAGCCACGGCCGCGGCAATCGCGTCAGCCGTGCGCAGGCCGCAGACCTTGATCCACAGGCGACTCATCGTGCGGCTCCGCGTCCGGCGGCCAGCAGTTCACGCGCCGCCTGCGCGGGATCGTCTCGCTGCATGAGCGTCGTGCCGACCAGTGCCAGCCGGTAGCCGAGACGCGCCACGTGCGCAGCGTCGCCTGGCGTGATGACACCGCTCTCCGCGACCGCGGGCCACTCCGTCGGCAGCAGGTCACGCAGCTGCTCGAAGCGTTCGAAATCGATCTGCAGCGTCTGCAGGTCGCGACAGTTGAGCCCCATCAGCACCTGTTCGTCGCGGCCACGCCGTTCGGCGGCGAGTTCGGCAGCGATCTCCAGATCGTGGGCGTCGAAGGCCTCGAGCAGGACGAACAGCCCCTGCCCGGCCGCGGCGTCGAGCATCGCCACGAGGCGATCACGCTCGACCATGCGCACGATCAGCAGCACGCCGCCTGCGCCGTTG
>CAWHEA010000042.1:0-13230 GCA_963828265.1 uncultured Gammaproteobacteria bacterium | reverse complement strand
AGCGTTGAACTTGCTGCGCTGCAGCGTAAATGACGGTGCTGTCTTACAGCGTCCCGGGCGGGTCGCCAGTCGCCGGCGGGCGGTCGCAAACAGGGTGCGCGTGCGGACCGCGCCCGACGACGAATGGAGCTGTTTCTAGCGAGGATTTTCGAGCGGCACGCAGCCGTGGCACGCCGCGCGTGGCAGCTCTGGCGTGCTGCCCAGGCCGTCCGGTTCGCCACCGACGTCGATGCTGCGCAGAATCCCGAGCGTGGCGGCATCGAACTGGACGACACGGTCGCCCATCGTGGCCGCGACGTAGGCGCTGCGACCATCGCGCGAAACCAGGAGGCCCACCGGCAGCACGCTGCCCGGGGCCAGGCGGGCGAAAGGTCTCTCCGAGGCTCCGGTCGCCAGGGGGACGGCCACCTTGGCGCGGGCCCGTTCGGTGCGTGTTTCGACGTCGAAAGCCACGAGTTCCGCTGCGCCTGCGCAGGTGACCAGGGCCGTGCGACCGTCGGGTGTCATTGCCACCCGGATCGGAATGCCGGGCAACGGCAGGCGCGCCCTGACTTCCAGCGCGACCGTATCGACGACCGCGATGTGCCCGTCCGCGCGTGCAGCCACCCAGAGTTCGCGGCCGTCCGGACTGAGTGCGAGAGCCTCAGAGCCGGCTCCCGTGGGCAGGTCCGTGAGCTTGCGGCCGGTGACGAGATCGATTGCCGTCGCCGTGCCCGAACCGATGTTCGTGGCGTACGCGCGGCGCGCGTCGGCGCTCACGACGACCATGTGCGAGGTTTCCTGCGCCGTCTCGATCGCGCTCACGATCCGGCCGTCTGCGGGATCGATGACGAGCACGTGCTTCGAGCCTTCGGTCGTCACGGCAATGCGATCAGCGGCGAACCAGGCTACACCGTGCGGGCGCGTGTGCGGCGCGAGGTCGATGCGCTTGAGCTCGCCTGGCTGCTCGAGATCGATGATGCTGAGCGTCGAGCCGGGCTGCTCGCGGGTGCCGTAGTTCGACACGACTGCGCGCTTGCCGTCGGGCGACACGCTGACTTCGTGGGGTGCGTATCCGGTGGGCACTGACGCCAGGCGCAGTCCCGAGCCGGGATCCATGAAATCCACTGCGTTGCCGGTCTTGCGCACGACGAGCAGCGTTTCGGCGCTCGCCGGCAGGATCCCGAGGCCTGCCGTGACCAGCAGCAGGCTGCGAAAGAGAGTACGCATGTCCGTGTGCGTTTCCTAGAAAGAATACCCAAGCGACGTGGTCACGCCATAGTCGCTCTGCTCGGAATCCGCGAGCGGCGGCTTGCTGTCGTAACTGCCGTAAACCTTGAGCTCGAAGTAGAGATCATCCACGAATTCGTACTTCGCACGCAGGTCGCCCTCGGCGCGGTAGCGTCCCGACTGCGTCAGGCTGGGCAAGCAGCGTAAGCGAACCGCCGATGTCGGTCTCCGGGAAGTCGTAGCGGAAGACCTTGAACGACGTCGTGAGCACTCCTTCCACGCTGTCGACCGTCTCGCCACCCGTGTAGTTTTCGTGTGAGTACGCGAGCCCGAGCCCGCCGACCCACTCCGAATGATTGTTCTGCACGAAATAGCGGCCAAACCCGCCACCCCCCGTGGTTCGCAGGTTGAGATCGAGCTCGGTATTGCGCTCGAGGCTGCCGAAACCCAGGTAGAAGTCGCGCGCCCGGAAGAACTGGCGATAATTGCCCAGCAACTGATAGCGCTCGCTGGTATCGCCCGCGCTGTCGTCCGTGAGGTTGACCGAGCCATCGACCGACCATTCACGCACGCGCGTGCGCGACGAGAGCCCGCCCGCGAAATCGATGCTGGATCGGTTGTTCGCCTTGGCGACGTCGAGGCCGGCGCTGATGTAGCCATCGAGCCGATCGAAGATGTCGCCGCCCATGATCGGCTGGGCGCGGACGATCAGCCCCTTGTCGACGGGTTGCGCGGGCTTGTCGACTTCCCGCTTCACCCACAGCTTCGACGCGTCGTCGCCTGCCGCCAGCTGCCCGTAGTAGCGCGTGCCGTCGGTGCGCTCGAGCAACAGGTACTGGTCGGACTGCAGGCTCGCGATCTTGTCCCACTCGATGTAGATCGTGCCCATGTGGTAGGTGCTGAGCTTCAGCTGGTTGTACTCCAGCGACTTGATCTCACCGGTGATCCTGTCGCCGTTGGTCATGACCACGACGTCCGTCTTCGGCGCAGCCGACGCCGTGCCGGGGCACGCAACGAGCGATGCCAGCAGCAGCAACGACGCCGTCCATGCGCTTGCCAACGTATGTCCTCGCCTCGCTTGCCCGCGCTGCGACGTAGAGATCATGACCGACGCTCCCTGAATTCGATTGCACTTATGTTACCGCGCGTCTGGTTGCAGCGAATGAGTGCTTGCGCCTGGCAACTGTGCGACTCTGCCGGACGATGCCAGGCACACTCCAGCAAGGAAGGAATTACATGGCGAAGAAAGCAGGACGCACGGCCCCGAGCCGGAACGACGCAGGCGCAGCGACGGAACTGAGGCAGATCGACGCGTACTGGCGCGCCTGCAATTACCTTGCAGCGGGCATGATCTACCTGCTCGACAACCCGTTGCTGCGCGAACCCCTGCGGCCGGAGCACGTCAAGAGCCGGCTGCTCGGCCACTGGGGCGCGAGCCCCGGCCTCAGCTTCACCTACGTGCACATGAATCGCCTGATCCGGAAGTACGACCTCGACGCGATCTTTCTCGCCGGACCGGGACACGGCGCGCCCGGCGTCCTGGCTCCGGTGTACCTCGAGGGCACCTACGCCGAGATCTACCCCAACAAGGGCGAAGACAGCGAAGGCCTGCGGCAGTTCTTCAAGGAGTTCTCGTTTCCCGGCGGCATCGGCAGTCACTGCACGCCCGAAACCCCGGGATCGATCCATGAGGGCGGCGAACTCGGCTACAGCGTGTCGCACGCGTTCGGAGCGGCCTTCGACAATCCAGACCTGCTCGTGACCGTCGTCGTCGGCGACGGCGAATCCGAGACCGGCCCGCTCGCAACCGCATGGCACTCGAACAAGTTCCTGAACCCGGTGCGCGACGGCGCGGTGCTGCCGGTGCTGCACCTGAACGGCTACAAGATCAACAATCCGACGATCCTCGCGCGCATTTCGCACGAGGAGCTCGACGCGCTGTTTCGTGGCTACGGCTGGACGCCGCATTTCGTCGAAGGCGACGACCCGATGACGATGCACGAGCTCATGGCCGAGACGATGGAGCGCTGCGTGCAGGAAATCCGGCGCATCCAGGCGGAGGCGCGCCGCAGCGGGAAGGCCGTCCGCGCGCGCTGGCCGATGATCGTGCTGCGCAGCCCAAAAGGCTGGACGGGACCGAAGACAGTCGACGGCAAGACGGTCGAAGGTTACTGGCGTGCGCACCAGGTGCCGCTCGCCGACGTGCGCGACAATCCGGCGAAGTTGAAGCAGCTCGAGAAGTGGTTGCGCAGCTATCGCCCCGAGGAGCTCTTCGATGCCGACGGGGCGCCTCATTCCGGAACTGAAGGCGCTGGCGCCACAGGGACGGCGCCGCATGAGCGCCAACCCGCACGCCAACGGCGGGCAGTTGCGCCGCCCGCTGCGGCTGCCGGACTTCCGCGATTACGGCGTCAAGGTCAAGAAGCCGGGCGCTGCGGAGGCCGAGAATACGCGCCGGCTCGGCGAGTTCCTGCGCGACATCCTGCGCCTCAACCACGACAACTTCCGCGTGTTCGGCCCGGACGAGACGACGTCGAACAAGCTCGACGCCGTCTACCAGGCGAGCAAGAAGACCTGGATGGCGGAGATGCTGCCGGTCGACGCGGATGGCGGCGAGCTGTCACCCGACGGCCGCGTCATGGAAATGCTGTCGGAACACACGCTCGAAGGCTGGCTGGAAGGCTACCTGCTCACGGGACGCCACGGCTTCTTCTCGACCTACGAAGCGTTCGTGCACGTCATCGACTCGATGTTCAACCAGCACGCCAAGTGGCTCGACATCTGCAACGACCTGCCATGGCGCGCGCCGGTGGCCTCGCTGAACATGCTGATCACCTCCACCGTCTGGCGGCAGGACCACAACGGCTTCACGCACCAGGACCCCGGCTTCCTCGACGTCGTCGTGAACAAGAGCCCCGAAGTCACGCGCATCTACCTGCCGCCGGATTCGAACTGCCTGATGGCCGTGTCCGACCGCTGCCTGCGCAGCACCGATCACATCAACGTGATCGTCTGCGACAAGCAGAAGCACCTGCAGTTCCTCGACATGGACGCGGCGATCAGCCACTGCAGCAAGGGCGTCGGCATCTGGGGCTGGGCCAGCAACGATGCGGGTCACGTGCCGGACGTCGTCATGGCCTCGTGCGGCGACATCGCCACGCAGGAGGCGCTCGCCGCCACGGCGATCCTCCGCCAGCACTTTCCCGACCTGAAGGTGCGCTTCGTGAACGTCGTCGACCTGTACACGATGACGCCGCCCAAGGAGCACCCGCACGGCCTGTCCGACCGCGACTTCGACTCGCTGTTCACGACGGACCGGCCGGTCATCTTCAACTTCCACGGCTACCCGTGGCTGATACACCGCCTCGCCTACCGGCGTCGCAACCATGCCAACCTGCACGTTCGCGGCTACAAGGAAAAGGGCAACATCAACACGCCGCTGGAACTTGCGATCAACAACGAGGTCGACCGTTTCAGCCTGGCCATCGACGTGATCGATCGCGTGCCGCAACTCCAGGTCGCTGGCGCGCACGTGAAGGAACAGATGCGTAACCTGCAGATCGAGTGCCGCAACTACGCGCATGAGCACGGCATCGACCGGCCGGCCGAGCGCGACTGGAAGTGGCCGCACTGACGACGAGACACGGAGACCCGCATGACGAACCAGCTCGAATCCCTGCGCCGGCACTCGGTGATCGTCGCGGACACCGGCGACATCGACTCGATCGCACGTTTCCGGCCGCAGGATGCGACCACGAATCCGAGCCTCATCCTCAAGGCCGCCCAGGACCCGCGCTACCAGCGCATCCTGCAGGCCGCAGTCGCCGCCGCGGGCCCCCGTTCCGCGGCAGGCTGGAACGACACGGTGATGCAGCATCTCTTCGTCGGCTTCGGGCGCGAAATCCTCGCGCTCGTGCCCGGGCGGGTGTCGACCGAAGTCGATGCGCGGCTCAGCTTCGACACCGCCGCGACGGAGCGCAAGGCGCGTCGGTTCATCGAGCTGTACGACGCGGCCGGCATCGGGCGCGACCGCATCCTCGTGAAGATCGCGAGCACGTGGGAGGGAATCCGCGCGGCCGAGCGGCTCGAGCGCGACGGCATCCACTGCAATCTCACCCTGCTGTTCAGCTTCGCGCAGGCCGTGGCCTGCGCCGACGCCGGCGTGACGCTGATCTCGCCCTTCGTCGGCCGCATCTACGACTGGTACAGGAAGTCCCGCGGCGTCGACGACATCGCTCCCGCCGACGACCCCGGCGTCGCCTCCGTCTCCCGCATTTACGAGTACTACAAGAAGTTCGGGTATCGCACCCAGGTCATGGGCGCGAGCTTCCGCAAGACGACGCAGATCACCGACCTCGCGGGCTGCGACCTGCTCACCATCAGCCCCGACCTGCTGCAGCAGCTCGAGGCGACGGCAGGCGAGGTGGCCGCGAAGCTGACCGTCGAGGCTGCGCGCGCGAGCAGCATCGAACGCATGCCGCTCGACGAGCCGGCGTTCCGCTGGCAGCACAACGAAGACGCGATGGCCACCGAAAAGCTGGCGGAAGGAATCCGCGCCTTCGACTCGGACGCGAGGAAGCTGGCGGCGTTGATTGCCGCGCTGCCCGCCTGAGGCCGTCCCGATGACGGGCCAGCGCGTTGGCCCTACAATGGCTGCCAGGTCACGTAAACCAGAACAAGGGCGCGTGGCAAAGCCAGTCGACGAGGCATTTGGGGGCAGCGAACGATGTTTGCATTCGGCCGGTGGCTGATCTCTTGCGGGCGTGTCCTCGCACCGGCGCTGTTGATTGCGTTGCTGGCGATGGCGGGACCGTTCTCGTCGGCACAGGCCGACGACGGCACAGCCACACCGATCGACGCCGATCCGAACCAACCGACCGAACTCGTCGTTGCCAACAGGCCGATCACGACGCTGCGGGCGATGGCCTTTGGCGCGAACCCGGCCGAACGGGTCGAGGCGATCACCGACGGACTCGAGGTCATGCTGCAGCGGGGCGGCCCGCTCGTCGTGTCCGCGCGACCGATCCCGGAAGGCGTCGCGATCCAGGTCGACGGCAAGTTCCTGTTCCGGATCCTCGACGGCGACGCGAACCAGGAGGCCGGCGAGACGACGGCCATGGCGGCCGACGTCGCGGTGCGCAACCTGCAGCAAGCGCTGAACGAGGTGCGCGAGAGCCGCGATTCCCAGGCGATGCTCAAGGCGATCGGCTACACGTTGCTCGCGACGACGATCCTGGCCGTCCTGCTGTGGGCCGTCATGCGCGGGTATGCCTACGCTTCCCGGCGCATACGCGCCTTCGTCGAGCTGCGGTCCGACAAAGCTGGCGCCCAGCTGGAGCAGCCAGGTCGTGGGTCGCTCAGGCATCGCCGACCTGGCGGTCGTGCCGGTCAAGCTGGTCGCCTGGGCGGCCGCCCTGCTCCTCGTCTACCAGTGGGCGGCACTGGTGCTCGAATTCTTCCCGTACACGCGACCCTGGGGCGAAGGTCTCTTCCACAACCTGCTGGGCGGGCTGGGCCGCTTCGGTCGCAACATCCTCAACGCAGTGCCGGGCCTGCTGTTCGTCGCGCTGATCTTCTTCGTCACGCGCTTCATCGTGCGCGTCGTCCGCGCATTCTTCGACGGCGTGCAGGCGGGCCGCATCAACGTCGCGCTGGATCGACGAGACGACCGCGCGTCCCACCGGCCGGCTGCTGACCGCGATCATCTGGCTGTTCTCGCTCGTCGCGGCCTATCCGTACATCCCCGGCAGCGACAGCGAGGCCTTCAAGGGCATTGGCGTGTTCGTCGGCCTGATGCTGTCGATCGGCGCGTCCGGCGTCGTGAACCAGGCCGTGAGCGGCCTGATGCTGATGTACACCAAGGCGCTGCGACCGGGTGAGTTCGTGCAGGTCGGCGAAACCGAGGGCACCGTGACTGTCCGTCGGCTTCCTGACGACGCGCATCGAGACGCTGCGCAACGTCGAAGTCACGCTGCCGAATGCGTACCTGGCCGGCAACGTGACGCGCAACTTCTCGCGCCTGGTGGCGAACGGCGGCATGCGGCTCACGACGTCGGTCACCATCGGCTACGACACGCCGTGGCGCCAGGTGCACGCCATGCTGCAGATGGCGGCGGAACGCACGTCGCGAATCGCGCAGGATCCGCCGCCGCGAGTGCTGCAGACGGCGCTGCAGGATTTCTACGTCGAGTACACGCTCGTCGTCTGCATCGCCGACCCGAAGCTGAAGTTCAGCGTGCTCAACGAACTGCACGCGCACATCCAGGACGTCTTCAACGAGTACGGCGTGCAGATCATGTCGCCCAACTACGAGGCGGACCCGGCCGACAAGAAGTTCGTGCCGAAGGAGCAGTGGTTCCAGGCGCCCGCGCAACCAACTGTGGAGCAGTCGGACTCGACGAAGTCGACGCACAGCTGACGCTTGTACTCCACCGGACAATCGGTCACCCCGCTGAATTCTGCGAAATAGAGGCTCGCCAACCATGCATCCGAACCTGCTGCGGCTTTCGGCCAGGAACTCGAAGTCGGCCGTCTCCTGCCTGTGCGCCGCCATCGCTGCGACGCTCTTCCTCGCATCGGCGGTCAGGGCCGAAACTGAAGCAGGCCAGCCCGACAAGGCAGCGCTGGAGAAGGCGTTCCCCGCCAAGGCCGGTTACTCGCCCTATGCGGGCCGCAACTTCCCGACGCGACCCTACTTCGGCGACACCCACCTGCATACGTCGTTCTCGATGGATGCGGGGGCTTTCGGCGCAAGGCTCACGCCGCGCGACGCCTACGTCTTTGCGAAGGGCAACGAGGTCGCATCCTCCAGCGGACAACCCGTGAAGCTGTCCCGTCCGCTCGACTTCCTCGTCGTTGCCGATCACTCGGACGGCATGGGATTTTTCCCACTGATTATGGCGGGCGGGCCAGAAATGATGGCCGACCCGCAGGGCAAGAAATGGCACGACATGATCTACGCCGGGCAGGGAGCCGCCGCCGCGATGGACATCATCCAGAGCTTCGGCAAGGGCACGATATCGAAGGCGATCATGCCGCTGCCCGGCACGCAGGCCTACCAGGGCGCCTGGCAGGACACGATCAGGGCGGCTGAAGAGGCCAACGACCCGGGTCGTTTCACGGCGTTCATCGGCTACGAATGGACGTCCAACACGGGCGGCAACAACCTGCACCGCAACGTGATCTTCCGTGACGACGCGGCCAGGGCCAGCACCGTCGAGCCGTTTACGACGATGAAGCCGCTGGGCAGCGACAATCCCGTCGACCTCTGGAAGTGGATGGCCTCGTACGAACAGAAGTCCGGCGGCAAGGTGCTCGCGATCGCGCACAACGGCAACCTCTCCAACGGGCTCATGTTCCCCACCGTGGAGGCGTTCGGCAAGCCGGTGGATCGCGCCTATGCCGAAACGCGCGCCCGCTGGGAGCGCCTGTACGAGACGACGCAGACCAAGGGCGACGGCGAGTCACATCCGTTCCTCTCGCCCAACGACGAGTTCGCCAGCTTCGAGAAGTGGGACAAGGGCAACCTCGACGGCAGCGCGGCCAAGACCAAGGACATGCTGCAGTTCGAGTACGCGCGTTCCGCGCTCAAGAACGGCCTCGCGCTCGAGCAGAAGCTCGGGGTGAACCCCTTCAAATTCGGCCTGATCGGCAGCAGCGACGCGCACACCGGGCTCGCCGCCATGGAAGAAGACAATTTCTTCGGCAAGACAGCGCCGCAGGAGCCGAGTCCGGAGCGGATGACGAAGACCTTCTTCGACAACCCGGCGACGGGCGTGAAGGTGATGGACTGGGAAGTCTCGGCGTCCGGTTTCGCGGCGGTGTGGGCAACGGACAACACGCGCGCAGCCCTGTTCGACGCGATGCAGCGGCGTGAGACCTACGCGACGACCGGCCCCCGCATGATCGTCCGGTTCTTCGGCGGCTGGGACTTCCAGGCCAAGGACGCGATGAATCGATTGCCCGCGGCGATCGGCTACTCGAAAGGCGTGCCGATGGGCGGCGATCTGGGCAAGGCGCCTGCAGACAAGGCTCCCACGTTCCTCGTCGCGGCGATGAAGGACCCGATGGGCGCGAACCTCGACCGCATCCAGGTCGTGAAGGGCTGGATGGACGCCAAGGGCACGCTGCACGAACAGGTCTACGACGTCGCCTGGGGCGATGCCGACAAGCGCAAACCCGGCGCAGACGGCAAGCTCTCCGCCGTGGGCAGCACCGTCGACGTGGCGAACGCATCCTGGACGAACACGATCGGCGATCCGGAACTGATCACCGTCTGGAAGGACCCGGCGTTCGACGCGAAGCAGCGCGCGTTCTACTACGCGCGCGTGCTCGAGATCCCGACGCCACGCTGGACCGCGTACGACGCCAATCGCTTCGGCATCCAGCCGCTGCCCGGCACGACGATGACGCTGCAGGAACGGGCGTACACGTCGCCGATCTGGTACACGCCGTAGCACCGGCCGCGGACCGACAGGGCACGGCCGTCAGGCAGCGACGGCCGTGGCCGGCAAAGGCTAGCCGGCAGCCCGGGAGATATCGCGGGACTCGATGATCGTGACGCCGCGCGGCTCGCGCTGCGCGGTGGCGATCATCGCCGCCGCAATCTTGCCGGCCGCGACCGGCCGATAGGTTGCCGGCCCGAACCTGAGCAACATTTCGCTCAGGCGTTCGAGCGGTCGCGACTCCTGGCGGTCGCCGGCGATGACGGACGGCCGCAACAGGCACAGGCTGGGCCAGCCCATCGCGCGCAGCGCGTCTTCCAGCTCTCCCTTGACGCGGGAATAGAACACCCCCGACTTCGAACTGGCGCCGAGCGCGCTCACGAGCGAGAAATGCCGCGCGCCGTTCGCGAGCGTCAGCTGCGCCAGGTGCCGCGGATACTCGAAATCCACCTGCGCGGAATTTCTCCTGCGACCCCGCCTTGCGGATCGTCGTGCCGAGCGCGCAGAACACGTGGTCGGCGCGCAGATCCGCCACGGACACTGTCGAGCCGCGCGAAATCGACGACGATCTCGCGCAGCTTCGGGTGCTTCGCGGCAGCCCCGAGCGAACGACGCGTGACCACCGTGACCTTCGAGTACGCCTCGGACGCGAGCAGACGCTGCAGGCATTCGCCGCCGACGAGACCCGATGCACCCGCAATGCAGCGCGGTGAAGCTGCTTCACTTCGTCGCCGGGGCAAAGCGCGGATCGGTGATCTTCATCTCCGTCACCGGGCCGTACTTCTGTCACCGCATCGCGAATCTTCGCCGCGTCGCCGATCAGCACCAGCACGAGGTTGTCCGGCTGCGGGAAAGTCTGCTCGATCGTGCGGCGAACCGCAGCGGCATCGACCTTCGTGACCCGTTGCGCGTACTCGTTGACGTCCTCGGGACCGAGGCCATGGAACAACATGTCGGCCAGGCGCGCCGCGATCTGCCCGTTGGTCTCGATCGTCGGCGGGAACTGGCCGAGGATGTAGCTCTGCGAGGACTTCAGCTGGTCGGCGTCGAGCCCGTCCTGGTGCAGGCGCGCCAGCGTGTCGAGCGCCATGTCGATCGCCTGCGTCGGTCTTGCTCGTCTCGGTGTACGACGCGATGCGGAACGACCCCGGCTGCGAAGGACGGCTGAACGACGCGCTGGCGCCGTACGTCAGCCCGCTCTTGATCCGCAGTTCGGTATTGAGCATCGACGTGAAGCGCCCGCCGAAGACCGTATTGACCACCGACTGCGCGGTGCGCGCCGGATCGGTGCGTGAGGCGCCGACGTTGCCCAGCCAGAAATACGTCTGCGTCGCGCCGGGCTTGTCGACCAGCAGCACGGGCCGACCGGTCACTTTTGCGGGTGCCGGCGCGGTTGGCACCGCTGCGCCGGCCTTGCGCCACGTGCCGAACGAGCGCTCGAGCTTCTGCAGCATCGTCGCCGGTATCGAAGTCGCCGACGACGGTGATGATCAGCCGGTCGCCGCCCACCTGCTCGGCGTAATAGCGCTTGATGTCGTCGAGCTTGACCGCTGCCAGCGTGGCCTCGCTGCCGCCCACGGAGCGTCCGTACGGATGCCCGCGGAACAGCCACGCATCGCCATAGCTGCTCATCAGGGCGCGCGGGTCCGAGTCCTTCGCGGCCACGATCGACTGCACGGCCAGCGTGCGCGCCTTGTCGAACTCGGCGGCGTCGAGCCTCGGACGCTGCAGCGCGTCGGCGACCAGCTCGAGCATCAGGTCGACGTCGCGCGACATGAAGCTGGCATTGATCCCGAGGCTTTCCATGCCGGCACCGGCAGACAGCGAGCCACCCACGTTCTCGATGGCCTCGGCGAACTGCGCGGCGTTGCGATTGCCCGCGCCTTTCTGGATCAGGTCGGTGAACAGCGACGCCGTGCCGTCCCTGCCCGCCGGGTCTCCCAGCCCGCCGCCGCGCACCGTGACGTTCATCGAGACCAGCGGCGTGTCGCGCTTCTCGACCAGCGCGACGACGGCCCCGTTGGGCAGTGTCGCCAGCTTGTAGACCGGCAGCTTCACGTCTCCGGCGCCCAGCGGCCAGCGGCATCGGCAACAGCGCGAGGCCAGCGCGAGCAGCGCAGGACGGAACGACGGGTTCACTTCGCACCTCCCTTGGCCGGCGCCTGCGGTTCGGCGCTTGGGCTCGAGCACTCCGACCGTGCGGTTTTCCCGGCGCAGCACCGTCGCAGCCGCGGCCTTCACTTCCTCGGCCGTGATGCTCTCGTACTCAGCCGGCGCGCCGAACAGCTTGCGGTAGTCGCCGTGGAATACTTCGTACTGGCCGAGCGCCTGCGCCTTGCCACTGATGGTCTCGAGCCCGCGCCAGAAGCCGACCAGCGCCTGGTTGCGGGCCTTGGTGATCTCGACCGGCGTCGGGCCCTCCTGCGCCAGCCGCGCGATCTCTTCGTCGATCAGCTGCTCGGTGCGGGTCACGTCGCCGCCCGGCGGCACGACGGCGTAGACCCAGGCGAGTCCCGGATCGAACCCGGCGTCGAACTGCGTGCCGACGTCGACCGCGGCCTGCTCTTTCTCGACCAGCCGCTGGTAGAGCCGTGACGAGTCGCCATCGCCGAGGATCGACAACAGCACTTCCATGACCCGCGCCTCGCGGTCAGACGCCGCGGCCGTGTGCCACGCCATCGCGATCAACGGCGTCTGCGCGTCGCGCTCGATCCTGATCCGGCGCTCGCCGAGTTGCGGCGGCTCCTTCGTCGTGACGGCGGGCGGCGCGGGTTGCGCCGGAATGCCGGCGAGGTACTTGTCGGCCAGCTTGAACGCCGCCTCGGGCTCGATGTCGCCCACGATGAACATCACCGCATTGTTGGGCGCGTAGTACTGGCGGTAGTAGTCCTGCAGGTCCGAGACCTTCCAGCCTTCGATGTCCGAAGGCCAGCCGATGGTCGGTATCTGGTACGGGATGCGCGACGAAAGCGGTCGCCTGCATCTGCTCGATCAGCGTGCCGAAGTTGTCGTTGTCGATCGACGAGCGGCGCTCGGAATACACGACGCCGCGCTCGCTCTCGACCTTCTCGGCGTTGAAGTCGAGATTGCGCATGCGATCCGACTCGAGGTCGAAGATCAGGCCGGTGACCGAACTCGGAAACCAGTTCTGGTACACGGTGACGTCGGAGCTGGTGTAGGCGTTGTTGGCACCGCCACTGCCTTCCATGACGCGGTCGAATTCACCGGGCGCCCGGGTCTTCGTGCCGTTGAACATCATGTGCTCGAAGAAATGCGAAATGCCGGTGATGCCCGGCCGCTCGTTGCGGCTGCCGACGCGGTACCACGTGTACATCGCGACGTTCGGGATGTCCCTGTCCGGCCAGACCACGACCTTCATGCCGTTCGGCAGCGTGCGCGTCACGATCTGGTCGGCGCCGGGGACCTCCGGTGCCGCCGCATGAGCGACTGCACCGCATGTCAGCGCGAGCGCCAACCCCGCGGCACCCCACGCACCGGCCATCTTCGAAGTCCTGCGTATAGTCGCGGCGTCGTTTCGCACTGCTCGGTCTCCTGTCTCAGCGCTGGCTCGCGATCC
>CAWHEA010000041.1:0-68924 GCA_963828265.1 uncultured Gammaproteobacteria bacterium | reverse complement strand
CAGCATCGAACGCATGCCGCTCGACGAACCGGCGTTCCGCTGGCAGCACAACGAGGACGCGATGGCGACCGAAAAGCTGGCGGAAGGAATCCGTGCCTTCGATGCAGACGCGAGGAAGCTGGCGACGTTGATTGCCGCGCTGCCCGCCTGAGGCAGTCCCGATGACGGGCCAGCGTCGTTGTCCCTACAATGGCTGCCAGGTCACGTAAGCCAGAACAAGGGCGCGTGGCAAAGCCAGTCGACGCGGCTTCTTGGGGGCCGCGAACGATGTTTGCATTCGGCCGCTGGCTGATCTCTTGCGGGCGTGTCCTCGCACCGGCGCTATTGATTGCGTTGCTGGCGATGGCGGGATCGTTCTCGTCGGCACAGGCCGACGACGGCACAGCCACACCGTCGACGCCGACCCGAACCAACCGACCGAGCTCGTCGTTTCCAACAGGCCGATCACGACGCTACGGGCGATGGCCTTTGGCGCGAACCCGGCCGAACGGGTCGAGGCGATCACCGACGGACTCGAGGTCATGCTGCAGCGGGGCGGCCCGCTCGTCGTGTCCGCGCGACCGATCCCGGAAGGCGTCGCAATCCAGGTCGACGGCAAGTTCCTGTTCCGGATCCTGGACGGCGACGCGAACCAGGAGGCCGGCGAAACGACGGCCATGGCGGCCGACGTCGCGGTGCGCAACCTGCAGCAAGCGCTGAACGAGGTGCGCGAGAGCCGCGATTCCGAGGCGATGCTCAAGGCGGTCGGCTACACGTTGCTCGCGACGACGATCCTGGCCGTCCTGCTGTGGGCCGTCATGCGCGGGTATGCCTACGCTTCCCGGCGCATACGCGCCTTCGTCGAACTGCGGTCCGACAAGCTGGCGCCCAGCTGGAGCAGCCAGGTCGTGGGTCGCTCAGGCATCGCCGACCTGGCGGTCGTGCCGGTCAAGCTGGTCGCCTGGGCCGTCGCCCTGCTCCTCGTGTACCAGTGGGCAGCACTGGTGCTCGAATTCTTCCCGTACACGCGACCCTGGGGCGAAGGTCTCTTCCACAACCTGCTGGGCGGACTGGGCCGCTTCGGTCGCAACATCCTCAACGCAGTGCCGGGCCTGCTGTTCGTCGCGCTGATCTTCTTCGTCACGCGCTTCATCGTGCGCGTCGTCCGCGCATTCTTCGACGGCGTGCAGGCGGGCCGCATCCAGGTCGCGTGGATCGACGAGACGACCGCGCGTCCCACCGGCCGGCTGCTGACCGCGATCATCTGGCTGTTCTCGCTCGTCGCGGCCTATCCGTACATCCCCGGCAGCGACAGCGAGGCCTTCAAGGGCATTGGCGTGTTCGTCGGCCTGATGCTGTCGATCGGCGCGTCCGGCGTCGTCAACCAGGCCGTGAGCGGCCTGATGCTGATGTACACCAAGGCGCTGCGACCCGGTGAATTCGTGCAGGTCGGCGAAACCGAAGGCACGGTGCTGTCCGTCGGCTTCCTGACCACGCGCATCGAGACCCTGCGCAACGTCGAGGTCACGCTGCCGAATGCGTACCTTGCAGGCAACGTGACGCGCAACCTCTCGCGTCTCGTCGCAAACGGAGGCATGCGGCTGACCACCGCCGTCACCATCGGGTACGACACGCCGTGGCGCCAGGTGCACGCCATGCTGACGATGGCAGCAGAACGAACGTCGCGAATCTCGAAGGAACCAGCGCCGCGAGTGCTGCAGACGGCGCTGCAGGATTTCTACGTCGAGTACACGCTCGTCGTCTGCATCGCCGACCCGAAGCTGAAGGTCAGCGTGCTCAACGAACTGCACGCGCACATCCAGGACGTCTTCAACGAATACGGCGTGCAGATCATGTCGCCCAACTACGAGGCGGATCCGGCCGACAAGAAGTTCGTGCCGAAGGAGCAGTGGTTCCAGGCGCCCGCGCAACCAACTGTGGAACAGTCGGACTCGACGAAGTCGACTCACAGCTGACACTTGTACTCCACCGGGCAATCGGTCACCCCACTGAATTCTGGAAGTAGAGGCTCGCCAACCATGCATCCGAACTTGCTGCGGCTTTCAGCCAGGCACTCGAAGTCGGCCGTCTCCGGCCTGTGCGCCACCATCGCTGCGACGCTCATCCTCGCATCGGCGGTCAGGGCCGAAACTGAAGCAGGCCAGCCCGACAAGGCAGCGTTGGAGAAGGCGTTCCCCGCCAGGGCCGGTTACTCGCCCTATGCGGGCCGCAGCTTCCCGACGCGACCCTACTTCGGCGACACCCACCTTCATACGTCGTTCTCGATGGATGCGGGGGCTTTCGGCGCAAGGCTCACGCCGCGCGACGCCTACGTCTTTGCGAAGGGCAACGAGGTCGCATCCTCCAGCGGACAACCCGTGAAGCTGTCCCGTCCGCTGGACTTCCTCGTCGTTGCCGATCACTCGGATGGCATGGGATTTTTCCCACTGATTATGGCGGGCGGGCCAGAAATGATGGCCGACCCGCAGGGCAAGAAATGGCACGACATGATCTACGCCGGGCAGGGAGCCGCCGCCGCGATGGACATCATCCAGAGCTTCGGCAAGGGCACGATATCGAAGGCGATCATGCCGCTGCCCGGCACGCAGGCCTACCAGGGCGCCTGGCAGGACACGATCAGGGCGGCTGAAGAGGCCAACGACCCGGGTCGTTTCACGGCGTTCATCGGCTACGAATGGACGTCCAACACGGGCGGCAACAACCTGCACCGCAACGTGATCTTCCGTGACGACGCGGCCAGGGCCAGCACCGTCGAGCCGTTTACGACGATGAAGCCGCTGGGCAGCGACAATCCCGTCGACCTCTGGAAGTGGATGGCCTCGTACGAACAGAAGTCCGGCGGCAAGGTGCTCGCGATCGCGCACAACGGCAACCTCTCCAACGGGCTCATGTTCCCCACCGTGGAGGCGTTCGGCAAGCCGGTGGATCGCGCCTATGCCGAAACGCGCGCCCGCTGGGAGCGCCTGTACGAAACGACGCAGACCAAGGGCGACGGCGAGTCACATCCGTTCCTCTCGCCCAACGACGAGTTCGCCAGCTTCGAAAAGTGGGACAAGGGCAATCTCGATGGCAGCGCGGCCAAGACCAAAGACATGCTGCAGTTCGAGTACGCGCGTTCCGCGCTCAAGAGCGGCCTCGCGCTCGAGCAGAAGCTCGGGGTGAACCCCTTCAAATTCGGCCTGATCGGCAGCAGCGACGCGCACACCGGGCTCGCCGCCATGGAAGAAGACAATTTCTTCGGCAAGACAGCGCCGCAGGAGCCGAGTCCGGAGCGGATGACGAAGACCTTCTTCGACAACCCGGCGACGGGCGTGAAGGTGATGGACTGGGAAGTCTCGGCGTCCGGTTTTGCGGCGGTGTGGGCAACGGACAACACGCGCGCAGCCCTGTTCGACGCGATGCAGCGGCGTGAGACCTACGCCACCACCGGCCCCCGCATGATCGTCCGGTTCTTCGGCGGCTGGGACTTCCAGGCAAAGGACGCGATGCATCGATTGCCCGCGGCGATCGGCTATTCGAAAGGCGTGCCGATGGGTGGCGATCTGGCCAAGCGCCTGCGGACAAGGCTCCGACGTTCCTCGTCGCGGCGATGAAGGACCCGATGGGCGCGAATCTCGACCGGATCCAGGTCGTGAAGGGCTGGGTGGACGCCAGGGGCACGCTGCACGAACAGGTCTACGACGTGGTCTGGGGCGATGCTGACAAGCGCAAACCCGGCGCAGACGGCAAGCTCTCCGCCGTGGGCAGCACCGTCGACGTGGCGAACGCCACCTGGACGAACTCGATCGGCGACCCGGAACTGATCACCGTCTGGAAAGACCCGGCCTTCGATGCGAAGCAGCGCGCGTTCTATTACGCGCGTGTGCTCGAGATTCCGACGCCACGCTGGACCGCGTACGACGCCAATCGCTTTGGCATCCAGCCGCTGCCCGGCACGACGATGACGCTGCAGGAACGGGCCTACACGTCGCCGATCTGGTACACGCCGTAGCACGGCCGCGGACAGACAGGGCACGGCGTCAGGCAGCAACGGCCGTGGCCGGAAAAACTAGCCGGCAGCCCGGGAGATATCGCGGGACTCGATGATGGTGACGCCGCGCGGCTCACGCTGGGCGGTGGCCATCATCGCCGCTGCAATCTTGCCGGCTGCGACCGGCCGGTAGGTTGCCGGCCCGAACCTGAGGAAAGCCTCGCCCAGGCGTTCGAGCGGCCGCGACTCCTGGCGGTCGCCGGCGATGACGGACGGACGCACCAGGCACAGGCTTGGCCAGCCCATCGCACGCAGCGCGTCTTCCAGTTCTCCCTTCACGCGGGAATAGAACACCCCGGACTTCGAGCTGGCGCCGAGCGCGCTCACCAGCGAGAAATGCTGCGCGCCGTTCGCGAGCGCCAGCTGCGCAAGGTGCAGCGGATACTCGAAATCCACCTCGCGGAATTTCGCCTGCGATCCGGCCTTGCGGATCGTCGTGCCGAGCGCACAGAACACGTGGTCGGCACGCAGATCCGCACGGACACTGTCGAGCCGCCCGAAATCGACGACGATCTCGCGCAACTTCGGGTGCTGCGCCCGGGATCCAAGCGGACGACGCGTGACCACCGTGACCGTCGAGTACGCTTCAGACGCCAAGCAGGCGCTGCAGGCACTCGCCGCCGACGAGACCCGACGCACCCGCAAGCAGCGCGGTGAATCTTCTTCACTTCGTCGCCGGGGCAAAGCGCGGATCGGTGATCTTCATCTCCGTCACCGGCCCGTACTTCTGCACCGCATCGCGAATCTTCGCCGCGTCGCCGATCAGCACCAGCGCCACGTTGTCCGGCTGCGGGAAACGACTGTTCGATCGTGCTGCGAACGGCGACGGCGTCGACCTTCATGACGCGCTGCGCGTACTCGTTGACGTCCTCGGGGCCGAGGCCATGGAACAACATGTCGGCCAGGCGCGCCGCGATCTGCCCGTTGGTCTCGATCGTCGGCGGGAACTGGCCGAGGATGTAGCTCTGCGAGGACTTCAGCTGGTCGGCGTCGAGCCCGTCCCGGTGCAGGCGCGCGAGCGTGTCGAGCGCCATGTCGATCGCCTGCGTCGTCTTGCTCGTTTCGGTGTACGACGAGATGCGGAACGACCCCGGTTGCGACGGACGGCTGAATGACGCAGCTGGCGCCATAGGTCAGCCCGCTCTTGATGCGCAGTTCGGTATTGAGCATCGACGTGAAGCGTCCGCCAAAGACCGTGTTGACCACCGACTGCGCGGTGCGCGCCGGATCGGTGCGCGAGGCGCCGACGTTGCCCAGCCAGAAATACGTCTGCGTCGCGTCGGGCTTGTCGACCAGCAGCACCGGCCGACCGGTCACTTTTACGGGAGCCGGCACGGCCGGCACGGCTGCGCCGGCCTTGCGCCAGCTGCCGAACGAACGCTCGAGCTTCTGCAGCATCGTCGCCGAATCGAAGTCGCCGACCACGGTGATGATCAGCCGGTCGCCGCCGACCTGCTCGGCGTAATAGCGCTTGATGTCGTCGAGCTTGACCGCTGCCAGCGAGGCCTCGCTGCCGCCCACGGAACGCCCGTACGGATGGCCGCGGAACAGCCAGGCGTCGCCGTAGCTGCTCATCAGGGCGCGCGGGTCCGAGTCCTTCGCTGCCACGATCGACTGCACGGCCAGCGTGCGCGCCTTTTCGAACTCCGCGGCGTCGAGCCGGGGACGCTGCAGGGCGTCGGCGACCAGTTCGAGCATCAGGTCCACGTCGCGCGCCATGAAGCTGGCATTGACGCCGAGACTCTCGGTGCCCGCACCGGCCGACAGCGAGCCCCCGACGTTCTCGATGGCCTCGGCGAACTGCGCGGCGGTGCGATTGCCCGCGCCTTTCTGGATCAGGTCGGTGAACAGCGACGCCGTGCCTTCCCTGCCGGCCGGGTCTCCCAGCCCGCCGCCGCGCACCGTGACGTTCATCGAGACCAGCGGCGTGTCGCGCTTCTCGACCAGGGCGACGACGGCCCCGTTGGGCAGCGTCGCGGACTTGTACGCCGGGAACTTCACGCCTTCGGCGCCCACGGCCAGCGCCATCGGCAACAGTGCGCAGAGACAGCGCGAGCGAGCGCATGACGGAACGACGGTTCACTTCGCACCTCCCTTGGCCGGCGCCTGTCGGTTCGGCCTTGGGCTCGAGCACGCCGACCGTGCGGTTTTCCGGGCGCAGCACCCTCGCAGCCGCAGCCTTCACGTCGTCGGCGGTGATGCTCTCGTACTCGGACGGCGCGTCGAAGAGCTTGCGGTAGTCGCCATGGAATACTTCGTACTGGCCGAGCGCCTGCGCCTTGCCGCTGATGGTTTCGAGCCCGCGCCAGAAGCCGGCCAGCGCCTGGTTGCGGGCCTTGGTGATTTCGATGGCCGTCGGGCCGTCCTGCGCCAGCCGCGCGATCTCTTCGTCGATCAGCTTCTCGGTGCGCGTCACGTCGCCGCCCGGCGGCACGACGGCATAGACCCAGGCGAGGCCCGGATCGAAGCCGGCGTCGAACTGCGTGCCGACGTCGACCGCGGCCTGCTCCTTCTCGACGAGCCGCTGGTAGAGCCGCGACGAATCGCCGTCGCCCGAGGATCGACAGCAGCACTTCCATGACCCGCGCCTCGCGGTCGGCCGCCGCGGCCGTGTGCCACGCCATCGCGATCAACGGCGTCTGGGCGTCGCGCTCGATCCGGAGGCGGCGCTCGCCGAGCTGCGGCGGCTCCTTCGTCGTGACGGCGGGTGGCGCGGGCTGCGCCGGAATGCTGGCGAGATACTGGTCGGCCAGCTTGAATGCCGCCTCGGGCTCGATGTCGCCCACGATGAACATCACCGCGTTGTTGGGCGCGTAGTACTGGCGGTAGTAGTCCTGCAGGTCCGTGACCTTCCAGCCTTCGATGTCCGAGGGCCAGCCGATGGTCGGTATCTGGTACGGGATGCGCGACGAAAGCGGTTGCCTGCATCTGCTCGATGAGCGTGCCGAAGTTGTCGTTGTCGATCGACGAGCGGCGCTCGGAATACACCACGCCGCGTTCGCTCTCGACCTTCTCGGCATTGAAGTCGAGATTGCGCATGCGGTCCGACTCGAGGTCGAAGATCAGGCCGGTGACCGAGCTCGGGAAACCAGTTCTGGTACACGGTGACGTCGGAGCTGGTGTAGGCGTTGTTGGAGCCGCCATTGCCTTCCATGACGCGGTCGAACTCGCCGGGCGCCCGGGTCTTCGTGCCGTTGAACATCATGTGCTCGAAGAAATGCGAAATGCCCGTGATGCCCGGCCGCTCGTTGCGGCTGCCCACGCGGTACCACGTGTACATCGCGACGTTCGGGATGTCCCTGTCCGGCCACACGACGAGCTTCATGCCGTTCGGCAGCGTGCGCGTCACGATCTGGTCTGGCGCCGGGGACCTCCGGTGACGCCGCGTGAGCGACTGCACCCAGCGTCAGCCCCAGCGCCAGCCCGGCGGCACTGCCACGCACCGGCCATCATCGCAAGTCCTGCGTATCGTCGCGGCATCGTTTCGCACTGCTCGGCCTCCTGTCTCAGCGCTGGCTGGCGATCCAGCGATCGACCTTCGCTTCGAGCACGTCGAGCGGCAGCGCGCCGTCGACGAGCACGGCCGTGTGGAACTTGCGGACGTCGAACTTCGGTCCGAGTTCCTTCTCGGCGCGTGCGCGCAGCTCGCTGATCTTGAGCTGGCCGATCTTGTACGCGAGCGCCTGGCCCGGGATCGCCATGTAGCGCTCCGTCTCGGACACGCGGCGTGCCTCGGCGGCGGAGCTGTTCGCGTCCATGTACTCGAGCACCTGCTCGCGGGTCCAGCCCTTCGAGTGCAGGCCCGTGTCGACGACGAGGCGGATGGCGCGCCACAGCTCGCCTTCGAGGCGGCCGAAGTACTGGTACGGATCGGTGTACATGCCGAGTTCGTTGCCCAGCGATTCGGCGTACAGGCCCCAGCCCTCGCTGTAGGCGGTGTAGCCGCCGAACCGGCGGAACTTCGGCAGGCCCTGCTGTTCGCGCTGGATCGAAATCTGGAAGTGGTGCCCCGGGTTCGCTTCGTGCAGCGACAGCGCCTCCATCGCCCACTTCGGGCGCGCGCGCAGGTCGTACGCGTTGGCGTAGAAGATGCCGGGACGCGTGCCGTCCTCGTTCGCCGCCTGGTACTGGCCGCCCGCCGCGCTCTTCTCGCGGAACGGCTCGACGGCGCGCACTTCGTAATCGGCCTTCGGCAGGATCTCGAACAGCTTCGGCAGCTGCGGGTTCACGCGCCTGCGGATCGCGTCGTAGCCGGCGATCAGGTCCTCGCGCTTGTCGAAGAAGAACTGCGGATCGGTGTTGAGGTGCCTGAAGAACTCGTCGCGCGTGCCCTTGAAGCCGACCTGCTTCATCACGCCTTCCATCTCGCCGTGGATGCGCTTCACCTCGTCGAGGCCGATCTGGTGGATCTGCTCCGGCGTGTAGTCCGTCGTGGTGATGCGCTTGACGTTGTAGGCGTACCAGGCCTTGCCGTTCGGCAGGCCTTCCATGCCGTCGCTGAGCCGCGTCTTCGGCAGGTACTCGTCGCGCATGTAGTCGCGGAGCTTGCGGTACGTGGGCACGACCTTGGTCTCGATCGCCTCGCGATAGGCCTTGGTCAGGCGCTCGCGGTCGGCGGCGGAAAAGTCGGCCGGCATCTTCGCGATCGGTCCCCAGTACAGCGAATCCTCGGGCTTGGCGACGATGTGCGCCTCGAGCTGCGGCAGCGTGCGCTCGGCGAGCACCTTCGGCAGCGTGTAGCCGCGCTTCACGCCTTCCTTCATGTTGACGATCGCCTGGTCGGTCCAGGCGACGAAGCCATCGAGGCGCTTGAGGAAGTTGTCGTAGTCCTGCACCGTCTTGAACGGCTGCATGCCATTGCCGGACCCGAGCTGCGCAAAGCTGTTCGGCGTCGAATAGAACTGGTTGAGCGGGATCAGCTCGTCCGGGAACTTGAAGCCCTCGATCTCGCGCTCGCGAGCCGGTCTTGAAGATGTCGTACGACAACTGGTCGGCGGCCGGCAGCGCAGCGCGATCGACGGTCTGCACTCGCGCGAGGTAGTCGCGCTGCAGCTTCTCGCTCGGCGGCGATGGCGGCCGGGCTGATGCCGACGACGAAGCGGTCGTTGTAGCGCGGGTCGCCGATCGAAGTCGCCAGGATCGGGTTCTGCTGCAGGTATTCCTCGAAGTACTCGTCGAAGATCGCATTGAGCTTCTGCGACTCGGCTTGCGCGCGGTCGACGGTGGCTGGCGCAGCGGCCAGCACGCCCGCGGGCGCGACGGCCCAGCCAGCCATGAAGCAGGGAGGAGGCAAGCAGGGCGAACCGGGACGGTCTGGTCATGGAATCTTCCGCAAGGGGGTCAGGGAATGGGCGGATCGGAGGCGCCGGTTCGCCCGGTGCGGAGGCGCAGTTTCGCAAGTTCGCGTGGTGGCGACCACCCCATCCGTGACATACACGATGCCCAATCCCGCCGATTCCGAGGCATCGTCGCTCCCGGGCCCGGGACGGGCGGGGAGGAACATGTTCCAGATCAGGATTCACGGCCGGGGCGGCCAGGGCGTGGTGACGGCGGCCGAGTTGCTCTCGGTGGCGGCGTTCCGCGAGGACCGGCACTCACAGGCCTTCCCGAGCTTCGGCTCGGAGCGGACCGGCGCGCCGGTGGTCGCCTTCTGTCGCATCGACGACCGCCCGATCCGGCTGCGCGAGCCCATCCTCGCCCCCGACGCGCTGATCATCCAGGACCCCACCCTGCTGCACCAGGTCGACGTCTTCGGCGGTCTCCAGCCCGGCGGCTACATCCTGATCAATACCGCGCGGACATTCGCGGACCTCGGCCTCGCCGAATTCGCGCAGAAGTTCAGCGCTGCACATCTCTGCACGGTGCCCGCCACCGAGATCGCCATGCGCCACGTCGGCCGCCCGCTCCCGAACGCCTCGCTGCTCGGCGGCTTTGCTGCGCTGACCGGTCGCGTTTCGCTCGAGTCGGTCGCCGCCGCCATCGGCGAGAAATTCCCGCCGAAGGTCGCGGCCGGCAACGTCGCCGCGGCCACCGAAGCCTACGAGTTCGTGCAGCGCGAGATGAAGAAGGAGGCCGCCGGTGCTGAAGCAGGTTGAAGGTTCGGCCGCGGTCGCGGAAGCCATTGCGCTCTGCCGCCCGCAGGTCATCTGCGCGTACCCGATCTCGCCGCAGACCCACATCGTCGAGGCGCTCGGCCGGCGCGTGGATGCCGGCCAGCTGACGCCGTGCGAGTTCGTCAACGTCGAGTCGGAGTTCGCGGCGATGTCCGTCGCGATCGGCGCGTCTGCGACCGGGGCCCGCGCCTATACGGCGACGGCAAGCCAGGGCCTGCTGTTCATGGCCGAGGCGGTCTACAACGCGGCGGGCCTCGGCCTGCCGATCGTGATGACGGTGGCGAACCGCGCGATCGGCGCCCCGATCAACATCTGGAACGACCACACCGACGCGCTCAGCCAGCGCGACTGCGGCTGGCTGCAGCTGTTCGCCGAGGACAACCAGGAAGCGCTCGACCTGCACATCCAGGCCTTCCGGCTCGCGGAGGAACTCTCGCTGCCGGTCATGGTGTGCATGGACGGCTTCATCCTGACGCACGCCTACGAGCGCGTGGACATGCCGACACAGGCGCAGGTGGACTCGTACCTGCCGCCGTACGAGCCGCGACAGGTGCTCGATCCCGCCGATCCCGTGTCGATCGGCGCCATGGTCGGGCCCGAAGCGTTCATGGAAGTGCGCTACCTCGCGCACGCCAAGCAGCAGCAGGCGCTCGAACTGATCCCCGCGTGGGCGGATGAATTCCGTCGCGTGTTCGGCCGCCCGAGTGGCGGCCTCGTGCACGAATACCGCACCAGCGACGCCGACGTGATCGTCGTCGCGCTCGGGTCCGTGCTCGGCACCATCAAGGACACCGTCGACGAGATGCGCGAGCAGGGGCAGAAGATCGGCGTGCTCGGCATCACGTGCTTCCGGCCATGGCCGGCCGTGGCCGTGCGCGATGCACTCAAGGGGGCGAAGCGGGTAGTCGTGCTCGAGAAGAGCCTGGCGGTGGGCATGGGTGGCATCGTCGGCAACAACGTCTCGGCGTCGTTCTCCGGTTCGCCGGATCGCGTGCACACGGTGATCGCCGGCCTCGGCGGCCGCTCGATCACGCGCAGCTCGCTGCAGCGCGTCTTCGAGCAGGCGCTGGCCGACTCGCTCGAGCCGCTCACGTTCCTCGATCTCGACCGGGCGCTGGTCGACCGCGTCCTGGAACGCGAGCGCGTGCAGCGCCGTTCGGGGCCGATCGCAGAAGGCATCCTCAAGGACCTCGGCGTCGTCGCCGCGAAGATCGGATGAGGCGCAACGCATGAGCTATCAACCCATTCGCTTCTACCAGACCGGCACCTTCACCGTCGGCAACCGGTTGCTGCCGGAGGAGCAGCGCTCCGTGCAATCGGGACGCGAGCGCACCAACTCGCTGAACTCGGGACACCGCGCATGCCAGGGGTGCGGCGAGGCGCTCGGTGCGCGCTACGCGATCGACGCAGCCATGGCGGCGACCAACCGCCAGCTCGTCGCAGCGAACGCCACGGGCTGCCTCGAGGTGTTCTCGACACCGTACCCCGAGACCTCGTGGCAGATTCCCTGGATCCACTCGCTGTTCGGCAATGCGGCCGCCGTGGGCACGGGCATCGCTGCGGCGCTGCGCGTGCAGGGCAAGCACGACGTGCGGGTCGTCGCGCAGGGCGGCGACGGCGGCACCACCGACATCGGCTTCGGCTGCCTGTCCGGCATGTTCGAACGCAACGACGACGTGCTCTACATCTGCTACGACAACGAGGCGTACATGAACACGGGCGTGCAGCGTTCGTCGGCGACGCCGCCAGCCGCGCGCACCAACACGACGATGCCGGTCGGCGAATCGACCGGCGCGCGCTTCGGCCAGGGCAAGAACCTGCCGCTGCATCGCCATGGCGCACGAGATTCCCTACGTCGCGACGGCGACGGTGGCCGAGCTCCGCGACCTCGAAGCCAAGGTGCGGCGCGCGATGGAATTCCGCGGCGCACGGTACATCCACGTGCTGGTGCCCTGCCCGCTCGGCTGGGGTCACGGCTCGGCCGAGACGATCAAGATGGCGCGGCTCGCGAAGGAGACGGCGTTGTTCCCGGTCTTCGAGGCCGAGCACGGCGAAGTGAAGAACGTATCGAAGATCCGGCGGCAGTTGCCGGTCGAGGATTACCTGAAGCCGCAGACCCGCTTTGCGCACCTGTTCAAGCCGCCGGGGCATGCGGACCTCGTCGCGCGGATCCAGGCGCTGGCCGATCGCAACGTGAAGCGCTTTGGCCTGGTGGACGACGCGGAGGACGCGCAGTGAAGAAGCCGTTTGCGATCACGCTCGACCCCGGCTCGAGCCTTGCCAACCACACGGGCTCGTGGCGCACGGTGCGCCCCGTCTACGTCGACCGCCTGCCGCCGTGCAACGACGCCTGCCCGTCGGGCGAGAACATCCAGGGCTGGCTGTTCCACGCCGAATCCGGCGACTACGAAAAGGCGTGGCGGCTGCTGACGGAAGCGAACCCGCTGCCGGCCTGCATGGGCCGCGTCTGCTATCACCCCTGCGAAACGGCCTGCAACCGCGCGCAACTGGACGAATGCGTCGGCGTCAACGCGATCGAGCGCTTCATCGGCGACGAGGCGCTCAAGCACGGCTGGAAATTCAGGTCGGCCGCGAAGTCCACGGGCATGCGTGTGCTGGTGGTGGGTGCGGGCCCGTCAGGACTATCGGCCGCGTACCAGCTCGCGCGCGCCGGGCACGCCGTGACGATCCGCGAGGCTGGTCCGCTCGCCGGCGGCATGATGCGCTTCGGCATCCCGAAGTACCGGCTGCCACGCGAAGTGCTCGATGCCGAGATCGCGCGCATCGTCGCGCTCGGCGTCACGATCGAACTGAATTCGAAAGTGGACGACGTCCTGGCGGCCAAGCGCGACGGCCACTTCGACGCGGTGTTCCTGGCCGTCGGCGCACACATCGCCAAGCGCGCTTACCTGCCCGCCGGCAGCGCCGGCAAGATGCTCGACGCGGTCGCGGTCCTGCGCAGCATGGAAGGCGAGGAGCGGCCGCTGCTTGGGCGCCGCGTGGTGGTTTACGGCGGCGGCAACACCGCGCTCGACGTCGCGCGGACGGCCAAGCGACTCGGCGCCGAGGAGTCTGTGATCGTCTACCGGCGCACGCGCGAAAAGATGCCGGCGCACGACGCCGAACTCGAGGAAGCGCTGCAGGAAGGCGTGCTGGTGAAATGGCTCTCGACGATCCGCGAAGCCGGCGAGTCGTCGATCACGGTCGAGAAGATGACGCTCGACGAGAAAGGCATGGCGCAACCGACCGGCGAGTTCGAGACGCTGGAAGCCGACTCGGTCGTGCTCGCGCTGGGCCAGGACGTGGATCTTTCGCTGCTCGACGGCGTGCCGGGTCTCGAGATCGACGGCGGCGTGGTCAAGGTCGACGCGCAACATGATGACGGGCCATCCCGGCATTTTCGCGGGTGGCGACATGGTGCCGGGCGAACGCACGGTCACGGTCGGCATCGGCCACGGCAAGCTCGCCGCCCGCAACATCGACGCCTGGCTGCGCGGCGAAGCGTGGACGCATCCGCCGCGCCACGAGCTCGCGTCGTTCGACAAGCTCAACACCTGGTACTACTCGGACGCGCCGAAGGCGCAGCGCCCGGTGCTGGACATGGTGCGCCGGCAGTCGACGTTCGAGGAAGTCGTCGGCGGGTTCGATCCCGCGACGGCGCAATTCGAGGCGCGACGCTGCCTGAGCTGCGGCAACTGCTTCGAGTGCGACAACTGCTACGGCGTCTGCCCGGACAACGCGGTGATCAAGCTCGGCGCGGGCAACCGCTACGCGTTCAACTACGACTACTGCAAAGGCTGCGGGCTGTGCGTCTCGGAGTGCCCTTGCGGGGCGATCCGGACGCAGCCGGAGGAGATCTAGGAAGGGGATAGGGGTTAGGAGGTTAGTCGGAAGCGCTCGACGCAGGATGCCGCTCACGGCCGTGGCGGACTTCCGCTTGCCGTACGGCTGAACTCCTGGCACTACCGCACTTCCGACTAACCCCTATCCCCTAACCCCTATCCCCTTCCCTTCACTTCTTCACGAACTTCAGCGTCATGCGGTCGGACTCGCCGATCGCGATGTACTTGCTCTTGTCGAAGGCTGGATCTTCGTCCTTGCCCGAGCCGTAGGGGGTCGAGCGCAGGTTCGGCGGCAGCGTCCACACGCCGAACGGGTGATCCGTCGTGTCCTTCGGGTTCGCGTTGATCTCGGACTTGCCGGCCAGCGTGAAGCCAGCCTTCTTCGCCTGCTCGATCACGTACGCCTCGGTGACGTAGCCCGTGTCGGGCTTCTCAGGCTTCGTGCCCGGCTTGGCCCGGTGCTGCTCGACGGCCAGGATGCCGCCCTTCTTCAGCGCCTTGTGGAACTCGACGAACGTGTCGTGCACGGTGCCCGGTTCGTCCTGCATCCAGCCGTGGATCGAGCGCGCGGTCAGGATGAAGTCGAACATGTTCGCCGGCAGCGACTTCGACACGGCGCCCCAGTTGAGGATGCGCACGTCGCCGTACAACTCAGGCTTCGTCAGGTAGCGGGCCTCGAAACTGCTGCGCGATTTGCGCGCGCCTTCCGAGAGCTTGGGATTCGCCAGGTCGGCGCCCGTCACATAAAACGCGCCGCCGGTCATCTTGACGTAAGGCGCAAGGATGTCTGTCCACCACGATTGCGAGCCCGGCTGGATCTCGAGCACCGTCATGCCGGGCTTCAGGCCCCAGAACGTCAGCGATTCGATCGGGTGGCGGTACTTGTCACGCGCCTTGGCATCGTCCGTGCGCCAGTCGCTGTGGACGGCCGCATACAGCGCCTTGTCATCCGTCATCGGACGGCCCTGGTCACCGAGGCTCGTTGCGGGCGCCGGCGTTGCAGCGAGCGCCGCAGTGCCGTGCAGGGCCACGATGCCGATCAAGAGTGCTTTGGTAATCGCCAGCTTCATGTCCGTTCCTTTGGATGCGAGAACGATCAATTAGGCGGGAGGCGCCCCGCAGATTCAACCAGGCCCTGAAAAAACGAAGGCCCCGACGCTTGCGCGACGGGGCCTCGTTTGCAACCCGCGGGCGGTTGCAGCGTCGATTACATGCCCGAATCCGTGCGGATCAGCATGACGCGACGGTTTTCCTGACGGCCTTCCGCGGTCGCATTGTCCGCGATCGGCGCAGTCTCGCCCTTGCCGACCGAGCTCAGGCGAGCCGGGTCAACGCCGCGCGACGACAGGTAGTCGAACACGGCCTTGGCGCGACGGTCCGACAGGGCCAGGTTGTAGGCGTCGGAGCCCACGCTGTCCGTGTGACCTTCGACCATTGCCTTGGCGAACGGCACGTCACCCATGAACTTCACGACGCGCTCGAGTTCCGTGATCGACTCGGGGCGCAGCTCGGCGCTGTCGAAGTCGAACAGGAGCTTGAGGGTCTGCTCGAGCGGGCAGCCGACCGAGTCGACCTTCGTGCCAGCCGGGGTGCCCGGGCACTTGTCGGCTTCGTCGCAGACGCCGTCGGCGTCCGTGTCCGCGCACTTGGCGGGCGGGGGCGGCGGGGGCGGCGGCGCAACGACCGGTGCCGGCGCCGGGGCCGGAATCACGTGGCCGAAGCGGTAGCCGACGTGGAGGCCGTACACCCACGGATTGAGGTCGACGCTGCCGAGATCGGCACCACCCAGACTCGACGTCGGCCGACAGGTCGATGTAACGCACGTTCGCGTTGAAGAACCAGTTGCGCTGGCCGATGTCGACGCCGACCTGGCCGGCGGCGCCGATCGAGTCGTCGAGCGTCAAGCTCGGTGCCGGCGAGCGCGCCGCGGGTTTCTTCGCCCGAGAACAGCGTGTAGTTGACGCCCGCGCCAATGTAGGGACGGAACATGCCGTTCGGGTTGAAATGCCAGTTCAGGCTCAGCACCGGCGGCAGCACGTCGACCTGACGCAACACGCGAGTCAGTGTTGGGAGCGAAACCCTTGAGGTCGATGCCATGCGTGGCCGGCCACGCCAACAGCAACTCGGTGCCGATGTGCGGCGTGATCATGTACTCGATCGTGCCGGTCGGCGTGATGTCGCTGTCGACAACCACGAAGGCGTCCCGGAATTTCCAGGTTTTCTTTGTCAGGATTGATCTGCGAGAGACCAACGCGCACCAACCACTTGCCCGGATCGTACGTGCCTTCCTGGGCATTGGCGGCGACCGGGGCCGCGAGTGCTGCGGCAACAGCCAAAGGGATGAGATAACGAGATGACATTGAGGAGTTCTCCTTGTGGCTTTTATGCCATGCATTATAAATTCAACGGCGGCCGCTGACCGCCAGCCCGTCACCACACCCAAGACGGACACTAATAAGTTCAGCCCTGTGATTTTCCGCGTAAACGTGGTCCAAAGTCCAGTGCGGTAAATCAGTTCTTACCGAAGCGGGCCGGATCGGCCCGTTTCGCGCCGGTCCGCAGGACCGGTTTCGACGGAGTATATGATGTTTTTTGGCAACAGTCAGTCGCAATTTGGACAGCGGACCCGCCGTCTGGGGCAGTTCGGGGCATTCCTCTGGGTCTTCGTCGGGCTTTTGGGACTGGGCAGCGGCACGACCCTTGCGGCGCCGGCGTCCGGGGCAACGCCGGCCACCCCGGCAGGCGCGGACCTCATTCCGTACGAGAAATTCACGCTCGCCAATGGCCTGACGGTCGTGGTCCACACCGACCGCAAGGCGCCGATCGTGGCGGTCAACGTCTGGTACCACGTGGGTTCGAAGAACGAATTGCCCGGCAAGACGGGGTTTGCCCACCTGTTCGAGCACCTGATGTTCCAGGGCTCCGAGCATTACGACGACGAGTACTTCAAGCCGTTCGAGCAGGTCGGCGCGACCAGCATGAACGGCACGACCAGCTTCGACCGCACCAACTATTTCCAGAACGTGCCGACGACGGCGCTCGACCTGGCGCTCTGGATGGAGTCGGACCGCATGGGCCACCTGCTCGGCGTCGTGACGCAGCCGCGGCTCGACGAGCAGCGTGGCGTGGTCAAGAACGAGAAGCGCCAGGGGGAGAATCGTCCGTACGGCCGCGTGGCCGAGACCGTGTATCGCGCGAGCTTCCCGCCCGGGCCACCCCTACCGCACGCTGCCGATCGGCTCGATGGCCGACCTCGACGCCGCGACGCTCGACGACGTGCGCGAGTGGTTCCGCACGTACTACGGCGCCGCCAACGCCGTCCTGGTGCTGGCCGGCGACATCGACGTGCCCACGGCGCGCGCCAAGGCCGAGCAGTACTTCGGACACATCGCCCCGGGCCCCGCCGTCACGCGGCCCGGCACTGTGGATCGCCGCCCGTACCGACAGTCGTCGCGAGACGATGTACGACCAGGTGGCGCAGCCGCGCTGGCAGCGCTTACTGGAACACGCCGCCCGACAATACGCGCGACTCCGAATACCTCGGACTCGTCGGCGAAATACTGGGCGGCGGCAAGACTTCGCGCCTGTACGAGCGTCTCGTGTACCGCGAGCGACTGGCCGACAGCGCCGGCGCGGGCCAGTCCCCGCTCGAGATCGCGGGGCTCTTCACGCTCTCAGCCGACGTCAAACAGGGCGTTGCCGGTCGCGCGCGTCGAGGCCGCGATGCTGGACGAACTGCAGCGCTTCATCGAGCACGGGCCGACGAAGGCTGAACTCGAACGGGCGAAGATCGCGATTCGCGCGGGCTTCGTCCGTGGCCTCGAACGCATCGGCGGCTTCGGCGGCAAGGCGGACGTGCTGGCCTCGTGCGAGGTCTTCGCGGGCGATCCGGGGTGTTATCGCCAGTCGCTGGAATGGATCGAAGCCGCGCAGCCCGCGGACCTGCAGCGCGTCGCGCGCCAGTGGCTCTCGCAGGGCGACTACACGCTCGAAGTCCTGCCGCAGCCGCCGTACGTCGCGGCTGCGACCGACGTCGTCGACCGCAAGCAAGGCCCGCCGGTCACGCCCGCGTTTCCCGACACCGTTTTCCCCGAACTGCAGCGCAGGAAGCTCAGCAACGGCATTCCGGTGATCATTGCGACGCGCCCCGGCGTTCCCGTCGCCCGTGTCTCGTTGCTGTTCGATGGCGGTTTCGTCGGCGACCAGGGTCGCAAGCCGGGCACCGCGAGTTTCGCGATGTCGCTGCTCGACGAAGGGGCCGGCAAGCTCGACTCGCTGGCGATCGCCGACCGCGCGGAACGACTCGGCGCGCAGCTTGCCAGCGGGGCGAGTCTCGACACGGCATTTGCGGCCGTGTCGCTGATGACCGACCAGGCGGATCCGTCGCTCGCACTGCTGGCCGACGTCGTGCGGCGCCCGACGTTTCCGGCGCACGAGATCGAACGCGTGCGCAAGGAGTGGATCGCCGGCATCGCGCGGGAAAAGGTGAGCCCGGACGCGCTTGCAATGCGCGTGCTGCCGCCGTTGCTCTACGGCACCGGCCATCCCTACGCGATCCCGTTCTCCGGTTCGGGCACGGAGGCATCGGTCGCCGCACTGACCCGCGACGACCTGGTCGCCTACCAGCGGGACTTCCTGCGACCCGACAACGCGACCATCATCGTGACGGGTGCGGTGACGCCCGAGTCGATCCTGCCGCTGCTCGAACGGCACTTCGGCGACTGGCAGCCACCCGCGGGCGCAAAACCCTCCCGTGTCGATATCGCCGCGGCAACGGCGACAGCCGGGACGCGCGTCTACCTGCTGGACCGTCCGGGTGCACCGCAGACCTCGATCCTTGCCGGGCAGCTGATGCCGTCGAGCCTCGCGCCGGACCGCATCGAACTCAACACCGCCAACGACGTGCTCGGCGGCACGTTCACGTCGCGCATCAACATGAACCTGCGCGAAGACAAGCACTGGTCGTACGGCGCACGTTCGAGCCTGCCGGAGACGCGCGGCCAGCGGCCGTGGCTGCTGTCGGCTCCGGTCCAGACCGACAAGACGGTGGAATCGATCCAGGAGATCCGGCGCGAACTGGCCGACCTCGTCGCGGCGAAACCCATCACCGGCGGACGAAGTCGCCAAGGTCCGCAGCCGCGACGTGCGCGCGCTGTCCGGACAATACGAGACCAACGCGGCCGTGAGCGGCGCCATCGGCGACATGGTGCGGTTCGGCCGACCCGACGATTACGTGCGCACCTTGCGCAGCCGGCTCGAAGCACAGACCGATGCCGGCGTCCGCGCAGGCGGCGGCGCAGGCATTCCGGCCCGACTCACTCACGTGGGTGATCGTGGGCGACCTGGCGAAAATCGAGGCGCCGATTCGCCAGCTCGGGCTCGGGACCGTGCAGGTGCTCGACGCGGACGGTAACGTGCTGCGCTGACGGCGGGGCTATGATCCACGCCTGATCGTTCGTCGACGGAGAGTGGAAGCATGGCTTCGCAACGTGCACTCCTGGCTCGCATCGCGCTTGCGGCGCGGCCGCTCGGCTTGATCGGCCTGCTCGCGGCGCCTGGTCCTATGCGTCGCCGTGCCGTCGCTGGATGAAGCCGCCGCGGGAAGATTTGCGGATCTCGCGCTGCACTGCGCGCACCTCGAGTACCCCAACAAGATTTCACACACGCTCGGCAGCGATGCCGACGTGCGTCCGCCGCGCGAACTGGCACCGGCGTTTTTCGGTTGCTACGACTGGCATTCGTCCGTGCACGGACACTGGCTGCTCGCACGGCTCGCGCGGCAATTTCCACAGGCGCCGTTCGCAGCGGATGCGCGCGCGGCATTGGCGCAGAGCCTGACGCCCGCCCACATCGCAGGCGAGGTCGCCTACTTCCAGACGCCAGGGCGTGCTTCGTATGAACGACCTTACGGGCTGGCGTGGCTGCTGATGCTGTCCGCGGAATTGCGCACGTGGGACGACCCGCAGGCGCAGGAGTGGGCGCAGACGCTGGCGCCGCTCGAAGCGGAGGCCGCGCAACGCCTGCGCAGCTGGCTGCCCAAGCTGCGCTATCCAATCCGCGTCGGCGAGCACAGCCAGACCGCGTTTCGCGTTCGGGCTGGTGCATGACTGGGCACGCGTCACCAACGACGCTGCGATGCAGTCGCTGATCGAATCGAAGGCGCGCGCATTTTATGCGGGGGACACCAACTGTCCGCTGGCCTACGAGCCGTCGGGCGAAGACTTTCTTTCGCCCTGCCTCGCCGAGGCCGACCTCATGCGGCGCATCCTGCCGCCGCGCGAATACGCGGAGTGGCTGCGCCGCTTCCTGCCGGTCATCCCGACGAGCGCGAAGAAGGCATGGCTCGCACCCGGCGAAGTGACCGACCGCAGCGATCCGAAGCTCGCGCACCTCGACGGCCTCAACCTCAGTCGCAGCTGGATGCTGCGCGGGATCGCGTCGGGCCTGCCCAGGGGCGACCGGCGCATCGACGCATTGAACGCGGCCGCCGAGGCGCACGCAGCGGCGGCGCTGCCAGCCGTGACCGGCGAACACTACGAAGGCGGCCACTGGCTCGGCACGTTCGCCGTCTACCTGACGACGCGCGCCGGACTGCGGGCGCCCTGATCCCCTAGCGACGGCGGTGACTGATGGAACGGACCGAACGCTTCTACAAGATCCAGAACCTGCTGCGGAGCCGCCACTTCGTCAGCACGCAGGACTTCCTGGCAGGAACTCGGCATCTCGCGCGCGACCTTCAAGCGTGACCTCGAGTACCTGCGGGACCGCATGCACGCGCCGATCGTGTACGACCGCGACCAGGAAGCCTACGGCTTCGATCCCGCCATCGCCGACAGCAAGCTGTGGCAATTGCCGGGCCTCTGGTTCTCGGCGGACGAACTGCAGGCGCTGCTGACGATGGACCGCCTGCTCGGCGACCTGCAGCCGGGCGTGCTCAGTGAACTGATCGCGCCGTTGCGCAAGCGGCTGAAGGGCCTGCTCGATTCGGGCGAGCATTCGGCAGAGGACATCGCGCGGCGCATCAAGATCCTGTCGATGGGATCGCGGCGCGTGGCTCCGGCCCACTTCCGCACGATCGCCACGGCGGTGCTCACGCGCAAGCGCCTCAAGTTGCGTCACCAGCGTCGCCAGGACGGCGAGGTGATCGACCGTGAGGTGTCGCCGCAGCGGCTCGTGCACTACCGGGACAACTGGTACCTCGATGCCTGGTGCCACAAGCGGCAGGCGCTGCGCACATTCGGGCTCGACGCCATCGAGACGGCGGTGGTGGTGCCGGACAAGGAAGTGAAGGAGATCGGCGACGACACGCTCGAACGTCATTACGCCAGCGGCTACGGCATCTTCGCCGGAACGGCCACGCAGGACGCCGTGCTGCAGTTCGGGGCCAGCAGCGCGCGCTGGGTGTCGCGCGAAACCTGGCACCCGGAACAGGTCGGCACGCCGCAACTCGACGGCACGTACCTGCTGCAGTTTCCGTATTCGCAGGAGCCCGAGCTGGTGATGGACATCCTGAAGTACGGTGCGGACGTGCAGGTGCTCGCGCCGGAATCACTGCGCAACGCAGTCGCGGCGAAGCTGCGCGCCGCCGCGAAGCTCTACGACTGACAACTTGCGTCAGGTGCTGACTCGGGGCCTGTCCTTCCGACTAACCCCTATCCCCTAACCCCTACCCCTTCTACTGCAGCGTGAAACGCTGCGGCTGCACGCCTTCCACCGGCGGCAGGCTCACGCCCGGCGCGACGTACAGGTCGACTTCGCGCTCGAAGTGCAGCGGACCCTCGACCGTCACGCCCTGCTCGACCGTGATGCGCGGATTGCGGGAATCCGCGCCCTTCCACCACGACGGCTTGCGCTCGTTCACGTGGATACCGCCCTTGAGGATCGTGCCCGTGGCGAGCCGAATGTCGCCGTTGACGGTCTCGATGCCGCCGTCGACCTGCGCGCCGTCGAGCAGCATGGCGCCATTCACGTTTTCGAGGCCGCCCGCGACCCTGGCGCCTTTACGCAGCGTGAGGCTGCCGTTGACGGCCTCGATACCCTTGGTCACCTCGGCATCGACGCCCACCGTGACTCGAACCGTTGACGGTCTCGGCGGAGCCGACGACGGCCTTGTCCTCGATCTTCAGGGAACCGTTGACCGTCTCGATCTTCCCCGCCCGGGCGCCGGCACCGATCGTCACGGAGCCGTTCACGGTATCGACATCGCCGGCCTGCTGGCCTGGCTCGACCTTCACGCTGCCGTTGACCTTGCTGATGTCCCCTGCCGCATGGGCAGCGTCGCCAAGGACGACGGCCGCAAAGGCAAATGCGATGGTCAGGATGCAGCGAGTGACGAAATTCATGGCGTGGCCTCCGGCCGGGACGTTTCCTGTTGCCATTTCGATGCACCAGGGACGGCCAAAGGTTGCAACGGCGCCGGCCCGTCGCTGCAACCGGACGTTCGATGCGCTAGGCTCCCCCGTCATCCCGCCGACCGACCGGAGCATCGAGCATGAAGACCCGCGCCGCCGTCTGCCATCAGGCTGGCCAGCCCCTCGTCATCGAAACGGTGGATCTCGACGGACCCAGGGCCGGCGAAGTGCTGATCGAGATCAAGGCCACGGGCGTCTGCCACACGGACGAGTTCACCCGCTCCGGCGGTGACCCGGAAGGCCTGTTCCCGGTCATCTTCGGACACGAAGGCGCCGGCATCGTCGTGGACGTGGGACCCGGCGTGAGGTCGCTGAAGAAGGGCGACCACGTGATCCCGCTCTACACGCCCGAGTGCCGGGAGTGCAAAAGCTGCACCTCGCACAAGACCAACCTGTGCACCGCGATCCGCTCGACCCAGGGCCAGGGCGTGATGCCGGACGGCACCAGCCGCTTTTCGCTCGGCGGCGAGAAGATCCATCACTACATGGGTTGCTCGACGTTCTCCAACTTCACGGTGCTGCCGGAGATCGCGGTCGCCAAGGTCCGCGAGGACGCGCCCTTCGACAAGATCTGCTACATCGGCTGCGGCGTGACCACCGGCATCGGCGCGGTGATCAACACGGCCAAGGTCGAGCCGGGCGCCAACGTCGTGGTCTTCGGCCTCGGCGGCATCGGCCTCAACGTGATCCAGGGCGCGCGACTGGCCGGCGCCAACAAGATCGTCGGTGTCGACATCAATCCGGCCCGCAAGCGGCTCGCCGAGAAGTTCGGCATGACGCACTTCGTCAATCCGAAGGAAGTCGCAGGGCGACCTCGTTCCCTACCTCGTCGCGCTGACGGACGGCGGCGCCGACTACAGCTTCGAGTGTGTCGGCAACGTCGACCTGATGCGGCAGGCGCTCGAGTGCTGCCATCGCGGCTGGGGCGTGTCGGTCATCATCGGCGTCGCGGGATCGGGCCAGGAGATCAAGACGCGGCCCTTCCAGCTCGTCACGGGCCGCACCTGGAAAGGCACGGCGTTCGGCGGCGCTCGCGGCCGCACCGACGTGCCGAAGATCGTCGACTGGTACATGGACGGCAAGATCGCGATCGATCCGCTGATCACGCACACGCTGCCGCTCGACCGCATCAACGACGCGTTCGACCTGATGCACTCGCGGCGAGTCGATTCGCTCGGTCGTCACGTTTTGAGGGCCGGACTTGCGTGAAGCTCTCGAGCATGCGTGCTGGGGCGGCACCCAGCGCTTCTTCCAGCACGACTCGAGCGAGTGCGCCGGGCCGATGCGTTTTGCGGTGTACGAACCGCCGCAGGCCAAGGCCGGTCCGGTGCCCGTGCTCTATTACCTGGCGGGCCTGACCTGCACCGAAGAGACGTTCCCGATCAAGGCGGGTGCGCAGCGGCTCGCGGCGGAGCATGGCCTGATGCTCGTGGCGCCCGACACGAGCCCGCGTGAGCCGCGACTGCCCGGCGACGATGCCAGCTGGGATTTCGGGCTCGCGGCCGGCTTCTACCTCGACGCGACGCAGGCACCGTGGTCGGCGCACTACCGCATGTACAGCTACGTGACGCGCGAACTGCCGGCGCTGCTCGCAGGCCGAGTTCGCAGGCGGCAGACACGAGCCGGCAATCGGTCATGGGGCACTCGATGGGCGGCCACGGCGCACTGGTCTGCGCCCTGCGCAATCCCGGGCAGTACCGGTCGGTGTCGGCGTTCGCGCCGATCGTTGCGCCGTCGCAGGTGCCCTGGGGTCACAAGGCGTTTGGCAACTACCTCGGCGCGAAGCGCGACGAATGGCTGGCCTACGACGCGACGCACCTCGTGCAGCAGGCGCCGCGTGCCGACACGATCCTGATCGACCAGGGTCTGGGCGACAAATTCCTGGCTGAACAGCTGCGGCCCGAACTCTTCGAGGAAGCGTGCGCACGGTCCGGACAGAAGCTGCAGCTGCGGCGTCACGCGGACTATGACCACGGCTACTACTTCATCCAGTCGTTCATGCCGGATCACATCGCGTTCCATGCGGCCGCGCTGCGCCACGCCTGAAGTGGGGACAGACTGATGGCTGCCCATGTGCCGGAACGAACGTGAGCGTCGCTGAACCCGCCTGGGTGAGCGACGTCCTGCAGTTCTGGTTCGACGAACTGAGCGAGCTCGACTGGTTCGTCCGCAACGATGCGGTCGACGATCGCATCCGGCAGCGCTTCCTGTCCCTGCACGGTCACATCACAGCCGATGAGGGCGTACCGCCGCGTCGTCTACGCCGCGAATGCTGCTCGCCGCCGTGCTCGTGCTCGACCAGTTCTCACGCAACCTCTACCGTGACGACCCGCGAGCATTCGAGGCCGATGCCGATGCCCGCCGCCTGGCGCGCAACATCGTCGCACAAGGCTTCGATCGGGCGATGACCCCGCAGCAGCGTCTGTTCGCCTATCTGCCGTTCGAGCACAGCGAGGATGCAGACGACCAGGCACTGGCCGTGCGCCTCATCGAGGCGCTCGGCAACGAGTACTGGACGCGCTACGCCCTCGCCCACCAGGTCGCCATCGCCCGCTTCGGACGCTTTCCGTTTCGCAACGCCGCGCTCGGCCGGCCTTCGACGGCCGAGGAAGTCGCCTATATGAGCGGGTCGACGGCAGGCTGAGACCGGGCGGCCGGCTGCGGGGTCCTACGGCTGAGCCGGCGCCTGGGCCACGACCGTGCCTTCGCGCGCCGTGAGCTCGCGGAACAGTGCCGACAAGCGCTGCGTCAGCGGGCCAGGCTGGCCGTCGCCGATCTGCCGGCCGTCCACCTTCGTGACAGCCGCAAGTTCACCCATCGTGCCGGTGCAGAACATCTCGTCGGCGCAGTACGCCTGGGTGAGCGTCAGGTCCACTTCCTCGTGCGCGATGGCGTGAGTGCGGCAGAGTTCGAGCACGGTCGAGCGCGTGATCCCTTCCGGACAGGCGACCAGCCGCGGTGTGCGCAGCAGGCCCCGCTCGACGATGAACACGTGCGTCGCGTTGGTCTCGGCGATGAAGCCGCGCTGATCGAGCATCAGCGCGTCGTCGGCACCCGCCACGTTCGCCTCGATCTTGGCGAGGATCGACTGGATCAGGTTGTTGTGGTGGATCTTCGGGTCGAGGCAGTCGGGCGGGAAGCGCCGCACGCTGCTGGTCACCAGGCTGAGGCCGCCCGTCGAATACACGGGCGCCTTGTGCTCGGCGAGCACGATCAGGGTCGGTCCCTGGGTATTGAGCCGGGGATCCATTCCTGACGTGATCTTCACGCCGCGCGTCAGCGTCAGGCGGATGTGCACGCCGTCGAACATCCCATTGGCTTCGAGCGTGCGGCGAATCTCGTGGGTGATCGCCTCGCGCGTCGGGATCTGCGCGAACGCGAGCGCCTTCGCCGAATTCACCAGTCGATCGAGGTGCTGCTCGAGCCGGAAGATGCGGCCGCTGTACAGCCGCAGCCCTTCCCAGACCGCGTCGCCGCCCTGCACGGACGAATCGAACGGGCTGATGCGGGCCTGGTCACGATGCACCAGTTCGCCGCTGACGTTGACGATCAGGTCGCGATTGCGTTCGTCGAATTTCTGCAGCAAGGGATCACCTCAGGCGCGCAGGCGGTGCGCGCGCAGCCTCTCGTAAAGCGGACGACACCGTGCCTCGATCGCCGCAACGGCAGGCGGCAGCGGCTTGGCCGCGGCAACCACGGCTGGATTGCGGTGGCGATGTTTCGAAACCCGTCGACTGCTCGACGCGGTCGTACCAGTGCCGGGCCCAGATGCCGTCCGACTCGCGCCGCCCGGCGGGCCACCACAGCATGCGTTCCGTGAACGGCACGCCGAGCGCGTCGCACAGCGCGCGCAGCATCGGCTCGGGCCGTTCGAGCAGGTCGGCGGCGTCGAGCACGGCGGGCACCTTGCCCGTGCGCAGGATCACGTGCTCGAAGATCTCGACCTGCTGCGGCAGGCCCGTGGCCAGCAGGTCGAAGTTCGCGAGCTTCTCGCCGAGCGACGCCAGCATCGGCAGACGGGTCGCGGATCAGGAAGGCATGGGTCACCGAGTCGAGCCACTCGCGCCCCATGTGCGGCAGCAGGTGGTGCGACATCTGCTTCTGGTAGAAGACGCGGATGTTCGACGGCATCGGGGCGAGGAGCGAGTCGGCCACGCGGCGCCAGTCGGATTCCTGGTGCGCGATGATCTCGTCGCGGCCCGGATGATCGAGGCCGGTGACTTTCAGGTAGTGTGCGTAGAAAGGCTCGTCGATGACGATCGTGTCGCCGCGGTTTTCCCACGAGCGCATGAACGCCGTCGAAATGTTGCGCGGCCCCGACCACATCGCGAGCCGCAGCACGCCATCACCCGCTGCGGAAACCGTCCGTTCCATTCTGTCCAGCCTGACGCGCGGCCGCTGCCGCGCGCAGGCATCTTAGGTGATCGGCTTGCGGAAGCGGTAGACGAACTGGTCCGTCTTGCCGCGAATGGCCTCGTCGAACACGAGCCTGGTGTGGTCGTCCTCCGGGTGCGCAAGCACCACGCTCGCCCGGTCGAACACGAACCCGGCCCGCTCGAACTCGGCACGGACGACGGCCGGATCGATGCGGTGCAGTTCGTCCACGACCTTGGCGGTGTCGCCGCCCGCCTTTGCCACGTGATCCTGCACCACCACTACGCCGCCCGGCTTGAGCGCCGCCTTCAGCCGCTTGAGCAACTCGGCCGGATCGGTGCGGTTCCAGGTGCCATCGGCTGGCCGCCAGTACGTGTCGTGGAAGCTCATGACGAACAGTGCCGCATCGAGGAGCCGGGAGGCAGCTGCAGCTCGTCGACCTCGGCCGTCACCTGGCGCACGTTGCCGAGCCGCCCATCCGCATACCGCGTCGCGATGCCTTTCTCCGCGAACTTCGCGTACGGCGGATTGTTGTAGGCGATCACCTGGCCCTTGACGCCCACCGTGCGGGCCAGCAATTCCGTGTAGTAGCCACCGGCCGAGAACATGTCGGCAACGCGCATCCCCGGCATCACGCCGAGGAACGCGAGCACCTCGCGCGGCTTGGCCGCCGCGTCCCGCTCCACATCGGCCTTGGGCCGATCCGGACTGGCGATCGCCGCGTCGATCGCTGCGGTGTCGCGGAGCTGCTCCGCAGGGACTTCCGTCGCGGCAGGCACGGACGCGGACCCGATCATGGCGAGAGCGGCAGACAGCAGCAGGCCGACGGTCTTGTTCATGCGGTACTCCTCGGTGAAGCGGCGATGGTACTGCACGAGGCGTATGGCAGGTCAGCCGAACGCGCGATAACCCATTCGCACCGCAACGAGGAAGAGGAAGCCGCCGAAGGCCGCCGTGAGCTTCCGCCGGTCGAGCGAATGCGCGAGCCTCGCGCCGAGCGGCGCAACCGCCCATGAAATCGGGGCAATCAGCGCGAGGCCGGGCAGGCTCACGTAGCCGATCGTGAGCGGCGGCAGCCAGTTCCGGCGGCGGGCGCGCCAGCAGGTAGCCGACCGTCGCCGGCACGGCGATCCAGAGTCCCAGCAGAGCCGCGGTGCCGACGGCCTTGTGGACCGGCTCGCCGAGCAGCGTCATCGTCGGCACGCTGAGCGTGCCGCCGCCGATCCCCATCATCGAAGAGACGGCGCCGATACCGGCGGGAATCAGGGCGCCGAGCAAGCCGCCCGGCAGTCCCTGGTGCAGCACGACATGATCGATCGGCAACAGCATCTTGAGCGCCGCCGCGAGTGCCACGACACCGAAAACCAGCGCCAGCACGTGCGCGTCGAGCTGCGACGCCGCCATGGCGCCGGCCAGCGAGCCGGTCACGATGGGAACGGACCAGCGCCGCACGACGACCTCGTCGACGGAGCCGCGCTTCGCGTGCGCACGCGACGACGAAATCGCCGTCGGGACGATGGTGGCCATCGAGGTGGCCACGGCGACGTGCAGCGCGACGTCGTGCGAGACGCCGGCGGCCTGCAGCGCAAAGTCGAGTGCGGGGACGATCACGATGCCGCCACCGACGCCGAGCAGTCCGGCGATGAGACCGCCCACCGCGCCTGCCGCGACGAGTGCCGCGATCACGGGCAACCAGCTTGCGTACGCTTCCATCAGTTCCGGTTCATCGTGGAAAACCGCAGCGATTCTACGGAGGGTCGGCCACCGGGACCATTGCCCGGCCGGGCGCGCTATAGTGCCGGAAAACATCGGATCGGCAACGACGACCGGCCTGCGACGGGGACCAAGGACACGACCATGAGTGAAACCAGCGGCGGTGAAGTGCTTGCGCGCATGCTGCAGGCCGAGGGTGTCGAGAAAGTCTTCGGCATCATCGACGGCACGTACTTCGGCTTCTACTCGAACCTGCACAAGCTCGGCATCGAGATCGTCACGCCGCGGCACGAAACCTGTGCGGCGCACATGGCCGGCGCCTACGCGCGCCTGACCGGCAAGCTCGGCGTCTGCATGGCGAGCAATGGTCCCGGCGTCGCGAACCTGCTGCCGGGCCTGGTGGTCGAGAACGCGGAAGGCAATCGCGTGCTCGCGATCACCAGCTGCCGCCGGCCGCAGATCGTCTATCCCGACCGCGGCGGCGCCTACCAGGCCTTCGACCAGGTCGGCGCGATCAAGCACTTCTCCAAGTGGAGCCACGCGGTCGTCTCGTTCGACCGCGTCGCGGAACTCGGGCGCACCGCAATTCGCAACTGCTGGGAAGGTCGCCCGGGCGTCGTGCACCTCGACGTGCCCGAAACGATCATGAACGGCAAGGTGAAGGCCGAGGTCGCGATCTGGCAGCCGCAGCAGTTCCGCAGCACGCACGCCATCGCGCCCGCACCCGACCAGGTGGCGGAGGCAGCCGACCTGCTGGCCGCCGCCGACCTTCCGATCATTCATGCCGGCAGTGGCGTCATTCACGCGGCGGCCTACGACGAACTGCGTCGCGTCGCCGAGGCGCTGCACGCGCCGGTCACGACGAGCTGGGCCGGTCGCGGCGTGCTGCCCGAAACGAACGAGCTCGCCATGCCGATGGCGCTGATCAAGCTCAACAACCAGGTCCGCAACGACGCCGACGTCGTGTTGTGCGTGGGATCACGGCTCGGCGAAACCGACTGGTGGGGCAAGGCCCCGAACTGGCGGCACCCCTCCGAGCAGAAGATGATCCAGGTGGACATCGACGGTCACATCCTCGGCGCCAACAAGCCCGCGACGCTGGCCGTGCTGGCCGACGCGAAGCTGTTCCTGGCAGCGCTGGCCACCGAACTCGAGACCCGCAAGGCGCGCATGAACCTCGACGCGCGCCGCCGCCAGGTGGCGAAGTACCGCGAGGTCATCCGCAGCGAGCGCGCCAAGCTCGACGAGAAGCTCGCCGACATGGCGGTGCCGATGAATCCGGCGCACGTCGCGCACGTCTGCCAGCAGGTCTTCCCCGAAGGCACGACACTCGTGGCCGACGGCGGCAACACCGCGGTCTGGGCGATGTTCTTCCACGAGATGCGCGTGCCGAACACGCTGCTCTCGACGTTCAAGTTCGGCATGCTCGGCGCGGGCGTCGCGCAGGCGCTTGGCGCTGCCGTGGCGCGGCCCGGCAAGCCCGTGTGCTGCATCATCGGCGACGGCGCGATGGGCTTCCATCCGCAGGAAGTCGAAACGGCCGTGCGCAACGGCCTGCAGGTGGTCTTCCTCGTGCTCTGCGACAAGCAGTGGGGCATGGTGAAGATGAACCAGCAGTTCGCGCTGAAGCCGATCAAGACACTGATCAAGAAGTCGCTCGGTCCCGACGAGACGATCAAGGCCGATCTCGGCGAGATCCGTTTCGACAAGCTGGCCGAGGCCATGGGTGCGCACGGTGAGCGCGTGGCCGATCCGCGCGAACTCAAGCCTGCGCTCGAACGGGCGCTGGCGACGGGCGGCCCGGCCGTGATCCACGTCGACGTCGACCCGGTCAAGCACATGTGGGCGCCGGGGCTCATGTACTTCAAGGACATGCATCTCGAGCCCAAGGGCAAATGAACGAACTCGACGCGGTCCGGCTGCACTTCAGCCCGGAATCGCTGGTCGCGCTCGACGTCATCCTGGCCTTCGTGCTGTTCGGTGTCGCGCTCGACATGCGCGTCGCCGACTTCAAGGGCATCCTGACGTCGCCGCGGGGCACGCTGATCGGGTTGCTGGCGCACTCCGTGCTGCTGCCGGCCGTCGCGTTCGCGCTCACGATGATCCTGCGAGCCCACGCCGAGCATCGCGCTCGGCATGATCCTCGTGGCCTCGTGCCCGAGCGGCAACATCTCCAACTTCCTCGTCAACTACGGCCACGGCAACACCGCGCTGTCGGTCACGATCGCGGCGTTCTCGATGCTGGGCTCGATCGTCTTCACGCCGTTCAACCTGTCGTTCTGGGGCGAGCTGAATCCCTACACCCGCCCGATCCTGCATGCGATCAGCCTGAGTCCGCTCGAAGTGTTCGGCACGATCGTGGTGCTGCTCGCAATCCCGACTGCGCTGGGCATGTTCACGGCGCACCGCTGGCCGGCCTTCGCCAGGCGCATTCGCGGGCCGTTCCGCGCGCTGTCGCTCGCGTTCTTCGCGTTGTTCGTGGTCGGCGCGCTGGTCGTGAACTGGGATTTCTTCCTCAAGTACGTCGAGCGCGTGGTGCTGTTCGTCTTCCTGCTCAATGCCTTCGCCCTGCTGACGGGCTACCTGACGGCGAAGGCGGCAAGCCTGCCCGAGGCCGACCGGCGTGCCGTCGCACTCGAAGTCGGCATCCAGAACTCCGGGTTCGGCCTCGTGCTGGTGTTCAACTTCTTCGGCGGTCTCGGCGGGATGGCGATCGTCGCGGCCTGGTGGGGCATCTGGCACATCGTGGTCGGCACGACGCTCGCGTCCTGGTGGCGCAGGCACCCGCCCGCAGGACAGCCCGCGGAGGTTGCGGCATGAGCGGCCGGCGCATTTTCGTCACGGGCGGGGCGGGGTACCTGGGCAGCGAGCTGCTCAAGACGCTGGCATCGCGGCTGCAGGCCGGCGAGATCGACTGCGTCGTCGCGAGCGACGTGCGCGACATTCCGGCAGCGTCACGCCTGCCCGGTGTCGAGTACGTGCTGCACGACGTCCGCGCCCCAGGGCTCGGCTCGTTGCTGTCTGCGCGAGCGATCGATGTCGTGGTGCACCTCGCAGCCATCGTCACGCCCGGCGCGAAGTCGAACCGTGAACTCGAATACGCCGTGGACGTGCTCGGGACGCAGCAACGTGCTCGATGCCTGCCTGGCGGCAGGCGTGCGGCAGATCATCGTCACCTCGAGCGGAGCAGCCTACGGTTATCACGCCGACAACCCCGAATGGCTGACCGAGGACGATCCCGTCCGCGGGAACGAAGCGTTTGCGTACTCCCACCACAAGCGGCTGGTCGAGGAGATGCTGGCGGCCTGCCGGCGCGAGCATCCCGGACTGCGACAGGTCGTGCTGCGCGTCGGCACGATTCTGGGCGAGACGACGCGCAACCAGATCACCGCCCTGTTCGACCGGCCGCGCCTGATCGCGCTGCGCGGCTCCCGCAGTCCCTTCGTCTTCATCTGGGACCAGGACGTGGTGGGCGCCATCGCGCACGCGATTCGCACCGATGCCGCGGGCATCTACAACGTGGCCGGTGACGGCGCGCTCAGCATCCAGGAAATCGCACGGCGGCTCGGCAAGCCGTGCCTGACGCTGCCGCCTGCGCTGCTGCGGGCAGCGCTCGGGTTGCTGCATCCACTGGGCCTGACTCGCTACGGACCCGAACAGGTCGACTTCCTGCGGTATCGTCCGGTCCTCGACAATCGCCGGCTGAAGGAAGGACTCGGGTACGTGCCGCGCAAGACCTCTGCCGAAGTTTTCGACTTCTACTGCCGCACCCACGGCCTGGGCGGGAATTCGCAGTGACGCGACGCTCGTTTGCCGGCGCGACGGTCGTGATCAGCGGCGCAGCCAGCGGGCTGGGTCGCGCGCTTGCGCTGCGTTTCGGCGGCGCGGGATCGCGAGTCGTCGCGCTCGACCGTGACGCCGCAGCGCTCGAACTGCTGCGCCAGGAAATGGACACTGCAGGATGCGAGGTGCTTGCCCTGCCCTGCGACGTCACGGACGAGCAGGCGTGCACGGCCGCCATCGCCGCGGCCACGGCTCGATTCGGCCGCATCGATGCTGTCGTCAACAACGCCGGCATCTCCCATCGCAGTCCCTTCGAGGCGACGGCGACGGCGGTGCTGCGCCGCGTGATGGAAGTGAACCTGTTCGGTGCGATTCACCTCACGCGCCCGGCGCTGCCGGCGCTGCGGCAGTCGCGCGGGCTGGTCGTCGCGATCTCGAGCGTCGCGGGGTACACGCCATTGATCGCGCGCACGGGCTACGCGGCGAGCAAGCACGCGGTGCACGGCTTCTTCGAGAGCCTGCGCACTGAAGTCGCGGCCGACGGCATCGACGTGATGCTGGTGTGCCCGTCCTTCATTGCGACCGGCATCGACCGCAACGCGCTCGGGCCCGACGGCCGCGCCGTGACGCACGCGCAGGTGGTGATCGGCCGGCAACTGCAGCCGGACGCCGTGGCTGACCGCATCTTCCGCGGCTGCGAGCGCAGCCAGCGACTGCTGCTGATCGGTCGCACCGCCCGGGCCGCCTGGTGGGTCAGCCGCCTGGCGCCGTCCCTGTACGAGCGGATCATGGCGAGGAAGCTGCGCGGCGAGATGGTCGCGTGAATTCGCCGCACCTGTCACCGCCGGGGTCCAGCCGGCCGCGCCGCCTGTCGGAAATTCTCACGGACATCGCCAACGATCCTGGCGCGCGAGCGGATCGCCATCGCCGACATCCGCGACGCCATGGGCGACCGCGCCTTCGGCGCGATGATGTTCGTCTTCGCCGCGCCGAACACGCTGCCCGTCAATGCTCCCGGCGTGTCCGTCGTGCTCGGCATTCCGCTGCTGTTCCTGTCGCTGCAGTTGATGCTCGGATTCGCGGTGCCGTGGCTGCCGCAGGCCCTGGTGCAGGCGACCGTCACGCGCCAGCGGTTCGCGCGAGTCATGAACGTCGTCGTGCCATGGATGCGGCGGGCCGAGAAGCTGTCCAAGCCGCGCTGGCCGCTGCTCACGGTGGGATTGGCCGAGCGGATGATCGGCCTGGTCTGCGTCGTGCTCAGCGTCGTGCTGATCCTGCCGGTACCCTTCGGCAACATGGGGCCTGGAATCGCCGTGTGCATCCTGGCCTTCGCGCTGCTCGAACGGGACGGCAAGGCGACGCTGACGGGACTGGCCGTCTCCGCCGTCGCGCTCGTGCTTGCCTGGGGGGTGATCCTGGCGATCGTGAAGACGGTATCCTTGGTCGTGCGCCACTGGCTCGGCGTCTGATCCGCAAAACAGGCAACAGGGGAACGCCCATCATGAAGATCCAGGTCAAGCATCCACTGAAGACGGACGTCGGCTCGGCCTTCAAGCTCTGCACCGAGCAGAAGAGCCAGGAGGCGGTCTACGCGAAACTCCCCGGGTCCGACGTCAAGATCAAGCGCGAGGGACGCGCGCCGAACGTCAAGCTGCGGATCTCGCGCAAGATGCCGGCCAACCCGCCGGCGGCCATCAAGCGCATCGTGCCTGCGACGAACGATGTCTCGCACACCGAGGACTGGGCGGCGGACGGCGACGGGTTTTCGGCCGACATCGCCGTCGATATCAAGGGCGTGCCGGTCAAGATCGTGGGAACCAAGACGCTGCAGCCCGAGAAAGGCGGCAGCTCGGTCCAATGGACGTTCGACATCACCAGCAGCATCCCGCTGCTCGGCGGCATCATTGCCTCGTTTGCCGGTGACGAACTGAAGAAGAACCTCGAGGACGAGTACAAGGTGCTGAAAGCGTCGGTCTAGTCCGGCGCCGGCGAAGTTTGCTGCGGCGCAGCTAGCCATAAGCGAAATACCGCGATCCGCGCGGGCGCGCTACGCTTGCGCCATGGCACGGATGTCACCGATGGACCGGGCGTTCTTCCTGCTCGAGACCGAGCAGCGGCCCATGAACGTGGGCGCGCTGGTCGTACTGCGAGGCCGCAAGACGGCGCGGGGGCGCGCCTGGGGATGAACTCGTCCGCAGGATGTTGCGCTGCCCGGTCGGCCCGCCGTTCAACCAGCGCCTGGCCGAGAACATGCTCGCCGGCTGGCCGGTCCTCGTCGGCGACGAGCAGCATCGACCCCGCGGAACAGGTGTTCCGCCACGAACTGCCCGACGGCAGCGACGTCCAGGCCCTCTTCGACCGGGTCTGTGCGCTGCACTGCGAAGCGTCTCGATCGCTGCCGCCCGCTGTGGGAGGTGCACGTCTTCGACGGGCTTGCGGACGATCGCGTCGGCCTCTACTTCAAGACGCACCACGGGCTGATCGACGGCATCGGCTTCATCAGCGTCATCCTGAACATCGTGTCGCGCACGGCTTCGGCGCGCGAGTCCGCAGGCGATCTGGCGGGATTGCCGCGGGCCGAGCACGCGGCGGAGCCGTCGCGCACGGCAACCCTCGCCGGCGGACTGCTGCGCACGGCCTGGCGGCGGGCCGCACCGCAGGCGACCTCGCTCGACTGGTCTGGCACCTCGGTCGCCGCGACCTCGGGCTCGGCAAGGGCATGGCCACTCCGTTCGTCGCGACGCCCGACGTGCTCAAGGCGCCCCCGTCGCCGAACCGCGTCATGGCTCACTGCTCGCTGCCGCTGGCGCGGGTGCGTGCCGTCGCGCGGCGCGCCGACTGCCAAGATCAACGACGTGCTGCTGGCGACGCTCGACATCGCGCTGAACCGTTACCTCGCGGAGCACGGTCTGCGCGCGCAGCGACCGCTGGTCGCCGACATGCCCGTCGCGCTGCACGACGGCGCCGGCGCCGGCAATCGCATCACGATCCTGCAGGTGCCCATGGGCCACCCCGGCGCGACGCCCGCCGAACGGCTCGCCGACATCGTGGCCGAGACACGGCTCGGTGAAGGAGGAAGTCAGGTCGATCGGCGCCGACGCGCTGTTCATGTACTCGATCTTCGAGCACGCCGTCGCGAGCGCGATCGAATCGCTGAACCTCGGCGAGCTGCCGATGCTGGCGAACGCGGTGATCTCGAACCCCGCCGGCCTGGAGGGCAAGGTCTATTTCAACGGCCTGCCGGTCGAGCTGGCGCTGCCGGTGTCGGTCGTCGCGCATCACCAGGTGCTCAACGTCACGATCAGCAACTACGACGACGAACTGCACGTCACGTTCATCGCGCTCAAGGAAGCCATCCCGGACGTGCAGCGCCTGGCCGACGGGACGATGCGGGCGCTGGTCGAATTGCAGCGTTCGGTGGCCAAAGGTTCGACAGCGACCGCTGAAAACGCCGCGGACCCTGGTCAAGTCACCGGCTGCCAAGCGTCGGCAAAGCCCAGGTACAGCCACGAAACGCGCAAAGCCGTCCGCTGCGGCGCGCGCATTGCATTAATCTGGGCGTCGTCCCAGGCAGCGAGGCAACCCATTGAGCTTCGGATCGATTGCCCGCGACCTCGGCGTCGCGGCCAGGCTGGGTGCGCGCTCGCTGGCGCGCAGGATTCGCTCACCCGCGGCCGATCGCAATGCGCCAGACATTCGCGCCTGGCGCGCCGAACTCGAAGACTGGGTCCGGTCGTTGCCGGCCGGCCTGCTGGCGGAACACCGTTGGGTCGAACTGCCCGCCACCCGCCCGCCGTGGTCGGAGTCGGGACTGGCACTTGCCGCCGGCGACTCGATCACCTGGTTCGCGGCCGGCCGGGTGCACTTGTCCCGCGCGCTCGACATCTGGGTGCCGCCGTCCTTCCAACTCTGGGCCCGCGTCGGACCCTCCGGCACCGTGCTGCGCGGCACGCGCGATACCCATACGTTCCATGCGACGACCGGCGGCCCGCTGTACCTGGCGAGTTACTTCCCCGGCGAATGGTCCACGCCGCAAGGCGAGTTGGGCCATGGCGCCGACGAATACCGCAAGGTGTCCGGCGGCCTTGTCGGTCCTGCTGCTCAAATGGCGGCACGGCGTCGACCCTGCCGCGGCATTGAATGCATCGGTTCAACAAGGGGCTGCACCCGCTCCAGTGACCGCAGAATGCGTACGCCTCGCTGCCCCGACAGATCCGCCGGACGGGTGGAATTACCTCTGGTACCTCGGGCCGGGGGAAATCTATCGTGCCGGTCGCGCGCCGGACGGCCAGGCATCCGTCTGCTGCGACACCCATGGCGACGTGGGCATCCTGCGCCACGCCGCCGCATTGCCCCTGCAGCCCGGCACGTTTCTCGACTGGCGCTGGCGCGTCGACAGCCTGCCGGTCGACCTGCGGGAGGACAGCCTGCCCTCGCACGACTACCTGAGCATCGCCGTCGAGTTCGACGACGGGCAGGACCTCACGTATTACTGGAGTTCTGCCCTGCCGGTGGGCACGGTCTACCGCTGCCCGTTGCCGACCTGGAAGGACAAGGAAACGCACGTCGTCGTGCGCAGCGGCACGGCCGAACTCGGGCGCTGGCTGGACGAGCGCCGTGACGTCCACGAGGACTATCGTCGCTGCATCGGTGGCGCGGCACGCTCCGTCGTGCGGGTCTGGCTGATTGCCAACAGCCTCTTCCAACGTGGCCACGGTCGGTGTGAATATTCGGCCATCGAATTCGAACAACCGGACGGACACCGCCTCAAGGTGCTCTGACCCGCGCCCACAGACAACGAGCTAACCGCAGGGGAACGGACAATGCATGGCCTGATGATGGATACGCCGCTGCTGATCACCGAGATCATGCGGTTCGCCGAGCGCAACTTCGCCGACCGCGAAATCGTCTCGGTCACGTTCGACGATCCCCGGCACCGCACGAACTGGGGCGAGGTGTTCCGGCGCGCGCGCAAGCTCGCGAACGCGCTGCAGGCGGCGGGCGTCAAGGAGGGCGACCGGGTCGCAACGCTGGCCTGGAACGACTACCGCCACCTCGAGCTGTACTACGCCGTCTCCTGCATGGGCGCGGTGCTGCATACCGTCAATCCGCGGCTCTTCCCGGAACAGCTCGAATTCATCATCAACCACGCCGAAGACAAGCTGCTGTTCGTCGACCCGACCCTGCTGCCGGCGCTTGCCCCGCTCGCCGGCAAGCTGCCGACGGTCGAAAAGACCATCGTGATGACGTCGGCCGCGGCGATGCCGGCCGCGGTCGCAGGCACGTTGCCCGATTACGAGTCCTTCATCGCCGGTCACGCGGATACGTTCGACTGGCCCGAACTCGACGAACGTGCCGCGAGCTCGCTCTGCTACACGTCGGGCACGACGGGCAACCCGAAGGGCGTGCTCTTCAGCCACCGCTCGACGGTACTGCATGGCTACGGCGGCACGCAGGTGGACGCGATGGGCCTCTCCTGCCGCGACACCGTCCTCGCCGTGGTGCCGATGTTCCATGCCAACGCGTGGGGCCTGCCGTACAACGCGCCGATGGTGGGCGCCAAGCTCGTGTTCCCCGGCCCGAAGATGGGCGACGCGGCCACGCTGACGCAGTTGATGAACGAGGAAGGCGTGACGCTGGCGGCGGCCGTGCCGACGGTGTGGATGATGCTGCTCGCATCACCTGGACCAGACCGGCGACAAGCTCCAGACGCTGAAGCGCACGGTGATCGGCGGCTCGGCGGTCCCGATCCAGATGATCCGCGACTTCCGCGACAAGCACGGCGTCACGGTGATCCAGGGCTGGGGCATGACGGAGACTGAGTCCGCTCGGCACGGTCAGCACGCTGCGCCCGGAGCAGGAAGCGCTGCCGCCGGAGGACCAGACGCAGCTGCGCGCCAAGGCGGGTCACGGCATCTTCGGCATGGCGATGAAGATCGTCGACGACGAGGGCAAGGAACTGCCGTGGGACGGCGTGAGTTCGGGCGAACTCAAGGTGCGCGGACCGTGGGTCTGCAGCAGCTATTTCCGGCTCGACGACTCGCCCGTCGCACTCGGAACCGGGCTGGTTCGCGACGGGCGACGTCGCGGTCATCCACCCGAACGGCTTCCTGCAGATCACCGACCGCGCGAAGGACGTCATCAAGTCGGGCGGTGAATGGATCAGCTCGGTCGACCTCGAGAACTGCGCGTGCGGTCATGCCGACGTGCTGATGGCTGCGGCGATCGGCGTGCGTCACCCGAAGTGGGACGAGCGGCCGATCCTGCTCGTCGTGCCGCGACCGGGCAGCCAGCCGCAGGCCGAATCGATCCTCGCGCACCTCGCGCTGCATTTCGCCAAGTGGCAGTTGCCGGACGCGATCGTGTTCGTCGACGCGTTGCCAATGACGGCGACGGGCAAGATCAACAAGCGGTCGTTGCGCGACTCGTACGGCCAGACGCTGCTGAACGCGCAGGCGTAAGCCGTCGGGCCGCCCGTTCCGGCGCGATCGATTCAGGCGTCGCGCGCAGTCGATAGGCGCGCAGCTGCCGGGATCAGGTTCGATCCGGGAGACACGCCATGAACCCATCCGATGGCGGGCTCGACGCTCGCCATCCATGGCTCGCGACGGTCTCCCGGATCGAGCCTGATCCCGGCAGCTGCTGCGCCGATCAGCTGCAGCGGCCGCCTGATCCAGATCGCGACCGGAACGGGCGGTCCGACGGCTTTACGCCTGCATGCGTTGCAGCAGCGCCTCGGCCTCGCCGAGCGACATGTTCTTCGGCACCGGATAGTCGCGCGCGGCCTCGACCATCGCAGCGCGTGCAACCGTCGGCACGTCGGCCGGCTTGAGCGCCGCGACCTTCTCGGGAATGCCGACTCCGCGATTGAGTTCACGCACGCGATCGATGAACCGCTGCGCAAGCACGTCCTGGGCATCGCTCGCATTGCCCGCACCGATCACCACGGCGAGTTTCGCCAGGCGCTCGCGCGCCAGGGGTGAATCCTTGATGAAGTCGAGCACGTACGGCAGCGTGATCGCGTTGGCCAGCCCGTGGGGCACGCCATACATGCCGCCGAGCTTGTGCGAGAACGCGTGCACGTAGCCGACGTACGCCTTGGTGAACGCGAGCCCCGCATAGAACGCCGCGAGCGCCATCGCCTCGCGTGCCTCCATGTCGTTGCCGTCGTCGTACGCGCGCTGCAGGTTGCCGAAGATCATGCGCACGGCAGCGACGCAGTGCTGCTCGGTGTCCGCGTGCGGCCAGCGGTTGGTGTAGGCCTCGACGGCGTGAGTCAGCGCATCCATGCCCGTCGCCGCCGTGATCGGCCGCGGCATGCCCTTCATCAGCAGCGGATCGAGCGCGGCCGCGAGCGGCACCAGCTTCGGATCGATGACGGCCGATTTCGAGTGCTGGACGGGGTCGGTCACCACCGCGGCCACGGTCACTTCGGACCCGGTGCCCGCAGTGGTCGGAATTGCGAAGAGCGGCAGCATCGGCTTGCCGACCTTCAGCATGCCGACGAGCTTTGCGGGTGACTTGCCCGAGACCGCCATCGCGCCGATGACCTTGGCGGCATCGATCGCGGACCCACCGCCAACGGCCAGGATCGCGTCGCTGCGATGCGCGCGCACGGCTTCGTAGCCAGCCTGCAGCACGGGATACGTCGGATCGGGCGTGATGCCATCGTGCACGGCGACGTCGATGCCCTGCGCCAGCAACGCCTGCCGCAGCGGCTCGACCAGGCCCAGCTTCACCAGCACGGCGTCGGTCACGATCATCACGCGCCGATAGCCGAACTGGCCGATGCTCGCGCACAGGCGCAGCGAGGCATCGGGCCCGACGAACACGGTGGGACGCGGCATGGCAACGGCTCGTGACACGGGCCAGGTGAGCGGCTTGAGCAGTCGGTATCCGAACAGGCGCAATGCGAAGAGCGACGACATGGCAGCCTCAATCCCTTGTATTGATGCACTGCATCATGAGACGAAACCGCGCCGCCTGCCAAGTAGGAATGGTCCGGATGCGGCCTCGTCGGCTCAGCCCGGCAAGGCCCCCAGTGCCTGCAGCGCCTGCAGGTATTGTTCTGCGCGTCGCTCGGCAAAGAAATCGATCGTCAGGCCCAGCGCCGCGAGCAGCAGCAGTCCCACCGCGAATCCGTGCTGCGACGGCTTGCCCATCACGAACACGAAGAACAGCGCGAGCAGCACCGCCACGGCGTAGCCGATCCGGTACTGCGCGAAGCTCCTGGCGACCTGCTGGATGCGCGGCCCTTCTCGGCGGCGAACTGCGCTGGATTCGTGCGCTGCTGCTCGAGCAGTTGCTGCGATTGCGCATCGCTGCGGAAGTAGACGGTGCCGCCGACGCTGAGGCCGAGCCCGGCCATGATCAGCAGCGCCAGCGCGAGCCCGCGCGCGAACGGCTCGCGCGCCACGAACCAGAGCACGATCGCCCCGAGCAAGGCTCACGACGCCCGGCAGTGAGGATCCAGAAGGCCTCGGCCTTCTCGCCGGCAAAGTACCAGCGCACGATCTGCTCGAAATCCATGGCTGCCCTCCTTGCTCAGGGGATCGCGTGCGGCGCGATGCGCTCGGCCCACGGCATCGCCTGCTCGACCTGGGCCGCGAGCCGGAACAGCGCCGCCTCGTCGCCGATGCGCGCGGTGAACAGCATGCCCATCGGCAGGCCGTCGTCGGTCCAGTGCAGCGGCAGCGACATCGAGGGCTGGCCCGTGACGTTCGCGATCATCGTGTACGGTGACGACTCGAACAGCGGGTCGAAGGCCTCGATGATCTTGTCGCGCTGGCTGAGGAGCGCGGCGCCGGGCAGCGACGTCAGCAGCTTCATGCCCTGGCGCTGCATCGTGGTCAGCTTGTGCGCGCCGATCGGCAACGGCGGGACGCCCACGGTGGGCGTGAGCAGCACGTCGAATCCCGCCGCCCAGGCCAGCCACTGGCGCGAGAACGTCTGCATGGTCCAGAGCGCGGTCGCGACTTCGCCGCCCGACTGCGCTTCGCCCATCTTCGCCAGCACCCAGGTGGCGAGCTCGACGTCGTCGCTGCGAGCCTCCCGTCCCACGAGGACGGGCGCCAGTCGCAGCGTGCCCGCCACGTCCGCCGCGATCAGCGACGCATAACTCGCGACGAACGTCTCCGGCGGCAGCGGCAGCTTGACTTCCACGAGGTCGTGCCCGAGCGCTGCGAGCGCACGCGTCGTGGCTTCGAGCGCCTTGCGATTTTCCGGATGCAGCGTCTTGCCGAGGCCGGGATCGAACGAAAACGCGATGCGCAGCCGGCCGGGTTCCTGCCGCGTCTCATCCAGGTAGGGTCGCAGCCGGCGCGGGCAGCTTCATGAGCTGCTGCGGGTAATCGCCGCAGGTGGCATCCAGCAGCGCTGCGCTGTCGCGCACGGTGCGCGAGACGGCGTGCTCGCCGATGAATCCCCACCAGACGTCGGGCGCGTTGGGTCCCGTCGGATTGCGGCCGCGACTCGGCTTCAGGCCGACGAGTCCGCAATTGGAGGCCGGCGTGCGGATCGAACCACCGCCGTCGTTCGCATTGGCAACGGGCACGATGCGCGCGGCGACCGCCGCCGCGGACCCTCCGCTCGAGCCGCTGGACGTACGCTCCAGATTCCATGGATTGCGGGTCGGCCCGAACAACTCGGGCTCGGTGACGTTCGAGACCCCGAGTTCGGGTGTGTTGGTCTTGCCGAAGATCACCAGCCCGGCCGCGCGATAGCGGCGCGTCAGTTCCTCATCCATCGCGGGCACGTAATCCTGGAACAGCCGCGAGCCGAACCGCATGGGCTCGCCCGCGTACGCGGTCATGAGGTCCTTGAGCAGGAAGGGGACGCCACGGAACGGGCCGTCCGGCAATCCGGCGGCGATGGCTTCGCGCGCGCGTCCTTCCATCAGGTGAATGACCGCATTGATCTGCGGATTCACCGCCGCTGTGCGCGACAGCGCCTCGTCGAGCAGCTCCGTCGGACTCACCTGCCCCGAGCGCACGAGCTCGGCCAGCCCCAGCGCGTCGTAGCGACCGTATTCAGCGAATGCCACGTTTGATCCCCCGTGCGATCGCCGGATCATCGTCTTTTTGGCACGCTCTTGCCATCGGGCCGCGCCGCGCGGAGACTCTTTCCTTCCTAGAACTTTTGTTCCACCGCAGTCATGAAGTCCATGCACGGCATGCATAACCACACCCGTCTCCTCGCCCTCCTCGCGTCGATCGCGCTGCCCTTCGTGGCGGCGCAGGCGCGGCCCGTCACCGCCGAGCGCGTCATCGCGGCGGACAAGGAGCCCCAGAACTGGCTCGCGCACGGGCGCACGTACGGCGAGCAGCGCTACAGCCCGCTCAAGCAGATCAACGACGGCAACGTCGCGCAGCTCGGACTCGCGTGGTCGTACGCGACGGGCACGACGCGTGGCCTGCAGGCGACGCCGATCATCGTCGACGGGCGCATGTACGCCACCGGCGTGTGGAGTGTCGTGTACGCGCTCGACGCGAAGACCGGCAAGGAACTGTGGACCTACGATCCGCAGGTGCCGCGCGAGTGGGGCCGGTATGCCTGCTGCGACGCAGTCAATCGCGGCGTGGCGCTGTGGGACGACGCGCTCTACTTCGCGACGCTCGACGGCCGGCTGATTTCGCTCGACGCGCGCACGGGCAAGAAGCGCTGGGAGATCAACACGATCGACCGCACCAAGCCGTACACGATCACCGGCGCGCCGCGCGTGATCAAGGGCAAGGTGCTGATCGGCAACGGCGGCGGCGAATACGGCGTGCGCGGTTACTTCTCTGCCTACGACGCTGACACCGGCAAGCTCGCGTGGCGCTTCTACACGGTGCCGGGCAATCCCAAGGACGGCTTCGAGAGTCCCGAGATGGAAGCGGCCGCGAAGACGTGGACCGGCGAGTGGTGGGCCGGCGGCGGCGGCGGCACGGTGTGGGACTCGATGGCGTACGACGCCGACCTCGACACGCTCTACGTCGGCACCGGCAATGGCTCGCCGTGGGCACGCTCGATCCGCTCACCGGGCGGCGGCGACAACCTGTACCTGTCGTCGATCCTGGCGCTCGATCCGGACACCGGGCACCTGAAGTGGCATTACCAGGTCACGCCCGGTGACAACTGGGACTACACGGCGACGCAACACATCATCCTTGCGGACCTCGTCATCGGCGGCAAGCCGCGCAAGGTGCTGATGCAGGCGCCGAAGAACGGCTTCTTCTACGTCATCGACCGCGTCACGGGCGAGTTGCTGTCAGCGGACAAGTACATCCCGGCCACGTGGGCCAGCCACGTCGACATGAAGACGGGACGCCCGGTCGAGACGCCCGAAGGCGACTGGAGCAAGGAAACCAAGATCATCGTGCCGGCGGCGTTCGGCGGCCACAACTGGCACCCGATGGCGTTCAATCCGCAGACCGGCCTCGTCTACATCCCGGCGATGCAGCCTGCGGGCATCTATCCGCCGTCGACCGAGTTCCTGAAGACGGGCAAGTACACGCGGCAGGAAATGTTCTGGAACCCGGGCGTGGACTGGAACAACTACGCGAACACCGTCTATGCCATCCTGGCGCAGACCGGCGGCAACCTGCCGCAGGACCGCGGCTACCTGAAAGCGTGGGATCCGGTCGCGAAGAAGACGCGCTGGGAAATCGAATACCCGGCGTTCTGGAACGGCGGCCTGCTCACGACCGCAGGCAACCTGCTGTTCCAGGGCACGGGTGACGGACGCTTCGTCGCTTACTCAGCCGACCTGGGCAAGACACTGTGGTCCGTGCCGACGATGGTCGGCATCATCGCGCCGCCGGTCACCTACTCGGTGGACGGCGAGCAGTACGTCGCGGTGCTTGCGGGTTATGGCGGTGCGGGCGCAGTGACCGGTGGCGACCCGCGCACGATGGCGTCGGGCAAGTACCTGAACGAAGGCCACATCCTCGCCTTCAAGCTCGGCGGCAAGGCGGCGTTGCCGAAGATCACCGAGCGCAACCTCGACATCCCCGAGCCACCGGCGAGCACGGCAACGGCCGCGCAGATCGAGAACGGCAAGTACAAGTACGCCGGCGACTGCATGGTGTGCCACGGCGCGCTGGTCGTGTCCGGTGGCGTGGTGCCGGACCTGCGCCGCCTCACGACGGAGAAGCACTCGATCTTCAAGGCGATCGTCTACGACGGCGCCATCCACTCAGCAGGCATGCCGCGGATGGGCGATCTCGTGAACGAGCAGGACGTCGCCGACATCCAGGCGTACATCATCGAGCGCTCGCAGCAGGATCGAGCAGCGGCAGCGCAAGAATTAGGCACTGTCACCAATTCGTGTTGGTGACTTTTTCGACGCTGTCCCGCAAGCGGACGGTCGGTGAGGGCGTTCGTTCCGCGTCTTCTCCGCGCGAGCGGAAAGGCAGACACGCTCGCCCGGAGAAGACGCGGAACGAACGCCTGATCGACCGCGCCTGAACGAATTCCCGTCAAAGCCCGAGAATTCGCACGGCGCATGCAACGTCGACGCGGTCACACCGAGTGATCGTCTACAGATGATTCGTAACCGGCAGTTTCCAGAACCCAGTCAGCAGATCGTGTTGATGGAACTCGATCCGATGCGTGCTGGTCTTTGCCTGCTTTGCCGGACACTTGTTCAACGTTCGTTCCTGGTCGATCTTACCGTTCCCGAAAGCGGACCCGGAACTTCGGCAGTCGACCCGAAGCAGCCTATTGCACCGCAGAGAAGCGGTCATTCGCAGACCTCTAGCAGCACCCGTGGCGAGCGCTCGAATCTGGTAGAGATTCGCGGCGATTCAGCGCCGCACTGAAGGCAGCGCGTGACACTCGACAGGGGAATGATCGAGTGCCGAGAAGCGAACGGTCTCGCCTTCCGCGCTGAAACGCACGAAGGGCGCCCAGTCGTCGCGCGGCTCCCTGCCGAGTGCGACGGCGAGGACACGCCCCTCGGTGTCCATGACCGTTGCCAGCCCGTGATCGTCCAGCGTCATGCGAACCTCCTCTGAACCCCAGGGTGCATCGCGGCACGCGGCTTTCGCACCGCTTTGCGCGAGTTCCAGAGTGGCTTTGCGCAGGGCATCGAGGACGACGATGCGTTCCGAGTAGGCCGCTCTCAGGCAGCCCGCCTGCCTCTCCGAGAACGCGCACCGGCTGCGTCTCTTGAACCATGCCTCCTGATCCTCGACCAGCGAGGTGGGCGCGACGGCGTTGGCGAGCGACGTCACGACCAGCGTGCTCCGCACCCGTTGGTCGAGCGCGAGCAACTCCTTATCCGCGCACACGAAGGCATCGCTCGCATACGTCGGGTTCGTGCAGTTGGCCGTGCTTTGTTCCGGCGGCGGCGGGATAGCGTGCGCCGCGCTGATCGGCGACGGTCCTGCCTGGAGAAACCACGCCATCGTGAAGCCGGCATAGGTGCCGATGGCGTTGCCGAGCATGCCAACCACGATGCCCGGCAGCAGCAGGTCCATGCGTCCGAGTCCGCGCGCAATCGGCATGATCGTCACGGCGCCGCCGACGTTGGCGGACGAGGCGATGGCCAGCGTCTCCGGGCTGAGCCGCAGCAAGCGTCCAGCACCAAACTGGATCACGCCATGGATCAGCACCGCGAGCGCGACGAACAGCAGCAGCATCCCGCCGATGTGGCCCATCTCCATTAGCGCCCTGAAATCACAGGATGCGCCGATGACCGCGAGGAAGAGATAGGCGACGTAGATGCCTAGCGTGCTGGCGCCGCCCAGGCGCTGCACCGCCGGAACCTGGGCGGCAACGAGTGCTAGCGTCGTCAGGACCAGGATCGCCGGCAGCGTGACGCCGTGACTCGACGCCCATGTGGATACTTCTCCCGACAGCCAGAATCCGCCGAATGCGAGCGCCAGCAGCGTCGCAACACTGACGACCGTAATCGACCGCGAGTCCTGAATCTCGTCTGAGGCAACGACGGCCGACTCCAGCCGGGTTCCGGAGAGTCGGTGCACCAGGCGCGCGATGATCACCAGCGACGCGAGCCACAGCGTCCCGACGACGCCGTCCACGATGTTAGTGCCAGCCATGAGCGCTGGCTGCTCCACGACACCGTAGTGCACCGCCACTGCGTTCAGGTTGAGGGAACCGCCGATGTAAGTTGCAGCGTACATTCCGCCCACGGCGGCCGACTTGTCGCCCAGCCACTCGTGTGCCCCGGTGATCCAGTATGCCGTGGCGACGCCGACCAGCGTGCCAATTGCGCCGATGGCGAATGCGGTGAGCATCGGCAGGCCCGCGCGCTTCAGCGTGTCCAGCCGGATGTCGAGCAGCAGCAGGAAGATCGAAATCGGAGCGCCGATCGCAACCAGATGGCGGTACAGCGGCGGCGCCTGCGTCGCCGTCGGGATGACGCCGAGATTCGCCAGGATGGCGGCGAGAATGAGGGTCATTATCGCGCCGCCGATCCAGCGTCCGATCCGCCGCCGGCCCAGCCAGTCGCCAACAGCGGCGATCGCCCCAAGGGCGAAGAGGAGATAGGCCGATTCGGTCACAACAGGAATACCTTCAGGCTGACTAGCCATTGGTCGGAGCAGTTGGGCGTGCAGCTGAAGTAGGATAGCCTGACCGGAGAGCCGCTCACGGATGGGAGTCGGATTTTCGGCCGGTGTTCGCGCGTGTCGCGCGTTGGGGGTGGGGGCATGGTTGGCGCTGAAAGCAACTCTGAGCGCTCAGGCGATGGTTTCGCCCGGCCCGATCAAGGCGGACGCGGCACCGCCGACGCGGCCGTGCACCAATTTCGGTCGCGGGATCTCGACGAGACGCGAGCCTTCATCGGCCAGTTTGGACAGCACACCAGGGTGCCATACGGCAGGGATCCGTTCGGGTACGAATTCGTCGGAACCGTTTCGCGAAGTCTCGCGGCAGCACACATGCAGATTGCGGTGCGGCAGACGATGCGGGCGGCGGTCCGCGCACCGACGCTGCTCCTGCCGTTGCGGCCGGGTGACACCTACAACATCGGGCGCAAGGCATTGCAGCCGGATCCAACGAAAGCGGTCCTGCTCGCAACGGGCCATGAATACTCGTTACATGGGCCGGCAGGCGCCTGTCTGGGGCTGCGCATCGATGGCGATCTGCTGTGCCAGGAGATTTCCGGCCGAATGCTGGGTCGTTCGAAGCCCCTGCTGCTGAAGTCGGTCGAGATTCCGATGGACGCAGGGCGGCAGGCGGTATTTCGCTCCATTTACGATCGGATGTTCGCGGCGGCGAAAGGCAATCACACCTGGGGCTCCTACGGCAACGTCGACACTTTCGAGGCGGAGGTCGCATCGTGGGTCGCTGGGCTGGTGATCGAGCAGGCGGGCGCCCTGGCTGCCTCGGCCGGAAGTCTGCAGCGAGTCGAGCGGCTGGAGCGATGGCTGGACGCGCATCTCGGCGAGGACATCACGCTCGACCAGTTGTGCGCAGTGTCTGGAATCCGCTGGCGAGCATTGCAGAAGTTGATGATGGCGCGCTACGGGCAGTCGCCACTCGAGTGGGTCAAAGCGCGGCGCCTGGCCGCTGTGCGTGAGCGCCTCCTTAAGAGTAACCCTGGGGTCGTCATTTCCATGGTCGCGCTGGATTGCGGCTTTACTCACCTCGGCCGGTTCTCCGCAGCCTACCGCCGGGCGCATGGGGAACTGCCGTCGGCGACGCTGGCCGCAGCCAGGTCGCAACCTGGCAAACGGGAAGATCTCCCGGCCTGATCTGCGTCTCGCGCATTCCGCGCATTCAAGGACGCATTCTGGATACCGCGAATCCGCTCGTTCGGGTCAAATCGAACAATCCGGTATTGCGTTTTCACGGACAACCCGACGCTCGTGGCGCCGCGGAGTCATGACTCCACCCCCATTGGCTCCGCGTCGCCACGATGCGTCGCGGTTTATTTGCGTAAAGCTTCATCCTACCTGGAGACCACATGAAGGCACTGCTTGCATTCTCGACCTCCGTATTGCTGCTGGGCGCGCTGGTCGCGCCGCAGCCAGCCCGGGCCGACTCCGCCGATGCCAACTGTGAAGTCCGCAAGGACGGCGATAAGCAGGGTGGGAAATCGGGACCCTGCACGTTCGGTCAGCGCCAGGGTTATGTCGACATCGACTTGCGCAACGGCGACACCATCAGCCTGAGCCCGGCGAACCAGGCAAACCACTACCGTGACCAGAAGGGCAACAAGGTCGTGCGCACGATGCAGGGGCAGGACCATGTCTACAAGTGGCCGAACAAGACGATCACCGTGCGGTTCGCTGGCGGTGCGTCCACGCATTCGTCGGGAGGGTTTGGAAACCTGCAGGACATGGTGAACGGCCGCTGGGTCGGCGCCGAAGTGGAAGAGGAACTGGCTCGTCGCGGCTACAAGAGCGTCAGCGAACAGGCAGCCGGTGGCTACGTCACCAGCGTCTACAAGGGTCACGGCAAGTGCATGATCGTGAATCTCGACACCGACAAGCGCGTCACGTCGATCGACGAAGGTTCGGGCTGCTGATTTTCACCAAGGCCGGCTCGGAGTCATCCGCGCCGGCCTTGCCGACTCGCGCTCCCGTCACCGAGCAATGAGGACAGACCCGTGTTTCGTAACCTGAGTGTTGCCATTGCACTGCTACCGCTGATCGCCGCCTGCAGCAAGCAGCAGGCGGCCCCTGCGAGTCCCGCCGCACGCGAGCCCGTGCCGACGGCGCAAGCGACCAGCGAAGTCGAGCCAGCCGAGATCTCGTATGCACAAGTCCTCGAACTGCAGGGCGTGACCTTTAATGTCGCATCCCCGAATGGGACGGCCTCCAACACCGTCACCGTCAGCACGGTCGGTCTCGAGATCGACAACTCGGCCTGGACGCAGGAGGTGGATGGGATCGTCACCGGGGCCGAGGTGGCGGATCTCAATGTGGACGGGTCGCCCGAGGTTTACGTGTACGTCAAGTCGACCGATGCAGATGCAAAGGGATCGGTCGTCGCCTACGTCGCGAACAATCGCAAGTCGTTGAGCATTGCCTCCATGGCGCCGCTGTCAGACACACCGGGCGCCGCCGACGGTTACCAAGGTGAAGATGAGTTCGCGATCCTCGAAGGGGTCCTCGGTCGGCGCTTCCCGATCCACGGGGAGGGCGGCGCCCTGACCGGCAAGATGCGGCAACTGCAGTACAAGCTGACGGCCGGCGAAGCAGGATGGATCCTGAAGCCCGATCGAACCACGGATTTCTAGCCGCCATGACCGGCCTTTTGTCTTGAGTATTCGCAACAACCAACGGAGGAACCCAACCATGAACAGAAAACTGAATCTCGCGACCATCAGTGTCGGCATGGCGCTGCTGCTGCCCATCGCCGCCCACGCGATCGACCAGAAGTACGCCAAGAAGCTGGAGAAATCCGGCTGTACCCAGGCGACCGAATTGCAAGGCTGCGATATCAACAAGACCAAGGAGCAGAACGCCAAGGCCGGGTTTGTCACGACCCCGGCTGCAACCGGCAAACAGAGCTATGAAAGCAAGCTTGAACGCTCCGGCTGCACGCAGGCGTCCGAGCTCCAGGGCTGCGACATCAACAAGACCAAGGCCGAGAACGCCAAGGCTGGGTTTGGTGCGGCGCCAGCGACTGCAGGCGGCGACCATGCGCCCGCGGCAGCCATCAAGGCCTGCAACAAATTCGCCGATCAGGGTTACGAAGGCACGATCGTGAGCCAGAGCGCGATGAAGCCGGGCTGGTGGGAAATCGTGATGCGCTTCGAACAGTATCGCTACGCCTGTAACGTGAGCAGCAGCGGACAGGTCCAGTCGTTCGACAAGATCAACTGATCCAGGTCGCGGGCTTTGAACGGCCCGCGCCTGTCAGTACCGGGCGTGACAACCGCCGCCCGCGAGGACCCTTACGAAGACGAGGTCCGGCGTTACCCACGCTGGACCTTGCCGACCTGAGACTGAAGTACCGCACAGGACCGACGATGAAACACATTGCCCTGATTTCCCTGGTCTCCATTGCGCTCGTCGGCTGCGTCGGGCCGGCCCCCATCGCCGATAAGCGGACGGCCATGGGAGCGGAATCCAGTGCAGGGGCGGCACCACCGGCCAAACCTGAAAACGGGGCGTGGGGTATTGACCTGACCAACATGGACACAGCCGTCAAACCCGGCGATGACTTCTACAGCTACGTCAATGGCAAGTGGAACCAGCGCGTCGAGATTCCTGCGGACAAGCAGGAGGTGGGCGGCCTGAATTCCCTGCAGGACAAGTCGCTGGAGCAGACGAAGGCGTTGTTGGATGCCGCCGTTGCTGACAGCACGTCGGCGCCGGGCAGTGAGATCCGCAAGCTTGCGGACTGGTACAGCTCCTACCTCGATGTGGACGCCATCGAACGGGCCGGCTTTGCTCCCATCAAGCCGGAACTCGATGCGATTGCGGCGGTCGCCAGCCGCGACCAGCTCGTCGAACTGTTCGCGAGAAGCCACGGCGCCCTTGGACTGCGACCGCTTTCGATCAGCGTGGACTTCGACCGCAACGTCAAGGACACGGCGCGGCCCGCGATCGACATCAGCGGGCTGACCCTGGGGGCTCGGGACTTCTACCTGGAACCGGACTATGCGCCTGTGCGGCAGTTGCAACTGGCGCACATCGGCCGCTTGCTGAAGGTCGCCGGCTTCGACGATGCCGAGGCCCGGGCGAAGCGAGTGCAGGATCTGGAAATCAAGATCGCGGAAATCACCTGGACGTCGGTCGAGCAACGCGACGATCTCAAGAAGAACAACGTAATCACGGTCGCAGAGCTTGCGAAGCAGGCGCCTGGGCTCGACTGGCCGAAGTACCTGGCCACGGCCGGTGTGCCCGTGTCCGAGAAAGTGATCCTGCTGACGCCGTCGTCCGTGAAGGCGATGGTCGACCTGGTCAACACGGAGCCTGTCGAAGCGTGGCAGGACTACATGCGGTATGTAGTCGTGGCCGGTACCGCCAATTACCTGCCCAAGGCTGCGCGCGACGAAATGTTCGAATTCCTGGGGAAGGAATTGCGCGGAATGGAGGAGCCGCAGGCGCGTTGGCTGGAGGGGGTCCTGGACACGGGCGGCACCGGCAAGCCGTTGTCCGATCCGCTGAGCAAACTCTACGTCGAACGCTACGTGTCCGCCGATGCGCGCCCGAAGGCGAATGCGATGGTCGACAACCTATTGGCGGCCTTCGACACACGCCTGGCCAAGGTCGAGTGGATGGCGTCGGAAACCCGCGCCGGTGCACGCGAGAAACTGGCGAAAGTTACCCTCAAGACGATTTATCCGGACGTCTGGAACAGCGTCGACCGCCTCGACGTCGTGCGTGGCGACCCGGTCGGCAACGCGCGCCGCGCATCTGCGTTCAAATGGAAGCACGACCTTGGCGACTTGGCGAAGTACCCGGACCGCCGCCAGTTCCTGCAGCCGGTCTTCCTGGTCAATGCATACGCCAATGCCGCCTGGAACGAGATCGTGTTCCTCGCCGCGATCGTGCAACCGCCAGCGTTTGATCCTGCCGCCGACGACGCCGTGAATTACGGTGCGATGGGCGCCATCATCGGCCACGAGATCTCGCACTTGTTCGACGATAAGGGGCGCAACAGCGATGGCGACGGCATGCTGCGCGACTGGTGGACGAGCGAGGACGCCAAACGCTTTACCGCTTCCGCCAAGCGACTTCAGGACCAGGTGGGGGCGTACGAGCCGTTGCCCGGCAAGAAGGTAAATGGCGCACTGACGCTTGGTGAAAGCATCGCCGACCTGGCAGGCCTGAACGTGGCCTACGATGCGTACAAACGATCGCTGGGCGGGAAGGAAGCTCCGGTGCTGGACGGCTTTACCGGTGACCAACGCTTCTTCATGTCCTTCGCCCAGGTCTGGCGCTGGAAGGGCCGGGATGAGACGGTTGACCAGCAGCTGAAAAACGATCCGCATCCGCCGTCGTCGATCCGCTCCAACACGGTGCGCAACATCGATGCATGGTACGACGCGTTCAATGTAAAGCCGGGCGACAAGCTCTACCTCAGCCCTGAAGATCGGGTGCGCCTGTGGTGACTCCGCGCCGACTGTCCGCCCAGCAGACCGTAGAGTGAGGACTGCCAGCCGTAGGCTGCTGGTCGCCGAGGCTGTCCTGCTGATGGCGCCGACCACGGTGCTGGTGGCGCTGGGTTTCGCTTGGTCGTCGCGATTCCTGGCGGCATCGGTGCGCGATGGCAACTGGCAGGATCCGACCACGTGGATGTCGATGGCGATCGCCGCCGGCTTGGTGGGCATCTTGTCGGGCTGGTGGCTGCTGGTTCGGTACCTGCGCAGCGGTCCCGCCGCGCTGAAACGGGGCGCCGGTATGGCGTGGGCTGGCGCAGCAATTGGCTTGGTAGCTGCTCTCGGTGGTGCGTGGATGTTCGTGCTTGGCAACGGCTGGATATTTGCGATGGGCCTGGTTGCGCTATTGCCGTTGGCACACCTCTGGCGTCTGCGTGATTCTGAAAAGAGTCGCTGATCAAACTCACCGCAGCCGATCAATCCAGCAACATCACCAGCATCACCGCTTCGCCGCCTTCACGCAGAGCTGCAACCTGTAAACCCGCCATCTGCTCGCCGTCACCCAGCGAGTAGATCCGCAACTCCCGCACGCCGGCGCTATCGAAGGCCTCGGCCAGGGCTGCACGCGCAGCGGCGGGGTCTTCCATTTCGTCCACCATCATCTGCACCACGCCGCGCAGTTCAGGCGCGTGCAATGCATGCAATTCGGCATCTATGCCCTGAGCGTCGCCCGATGTGCGCCGGTAAATCATTTTGAAACCGGCTTTCCACGCGTCCTTGCGCTCGTCCCATCCCTCGCCGACAAACTGTTGGTAAGCCGACATGGCCTCAGACATCAAGCTATCGACGGTTACACCCTGCGCGGTAAACACAGCGCTGCCCATGCCGCTGCTGGTAGCGGGCCCATATAGGGTGGTCAGAGTTTGCATGGGACGTCGTCGCGTGTCGTCGATGGATAGGCCGTACTTGCCCGATAGTAGCCCGTTACAAACACTCGCTTCGAGTACTTGATTTGCGCGCAGGCCTGGGACGACCGTACGATCAAAACGTAGCGCGAGATGACCTGACTGGAATTGGCTGGCACCGTCTCAGCCGGCAGGAAAAGTGGAGCGGGTGATGGGAATCGAACCCACACTGGTGGTATGGGACAGGCGAGCGATGGCCGCTTCCGGGTAGCTGTCGCGGCGTTCTTGAGGGACCGCTCCTGGCCGGTTTGCGACATCGGCGAATGACTGCTTTCTACTGGAACTTGCAGCCGGAGCCAACACGTTTCGGTGACAGAGCCAAATGAAATAGCGTCTCCCGGCATTGCCGGGAGTCCGGCTCTCCCGCCTCCGCGTCAGCGGGAGAAGGCAGGGGTGGGCTCGTCGCCGCAGGCTCCGTGTGTCGTTCCGTGCTCCGTGTCGGACGCCGCAGCTCGAACGCACGCGAGGCGGCATCTAGCCTTCCGACCAGCCGCTGGCACCATCGCATCGCGCCCGTTCGAGCAAGGCTCGCCGTGAATCGTGCGGTTCCTCCGCGCGATTCACGATGCGCGGGAGACCCGGAGCGCGGAAGGACACGCGGAGCCTGCAGCGGCAGACCCACCCTTGCTGCGCTTCAATACGTGTAGCGGAACTCGAGACCCCACATGCGCGGCTCGGAGATCGACGCGAACGGCGTGCCGAACGTGTTGGTCGTCAGGTTGTTCACGCCCGTCACGTAACGCTCGTCGAACGCGTTGGTCAGGAAGGCCGCCACGCCCCAGCGATCGCCAGCGCTCGACCAGGCCAGCCGCAGGTCCGTGCGGTTGGTCGCCTCGCCGACGTTGAAGTTCGGACTCACCTGGCACGTGCCCTGGAACTGCGAATCGGCGTTGCAGCGCGATTCGCCGCGGTACGCATGCATCAGCGGACGCGTCGAGCAGGCCGTACTGGCTCAGGTTCCAGACGTAGCTGGCGCCGAGTGCCGCCGAGAAATACGGCTCACCCGTCGGCTCGCCCGAGAGGTCGCGGCGGTCAGCGCCTTCGCCGACGAACTTCTTCTTGTACGTCGCGTCGATCCACGCCAGGTTCGCCGTGAACGTCAGCGCGTCGAGCGGCTGCCAGCGCACATCCGCGTCGAGGCCGTAGGCCTCTTCGTCGCTGGTGTCGACGACGTACTGCGGGATGCCCGACCCGTTGACGCCGGTGACCAGCGAGATCGCCTGCTTGTCGAGGTACTCGTAATAGAACATCGAGGCGTTGACGATCAGCCCGAGGTCGGCGAAGAGGCTCTTCACGCCGCCTTCGAGGTTCCAGACGTCCTCGTTGTCGAACTGCGACCCGACCTCGACGCTGTTGTAGCCACCGGCCTTGTAGCCCTTGGCCAGCGAGCCGAACACCATGACGTCGTCCGTCACCGCGTAGTCCACCACGAAGCGCGGGCTGACGTCGTCCCACGAGTCGTCGAGCTTGACCTTCTGGCCCTCGAGGCCGAGCTGGCTCAGGTCGAACACGATGTCGAACTGGTAGGCCTGCGGCGGAATCGGGAACGATCCTGGAAGAAGCCGCCGGCCTCGCAGCGCCGCGATCGTGGCGTCGAGTTCCGGCGCCTCGCGCGGGCCGTTGAACCAGCTGAACTCCTTCTCGTCGTGCGTGTAACGCAGGCCGAACGTCACGTTGAGCCGGTCGGTCGCGTGCCAGATCACGTCGCCGAACACGGCCGTGGCGTTGAAATTGCCTTCGTTGAACATCGCCTCGCGCCAGCCGAGTCCGCGCATCGTGAGCGGAATGCCGTTCGCCGCGAGCACGTCGCTGGTGAAGCCGAACAGCGTGCCGTCCGGCGTGCCGGCCAGGCCCAGGTTCAGCAGCACCGTGTCGATGCTGTCCGTGTACGCATGCGTGTCGCTGGTCTGCTTCGCGTCCTCGGAGTAGTAGCTGACGCCGCCAACCCAGTCGATGCTGCCCGTCTGGCCGGAGAACTTGAACTCCTGGTACCAGCTCTCGTTGTCCTCGACGTTCGCGGTGTCGAAATACAGCGCGATGCGATTGGTGCCGTCCTCGTCCTCGCGGTTGACCGTATCGAACGTGCGCCACGCCGTGGTCGAGCGGAGGTCGGCCCAGCCGAAGTCGTGGTCGACGAACAGCGTCAGGCCGTCGAGCTTGCGCGACTCCTCGTTGTCTACGACGTCGTTGTAGACCGGAACCCTGAGCGGATTGAGGTAGGTCGCGGGATCGGCCGGATACGGTGCCCGCTCCTGCCCGTCGGCCAGCGCCACCAGTCCGATCGCGGGACGCGCGTACTGGTCGATCTCGTCGTGGTCCCAGGACAGCGTCGCCGAGGTCGCCTCGGTGATGTCCCACTTCAGCGTCGCCCGCGTCGCCCAGTTGTCTTCGGGCCAGATGTCCTTGCCCGTCGCCGCATCCTGTCACCCAGCCGTCGCTCTGGTTCCACACGCCATTGACGCGCAGCGCGAGATTGTCGGCCAGCGGCACGTTGACCATGCCATCGACGCGCGTCTTGTCGTACTCGCCGACGACGCAGCCGCAGGAACGCATCGAACTCGTCGACCGGCTTGCGCGTGACGATCGAGATCGCGCCCGCGGCGCTGTTGCGCCCGAACAGGGTGCCCTGCGGTCCCTTGAGCACCTCGATGCGCTCGATGTCGTTGAACGCGAGCAGCGACGAGCCGGTGCGCGAGCTGTAAACGCCGTCGACATAGACACCCACCGCGGAATCCGTGCCGACGCCGAAATCGACCGTCTGAGATGCCGCGGATCGCGATAGCGCGGCTGCGTCGGACTGTCGCTCGAGATCACCAGGCCGGGCACGAAGCCATTGAGGTCGCCGATGTCCTCGGCCGCGACGTCGTTCGAGCAACTCGTTGCCGACGACCTGGATCGTGATCGGCACGTCCTGCAGCACCTGGTCGCGGCGCTGCGCGCTGACGACGACTTCCTCGAGTCCCGAGGAAATGGACGACACCTGCTGCGCGGATGCCACACCGGGCATCCCGGCCGTCAGGCCCGTCCCGGCGAATGCCGCGGCCACTGCAAATGCGAGCCTGCTCCTGCACTCGTTCACCTTGCCCTCGTTGAACTGGAAAATGTCCAGTTCGTGACCTGCAGCATGTGCTTCGCCAGCGCCGGACGCTTCTCGGGATTTAGATAGTCCTGCGGCGGCATCTCCGGATAGTCATTGCGCTTTTCTCTCCGGCTTCGCGATTCAGTCGGCGACGACCTGCCGCATGACCAGCAACCGGAAGGTCAGATTGACGCGCTCGTCCACGGGGCGCGTGGTCTTCGGCACCGCATGGACGTAGGCATGCTGCGTGGGGCCCGCCATCAGCAACAGGTCGCCGTGCGCCAGTTCAATCGTCGCGACCGCGTCGTGCAGGCGACGATGCCGCAATTTGAAACGTCGCGTCGCACCAAGCGAGACAGAGGCGATCACGGGATCGCGCCCGAGTTCGCGTTCGTCGTCCGCGTGCCAACCCATGCCGTCCCGACCGTCGCGGTAGCGATTGAGCAGGACGCTGTTGAAGGAGTGACCGGTCAGGTCCTGGACCCGGTCCCGGATGCCTTGCAGCACGGGAGTCCACGGCAGCGGCTCGTGCGCGGTGCCTGAGTACGTGTAGGCCGTCCCGGGATCGCCGTGCCACGCGACCAGCCGGGGCACGCGGCGTGGCTCGCCGAACATCACGATGTCTTCCTGCTGCCACGAGATGCCCGTGAGCAGGACGGCCAGCAACTCGTCCGCTTCGTCGGGAGCGAAAGCCCGTGACCACAGACGCACGTCGGCGTCGGGCAGGTCGAGCCGCAGCGGTTCAGTCGGCAGGAGTGGCAGGTTGCCCGTTGGCATCCGCGCCGAGCGTAGCCTTCATGCGGTCCAGATGCACGCGCACGTGGCCTTTCGGCTGCGACTGGCAGGCCAGGACATAGCGTTGATCGAGTTGCTCGCGTGACAGCACGTAGGACGTGTCGGTGAGCGCACGCACGTCGCCCTCGATGAGCCGGCAGCGGCAGGTCGTGCAACTGCCGACGCGGCAGCGCGACGGCCACGGCAGGCCCTGGGCGAGCGCTGCCTGCAGGATCGTCTGGCCGGGGGCTACGTCGAACTCCCAGCCGAACGGTTCCACGCTGACTCGCGCCGCTTCAGGCTCACGGCGCTTGAACAAGCCACGCAGCAAGATCAGTGCCCCTGCGCGGCGAGTTGCAGTGCCGGCACGCCGCTCTCGCGGTTGGCGGCTTCGGCCAGGCGGCGTTCACCGGCGCTGGCGTAGTGACGGTCCCACTCGAGCAGCAGCGGCGACATGCGGTTGCGATACCAGCCCGGCACCAGGTAGACGAGCAGCATGCACGTGAGGTAACCGTACGGCAGCGTGGGTGCCTCACGGTACGAACGCAGTTGCCAGAACTGGGCATCGCCCTCGGCATGGTGGTGCGAATGCCGCGCCAGGTTGAACAGCACGACGTTGCTCAGGCGCTTGTTGGAGTTCCACGAGTGGCGCGGCTCGACGGGCTGGCCCGGTTCGCGAATGAGTCCGTAGTGCTCGAAGTAATTGACGGCCTCGAGCACGGACCGCCCAGCCAGCGCCGAAAGCACGAAGACGATGACCGCGGACGCGCCGCCCGCGATGGCAAAGGCGCCGACGATCGCTGCCGACATCAGCCAACCGCGGAGATACCGGTTGTGCAGCGACCAGGTGCCGTGCCCCAGGGTCTGCAGGCGCTGCTGTTCCAGCGCGAAGGCGCTCTTCGTCTGCCCGACCACCGAGCGCCGCAGGAACGAGTAGAAATGCTCGCCGCGCCGCGCAGACGCCGGGTCCGCCGCCGTGGCCAGGCGGCGGTGATGACCGTAGACGTGCTCGATGGAAAACTCGGCGTCGAACGTGATGGCGAGCAGCCAGCGCCCGGCGACCATCGCGCCGCGGTCGGTCGTCCGGTGGGTGAGTTCGTGCCCGACGTTGGTGCCGAGTGCCGCGAACGTGATGCCGGACGACAGGATGCCGCCCAGCCAATGCCACGCCGACGTCGCTTCGCGACGCGCGAACAGGTCGACGCCGAGATTGGCCTGCACCCACGCGCCGAGACCCAGCAGGTCGCCCGAGCCGGCCATCCACGCCATGGCGACGCAGAGCAGGAACAGCGTCGGCAGCGTGAAGTAGAGCAGCGAGTTCAGCAGCCGCGGGTGGCGGTACTGCGGTTCAGCCGAAATAGTCCCCGAGGAACTCGTCGCCGAAAATCATGATCGAGTAGATCACGGCGAAGCCGAGCCACATCCACGCACCGCCCAGCAGGATGCCCGCCACGGTGGTGAGGGCAAGCAGGTAGACGCTCATGAACCGCAGGTACTTGGCCATCGTGTCGCTCCAGCGCGGGACGAATAATTAGAACAATTGTTCTAATCAGGATGCCGGAGACGGCGGCCCATGTCAAACTTCGCCGCTCCCCGCGTATACTTTGCGCTGCAAAAACCGCCGGTTCCGGCCCCCATGCCCCGCAAGAAGCGCTCGACCACCGACACCCCCGACACGCGCGAACGCATCCTCGAAGCAGCCCTCGCGCTGTTCAACGCGGACGGCTCGCACGCGGTTTCGACGCGGCACATCGCGGCACGGCTCGAGATCAGCCCCGGCAACCTGTACTACCACTTCGCCAACAAGGAAGAGATCGTCCTCTGCCTGTACGACCGCATCGAAGCGCAGCTCGAATCGATCCTCGCCCCTCGCGCCGGCGAGACGCAGACGTTCGACAGCGTGCTGCGGTACCTGGACGACATCTTCGGCCACCTGTGGGAATTCCGCTTCTTCTACCGCGACGTCAACTCGCTGCTGCGGGACGTGCCGGGCCTGAAGGAGCGCTACCGTGACCTCGCCGAGCGGGTCCGCATCCGCTCGCGCGCGATCTTCGACTCGATGGTGGCGGCCGGCTGGATGGATGCCACGCCCGACCAGCTGGACCTGCTCACGACCAACGCATGGATCGTGCTGACGCAGTGGTTCACGCATCGGCAGGTCGTCGACCGTCGGCGCACCATCCAGTCCTCCGACATCCGCGAAGGCATCCGCCACCTCGTCGCGCTGTTCAGCCCCCTGTTGCGCAGTCCGCAGCGCAAGCTGGTCGAGCGCATGACCGCCAAGCCGGCCGTCCAATGAACTTTGACCCAGGATGAGCACTGCCATGCCGAGCTTCCGCGCACGCGTCATCAATGCCCTCCTCCGCCTCACCGTCAAGCCGATGTGGCGGCCGGGTCTCGCCATCGAGGACATTCGCCGTCACACCGCGAAGACGGACAAGCGCCTGGCGAAGCGCAGCGGTGACTGCCCCACCGAACACGTAACGATCGCGGGTGTGCGTGCCACCTGGTACGGCGCGCCCGAACTCGCCGCACGCAAGGGCACGATGCTCTACCTGCACGGCGGCGCGTGGTGCGTGCACCTGCCGGCCCTGTACGGCATGTTCGCAGCGCAACTGTCCGCCGCGACCGGACTGCGCGTGCTGCTGGTCGACTACCGCCTGGCGCCGGAACATCCGTACCCTGCAGCGGTGGACGATTGCCTCGCCGTGTATCAGTCGCTGGTGGAAGCCTCCAGTGCCCGGCCGCATGTCATCGCGGGTGATTCCGCGGGCGGCAACCTCTCGCTGATCACGCTGATGCGGGCGCGTGACGCACAGTTGCCGCTGCCATCGTGCGCGATCCTGCTCTCGCCGGCGACGGACATCGCAATGACCGGGCCGTCGATCCGCTACAACGAGAAAGCCGATCCGATGTTCAGCGTTGGCGCCGGCGACCTGCTGCCGTCGATGTACTGCCCGGACCTCGATCGGACGGACCCGCTGATCTCGCCGTTGTACGGCAACTGGACCGGCCTGCCGCCGCTCTACTTCCTGGCCGGCTCGACCGAGATGCTGCTCGACGATTCGGTGCGCGCACACGATCGCGCACAGCAGGCCCGCACGAACTCGCGCATCGACGTCTGGCCGGACATGCCACACGTGTTCCCGCTGTTCGCCATGTTGCCGGAAGCCAGGCAGGCGCTCGCCGACATCGTTGCCTTCATCGAGCAGCACCCGCCGCGCAGTGCGTCGCTTGGCCACGCGGGAGATGCGTTGGCCGCCAGCACTGCCGCTCTGGCGGAGGACGTCGCGCTGTCGGTGCCGGAGACCAGCGCAGCGCTTTAGCTCAGCCCGCGCTCGCGCAGGAACCCTGCCACCGAATCGAGCGCGCGGTTGGCATCGGCGAGCACGCCCGCGTTCACCTGGAACACGTGCCAGCGGCGCGGGTACTCCTGCAGTTCGACCGGCACGCCTGCGGCGGCAAGCGCCGCGTGCAGGCGCCGCGAGTCGGCAAGCAGCAGTTCGTCCTGCCCCACCTGCACCAGCGTCGGCGGCAGTCCGCGCAGGTCACCGTTGATGGGCGAGGCCAGTGGATCACCACTGTCGCGGCCGGCGAGGTACAGGCGTGCGCATTCCGCCGTCCACGCGCGAGACAGCATGACCTCCCCCGCGGGTTCGACGCCACGGTCTGGATCACCGAGATCGACCCAGGGTGAGAACAGCACGAGTGCCGCGGGCAACGGATCACCGAGCTCGCGCAAGCGCAAAGCCGTCGCGAGCGCGAGCCCGCCGCCGGCGGAATCCCCGATGATCGCGATGCGTTGGGGCGAGCCGCCGTCACGCAGCAGCGCGCGATAGGCTGCGACGGCATCGTCGAGAGCCGCCGGAAACGGATGTTCGGGCGCAAGCCGGTAGTCCGCGACGAACACGCGGGCCGCGGTGCGGCGCGCGATGTGGCTGGTGATGGCGCGGTGCGTCGCCGGCGAGCCGACGCAATATGCGCCGCCATGCAGGTACAGCACGGTGCCTCGTGCGGTCGCAAGACCGCGGGTTTGCACGAACTCACCGGGCACGCCGCCGCTGGTCGTGGCGGTGAAATCGACGCCGCGCGCCGGCAGCGTCAGGCGCGTGACCAGCGCGAGCCGGCGACGCTGCTCGGGGATCGGTCGCCCGGGACGGAACGTCGGCAGCAACGTCGCCCGCAGCGTGCGCCGCAGCACGGCCGCAATGAGCCGTTCAAGGCGGGTCTCGGCCGGAACCCTGTTAGTCACGTCCATCTGCGCCTGTCGTCAATCCTGCCGAACGATAGCGCAGCACGGCGCCGCTTTGCGCGAGATCCCGTTTCCCCGCCGGTCGAACCGGCGTCAGCGCACAGTGGCGCGCCGCGTCCCCGTCGAGCACTTCGATGCGGGCGCGGGCCACGCCCTTGCGCATCATGCCGATCTCGGACGCGGCGGCCTGCGAAAGGTCTGCGATGCGCTTGCCGACGAACGGTCCGCGATCGTTGACGCGCACCACGACGCTGCGGCCGTTGCGCAGGTTCGTCACGCGCACCATCGTGCCGAAGGGCAGGCTCGGATGGGCCATCGTCAGCGCTGCGGAATCGAAGCGCTCGCCGCTGGCCGTCTTGCGGTCGTGGAACTGGGCCCCGTACCAGGAGACGACGCCTTCCTGCACGGTCTGGATGCCGCGGCCGATGGCAGATGCGATCTCCGCCACGCCAGGGCTCGACGACTGCTTGTCCGCCAGGGCGTTGCCGCCGGGCAAACCGAGGGCGAACGCCGCCATCGCCACGAGGGCGGTCAGGCTCGGTTTCGCGTCCATGCGCGCGGTTCGATGGTTTGCCATGGTTGGGCTCCTTGCTGTGCGGTCCGGCCGTGTCGGTGTACGGAGTCAGGGGGCCTCGGTCAAAACGAGGTTCCGGCTCAGTGACACGAATCACGTTGTGGGTGCGGCCGGCGCAAAGCCCTCCATGGATGGCTGGGTGCGGGTGGCCGCCGGTTCGCTTGGGTCCGGTTAGGACGGGAACCATGGCCAGAAAGTTCCGGCGAGGATACCAGAACCGGCCGGAAATGACTTCCGGCCGGTCTGTTAAAGCCTATTAATCAATGAGTTGCGTGGACCCAGTCCAGCCCGGGCTCAAGCGGTCGGGGTCTTGTTCCGGCGCGTGAAAAACCAGATCAGGCCGGCCGCGCAGGCGACCGACAGCACGAAACTCAGGTACTCGGGAACGTTCAGCAGTCGGCCGACCATGCCGCCCAAGAACGAGCCGCCGATGCCATAAAGGATCGTGCGCGGCCAGCTCATCGGATCCGGTCCGGGCAACAGGAATCGGGCGATACCGCCGACGATGAGCCCACTGATGGCGCCGACCACCACCAGAACCAACAGAAAGACCCCGATCCCGGTCCCGACCGTGCCGGCCGCCGTCGATGCATCCATTTGAATCCCCTTAGTTTTTCAATCCACCCGCGCGCCGCACGCTAGCAGTAATCGGCGCACCCGCGCCACCCCCGCCCAACCAGGGCGCAATGGCATCCGGGCTGAGACTTAGACCACTTTGTTGCAGTGCATTGACGCAGCCGGGATCACATGTCATATCAGTCACGTATCCACGACCGTCGACAGGTACAGGAGGGCTGGCTCCCCGCGAGCCGCGGCCTCTCCTTGCCCCTGAGCGACGCCTGAGAACCACAGGCAGGGCCGACGATGAGCGCACAGCAACCGATTTCCGCTTCGACGGCTGCGATCGACGGCATCCACGAGGACAAGCCCGTGCAGCTCGGCCCGCCCGCCAAGCAAGGTCTTTACGACCCGCGCAACGAGCACGACGCCTGCGGCCAGGGGTTCGTCGTCAACCTCAAGGGTCACAAGTCGCACCGCGTCCTCGAGCAGGCGATCCAGGTGCTGAAGAACCTGGACCACCGCGGCGCCTGCGGCTGCGAGATCAACACGGGCGACGGCGCCGGCGTGCTGCTGCAGATGCCGCATGCCTTCAATGAAGAGGTGTGCCGCAAGGCGCGCATCCCGCTGCCCGCAGCCGGCCAGTACGGCAGCGGCATCATTTTCCTGCCGCGCAACCCGACGGTCCGCCGCCAGGTCGAGCAGAAATTCGAGCAGGTCGTGCAGTCGGAAGGCCTGGCCGTGCTCGGCTGGCGCACCGTGCCGACCAGCAACGGCATGCTCGGCGAGACCGCCCGCTCGTGCGAACCGTTCATGCGGCAGGTGTTCATCGCCCGCAGCCCCGACATCGCCGACGACCTGTCGTTCGAGCGCAAGCTGTACGTGATCCGCAAGCGCGCCTACAACGAGATCCGCACCTCGACGCTCTCGGGCGCCGAGTACTGGTACATCGTGAGCCTCTCGGCGCGCACGATCGTCTACAAGGGCATGCTGCTCACCACGCAGCTCGACCAGTACTTCACCGACCTGCACAACCCGCTGATGGAAACCGCGCTGGCGCTGGTCCACTCGCGCTTCAGCACCAACACGTTCCCGAGCTGGGACCGCGCGCACCCGTACCGCTACATCGCGCACAACGGCGAGATCAACACGGTCCGCGGCAACGCCAACTGGATGCACGCGCGCGAAGCCCGCTTCGAAGCGGAGGCGTTCGGCGACGACATCAAGAAGATCCGTCCGATCATCAACCCGAACGGCAGCGACTCGGGCATGTTCGACAACACGCTCGAACTGCTCTACCTGTCCGGCCGCTCGCTCCCGCACGCCGTGATGATGATGATCCCCGAGCCGTGGTCGAACCACGAGTCGATGGATGACGAGAAACGCGCGTTCTACCAGTACCACTCGAGCCTGATGGAGCCGTGGGACGGTCCCGCCTCGATCTCGTTCACCGACGGCACGCAGATCGGCGCCGTGCTCGACCGCAACGGCCTGCGCCCCGGTCGCTACTACGTGACCAGGGACGACCTGGTCATCCTCGCGTCCGAAGCGGGCGTGCTCGACGTGCCGCCGGAAGACGTGGTGCGCAAGGGCCGCCTGCAACCCGGCAAGATGTTCCTGGTCGACACCGCGCAGGGCCGCATCGTCGAGGACGACGAGATCAAGCGCACGCTCGCGGCAGCACGCCCGTACCGCGAGTGGCTCGACGAATACCAGATCCACGTCGACGACCTGCCGCAGCCGCCGGAGCTGCCGCAACCCGACCCCGACTCGCTGCTGCAGCGGCAGATCGCGTTCGGCTACACGTTCGAGGACCAGCGCATCGTGCTGACGCCGATGGCGCGCGACGGCGTCGAGGCCGTGGGCTCGATGGGCAACGACACGCCGCTGGCCGTGCTCTCGGCCAGGCCGCGCCTGCTGTACGACTACTTCAAGCAGCTGTTCGCGCAGGTCACGAACCCGCCGATCGACTGCATCCGCGAAGAGATCGTCACCTCGGCCGAGACGCGCTTAGGGTCAGAAGGCAACCTGCTGAACCCGCAGCCGGCGGATTGCCGTCGCCTCGAGCTCAAGTATCCGATCGTCACCAACGAAGAGTTCGCGCGCATCCGCCGCATGGACCTGCCGGGCCTGCGCGTCGGCGTGCTGCCGATCCTGTTCCGCGTGAGCCGCGGCGAGAAGGGCCTGGTGAAGTCGATGGAAGAGCTGCGCCTGATGGCGCGGCGCCTCATCGAGGAAGAGGAAGTCAACGTCATCATCCTGAGCGACCGCGGGGTCAACAAGGACTTCGCGCCGATCCCGGCGCTGATGGCGGTCGCGGGCCTGCACCACTACCTGATCCGCGAAGGCCTGCGCACCCGCGCCAGCCTCGTGCTCGAGACCGGCGAAGCGCGTGAAGTGCACCACTTCTCGCTGCTGATCGGCTATGGCGTGAGCGCGATCAATCCGTACCTGGCCTTCGAAACGATCGATCACATGATCCACGAAGGCCTGCTCACCCAGATCGACCACAAGACGGCCTGCAAGAACTTCGTCAAGGCCGCGTCCAAGGGCGTGATCAAGGTCGCGTCGAAGATGGGCATCTCGTCGCTGCAGAGCTATCGCGGCGCGCAGGTGTTCGAGGCGCTCGGCCTGCGCCAGGACGTGATCGACGAATACTTCAGCTGGACGGCATCGCGCGTCGGCGGCATCGGCACGGACGTGATCGCGCAGGAAGTCCTGCTGCGGCACAACGCCGCGTTCCCGGATCGCCCCACCGCCGAGCGCCACACGCTGCCGGTCGGCGGCCAGTACCAGTGGCGCGCCGAGGGCGAGTACCACCTCTTCAATCCGGAGAGCATCCACCGCCTGCAGAAGTCGGTGCGCACGGGCAGCTTCGAGACGTTCAAGACGTACTCGGCGCTGGTCAACGACCAGGCCACCAACCTCTGTACGTTGCGCGGCCTGCTCGACTTCAAGGCGTCGGACGCCGTGCCGATCGAGGAAGTGGAATCGATCGCAAGCCTGATGAAGCGCTTCAAGACCGGCGCCATGTCGTACGGGTCGATCAGCAAGGAAGCGCACGAGACGCTCGCGATCGCGATGAACCGCATCGGCGGCAAGAGCAACACCGGTGAAGGCGGCGAAGATCCGGAGCGCTACGTGCCGCTGCCGAACGGCGATTCGAAGTGCTCGGCGATCAAGCAGGTGGCCTCGGGCCGCTTCGGCGTGACGAGCGAGTACCTCGTCAGCGCGAAGGAAATCCAGATCAAGATGGCGCAGGGCGCGAAGCCCGGCGAGGGCGGCCAGTTGCCGGGCACCAAGGTGTACCCGTCGATCGCCAAGACCCGGCACACGACGGCGGGCGTCGGCCTGATCTCGCCGCCGCCGCACCACGACATCTATTCGATCGAGGACCTCGCGGAACTCATCCACGACCTGAAGAACGCAAACCGCCGCGCGCGCATCAGCGTGAAGCTGGTGGCCGAAGTCGGCGTCGGCACGATCGCGGCCGGCGTTGCGAAGGCGCATGCGGACGTGGTGCTGATCAGCGGCTACGACGGCGGCACCGGCGCCTCGCCGCAGACGTCGATCACGCATGCAGGCCTGCCCTGGGAGCTCGGCCTCGCCGAGGCGCACCAGACGCTGGTGCTCAACAACCTGCGCAGCCGCATCGCGGTGGAAACCGACGGTCAGCTGAAGACAGGTCGCGACGTCGCGATCGCGGCGCTGCTCGGTGCCGAGGAATTCGGCTTCGCCACCGCACCGCTCGTGGCGACGGGCTGCATCATGATGCGCGTGTGCCACCTCAACACCTGCCCGGCGGGTGTCGCGACGCAGGATCCGCGGCTGCGCGAGAAGTTCAAGGGCAAGCCCGAGCACGTCGTCAATTTCATGCAGTTCATCGCGCAGGAACTGCGCGAGATCATGGCGCAGCTCGGCTTCCGCACGCTCGAGGAAATGGTCGGTCGCGTCGACAAGCTCGAAGCGCGCAAGGCCGTGCAGCACTGGAAGGCGAAAGGCATCGACCTCTCGACCCTCCTCTACTCGCCCGAAGTCGACCCGGACTGGGGCCGGTTCCAGCAGGACGAGCAGGATCACGGCATCGAGCGCTCGCTCGACATGACCGTGCTGATGGACCTGTGCGAGCCGGCGATCGAGCGCGGCGAAGACGTGGTCGCCGAACTGCCGATCCGCAACGTCAATCGCGTGGCCGGCACCATCGTCGGCAGCGAGATCACGCGGCGGCACGGCGCGAAGGGCTTGCCGGAGGACACGATCCGCCTGCACTTCCGCGGTTCGGCCGGGCAGAGCTTCGGCGCGTTCATCCCGCCGGGCATGAGCCTGTCGCTCGAAGGCGATGCCAACGACTACGTCGGCAAGGGTCTCTCGGGCGGCAAGATCGCGGTGTTCCCGCCGACGGGCTCGAAGTTCGCGGCCGAGGACAACATCATCGTCGGCAACGTGGCGCTCTACGGCGCCACCAGCGGCGAGGCCTACATCCGCGGCATGGCGGGCGAACGCTTCGCCGTGCGCAACAGCGGCGCGAGCGCCGTGGTCGAAGCCGTGGGCGACCATGGCTGCGAGTACATGACGGGCGGCCGCGTGGTCGTGCTCGGCGCAACCGGACGCAACTTCGGCGCCGGCATGTCGGGCGGCATCGCCTACGTGCTCGACGAACATGGCACCTTCGGCGCGCACGTGAACTCGCAGATGGTCAATCTCGAGCGGCTGACCGACGCCACCGAGATCACGGAAGTGCGGCGCATGGTCGAGCGTCACCTGGACCACACGTCGAGCGACCGCGCGCGGCTCGTGCTCGACGCCTGGGACGACATGGTGCCGAAATTCGTGAAGGTCATCCCGAAGGACTACCAGCGCATGCTGGCCTGCATCGCGCGCGCCGAGGAGCAGGGGCTCGTCGGCGACGAGGCGATCATGGTGGCTTTCGAACAGAACGCACGCGACCTCGCGCGCGTCGGCGGCAACTGAGCAGAAGACGACGATGGGCAAGCCAACCGGATTCATCGAATACCTGCGCGAACTTCCTGTCGACCGCGCGCCACTCGAGCGCATCGGCGACTGGAACGAGTTCCACCCGCACCTGGAGGAGAAACGTCTCCGTCACCAGGGCGCCCGCTGCATGGACTGCGGCGTGCCGTTCTGCCACACGGGCAAGCTGATCAGCGGCATGGCCGCCGGCTGCCCGATCAACAACGTGATTCCCGAGTGGAACGACCTCGTCTACCGCGGGCTCTGGCGCGAAGCGCTCGACCGCCTGCACATGACGAACAACTTCCCGGAGTTCACCGGCCGCGTGTGCCCGGCTCCGTGCGAAGGATCGTGCGTGCTCGGCATCAACGAACCGCCGGTCACGATCAAGAACATCGAGAACGAGATCATCGACCGCGGCTGGGACGAAGGCTGGGTGCTGCCGGAACCGCCGGCGACGCGCACCGGCAAGAAGGTCGCGGTGATCGGCTCGGGTCCGGCCGGACTCGCGGCCGCGCAGCAGTTGAATCGCTCCGGTCACCTGGTCACGGTGCTCGAGCGCGAAGACCGTCCGGGCGGCCTGCTGATGTACGGCATCCCGAACATGAAGCTCGACAAGAAGGCCGTCGTCGAGCGCCGGATCAAGCTGCTCGAAGCCGAAGGCATCAAGTTCTTCTGCAACGCGAACGTCGGCGAGAACGTCGAGGCGCAGTTGCTGCTGCGCGATTTCGACGCGACGGTCATCTGCACGGGTGCCACGCAGCCGCGTGACCTGCCCGTCGAAGGCCGCGACCTGCGTGGCGTGCACTTCGCGATGGAGTACCTCACGGCAAGCACGCGCGCGCTGCTGAATGGCGGCTCGGACCACTCACCGGTCCATGCCCGCGGCAAGGACGTCGTCGTCATCGGTGGCGGCGACACCGGCACCGACTGCGTCGGCACGGCGCTGCGCCAGGGCTGCAAGAGCGTCACGCAGATCGAGATCATGGCCGCGGCCGCCGGTCGAGCGCGCCAACGACAACCCGTGGCCGGAGTGGCCCAAGGTCTACAAGATGGACTACGGCCAGGAAGAGGCCGCGGCGAAGTACGGCGACGATCCGCGCGTGTACCTGACGACGGTCAAGAAGTTCGTGGGCGGCGCCAGCGGCAACCTCGAGTCGATCGTGACGGTCGAGGTGAAGTGGCAGCGCAACGACAAGGGCGCGATGGTGCCGGTCGAAGTGCCTGGCACCGAGCAGGTCCGGCCTGCGCAGCTCGCGCTGCTCGCGATGGGCTTCCTCGGCCCCGAGCAGCCGCTGCTCAAGGACCTCGGCGTCGACTGCGACACGCGCAGCAACGTGCAGGCCGAGCATGGCCGCTACGCGACGAACCTGAAGGGCGTGTTCGCGGCGGGCGATTGCCGGCGCGGCCAGTCGCTGGTCGTGTGGGCGATCAACGAAGGCCGCGGCGCGGCGGCGGCGTGCGACAAGTTCCTGTCGGG
>CAWHEA010000040.1:0-118707 GCA_963828265.1 uncultured Gammaproteobacteria bacterium | reverse complement strand
CTTGATCACGACGCAGCCGTTCGAGCCGCCCTGCTCGACCAGCTCGTTGGCGCGCGCGATGTCGGCCAGCGGCATCCGGCCGGCGAACCGGTGCTGCAGCATGCCGTGACGGAAGGCCTGGGTGATGTCAGCGATCGCGTGCTTCTTCGCCGCCTCCGGCATCGAGTAGACGATGACGAAGTGGATGGTCAGGTCCAGGTACATGATGCGCAGGAACGGCAGCTGCGGCTCCTTCACCTGCGTCGACGAATACGTCGCGATGACGCCGCTGGTGCGGATGCAGTCGAGCACCTCGGGCAGGTTGGCCCCGAACTCGACGTCGATCACCCGGTCGACCGGCTTGCCGCCGTTCAGCGCCTTGACGCGCTCGCCCCAACCGGGCTCCCGGTGATTGAACACATGCTTCGCACCGGCCTCGCGACACACTGCCTCGTCGCGCGCGTTGCTCGCCGAAGCGATCACCTTCGCGCCGGCCATCTTCGCCCACTGGATCGCGTAGTACCCGACGCGCCCGGCGCCGCCCGTGACGAGGATGGTCTGGCCGGCCGTGGGCCCGTCCGCGTGCACGCACCGGTGCGCGGTCATGATCGGAATGCCAGCGCAGGCGCCCACGTCGAAACCGGCCTCGATCGGCAGGTTCACTGCACGCACGGAATCGAGTGCGACGTACTGCGCGGCCGTGCCGAACCGGCGGCCGAACTGGGCCTGGTACACCCAGACCTTTTCGCCGATGCGCTTCGCATCGACGCCCTCTCCCACGGCTTCGATCACACCCGCACCGTCGCTGTTGGGAATGACATAGCCGTCGTTGAGCAGTCCCGGAAAGGAGCCCGCGCGCTTTTTGACGTCGGACGGGTTCACGCCGCTCGTGCGCAGACGCACCAGTACCTCGCCGGGTTGCGGCACAGGTGTTGGGCCTTTCGCCGAGCACCAGCACGTCGCGCGCTGCGCCGAATTTCTCGAACCACGCTGCGTGCATCGAATCTCCGCTAGAGCCAGTTGCGACGGCGGAACACGAAGAACAGCCCGCCGCAGATGGCCACGCTCAGCGCGACGATCCCCGCGAAGGCCAGCGGACTGTGCGCACCCGGGCAGCCCGACGTTCATGCCGTAGAGACTGGCGATCAGCGTCGGCACGGCCAGGACGATGGTGACCGAGGTCAGCACCTTCATCACGGAGTTCAGGTTGTTCGACACGATCGACGCGAACGCATCCATCATGTCGCTGAGCACGTGGTCGGCGATGTCGACCATCTCGATCGCCTGGCGCAGCTCGACGCGCACGTCGTCGAGCAGTTCCTGGTCCTGGTCGGCCCAGTGCAGGGTCGGCACGCGTTGCAGGCGCTCGAGCACCAGCTCGTTCGCCTTCAGGCCGGTCGCGAAGTAAGTCAGGCTCTTCTGGAAATCGAGCAGGCCGAGCACCTCCTCGTTCCGCAGCGAGCGCTTCAGTTCGTTCTCGAGGCTTTCGACGCCGGCATTGATCTCGCGCAACCCGCGCAGGCAAGCGTCGGCCAGTTGCCAGAACACGCGCAGCACGAATTCGGATCCACGGTCGGTGGTGAGCGCCCTGCACCTGGCCATCGAGCAGCGGCTGCAGGAAAGGCGTCGTGGCCTGGCTGATCGTGACGATGCCCTGCGGCGTCAGCAACACGCTGAGCGGCAGGGTCCGCCACGGCGGTCCCGTCGCTCTCGTCGCGTCGCAACGGATAATTCATCACGACGAGCACGCATTCGCCGTCGTGCTCGACGCGCGGACGCTCGTCGATGTCGGCGACGTGATCGAGCAGCGCGGCCGGGACGCCGAACTCACGCACGACCGCCAGGTCGGCCGCCGTAGGTTGCGTGACGTGCAGCCAGCAGCCGGCGCACGGGGCGGTGGGTCGCTCCATTCCAGCACTCGTGCTGCGCCGGATCTCGAGCATGCGGTCAGCCCTTGGGCTGCTTCACCGGGCGCTTCCAGCCGTCGAGCGTCAGCTGCTTGCTGCGCTCGAGCGTGAGCTTGTCGTCGGGGGCGTCCTTGGTGATGGTCGAACCGGCGCCGATCGTCGCGCCGGCACCGATCTTCACCGGTGCCACCAGCATCGAGCCCGAGCCGATGAACGCGCCCGCGCCGATCTCCGTGCGCCACTTGTTCACGCCGTCGTAGTTGCAGGTGATGGTGCCCGCGCCGACGTTCACTTTCTCACCGATCGTCGCATCGCCGAGGTACGTGAGGTGGTTGGCCTTGGCGCCGCGATGCAGCTCGGACTTCTTCACCTCGACGAAATTGCCGACGTGCACTTCCTCGTGCAGCACGGCATCCGGTCGCAATCGTGCATACGGCCCGACGATGGCACGCGCGCCGACCTTCGCCCGGTCGAGCACGCAGTTCGCGTGGATCTCGGCATCGTCGTCGATCACGCTGTCGCGGATCAGCACGTTCGGCCCGATGCGCACGCGGTTGCCGAGCGTGACCTTGCCTTCGAGCACGACGTTGACGTCGATGTGCACGTCGCGACCGACGGTGACGGGACCGCGCGCATCGAAGCGGGCGGGATCGACCAGCGTCACGCCCTGCAGCATGAGTTCGGTCGCACGACGCTTGCGATACACGGCCTCGACTTCGGCGAGCTGCACCTTGTCGTTGACGCCGAGCACTTCGTCTTCGCGGTCGGCCAGGATCGCGTTGACCTTGAGCCCCGCCTTCGCCGCCATCACCACGACGTCCGTCAGGTAGTACTCGCGCCTGCGCGTTGTCGTTGCGCAGCTGCGCCAGCCATTCACGCATGCGCTTGCGCCGAAGCCGCCATCAGACCGGTGTTCACTTCGTCGATCGCGCGTTCCTTCTGGTTCGCGTCCTTGTGCTCGACGATGCGCGCAACCGTACCCGCGCGGTCGCGCACGATGCGGCCGTAGCCGGTCGGGTCCTTCATGCGCACGCTCAGCACGCCGAGCGCCTCGCCGTTGGCGGCGGCGTCGACGAGGCGCTGCATCGTGGCGGCCTGCACCAGCGGCACGTCGCCGAACAGGATCAGCACCAGGTGATCGTCCGGCACGCCCGGCATCGCCTGCTGCACGGCATGCCCGGTGCCGAGCTGCTCGGCCTGCAATGCCCAGGTGACGTTCTCCGCGGCCAGCGCTTCGCGCACGCGTTCGCCGCCGTGACCGTAGACGACGTGGATGTCGCTGGCGGACAGCTCGCGCGCGGTATCGATGACGTGCTTGAGGAGCGGGCGGCCCGCGACGGGCTGCAGGACCTTCGGCAGGTCCGACTTCATGCGCTTGCCCTGGCCGGCAGCCAGGATGACGACGGAAATGGGCATTTGCGATCCGGTTGCTGGACGGTATCCCGCCATTGTACCGGACGCTGGCAATGTGCCCCTGCCAGCGCAGGAGCCTCGCAGGGGCACCGCAGGCCGATCAAGTGGCCGGTCGCGCGGCCGCAGGCTCGATCAGTACTTCGAGGCCGCCGGGGCGAAGTTCGCGTGCACCAGCATCCACTTGCCGTTGATCTTCGCAGTACACACGGGTCGACTTTGCCGCGTTCGGGGACAGCTTGCCGTCCTTGTCGCGGCTAACGCCGACGAAGTTGTAGGTGAGGATGGCCGTATCGCCATAGACCTGCACCTTGGCGTTCGTCATGTCCCCGAGCATCGACTTCGATCCGTCCGAGCTGAACGCCTCCCACATGCGCAGGTTCAGCGCCTTGCCATCGATGCGGACCGGATAGTCGCCGTTGAATTCCGTGTAATCGTCGGCCGTGTCCACCATCTGGTCGGCAGGGCTCTTGCCGGCGACTTCCGCAGCCCATTGCGCGCGCGCCAGCGCCATGATTTCAGCCGCCACTTTCGGGTCGTCGCCGGCATAGGCCTGGTCCAGCAAGCAACAGGACGCCCATCAGCACTGGGCTGATCATTGAAGTCTTCATGCTGCTTCCCCCTTGCATTTTAGTAGCGCGGTGCCGAGCCGATCTTGGTCGCACCTGGCACCCCGAACGGGCGGTATAGCAGCCATTCGTTGCGACTGAAAGGTTCGGCGCAGCAAATCGACAGCGTTCACTGCCCGGCCGTTGCTCTACTGCAGTGCGGCATGACCGAATCTAAGCGTGAGCGTAGATTGTCGCCCCACGGGGCAGCTCTCCCCAGTAGGCAATGGGCGGGCGCATAGACGCTCCGCTTGCATAAAGACGTACAAGAGGGGATTCAGCATGAAGATCAAGTCACGTGCGCTCGGCGCACTCGCAGGACTGTTTGCATTCGTCGCAGTCGACGGGAGCCGTTCAGGCAGCGGATCGTCCGTACACGGAGGGACCGGTATCGATGGTGTCGGCGATCCGGACGGAGCCGGGCATGTTCGAGACCTACATGAAGTACCTGGGCACGACCTACAAGCAGCTCATGGAAGAGCAGAAGAAGGCCGGCATCATTCTGGACTGGTCGGTCTACCAGACGACGCCGCGCAGCCCGGACGATCCGGATCTCTACCTGATCGTGACCTACAAGAACATGGCCGCGATGGACGGTCTCGCCGACCGCACGATGCGATCCAGGAAAAGCTGATCGGCAACCAGGATCAGCGCGACGCCGCGATGCATGGCGCGCGGCAAGATGCGCACGCATGGTCGGCAGCGAGATGATCCGCAAGCTCGACCTCAAGTAATCCGGCGCACCGGCTTCCGGAAACGAGAAGGGCCCGCACGAGCGGGCCCTTTTCTTTGAGTCCCGACTTCTGCGCGGCCCTTCCCGCCTTCGTGCGCCTTCCCGCTAGCGGGAGAGTAGTCAGCGCGTCTTGCGCAGCTTCTGGATCGCCTGCAGCTGGGCCGACAGGGCCGACAGCTCGGCTTCGACGCTCGCGATTTCCTGCTTCTCGCTGCGTGCGCGCAGCGCTTCTTCGGCCAGGCGCTTCGCCTCGAGCACTTTCGCTTCGTCGAGGTCGGCGGCGCGAATCGCCGTGTCGGAGAGGACGTTGATGTGGTCGGGCTGCACTTCGAGGAAGCCGCCCTGCACGTACACCATCTCTTCTTCGGTCTTGCCCGGCACCTTGATGCGCACGACGCCGGCCTTGATCTGCGTGATCAGCGGGGCGTGGCGCGGGTAGATGCCGAGCTCGCCAGCGATGCCCGGAAGCACGACGAACTCGGCTTCACCCGAGTAGATCGCTTCTTCGGCGCTGACGACATCGATGCGGATTGTGGCCATATTTTTACCAGTGACTGGTGAACAGTGGTCTTGGGAGAACGCCGCTTTTCCGACTAACCCCTACCCCTATCCCCTAACCCCTACTGAAGCGTCTTGGCCTTCTCGACGGCCTCTTCGATCGCGCCGATCATGTAGAACGCCTGCTCCGGCAGGTGGTCGTACTCGCCGTTCACGATCGCCTTGAAGCCGCGGATCGTGTCCTTCAGCTGCACGTACTTGCCCGGGCTGCCGGTGAACACTTCGGCGACGTGGAACGGCTGCGACAGGAAGCGCTGGATCTTGCGGGCGCGCGACACGGCCAGCTTGTCTTCCGGCGACAGCTCGTCCATGCCGAGGATCGCGATGATGTCGCGCAGTTCCTTGTAGCGCTGCAGCACGGCCTGCACCGCGCGGGTCGTCTCGTAGTGCTCTTCGCCGATGACGTTCGGGTCGACCTGGCGCGACGTCGAGTCGAGCGGGTCCACGGCCGGGTAGATGCCGAGCGAGGCGATGTCGCGCGAGAGCACGACGGTCGCGTCGAGGTGGCCGAACGTGGTGGCCGGCGACGGGTCGGTCAGGTCGTCCGCGGGAACGTACACGGCCTGGATCGACGTGATCGAGCCGACCTTGGTCGACGTGATGCGTTCCTGCAGGCGGCCCATTTCCTCGGCCAGCGTCGGCTGGTAACCCACCGCCGACGGCATGCGGCCGAGCAGCGCGGACACTTCGGTGCCGGCGAGCGTGAAGCGGTAGATGTTGTCGACGAAGAACAGGATGTCGCGGCCTTCGTCGCGGAAGCGCTCGGCCATCGTCAGGCCGGTGAGCGCGACGCGCAGGCGGTTGCCCGGCGGCTCGTTCATCTGGCCGAACACCATCGCCACCTTCGACTGGCTCAGGTCTTCCTGCACGATGACCTTGGCGTCCGACATCTCGTGATAGAAGTCGTTGCCCTCGCGCGTGCGCTCGCCGACGCCGGCGAACACCGACAGGCCCGAGTGCTCCTTCGCGATGTTGTTGATCAGCTCGAGCATGTTCACGGTCTTGCCCACGCCGGCGCCGCCGAACAGGCCGATCTTGCCGCCCTTCGCGAACGGGCAGATCAGGTCGATGACCTTGATGCCGGTCTCGAGCAGTTCGACCGACGGCGACAGCTCGTCGAACTTCGGCGCGGGCTGGTGGATGCCGCGGCGCTCGTCGGACTGGATCGGGCCACGCTCGTCGATCGGGCGGCCGAGCACGTCCATGACGCGACCGAGCACGCCCGGGCCGACCGGCACCGAGATCGCCGCGCCCGTGTTGCGCACCTTCATGCCGCGCTGCAGGCCGTCGGACGAGCCGAGCGCGATGGTGCGCACGACGCCGTCGCCGAGCTGCTGCTCGACTTCGAACGTCAGGCCCTTTTCGGCCAGCGTGTTGCCGCTGTCCTCGAGGACGAGCGCGTCGTACACCCTGGGCATCGCATCGCGCGGGAACTCGATGTCGATGACCGCGCCGATGGTCTGGACGATGGTGCCGAATGCTTGTGACATGGTCGTTTGCCTGAAAAAGTGAATTAGTGACTAGTGAGTAGTGACTAGTAAGAAAGTGGCTAGACGGCCGCCGCGCCGCCCACGATCTCGGAGAGTTCCTTCGTGATCGAGGCCTGCCGGCTCTTGTTGTAGACGAGCTGCAGCTCGTCGATGATGTTCCGCGCGTTGTCCGAAGCGGCCTTCATCGCCACCATGCGCGCCGACTGCTCGGACGCGATGTTGTCGGTTGCCGCCTGGTACACGACGGTCTCGAGGTAGCGCACGAGCAGCTGGTCGAGCACCGCCTTCGGGTCCGGCTCGTACAGGTAGTCCCAGTTGCCTTCACCGACGTTCGCCTTCATGACCTGGCCGGTCGGCAGGACCCATTCCTGCGGGATCGGGATCATCGTCGCGTGCGTCGGCTCCTGCTTCATCGTGTTGACGAAGCGCGTGGAGAAGATGTGCACCTCGTCGAGGCGGCCTTCGAGGAAGCCGTCGATGAGCATCTTCACCGGGCCGATCAGGCGCTCGAGCTGCGGGTGGTCGCCGTAGTTGGTGACCTGCGACACGATCTTGCCGCCCATGCGGTTGATGAAGCCGAGGCCCTTGTTGCCGATCGTGCAGTACTCGGCCTCGATGCCCTGCGTCAGCCATTCCTTGTGCTGGTTCAGCACGAGGCGCAGCACGTTGGTGTTGAGGCCGCCGCACAGGCCCTTGTCGGTCGTGATGACGACGACGCCGACGCGCTTCACGGTCGCGCGCCGCGTGAGCAGCGGGTGCTTGTATTCCGTGTTGGCGCGCGCCGCGTGCATCGTGATGTCGAGCAGGCGCTGGGCGTACGGGCGGCCGCGCCGCATGCGCTCCTGCGCCTTCTTCATCTTCGAGGCAGCGACCATTTCCATCGCCTTCGTGATCTTGCGCGTGTTCTGCACGCTCTTGATCTTGAGGCGGATTTCCTTGGTTCCGGCCATGTCTTTCTGCTACCTGTGCGGCGAGTGAGGAACGGGGCTCAGTACGCGCCGTTCTTCTTGAAGTCTTCGATCGCGGCCACGAGCGCCTTCTCGTCGTCGGCGTTCAGGTCCTTGCTTCGTCTCGATGCGGTCGAACAGGTCCTTGTACTTGCTCTTCACGTGGCTGCGCAGCGCCACTTCGAACGCCAGCGCGCGCTTCACTTCGACGTCGTCGAAGTAGCCCTTGGTCACGCCGAACAGCGTGATCGCCTGCTCGGCGACCGACAGCGGCGAGTACTGCGGCTGCTTCATGAGCTCGGTCACGAGCTTGCCGCGCTCGAGCTGCTTGCGGGTCGCGTCGTCGAGGTCCGAGGCGAACTGCGCGAACGCCGCGAGTTCACGGTACTGCGCGAGCGCCAGGCGGACGCCGCCGCCGAGCTTCTTGATGACCTTGGTCTGCGCGGCGCCGCCGACGCGCGACACCGAGATGCCCGCGTTGATGGCGGGACGGATGCCGGCGTTGAACAGGTCGGTCTCGAGGAAGATCTGGCCGTCGGTGATCGAGATCACGTTGGTCGGGACGAACGCGGACACGTCGCCGGCCTGCGTCTCGATGATCGGCAGCGCGGTGAGCGAGCCGGTCTTGCCCTTCACGGCACCCTTGGTGAACTTCTCGACGTACTCCTCGTTGACGCGCGCGGCGCGCTCGAGCAGGCGGCTGTGGAGATAGAACACGTCGCCCGGATACGCTTCGCGGCCCGGCGGGCGGCGCAGCAGCAGCGAGACCTGGCGGTAGGCCCACGCCTGCTTGGTCAAGTCGTCATAAATGATCAGGGCGTCCTGGCCGCGGTCGCGGAAGTACTCGCCCATCGTGCAGCCCGAGTACGGGGCGATGTACTGCATCGCGGCCGATTCGGACGCCGAGGCGGCGACGACGATCGTGTACGCCATCGCGCCGGTTTCTTCGAGCTTGCGCACCACGTTCGAGATCGTCGAGGCCTTCTGGCCGATCGCGACGTAGATGCAGATGAGGTCCTTGCCCTTCTGGTTGATGATCGTGTCGACCGCGACGGCAGTCTTGCCGGTCTGGCGGTCGCCGATGATCAGTTCGCGCTGGCCGCGGCCGATCGGCACCATCGCGTCGATCGACTTGAGGCCGGTCTGCACCGGCTGGCTGACCGACTTGCGGGCGATGACGCCCGGGGCCACCTTCTCGATGACGTCGAATTCCTTCGCGTCGATCGGGCCCTTGCCGTCGATCGGCTGGCCGAGCGAGTTGACGACGCGCCCGATCAGCTCGGTGCCGACGGGCACTTCGAGGATGCGGCCGGTGCACTTGACCGTGTCGCCTTCCGAGATGTGCTCGTACTCACCCAGGATGACCGCGCCGACCGAGTCACGCTCGAGGTTGAGCGCGAGGCCGAACGTGTTCTTCGGGAACTCGAGCATTTCGCCCTGCATCACGTCCTGCAGTCCGTGGATGCGCACGATGCCGTCCGTCACCGACACGACGCTGCCGACGCTGCGAGCCTCGGTTGCGGCCGTGAAGTTCTGGATGCGTGCCTTGATCAGTTCGCTGATCTCAGAAGCCTTGATGGACATGTTGCCAATCCTCTGCAGGCCTGCCGCAATGCGCGGCGTGGGCCGTTGAATCGTTTTCGGTCGTCAGCCAGTCGTCAGGTCGGTGCCGAGGCGCTGGAGCTTGTTCGCGATCGAGCCGTCGATGAGCATGTCGCCCGAGCGCACCACCGCGCCGCCGATCAACGAAGGATCGACAGTGCAATGCAACCGCACGTCGCGGCGCAGTCGTGCGCGCAGGGCGCCGGCGAGGCGCTCGCGCTGGGCGTCGTTGAGCTCGGCGGCCGAGACGACCTCGACGTCGGCGACGTTCTGGTGCTCGGCCTTCAGCTCGTCGAAGTGCTCGGCGATCTCGGGCAGGTAGTCGATGCGGCCGTTCTCGGCGAGCAGGTCGAGCAACGCACGGCCGTTGCGCGTCGAGCGCGTCGCCGCAGACGTTGGCCACCAGCTCCTTGAGCTGCTGCTTGCCGACGCCGGGGCTGCTCTCGAACGCCTTGAACTCGTCGCTCATGACGACCGCGCGCGCGGTTCCAAGCCAGCCCGACCAGGCGTCGAGCGTGTTCTTGTCCCGCGCGTGGGCGAAAGCCGCCTTGGCGTAGGGTCTCGCTACCGTGGCTTTCTCAGCCATGCATCGTTACTCCAGGTCCCGTTGTCGCGGTGCCGAGGCCCTCAGGCCTTGGCGCCCTCGATTTCGCGGGCCAGTTGCTCGATCAGGTCGGCGTGTGCCTTCGGGTCGATCTCTCGCTGCAGCAGACGCGAAGCGCCGGCCACGGCCAGGCTGGCCACGTCCTTGCGCAACTCGTCGCGGGCGCGGGACTTTTCCTGCGCTGCGTCCTGCCGCGAGCTGTCGACGATGCGCTTGCCCTCTTCCAGGGCGGTCGAGCGCGCTTCATCGACGATCTCGACCTCGCGCTTGTGCGCCTGGTCGACGATCTTCTTGGCCTGGTCGCGGGCCGCGTTGATGATCACCTGGGCTTCCCCGTGGGCGCTCTGCAGCTCGGTCTGGCCGCGCTCAGCGGCGGCAAGACCTTCCGCGATCTTCTTCTGTCGGTCTTCGATCGCCTTGGTGAGCGGCGGCCAGATGAACTTCCAGGAGAACCAGATCAGGATCCCGAAAACCAGCATCTGGCCGAGCAGCGTCGCATTGATATCCATGACGACGTCCTCGCGTCAGTGCCGGTTAACCGAAGCGGGCGAGCAGCGGGTTCGCGAACGCGAAGAACATCGCGAGCGCCACGCCGATCAGGAACGCCGCGTCGATGAGGCCGGCGAGCAGGAACATGCGGCCCTGCAGCGTCGGGATCAGTTCCGGCTGGCGGGCGGCCGCCTCGAGGAACTTCGAGCCCATGATGCCGATGCCGATGCAGGCGCCGATGGCGCCGAGGCCGATGATCAGGCCGAGTGCGATCGCGGTGTAGCTCTGGACCTGTGCGATGAGCGCGAGGTTTTCCATCTCAATCTCCTGGCGGAAAGTGCGGTTGCAGTAAACGGGAAAGGAATGAAGTGAAGCGGCGAGCGTCTCTCTAGTGGTGCTCGGTGGCCATCGCGGAGTACACGACGGTCAGCACCATGAAGATGAACGCTTGCAGCACGATGATCAGGATGTGGAAGATCGCCCAGGCCGACGCCCATCAGCAGCTGGCCGAGGAAGCCGACGGCGCTGCCCACGGTGAACGTGAAGACGCCGGCGCCGAGCAGCGCGATCAGCATGAACACGAGCTCGCCCGCGTACATGTTGCCGAAGAGTCGCATGGCGAGCGAAACCGGCTTCGACAGCAGCTCGACCAGGTTCAGGAAGAAGTTCGGGATCCAGAGCACCGGATTGCGCGCCGAACGGCGCCGTGAACAGCTCGTGCATGTAGCCGCCCGCGCCCTTCGCCTTGAACGCAGAAGTACAGCACGACGAGCAGCACGGTGATCGACATCGCGAACGTGGTGTTGGCGTCGGCCGTCGGCACCACGCGCCAGTAATGGATGCCGAACAGCGCCGCGATCTTGCCGGGCAGGTCGAGCGGCAGCAGGTCCATCGCGTTCATCATGAACACCCACACGAAGATCGTGAGGGCGAGCGGCGCCAGGAACGAGCGGTCGAGGTGGAAGACTTCCTTGACCGTGGTGTCGATGAACTCGACGACGATCTCGACGAAGGCCTGCCACTTGGAGGGCACGCCGGCCGTCGCCTTGCGCGAAGCCGACCAGAACAGGCCCAGCGTGACAGATGCCGAGCACCACCGACATGAAGATCGTGTCGACGTGGAAGGACCAGAACCCCTCGCCGACCTTCAGGTGGGTCAGGTGGTGGGTGATGTACTCGGTGCTGTTCGCGGGACCTGCGGCGTGCTCAGCGGCGGACATTGTCTGTTACCCACTCCGACCGGCACTATTGTTGCTTCGTGGGCTCGCCCAGGCGAGCCGCCCCAAACCAGTACCCAAAGAACGTCGCGACGTACGCTGCGAGCAGCGGGACCGCCTCGACGTTCGGTGACCGGAACGCGGTCACCAGCAACGCGACGGTGAAGCCGACCTTCACCAGCCACCCCAGGAAGAACCCGATCGTGGCCCGCATCAGCGTCGCGCCTTCGCCGTGCCGCAGCATCGCGAAGGCCATCAAGCTCGTCGCCGCCACGCCGATGCCGGCTCCCAGCAGCGCCGATGCGCCCGCACGGGAACCCGCGATCGCGAAACACACGGCCGCGACGATCGCCCCGAGCAGGACCTGACTCAGCACGACGGCCAGCGCCTGGCGCCGGCCTTTCTGCACGTCGAGGTTGCTCAAGGCCTCATCCAGATCCGGGCAACAAAAAAGCCACGTCATGCCGGTTGGCCGGCCACGGGTGGCGTTGAAATCCGTTACCCGGGCAGGCTCACGCCGAGGCGCGGCTTCCGGAAAGGCGCGGAAGTATAGGGACCTTTTTGCAGTGCTTCAAATCCGCATCTGCCGCTGTGCGGCAGATGCGCGGGAAGGGGTTAGGGGATAGGGGATAGGGGTTAGTCGGAACGCAGCTGATGCATCTGATTCATGCGGCCAGTCAGCGACGGAGATCGAAGTCGTCAGATTGATAAGCTCGGCTCGACTATCCCCTAACCCCTATCCCCTAACCCCTCGCACACTACAGTAGCTACGCTACTTAATGTGCGCGAGGATTCCGTCCAGCTCATCGAGGCTGTTGTACGCGATCACGAGCTTGCCCTTGCCGGTCAGCGCGTGCTGCAGCGACACCTTGGCACCGAGCTTGTCCGCCAGGTCCTGCTCGAGTCGGGTGATGTTGGGGTCGGGCCGCGGGTCGTCCGCGTCGTCCTTGCGGTTGGCTTTGTCGCCGTGGGCGAGCATCCGCTTCACCAGCGCTTCGGTCTCGCGGACCGAAAGACCCTTCTTCGCGACCAGGGCGCCGACCTCGGCCTGCTGTCGCGGCTGCGTCAACCCGAGCAACGCGCGGGCATGACCCATCTCGAGCTGGCGGTGCTCGACCAGCGTCTTCACTTCGTCGGCGAGCTCGAGCAAGCGCAGCAGGTTGCTGACGGACGCGCGCGAACGGCCGACCGCATCGGCGGCCTGCTGGTGCGTGACGTCGAATTCGCGGATCAGGCGATCGAGGGCGCGGGCCTCCTCGAGCGGGTTCAGGTTCTCGCGCTGGATGTTCTCGATGAGCGACATCGCGACCGCGGCTTCGTCGGGCACGATGCGGACGACGGCCGGGATGTCGTGCAGGCCGGCCATCTGCGCGGCCCGCCAGCGACGCTCGCCCGCGATGATCTCGTAGCGGATCGGCTCGCCGGATTTCTGGGCCGCGAGCGGACGCACGACGATCGGCTGGACGACGCCCTGGGCGCGGATCGAGTTCGCCAGTTCCTCCAGGCTTTCGGGCCGCATGTCGAGGCGCGGCTGGTAGCGACCGCGCTGCAGCAGGTCGACCGGGACGCGCGTGAGCTCCTCATCGCGCGGCGCGCTGGTGAGCCTGGCCGGCGAGGCGGCCTGCGCGGAAGACGTGCCGGGTGCATCGACCGCCGCTGCGGGAGTCGGGGCGTGCGCCGGCGTGACGGAACCGAGCAGAGCCTCGAGGCCCCGTCCGAGGGAGGGTCGCTTTGTTGCCATAGCGGACTATTATGCCGCCCGCGTCGCGAGGGCGCAGGAAACCCCGCCGAATCGAGTACGAGCCGGAGGCTTGCATGCGTCCCGTTGCCGCCCTGCTGCTGGGTGGACTGATCAGTTGTTGCGGCAGCATTGGCACGGCCTCGGCCGCAGCCACCGACGCTGCACAGGCCGTTGAATCGCCGGCAGATTCCGTGCGCCCGGACGCTGCGTCGGTCCCGCCCGCGCAGGTCATCGATTCGCCGTCATTGTTGTTTGCCGCCGGTGTGTTCGCACTGGTCGAGGCCTACGACTACCCCTACAGCGTCGGCGTGACCTATGTCGCGCGGCCGCTGACGAAGTGGCGCCTGGCGCCCGGTGCCGGTTTTGCCGTGGGACCCGACGGCATCGCCTTCATGTACGTGGACGTGCGCCGCGATTTCGCGCTGGGCAAGCGCTGGTACGTCACGCCGAGCCTTGCGACCGGGTGGTTCATCAACGGCGACGTGATCGGTCCGCGCGATCACCTGGAGTTCCAGACCGGCATCCAGTTCGCGCGGCGCTTCGACAACGGGCTGCGGCTCGGGCTCGCGGGCCTGCACATTTCGAACGGTGGATTGGAGCACCCGAACAACGGCACGGAAGCCGTGCTGCTGACGCTGCAGGTGCCATTGCGGAAATAGGGGACGCTCACCTATTTCCTCGATTCGAGGAATAGGTGAGCGTCCCGCTATTTCCGAGGGATCACTCTTCTTCGTCGGGCTCGGGCGCGGGTCCCGCCAGCGCTTCTTCTTCGCGGCGGATCATCTCGCCGGCCAGCGCGAGGTACGCAAGCGCGCCGCGCGAATCCTTGTCGTGGAACAGCACGGCCTTGCCGAAGCTCGGCGCTTCCGCGAGCCGCACGTTGCGCGGGATCACCGTGCGGAACACCTTGTCGCCGAAGTGCATCAGCAACTGGCCCGACACCTCGTTCGAGAGGTTGTTGCGCGGGTCGTACATCGTGCGCAGGATGCCTTCGAGCACGAGATCGGGATTCACGCTCGCACGGATCTGCTCGACCGTGTTCATCAGCGCCGAGAGACCTTCGAGCGCGTAGTACTCGCACTGCATCGGCACGAGCACGCTGTCGGCGGCGACGAGCGCGTTGAGCGTCAGCAGGTTCAGCGCCGGCGGGCAGTCGATGATGACGACGTCGTAGTTGTCGCGGACCGACTTCAGCGCGTTCCGCAGCCGCACCTCGCGGCCGATCATGCTCATCAACTGCACTTCCGCGGCGACCAGGTCCTGGTTGCCGGGCAGCAGCGTGAAGTTGCCGGGATCGACGGGAACGAGCGCAGCCGTCAGTTCGCAGTCGCCGAGCAGCACGTCGGTCATCGAGTGCTCGAGGTTGTTCTTGTCGACGCCGCAACCCATCGTGGCGTTGCCCTGCGGATCGCAATCGATGAGCAGCACCTTGCGGTGCGTCGCGGCGAGCGACGCAGCGAGGTTGACGGAGGTCGTCGTCTTGCCGACCCCGCCTTTCTGGTTCGCGACTGCGATGACACGTTTCATGGAGCGCCTAAGGATACAGGAGGGCGCAGGAATCAGACTTTTTCGTGGGAGTGGGCGAGTTCGACGAGGTGGCGTTCCTCTTCGAGTCCCGGCACGTGCAACGGGTGGACGGCCACGACCTTCCAGCCGCTGAGCTTTTTCGCGAGTTCGTCCTCGGGATAGCGCCCCTTCATCGCGAGCAGCCGGCCGCCGCCCGCCACCAGTCCGCCCGCATGCTTGACCAGGTCCGCCAACGGGCCGACGGCCCGCGCGATGACCGTGTCGAAGCGATCCATCGGCTTGTAGCCTTCAGCCCGCGACTGCACGACTTCGACGTTGTCCAGCTGCAGGGTTTCGCGGACGCATTCGAGGAACCGGCACTTCTTGCCGACCGACTCGACGAGAACGAAATGCACGCCGGGCACGACGATCGCGAGCGGAATGCCCGGGAAGCCGGCGCCACTGCCGATGTCCGCAACGCGCGTGCCGCGCAGCCAGGGCACCATCGTCAGGCTGTCGAGAATGTGCTTCGTGATCTGCGCTGGCCGCTCACGGATGGCCGTGAGGTTCATGCGCGTGTTCCAGTCGTCGAGCAGGTCGAGGTGCTGGATCAGTTTCGCGCACTGCGCCGGGTCGAGTTCGATGCCGAGGCCGCGGGCCCCTTCGATGAGGTCTGTCATCGGGGAAGGATACACCGGACCCTCATGCCGGCCCTCGCTCGCGGGACTGTGACGCAGCGCATGTGTCCTGACGTAACCCCTTCCCCGCTGGCGCCAGCGGTCAGTTCCGGACCGTCATCGACACCAACTCATTGACCGGTAAAGCCTCGAGCTTCGCGCGATCCGCGAACATCGACGCAATCTTGCCTGCCTGCACCGTTGGGAAATGGGCGGTCACGCAGGCCGCAAACCGGTCGCGGATGCGGCTTTCGACGATTGGCGCTGCTGCTGCCCGCCAGGTCTGGTCGAGCTCGGTCATTACGTCACGTCTGCAGGGTGGCCTCGTCGTTCGGTTGAGGTGAGGCCGAACGAGGCACTGGCTGCCCCGTCAGGGCGATGAGCGCGAGTCGCACTCCGCGGCTGGTGGCGTCGCCGACGCGCCAGCGTTCAGGCGTATCGGCGCTCGTGTGCCGTGCCCAGATGTTCGGTCGCCGGCGTCTCGCTGCGCGCGATCGCGACCGCCGCAGCAACCTGATCCCGGGTTCCACCCAACAGTGACGCTGCCGCGGCAGCGGATGCAATTCGTATCAGGGCGCAGCGCGCCGACAGGCTCGCGCAGGCATCGGTCAGCTGGTGTCGCGGATGCGGACTTGCTCGCGCGCGCCGATCGAGTCCATTCGAGCGACGCGTGCTCATGCGCGCCGATCAGGGCGGCGAACAGGTCGCGCGACCGTCGGCGGGCTCGTGCCTTCGGCGATCGCCATGCGCGCGCGATAGTCGGCCACGGCGAGTATCGCGCCGAGGTTATCGGAGAGATGCCCGGACGCGGTTGCCAGCGCGGGGTCGTTCGCCTCGTGCCAGCCGACCATCGTCCCGACGTTGAACGCCGCCTGTACGGGATCGAGTTGATACGACGTGCCGGGAACGCGTGCGCCGAAAGCCATCGTTGCGCCGGGCACCAGCGCACCGAGCAGCCTCGTGCACGCGGGATCCTGCAGCGCCTTGAACGCGCACGCCAGCGAGTCCATGAGCGCGAGGAATGCGGCTTCGTAGGCCGCCTCCGGGAAGACGCGCGGCGCTGGATCGTGCGCGGCGGCGTCCATCAAGCCGCGGGGACCCGCACTCGCCCTTCCATCAGCACCCGCGCACTGCGGCTCATGATCGCCTTGGTCACGGTCCATTCGCCGTTGACCTGCGTGGCTTCGGCTCCAACGCGCAACGTGCCGGAAGGATGACCGAAACGCACCGCCGTGCGTGCACCGCCACCGGCTGCGAGGTTCACCAGCGTGCCGGGAATGGCCGCGGCGGTACCGATCGCGACTGCGGCGGTACCCATCATCGCGTGGTGGAGCTTGCCCATCGACAGCGCCCGCACCAGCAGGTCGATGTCGGTGGCTGCGACGCGCTTGCCGCTCGACGCCGTGTAATCGGCGGGTCCCGCGACGAACGCGACCTTCGGCGTGTGCTGCCGCGTGGACGCTTCGTCGAGGTGCTTGATGAGTCCCATGCGCAGCGCGCCGTGCGCGCGAATCGTCTCGAACATGGCGAGCGCCCTGGCATCGCCGTTGATCGCGTCCTGCAGCTCGGTGCCGGTGTACCCGATCGCGTCTGCGTTCACGAAAATCGTCGGGATACCCGCGTTGATCATCGTGGCCCTGAGCGTGCCGACGCCGGGCACCTCGAGTTCATCGACCAGGTGGCCGGTGGGGAACATCGAACCACCCGCACCGTCTTCTTCGGCGGCCGGATCCATGAATTCGAGCTGCACTTCAGCGGCGGGGAAGGTCACGCCGTCGAGTTCGAAGTCGCCCGTCTCCTGCACCGCGCCGTTCGTGATCGGCACGTGCGCGATGATCGTCTTGCCGATGTTGGCCTGCCAGATGCGCACGACCGCAACGCCGTCCCTGGGCACGCGATTGGCATCGACGAGGCCGTTGCTGATGGCGAACGGTCCCACCGCCGCCGAGAGATTGCCGCAGTTGCCGCTCCAGTCGACGAACGGCTTGTCGATCGAGACCTGCCCGAACAGGTAGTCGACGTCGTGATCCGCGCGCGCGCTCTTCGACACGATGACCGTCTTGCTCGTGCTCGACGTCGCGCCACCCATGCCGTCGATCTGCTTGCCGTACGGGTCGGGGCTGCCGATCACGCGCAGCAGCAACGCGTCGCGTGCCGCGCCCGGCACCTGCGCGGCAACCGGCAGGTCCTGCAGGCGGAAGAACACGCCCTTGCTGGTGCCGCCGCGCATGTAGGTGGCGGGAATGCTGATCTGCGGCGCGTGCGTCACTTCGTCGACTCGAGGAAGTCGCGCGCGAAGCGCTGCAGCACGCCGCCCGCTTCGTAGATCGACACTTCTTCGGCGGTGTCGAGCCGGCACGTCACCGGCACGTCGACACGCTCGCCGTTCCTGCGGTGAATGACCAGCGTGAGTTCCGCGCGCGGCTTGCGCTCGCCGACGACGTCGTACGTTTCCGTACCGTCGATGCCCAGCGTCTTGCGGTTCACGCCAGGCTTGAACTCGAGCGGCAGCACGCCCATGCCGACCAGGTTGGTGCGGTGGATGCGCTCGAAGCCTTCCGCCGCGATCGCTTCCACGCCCGGCGAGCCGCACGCCCTTGGCGGCCCAGTCACGCGACGAGCCCTGCCCGTAGTCGGCGCCGGCGATGATGATCAGCGGCTGCTTGCGCGCCATGTAGGTCTCGATGGCTTCCCACATGCGCGTGACCTTGCCTTCGGGCTCGATGCGCGCCAGCGACCCCGGCTTCACCTTGCCGTCGACGACCACCATCTCGTTCTTGAGCGTCGGATTGGCGAAGGTGGCGCGCTGCGCCGTCAGGTGATCGCCGCGATGGGTCGCGTAGGAATTGAAGTCTTCTTCCGGCAATCCCATTTTCGCGAGGTACTCGCCGGCCGCGCTGTTCAGCAGGATCGCGTTGGACGGCGAAAGGTGGTCGGTCGTGATGTTGTCGCCGAGCACCGCCAGCGGTCGCATGCCCTTCAGCGCGCGCTCACCGGCCAGCGCGCCTTCCCAGTACGGCGGCCGCCGGATGTACGTGCTCTGCGCACGCCAGTCGTAGAGCGGGCTCACCTTCGGGCCCGATTCGACGCTGATCCTGAACATCGGCTCGTAGACCTTGCGGAACTGCTCGGGCTTCACGCTCGACGCGACGACGGCATCGATCTCCGCATCCGTCGGCCACAGGTCCTTGAGCAGGATCGGCTTGCCTGCTGCATCGGTGCCGAAGGCATCCTTCTCGATGTCGAAGCGGATCGTGCCCGCAATGGCGTAGGCCACCACCAGCGCCGGCGAGGCGAGGAACGCCTGCTTCGCGTAGGGGTGGATGCGGCCGTCGAAGTTGCGATTGCCCGAGAGCACGGCGGTCGCATACAGGTCGCGCTCGATGATCTCCTGCTGGATCTGCGGATCGAGCGCACCCGACATGCCGTTGCACGTGGTGCACGCGAACGCGACGACGCCGAACCCGAGCTGTTCGAGTTCGGTGGTCAGCTTCGCTTCGTCGAGGTACAGCGCGACGGCCTTGGAACCGGGCGCCAGCGAGCTCTTCACCCACGGCTTGCGCTTGCAGGCCCGAGCCGGTTCGCGTTGCGAGCCAGCAGTCCCGCCGCAATCACGTTGCGCGGATTGCTGGTGTTGGTGCAACTGGTGATCGCCGCGATGATCACGGCGCCGTCGGGCATCTTGCCCGGCTCGTCCGTCCACGCTCCCGCGATGCCCTTGGCAGCGAGATCGCTCGTCGCCACGCGCGCATGCGGATTCGAGGGGCCCGCCATGTTGCGCACGACACTCGACAGGTCGAACTGCAGCACGCGCTCGTACACGGCGGTCTGCAGGCTGTCCGCCCACAGCCCGGTGTGCTTCGCGTAGGTCTCGACCAGCTTGACCTGCGCGTCGTCGCGACCCGTGAGCTTCAGGTACGTGATCGTCTGTGCGTCGATGAAGAACATCGCCGCCGTCGCGCCGTACTCCGGCGCCATGTTCGAGATCGTCGCGCGATCGCCCAGCGTCAACGCGGAGGCGCCTTCGCCGAAGAACTCGAGGTACGCACCGACCACCTTCTGCTGGCGCAGGAACTCGGTCAGCGCCAGCACGATGTCGGTGGCGGTGATGCCGGGCTGCGGCTTGCCGGTGAGTCGCACGCCGATGATGTCGGGCAGGCGCATCCACGATGCGCGACCGAGCATGACGCTTTCGGCTTCGAGACCGCCGACGCCGACGGCGATCACGCCGAGCGCATCGACGTGCGGCGTGTGGCTGTCGGTGCCGACCAGCGTATCCGGGAAGGCGACGCCGTCCTGCGCGTGGATGACGGGCGACATTCGCTCCAGGTTGATCTGGTGCATGATCCCGTTGCCCGGCGGAATCACGTCGACGTTCTTGAACGCGAGCTTGGTCCAGTCGATGAAGTGGAAGCGATCTTCGTTGCGACGGTCTTCGATCGCGCGGTTCTTCTCGAACGCATTCGGATCGAAGCCGCCGCATTCGACGGCGAGCGAGTGGTCGACGATCAGCTGCACCGGCACCACGGGATTGACCTTGGCCGGATCGCCGCCCTGCTCCGCAATCGCATCCCGCAGACCCGCCAGGTCGACGAGCGCGGTCTGGCCGAGGATGTCGTGGCACACGACGCGCGCCGGAAACCACGGGAAATCCAGGTCGCGCTTGCGCTCGATGAGCTGCCGCAGGCTGGCCTCGAGGATCGCCGGGTCGCAGCGACGCACGAGGTTTTCGGCATGCACGCGCGCCGTGTACGACAGCTTGTCGTACGCGCCCGGCTCGATGGCGTCGACGGCGGCACGCGCGTCGAAGTAGTCGAGCGACGGTGCCGGGCAGTGGCTTGCGGTAGGCGGTGTTCATCGGACAAGGGGTTAGGGGATAGGGGTTAGGGGTTAGTCGGAACGAATACAGAAAGGATCGCTGAGTCGGTGGAGGATGCGACTCCGGAGTGGCCGGCGAGGCCGGCCCTCCGACTAACCCCTATCCCCTATCCCCTATCCCCTTTCCGTGAGTGGAACGAACTCGCGGTCTTCCGGTCCCGTGTAGTTGGCGCTCGGCCGGATGATCTTGCCGTCGATGCGCTGCTCGATCACGTGCGCGCTCCAGCCGGCCGTGCGCGCGATCACGAACAGCGGCGTGAACATGGCGGTCGGCACACCCATCATGTGATACGAGACGGCGCTGAACCAGTCGAGGTTCGGGAACATCTTCTTGATGTCCCACATGACGGTCTCGAGGCGCTCGGCGATGTCGTACATCTTCATGTCGCCGGCCTCGGCCGACAGCTGCCTCGCGACCTCCTTGATCACCTTGTTGCGCGGATCGCTGATCGTATAGACCGGGTGGCCGAAGCCGATGATGACTTCCTTGCGCTCGACGCGGGCCTTGATGTCCGCCTCGGCTTCGTCGGGCGTCTCGTAGCGCTTCTGCACTTCGAAGGCGACTTCGTTGGCGCCGCCGTGCTTCGGGCCGCGCAGCGCGCCGATCGCTCCGGTGATGCACGAATAGAGGTCGGAGCCCGTGCCCGCGATGACGCGGCCGGTGAAGGTCGAGGCGTTGAACTCGTGCTCGGCGTACAGGTTGAGCGAGACGTGCATCGCCTTCACCCACGAGGCGGGTGCCGGCTCGCCGTGCAGCAGGTGCAGGAAGTGGCCGCCGATCGAGTCGTCGTCGGTCTCGACCTCGATGATCCGGCCCGAGTGGCTGTAGTGGTACCAGTAGCAGAGCATCGAGCCGAGGCTGGCGAGCAGCCGGTCGGCGATGTCGCGCGCGCCCGCGGTGTTGTGATCGTCCTTCTCCGGCAGCGTGCAGCCGAGCACCGACGTGCCGGTGCGCAGGACGTCCATCGGGTGGCTGGCGGCAGGCAATGCCTGCAGCGCCATCTGCACCGACTCCGGCAGTCCGCGCAGCCGCATCAGCTTGGCCTTGTAGCCTCGGAGCTCCGCGGCGTTCGGCAGCTTGCCGTGCACCAGCAGGTGCGCGACTTCCTCGAACTCGCACTTGTCCGCGAGGTCGAGGATGTCGTACCCGCGGTAGTGCAGGTCGTTGCCGCTGCGGCCCACGGTGCAGAGCGCCGTGTTGCCCGCGGTCACGCCCGACAGCGCGACGGATTTCTTCGGCTTGAAGCCGGCGGCGGGAGTCGTCTCGTTGCTGCTCATGGCTGTGCTCTCGTAGTGGACTATTTGACGGCGCCTTCGCGCACGAAGAGCTCGTCGAGCTTCTGCTCGTACTCGTGGTAGCCGAGCACTTCGTACAGCTCGGCGCGGGTCTGCATGCGGTCGATCACGCTCTTCTGCGTGCCTTCCTGGCGCAGGGCACCGTAGACGATCTCGGCGGCCTTCGACATTGCGCGAAATGCAGACAGCGGATACAGCACCAGCTGGGCGCCCGCGCCCGCGAGTTCCTGCACCGTGAACAGTGGCGTCTTGCCGAATTCGGTGATGTTGGCCAGCACCGGCACCTTCACGATGGAGGTGAACTGGCGGTACTCGTCGAGCGTGGTGAGCGCTTCGGCGAAGATCATGTCGGCGCCGGCTTCGACGTACTTCAGGGCGCGGTCGATCGCGGCCTGCTGGCCTTCGACGGCGTGCGCGTCGGTGCGCGCCATGATCACGAACTGGTCGTCGGTGCGGCCGTCGACGGCTGCCTTGATGCGGTCGACCATTTCGTCGGCCGAGACGAGCGCCTTGCCCGGACGGTGGCCGCAGCGCTTTGCCTGCACCTGGTCTTCGAGGTGGCAGGCGCCGGCGCCGGACTTGATGAGGTCCGCAGATCGTGCGCGAGATGTTGAACGCAGCGCCCCAACCCGTGTCGGCATCGACGAGCAGCGGCACGTCGGTGGCCGAAGTGATGCGGCGGACGTCTTCGCAGACGTCGTTCAGGCTGGTGATGCCGAGGTCCGGCAAGCCGAACGAGGCGTTGGCCACGCCGGCACCCGAGAGATAGATCGCCTTGAACCCGGCTCGCTCGGCGAGCAGGGCGGAGTAGGCGTTGACGGCGCCAGCGACCTGGAGGGGCTTTTCGGCGGCGAGGGCCGCGCGAAACCTCGCGCCGGCGGATGCAGGATTCTTGGCCGTTGGCATGGTTGGCGGGTGCTCCGGCGGATGTACAGGCAAAAGGACCACTAGTTTGCTCCAACTCGCCGTTGCGAGGCCTGCAAAAAAGGGCGTATAAACTTGCGAAATTCTGCGAAATTGCAAAACTGCAAATGCGTGACAAGCTCTTCGTCGGCCCCAAGGTCCGGGCCCTGCGGGAACGCCAGAACCTTACCCTCGACGCCTGCGCCAAGCTGTTGGGGCTTTCGACCAGCTACCTGTCGCAGATCGAAACGAACCAGCGGCCCGTCACCGCCCGGGTCCTGATCGCCCTCTCGCGGATCTTCGCCGTCGGTCCGGGTGAGTTCGACAGCGACGAGGAAACCCGCCTGATCGCCGACCTGCGCGAGGCCAGTGCCGACCTGGGACTGGGGCTCCCGTCGCCCGCGCTCTCCGAACTCAAGATGGCGGCGGCCACCACGCCGACGCTGGCTCGCCAGTACCTCGCCCTGCACCGGGCCTACCGCGCGCTCGACGAGCGGATCCTGCGCTTCGACGAGACGGTGAAGATGCGGACCGAGGACGCGCCCGACTCGCTGGTGCCGTACCAGGAGGTGCGCGACTTCTTTCACTACCGCGACAACTACGTCGACGAACTCGACGTCGCGGCCGAGGCACTCGCGGCCGACATCGGCATCGACGGCGACGGCAATGCGGTGGCCACGCTCGAGCGTGCGCTGGCGGAGCGATTCGGCATCCGCGTCGTGCGGGCCCAGGCGGATGCGGGCCTGATCCGTCATTACGATCCCGGGACCAAGGTCCTGACGCTGGACCGCGATCTCGCCGAGCCGACGCGAGCATTCCAGCTGGCGACGCAGCTGGCCGACCTGCTCTTCACCGAGCTCTGCAACGACGTGCTGGCGACGGCCGGGCTCGAGTCGGCAACCGCGCGCGACATTGCCCGCATCGGTCTCCTCAATTACGCGGCCGGTGCGCTCGTGATGCCGTACCGGCGCTTCGCCGCGTCGGCCATGGAACTGCGTCACGACATCGAGCAGCTGCAGCACCGCTACAACGCGAGCTTCGAACAGGTGTCGCATCGCCTGAGCACGCTGCAGCGTCCCGGCGCGCGCGGCGTGCCGTTCTATTTCGTGCGCGTGGACCAGGCCGGCAACATCACCAAGCGGCACAGCTCGACGCGCTTCCAGTTCGCGCGTTTCGGCGGCGCGTGCCCGCTGTGGAACGTGCACGAGGCCTTCGGTCATCCGGGCCGCATCCTGGTGCAGGTCGCGGAGATGCCGGACGGCGTGCGCTACCTGTGCGTGGGACGCAGCATCGTCAAGCGCTCGGGCAACTTCCTGCGCCCCAACCGCCAGTACGCGATCGGCATCGGCTGCGAAGTCGCGCATGCCGACAAGGTCGTCTACTCGGAAGGGCTCAGCCTCGATGGCGCGGCCGTGCCGGTCGGCGTCAGCTGCCGCATCTGCGAACGACCCGATTGCCACCAGCGCGCATTCCCGCCGCTCGGTCGCAAGCTCACCGTGCGGACGAACGAACGGCGCATCGTGCCGTTTTCGATCGAGTGAGTCAGGCGTTCGATCCGTGCCTTTCCCGGGCGTCGGAAAGGCAGCACGTGCAGGTTGCAGGCGACCGATCCGGGACCTTGCCCCGAGCTTGGAAAGGCAGACACGCGCTCGGGGAAAGGTACCGGATCGGCCGCCTGCAACTGATCGAGTGTCGTGCCTTTCCGATCGCGACAGGAGCATGCCGGATCGGACGCCAGACCCTCACCCGGCCTGCGGCAGACCTCTGCCCGCCCAGGCAGGAGGCGAGTTGCGGCGCGAGGGTGCGAAATCGACGTTGCACGCGCCGTGCGCTCTGCCAATCGGGCGCAGTCTCGGCGGACGCTTTCCCCGAGCGCGTGTCTGCCTTTCCAAGCTCGGGGAAAGACCCCGGAGCAACCGCTTGTGACGTCAATGCGTGCCGCCTTTCCGCTCGCCGGAAAGCGCACCGGAGCGGGCGCCTGCAACGCCGCTCGCTTACTTGCCGGACTGAGCACCCCAGCCTGCTGCAGATACTCGACGATCGCCTCGGCCGACTGCTCGGACGTGCGCTTGCGTCGTGTCGATGTAGATCTCCGGGTGCTCCGGCGCTTCGTACGGCGAATCGATGCCGGTGAAGTTCTTGAGCTCGCCGCGGCGGGCCTTCTTGTACAGGCCCTTCACGTCGCGGTCCTCGGCCACCGCCAGCGGCGTATCGACGTGCACCTCGTGGAACTCGCCCTCCTGGAACAGCGCGCGCGCCATGCGGCGCTCGGCGCGGAACGGCGAGATGAACGACACCAGCACGATCAGGCCCGCGTCGGCCATCAGCTTGCTGACTTCGGCCACGCGGCGGATGTTCTCGACGCGGTCGGCATCGGTGAAGCCGAGGTCGCGGTTCAGGCCGTGGCGGACGTTGTCGCCGTCGAGCAGGTAGGTGTGCTTGCCGAGCGCGAGCAGCCGCTTCTCGACCAGGTTCGCGATCGTCGACTTGCCCGCGCCCGACAGGCCGGTGAGCCACAGCACCGCGGGCTGCTGGCCCTTCAGCGCCGCGCGTGACTTCTTGTTCACGTCGAGCGCCTGCCAGTGGATGTTCTGCGAACGGCGCAGCGCGAAGTGAATCATGCCGGCGCCGACCGTGGCGTTGGTGATGCGGTCGATCAGGATGAACGAGCCGGTCTCGCGGCACTGCTCGTACGGATCGAACGCGATCGGCTGGTCGAGCGACAGGTTGCAGATGCCGATCTCGTTCAGCTCGAGCTTCTTCGCCGCGAGGTGCTCGAGCGTGTTGACGTTGACCTTGTACTTGGGCTCGGTGATCGTCGCCGTCACCTGCTTGGTGCCGATCTTCAGCCAGTACGGGCGTCCGGGCAGCATCGGCTCGTCGGACATCCACACCACGACCGCCTCGAACTGGTCGGCGACGCCGGGCAGGTCGTCCGGCCGCGCGATGACGTCGCCGCGGCTGATGTCGATCTCGTCGGCGAGCGTCAGCGTGACCGCCTGGCCGGCGATCGCGTGATCGAGATCGCCGTCCATGGTGACGATGCGCGTGACGGTGCTTTCGCGGCCCGAGGGCAGCACGCGGACGCGTGTCGCCCTGCTGCACCATGCCGCTCGCGATCGTGCCGGCGAAGCCGCGGAAATCGAGGTTCGGGCGGTTGACCCACTGCACCGGCAGGCGCAGCGGACGCTGCTGGGCGACGTCCTCGATCTCGACCGTCTCGAGGTAACCCATCAGCGTCGGCCCGTGGTACCAGGGCGTGTGCTCGCTCGGGTCCTTGATGTTGTCGCCGCGCAGGCCCGACAGCGGGATCGCGACGAACTCCTCGATGCCGATCTGCCTGGCGAACGCCGTGTAGTCGTCGACGATCGTGTTGAAGGTCGCCTCGCTCGTAGCCGACGAGGTCCATCTTGTTGATCGCCAGCACGACCTTGCGGATGCCGAGCAGCGACACCAGGTAGCTGTGCCGGCGCGTCTGCGTCAGCACGCCCTTGCGCGCGTCGATCAGGATCACGGCGAGGTCCGCGCGTCGAGGCGCCGGTGACCATGTTGCGCGTGTACTGCTCGTGTCCCGGCGTGTCGGCGACGATGAACTTGCGCTTGTCGGTCGAGAAGAAGCGGTAGGCCACGTCGATCGTGATGCCCTGCTCGCGCTCGGCGGCGAGGCCGTCGACCAGCAGCGCGAAGTCGAGTTCGCCGCCCTGCGTGCCGACCTTCTTCGAGTCCGCTTCGAGCGCCGCGAGCTGGTCCTCGAAGATCATCTTCGAGTCGTAGAGCAGGCGCCCGATCAGCGTGCTCTTGCCGTCGTCGACGCTGCCGCAGGTGATGAACCGCAGCAGGCTCTTGTGCTCGTGCGCGTGCAGGTACGCGTGGATGTCGCTCGGCGATCAGGTCGCTGATGTGTGCCATCAGAAGTACCCCTCCTGCTTCTTCTTCTCCATCGACGCCGACTGGTCGTGGTCGATCATGCGGCCCTGCCGCTCCGACGTCGTCGTGAGCAGCATCTCCTGGATGATCGCGGTGAGCGTGTCGGCCTCGCGACTCGATCGCGCCCGTCAGCGGGTAGCAGCCGAGCGTGCGGAAGCGCACCTTCTTCAGCATCGGCTTCTCGCCCGGGTGCAGCGGCATGCGGTCGTCGTCGACCATGATCAGCGTGCCGTTGCGCTCCACCACCGGCCGCTCGGCCGCGAAGTAGAGCGGCACGATCGGGATGTCGTGCAGGTAGATGTACTGCCAGATGTCGAGCTCGGTCCAGTTCGACATCGGGAACACGCGCATGCTTTCGCCCTTGTGCATGCGGGTGTTGTAGAGCGACCAGAGCTCGGGCCGCTGGTTCTTCGGGTCCCAGCGGTGCTGCGCGCTGCGGAACGAGAACACGCGCTCCTTGGCGCGGCTCTTTTCCTCGTCGCGGCGCGCGCCGCCGAACGCGGCGTTGAAGCCGTGCATGTCCAGCGCCTGCTTCAGCCCCTGCGTCTTCATGACGTCGGTGTGGATGGCCGAGCCGTGCGTGAACGGGTTGATGCCCTGCGCGATGCCGTCCGGGTTCGTGTGCACGATCAGCTGCAGGTTGTACTTCTGCGTGATCTGGTCGCGCAGCTCGTACATCGCCTTGAACTTCCACAGCGTGTCGACGTGCAGCAGCGGAAACGGCAGCGTGGCCGGATAGAACGCCTTGAGCGCGACGTGCAGCATCGCGGCGCTGTCCTTGCCGATCGAATACAGCATGACCGGCTTGTCGCACTCGGCGACCACCTCGCGCATGATCTGGATGCTTTCGGCTTCCAGGCGCTGCAGGTGCGTCAGCCGCTCCGGCGTCACCAGCGGCTTGTCCTTGCGCGGCCGCAGCGAGCGATTTCGTCGCAGCGATGTTGGTACGTCATGTGTTCTTTGCGATCCTTACGACGGTGCGGCCGATGACGCGGCCCTTGATGTAGTCGTCGAACTGCGCGGGCAGCTCGTCGAACGTCGACGGACTTGCCGGCGATGCGGTCGAGTTGCGCCGGCCGCAGGTCGGTGGCGAGGCGATTCCAGACCGCGAGCCGCAGCTCGCGCGGCGTCGCCACGGAATTGATGCCGAGCAGGTTCACGCCGCGCAGGATGAACGGCATCACCGTGGTGTGCAGTTCGTGGCTGCGCGGCGAGCCCGACGCTGGCGATGTTGCCGCCAGTAGCCCATGGTGCGCGTGAGCCAGGTGAGCACCTCGCCGCCGACGTTGTCGACGGCGCCGGCCCACAGCGCGGCCTCCATCGGCTTCGAGCCGAGGTCGAGCGACTGGCGCCGCAGGATCTGCGACGCGCCGATTTCGTGCAGGTAGGCGTCCGCCTCGGGCTTGCCGCTCACGGCGACCACTTCGTAGCCACGGCCCGCCAGCATGTTGATGGCGAGGCTGCCGACGCCGCCGGTCGCGCCCGTCACGACGACGGGGCCGTTCGCCGGCGTCTGCCCGTTCTGCTCCATGCGATGGATCGCGAGCGCCGCGGTGAAGCCCGCCGTGCCGAGCTTCATCGCGTCCGCATCCGTCATGCCGGGCGGCATGCGGAATGACCCAGTCGCCCTGCACGCGCGCGTACTCCGCGTAGCCGCCGTCCTGCGTTTCGCTGAGGCCGCAACCGGTGACGAGCACCTGCTGCCCGGGCGTATAGCGCGGATCGGCCGAGGACACGACTTCGCCGGCCAGGTCGATGCCGCCCGCCAACGGGTACTTCCGCAGGATCGGCGCCGTGCCCGTCGCGGCCAGGGCGTCCTTGTAGTTGATGTCCGAGTACGTCACGCGCACGACGACGTCGCCCGGCGTCAGGTCGGAGAGCCCGATCTGGTCGAACTGGGCGGTGATCTGGCCGCCCTGCCGGTGGATGCGGAACGCGCTGAAGGATTTTATGTCAAACGTCATTGATACCGCGCCAGTGATCGGTGTGTCTGCTCGAGCTCTGCGGTGCGGCAGTTTATCGCCTGCAATCAGGCTTATTGCCGATTGAGCCACACTTCGAGGCCCTGGGTATTGAGGTTCACGTCTTCGTCGATGAATTCATGGCGGCGCGCGAGGCTGCCGGTGTAACCGTGCTCGTCGAGCCGCGCGTTGAAGTGCTCGAACATGTCGTGCTGGATGCGCTGCGTGCGATCAGGGGCGGCCGCATGCCGCTTGCCCATCGCGACGAGGGCGTCGAGGTCCGCGTGCAGGTCGCGCGCCAGGCGGTCGAGGTCGGTGACCGGCCCGAAGTGCGTCTGCACGATCCGGCGCGGGCGGTACGACAGCAACCGGTCGATCGTCCGGTGCAGCACGTCGGGCTCGAAGTGCACCGGTGTCGTCGTCGGCAGCATGAACGGTCCGGCGGCCGTGTCGAACTCGCGGTAGCAGATGCCGAAGTTGTCGCCGGCATAGACGTCGCGATGATCGAGATCGATCGGGCAGTGGTGATGCCTCGCGTGGCCCGGCGCATCGATGAACTCGAACGTGCGTGCGCCGAGCTTCAGCCGCATGCCGTCTTCCATCAACAGCACGCGGTCGGCCGGGATCGGCAGCATCTCGCCGTACAGCTGGGCGTACACGGCGTCGCCGTAGACGGCGATGGTGCCGGCGATCAGCTTCGACGGATCGACCAGGTGCGGTGCGCCGCGTGGATGCAGCACGGCCTTCGCGTTGGGCAGCGCCTGCATCATCTGTCCGGCGCCACCCGCATGATCGAGGTGGACGTGCGTCAGGAACAGGTAGTCGACCTGCTCGCGCGCGAGGCCGAGTTCGTCGAGTGCCGCCAGCAACCTGGGCGCGGCCGGACCGGGACCGGTGTCGACGAAGGCGGCGCGGCCCTGGTCCACCACCAGGTGGCTCGCCGCGAGGCCCGGTCGCACGTAATCCGTATCGATCAGGTAGAGGCCATCGCCCATGGGCTGGGCAACGCGGGCGCGGGGCGGGGCAGGGGCGGTCGTCGTCATTCGTCGGGTGCGGTCGGCAGGGTTTTCAAGCCTGCGGCCACGGGGCCCGAAAACAAGAAGGCCGGGGGAACCCGGCCTTCTTCGCATGAGGTCATGCCGCGGCGAGGGACGGGGTCACTGCCCTTTGCACTTGCCCGCCTTGCGGATTTCGTCCGTGGCGCACAGGCCCGGACGCTGCGACGAGTAGTACTTCGCCAGTTCCTGGATGTCCTTCTCCGTCAGCGCGGCGGCCATGCCGGACATGATCGCGTTCTTGCGCACGCCGCTCTTGTAGGAGCGCAGCGAGTTCACGATGTAGTCCTCGTGCTGGCCGGCGAGGTTCGGGTACTCCGGCAGGATGCCCACGCCGTCGTTGCCGTGGCAGGCGACGCACGTCTGGCTGGCCTTCGGCGCCGTGCCGACCGCGCGACCCGTCGGCTTGAGCTCGGTGCCCGAGAGGTACGCAGCGATGTCGGCCAGGTCTGCGTCGGCCAGCGTCGCCGCCTGCGCGTACATCGTCGGATGCGCGCGATCGCCGGACTTGTACTCCTTGAGCGCGGCAATCATGTACGCGGCGTGCTGGCCGCCCAGCTTCGGCACGTTGTAGATCGGATACGCGTTCTTGTAGTTCGGGATGCCGTGGCAGCCATGGCAGGTGTAGGCCAGCTTGCCGCCGCGGACGGTGTCAGCGGCCTGCGCGAAGCCCGGGGCGAGCAACGCAAGGGTCAGGCTCAAGGCGAGCCAGGCCGATCTCGGGGTCATGGAACACTCCTGCGGAATCATCGTTCTTGCTTCGGCGGCCGGGGCAGCCCCGGGGGTCGGCTGAAGGGTCGGGCATGTTAATAAAAATGGTCTGGCGAGTCGAATTGAGTCCCAGTCCCGTCCCGGGTCGCCGCTGGCATAGACTGCGCCTTTCGAACCTGCCGCAAGGATTCTCGCCGATGACCCAGCCGGTCCGGACCCCCTGGATTGCTGTTCTGATGGCTGCCGCGATGCTGGCGATCACCGGCGGCGCGACCGCCGCCGAGGCGCCGCTGCGACTGGTCAGCGTGACCGGCTCGGGCGAGGTGAAGGCCCAACCCGACATGGCCTACGTGACCCTGGGGGTGGAGGCGCGCAGGCCTGCGCTGGCCGAGGCCCGGACGGAGGTCAACGCAACGGTGGAACGGGTCCTGGCCCTGACCCGCGAGCTGAAGATCGATCCGAAGTTCGTCGACTCGACACGGCTGCAGGTGCAGCCCGACTACCGCTGGGACGAGAAGGCGTCGCAGCAGGTGCTGCTCGGTTACGTCGTCAGCCGGCAGATCGACGTGGAAGTGCACGACCTCGACCGTCTCGGAACCCTGCTCGAGAAGTCCGTCTCGGCCGGCGTGAACCAGATGGGCGGAGCGCGGCTCGACTCGTCGCGGCGCAAGGAACTGGAGCGCGAGGCCCTCACGAAGGCCGTCGAAGACGCGCGCCTGAATGCCGATGCGCTGGCCCGCGCGGCAGGCACCAAGCTCGGCCCGGTCCAGAGCCTGAGTGCCAACGGCTCGCTGCCGATGCCCATGTACGCACAGCGTGGCATGGTCGCGGCGGCACCGCCGATGGCCGATGCAGCCGACAGAGTCTACAAGCCCGTCCGAGATGAAATTCACGGCGAACGTCAGTGCGCAGTACGAGCTGCTGGTGCCCTGAAACTGCGCTTCGACTATTCAGTCTTTAGATTTAACGATATGGCGAGCGTTAGAAATTCAACGCTATTATTAAGTTTTATAGCTGAATAACAACACCGGGTTCCGGCCTCGAGCCACCGTCCAGCGGCTTGGTCCCGGGGGGTATCAGCGGCTGGGCATCCGGTCGACGATCAGCACGCGGCCATCGACGCCCGTGATGCGAACCTGGGCGCCGGCCGGCACGTCCGGCCCGCGCAGCGACCACTTCTGCGGACCCAGCTGCACGCGGCCCGAACCGTTCTCGATGCCCTTCGGCACCGTCACGACCTGGCCGATGAAGCGCTCGCCCATGCGCTGCGGCGACGAGGCGCTTTCGAGGTCGCGCTGCTGCACCGAGTACTGCCGCCAGTACCAGAGACCGAACGCGGAAAGGGCGAAGACGACGAACCAGGTCATGGGTGTTCTGCGGGGATTTGATCCAGTGCCGGAATCGTCGCAAGCCGAGGGTGCTGCGCTCAACTCCGGGCGGGTCCGGCTAGGACAATCTGTGACGCAGTCCTCAGCGGGCCGGCGGCTCGAGGCGAAGGTCCTTGCTGTAGACGACGTTCATGACGTTGTCGGTCCAGCCCCGGACCCACGGCTTCACCAGGTGCTTGTTGACGTAGAAGTACAGCGGCAGGACCGGATGGTCGGCCAGCATCACCCGCTCGGCTTCCTCGAGCAGCGCCCGGCGCCGGGCCGGATCGGCCTGGTTGACCGCGTCGGCCAGCAGGGCGTCGTACCGCGGGTTCGAATAGCCGCTCTGGTTGATGCCGAAGTTGGTCTGCAGCAGCTGGGCGAAGGTGTAGGCGTCGTTGAAATCGCCGACCCAGCTCGACCGGAACACCTGCGTGTCCTTGCGGGCCTGGATGCTCTGCAGCAGGGCGCGGAACTCCTCCGCGTAGAGCGTCGTCTCGACGCCGAGCCCTTCCTTCCACATGGCCGCGACCGCGACGGCCAGCCGGTTGTGCTGGTCGCCCGAGTTGTAGCGCAGCTCGACCTGCAACGGCTTGGCGGCGGAGTAGCCGGCCTCCGCATACAGCCGGCGGGCTTCGGCCAGGCGCTCGGCATACGGCTTGCCCGCGTAGTCGAACTGCTGCGGCGTGTAGTTCCAGACTCCGCGCGGCACCCAACCGTAGGCCGGGGCTTCACCCACGCCCGTCACCGCGGTGGTCAGCTTGTCGCGGTCGATCGCCATCGACAGGGCGCGGCGCAACTTCGGGTTGTCCTTGAACGGCGGCCGCGTCAGGTTGAAGCCGTAGTAATAGACGCTGAGCTGCGGCGCGACGTGCAGCTCGTCCGGCAGGTTCTGCTTGATCCACTGGAACTGCGGCGCCGGCACGACGTACGTGACGTCGATCTGGCCGGCGCGGTACTGCCGCAGTTCGGTGCCCGCGTCGGCGATGTGGACGAAATGCACTTCCTCGAGCTTCGTCGCCGCGTTGTTCCAGTAGTGCGGATTCCGGCGCAGGACGACGTGCGAACCGATGACCCAGTCCGCCAGCACGAAGGCGCCGTTCGACACGAGCTTGCCGGGACGCGCGTACTCCGCCCCGTGTGCGGCCAGCGACGGGCCGTGAACGGGGAACGTCCCCGGCTGCGACAGCAGGCCGAGCAGGTAAGGCGCGGGGGTCGCGAGCCGGATCAGCACCGTGCGCTCGTCGGGCGCCGTGACGCCGAGCTCCTCGGGCTTCTTCTCGCCGCGCGTGATCGCACTGGCGTTCAGCACGGGATCGATGAAGTGCGCATAGGGCGACGCCGTCTTCGGATCGACCAGTCGCCGCATGCCGGCGACATAGTCGGCGGCCTGCAGCACGTCGCCATTCGACCAGCGCAGGCCGTCGCGCAGCGTGAAGCGGTACTCGAGGCCATCGGGCGTGACGGTCCAGGATTCGGCCGCCGCCGGCACGGGCGAGCCATCGGGCCCGATCGAAGTGAGGCCTTCGAACACGTCGCGCAGGATGTGGAACGCGCCTTCGGTCCGCGCGAGCTGCGGGTCGAGCGTATCGGGCTCGGGCCCGTTGCCGCGACGCAGGACCGTCGGATCGAAATCGGACGGCACCGTGCTGCCGGTCTTCGCCGTGTCGCCGGCCTTGCCCGCGTTGCTGTCGCCGCCACCGCATCCGGCCAGGGCAAGCAGGGCCGCAGCCAGGCCGACGACCCATGCGCTGGCCGCAGGCGCGGCTCGACGGCTCGATCGACAGGACGGACTGCAGCATGGAATCCCGACCTCGGACGCAGATGATTGCGCGCGATCTTACCCGGCGCCGCGCGGCTTGCGTGGGTGACAGGCGTCGCGTGCTGCCGCTTCAGGTGAATGAGCAGGATCGAGATCGCCGCAGGCGTGAGTCCCGGAATGCGTGCCGCCTGGCCGAGCGTCGTCGGTCGCTGTTGCGCAAGCTTCTGCCGCACTTCGTGCGAGAGGCCGCGCACCTGCGCGTAGTCGAGCGTTTCCGGCAACCGCGTTTCTTCGCTGCGACGCTGACGCTCGATCTCGTCGTGCTGACGGTCGATGTACCCCGTGTACTTGGCCTGCACGTCGACCTGCAGCGGCACCTGCACGGCGAGCCGTTCGTCGTCGCGCCAGTCGTCGATGCCGCCGCCGAGCGCGGCATCGAGGGCCTCGTAGGGCACTTCGGGCCGGCGCAGCAACTCGAACGCGCGCTGCTCGCGCGACAGCGGCGCGCCGAACAGTCGGTTCGAGCTGAGTGGCGGCCGTCGTGCCGGGCCGGACCCAGCTCGCATGCAACCGTTCGAGCTCGGCGTCCACGGCGACGCGCTTGTGCTCGAAGAAGCTCCAGCGCTCGTCGTCGACGAGACCGAGTTCGCGGCCCGCCGGCGTGAGCCGGAGGTCGGCGTTGTCTTCGCGCAGCGTGAGGCGGTATTCCGCACGGCTCGTGAACATGCGGTACGGCTCGGGCGCGCCGCGCGTGATGAGGTCGTCGACCATCACGCCGATGTAGGCGTCGCCGCGGGTCGGGAACCACGGTTCGCGCTCCTGCACCTGCAGGCTCGCATTGATGCCGGCGAGCAGGCCTTGCGCGGCGGCTTCTTCGTAGCCGGTGGTGCCGTTGATCTGTCCCGCGAAATACAGACCCGGGACGTGCTTCGTCTCGAGCGTGGGGTGCAGGTCGCGCGGATCGAAGAAGTCGTATTCGATCGCATAGCCGGGCCGCGTGATGTGCGCGTGCTCGAAACCCTTGATGCTGCGCACGAACGACTGCTGCACGTCGAACGGCAGGCTGGTCGAAATGCCGTTCGGGTAGATCTCATGGGTATCGAGGCCTTCGGGCTCGATGAAGATCTGGTGCGATGCCTTGCCGGCGAAGCGCACGACCTTGTCCTCGACCGAGGGGCAATACCGCGGGCCGACACCCTCGATCACGCCGGTGAACATCGGCGAGCGATCGGTGCCTGACCGGATCAGCTCGTGCGTGCGCTCGTTCGTGGCCGTGATGTGGCAGCAGACCTGGCGCGGGTGCTCGCTGCGGCGACCGAGGAACGAGAAGACAGGCACGGGTTGATCGCCGTCCTGCACCAGCAATCCGGTGTAATCGATCGAACGGCCGTCGATGCGCGGCGGCGTGCCGGTCTTGAGGCGTCCGACACGCAGCGGCAAGGCGCGCAGGCGTTCCGCGAGACGGTTCGACGGCGGATCGCCCGCGCGTCCGCCCGGTGACTGCTCGAGTCCGACGTGGATCTTGCCGCCGAGAAACGTGCCGACCGTGAGCACCACCGCGCGCGCAGCGAACTCGAGGCCCACGGCGGTGACGACGCCGGCAACGCGGCCGTGCTCGATGCGGAGGTCGGCGACCTCCGCCTGGAACAGCGACAGGTTCGGCTGGTTCTCGACGATCGAGCGGATCGCCTTCTTGTAGAGCGTACGGTCGGCCTGCGCGCGCGTCGCGCGAACGGCCGGGCCCTTGCTCGCATTGAGCGTGCGGAACTGGATACCGGCCCGGTCGATGGCACGCGCCATCGCGCCACCCAGCGCATCGATCTCACGGACGAGGTGGCCCTTGCCGATGCCGCCGATCGCCGGGTTGCAGCTCATCTGTCCCAGCGCCTCGATGCTCTGCGTGACGAGCAGCGTGCGAGCGCCGCGTCGCGCCGAGGCGAGCGCGGCCTCGGTGCCGGCATGGCCGCCGCCGACCACGATCACGTCGAAATTTTCGGCGAAACGAGTCATCGGCGCACTTCAGGCTGCCGCTGCCGGGCGCGCCATCGCGTCCTGCAACGCAGCCAGCCGCAATTTCACGAAGCGCCGTGCCTGCCGCTCGTAGCGGTTCAGCCAGTAGCCGCGCCGATACCACTCGAACAGGTAATCGAGAACGTTCATGCGCCCGCGGTTCCACTGGCGCAGCACGTGGAAATACTCGTGCAACAGCAGTTCCGGATTGGCGAAAAAATCGTCGGCTGAACCGCGCAGGTAAATCGTGTTGTGGCGGGTGGTGGCCGTGGCGTGCCCATGCAGCCTCGCGAACCAGGAATGCTCGCGCAGCACGACGTCGTCGACCGGATCGCCGAAGACGTCGGTGAGCGCCCGCCGCAGTTCGGCGGGCATCCGGTCGCGCGTGCGCATCTCGTTCAAGCCGGGCTTTCGGGCGCCGCGGCCTTGCGGGCGCGACGCTTCTTGCCGGCCGCCTTGGCCTTCACGCGTCCGTGGCGCGGCTTTCGCCTTCGCGCGCCGACGGGCCGGCTTCCGCGCCAGCTTGCCTTCGATGACATGCTCGGCATCGGCCGGCGCCAACGCGGCCATCTCGGCCACGGTGAAGGCGGCTTCACGCGCTGCCGCTTCCTTCATCTGCTCGAAGGCCGTGCGCATGCAGTCGGCGAAGAACGAGGGATCGGGGAGCATTTCGCGGCAGGAGACCGCGCAGAGCCACATGTTGCCGGCATAGCTGAATGCGGTGACGTTGAGCCCCATGCCATCGAGCGCAATGCTGATCGGCGCGTAGTTCACGAGCTGCGCGCCCGCCATGTACAGCGGGACGTCGGGGCCGCGCACGTTGGAAACGATGAGACCGATGCGCGGCACCTGCACGTTGCGCAGCAACGGATCCGCCACGATGCTCGGCAACGTCTCGAGCAGGTCGCGCGCGAGCTCCTTGCCGACGGCGTCGGTCACGCGCTTGGAGGTCTCGGCCGCTTCGCAGATCGTGCGCAGGCGTTCGAGCGGATCCTCGATCTCGGAGTGCACGGGCATCAGCGTGAAGCCGACCTGGTTGCCGACGTCGCCGCCCTTCTCCGAGCCGCGCAGCGACATCGGCACCATGGCGACCATCGAGGTCTCAGGCAGCTCGTTCTTGGCGGAAAGATAGGCGTGCAACGCCCCACCGACGATGCAGAGGAACTGGTCGTTGATGGTGGCTTTCGGCACCTGCTGACGGATCGCACGGAAATCCGCGAGCGGGAGCGAGACGGCTTCGAACACGCGGTGCGCCGAAACGTCGCCGCTGAAGCGGGTCTGCGGCGGCATGCGCGGCAGCAGCGTGCTCAGGTCGCCCGTGAGCAGCGAACGCACGTTGGCGACGAAGCCGCCCTGGCCCGAGGTTGTTGAACTTGGTCAGCGCGTCGGCGCCGAGCGAAGCAACCTTGCGGGCCGTGCCGAGCGAGAACCGCGCGAAATTGGGCAGCTTCTGCACGTTGTGCGCCAGCGCGCGCGAGTACAGCTCGACCATCGTCGGTTCACGATCGGCGTGGTAAATGCCGCTGGCGTTCGATTCCTCGGCGTCGAAATCGATCGTTTCGGGTGTCAGCGAATGCAGCGCCTTCATGATCTCGATGCCCGACTCGCCGTCGACGATCGAGTGATGCATCTTCGTGTACAGCGCGAAGCTGCCCGGCGGCACGCCCGGGACGTTGTGCAGGCCTTCGATGACGTAGGCCTCCCACAGCGGCTTGCTGCGATCGAGCGGGCGTGAATGCAGGCGCGCCACCTGGATGCAGAGCTGGCGCCAGTCGCCCGGGTGCGGCACGGCAATGTGGCGCACGTGGAACTCGACGTCGATGCTGTCGGATTCGACCCAGTAGGGCCGGTCGAGCGAGAGCGGCAGCGAGACCAGCCGGCGGCGGAACTGCGGGAACTGGGCGATCCGGGTGGCGAAGTGACGCAACACGTCCTTGAACCGCACGCCGCCGCCCGGGGCAGTCGACGGGTCGTAGATCGCGAGCGACGCGACATGCATGAAATTGTTCCCGCGCTCGAACTGCAGGAACATCGAATCCGCACCGGAAAGCTGTCTCATGTCCGTCCCTCTACCCCCGGCGTAAATCCTTTGCCGGGTCGGTAATGATAAGCCAATCCGCGAGTCACTTGCCGATGCAGAAGCTCGCGAAGATCCGCCCGAGCAGGTCGTCGCTCGACACTTCCCCGGTGATCTCACCCAGCGCCTGGTGCGCGTCGCGCAATTCCTGCGCGACGAGTTCGCCCGCATGCCGCGTCGTCAGCAACTCATGCGCCGTCTCGACATGCTCCCGTGCCCGTCGCAACGCATCGATGTGCCGTGTGCGTGCGGAGAGCGCGCCTTCCGGCGGCGGATGAAAGCCGATGCACTCCTTCAGGTGCTGACGCAAGCCGTCGAGGCCCGCGCCTGAGCCGGCGCTCAGGTACACACGCGGCGTGCCGCCCTGCCCCGCCTCGACCCTGACATCGTCACCGCTGCGGTCGACCTTGTTGAAGACGAGCGTCAGCGGAATCTTGGCGGGCACGTGCTGCAGGTCGTTTTCGATCGCGGCGACCGCCTGTGCATCCGCTGCATCGACGACGAACAGCACGCGGTCCGCGCGCGAGATTTCGTGGCGGGCGCGCCGAATGCCCTCGGCTTCGACATCGTCCGGGGATTCGCGCAGTCCTGCCGTGTCGAGAATGTGCAGGGGCAAGCCGTCGATCGAAATGCGTTCGCGCAGCACGTCGCGCGTCGTGCCGGGCGTGGGTGTGACGATCGCTGCGTCGTAGCCGGCGAGCCGATTCAAGAGGCTCGACTTGCCGGCATTCGGCCGGCCCGCGATGACGACCGTCAGGCCATCGCGCAGCAGCGCGCCCTGGCGTGCGGTTTCCGCCAGTGCGGTGAACCGTTGCCGCACGTCTTCCATCCGGGTGCCCAGCGCACGGTCGGCGAGGAAGTCGATTTCCTCTTCCGGAAAGTCGATCGCAGCTTCGATCCACAGCCGCAACTCCAGCACGCGCTCCGCCAGTTCATGCACGTGCGCCGAGAATTCGCCCTGCAGTGAACGCAGCGCGGCACGCGCGGCCTGCGCGGAACCACTGTCGATGAGGTCGGCGATCGCTTCGGCCTGGGCCAGGTCGAGCTTGTCGTTGAGGTAGGCGCGCTGCGTGAATTCGCCGGCGGCCGCGGCACGCGCGCCGAGCGCGAGAACTCGCTGCAGCAGCAGTTCCATCACGACCGGACCGCCGTGGCCGTGCAGCTCGAGCACGTCTTCGCCCGTGAACGAATGCGGCCCGGCAAAGTAGAGGGCGAGCCCGGTGTCGATGGCCGAGCCGGTACCGTCGAGGAAGGCGCGCAGTTCGGCCCGTCGTGGTTCGGGTGCGGTACCGAGCAGGGAGCGGGCAATGTCCCGGGTTTGCGGACCCGACACACGCACGATCCCGATCCCGCCGCGACCGGGAGCGGTGGCAATGGCTGCGATCGTGTCGTTGGTCGGGGTATTCATGCTGCGCTCTTCATGCGGCCGGCAATGGCAGCTCGCCGTCAACCCGGAACGTCTCGAGCGGGAATTCGCGAACGCCGCCGCCGGAGCGGCTGTAGTAGCTCACGCGTTCGGCGGTGGTCTGGCAGAGCCATTCGTCGAGAATGTCAGGCTTTGGTGAACCCAGTGCAGCGGGCGTGAACAATGCGACGTTCAACCCCTGCTGCGGATCGCGCGCGGAACGGTATTCGAAGGCTTCGATGCCCGCGTCGCGCATGGCCGAGCCGAGCGCCTGGGTGGCGCCGTAGTGGCGGCGATCGAGCAGTGCCGCCGCGTGTTCGTCGAACGGTGCCTGCTGCAGTTTCAGCCCGCGGCTCGTCGCCGATCGAAACACTGAACAGCGTGTGCCGCGTATCGAGTGGCGCGGGTGGCGGTTCGGCCATGCCGGACCAGAAGACGAACCGGTAGTACGCGCATTCGGCCAGCACCGTTGCAATGCTGCGCGCGGCATAGAACAGGCTGGGCTCGAAGCGCCTGCCGAACCGCGAGCCCCAGGGCAGCGGCGGATAGCGAAACGGTGTCGCCAGCAGGTAGTGCAAGCCGATCGCGGGTCCCTGCAGCCTTGGCTTGGACGCTTCGATGAGGTCTTCGAGCAGTGCCTGCTCGGCGAGCGTGCGCACGAGGGAATTCGTGGCGACCTGCTCCTGGCTTTCGACCAGGCGCAAGATCGGGCCGCTCAGCGTGACTGGCGTGGCTCGCTCGGAGCACGCCGCCCAGATGTCGCTCACACGCGGCCCCGGATCGCGTCGAGGTATTCGACGACGCGCATCAGGCCGGGCACGGAGCGGACGAGTTCGGCGGGCACGCCACCCACATGGTGATTGTGGGTGTGCATCCAGTGCTTCATCTGGCGGGGTTCGCCGCCCACGAGCACGAAGAGCGCGCGGTAGGCGCGGATCAACAGCAGCGCGAGTTCGCCGGATTTGGTGTCGGGTTCGAGCGCGCTGCGGCTCAGCGCGGTGCGGTCACGGCCGACGATCGCGCCGAGTTCGGACTGGGTGAGGCCCAGTTCCTTGCCGGCTTTCACCAACGCGCGCGTCAGGACTTCGGCCGGGCTGGCGTTTGCTCCGTCGGCCACGGCGTGGGTGGTCATGGATCGGTGGAATGCGCTCCATGCGCACATTCTATTCTGTTTTGTTGCTTTTGCAACAAACGATGCAGGGTGGGCATTGATCGCAAGGGCGTGCCGTTGCTTGCGCCGTGCGACCTTTTCCGCGTTCGCGGAAAAGTAGCCCAGGCGCGACGATGCGCTGCGAGGCGATCGATCCGGGGCCTGGCCCAGAGCGCGTGTCTGCCTTTCCAAGCTCGGGCAGGACACGCCGGATCGGACGCCACCGACCCTCACCCGGCCTGCGGCCGACCTCTCCCGCTGCAGCGGGAGAGGTCAGCGACAAGGTCAGGAACCGCCCTTGCTGGATTCAGCCAGCACGACGCGGTTGATCTGCCACTGCTGCGCAATCGACAGCAGCGTGTTCGTGAGCCAGTACAGCACCAGGCCCGCCGGGAACCACGCCATCATCACGGTCATGATCACCGGCATGAAGGCGAACATCTTCGCCTGCATGGGATCGGGCGGCGCCGGGTTCAGCTTGAACTGCGCGAACATGCCGAAACCCATCAGGATCGGCAGGATGAAGTACGGATCCTTCGACGACAGGTCCTGGATCCAGCCGAAGAACGGTGCCTGGCGCATCTCGACGCTCTCGAGCAGCACCCAGTAGAACGCCAGGAACACCGGGATCTGCACGAGGATCGGCAGGCAGCCCGCAACCGGGTTGATCTTCTCGCGCTTGTACAGCTCCATCGTCTGCTTCGCGAGCTGCTCGCGGTCGTCCTTGTAGCGCTCCTGGATCGCCTTGATGCGCGGCGCGATCGCTCGCATCTTGGCCATCGAGCGGCCGCTCTTTTCGGTGAGCTTGTAGAACAGCAGCTTCAGCAGGATCGTCACGATGATGATCGTGACACCCCAGTTCTGGACGTACTTGTGCACCCACTCGAGCAGGTGGAACAGCGGGTTGGCGAGGATCGTGAGCTTGCCGTAGTCGACCGTGAGCTCGAGCTTCGGGCCGGCCTTCTTCAGCTGCTCCTGCAGCTTCGGGCCGACGAACAGCTTTTCGCTGAACGTGGCGCTGGCGCCGGCGGGCACGCTCTTCAGCGGGCCGCGATAGCTGACCAGCGAATGGTCGCCCTCGCGCTGCAGCGAGAAATCGTACGTCTCGCCCTTCGGCGGCACGGCGGCCGACACGAAGTGATGCTGCATCTCGGCCATCCAGCCACCGGCGGCAGCCTGGCGGAATGCGGCATCGTCCTCGTCGTCGACGCTGAGCTTCTGGTACTTCTTGCCGTCATACACGGCCGGACCGCGGAACGCGTAGCTCTCGACGTCGAACATCGAACGGTCCTGCGGATACACGTGACGCGCGAACTGCACGTACGAGGCGGCCTTCCAGTCCGCACCCGATGCGTTCTGCACGTCGTACTGCACGTCGATCGCGTACTGACCCGGCTTGAAGACGTAGGTCTTCATCACGGTCACGCCCTGCCCGTCCGTCCACGTCAGCGGCACGCGCAGTTCCTGCGCGCCCGGCGCGAGGCGGAACTCGGTGGCCGGCGCCGTGTACAGCGCCAGGTGCGTCGGCTCGGCGCGGCCGTCGGCCGCACGCAGTCCGCTGCGCACGACGCCGAACGTCGCGTCGTCCGTCGAAAGCAGGCGCACCGCGGGGCTGCCGGGCTTCTTGTCCCGCGGGTATTTCAGGAGGTCGGCGCGCAGCAGGTCGCCGCCCTGCAGGCTGATGTCCATGTCCATCACGTCGGTGACGACGCGAATCTTCGGCGCGTCGCGTAGCCGCAGCGCCGATGGCAGGCGTCTGCACGCGTCGTCGCAGCCGTCGTGCCGGCGACGCGGGTGCCTCGGCAGAAGGCAACGACGGCAGACTCGATGGCGCGCTGCCCACTGCGGGTGCAGAGGCCGTTGGCGTCGCGCCGGGTGCCGCCGTCGTGGCCGTGGCCACGGCCGACTGCGCTCCGTAATCGCGATCCCACTGGATGATGTTCATCCATGCGAGCAAGGCGAGGCCAATCCAGAGAAACAGGCGCGGGTTATCCATGACTCGGTCGCTTATCAGTGTGGTCGTGCGGCGCGTGCGTGCATTCGGGCACGGGATCGTAGCCGCCGGGATTCCAGGGATGGCAGCGTCCGATGCGACGCGCCGCGAGCCACGAGCCGCGCAGCGCCCCGTGACGTTGAATGGCTTCCTGCGCGTAGCAGGAACACGTGGGATGGAAACGGCAGTTCGGCCCGAGCAGCGGGCTGATGAACCAGCGGTAGAACGTGATGAAGGCGATCAGGAGCGGGCGCATCGTCGCACGATCCTATCCCAGTGCGATTGCAGGCTCGCGCGGATCTCGACGCTGCTGCACTTGGTGGCCGCAGGTCGCGCGTTGACGACGACGTCCAGCGGCAGGCAGTTCGTGCTGACGGTGGCGGAACGATTCGCGCGCGAGGCGCTTCAGCCGGTTGCGCTTCACGGCGTTGCCTGCGGCCTTGATGCCGACGGCGAGACCGAGCCGTGCCTGGCCGGCTTCGTTGGGACGAGTGATCACGAGGAACAGCGCATCGGAAGATCGCTGGCCTTGCCGGTGAACGGCGTCGAACTGGGGCTTGTCGGTCAGGCGGCTCGCGCGCGGGAAGCGTCGCGAGACAGGCGTGCGATCGTTACTGCTCGTGAGAACGGTCAGACCGCAAGACGCTTGCGGCCCTTCGCGCGACGACGGGCGAGGACGAGACGACCGCCCTTGGTGGCCATGCGCGCACGGAAGCCGTGGACTCGCTTGCGGTGCAGGTTGCTCGGGTTGAATGTGCGCTTCATCTTCGGCTCCGGGGTGTCCTAAAAAGGACCGGAAAACAGGACCAGAAACAACAACATGCACTGGCCGTAAAAGGGCCGGGAAGAATACGCACGGACCCCGGCGGAGTCAACCTCAACCGAAGATATCCACAGGCCGGGAGCCGGTATACACTCGCCGCCCCTTCCCGCTCGCAAGCGCTCGCCGCCCCCTGAATAGGCCCGTCGGTTCGTGGAGATTTCGCTCTGGCACCAATGCCTCCGCCGGCTCGAAGCGGAGCTCCCGGAACAGGCTTTCAACACCTGGATCCGGCCGCTGCAGGCCGTCGAGGACGGAGACCGGCTGCGCCTGCTCGCGCCCAACCGTTACGTGGTCGACTGGGTCAACCAGAACTGCACCTCGCGGATCAGTGAGCTCGTCGACGAGCTGGTGCCCTCCCCGGCCCCACAAGTGGTCGTCGAAATCGGGTCCCGCAGGCAGCCGCTCCCCACTCCGACCCAGATGACGGACGGAATTGGCCTGCCGGTGCAGCCACGGCCCGTGGCGCGGCCGCCGGCCACGTTCGAGTCCCAGCCGGGCGCGCCTCCCCGACGCCCGGCCGACCCACTGCCCCAGTTCGGCGGCCGGCTGAACGCCGAGTTCACGTTCGCCAATTTCGTCGAGGGCAAGAGCAACCAGCTGGCGCGCGCCGCCGCGGTCCAGGTCGCCGAGAACCCGGGACGCGCCTACAACCCGCTGTTCATCTACGGTGGCGTCGGCCTCGGCAAGACGCACCTGATGCACGCCGTTGGCAACCAGATTCGCGCGCGCAACAAGGACGCGAAGGTCGCCTACGTGCACTCCGAGCGTTTCGTCGGCGACATGGTCCGCGCGCTGCAGCACAACACGATCAACGAGTTCAAGCAGGCGTACCGCACGCTCGACGCGCTGCTGATCGACGACATCCAGTTCTTCGCCGGCAAGGATCGTTCGCAGGAAGAGTTCTTCCACACGTTCAACACGCTGCTCGAAGGGCAGCAGCAGGTGATCCTCACCTGCGATCGTTATCCGAAGGAAGTCGAAGGCCTCGAGGAGCGTCTCAAGTCGCGCTTCGGCTGGGGCCTCACGGTGGCGATCGAGCCGCCCGAACTCGAAACGTGCGTCGCGATCCTGATGAGCAAAGCGTCGGCGAGCGGCGTCGAGCTGCCGGAGGAGGTCGCGTTCTTCGTCGCCAAGCGCATCCGCTCGAACGTGCGCGAACTCGAGGGCGCGATGCGCCGCGTGATCGCGAACTCGCAATTCACGGGCCGGCCGATCACGCTGGATTTTGCGAAGGAAGCGCTCAAGGACCTGCTCGCGCTGCAGGAGCGCCTGGTCACGATCGAGAACATCCAGAAGACGGTCGCGGAGTACTTCAAGATCCGCGTGGCCGACCTGTTGTCACGACGTCGCAGCCGCTCGATCACGCGGCCGCGGCAGATGGCGATGGCGTTGTCGAAGGAACTCACCAATCACAGCCTGCCGGAGATCGGCGATGCGTTTGGCGGTCGTGACCACACCACGGTGCTGCATGCGTGCCGTGTCGTGAAGGAGCTGCGAACGTCGCAGCAGCGGCTCAACGAGGACTATTCGAACCTGTTGAGAACGCTTGCGGGATGACATGATTAACCTGTGGATGAAATCGGAGGCCGAGTACTCCACATTTCATCCACAGGCTGCGGACAGGGCTTGCGTGAGTTGCAGGGGGTGCTGACCCTGGCTGCAAATGCGCGCTGCCATTGGGGAAACTGAGGTTTTGCACAGACATGCGCTGTGCTAAAAGTCATAACAATAGATCTCTTATATAAAGACTCCGGAACTATAGAAGATGAAGATCATCGCGAAGCGCGAAGCGATCCTGAGCCCGCTGCAGGCCGTCATCGGTGTCGTCGAACGCAAGCAGACGATGCCGATCCTGGCGAACGTGCTGGTATCGGCCAAGGGCGGCAAGCTCTCGATCACGGCGACGGACCTCGAAGTCGAACTCGTGGCCACGTCCGACGTGGACGTGCAGCGAGGCGGCGAGATCACGATCCCGGGACGCAAGCTGCTCGACATCTGTCGCGCGCTGCCGGAAGGCACCGAGATCACGCTCACGCAGGAAGGCGAGCGGATGCTCGTACGGGCTCGCAAGAGCCGCTTCACGCTGTCCACGCTGCCGGCGGCAGAGTTCCCCACCGTGGAGGAGATCAACGCGGAGCAGACCCTGCAGCTGCCGCAGAAGGACTTCAAGCGGCTGCTCGACAAGACCCATTTCTCGATGGCGCAGCAGGACGTTCGCTACTACCTGAACGGCCTTCTGCTGGAAACGTCGGCGAAAATGCTGCGAGCTGTCGCGACTGACGGCCATCGTCTGGCATTGTGCGAAGTTGAGCTGCCGAATGGCGGAAAAGCGGGCCAACAGGTCATCGTTCCGCGCAAAGGCGTGCTCGAATTGCAGCGAATCCTCGGCAATGAGGACCAGATGCTCGAAGTTTCGATCGGATCGAATCATCTTCGCGTCCAGATCGGCGAAATTCGCTTCACTTCGAAGCTCATTGACGGCCGTTTCCCGGAATATAGCCGCGTGATCCCGGCCACTCCGCCGAAGACGGTCGGCGCCGTTCGTGACGATTTGCGCCAGGCACTGCAACGTGCGGCGATCCTGTCGAACGAGAAGTACCGCGGCATTCGCTTCGCGCTGAAGCCGAACGCCCTGATGATCCAGGCGCACAACCCGGAGCAGGAAGAGGCCGAGGAAGAGGTCGAAGTGACCTATGACGGCGAAGAGCTGGAGATCGGCTTCAACGTCAATTACCTGCTCGATGCGTTGGCGGCTGTGGACGGCGCCGACGTCCAGGTGGGTCTGACCGACGGCAACAGCAGCTGCCTGATCCGTGCCACGCAGGACGGGTCGGCCCGCTACGTCGTCATGCCGATGCGGCTCTGAGCGGCGGAGGGCGGACGCCCGTCCGTCTCCGTTCAGCCCGACCAGGCCCCGAGCTGGTTCCACGTGGAACATCGGGCGGGTCTGACGCCATGAATCGTCGGCGACGCATGGTTTGTTCCACGTGGAACGTCAGGCACACGCGATGAGCCTCCGCCGTCTCGAAGTCCGCGATTTCCGCTGCATCGCCGCGACCGATCTCGAATTCGACGGTCGCTGCAACCTGATCAGCGGTGCCAACGCCTCGGGCAAGACCAGCCTGCTCGAGGCGATCTTCTTCCTGGGTCGCGGTCGTTCGTTCCGCACGGCCCGCAACGAAACACTGATTCGCAAAGGCGCCGACGAGTTGCTGCTCACCGGACGCTTCGAAGCCGGCGAGAGCATCCGTCCGGTGGGGGTTCGCTACAGCCGTGAGGGCTTCGAGGCGCGGGCCGCCGGCAATCGGATCGGCAGCCTGGCCGAGCTGGCAACGATCCTGCCGGTGCAGGCGATCGACCCGGAAGTTCACCGGCTGGTGGAGGAGGGTCCGCAGGAGCGACGACGCTACCTGGACTGGGGAGTGTTCCACGTGGAACCAAGGTTCGTGGAGCAGTGGCGCCGGTACCAGCGTGCCCTGAAGCAGCGCAACGCCGCGCTGCAGGGCTGAAGCGCCGGAACCTGTCGTCCGCGCCTGGGATCCGGAGCTGCTGGAGTCCGGCCGCGCCCTGGCCGACTTCCCGCCGTGAATACTTCGCCCAACTGCAGCCGCACGTGGCGGCGGTTGGCGAGCGACTCCTCGGAACGACCATCGAACTGTCGCTCAGCGACGGCTGGGCGGCCGGCACCGAACTGCAGGATGCCATCGAACACTCGTGGCCCCGGGACCGGGAGCGGGGCACGACCCACGCTGGGCCGCATCGGGCCGACCTGTCGATCCGGGTCGCCGGGGATCTGGCCAAGCATCGCGTGTCACGTGGACAGCAGAAACTGACGGCCTCGGCGATGCTGCTGGGGCAGCTGCTATGCGATGACGCACTGGGCAGTCCGACGGCGGCGCTACTTGTGGATGATCCTGCGGCGGAGCTCGACGAGACCAACCTGGAAAGGCTGATTTCGGTCGATTCTCGAGCTGCCCGGGCAGCTGTTCGTGACGGCGCTCGACCCGAGCATGGCGGCGTTTCAGCGGCTCCCCGTGGCCCGAAGGTTTCACGTGGAACACGGCAAAATCACCCCTCTGCTATAATCCTGCGTCCCTCTGAACCGGGTATCCCATGAGCTCCGCGGACGTCTACGACTCCAGTAAAATCAAAGTCTTAAAAGGCCTCGATGCGGTCCGCAAGCGCCCGGGAATGTACATCGGTGACACCGATGACGGGTCCGGCCTGCACCACATGGTCTTCGAGGTCCTGGACAACTCGATCGACGAGGCGCTCGCCGGTCACTGCACCAACATCATCGTCACCATCCACGCCGACCAGTCCGTCACCGTGCAGGACGACGGCCGTGGAATTCCTGTGGATATCCATCCGGAGGAGGGCGTCTCGGCGGCCGAAGTCATCCTCACCGTCCTGCACGCCGGCGGTAAGTTCGACGACTCCTCCTACAAGGTCTCGGGCGGCCTGCACGGCGTCGGCGTCTCGGTCGTCAACGCGCTGTCGGAAACCCTGAACCTCACGATCTATCGCGACGGCAAGGTCTACACGCAGGAATACCGCCTGGGCGAGCCGGTTTCGCCGCTGGCCGTCACGGGCACCAGCGACAAGCGCGGCACCACGATCCGCTTCAAGCCCAGCGACACGATCTTCACCAACATCGAGTTCGAATACGAGATCCTGCAGAAGCGACTTGCGCGAACTGTCGTTCCTGAATTCCGGTGTGCGAATCGAACTGGTCGACGAGCGCGACGAGCGCCGCGAGACGCTTCCACTACGAAGGCGGCATCAAGGAGTTCGTCAAGTACCTGAACCGCAGCAAAACTGCAGTTCACGAATCAATCTTCTGGTTTCGTGGCGAGCGCGACGGCGTCGTCGTCGAGATCGCGCTGCAGTGGAACGACTCCTACGCGGAGACGATGTACTGCTTCACCAACAACATCCCGCAGAAGGACGGCGGCACGCACCTCGCCGGGTTCCGCGCAGCGCTCACGCGCACGCTGAACGACTACATCGAAGGCGAGATGGCGAACAAGAAGGACAAGGTGCCGACCACGGGCGACGACTCGCGCGAAGGCCTCACCGCCGTCCTGTCCGTGAAGCTGAGCGACCCGAAGTTCTCGTCGCAGACCAAGGACAAGCTGGTCTCGTCGGAAGTGAAGAGCGTGGTCGAGGCGATCGTCAGCGAAAAGCTCGGCGAATTCCTGCTCGAGCAACCCGCGCAGGCGAAAGCCATCGTCAACAAGATCATCGACGCGGCGCGCGCGCGTGAAGCCGCGCGCAAGGCGCGCGAACTCACGCGCCGCAAGGGCGCGCTCGACATCGCGGGCCTGCCCGGCAAGCTGGCGGACTGCCAGGAAAAAGACCCGGCGAAGTCCGAACTGTTCATCGTCGAGGGCGATTCCGCAGGCGGCTCCGCCAAGCAGGGCCGCGATCGCCGTATCGCAGGCGATCCTGCCGCTGAAGGGCAAGATCCTGAACGTCGAACGCGCGCGCTTCGACAAGATGCTGTCGTCGGCCGAAGTCGGCACGCTGATCACCGCGCTCGGTTGCGGCATCGGCAAGGACGAGCTCGATCTCGCCAAGCTGCGCTATCACCGCATCATCATCATGACCGACGCCGACGTGGACGGTTCGCACATCCGCACGCTGCTGCTGACGTTCTTCTACCGGCAGATCCCGAACCTGATCGAGCGCGGCCACGTCTACATCGCGCAGCCGCCGCTGTACAAGGTGAAGAAGGGCAAGAGCGAGAACTACGTGAAGGACGACGTCGAGCTCAACCAGATCCTGCTGCGCACCGCGCTCGAAGGCGCGTCGCTCGTGGTGCGCGATTCGTCGGTGCCGATGCTGGAAGGCGCGCTCGAGACGCTGGCCCGCAAGTACATGGATTTCCAGAACGCGGTGCGCAAGTCGCCGCGGCGCTACGACTCGCACGTGCTCGAGCAGATGCTGCACCTGCCGGAGATCGGCATCGCCGATCGCGAAGACCCGGAGAAGCTCACCACCTGGGGCGCGCAGCTCGAGAAGATGCTGAACGACATCCCGCAGGCGGGGCGCCACTACACCGTGACGCTGCAGCCGGGCACGCCGCCGCACCTCGTCGTCACGCGTGTCGAACACGGCAACGCCGTCGAAAAGCACCTGCACCGCGAGTTCTTCAATTCGAGCGAATACCGCCGGATCACGGACCTCTCGCGCACGCTCGTCGGTCTGTTCGGCGCTGGCGCCATCGTGCGTCGTGGCGACAACGAGCAGACCGTCGACAGCTTCAAGGAAGCCATCAACTGGCTGCTCGACGAAGCGCGTCGTGGCCAGACGATCCAGCGCTACAAGGGTCTCGGCGAGATGAACCCCGAGCAGCTGTGGGACACGACCATCAATCCCGAGACGCGCCGGCTCGTGCAGGTGCGCATCGAGGACGCCCACGTCGCGAACGAATTGTTCTCGACGCTGATGGGTGACGAAGTCGAACCGCGTCGCGAGTTCATCGAACGAAACGCGCTGCTGGTGTCGAACCTCGACGTCTGATCGTCGCCTCTCCCGCGACCGCGTGGGAGAAGTCGGCTAAAGGCCGGGTGAGGTTCCTGCGCGACTGTGCGATGCAGTCAACGGATGCCTTCGCTTCCCCACGGCAGCGGCGGCAGCGCCACGGGCTGCGTCAGATCAAATTCGACCCGAAACAGCCGGCCCGGCCGCGCCAGCTCGTAGACGAACTTCTTCCCGGGTTCGATCTCCATCGCCCACGTGTTCGTGACCGACGCCTTCGAGCCTTCCTTTTCAAACAAGGCGCGGGATTCGGCGTCAACCGGAAACTCCTGGCGCGCAGCTGTGCCCGCGGTTGCAGTGTCGCCGCCATACATCGTCAGCACGTCCGGCGAACCATCGGCGTGGCGGTGATCGTGCTTCAGCTGCAGGCCGATCGCAGTGCGCGTGACGACCCAGGTGCGCGAATGATCGTCACCGACATGAAACGGAATGCGCAGCTGCTGCGGACTGCACGCCAGCACGTGCATCACCAGCGGCTTGTTCGCGAACGGGTCGTTCGGTGCAGCCGGCTCGTTGGCGGTGATCCGGCCTGCGTAGGCTTTGCCGCAATGCTGTGAGATGGCCGCCACGAAAGCGTCGGCCGGCGTGCGCTGGGTTGCGATCCAGCGCTCGATCTTCGTCTCCAGCACCTGCAGCGGCACCGCGCCGTCCTTCAGCACTTCGACGTGGAACGCGCGGATGTCGAAGCGATCACCCAGTGCTTCCTGTGCGACACGTCGCAGACGCTGGATCTCGAGCATGCCGATCTTGTAGCCGAGCGCCTGGCCAGGCCAGACGGCATAGCGTTCGACTTCGGCTTCCGCCTCGAGCGGGTGCACGCCGGCCGTCGTGATCGCGTAGTCGATCGCCTGCTGGCGGCTCCAGCGCAGCGAGTGCATGCCGGTATCGACGACGAGACGCACCGCACGCCAGAGCTCGTCCTGCAAACGGCCGAGATCACCGTACGGATCCTTGGCGTAGAGACCCATCTCCTTCGCCAGCGCCTCCGCGTACAGCCCCCAGCCTTCACCGAACGCATTGGAGTACAGGGCCGTTGCGATGACCGGCGTGCCGACACCCATGCCGAACGCGGCCTGGAGATGATGGCCCGGATTGGCCTCGTGGTACGTCAGCGTCTTGAGCTTGAACGACGGCAGGATCGCCGTGTCCCGCAGGTTGATCCAGTAGGTGCCGGGCCGCGAGCCGTCGAGCGCGGGGGCATCGTAGAAGCCGCCCGACGAACTGCCCTCCGACTGCGCCGGCACCGCCTTCACGACGACCTGTTGTGGCGGCAACGTCCCGAACCATTGCGGCAACAGCGGCGCGATCTCTGCCAGCTGGGCGTTCGCGTCGGCGAGCAGCCGGGCCTTGCCCGCGGCATCGTTCGAATACGCAAACCGCTTTTCCGCGCCCAGCGTCTCCATGCGCTTGCCGACGCTGCCTTCCGTGTAGCCCTCGGCACGGAGAATCGTGTCCATCTCACCGAGAATGCGCGCCACCTCGGCCAGCCCCAGGTCGTGAATCTCCCGCGGCGACATCCTGGTGTCGGTCATGTGCAGGATCATGGCCTGGTAGAGCGCGTCGCCTTGCGGCAGCCGCCAGATGCCCGGTTCGTCACTGGCGCCTGCACGCATCGACTGCAGCTTGGCAGCCAGTCGTGCGTTGGCCGGCAAGACGCCATTTGCCACCAGCGCGGAGGCACGCTTCGTCCATGCGTCCGGTTGCGGCAGCCCAGCGTCACGAGCCTTGGTCGCCAGCGCGACCACCAGCGGGTGCTGCGCCGGGTCGCCGTCGCTCGGAGGCGCCAGCGTCGCGATCGCCTTGTCGATGATGAAGCCCGGCGGCACCACGCCCAGGCGACGGTCGTGCTCGATCTTCGCGATCGTCTCGTCGATGGTCCTGGCGTAGGCCTCCAGTCGCGTCAGGTAGTCCTCGGCATCGGCGGCGTTGCGCACCGGCTGCTGGCTGTCGAGGAGCTTGGTCACCAGGTCCTGTGGGCCGCCTAGCTGGCTCACGGCGTAGGGCATGAACCACATGCCCCAGGCGCTGAACACGGTGCCGTACTCGACGACGTCGGCCGGCGCGAGGCTGCCGCGCAGGGTGGCCTCGAGCGCGGCATGGAACACCTGCTCGGACTGACTCAGGCCGGTGACGTCCACCTCGCCGAAGCGACTCAGGACTCGCTTGAACGCCGCACGTTTCGCGACTTCATCCGCCTGGGTGCGCGGCGACAGGCGCGTGTTGGACCCCGGACCGGCGACCGCCGGAGCGACGCTGTAGTAGGTCGCCATCTCCGGAAACCAGTGGAAGTACGTCGCGGTGAGTTCGCGTTCGACCTCGGCCGCCGTGGGCCGCGCGGGACTCGCTGCGGAGGCGATCAGGCTGCTCGAACACAGTACCGCCGTCAGGATCCACTTAACGTTCATCGCTGTTCCCCGCATGTGCACGCGACGTGTGGCGCGGCAGTGCTGCAGCGGCCATAGAGTTATCAAGGATTAACGATACCGAGAATAACCAATACCGGACGGCATCGTTGTGTATATAAAATTGATTGTAGATTGCATTTGCGCAAGGTCGGCGCCACAGACTTAACCCCGCAGGTCGCGGTCCACCGTTTACAGGAATGCACACCCTGCAAACGGAGCCCGAGCCATGAGCATTCCGATCAACCGCCGCACGCTACTGGCGACTGCAGCGGCCACCATCCTGGCGACTGCGGTCGTGCCACTTGCCGTTTCGAGAGCCGACTCACTCGCGCGCGTCGACGTCTACGACCGCAGCGCCGGCGAGGCCTTGCCCGTCTACCGTCATCACGGACGCCGGTACGTCGAGGGCCAACCCGGCAACGAGTACGCCGTCCGCATCCGCAACTGCACCGACCAGCGGCTGCTGGCCGTGCTGAGCGTCGATGGCGTCAACGCGGTGACCGGCGAAACCGCATCGCCCAGTCAATCCGGGTACGTCATCGAGCCGGGCGGCTACGTGACGGTACAAGGATGGCGCAAGGACCTGAACCGGACCGCGGCCTTCTACTTCTCCGACCCGCAAGCTTCGTATGCCGCTCGCACCGGGCGACCGGATGACCTGGGCGTCATCGGCGTGGCGCTGTTTCGTGAGCGCCCGATCGAACGGCAGGGCTGGTTCAGTAACGACCGGCGGTCTGACTCCACGCGATCGCAAGAGAAGGCGGAGGCCGATGCGGCGGGGAAAGCCGTCGACAGCGCGCGCGGCTGGTTCAAGCGCAGCTGCACCGGCGATGCACGAACCGTCCCTCGGCACGGGACACGGGCGCGGTGAGTACTCGCCCGTGCAACAGGTCGAATTCGAGCGTGCCAGCACGCGCCCGGACGAACTGGTCGCCATCCGGTACGAGCGTCGCGAGACGCTGGTCGCGATGGGTGTCCTGCCGGTGACGAGGCCTGGATCACGGGATCCCGATCCATTCCCGGGCGCACTGAGTTTCGTCCCGGATCCATGACGCGCGCGATTGCTGCATCCGTCGCGCCGCTCGATACTGCGCGACGGATGCACCCCCGCAATGCCGAGATGGAGCCACGCACGGACGAGGCGCTGATGCGTGCCTACGGCCAGGGCGATGCTCGAGCGTTCGAGACGCTGTATGCGCAGCACAAAGGCGCCACCTACCGCTACTTCCTGCGCCACGCAGGCGGTGACACGAGCACGGCGGACGAACTGCACCAGGACCTCTGGCTGCGGGTGATCGGTGCGCGCGAGCGCTACGAGGCGCAGGCGAAGTTCTCGACGTGGCTGTACACGCTGGCGCGGCATCGCCTGGTCGATCACTGGCGGTCGCGCCACGGCATATCGCTGGCGTCCCTCGAAGACGATGAGATCCTGACGCAAACGGAAGCAAGCACCGCCGCGTCACGCGACGTCGACGACGATCCACTGCACGCTTCGATCGACGCAGAGACTCGCCGCCGGCTCGTCGCGGCGCTCGCCGACGTGCCGCCGCTGCAACGGGATGCATTCCTGCTGCACATCGAGGGCGGACTCTCGCTCGACGAGATCGCGAACCTCACCGCCACTTCGGGTGAAACGGTGAAGAGCCGCTTACGCTACGCGTACCGTCGGTTGCGCGAGACGCTGGAGGACCTGCAATGAGCAACCACGACCGCGAAGGCTCGCCTCCGTCCAACGGCGACGCGGCGTTGGCACATGCGTGGCGCGACGCGTCGAACGAACAGCCGCCTGCGCACCTCGACGCCGCGATCATCGCGGCAGCACGCAAGTCCGTACCGGTTCAGGCCGACCCACCGAAGACTGCCCCTGTCCGCGTCCAGTCCAGGAACTGGCTGCTGCAGTGGCAGCCACTGGCCGCTGCGGCCGGGGTTGTGGGGTTGGCATTCGTCCTGGTTCAGATGTTGCCGCGCGACGCGACCGACCACGGCCCGCGACAAGGTGCCGACAAGGCGGTGGCCCGGCCTGAGCGCGTCTTCGTTCCCGATAATGCATCGACGCAAGGTGCGGTCCCTGCGCCGCCGACCGCGCCTGCGTCACCGGCGGCGACAGCCGAGGTAACCGCCAACGAAGCTGCAGCGACGGCCGACGCTGCGGTGGCTTCCGACGAAACCAGCGCCGATCGACGCGAGGCAGTGGAACCAGAGATGGCAGGTCGATCCGCCGCTGCCGCGGCGCCATCGTCATCGGCTCGCGAGCAAGGCCTTGGCAAGGCGGCAGCGCTCGACGCGGCGACATGGGCCGAAAGGATCGCGGCGCTGCACAGGTCCGGCGACATCACCGCGGCGGCGGATGCCCTGCGGGCGTTTCGGGCTGCCGACCCAGACGCCGATTCGTACCTGCCCGACTCGCTCCGCGAGTGGGCCCGGACGGTGGAGTGACGACGCGCTCGCCATCGGGCAAGGGTCGCGAACCAGATTTGATTGCCGATCGTCGTTTTAATATTTTTTGTTTACAGTAGTTATGCAAATAAAGACGTTTATTTGCTATTTACAATAAAAACTATTACTGCTGCAAAGTCCGGCGCAAACAAAAAGGGCCCTCAGTGAGGGCCCTCAGTCATCCCCGCAAAAAGGGTCGGCTTACTTCGGCAGCTTGGCGTAGTACGCAGCCAGGTTGGCAACGTCGGCCGCCGTCATCTTCTTCGCGGCCTTCGCCATCTTGGCGTCCTTGGTCCGCGTACCGTTCTGGTACTCGGTCATCGCCTTGGTGAAGTCCGCGACCGACATGCCGGCGATTGCCGAATTCTCGTCGTCGCCCTTGCCGTCGTCACCATGGCAGTCAGCGCAGGCCTCTTCGGCCTTGGCCTTGCCGGCGGCGACGTCGGCCGCGTAGGACGGGCCGGCGATCAGCGCCAGGGCGGACAGCGAGTGCAAGAATCGAGAGCTTGTTCATCGTACGAATTCCTCGGTGGTAAATGACCGCCTGTGGGCGTCGGCGGCAATTAGAGCAACGCTACGCCAAGCCGTTGATGAGCGAAAGTACTTATCGAGCGGAGGGGGGGAGGCCTGGCTTCCTCGGCCTGTGCGGCGGGGCACAGACCAGGGCGGCCCGGCCGGCGCGCCAACACCAGATGGCGGGGCTCGGCAAGCCTTGTCGTACCCGAGCACTCGTCGCGCATAGTCGCCGCCCCCTCGACGAGACCCGGCGCTGTACCCCACACGATGACGACACTTGATCCTTCGACGCTGGCCTCGATCGGTATCCGCATCGCCACGGAACTCGGCGTCAAGCCGGCACAGGTTGCCGCGGCCGTCCGTCTGCTCGACGAAGGCTCGACCGTGCCGTTCATCGCGCGGTACCGCAAGGAAGTGACCGACGGTCTCGACGACATCCAGCTGCGCGCGCTCGAAGAGCGACTCGTCTACCTGCGCGAACTCGAGGAGCGCCGGGCGGCCATCCTGGAGAGCGTCCGCTCCCAGGGCAAGATGACGCCCGAGCTGGAGGCCAGCCTGCTCGCCGCCGATGCGAAACAGCGGCTCGAAGACCTCTACGCGCCGTTCAAGCCGAAGCGGCGCACCAAGGCGCAGATCGCGCGTGAAGCGGGTCTCGAGCCGCTCGCGGAGGCTTTGCTGCGCGACCCGACGCTCGACCCCGAGACCGAGGCCGCCAACTACCTGAAGCCGCCGTTCGAAACCGAGCACGGCGCCAACCCCGGCGTGGCGGATGCGAAGGCGGCGCTCGAAGGCGCGCGGCAGATCCTGATGGATCGATTCGCGGAAGACGCCGAGCTCCTCGGCAGCCTGCGCAACCACCTGCGTGAGCACGGCGTCGTCACGGCGCTGGTCGCGGAAGGCAAGGAAGAGGCGGGCGCCAAGTTCCGCGACTACTTCGCGTACTCCGAGCCGTATTCGAAGGTCGCGCCGCACCGTGCACTGGCCCTGTTCCGTGGCCGCAACGAAGAAATGCTGCGACTGGCCATCAAGCTTCCTGAAGACATTGCGGCGGGCGACGCCCTCGTCAAACCCATGAACACCTGCGAGAACCGCATCGCGGGTCGCTTCGCCATCGCCGATCGCGGCCGCAAGGCCGACGCCTGGTTGCTGCAGACCGCCCGCTGGACCTGGAGCGTGAAGCTGGCGTGGCAGCTCGAGACCGAGCTCTTCGTCGCGCTGCGCGAAGTGGCGGAGGCCGAAGCGATCCGCGTCTTCGCCATGAACCTGAACGACCTGCTGCTTGCGGCACCCGCGGGCAATCGCGTCACCCTGGGCCTCGACCCGGGCCTGCGCACCGGCGTGAAAGTCGCGGTCGTCGACCGCACCGGCAAGCTGCGTCGATACGGCGACCGTGTATCCGCACGTGCCGAAGAACGACTGGGAGGGCGCGTTGCGCGTGCTCGGGCAGCTCGCCCAGAAGCACGGCGTGGAACTCATCAGCATCGGCAACGGCACGGCGTCGCGCGAGACCGACAAGCTCGCGGCCGACCTGATCAAGCGTCATCCGGAGCTGCGCCTCACCAAGGTCGTCGTCTCCGAGGCCGGCGCGTCGGTGTATTCCGCGTCGGAACTCGCGTCGCGTGAATTCCCGCAGCTCGACGTCAGCATCCGCGGGGCGATTTCGATCGCGCGCCGGCTGCAGGACCCGCTCGCTGAACTCGTGAAGATCGACCCGAAGTCGATCGGCGTCGGCCAGTACCAGCACGACGTCAGCCAGACCAGGCTCGCGCGCCAGCTCGACGCCGTGGTCGAGGACTGCGTGAACGCCGTCGGTGTCGACGTGAACACCGCGTCGCGCTCCGCTGCTCGCCCGGATCTCGGGCCTGTCGTCGTCGCTCGCCGAGAACATCGTGACCCACCGGGACAAGAACGGTCCGTTCAAGTCGCGCGACCAGCTCAAGGCCGTGCCGCGACTGGGGCCGAAGACGTTCGAGCAGGCGGCCGGCTTCCTGCGGATTCCCGCCGGCGACAATCCGCTCGATGCGTCCTCGGTGCACCCGGAGGCCTATCCGGTGGTCGAGCGGATCCTCGCGGACCTGCGACGGCCAGTCGCCGAAGTGATGCGTGACGCCGCGACGCTGAAGGCGATCGATCCGGCCCGCTACACCAACGAGCGCTTCGGCTTGCCGACCGTGCAGGACATCCTGAAGGAACTCGAGAAGCCGGGCCGCGACCCGCGGCCGGAGTTCAAGACCGCGACGTTCCGCGAGGGCGTCGAAGAGCTCGCGCAACTCGAGACCGGCATGATCCTCGAGGGCGTCGTCACCAACGTCACCAACTTCGGCGCGTTCGTCGACATCGGCGTGCACCAGGACGGGCTCGTCCACATCTCGGTGATGTCGAACAAGTTCGTGCGCGATCCGCGCGAAGTGGTGAAGGCCGGCGACATCGTCAAGGTGAAGGTGCTCGAGGTCGACACCAAGCGCCGGCGTGTCGCGCTATCGATGAAGCTCGACGCGCCGGCGCAGCCGCAGTCGTCCGGCCAACGTGAGGGCAATGCCTCGTCGGGCCGTGGCGCCGATCGCTCCCCCGGACACAAGAAGGACAACCGGGCGCGACCCGCCGCCCAGGTCGTGGCGAGCCGAAGCGTGAAGAAGGCGCCCTGGCCGAGGCGCTGCAGCGGGCCCTGCAGTCGCGCTGAGAGGCCGCCGTGGCATCGGACATCGGTTTCGTGGAGTACGTCTGCGAGCAGATTCGCGGCGCGGGCCACGTGTCGCACCGAAGGATGTTCGGCGAGTTCGCCGTCTACTGCGACGGCAAGGTCGTCGCGCTCGTCTGCGACAACCAGTTCTTCCTCAAGCCGACGGCCGCCGGCAAGGCACTGCTCGAACGGGTGAAGGAAGCGCCACCCTATCCGGGTGCTAAACCCTACTACCTGATTGACGCGCAGCTCGACGATGCAGAAGCCGCCGCCGCGATCGTGCGTGCTACGGCTGATGCGTTGCCGCGCCGAAGGTGAAGCCGGCGACCAAGCCGAAGCAAGGCAGCCCGGTGAAGGCAACGAAAAAGCCGAAGTGATCCGCCTCTCCCAGATCGGGGCGGCGTGAAGAGTCAGCGCGGCTGGCCGCCCGGCTGCGCGACGATCTCCGCGACCTTCGCCTCGATCCACTGCTGCGCGCGCTCGTTCACTTCGCGCGGCGTCAGCCCGGTCGGGTCGATCGGCGGCCCGATCACGACGCGGATCGTGCCGGCCTTTTTCAGCAGGCTGCGGCGGCGCCAGAAGTAGCCGGAGTTGTGCGCGATCGGGACGACCGGCGTCCCGGTTTCGCAGGCCAGCAAGGCACCGCTGATGCCGTACTTGCGTGTCTGCCCCGGCGCCACGCGCGTCCCCTCCGGATACACGATCACGCCCATGCCGGACGCCAGCCGCTCGCGACCCTGCTGCACGACCTGGTTCACGGCCGAGTGCCCCGCCCGGCGATTGATCGCGATCGGCTTGAAGGTGCTCACCGCCCAGCCGACGATCGGAATCCAGATGACTTCGCGCTTCAGCGACCATGAAGCCGGCGGGCACGACGAACATCTGTGCCAGCGTCTCCCACACCGATGAATGCTTCCACAGCGAGACGAACGGGCGGGCAGGCAGGTTTTCCTGCCCTTCGATGACGTACCCCAGCCCGCAGACCACCTTGGCGAGCCAGGTCAGGGACAGGCCCCAGGCCCGCGGGATCACGTAACGCTGCTCGATGGTGAGCGGCAGCAGCGCCGACACCAGCACGATGACGCCGAAGACGCCCGTGCCCAGGAACAGCAGCACGGTGTAGATCACCGAGCGGATCCACTGCAGCATCGGGTCAGCCCGGCAACCGCGACAGGTCCGCCACGCGCATGAACAACCCGCGCATGCGATTCAGCAGCGCCAGTCGATTCGCACGCAGGACCGGATCGTCGGCATTGACCATCACGGAGTCGAAGAAGTCATCGACCGCCTTGCGCAGGGCGGCGAGCTGCTGCAACGCCGGGGTGTAGTCGCGTGCCGCGAACATCGGCTCGACGTCGCGCGCAATCGCCACCACCTGCTCGGCCAGCACCTGTTCCGCGGGGTCGATGAGCCGCGACTCGTCGACCGCTTCGCCGACCGGCTCCGTCACCTTCTTCAGGATGTTGGCGATGCGCTTGTTGGCGGCCGCGAGGCTCGCGGCGTCCGGCAGCTGCAGGAACCGCACCAGCGCGCGCAGCCGGGCATCGAAATCGAGCGCCGACGCCGGGCGGGTCGCCAGCACGGCGTCGAACATCTCGGCCGTCACGGTGATGCCGGCGCTGCCTTCGACGTAGTAAGCGCGCAGGCGTTCGATCACGTAGTCGTAGACCTCGACCGCGAGCTTTTCGGCATCGATGGCGCCCAACGCCTTGCCCTGCTCGGTTGCCACACGCGCCATATCGGCCCGCGCCGCGTCGACGGCCTGGCCGATCAGTTGCTGCAGGTCGAGGTCGAGCCCGTGCTCGATCGACGTGCGCAGCAGGCCGAGCGCCGCACGACGCAGGCCGAACGGATCGCGCGTGCCGGTCGGCTTCTGGCCCGGTCGCGTAGATGCCGGCGATCGTGTCGAGCTTGTCCGCGATCGAGAGCGCCATGCCCGTGCGCGTGGCCGGCAAGGCGTCGCCCGCAAAACGGGGCAGGTACTGCTCGCGCAGTGCCTCGGCCACTTCGGCCGGTTCGTGGTCGTGCAAGGCGTAGTAACGGCCCATCAGGCCCTGCAGTTCCGGGAACTCGCCCACCATGTTGGTGAGCAGGTCGCACTTGCTGAGCTCGGCGGCACGATCGGCCAGTGCCGGGTCGCCGCCGATGGTTGCCGCAATCGATTTCGCCAGGGTGCGCACGCGCTCCGACTTGTCGTGCTGCGAGCCGAGCTGCGTCTGGAACGTCACGCGCTTCAACGCTTCGACGTGTGCGGACAGCGGCTGCTGCCGGTCGGTCTTGTAGAAGAACGCGGCATCGGTCAGGCGCGGGCGCACGACGCGCTCGTTGCCGGCGATCACCTGCGACGGGTCGCGGCTTTCGATGTTGGAGACCGTGATGAACCAGGGCATCAGCTTCCCTTGTGCATCGCGCACCGGGAAATACCGCTGGTGCTCCTGCATCGTGGCGATCGGCACCTCGGCCGGCAGTTCGAGGAACTGCGGGTCGAAGCGTCCCGCGAGCGGGACGGGCCATTCGACCAGGCCGGTGACCTCGTCGAGCAGCGCGTCGTCGATGACGGCGATGCCGTCCAGCTTCTCGGCCGCGGCCGTGACGCCGGCTCGAATGCTGTCGCGGCGTGCATTCACGTCCGCCATGACCTTGCCGCGCTTGAGCAGCGTCCCGACGTACGACGCCGGGCTCGAGATCTTGAGCGCCTTCGGCGCCATGAAGCGGTGGCCATACGTGAGGTTGCCCGCCTTCTGGCCGAGGATCTCGGTCTCGACGACGTCGTTGCCCCACAGCATCAGTACCCAGTGCACCGGGCGCACGAACTGCGCTTCGCCGGCACCCCAGCGCATGCGCTTGGCGATCGGCAGGGCGTCGAGCGAGGCGGTGACGATGCCGGGGAGCAGGTCAACGGTGCGCGCACCCGTCTCGGTGCCACGGAACACCAGCCATTCGCCTTTGGGCGTCTCGATCTTTTCGAGCGCCGAGACCTCGACGCCGCAGCCACGCGCGAACGCCAGCGCCGCCTGCGTCGGAGCACCGTTCGCATCGAACGCGGCCTTCACGGGCGGACCGCGCTTTTCGAGCGGACGGTCCGGCTGCTGCTCGATGAGCTTCTTGACGCGCACCGCCAGCCGGCGCGGGGTCGCGAACGCCTCGAGCGACTTGTAAGCGACGCCGGCGTCCTTGAGCCCCTTGGCCACGCCTTCGGCAAACGCCGCGCTCAGGTTCAGCAGCGACTTGGGCGGCAGTTCTTCGGTGCCGATCTCGACCAGGAAATCGCGGGAGGCGCTCATGCCAGGCCTCCCGTCGGGGAGGCCCCTTTCTCGGGCAGTGGCGGATCGACGTGCCTGATGGACCGAGGCGGCATCGACGGCCGCCGGAGTCGCGCCCTTGCCCTGCAGCATCGGGAACCCGAGCGCCTCGCGGCTGGCGTAGTACGCCTCGGCCACGCCGCGGGCCAGTGTGCGCACCCGCAGGATGTAGCGCTGGCGCTCGGTCACCGAGATCGCCTTGCGGGCGTCGAGCAGGTTGAACGTGTGCGAGGTCTTGAGCATCCGCTCGTAGGCCGGCAGCGCGAGCTTGACCTCGAGCATCCGCAGGCACTCCTTCTCATGGGCGTCGAACTGCCGGAACAGCTCGTCGACGTCCGCGTATTCGAAGTTGTACTTCGACTGCTCGACCTCGTTCTGGTGATAGACGTCGCCGTACGTGACGCGGCCGAGCGGGCCGTCGGTCCAGACGAGGTCGAACACGCTCTCGACACCCTGCAGGTACATCGCGAGGCGCTCGAGGCCGTAGGTGATCTCGCCCATCACGGGCCGGCAGTCGAGCCCGCCCACCTGCTGGAAGTACGTGAACTGCGTGACCTCCATGCCGTTCAGCCAGATCTCCCAGCCGAGGCCCCAGGCGCCGAGCGTCGGCGACTCCCAGTTGTCCTCGACCAGGCGGACGTCGTGCACCAGCGGGTCGATGCCGACGGCGCGCAGCGAACCGAGGTACAGCTCGATCATGTCGGGCGGCGAAGGTTTGATCGCGACCTGGTACTGGTAGTAGTGCTGCAGGCGGAACGGGTTGTCGCCGTAGCGGCCGTCGGTCGGGCGACGCGAGGGCTGCACGTACGCGGCGCTCCAGGGCTCGGGCCCGACCGCGCGCAGGAACGTGGCGGTGTGGAACGTGCCCGCGCCGACCTCCATGTCGTAGGGCTGCAGGATCACGCAACCCTGCTCGGCCCAATACCGTTGCAGCGTGAGCAGGAGGTCCTGGAAGGTGCGGGGAGGCTTGGCCACTTTCAGCATGTGAACGCTCGAGGGGTCGCGCAAAGGGCGGGAGTATAGCAATCGCACGGGGCTCGTCCGTGCCGCTGCTATTGTTAATTCAAAACGATAGTATGTCTTATTCTAATAACTACAAATAGCATTTTATTCAATATTTATTGATCTGCATATCGGCTCAGCGAATGGCGTAGCCGCCGTCGACGCGGATCATTTCGCCGGTCACGAAGTCCGCGGCGGACGACGCCAGGAAGATCGCCGGCCCGGCCATTTCCTCGGCCTGGCCCCAGCGAGCCGCTGGCGTGCGCAGGAGGATTTCGTCGTTCATCGCCTTGAGCGCCTCGGTCCGGATGACCGCCGTCATGTCCGTCTCGATCCACCCCGGCGCGATCGCGTTCACCTGGATGCCGTGCGGCGCGAGCTCGATGGCCATGGATTTCGTCAGCTGCACGATCGCGCCCTTCGCGGTGCTGTACGACGGAATCAGGCCGGCGCCGAAGTACGAGTACATGCTGCCGATGTTGATGATCTTGCCGCGCTTGCGTGTCGCCATCGACGCAGCGGCCAGCTTCGACAGCAGGAACACGGCGTTCAGCTGCGTCTCGATCACGGCGTCCCAGGATTCGGCCGTCTCCTGCAGGATGCCGCCGCTGACGTTGGCGATGCCGGCGTTGTTGACCAGGATGTCCACCGGGCCCAGCTCCGCCTCGACCCGGCGGAACGCGGGTTCGAGCGCGGCGCGATCGGTGACGTCGACCGCGAGTGCCAGCGCACGTGCGCCTGCGGCCTGCAGTTCCGCCAGCACCTCGGCGTTCTTCTCCAGCGTTGCGGCCAAAGATCGCGACGGCCGCCCCGGCCTGCGCAAACCCGAGAGCGATGCCGCGGCCGATGCCCCGGTTGCCGCCGGTCACCAGGGCCACGCGGCCCGTGAGATCAAACGATGCCGGTGCCGTCATTGCGAATTTCCCCCTGGTGCATTGTCGCTCCTCGCGGCCAGCCGCTCCCGGTACTCGTCGAGCGGGAACAGGGCGACTTCGCCCGAACTCTGGTCCCGTGCCCCGTCCTTGAAATCGAACGGGTTATCGACGTCCTTGATGAGCCGCAGCATGTAGATGTTGACCAGCGCCACGAACGGCACCAGCAGCGACTCGGCGACGACGCTCTTGAAGCGCGCGATCATCATCAGCGAGATGATCATGACGATGAGCACCTCGAGCAGGGCGTAGGCGGGCGGCAGGAACCCGGTGCGCACGATCACGTCGATGCGGCTGACGCACCTGCGCACCATCAACAGCTGCGGCACGGCGCGCGAGGCATACGGTCCGGCGCCGGCGCGTTCCAGTTGCTGCAGCACGTCGCTCAGCCGGGTCATGGCGGCATAGACCTCAGGGGTGGAGATGCCCCGCATCAACCAGGCCCGGATCGCGTCGGTCAACGCCAGCAGTTCACGGCGCAGGTCGGCCAGGTCCAGGGTCGGACGGTCCGTGGCGGCGAGCACGAAGATTTCCTCGATCGTCTCGAGGGTGCAGGACAGGTCGGCCGGCAGCTTCTCCGCTTCCTTGTAGTCGGCCATCGTGCCGGCCAGCAGGAACCCGATCAGGAACACGCCCGAGGTCAGGATGATCCCGACGTCCGAGAAATCGATCAGGCCCTCGAAGCCGAGCACGCGCTCGATAAACAGCTTCAGGCCGAGCAGGGCCAGCACGACCGGCAAGGTCGAGACCATCAACTTCCACTTGAGCACGAAACCTCCCCTCGGTCCTGCGATCATAGCCACGGACCACTGGCCGCTGCGTTCTAGCATGAGGACGCCGTGGATGCGCGGTCGATAGCACAGTGAGACGCACCCCATGACGGAACAGATCCCGAACGACGAGTCGGCGAACGCGCTGGTGAAGTACCTGCTGGAGAAGGGGCTCGGCGGCTTTCCGCCGCTGTCGAGCGCCACGGACCTGGCCGACGGCTACCTGATCGACCAGGAGTTCGCGACCAACGACGCGCGCGTGCAGGCCCTGGTGAAGTGGGAAATGGCGAAGAACTTCACCACGGGGTTCATCACCGGTCTCGGTGGCTTCGTCACGCTGCCCGTGGGCGTGCCGTCGGCACTCGTCGCCTCGTGGCTGATCCAGGCCCGCCTGGCCGGCGCCATCGCCCGGATCTACGGGCACGACCTCGCGGAGGAGCGCGTGCGAACGCTGATCCTGCTGAGCCTCGCGGGTGACGTCGCCAAGGAAGCCATGTCGGACCTGGGGCTCAACCTCGGCTCCAGGCTGCCGCAGTCGGCGATGAAGCAGGTGCCGGGCCGCGCGCTGGTCGAAATCAACAAACGGATCGGGATGCGGCTGCTGGCCAACGCGGGGCAGCGTGGCCTCGCCCAGTTTCCGAAGGCGATCCCGGTCGTCGGTGGCGTGGTGGGTGGAGCCTTCGACGCGGTCGTCTGCCGCATGGTGGGACGGACCGCGAAGAAGCTGTTCCGGCCGGTTGCCGAGCACCTAGCCGGTCCGGAGTGTCACCGCGCTAATGCGCGGCGAAGAAGTCGCTGACCGCGGCCAGGCAGAATGGCGGCAACAGCCCCGCGTGATATGAATCCGCGACGGCAGCGGCGCCGCCATCGGTCGCGCCCTGTGCCACCGCCACGGTCGCGGCGATCTGCTTCGCCGACGCAAACTGGGTCTTGAGCCCCGAGTAGGGATCCCCGGCGGAGGCCGCTGAATCCAGATCGAGCACGATTGCCGGATTCGGCGACGGCGCACGTGACGCCCAGTAGCCCTGCATCAATTGCGTGTTGAACCAGAACACGGTCGGGTCCGCACTGCCTCCGCAGAGCAACGTCGGTGCCGTGGGCGTCCAGTTGCGCAGGTCGTTCTGCTTCAGCGCCTGGCGCAGGCGAAGTCCGGGCGAAGCGGCGACCACACCGGTCGTCGTCGTTGGCCAGCCGCCGTCCGGATTGGCCTGCGCGTCGAGCAGGTAACTCAGCCGGAAACTGTTCCTGACCAGGTTGTTGCTGCCGAAGCCGAGCGCGAACACCGGCGCCAGCTCGGCCGGGGTCGTTGCCGGGGTGACGCTCGCAAACGACGCGTCGGGAGGCGTCGAGCTGAACAACGCGTCGCGCGGCAGCTTGCCCTGCGTGTAGAGCACGCTCCGGGGCGACGTGCTCGGCAGCAACGACTCGATGCTGCTGGCGTACGCGTCCTCGAACACGTCCGCCGTGCTGGAGTAGATGTTGCCGTACGTCTTCTGGTAGCCGGTGATCAGCAAGGTGGCCGACACGGTCGCGCCCGAGCCGACTCGTCCGGCGAACTCCGCATCGACGAAGGCGGCCATGGCATAAGGGCCGGACATCGGCGCGGACGCCGTGACCGTCATGCCTGCAGCCTGCATGGCGCGGTGCGTCGCCATCGCGACGTAACCGCCCTGCGAGTAGCCGGTGATATAGAGCCGGCCATTGTCAGTGGCGGTCGGCGCAGAGCCCGTCGGCAACGCGCTGCGCGCTGCCGCCAGTGCGTCGATCATGTCCTTCGACTGCTGTTCCGCGACCAGGTAAGGATGGTAGGACAGCGTCGAGCTGTCGTAACCGGCATAGTTCGGGGCGACGACGATGTAACCCTGCGATGCGAAGAGCGCCGCCAAGATGAGCGCCTCGCCGTTCGGATCGTCCTGCAGGTTCGTCATGTTGAAGTCGCGTTCGGTCGTGGTGCCGTGCGCATACAGCACGAGCGGTCGCGCACCGCGGCATTGCGCGTCGCTGCCGACGGGCACCATCAAGGCACCGGAGGCGGTGGTCGCTTCGTTGGTGCCGCCGACGGTCGCGTAACGAACCTGGTGCACGGCGACGTCGCAGAGCGGTGTGCCGCTGACGGCGAGCACTTGGCTGTTGGCCAGCGCATTCAGCGCGAGCAGCAGGGCCGGGGCGCTGATCGTCGTGACCAGCGTCGGTGGGTTCTGCAGCAAGGTGCCACGCGTCGTGCTCGGAACGACCACGGGCTCCGGGCCGGAATTGCTGCCACTGCTGCAGCCAGCCAGTAGCAGCGTCGCGAGCAGCAAGGTCGTCTGGAATCGAACTGGACGCATGGGGCTGCACCGCAATCACGCTGCAAAACGCAGTGCCTGAAGAATCCGCCTATCCCCCGTGCCGGTCGGTACGGTGGCGCACAAGGCGCAGCGGTCCGTGCCGCGTCCAATGTACGTTGCCGCACCGAACACAGCGTCGGTTGCGCCTACCGTCAGCTGGTGCCGAATGCGATCGAAAGGGTCGCACCGCGCCCACGATGCGCGAGCGAAATCTGTTCGGCCGTTTTCCGCTTCCAGAGGAATAACCATGAACCGTTCAATACTGATGATCGCGCTGGTTGCGGCGCTGGGCTTGAGTGCCTGCGACCGGCAACCCACCGTCGTCACCGTTCCTGCACCCGCTGCTGAGCCTGGTCCTCCGGGTCCGCAGGGCGCACCCGGTGCAACGGGCGAGACCGGCTATACGGGCGCGACCGGCGACACTGGCCAGACGGGCTACACCGGTGCGACCGGTGACACGGGCCAGACCGGCTACACCGGTGCGACGGGTGATACTGGCGAGACCGGCAAGACCGGCGCGCCCGGTGGCGCAACGACAGTGATCGTCGAACCAGCTCCGCCGCCGCAGGGCAACTGAGTCGTTCAACGCTCCAACTCGGCGCCGGCCATTACGGTCGCGCCGAGTCTCCTGCGGCTGCTTCAGATGAATCGCTCGATGATCGCGTGCACGTTGACGCGCGCCCGCAGCTTTGAGCAGATCAGGAACGTGCCGATCAGCTTGCGGTGCAGGAACATCGTCTCCGGCGGCGGCGAGCGCAATCCCTTGCCGAAAGCCACGGCGAGGCCGAGGTCGCGCGCGCGAACCGCCAGCCCAGACGCTGCAAAATCGTAGGCTCCGCGGTGCGATAGCGGTTCGCACGCCAGCTTGATGATGTCCGCCGCGTTACGGATCATCGGTTCGGGATCGTCCGGATGGGCGTATCCGATCGCGAACATCGCCTCGCGCAGCGCCGCGTCGTCACCGGCAATCATTGCCCGGCAGGCGTCGCGATAGCTGGCGACGAGCTCGGCGGGATACTCGCCCGCGGAACCCAGGTCGAGCAGCGCGACCTGGTGCGTCGCCGGCAGGTAGAGGTAGTTCGCGAAGTTCGGATCGGTCTGCACGAAGCGGAACTCGAACAGTTCGCGGAACATCAGTTCGTACAGTGTCCGCGCGACGGCGTTGCGCCGCGCCTGCGGCACGGCCTCGCTCGTCAGCGCCTCGAGCGGTTCGCCCTCGATCCAGTCCATCGCCAGCACGTGCCGCGTCGTGAGCGTGCGATCGACGCGCGGCACGACGACGTCGGGCATCACCGCGACCAGCTTGCGGTAACGCTCGAGGTTGCGGGCCTCGCTCTCGTAATCCGTCTCGAGCTTGAGCTGGCGCTTGGCCTCGCTTGCGAGCGCGGGCACGTCGAGCTGCAGTGGCAGGAAGTCGAGACGTCGCAACAGCGTGGCCAGGTTGTCGACGTCGCTGTCCACGCTGCGCGCGACGCCGGGATACTGGATCTTGAGCGCGAGTTCGCGTCCGCCGTGCTTGCGTGCGCGGTGGATCTGGCCAATGGACGCCGCCGCCACGGACTCGAAATCGAAGTGCGCGAATTTTTCCTGCCAGCCCTTGCCGTACTCGCGGCCCAGCACGCGACGCAGCTGGCTGTCGGGCATCGAATAGCCCTGTGACGCGCAGCACGTCCAGTGCGCGGCGGAATTCCTCGGGCACCAGTTCTTCGCCCGACAGTGAAATCAGCTGGCCGAGCTTCATCGCGGGTCCACGCAGCACCGCGAGCCGGCGCGCGAGCATCTCCGCGTTGCCCGGGGTGAGCAGGGAAGCCGCCAGGTCGACCGCGCTTGCCGGTCGACAGCTGCCGCGCCGTGCCGACGGCCGCCGAAAGTGCGAGTTCGCCGGTCAGCATGCCGAAACGCAGCGCCCGCCCCAGTCGCGAGGTGGGGACGGCGCCGGTCTTGCGTTTGGGGGCAGTCGTCATGCGTGTTATCGCTCGGATTCCTCGTCCTGCTGCGGTGCCAGCCCATACGGCTTCACCAGTGCCCACACGTGATCCGGCACCATCGACTTGAGTCTACGCGGTGCCTGCTGCCGCAGGTGCAGCACCGTTTCGATCGCCTTCATTTCGACCCGTGCGCGTGCGAACTCGAGTCCCTTGGGGCCGATGCGCGGCATGAGCCAGCTCACCAGTGGGCGGAGGAACCCGGGCATGCGGCGCAACGGCAACCCGCCAGCCGCCCGAACGGTGTTCGCCAGGAAACCCTTCACGTGCGTGCGGCGGTTGCCGGCACTGCCGGGCGTCGACACCCGGAGTTCATCGCCCAGCAAACCCACCAGTTCTTCGCCACGCTCGTTGCGCACCAGCAGCCACTGTTCACCCTGGCCGCCCATGTAGCCCACGGTGACGTCTGCCAGCACGTTCGTGTAGTCGACGCAGGTGCGGCACGTCAGCGGAAAGAAATCCGCCGGCAACTGCGAAATCGGCAGCTGCAGGAACGGAATCTCCCTGGTCGTCCCGTCCGCAAATCGCAACTCGACCTTGAAGTCGGCGCGGAACTCGAGGTACGTGATCGTCGCGGGCTCCGGCGACAGCAACGCCAGGAACTGGTGAAAGCGCTCGGTCGTGGTGTTGTCCGAACACGGCGTGCCGATCACGTAGATGCGATCGAAACCAAGTTCCAGCTCCAGCGCGCGCAATGCGTACACCTGGCAGGGAATGCCAATGACCGCGATGCGACGCAGGCCCAGCGCGCGAGCGGGCTCGAGCAGCGCCAACAGCGGGGCGTATCCCATGCGCATGCCGCGCACCTGGGCCATGTCCTCTGCCTTGGTCACCAGCACCGGCACGGGCCGCCATCGATCCGCCGGATCCGGCGCCACCGTCAACACGGCTTCGACGCGTCCCGACTGCAGCAGGCGCTCGCCGATGCTCGTTGCGATCCCGGTCCACTGGGCGCCGTCCCGCGCCGGGACCAACGCAGCGCGGACCATGCGCCGAAACGGACCGAAATGCAGTTCGTCCGGTCGCCGTGCATCGCGGGTACGGCCGTGCACGCGACGCTCGAGGCCTGCGTAATCCGGACGGACGAACTGGCACGCGCGCCCGCAACGTTCCGGTTCACTCGAACGGGAAATTCCACAATCCGTGCATAAGTGGCGCGGTTCAGCCGCGGCGAAAGGTATGGAATCCATTGGCCTGCAGCGTAACCCAGCGCGAGCCCGAGTAGGACTCCTGCCTGTCCGGCTTGTAGGACAACCCCCACTGACACCGAATGGCGGCGCGGCCATACTTGGCGACCTCCATTGCACTGCTCCGGGCAGCGAGAAACTCCATCGATGGCTTCGACGAAGAAAAGCAAGGCCTGCACCTGCTGTGGCCGCACGCCGCAAGGGCTCCAGGGCCTCGCGCCGACAGCGTCGCAGAACTCGAACTCCGCCGCACGCCAATGCAGGCCCGGGGACAGGCAACCTTCGATGGCATTCTCGATGCTACGGCTGGCCTGCTGGAGGATGTCGGCGGCGAGAAGGTCACGACCAATCTCATCGCCAAGGCAGCCGGCATCAACGTCGCCACGCTGTACCAGTACTTCCCCAACAAGCAGGCCGTGCTGCTCGAGCTGTTCAAGCGGCAGAGCGAAGCGCGCATTCAACTGGGCAAGAGCCGGATTGCAGGAGCCGGCGGCGCCGACGACTGGCGCAGGATCATCGGCAATGCGATCCAGTCCGTCGCCAAGGCTCGCGACGCGATGCCCGGCACGGTGGCACTCAGGCAAGTGATGAGGTCTTCGCCGGAACTGCTCGAGCACGAGCAGCTCTATTCGCAGCACATGGCGGCGGCGCTTGCTGCTGAACTGCAGGCTGTCGGCGTCAAGCGGGACCGGGCGACGCTGGTTGCCAGGTGTGCCGTCGAAACGCTGACGGCGCTGCTCGACCTGTGGTCGATTGAAACCAGCGGTCGCGACGATCGCGTGGTCGATGAGGCGAAAACGCTGATCCTGGCGTACCTGGCCCCTTACTTCGAAAAAGGCCGCAGCGGCGCCGCCTCCGCGCGCAAAGGCCGCTAGCCTTGGCCGCGGCAGCGGCCCGTCTTGACCTGCGCTCAGTGAACGACCGCTACCGGCAGGTTCAGGTGTAAGCCTGGTACTTCTCGAGGTAACGCACCGGCTTCGACAGCGCGTCGCGCCGGAACGGGTCGCCGAGTTCCTGCGTCAGCATCATCTCGATCACGGTGCACTTGCCTTCGGCCTGCGCCTGCACCGACGGCCTGCAGCGCCGGACCGACATCGGACAGCTTGTCGACCGTGACGCCTTCGCAGCCGAACGCCCTGGCGACCTCTGCCCAGCTCGGGCTGTCGAGGTTCACTGCGTTGAAGCGCTGCGAATAGAAGTCGACGTGGTTCTTCTTCTCCGCGCCCCACTGGCCGTTGTTGAAGACGATGACCGTCACGCCGATCTTCTCGCGTGCGCAGGTGAGCAGCTCGTTCAGGCTGATGCCCCAGGCACCGTCGCCGACGTAGGCGATCGCCGGCCGGTCGGGCGCAGCGATCTTTGCGCCGCACGCCACCGGGAATGCGTAGCCGCAGTTGCCGAAGCTCATCGCCGCGAACATCGAGCGCGGCTGCTCGAAGCGCAGGTAGGAATTCGACACCGAGCAGACGTTGCCGATGTCGGTCGAAACCATCGCACCCGGCGGCATCGCTCGCTCGAGCTCGCGCAGCATCTGTCGCGGATGCATGAACTTCGAGTTCTTCGCGACCTCGACCGAGAACGGATCGCGCTCGTGCGTCCACTCGCCGAGTTCCTTTTCCCAGGCGCTCTTTTCGGCTGCGATGCGCTGCGAGCGCTCGGCCTTGTTCGCAATGCACGCGAGCGGGCGTCCCGCGAGACGCTCGATCAGTGCCAACGCTGCGGACTTCGCATCGCCATTGATGCCGACCGAGATCGGCTTGACCAGGCCCAGCATCTTCGCGTCGACGTCGACCTGGATGATCTTTGCGCTGGCCGGCCAGTAGTCGAGGCCGTGCTGCGGCAGCGTGCCGAACGGCCCGAGCCGCGTGCCGAGCGCCAGCACGACGTCCGCCTGCGCAGATCAGCTTCATCGCGGCCTTGGAGCCCTGGTAGCCGAGCGGGCCGCACCAGAGCGGGTGCGAGGCCGGGAACGAATCGTTGTGCAGGTAGCTGTTGCAGACCGGCGCGTGCAGCAGCTCGGCGAGCTGCACCGCTTCCCGCGAGCCTTCCGCGAGGATCACGCCGCCGCCGGCGAGGATGACCGGGAAACTTCGCGGCGGCCAGCAGCGCCGCCGCTTCGTCCAGGGCCTTCGGCGTCGCCCGGCCCGCGTCCGATGCGCATGGGCGGCGCGATCACCGCGTTGCACTCGCCATAGAAATAGTCGCGCGGGATGTTGAGTTGCGCCGGACCCATTTCCAGCATGGCGCGATCGAAGCAGCGTGCCGCGATCTCGGCCATGCGCTTCGGGTTGTTCACGTGGCCCTGGAACTTGGTGATCTTCGAGAAGATCGGCAGCTGCTCCGTTTCCTGGAAGCCGCCGAGGCCCATCGTCATCGAGCCCGTTTCGGGCGTGATGAAAACGACCGGTGAGTGCGCCCAGTACGCAGCCGCGATGGCGGTGACGAAGTTGGTGATGCCGGGCCCGTTCTGGGCGATGCACACGCCGTGGCGACCCGAGGCGCGCGCATAGCCGTCCGCCATGTGCGCGGCGCCCTGCTCGTGGGCGACGGGAATGAAGCGGATGCCGGCGGCCGGGAAGATGTCGAGCGCATCCATGTAGGCCGAGCCGACGATGCCGAACACGTCGGTGACGCCATTGGCGGCCAGCGTTTCGACGAGAGCTTCCGAGGGAGTCATGCGCTGCGCGCCGGTAGTGCCACTCACGTCCTTCTCCTGCGACGAGCGTGCATTGTCGGGCAGGTCGCTCGCCCCGTCATCGTGATCTGCCGAAGTCGTCCCGGCTCATGTTCTTCAGGCGCACCAGAAAAATGGGCGGCCCGAAGGCCGCCCATTGTCTCGATGCGCTCGCAGCGCTCGATCAGGAGGCGGGAGGCGCCTCGCTCGATGCCGGCGCTTCGCTGCCGACGTCGGGCGGGACGATCGCGGTCCACGACGAATCCGGGTCGAACTTCTGGATCGACTCGACGACCGTCGCGGTGTCCTCGCCCAGGTCTTTCTGGAAGACCACGCCGTCCTGGTTGACGATGAAGGTCATCACGCCGCTCGAGCCATAGTCCGCCGGCCACGCGATTCCCGCGAAGCCCTCGGTCAGCACGCCGTCCTTGAAGTACTCGCGGGCTCCGCCGTTGGCATTCGGGCCCTGCGCGTACAGCATGCGGTAGTAGTAGCCGTGGTACGGCGTGCCACCGGAACCCGCGGCATAGCCTTCCGCCGCTGCCCCTGCGACGAACGGACCTGCCGGGCTCGGCGTCTCGCCTTCAACCGTCGGCCAGTACAGGCCGTTGTGCATGCCTGCGTCGCTGATCAGCTTCAGCGCGTAGATGCCGGCCGGATCGCCGTCCCGCCCTTCCGAGGCGTAGGCGTTCTGCGCGTTCACGTAGCCATACATCACGTCGATGGCGCCGAGCTCGTTTTCGCCCACGCGCCGGTAGATGATTTCGTCGACGCCCGCCGCGCCGTCCCAGACCCACTTGCCTTCACGCTGCACCAGCGGGATCGGCATCGGCCACTCGTTGTCGCCGACGGTCAGCATCATCTTGTCGCCGTCCGCTGCGAGCGAGTTCTTCGCCTTGTACTTGGCCAGGAATTCGGCAAGGTCGGCCTTGTCGGCCACGGGGTCGCCCGAGGACAGCAATTCCTCGGTGCCGGGGCCCAGCAGCTTCGCAAGTGCAGCCGTATCGTCCTTTTCGAGCGCCGCGACGAGAGCAGCGACCGCTGCCTCCGGTGTTGCGTAACCCGCAGTCTCTTCTTTCTTGCCGGCGCAACCTGCGCCGAGCAGCACGAATGCAACCAGCCCGGCAGCCAGCGGCGCGCGAACGATCTTCAGTATCGATGTTTTCATGTTTGTTCTCCTCAGCGCGCCTGCTTCTTGCCGCCGCCGCCCTTGCTGCGGGCGCCCTGCGGCATGCTCTGCTTGCCGCGCTGGCTCGACGCGCTCGCGCTGCCGCGGTTGCCACCCGAGCCGGACATGGCCGAGCCTTTGTTCGCCTTGTTGCCGCCCTGCTGCATGCCGGGTGAAGGACGGTTCATCTGGGAAGGCTGCGCTGAAGGTTTAGGCATTGGCCGCTGTGCGCTGCCGGTGCCGTAGCCGCGATCGCCGCTCGGCACGGGCTTGGTCTTCGGCATGTCCGCGTCACGGGCTTCTGCGACGGCTTCGGCATGCTCTGCGTCGACAGTCTGCGCGGTTCGGCATGTCCTTGCCCGCGTACGAACCCTGCACCTTCGGCGGCGTCCGGTTCTGCGCACTGGGCGGCCGCGCAGTGGACGCAGGCTTGGAATAGCCCGGCGTGGCCGAGTTGATGCGATCCTGCGGGCTCTGCGCCGCAGCCGGGCGCTTGTCCCTGCCCGCGTAGCTCTGCTGGCCCTTCCAGTTGCTGGCGGTCGCGTTGGGCGAAGGGCGCTTGACGTCGGCCGGCATCGGTCGCGGCTGGCGCTTGTTGAGGTCGTTCAGGTCCGACCGGTTCGGCTTCGCCTGCGTGATCGGGCTGCTGGTCGTGCGCGCCCTGTTGTAGCCGACTTTGTCGCTGCCCGGGCGCGGCTTGTTGTCGTACCGGTCCCAGTAGTTATTGTTGTTGCCGCCGGGACGATTGCCGCCGCCGGTGTTGACGTAGATGTTGCCGTTGTTCTGGAAGCCGCTGTTGTAGTTCGGCGGACGGTTGTACCCGTTGCTCGGGTAGTAGCCGCCGCCGTACGACGGCCGGTACGGATACGGCGGGTAATAAGGCATGCCGCCATAGCCGTAGTTCGGGTAGTAGTAGCCGTTGTTGTGATGATCGTCGTCATCGAAGATCTCGTTGACGAGGATGCCGGCGCCGAACGCGAGCAGGCCGGTGGTGACCAGCGTGCCGGTGCTGTGGCCGGTCTTTTCGGTGGTCGTGGTCGTCGTCGTGACGGGCGCGGTCGCCGCGGCCGGGGCCGGCGCGTAGACCGCCTGCGGATCATACGTCGGGACGTAGACGACCTCAGGCTTCGGCGGGCTGAGTACGACGACTTCCTTGCCTTCCTGCACCTGCGTCTCGACCTTCATCGCTTCCGACGACTGCAGGTTGCCGACGTCCATCGCCTGCCTGCGCAGGCGCTGCACGGCGTCGAGCACGCCGGCCTGGTCGGCGACGAACGCCTGGCCGAGTTCGGTGGTCCAGCCGAGTTCCATGCACATCATGTCGATCGTCTGCGGGAACTGCACCAGCGCGCGGATCGGCGGCGTGAACCCGGCCTGCGCGGCGCCGTCGTCGAGCGCCTTGCCCTTCAGGCTTTCGTTCGCGATCAGCCAGTTGCCGGCGTCGAGCACTTCCTGCGGATTGGTCGAGGCGATCAACACCTGCGACAGCACCGGATCGGGGTAGAGCGCGATCGGCGCGAGCAATTCCTCGAGCGCTTCCGGCGTCCACGTCGCGTTGGCGACGTCGGCGGTGGTAATCGGGGTTGGGGCCGCGGCGGGTGCAGCAGGAGCCGCTTCCGGTGCGGCGGCAGGTGGGGCGACAGCCGTCGTCGTGGCTGCAGGCTCTTCCTTCGAGCCGCATCCGGCGAGTGCCGTTGCGACACCGAAGGCGAGCGCGATCGCCAGCTTGCGGCGATCCAGGGCGCGAATCTTCATCAAGGGGACCTCCCCCGCGTCGGCGCGGGTCTTTTTATCGACGAACGCGCCCGGCCACCGCTCGCGCAGCAGCCATGACACGTAGTTCCGCACCCCCCTCGATCAGGACGAACTTTAGCACGGCATTTGACGGAATCTGCCGACGCGACGTGTGCCGCGCGGGCAGCTTGCAGCGCCTCGACCCATCAGGCCGGAGCTGGCTCGCGTCCAACCCGACCGCTAATCGCACAATAATGGTGCGTACATTTCGATCAAATGCACTGAATTAGATGCATGAAGTGGTCAGCCGTCAGCTTGAAACCTGATCGACGGCCAACTGTTGCGCGTTTTTTGTGCGGTGGCATAATTGCTGCATTCCGTTAGCGCTTACAGACAAGGCTTCAGGGCCGTCGCGGCGAGCGACCCTAAGCATCTCATTCGCTGCACGAATTCATCAGGAGACTCCATGAGCACCGGTGCCGACGTCCTCAAGCTGATCGAGGAAAAGGGAATCAAGTACGTTGACCTTCGCTTCACCGACACGAAGGGCAAGGAACAGCACGTGACCGTGCCGACGCGCATGGTCGACGACGCCTTCTTCGAGGACGGCAAGGGCTTCGACGGCTCGTCGATCGCCGGTTGGAAGGGCATCCAGGAGTCCGACATGATCCTGATGCCGGACGCGAGCACCGCGATCGTCGACCCGTTCTTCGAAGAGCCGACGCTCAACCTGCGCTGCGACATCGTCGAGCCGTCGACGATGCAGGGCTATGAGCGCGACCCGCGCTCGCTCGCGAAGCGCGCCGAGGCCTACCTGAAGTCGACCGGCATCGCCGACGCCTCGATCTGGGGCCCGGAGAACGAATTCTTCATCTTCGACAACGTGCGTCACGGCAGCTCGATGAACGGCTGCTTCTACGAAGTCGATTCCGCGCAGGGTGCGTGGAACTCGGGCGCGCAGCTCGAAGGCGGCAACCTCGGCCACCGTCCGACCGTCAAGGGCGGCTACTTCCCCGTCCCGCCGGTCGACACCTACCAGGACCTGCGCACCGCGATGTGCGGCGCGATGGAGCAGCTCGGCCTCAAGGTCGAAGTGCACCACGCCGAAGTCGCCACCGGCGGCCAGGCCGAGATCAACGTCTCGGCCAACACGCTGGTGAAGAAGGCCGACGAAGTGCAGATCCTGAAGTACGCGATCCACAACGTGGCCGCGGCGTACGGCAAGACCGCCACCTTCATGCCGAAGCCGCTCGTCGGCGACAACGGCAACGGCATGCACGTGAACCAGTCGCTGGCGAAGGACGGCAAGAACATCTTCGCCGGCGACAAGTACGGCGGCCTGTCCGAAATCGCGATCTACTACATCGGCGGCATCATCAAGCACGCCAAGGCGCTGAACGCGATCTCGCAACGCCAGCACCAACAGCTACAAGCGCCTGGTGCCGGGCTTCGAAGCGCCCGTGATGCTCGCGTACTCCGCGCGCAACCGCTCGGCGTCGATCCGCATCCCGCACGTCATCAACCCGAAGGGCCGCCGCATCGAAGTGCGCTTCCCGGACAGCACCGCGAACCCGTACCTCTGCTTCGCGGCGATGCTGATGGCCGGCCTCGACGGCGTGAAGAACAAGATTCACCCGGGCGACCCGGCGGACAAGGACCTCTACGACCTCGAGCCCGAGGAAGCGAAGGACATCCCGACCGTCTGCCATTCGCTCGACATGGCCCTCGAAGCCCTCGACAAGGACCGCGGCTTCCTCAAGGAAGGCGGCGTGTTCACGGACGACGTCATCGACGCCTACATCAACCTGAAGATGCAGGAAGTCACGCGGCTGCGCATGTCGACGCACCCGGTGGAGCTCGAGCTCTACTACAGCGTCTGACGCGGGCTGGTTCAGCCGGAATCCCGCCGGGCGGCCCATCTGGCCGCCCGGCGAGACCCCCGTCCATGACGCACTTCGCGGATCGCGGGAGTCGCTTTGTCAGCGGAATCGCTAGTCGCTATGCTTCTGGACCATGAAAACCTGGGTACTGCTGCTTGGATGCCTGCTCGCCCTGTCGAGCCAGGCTCAGACTCGCCGCGAGGTATGGCAGTGGCAGGACGCGAACGGCGTCACGCACTTCTCGGACTACCCCGCGCCCGGTGCACGCAAGATCGTGCTGAACGGCGCGCCGTCGTCCAGCACGTCGGCGCCGAACGCCGGCGCCGAGCACCACTGCGAAGCCACGCGACGCCAAGCGCTGCAAGCGAAGTCGCGTACGACACGCCTCGAGATCTGGTCGCCCGGACAACGGCGCGTCGTTCTTCGAGCCCGATGTGGCGATCAGCATCCGGATCCGCTCGGAGCCGGAAGTGGACGGAGCGGACCGTCTGCTGACGTACCTCGACGGCAAGCTGCTGCCGGGCGAGAACTGCCCTGGAGCACACGCTCACCGGATGTGGAGCGCGGCGTGCACTCGGTCACGAGCGTGATCGTGGATCGCAACGGCAAGGAAAAGATTCGCAGCGCCCCGGTCGTGTTTCACATGAAGCAGACGACCGTGACCAACCCGCGCAACCAGGGTCCGGCCGTGCGGCCGCCGCAGCCCAAGCGAGGCGGCTGACCTCAGGCTTCGCGACGAATCCGTCGCGCCTCCCCGGGAGTGCGTGACGTGGCCGCCGAACTTCGCGCCGTCGCACGCCCCACGCTGGCCGAGCTCACCACGCTGCTCGACGGCATCGCCACGTCCATCGTCTGGCTCGACGGCGATGGCGCCGTCGTGCACCTGAACGAACCCGCCGAAGACCTCTTCGGCGTGAGTCGCAACCAGGCCATGGGTCGCGCCGTGCGCGACCTGCTCAAGTCCAACACCGAACTCGAAGGCGTCGTGAGCCGCGCACGCGCGGCTGGCGCGCAGTACTCGCGCCGCGAAATTCCGTTCGAAGCCGGCCCAGGTGCGCCGCCGCGCGTGCTCGACGTCACCGTCACGCCGTTCGATGCGCCCGGCCGCAGCGGCGGCGTGCTGGTCGAGCTCGCCGACACCACGCATCACCAGCGCATCACGCGCGAAAACGCGCTGCTCACGCAGCTCGGCGGCAGCCGCGCGATGGTTCGCCAGCTCGCGCACGAGATCAAGAATCCGCTCGGCGGACTGCGCGGCGCGGCGCAGCTGCTCGAACGCCAGCTCAAGGAGCCGGCGCTGCACGAATACACGGCGGTGATCATCGCCGAGGCCGACCGGCTCGCGGCGCTCGTCGACGCGTTGCTCGGTCCCGGCCAGCCGCCGCGCAAGGAGCCGGTCAACATCCACGAGATCGTGCAGCACGTCGGGCACCTGCTCGCGGCCGAGGCGCCCACGGGCGTGCAGATCGAGCGCGACTACGACCCGAGCCTGCCGCGCCTGCGGCTCGATCGGAACCAGATCATCCAGGCGCTGCTCAACCTCGGACGCAACGCGATCCAGGCCGTCGGCGAGCACGGCCGCATCGTGCTGCGCACGCGCGCGCTCACCAACGCCAGCATCGGCAGTCGCCGCTACCGCGTCGTCGTCGGCATCCAGGTCGAAGACGACGGCCCCGGCGTGCCGGTCGAACTCAAGGACACCGTGTTCTATCCACTCGTCACCGGGCGCAAGACCGGCACCGGGCTCGGCCTCGCCGTCGCGCAAGACCTGATCGGCCGTCACGACGGCCTCATCGAATTCGACAGTCGCCCGGGTCGCACTGTCTTCACGATCCTGCTGCCTTTCGACGCCAATGAACCAACCGCCGGCACTTGAAGTCTGGATCGTCGATGACGACGCCTCGATCCGCTGGGTGCTCGAGCGGGCGCTGAAGCAGGCGGGCATGTCGCCGATCGCGTTCGAGGACGCCGACAGCGCGATGTCCGCGCTGCGCCGCGGCGAGCCCGACGTGCTCGTCACCGACATCCGCATGCCCGGCAAGAGCGGCCTCGACCTGCTCGACGATGTGCGCACGCGGCGGCCGAAGCTGCCGGTGATCGTGATGACGGCGCACTCCGATCTCGACAGCGCCGTCGCCGCCTACCAGGGCGGTGCGTTCGAATACCTGCCCAAGCCGTTCGACATCGACCAGGCCGTCGAACTCGTGCGTCGCGCGGCCACGCAGCAGCATTCCGTCGAGTCGTCCTCCGAATCGCGCCGCATTCCGGAGATGCTCGGCCACGCGCCGGCGATGCAGGACATGTTCCGCGCGATCGGCCGGCTGTCGCGCTCGAGCATGACGGTGCTGATCACCGGCGAATCCGGCACCGGCAAGGAACTGGTCGCGCGCGCGTTGCATCGTCACAGTCCACGCGCGACCAAGCCGTTCATCGCGCTCAACACGTCGGCGTTCACGGCCGACCTGCTGGAATCGGAGTTGTTCGGCCACGAGAAGGGCGCGTTCACGGGCGCCACCGAGCTGCGCCGCGGACGCTTCGAGCAGGCCGACGGCGGCACGCTGTTCCTCGACGAAATCGGCGACATGTCGCCGCAGTTGCAGACGCGCCTGCTGCGCGTGCTGGCGGAAGGCGAGTTCTATCGCGTCGGCGGCCAGTTGCCGGTGAAGGTGGACGTGCGCGTCATCGCCGCCACGCACCAGGACCTCGAATCGCGCGTGAAGGAGAATCTGTTCCGCGAAGACCTGCTGCATCGCCTGAACGTCATTCGCATCGAAGTGCCGCCGCTGCGCAACCGGCGCGAGGACATCCCCGAGCTGCTGCAGCATTACCTCGACGTTGCTGCGATCGAACTCGGCGTCGCGCCGAAAGTGCTGGCCGACGATGCGGCGCGCGCACTCGCTGCCTTCGACTGGCCGGGCAACGTGCGACAGCTCGTCAATGCGTGCCGTCGCCTGACGGTGCTGGCCGCGGGGCGCGAGATCAAGGCGAGCGACATTCCGGCGGATCTCGGCGGTGCCGGTGCCGTCGGCGTCGGCAAACGGCACCGAGTGGTCGGTGGCGCTGGCGAGCTGGGCGCAGGCGCGTCTCGCGAGCGGTGGCGCAGCCGTTGCTCGACGACGCGATGCCGGAATTCGAGCGGACGCTGCTGCGCGAAGCGCTGAAGGTGACGCGTGGCGGCCGGCAGGAAGCAGCGAAGCTGCTCGGCTGGGGCCGCAACACGCTGACGCGCAAGCTCAAGGAACTCGGGCATGGACGACGTCTAGCTCAGCGAGTGAGGCGGCATCGAGGGGCGTTCGTCTGCCGCGCCGTGTCGGACGCCGCAGCTCGAGCGCAGGAGCGAAGCGGCACGCGGCCTGGTCGTGCGCGGAACCATCGCTTCGCTCCCGCTCGAGCAGGTCGCCGTGAATCGTGCGCTCCGCACGATTCACGAGCGCGGAGACTCGGGGCGCGGAGGAAGCGCCACTCCGCTCCCGCCGCACGCACGTGGCTGCACGAGGTGATCAGCAGGCGCAGGCCTGGACCGTCTTCTTCGGCGCGTCGAGGCTGCCGATCAGCTCGCCGACCGACGCCATCCCGTTCGCCGCGAGATACGCCGCGATGCCGGCATTGATGCGCTTGCACGAGTGCGGCTCGTAGAACAGCGACGTGCCGACGCCGACCGTCGTGGCGCCCGCGATGATGAACTCGAGCGCGTCGTCCGCGCTGCAGATGCCGCCCTGGCCGATGATCGGCACGTTGTGCGGTCGCGCGACCTCCGCCACCTGCATCACCTTGAGCAGCGCGATCGGCTTGATCGCCGGCCCCGAGAGGCCGCCCTGGATGTTGCCGATGACCGGCTTGCGCGTCTTCACGTCGATGGCCATGCCCATCACGGTGTTGATCACCGCGAGCGCATCGCTGCCCGATTCGATGCAGCGCCGGGCGTTTTCCTTGATGTCGGTCTGGTTCGGCGACAGCTTCGTGATCAGCGGCTTCTTCGTCACGCGCCGGCACGCCTCGACCACGCGCGCCGACATGTCCGGCGAATTGCCGAACTGCACGCCGCCCTCCTTGATGTTGGGGCAGGAGATGTTCAGCTCGATCGCGTCGATCGGCGAGTCGTCGAACCGGCGCGTCACCTCGACGTAGTCCTCGATCGTCGAGCCGCAGACGTTGGCGAAAAACGCCGTCTCGGTGAAGTCGAGCGTGGGCAGGATCTGGTCGACCACGTAATCGGCGCCCGGGTTCTGCAGGCCAATGGCGTTCAGCATCCCCATCGGCGTCTCGTAGACGCGATGCGCCGGGTTGCCGAGCCGTGGCTCCCGCGTCGTGCCCTTCAGCACGATCGCGCCGACGTCCCGGTTCGAGAACCCCTCGACCCGTGTGTACTCCTCGCCGAAACCCACGCAGCCGGACAGCAGGACGATGGGGGACGCGAGCCGGAGACCGCAGAAATCGACGGCCAGCGACGGATTCAGGGGGGCGTGCATGCCTGAATTGTAAGCGACCTCAGCCCGCAATGAAGCGTTCGAGGTGCTCGATCGTCTGGTCCTGCTCTTCGATCACTGCCCGCACGAGGTCGCCGATCGAAATCACGCCGACCATGCGGTCACCTTGCATCACCGGCAGGTGACGGATCCGCATCTCGGTCATGATCTGCATGCACTGCCGCACGTCGTCTTCGGGCGTGACCGTCACCACCGGCGAACTCATGATCTGCCAGACCGGTGTCTCGGCCGACGAGCGGCCGAGCAGGATCACCTTGCGTGCGTAGTCGCGTTCGGAGACCACGCCGACGAGCTCGCCGCCACCGCGAGTGACGGGCAGCGCGCCCACGTGCCTGTCAGCCATCAACTGGATGGCTTCGAGCACCGGTACGTCGGCATCCACCGACCAGACTTCGTGTCCCTTCCGTCCGAGCAGCTGCTTGACGCGCACCATGCCAGAATCCCCCTGCGTGCCTGCGCGCGAGTCCGTCCCGCGAGCGATTCACCCGATTCTATGCCACTGAACGTCGTCCTGTTCGAGCCCGAGATTCCGCCCAACACGGGCAACGTCATCCGTCTTTGCGCGAACACCGGGGCCAGGCTGCACCTGGTCCGGCCGCTCGGCTTCCGGCTCGATGCACGGTCCGTGCAGCGGTCCGGCCTCGATTACCACGAACTCGCCGACGTGCAGGTTCACGACGACTTTGCGGCCTGCCTGCGGGCGCTGGCGGACGCGAGGCCCGGACGGCGCCACCCCGCGCTGGTTCGCGCTGACGACGAAAGGCGCGGCCGCTTACGACACGGTGCGCTATCGCCGACGGCGACGTCGTCGTGTTCGGACCCGAGACGCGGGGCCTGCCGGAACCCGTGCTGGCCGCCTGCCCGCTCGAACGGCGGTTGCGGATTCCGATGCGGGAGGGCGCGCGGAGCCTGAACCTCTCGAATTCAGTCGCGGTCGTGGTCTACGAAGCCTGGCGTCAGCTGGGCTGGCGCTGACTGGTTCAGCCGCAGGCGGTCCGCATCACCTGACCGCGCCGCACAACGGGCCACGGCAGCCGCTCACTCCGCTTCGGATCTCACCGCGCGTCCCATCAGGGCGGCGACGGCCTCGCGGGGCGAGAGTCCTTCGTAGATCACGCGGCAGATCTGTTCCGCGATCGGCATCTCGACCAGGTGACTGCCGCAGCGACGTTGCGCACGGCACGGGCCGCGAGCACGCCTTCGACCACCTGGCCGATTTCGCGCTGCGCCTCCGCCGATCGACTTGCCCGCGGCGAGCGCCAGTCCGAAGCGCCGGTTGCGGGACTGGTCGTCGGTGCAGGTCAGCACGAGGTCGCCGAGGCCGGCGAGGCCCATGAACGTGTCCTTCTCGGCGCCGAGTGCGACACCGAGCCGCATCATTTCCGCGAGGCCGCGCGTGATGAGCGCGACGCGCGTGTTGGCGCCGAAGCCGAGGCCGTCCGAAATGCCGGCGCCGATCGCCAGCACGTTCTTCGTCGCACCGCCGACTTCGACGCCGACGACGTCGGTCGAGGCGTAGGCGCGGAAATTCTCGGCCGGAGAGCGCACGCGCCAGCGCGAGCGCGTAGTCCTGGTCGCGCGAGGCGACCGTCATGGCCGTAGGCAAGCCCAGCCCGACCTCGCGCGCGAAGGTCGGGCCCGGACAACACGGCCTTCGGCACGGCGATGCCGAGCACCTCGTTCGCGACCTGGTGCGGCAGCTTGCCCGTGTCGAGTTCGAAGCCCTTGGTGGCCCAGCGACAGCGCATGCCGTTGCGCAGCAGCGGCGCAACGTGCTCGAGGCATTCACGGAAGCCGTGGCTCGGCACCGCGACCAGCAGCTCCTGCGCCGATGCGACGGCACGCGTGAGATCGGATTCGACGACGAGCGACGTCGGGAAACGGCGCCATCGGCAGGTAGCGCGTGTTGCAGCGGGCGCGCCGCAAACGCTGCCATCTGCGCGGCGTCGCGACCCCAGAGCACCGTCGGGTGCCCGGTGCGCGCGAGGTGCACGGCGAGCGCCGTGCCCCACGAACCGGCGCCGAGCACGGCCATCGCTGGACGTGCCACGGCGTCGACCGCCGCATCCTTCGGGGTCATCATCGCGGCGTACTTCAGCTGCGATGCGTCAGTTGACCGTGGCGGCGCCTGCCTGCTGCGCGGCTGCCTGCTGGGCGGCGCGGGCATGCAGGGCTTCGAACGTCACCAGCGGGAGCAGGAACGGCGGGAAGCCGCCCTTGGTCACGAGCTCCGAGACGGTCGAACGCGCGTACGACAGCAGGTAGTTCGGCGCCATGATCGAGAGGACCTGCGCGACGTCGGTCGCGACCAGGTTCTTGACCAGGAACGCGCCGGCCTGCTGCAGTTCGAGCAACCAGACCACCTTGTCGCCGGCCTTGGCTTCGAGGTGCACCTGCACGACGACTTCGTGCAGGTCCTGCGCGATCGGCGGTCGCGCGGCGTGGAGATGTTCAGGTTCACCGCGGGCTGGCCTTCGAGGCCGCCGACGAATGGGCCGTTCGGGGATTCGAACGAACAGTCCTTGAGGTAGACGACCTGCGGCGTCACCACCGGGGCATTGGGGTCGACGGCGGGCGTCTGGGCGTTCTGGTCGGTCATCGCGGAGGATTCCTTGTAACTACGTGGTTCAGGCGCGGCCGAGCAGCTTGTCGAGCTCGCCGGCCTTGTCGAGGGCATAGAGGTCGTCGAAGCCGCCGACGTGGCGGTCGCCGATGAAAATCTGCGGGACGGTGCGGCGGCCGCCGCTGCGCTTCAGCATGAGGTCGCGCTGCGCGGGGTCTTCGTCGACCTTGACCTCGCTGAACGTGACGCCCTTGCGTTCGAGCAGTCCGCGCGCGCGGTCGCAGTACGGGCACCAGCCCGTCGAATACATCGTGATTTCAGGCTGGGCGGTATCGTTCATGCCTTGGTTACCTCGTGCTTCGACTTGCCGCTGCCTGTCCTTGACGAGCGGCAGGTTCTCCGTGCGCCAGGCCTGCACGCCGCCGCGGAGGTTGACGACCTTCGTGAATCCCTGCGCCTGCAGCACCCGGGCTGCGGCGCTCGAGCGCATGCCGCTTTCGCAGCACGTGATCACGACCTTGTCCTTGAAACGCTTGAGCGTCTCCGCGGCCTGGGCGACCTGCTCCTGCGGCACGTGCCGGGCATCGAGGATGTGGCCGGAGTCGAACTCGGCCTGCGAGCGGACGTCGACCAGCACGGCGCCCTGGTTCATCAGGCGCACGGCTTCGGTGGGTCCGACGGCCTGCCCACCGGAGCGGGCGCGGCTGAATTCGTACGCGGCCAGGGCCAGCGCGAGGACCACCGTGCCGCCGACCAGCAGGGGATGGCGGGCGGCATATTCGAGGAGACGATCCATCAGGGAGACCGGTAAAAAGGGGCGCGAATTATAGCAGTCCTCGCCGACAGGCTAGACTTGCGCGGATTTGCCGCCGCCGGCCCCCTCTGCAAACCGCCCCAAACATCGCGCCATGCCTGCTTTTTTGTCCCACGACCCCACCGACTTGCGCCGCCGGCCCGCAAGCCGGCGCGGCGCGCTGGCGGCCTGGTTCGGGCAGGTCCTGGCCGGGCTGGCGCTGCTGGTGGTCCTGGTGCCGGGGCCGTCCCTGGCCGCGGCCAAGCAGACGCCGGCGCAGAAAGAGGCCGAGCTGCGCAAGCTGAACCAGCGGATCGACAAGGTCCGCAAGTCGGTCAACGCCGACGTGCAGAAGCGGGACAAGCTGTCCGTGCAGCTGCGCGAAGCCGAGCTCGGCGTCCAGTCGGCCCGCAAGGAACTCGACGAGATCCGGGCGCAGCGGCTGGCGGCCGAAGCGCGCGTGCGCGACCTCGAGGCGGAGCAGGCGCGGCGTGAAAAGGAGCTGGACGGGGAGCGCGCCGAGCTGGCCGGCGAACTCCGGACGGCCTACGTGAACGGCCGCGAGGAACAGCTGAAACTTCTTCTAAATCAAGAAGATCCGGCGAATTTCGGGCGCATGCTCGCGTACTACGGCTACTTCGGCCGCGCCCGGGCGGAGCGCATCCGCGGCATCCAGGACCAGCTCGAGCACCTGGCGCTGGTCCGCGAAAAGATCGTGGCCGAGAAATCCCGGCTCGAGTCGCTCGAGCAGCAGCGTGAGCAGCGCGTGGCCGACCTGCAAGTCGTCGCAGGCCAAGCGCGCGCAGGCCGTCAGCGCGATCGACCAGCAGATCAAGTCCCGGGGCGGCGAGCTGAAGCAGCTGCAGTCGCAGGCCAGATCACTCGAGAAGCTCATCACCGAGCTGCGCCAGGCCATCGAACGCTCGCAGCAGGCTCAGCCCGCGCGCAAGGGCGGCTCGTCCGGCACCGTGGCCAAGCAGGCCCCGTTCGAGCCCCTGCGCGGCAAGCTGCCGTGGCCGGTGCAGGACGGCGACGGTCATCGCGAAGTTCGGTCAGCCCCGCGCCGGTGGCTCGATGCGCTGGCAGGGCATGCTGATCGGCACGGAACGCGGTGCCCGTGTGCGCGCGCCGTACGCGGGACGCGTCGTCTACGGCGACTGGCTGCCGGGCATGGGCCTGATGCTCGTCATCGATCACGGCGGCGGCTACATGAGCCTGTACGGCCACAACGAAGAGCTGTTCCGCAAGGTCGGCGAGAACGTCGCGGCCGGCGACGTCATCGGCTCGGTCGGCGATTCCGGCGGCCACAGCCAGCCGGCCCTCTACTTCGAGGTCCGTCGCGGCAAGACGCCGGTCGACCCGCAGACCTGGCTCACCCGGAAATAGGCCCTGCGTCACGGTTTGGTCCCCCCCTTTTTCCGGATCATTCCAGTCCAGATCAAATTCGTCGCCCGGGGGATGGGCCGGGACCGATGGCTTCAAACGCAGAAATACTTGCCGATACGCCGGCGCCGCTGAACGGCACCTCGCTCGACCCCTACGGGCAGCTGCTCAAGATGCTGTTGCCGCGCGCGCACTCCATCGTGGTCTACGACCGCCTGGGCGTGACCGTCTGGTCGAGTGACGACAACGACGACACCGAACTGCAGGCCTTGCAGCAGCACGCCCAGGCCGCCGAACTCGCCGAGTCCGGCGCGATCGGCGCTGGCTTCGCCGAGCCGTTGCCCGGCGAGCAGATCGCCTACTTCTTCCTCCTGCGCGACGGCGCCGGCGTGCATGCTCGGCGGCGTCGGCATGGTGAGCCGCGAGTCGAACCGGGAACCACGGCCGTTCACGCTGGTGCATGGGCTGCTGCGCCCGGCCCTGCAGTGCCTCGAGCGCGAGCTCGCGTCGCAGTCCAGCATCGGCGAGCCTGCAGCGCAGCCTCATCGTGCGCGATCGCGATCTCGAGCTGCTGCTCGGCGCGGCGCAGGAGGAGTCCGAAGGCGGCAACTCGACGGACGACTTCGCCAAGCTGGTGCAGGGCTGTGTCGACCATCTCGGCTGCGCCGTCGGCGCGCTGCTGATTCCGGACAAGAACATCGCCGTCTGCCGCACGGCCAGCGACACGCCGCCGCGCGCGGGCGCGGAGATTCTCACGCGTACGCACCGCCAGGTGCTCGGCTGGGCGCAGCTGCACCGGCAGACGATGACGTCCAACGTCCCGCACGATTCCGGGCCCGTTCGCGAACATCCCGTACAAGATCCTGGCCTGCCCCGTGATGCACGGCGCGCAGCGCGTGCACGGCGTGCTGGTGCTGTTCAAGCGCCTGCACGCCCCGGACTTCGACCTGCGCCAGGTGCGCATCGTCGAACTGCTCGGGCGCCGCGTCGCCTACATCCTGATGAACTCGTACGACCCGACGCACGGGCCTGCTCACGCGACCGGCGTTCGAGAAGCGTGCCAACGCCGTGCTGACGCCCGAGACGCTGCGCAAGGACAACTGCGTCATCTACGTCGACATCGACCGCCTGCACGTGCTGAACGAAAACCTCGGCATGCACGTCGGTGACCAGGTGATCGTGCGCGTCGCCGAAAGCATCCGGCAGAACCTGTCGCCGCGCATGCTCGCGGCCCGCATTTCGGGCGATCGCTTCGCCATGTTCGTGCCCGAGACGTCGGTCGACACGACGCACGACATCGCGGACAACCTGCGGCGCTCGTTCGAGCGGCTCGGCTTCGTGCGCGAGCGGCAGCAGGTCGAGGTGACCGCGAGCTTCGGCGTCGCCAACATCGTCGAGGGACACCATCCGCTGTCGCACGCGCTCGCGTCCGCCGAGATCGCGTGCAAGGCCGCGAAGGACCGCGGCCGCAACCGCGTCGAGACCTACTTCGACGGCGACCAGAGCATCGTGCGCCGCTACACCGACCTGACGCTCATCGGCACGGTGCGCTCGGCCCTGCTCGACCAGCGCTTCCGGCTCGAGGCGCAGACGATCGTGCCGCTCAACGGCGCGCCCGCGACGCCGAAGTTCGAACTGCTGCTGCGCATGAGCGACGAAGCGGGCGACAGCGTCCCGCCCGACAAGTTCCTGTCGGCGGCGGAGCGCTACCAGCTCGCGCCGGCGATCGACCGCTGGGTCCTGCGCCGCACGATCGAGATGCTGCAAGCCGCACGCGGCGCGACTGCACGAGATGCAGGCCTGCTTCGCGGTGAACATTTCGGGCCAGTCGCTCGGCGACGCCGACTTCGCCGTCTTCATGGATACGGCGCTGCGCGACAGCAAGCTGCCGCGCGGACTGCTGTCGTTCGAGGTGACCGAGACGGCGGCCGTCGCCAACATCGTCCGGGCCGAGGCGCTGATCCGCCGGCTGCGCGAACTCGGCAGCGACGTCGCGCTCGACGACTTCGGCCGTGGCCTGAGCTCGCTCACGTACCTGAAGACGCTGCCCGTCACGCACCTGAAGATCGACGGCATCTTCGTGCGCGACGTCGTCACGGACGACCGCTCCCAGGCGATGCTGAGCGCCATCGTGCAGCTCGCCCGCGCCATGAAGCTGAAAACCGTGGCGGAATGCGTCGAAAGCGAGGCGATCTGGCAGGCCACCCGCGCGCTGGGCGTCGAATACGGCCAGGGATTCTCCATCGGGCGCCCGACGCCGCTCGAGAAGGTGCTTGGCGCGCTTGTTGGCGGTAACATGGAGCGCTCCGCCGAGACGAAGACCGCCTGACCCGAGTGACCGCCCGTTCGCACATCCTGCTGGCCGCCGTGGCCGGCGTTGCCTTGGGATACGGCCTCGCCCGTGCACCCCAGTGGCTCGCCGCTCCGCGAGCGGTCCCGCGTGCCGTCGCCGCGACGACCCATGAAGCCGCCGGCTGGCCATCAGCTGCTCGACGAAGTCGTGGGCCGCATCCGCCGCGAATACGTGCAACCGGTTCCCGACACCGCCTTCGACGAAGCTGCGGTCAAGGGCATCGTCTCCAACCTCGATCCGCATTCCGCCTTTCTCGACGCCGCCGAATACGACGAGATGCGCGCCACGACGACCGGCAGCTACACCGGCGTGGGCATCGAAGTCTCGGCACAGGATGGTCGCGTCGTCGTCGTGACGCCGATCGAAGGCTCGCCCGCGGCGCAAGCCGGCGTGCATGCCGGCGACGTCGTGCTCGCCGTCAACGACCAGCCCGTCACCGCCGACAAGCTCGACGAAACGATCGGCCGCATGCGCGGCGTGCCGGGCACGCAGGTCAAGCTCGCGGTCGGTCGCGAAGGCGAACCGGAGCCGCTGTTGTTCACGCTCGAGCGCGGCGAAGTGCACGTGCACTCGGTTCGCGCGGAACCGCTGCCCGGTGACTTCGGCTACGTCCGCATCACCCAGTTCAGCGACTCCACCCCGGACGACCTGGTGCAGGCACTGACGAAGCTCGTGCGCCACGCGCCGAAGGCGACGTTCCATCCGTTGCGCGGTCTCGTGCTCGACCTGCGCGGCAATCCGGGCGGCGTGCTCGAATCGGCCGTGAGCGTGGCCGACGCGTTTCTCGATGCCGGCGTGATCGTGCGTGCCGACGGGCGCACGCCGGAGTCCCGTTTCGAAATGTCCGCGACGCCGGGCGATGCGCTCGACGGCCAGCCGCTCGTCGTGCTGGTCGACGGCGGTTCGGCCTCAGGGTCGGAGATCGTTGCCGGCGCGCTGCGCGACCATGGCCGCGCGACGCTGATGGGCGAGCGCACCTTCGGCAAGGGTTCCGTGCAGACGGTGATCCCGTTGCGCGACGGCCAGGCGCTGAAGCTGACGACCTCGCTCTACTTCACGCCGTCCGGCACGTCGATCCACGAACGCGGGCTCGAGCCCGACATCACGATCGGTCCGACGGAAGGCGACCAGGCGCGCCACACGCCGGTCGCGCCGATGAAGGATGCCGCCGTCCTCACGGCCCTGCAGTACCTGAAGGACCGCGGGCTCGGCACGCACTACGCCGCGGCCAAGACGACGTCAGCCGCGCAGAAGCGCTGAGCACGGCGCCGATCAGCGCTCCGATCAGCAGGGCGAGGATCGGCAGCATGCTGAGCCCGAAGCCGGCGCCGCGCTTCGCGGGATCCGCGACATAGCTGCGCAGGTACATGAAGCGACCCACCAGGTAGACCGTGCCCAGGATCGCGGCCCACGTCGGGCTCACGTAATACGCGAACAGCCACAGTCCCGGCAGCAGCGCGATCAGGAGCTCGAGCGTGTTCATCTGCACGCGGAAATAGCGCTCGAAGACCGGATGCCCCGTCACTGCCGGACCGTTCACGCCGTACTTGCCGCGTGCCTGGCCGACCAGGATCGCGAAAAAGATGTACTGCATGAGCGCAAGCACGGCGACGATGGCGACGAATTCCATGGGTTCTCGATTCCGGGGCGGCCGGGATGGGTGTGACGGGCTGCAGATTCCATTACCATCGTGCGCAGGTCAACCGACGGCGCCACGGCGCCGTCCCGAAGGAGCGCTCGACATGGTTGGATTCCTGCTGCGTGCCGCGATTTCCGCGCTCGGCCTGTGGGTGGCGAGCCAGCTGCTCGACGGACTGCACTTCACCACGCCGTCCAAGCTCCTGCTGGCCGCGGTGCTGCTCGGCATCGTCAACGCCTTCGTGCGCCCGCTCGCGTTCATCCTCACGCTGCCGATCACCATCGTGACGCTCGGCCTGTTCCTGCTGGTGCTGAACGCCGGCATGGTCGCGCTGGTGGCGTGGGTCGTCCCCGGCTTCACCATCTCGAGCTTCTGGACGGCCGTGGGTGCCGCGATCATCGTCGGCATCGTGTCGTGGGCCGCTTCGGGCCTGATCGGCTCGTCGGGCAAGTTCGAGAAGTTCCCGGACCGCCGCTGAGGTTCGGCCGCTACAAGTAGCGGCTAGGCATCGTCACCAGCACGACGCCGCCGAGCACCACGAGCATGCCCAGCAGCTGCTGCGGCGTGAGCGTCTTCGCCGAGGACGATCCACCCGAGCAAGGTCGCGATGGCCGGGTTGACGTACGCGAACGTCGCGACGCGATCCGTGCGCGCGTTCTTCATCAGCCAGGTGAAGGCAGAGTAGGTCATCGCCGAGGTGAACACGCCGAGGAAGATCAGCGCGAGCACCCCGCGACAGGCCCCAGTGCCAGCGTGGCAGTTCGCCGGACGCGATACCCGCGACGAACAGCACCAGGCCACCGAGCAGCATGATGATCGCGTTGAAGCCGATGGGGCCCACAGCCAGGGTCATGTTGCGGTAAGTGATCGTTCCGGCCGACCAGACCAGGGCAGCCGCCAGCACCAGCAGTTGCCAGCCGACGTGCGGCGTAAGCCGAAAATCCGCGGGCCAGACCAGCAGCGCCACGCCGATGAAGCCGAGCAGCAGCCCGAGCAGGCTGAGCCTCGAGAGCGGCTGTCCTTTCGGCCCGAGGGTGCCGAGGCCTGCTATCCATAAGCGCCAGGCTGGCGTTGAGCAGCGCGACTTCGTTGGACGGCAGGTGCTTGAGCGCGAACGTGGATGGGCCGCTGCTCAACGCGATCAGGACAATTGAAAAGAAGCACATCAGCTTCCATTCGTGCGCGGTGCTCGGCAGGCGGTAGCCACGGTACAGCGCGAGCGCGAGCAGCACGGAGCCGCCGATGAAGGCGCGGCCAGCCGCAAAGAGCAGTGGCGGCAGGTCCGTGACGCCGATGCGGATCACGAGGAAGCTCGATCCCCAGACCAGGTAGACGAGCGCGAAGCACGCGTACAGGCGTGCCCTGAAGCCGGTCATCGCCCGGGCCGTCGCCGGGCTTCGCGTCGTTTCACCATCCGTGTGAACTCATGCGCCGCGACTGACGCCGACGCGATACAGCCAGAACGCAAGCCCTGCGACGACGGCGAGGCCGAGTCCTTCACCGAACTGCAGCCCCGATCCGAGCGCCAGGACATCCGCGCTGCCCGACATCACGATCGGGATGGCGATGAAGATACCCATCAGGGCCTCGCCCGTGATCAGGCCCGCCGCGAACAGGATTCCATTCTGCTTCGCGCGTTCCGCCTGCGGCGAGTCGCCACTGATGCCGAGCCTGCGCTCGACCAGGTGCGCGATCAGGCCGCCGATGAAGATCGGCACCGACAGCTCGAGCGGCAGGTAGATGCCCACCGCCACGGCGAGCACGGGTGCGCGGAACGGCGCCTTGACGCGCTTGAGGTACTCGTCGACGAGGATGATGCCGACGCCGATCAGCGCGCCGATCGAGATCATGCCCCAGGGCAACTCGCCGCCGAACATGCCCTTGGCGACGGAAGCCATCAGCGTGGCCTGCGGCGCAATGAGCGCGTTCGGATGCTCGGCGGTGGGCGCGCCGATGCCGTAGGCCTTGAGCAGCAGGTTGAGGACGGGAGCCATCACGAGCGCGCAGCTTGCAGCGCCGATCGCCAGCATCACCTGTTGCCGCCACGGCGTGGCGCCGACGAGCTGGCCGGCTTTGAGGTCCTGCAGGTTGTCGCCGCCGATGCACGCTGCGCAGCACACGACCGAGCCGATCATGATCGCGGCCACGGGGCCGAGCGCGGCACCGCGTCCCATCAGCGCCACCAGCAGCAGGGACGCGAACAGGATCGTGCAGATGGTGATGCCGGAGACGGGATTGTTCGACGAGCCGACGAGGCCCGCCATGTACGCCGAGACCGACGTGAACACGAAGCCTGCGACGATCATGATCACCGTCATCACCAGGCTGATGCCGATGTTGTCGACGATCAGCTGGTAGAGGACGAAGAGCGGGATCGTGAACAGCACGAGGCCGATCAGGATCGCCTTCATCGGCAGGTCCTGCTCGGTGTGCGAGGCGGCCCGCGTCGCGCCGGCCCGCGTGGCCTCGAGGCCGCTGCGAATGCCCGAGGCGAGCGAGCTGCGGATCGACACCAGCGCCCACATGCCACCGACGAGCATCGCGCCGACGCCCAGGTAACGGACCTGCGCCGACCAGATCGCATTGGCCATCGTCTCGGCATCGGCGCCTGCGAGCTGTTGTGCCAGCGGTGCGTTGTCCTGCAGGAAGTGGGCGGCGTAGATGGGGATCGCGACGCTCCACGAAATCATGCCGCCGATGAGGGCGAGCGCGCCGATGTTGAGACCGACGATGTAGCCGACGCCGAGCAGCGCGGGCGAAAGGTTGGTGCCGAAGTAGGCGAGCCACTTGCCGAAGAAGCCGCTGGCGGCCGCCGTGTCCGGAATCACGCGCAGGCCGCTGCCGGCCGCGAGCTTCGCGAGGCCGCCACCGAGCGCCGCCAGCCCGAGCAGCTTCACGCCCTGTGCAGGGTTGTCGCCGGCCTTGAGCACTTCCGCGGCAGCGACGCCCTCCGGAAACTTGAGGTTCTGCTCGACGATCAGCGAGCGCCGCAGCGGCACCGAGAAGAAGACGCCGAGGATGCCGCCGAGACCCGCGATCGCGAGCACCCACGCGTACCTGAAATCGGTCCAGTGCCCGAGGATGACGAGCGCCGGAATCGTGAAGATCACGCCCGAGGCGATCGACGAACCTGCCGACGCGCCGGTCTGCACGATGTTGTTCTCGAGGATGGTGCTGCCGCCGAGCACCCGCAGGACCGCCATCGAGACGACGGCCGCTGGAATGGCGGACGCGATGGTGAGCCCGGCGAAGAGCCCGAGGTAGGTGTTGGCGGCGGCGAGCAGGACGGCCAGGACGATGGCCAGGATGATTGCGCGGGGCGTGAGCTGCGCGGGGGCCTGAGCGTCGTTCATGGGTGCGTCCGGCGGGTGAGTTGCGGCATTAGAGAGGCCGGGGGCGGCAAAAGCAATGCTGGGGTCGGGTCGACGGCGCATCGCATTTTCAGATGCGGACGGCACGCGCACATGAAAAGGCCCGGTGCGATTGCTCGCACCGGGCTCCGTTGGTTTCAGGCTCTGACCGTTACTTGGCGCAGGCCAGTCCCTGCAGTGCCGTGAGCGCGTTCTTGGCGCGGACCAGGCCGAATCCGTAGCTGCTATCGCGTCCCGCCACGCCGAGATCCTGCGCGGTGGACGTGAGTGCGGTACGAACCTGCGCGTTGGTGCACTTCGGCGCGTGGCCCCAGACGAGGGCGGCGATCGCTGAGACGTGCGGAGTTGCCATCGAGGTGCCGTCGAACTTGGCGTAGTTCGACGCTGCCAGCGCGACAGTCGCGTTCTGGCCCAGTGCGCTCGACTTCAGCGACTGGCCGGCTGCTTGCGTGATGCCGACCGACGGAATCGTCGTCGCCGTGCCGTTCAGCGTGCCGAGCAGTGCGCCCGCGGCGTTGTTGTAGATGATCGCGCCCACGCCGCCACCGGCCTGGCAGTTGAGCACCTTGGTCGAGAAATCGTACGTGCCACGTTCGATCAGGCAGACCTTGCCGCCCGCGCCGGCGCACGTCGTGCCGCCGAGGCCGCAATCGATCAGCGCGCCCGTGCCGGACTTCTGCGGCGAGCCATCCAGCGCGTCCGCCGCGTAGTCGGTCGTACCGACCCTGGCAATCGCTTCGGCGCCTGTGCCGCGCGGCACCGTCGACAGCACGCCGACGCCCGGTGCGGCGATCTCCACGTCCGCGTTGTACTGCGAGAACGACGCCTTGACCTTGGCTTCGTCGATGGCCGCGACCGACATGACGCCCGAATAACCGGCCGGGTAGCTGACACGGGTGTTGCCGTCGTTGCCGGCGGCAGCGATCGGCAGCACGTTGCTCTTGGTGTAGGCGTTGTTGAAGGCGGTCTCCTCGGTACGGTTCTTGACCGAGCCGCCGAGACTCATGCTCACGACCAGCTTGCGGCCGGGAAAGGCATTGACTGTCGCGCTGTCACGGGCCGCGATGCAGCGATTGAGCGCATCGACCAGCGAAGACGAGTAGGCCCAGCCGGTCGCGCCGAACACCTTCACGATATAGAGATTGAGAACGCCGTTGGGCGCCACGCCCACCACGCCCTTACCGTTGCCAGCGAGCGCGGCCATCGTGCCCGCGACGTGAGTACCGTGGTGATTTTCGTCCGTGAACCACGTACTCGGCGAGGCCGTCGTCCACGAGCCCCTGCCTGCGTCCGAATAGCCCTTGATCTTGGTTCCGCTCGGACTGTGGTCGGGGTGGCCGATGTCGAGACCCGAGTCGATGATGCAGACCATCGAATTGTCGGCCGATGTCGTCGTGGTGCCGGTCACGATCGCGGTGTCGGGCACCTGATCCGATTGCGTCATGGTGATGCCGTAGGGCACCACTTCCTGGTTGTCGAGGCCGAGCGGGTAGCGCCTCGCATCTTCCTCGACGTAGTCGATCGCCGGATTGCGAGAGAGGCCTTCAACTGCGACGGCCGGCAGCGTGACGGCAAAGCCGCGTTGAGCGGCCAGGTCGAAATGCACGCTCGGCACCCGCCATGGAGAGCGCCCGCTCGGCATTGCCACGCTGGCCGTCCTTGTAGGCAACGATGACGCGGACCTGCTCGGCGCCCTTGGCGCCTGGGGCGGCAATGGCGATGGACGAAGACAACGCGACGGCGGCCAGCGGCAGCAGGGCCGCTGTGGCGGCCAGCTTGAATCTCTGCATGATCTCTCCCTGCGGAACGAACGTTATTAGAATGCTCTGGAGCCGACTCTGCCCGATCCCGCGACCGCTGCGCAACCCGTCACTTCATTATGGAAAGTCGAACGATGACGAAGGCAATCTTCATCACGGGCGCGGGCGGCGGCATCGGCGCCGCGACGGCCCGGCTCTTCGCCGCGCAAGGCTGGCACGTCGGTGGCTGCGACCTGAGCATGGCGGCGATCGCAGTCACTGGCGGACGCGATCGGTGCCGGGCACTTCACGCCCTACGTGGCGGACGTGCGTGATCGTGCTTCCCTCGCGCCGGCGATCGATGATTTCGCCGCACGGCACGGTGGCAAGCTCGACGCCGTCTTCGCCAATGCGGGCGTGCTGTTCATGGCGCCGGACGACCAGATCACGCCCGAGCAGAAAGACCTGCAGGTCGACGTCAACGTGAAGGGCGTGATGCACACGTTCGATGCGGCGATGCCCTACCTGAAGGCGGCTGCACCGGGTGCCCATGCCATCGCGATGGCCTCGACCTCGGCCGAATACGGTTCTCCACACCACGCCGTCTACAGCGCGACGAAGTTCTTCGTGCGTGGCTACACCGAGGCGCTGAACATCGAATACAAACCCCAGGGGATCAATGTCTGCGGCGTCTACGTCGCGTATGTCGACACCGGCATGGTGCGGAACGCGCAATGGAAGGCGGCGTCGATCGAGAGCATGGGGGTCAAGGCGAAACCCGAAGACGTCGCGGCGATCGTCTGGAAGGCGGTGCATGGCAGCCGCGCGCACTGGCGCGTTGGATTCGACGCGAAGATGTCGCACTACGCCGTGCGGCTGTTCGGTTCCTGGGTCGCGCCCGTCTACGCGCGGATGATGCGAATCTGAAGCCGCGTCACCGGCACGACACTCGCCCGGCTTGAACGTCAGCCCTCGGCAGCTGCGCGCTGGCGCTGCTTCAGCGTCGATACGAACCGGGCGAGGGATGTGGAAACCGAGCCGCGCGGCAGCGTGGCGTCGATCAACTGGAAGCGGCCGCGCTCGCCGAGCGCGCGCTCGAGTGCTGCCGCAAACTCGCGACGTGTATTCACGCGCACGCCGACACCGCCGAGCGGCGCAGCGCAGCCGGCGAAGTCCCAGTCGTCGAGCGCATACAGCGACGAACCCGGCTGGAACACGCGCAGCATTTCCCAGCTGCGGTTGTTGAAGACGACGACGATCGGATCCCACCCGTAACGCCTGCAATTGCCCAGCTCCCAGCCGGTCATCTGGAATGCGCCGTCGCCCACCAGGACCAGGGCACGGCGCCCGGTCGCTGCCTGCAATCCAAGGCCCGCCGGCACCCCGTACCCCATGCTGGCGTAGTAGCCGGGAGCGACGAGCTCGGAATGGCCGATGTCGAATGCGGCGAACATGCAGTCGCCCATGTCCGCGGCCAGCGGCAAGGGTCCGTGACGCGCAAACGCATCGTTGATGGCCGCGGCGATGTCGCCCGGTGACAGCGGTGCATCGTCGGCGACGAACGGCGCCGCTGGATGCGACTGCAGGTCGGGCAGGGCGTGCGGTACCCGGGGTTCGCGCGCGAGGCGTGCCACCAGGCCCTCGACCAGTGCCGCGAGCGGAACGTCCGGGTACCTGTGATGGCCGACGCCGACGGACCGGTTGTGCGCCAGGATCGTCGTGCGCGGCGCGATCGTGTGTTCCGAAACGCCGAGGTTCGTGTCGCACGGCGTGACGCCGAGCAGCAGCAGGCAATCGGAGTCCTCGACCAGGTGCGTGATGGCGGGATCGCCGGCGGTGCCGAGGTACGCGCCCACCAGCGGCGAGTCCTGCGCCGGCAACAGTCCGTGTCCCATGAACGAGGTCACGACCGGGATGCCGAGCTTGCGCGCCAGTTCGGCGACCGGCGCTTCGAGGCGGAAGCGCCTCACCTCCACGCCCAGCATCATCACCGGAGACTGCGCACGAGCGATGCGCTCGAGCACTTCATCGACGCAATCGCTGATGGCATCCAGGGAGACGGCAGGCGCGGGCAGCACGCGGGACCGGCTCGCACGGAGCATCCACCAGGTCGCGTGGAAACTCGAAATAGACCGGGCGTGACTGCGTGACGCAGCTCGACAGCACGCGCGCGATGTCCTCCGGCGCGCGCCGCGGATCGTCGAGTCGCGCCTGGTCACAGGTGACCTCGCGATAGATGATCATCTGCGAGTCGAGGGTCTTCACCTGGTGGTGCAGCTTCAGCATGCCGCGCCCCTCGTGCGTGCCGGGCGCGCCGGACACCACGACGACGGGCACCTGCTCGGCATAGGCCGAGGCGACCGCATTGAGCATGTTGAGTGCGCCGGCGCCGTAGGTCACGAACGCCGCCGACGGCGCAGATGCGATGCGGGCAGCCGCGTCGGCGGCAAACCCGACCCCTGGTTCATGGCTGAGCATGAAGAGCGGCAGCCGCTTCGATTCATCGAGCGCCTTGAACAGCGGCAGCGCGAAATCGCCGGGGATGCCGAACGCCTGCTGGACGCCATGGTCGACGAGCGCCTGGATCAGCGCGTCTGCGAGCTTCATCGGTGGTGCCCGGTTGCTGACTGGGCACATACGTGCGCCGCGCGCCAGTTCATCGGGTAAAGCCGCTAAAAGCGCGTGATCAACCGGTACGCCTCGCCGTCCCGCGCGAGGTCGCGGTCGCGCCGCTCCCGGATCCTTGCGTGCAGCGCCTCGCGACGTGACGCGAGCCAGTCCTCCCGCGATACCGGGCGGTGCACGCCGGGCTTGTCGCGCCGCGCAGCTTCGTCGCGACGGTACTCGTCGAACTCCTCGTACGCATCGAGTTCGTGCTGCAGTTCCCGCAACAGCAGTTCCAGCATGATCGCGTCGTCCACGAGGCCGAGCACGGGCACGTTGTCCGGGACGAGATCCTCGGCATTGGCAATGTAGGCGAGGCCGTCGAGCACGCGGCCGCGCTCAGGCTCGGGCAGCTGCCACTCCGGGTCCTCCAGCATGGCCACCAGGCAGGCCACGCGGTCGATGCGGCGCCGGATGAACGGCGAGCGTGCCGTCGCGCGCAGACGCTCCACCTCGGCGATGGCCGCAGCCGCAACCTCGTGCGGCGGACGGTGTCCATTGCGGTCTCGCACCCGATGCATCAGGGAGCGAAAGTAGTCGAGATCTTCCTCCGAAAACTCGAGCGTCACGGTGAGCGCCATCTGTCACTCCTCGCGGTCCGTCAGCCGCCTTCCTTGCCCTTGATCGGGTCCGTGGCGATGCCGACCTTGACCATTCCCGCGTTCTGCGCGTCGGCCATGACCGTGGCGAGCGACTGGAACTGCAGCGTGCGGTCGACGTGCAGGTGCAGTTCCGGCTGCGGCTTGCGCTGCGCTTCGGCAGCGAGTCGCTCGACCATGCCTCGCGATCGATCGGCACGTCGTTCAGGAACATCCTGCCGTCGGCCATCAGTGCGATGACGATCGTGTCCGGCTTTTCCTCGAGCAGGACGGTCGACGCCTGCGGCAGGTCGATCTTGATCTTGTGGGCGATGAGGGGCGCGGTGATCATGAAGATGATCAGCAGCACCAGCATGACGTCCACGAGCGGGATCATGTTGATCTCGGCCATCGGTGCCGAGTGTGGAGCGCCGCCGCCGCCGCCGAGTCCACTGAATGCCATGGCCGTCTCCCGGGAGTGAGCTTCAGGCAGCCGCCTGCTGCTGCAGGCGATGCGCGCGATGGTGGTCCATCGAGGACGGCACGCGCGCGCCGGTCGTGAGGTAGGCGAGCAGGTCTTCGGCGAACGCGTGGAAGCTCGCGATGATCACGCGGTTGTTGCGCACCAGCAGGTTGTAGCCGAGCACCGCCGGCACCGCGACGGCGAGGCCGAGCGCGGTCATGATCAGTGCTTCGCCCACCGGTCCCGCGACCTGGTCGAGCGAAGTCTCGCCGGACGCGCCGATGCGCACGAGCGCGTGGAAGATTCCCCACACCGTGCCGAACAGGCCGACGAACGGGGCCGTGCTGCCGACGGTCGCGAGGAACGTGAGACCCGTCTCCAGGCGCTCCGTCTCGCGATTGATCGAGGAACGCAGCGAGCGGTCGAGGAACTCGGCCCGGTGCAGCGTGCCCGCGACACGCTCTTCGGTGAGGCGGTCGTGATGCTCCATGGCGAACTCGCCATCGAGCGCGATCTTGGAGAACGGCTCCCAGTCGGGCTGTTGCTCGAGGAAACCGAGCGCCTGGTCCGTCGGCGTCTTCCAGAACGTCGTCACGACGTGGTGCGAGCGCGTGCGGATCCGGACGACTCGCGCGGCCTTCAGGAAGATGAAGTACCACGAGACGATCGACATCAGGACCAGCAGCCCGAAGACGAACAGCCCGACGGCGTCCGTCTCGTGCAGGAAGTTGGCGAAACTCATCGTGGTCAGGGCTTCGGTGGGATGCATGGCTGGATCCTGTGGTCAGTCTTCCAACGAGAACGTGATGGGGACGATGCACCAGGCGCGCAGCGGCACGCCGTCGCGCTTCGCCGGTTCGAACCGCCAGTGGCGCACGGCGTCGAGCGCCGCCTGGTCGAGGCCTGCGTCGCCGCTGCTGGTGCCGATGCTCGCGTCCTGCGGCCGGCCGTCCTCGCCGACCAGCACGCGCAGGCGCACCGTGCCTTCTATCCCCAGGCGCAGGCAGCGCGGCGGGTAGTTGGGCGGCTTCATCTCGACCAGCTTCATCTTCCAGTAGACCGGGGTTTGCTGGACCGGGGCAGCTGCAGTCGAGTCGCCGTCGACGGTGCCTTCGGGCATCGCCGGGCCGGGCTCGCCGGGCAGCAGTTCGTCACCCATTTCGTAACGCTTGACCTGGGTGTCCGGCGGCACGGGATCCGTCGTGGGCGTGTCCACGAGGATCGGCACCGGGCGCGTCACCCTGGGTCGTTCCTGCTTGACCGCGTCGGTCGACGGTGTCCGGTGCCTGCTGCACCTCGGGTGGCAGGCGCGGCGGTGGCAGCTTGAGCATGCTCACCTGGAAAATGGGGGGCGGCGGCGCTTCGTCTGCCGTTTCAAGGCGGGTCAGCAGGAGGCGCCCGATGCCGGCGGCGTGCAGTGCGGTGACGACGAGCAATACCGACGCGGCGCCCCACGTCAGGCGTTCGTCGTGCACGTATCGGTCGATGCGCATCCTGTGCCCGGGACTTGCCGCGTCCCGCTGATTCGTTCTCTGTGGCCCTGAACGAATGTACTGGAAGACGGCATCGACTGCCGCCCGCAGGGCTTAGCGGAAATGCCTAGGTCGCGGTGGACTTGCCGAAGACGGGACGTTACCAGCCGCAGGTCTTGCCCTTGTTCTGTTCCTTGAGCCAGCCCTGCAACGGCTTGAAGTACTCGATGATCGCCGAGCCATCCATCTGCCGGGTGCCGGTCAGCTCGTAGAGCGTGTCCTGCCACGGCTGGCTCGCGCCCTTGGCGAGCATCGCGCCGAATTTCCTGCCGGCTTCCTCGTTGCCGTAGACGGAGCACTCCGACAACGGGCCCTTGAACCCGGCCGCGTCGCAGAGCGCCTTCTGGAACTGGAACTGCAGGATGAACGACAGGAAGTACCGCGTGTAAGGCGTGTTGCCCGGGATGTGGTACTTGGCGCCCGGGTCGAAGTCGGCCTCGGTGCGCTCGACCGGCGGGCGGATGCCCTGGTACTTCTCGCGCAGCGCCCACCACGCCGCGTTGTAGTTCTCGGGCTTCACCTGGCCCGAGAACACCTGCCAGCGCCACTCGTCGATCATCTTGCCGAACGGCAGGAACGCGATCTTCTCCAGCGCCATCTTCATCTGCTGGTTGATGACGGCTTCCTTGCTGGGCTTCGATTCCGGCACCAGGCCGATCTTCGCGAGGTACGCGGGCGTCATCGACAGCGTGACGGTGTCGCCGATCGCTTCGTGGAAGCCGTCGTGCGCGCCGTTCTGGAACATGAACGGCTGGTCCTTGTACCAGAGGTAGTAATAGACGTGACCCATCTCGTGATAGATCGTCTTCAGCTCCTCGAGCGTCGGGCGCGTGCACATCTTGATGCGCACGTCTTCCTTGCCGTCCATGTGCCAGGCGCTCGCGTGGCATTGCACGTTGCGGTCGCGCGGCTGCGACAGCATCGAGCGTTCCCAGAACGTCGCCGGCAACGCGGGGAACGCGATCGACTGGTAGAACGCCTCGGCTGACTTCGCCATGCGCACCGAGTCGTACTTCTGCGCGACGAGCGCGGAATCAACGTCGAGCGGGCTCACGCCGGGATACGGCTCGAAGATGTCGTAGGCGGCATCCCATTGCTGGGCCCACATGTTGCCGAACAGGTGCGCCGGGATCGGCTTGCCGGCCGGCACCTTGTCCTCGCCGTACTTCGCTGCGAGCTTGCCGCGCGCGTAGCACTGCAGGTCCTTGTAGAGCGGCTCGACCTGCTGGTAGAGACGCGCGGCTTCCTTCGTGAACTCGTCGGCCGGCATGTCGTAGCCCGACCGCCACATCGCGCCCACGTCCTTGTAGCCGAGTTCGCGCGCGCCTTCGTTCGCCAGTTCGACGAAGCGGACGTAGTCGGGGCGCAGCGCCGCGCGCCTGGTCGTGCCAGCCCTTCCAGGCATCGAGCAGCTCGTCGTAGTTGCGGCTCTCCTCGAGCACCGTCTTCAGCTGCACTTCGTCGCGACAGTCCTTGCCGCCATTCCTTGCAGTACTTGGCCTCGCCGTACTTCGCTTCCATGCCCGCCATGATCGTCGCGAGTTCAGCGCGCTTCGCGGGATCGTCCGGCGCCGGGGCGGACACGCCCTGACGCAGCAGGTCGATGGCGCGGCGCGATGCGGCGCTCATCGGCTTGCCGTCGAACTGCTTCGACTCCTCGACCGCCTTGCTGAACGCGGCCAGGAAGCGCTCGTTGGCGCGGGCGCTCAGCAGCTGCGTGTCGACCGTGATGTAGGTGGCCTGCGTCCAGCCGGCGGCGTTCAGTTCGAGGGCGATGTCGGAGAATTCCTTGTTGAGCCGGGCGACGAACTCGTCGCCGGTCTCGGCCGATGCCATGCCCAGTGGCGCGACCGCGCACAGCGCGATGGCGACGGCCGCGGCGAGGCGCGGACGCAGGCGAACGGGGGCGAAGGAACGCGGGTGCAGTGCAGCTCGAGGGCATGGCGGTCTCCGGCAGATGGAATGGGCGCGGACTCAGTCGAGGCCGACCTTCGTTTCGACGCGGTAACTGAACAGGTCGGAGTTGTAGCGGGCGACGAGGTGATCCTGCAGCTGGCCCTGCGCGTCGTAGGAAAAACGCACGAGCTTGAGCAACGGCTTGCCGCTCGGGACGTCGAGCGCGCGGGCGACGTCGGGCGCGGCGCCTTCGGCGCTCAGGAAGCGCTCCATGCGGGCGATCCTGCAGTCCGTAGCGCTCGAACAGCGTCAGGCGGCTGGCGCCTTCGAGTTCCTTCTTCGGCATCGATGCCGAGAATTTCGGCGTCCACGAAACGTAATGCGCGAAAGGCTGGCCACTGGAGCTGCGCACCCGCACGAGTTGGCACACGCGGGCGCCCGCACCGAGGCCGAAGGCGGTCTGCAGGTCCGGCGGCGGCACTGCCATGCGCTTGGAGAGGACAGTGAGTGTCGTGTCGCGGCCGAGGTCGCCGAGGCTCTCCGCGTTGGAGCCGAGCGGCGCAACGATCGGCACCGGGCGATCCGCGTGACTGACGAACGTGCCCTTGCCGCGGTGACGAACCACCAGGTTCTTCGCGGCGAGTTCGGCGAGCGTGCGCCGCGCGGTGATGCGCGAGACATCGAAGCCGTCCGAGAGTTCTTTCTCGGACGGCATGCGCGACCCGTTCGGCAGCACGCCCCGCACGATGGCGTCGTGCAGGACCGTGTACAGCTGGAAATACAGCGGCGAGGGCGAATCGGCGTCGATCAGCTCCCGGTCGAGCAGGGCGAGTGCCGCCGCTCCCTCGGTCCGTCTCATGCAGCCGCTCCGCCGTCGCCCGTCATCAGTGCTTGATCTCTTCGGCGCCGTGCATCCAGCGGACGAGCGTGCCCGAGAGCGTCCACAGCACGATGGCGAAGAAGAACAGCGTGCCGGCGAGGCCGCCGAAGATCGACAGCTTCGCCGAGGCGTCTCGGCGTACGAGCCGATGATGCCGGCCAGCCAGTTGGCGACGAAGTTGATCAGGAACCAGACGCCCATCATCAGCGACGCGAGACGCAGCGGCGCCAGCTTGGTGACCATCGAGAGCCCGACCGGCGAGATGCAGAGTTCGCCGGTCGTGTGGAAGAAGTAGGCGATCACGAGCCACCACATGCTGGCCTTGGCGTCGCCGCCGTGCGATTCGAGCGCTGCGGCCACCATCGCGAGGAAGCCGATGCCGGTCAGCACCAGGCCCATCACCATCTTCTTCGGCGTTGCCGGGTTGTGGCCCGACTCGCCGAGCTTGCTCCAGGCGACCGAGAACAGCGGCGCCAGCAGCACGATGAACAGCGGGTTCAGCGACTGGAACCAGCCCGCCGGCACTTCGAACGCGCCGATCATGCGATCGGTCTTCTCCGCCGCGTAGAGGTTCATGAGGCCGCCGGCCTGCTCGAACGCGGCCCAGAACAGCACGATGAACACGAACAGCATGAAGATCACGCGCAGGCGGTCGACTTCGTCCGGCGTGAGCGGCTTCTTCTCGCCACCCGCGAGCGCGGCAGCCCGGTGAGCGGCCGGCACGACGCCGATCTCGCCGAGGTACTTGCGCGCGAACAGCAGCTGGATGATCACGGACAGGATCATGCCGACGCCGGCCGCAAAGTAGCCGTACGCCCAGCCCTTGGCCGGGTCTTCACCGAGCGTCGAGCAGATGAGCGGCGCCAGGAACGCGCCCGCGTTGATGCCCATGTAGAAGATGGTGAACGCGCCGTCACGACGCGCGTCGCCCTCGGGGTACAGGTCGCCGACCATCGTCGAGATGTTCGGCTTGAAGAAGCCGTTGCCGAGCACCAGCAGGACCAGGCCGATATAGAAGAGCTGCAGGTTGCCGGGGATCGCCGCCGCCAGTACGAACTGGCCGGCCGCCATCACGAGGCCGCCGATGATCACTGACTTGCGCTGGCCGAGGTAGTTGTCGGCGAGCCAGCCGCCGATCAGCGGCGTGAAGTAGACGAAGCCGGTGAAGAGCCCGTACAGCTTGAGCGCTTCGGCCTGCGTCCAGCCGAAGCCGGGGTTTGCCGTTTCGACGCCAGCCACGAGCGACAGCACCAGCAACGCGCGCATGCCGTAGTAACTGAAGCGCTCCCACATCTCCGTCGCGAAGAGCAGGAACAGTCCTTTCGGGTGGCCAAGCAACGTGCCTGCGGGCACGCCGGGTACGGTGGAGCTGGACATTATTTGTTCGCTATTCCAAAGGGTTGCGCCAAGCGGGCGCGAGGCCGCAGAGTCTGGTGGATTTTGCGGTGCGAGAGCAAGCCGGTTCAGCGGACGCCGCCCGCCAGTCGCTGCACGCGGCTCGCGATCAGCAGCAGGGCGCCGCCCGAGACCAGCGAAACAAGCGCGATCTGCAGGTACTGGCCCGGCATCGACGCGACGTCCTGTGCGTCGAACTCTCCCGCGACGAGTCCCGCGAGCAAGAGGCCGAGCGACGTCGCCAGGAACCACAGTCCCATCATCTGGCCGACGAGCCGAGGCGGCGCGAGCTTCGTCACCGAACTCAGGCCCACCGGGCTCAGGCACAGTTCGCCGAAGCAATGCAGCAGGTAGGCCAGCAGCAGCCATTGCGGACCCGCGAGCCGGCCGCTGGCGACCACCGTGGCGGCGCCGACCATCACCAGGAACCCGAGGCCGAGCAGCAGCAGGCCAAACGCGAACTTGGCGGGAGCCGAGGGGTCGAGGTTGCGCCGGCCGAGGTGAATCCAGAGGGCGGAGAACGCCGGCGCGAACAGCAGGATGTACAGCGAACTCGGCGCCTGGAACCAGCCTGCGGGAATCTCGAAGCCGCCGACCAGGCGATCAGTGAACCGTTCCGCGAACAGGTTCATCGAGGATCCCGCCTGTTCGTAGCCGGCCCAGAACAGCGCTGACGAGATGAAGAGCGCGAGCACGACCAGCACACGTCGACGCTCGGCACGATCGAGGCCGGCGAGCGTGAGCAGGTAGAAGAAATACCCCACGGTCACGGCGAGGATCGCAACGGCGGTCCAGCGTGCGACGTGCGTCGGGTCGAGCGTCACGATTCCGGACGCGATCAGCGCCGTGACGACAGCCACGGCAGCGAGCACGACCATGACCCCGCGCCAGTGCCGCTGGTCGGCTGCGATCAGGGCCGGGTGCGTGGGACGCGCGCGTTTGCCGGCGTCGCCGAGGTGATGACGCGTCAGCTGGAATTGCGCGAGCCCCAGGGCCATGGCGACGGCGGCGCCGGCAAAACCGGCGCGCCAGCCGTACTGCTGCGCGAGCCACGGCGTCGCGAGCGAACCGATCAGTGCCCCGACGTTGATCCCCAGGTAAAAGAGCGTGAAGCCTGCGTCGCGCGAGGCACCGCCTTCCGGGTACAGCTGCGCCACCATCGCGCTGATGTTCGGCTTCAGCAGCCCGACGCCGAGCACGACCACGAGGCAACCGATGTAGAAGAGCGTGGGCCCCGCCGGAATCGCCAGCAGCGTGTTGCCGACGAGAATCAGCGCGGCGCCCCACAAGACGGCACGCTGGGCGCCGAGCAGGCGGTCGGCGAGCCAGCCGCCGGGCAGTGCCATCAGGTACGTCGCCGTGGTGTAGAGGCCGTAGATCGCCGTGGCTTTGCGATCGTCGAGCCCGAAGCCGCCGGTCGCGACGGCGTCGACCAGGAACAGGATCAGGATCCCGCGCATCCCGTAATAGGTGAAGCGCTCCCACATCTCCGTCATGAAGAGCGTGGCAAGCCCTCGCGGATGCCCGAACCACCGATCCCGAATGGCGAGTCCCCCTGGCCGTGCGGATTACTGCTTGTACACGGTTCCCTGCTTCATGACGAACTCGATGTTGTCCAGCGAGTGGATGTCGTCGAGCGGATTGCGCGTCACGGCCACGATGTCGGCCGAGTAGCCCGGAGCGATCTGGCCGGCGGTCTGCTCGATGCCGAGCGCTTCCGCGCCGACCTTCGTCGCGGCCTGGATCGCCTGCATCGGCGTCATGCCGTACTGCACCATGTAGGCGAGCTGCTTCGGCGCGTCCTTGTGCGGGTGCACGCCCGTGTCGGTGCCCATCGTGAGCTTGATGCCCATCTGCACCGCCTTCTTGAAGTTGTCGCGCTGCAGTTGCGCCACTTCCCGGTCCTTGCGCAGGAACTCTTCGAGCTCGCCCCGCTTCGGGCCTTCGCTCTGCGTGTACTCGGTGTTGTAGATGTCCATCGACAGGAACGCGCCGTTCTTTTTCGCGAGGTCGAGGCCTTCCTGGTCGATCAGGCTCGCGTGCTCGATCGTATCGACGCCGGCCTTCAGCGCCACCTTGATGCCGTTCGCGCCGTGCGCGTGCACCGCAACCTTGCGGCCATGCATGTGGGACTCGTCGACGATCGCGGCCACTTCCTCCGGCGTGTACTGCTGTGCGCCGACGCGCGTGCCCTTGGAAAACACGCCGCCCGTGCCGCAATACTTGATGACGTCGGCGCCGTACTTGACGTTCTTGCGCACCATCGCGCGTACGCCGTCGACGCCGTCCGCCACGCCCTCGCCGCGCTCGGCGTACTCGGGTGCGAGCATGTTGCTGTCGCAGTGGCCGCCGGTGATGCCGAGTGCGGGGCCCGATGCCAGGATGCGCGGACCGATCACGTCGCCGTCATTGATCGCGTCACGCAAGGCGACGTCGGTGTAGCCGGAGGCGCCGACGTTACGGATCGTCGTCACGCCCGACAGCAGCGTCTCCTGCGCGAAGCGCGCGCCTTTGAGCGCTTCGCGCGGCACCGAAATGCCGTACCCGTGGTAGGGCGGCAGGGTCGGGTCGCCCGTGACGTGCGTGTGCGTGTCGATGAGTCCGGGCAGCACCGTCTTGTCCGAGAGGTCGATGACGGTCGCGCCCGGCGGCACCACCGTCGCACCGGCGGCTCCGACCGCGCTGATCCTGTCGCCCTGCACGACGATCACCTGGTCATTGCGCACCCGGCCCGACGCCACGTCGATCAGCTTGCCCGCCTTGATCACCGTGACGGGTTCGGGGGCCGCGGCGGGAGGCGCAGCGCCGGCAAAGACGGCAGGAATCGCGGAGGCAGCGAAGGTGGCCAATGCCACGCGGATGGACGTGCGCAGGGTCGCAGGCATGCAGATCTCCAGTCTCGGGACGGTCAGGGAAAACGGTGAAATGGTCAGCGGACGTTGCCCATCAGCCGCGCCAGCGGGCGGCTGATGAGCAGCAGCACGATGCCGATGCCGCAGGCGTAGAGCACGATACCCATGAAGCGGTCGGGCATCGCCGCGAGGTTGTTGGGGTCGAAGCCGCCGGCGATGAGTCCGGCCATGAGCTTGCCGAGCGAGCTGCCAAGGAACCAGACGCCCATCATCTGGCCGACGAGCCGCGCGGGCGCGAGCTTGGTCACCGTCGAAAGCCCGACGGGGCTCACGCAGAGTTCGCCGAACACGGTGAGCAGGTAGGTCAGGATCAACAGGTAGGCCGGGGCGTTCGCGCCACCCGCCACGATTTCGGCCGCGGAGACCATGAACAGGAAACCGAGGCCCATCAGCAGCAGGCCGAACGCGAACTTGAGCGGTGCGGCCGGGTCCATCTGGCGCCGCGCGAGTTGCACCCACAGCGCGGAAAACACGGGTGCGAACAGGATGACGAACGCCGGCTGCACGGACTGGAACCAGCCCGCCGGAATCTCGAAACCGCCCACCATGCGGTCGACGTAGCGCTTGGCGAAGAGATTGAGCGAAGAGCCCGCCTGCTCGTAGCCCGACCAGAACGACGCGACTCCCAGGAACATCACGAGCACGACGACCATGCGCCTGCGCTCGATGGGGTCGAGTCCCGCGCCGAAGAACAGGTACAGGAAGTACGCGGCCGCCATGCCGACCAGCACGTAGGCCGCGCCCTTGGCGAGGCGCGTCGGATCGAGGTGGACGGCGCCCGAAAACAGCAGGGCGGCAATGGCGGCGAACACGGCCAGCGCGATCCAGAGCCGACGCCAGTCGGCGGCCAGTCCCGCCCCGCCGTCATTGCGGTTCGGTTGCGCCCCGGCGCCGTTGAAGAGGTGGCGTGACAGCCAGAACTGCAGCAATCCGAACGGCAGGCCGATCGCCGCGGCGAGAAACCCGATGCGCCAGCCGTAGCGCTGCGCCAGCCAGCCCGCGATCAGCGGGCCGATGAAGGCGCCGAGGTTGATCCCCATGTAGAAGATCGTGAAGCCGGCGTCACGCCGGCCGCCGCCTTCCGGATAGAGGTCGGCGACGAGCGTGGAAACGTTGGGCTTCAGCAGTCCCACGCCGAGAATGATCACGACGAGGCCGCCGAAGAAGAGTTCCTTGGGTCCGGGAATCGTCAGCAGCAGCGTGCCGAGCGTCATCAGCGCGCCGCCGAACATCACCGCGCGCTGCGCGCCGATCAGCCGGTCGGCGATCCAGCCACCCGGCAGCGCGGCCATGAACACGGCCGCCGTGTACAGGCCATAGATCGCGGTCGCGGTCTTGTCGTCGAAGCCGTAGCCGCCGCTTTCGACGGCGTCGACCAGGAACAGCACGAGCAGGGCGCGCATGCCGTAAAAAGTGAAGCGCTCCCACATCTCCGTGAAGAAGAGCGTCGACAGCGCGCGCGGATGTCCCCCCAGCACCGTCAGGCCTCAGCTTTCGGTGGCGCGCTGGCGGCATCGGCGGCGCCCCGGCTCTTCTGGATCATGCGTGCGAAGACGATGCCGAGCTCGTACAGCAGGTACATCGGCACGGCCATGAAGCTCTGCGAGACGGCGTCCGGCGGCGTCAGGAACGCGGCGATGATGAAGATGCCGAGGATGACGTAGCCGCGATTGCGCGTCAGCACCTCGAGCTTGACGAGTCCGGTCGTGACCAGCAGCACGACGGCCACCGGCATCTCGAACGCGATGCCGAACGCGAGGAACAGCAGCAGCACGAAGTCGAGGTAGTTGGCGATGTCCGTCATCATCTTCACGCCCACCGGCGTGGTCGAGGCGAGGAACTGGAACATCAGCGGGAAGACGATGAAGTACGCGAACGCCATGCCGGCGTAGAACAGCAGGATGCTCGAGACGATGAGCGGCATGGCGAAGCGGCGCTCGTGCTTGTACAGGCCGGGCGCCACGAAGCCCCAGATCTGCAGCAGCACGTAGGGCATCGCGATGAAGAGCCCGACGATCAGCGACAACTTGAGCGGTGCCATGAACGGCGACACGACGCTCGTCGCGATCAGCGACGTGCCGGCGGGCAGCTTTTCGATCAGCGGCCGCGCGACGAGCGTGAACAGCTCGTTCTGGAAGAACGCGAGCGGGACGAAGCAGATGATCACCGCGATGACCGAGCGCAGCAGGCGGTCTCGCAGCTCGAGCAGGTGCGAGACGAGCGTGCCTTCCGCGAGCGGCTCGCCTTCACCCGTGCTTTGGCTCATCAGTGTCCGTCTTGGCCGGCGGCGCGACGGCGTCCGGCGTTGAATTCAAGGAAGCCGGTTCGTCGAGCGAAACGGCGGTACGCACCGGTGCGGGCGCATCGGTGGCGAGCTGCGCCGGCGCGGCGCGCGCGGCGGTCGTCGGCTCTCTGGGTCGGTCGCCGAGTCGGGCTCTGGCGCAGGCGGGGGCGGCGTGTGGATCGTGTTCGACGGAGCGGGCGCAGCCGGCTTCGGATCCGCGAGCGGGTCGAACTGCGTTTCCTGCTCGAGCTGCGTGCGCAGCTGCCGGGCCATGGCGCGTGCGCGCCCTGCCCAGCGCCCGATGTCAGCCGCAAGCTTCGGCAGCCGCGCCGGCCCGAGCACGAGCAACGCGATGCCGAAGATCAGGATGATCTCGGTGAAGCCGACCTCGAACATGCGGCTGGATCAGCTCGACTTGGTGTCGGACTTCGGCGTCGAAGCGGCACGCTCCTGGAAGTCTGCGTCCTTGCCGCTGCCCGTCAGGTCGGTCAGCTGCTTGTTCTGCTCGTCCTCGCCTTCGTTCATGGCCTTCTTGAAGCCACGCACGGCTCCGCCGAGGTCCGAGCCGATGTTCTTCAGCTTCTTGGCCCCGAACAGGACGAGTGCAATCGCCAGGATGATCAGGAGTTCGCGAAAACCGATACCCATGGAGTTCTCCGGGGCCCGCAAAAGAGGGTCGTCATCATACGACAATCGTCATGACGACTCGTTTGCAGTGCCTGCGGAAAACCGCAACCAGAACGTGACGGGTCCGTCGTTCACGAGCGAGACCTTCATGTCGGCACCGAAGCGGCCCGTGGCGATCTTGCCGGGCAGCGCTCGCGCGGGCGTACTCGACCACCCGCTCGAAGAGCTGCCGGCCGAGTTCGGGCGGTGCTGCCGTGGTGAAGCTCGGGCGCAGGCCCTTGCGCGTATCGGCTGCGAGCGTGAACTGGGAGACGAGCAGCAGCTCGCCACCCGTGTCGGCGAGGCTCAGGTTCATCCGGCCTGCCTCGTCGCCGAACACCCGGTAGGCCACGGCCCGCTCGACCAGGCGTCGCGCGGTTGCGTCGTCGTCACCCGGCTCGACGGCGACGAAGGCCAGCAGCCCAGGGCCAATTTGTCCCACAACGATCGCCATCGACGCGGACAGAAGCTTCTGATACGCGTTGAATAAGAAGAATCATTGGTCAAATTCAGCCATCAAATGCCCACTAATTCAATTAATATCGGCAAAAATCTGTTCGTCAATGACAAGATATTCGCATAAAGTGGGATAAAAAGTATCAAATGATCGCAAATAATAGAGATCAACGTGACTAGAAAACTCAGTGAACGCCCAGTTCCTGAGCCTTCTCGAGTGCTTCCTGCGCCTGCGGGTTCTTGCCGCGTGCCCGCAGCGAGTCCGCAATCAGCTGCCAGGCGGCCGCCTGGGTGCGGTTGTCGCCCACCGCCATCGACAGTGCCTTGCGGCCCATCGACTCCGCCTGTGCGTAGTTGCGCTGGTCCATGCGCAGACGGCCCATCTCGATCCAGAGCAGCGGATTGTTGGGTTCGATGCGCAGCGCACGGTCGAGCGATCCGGCCGCACCGGGCAGGTCCCCCTTTTTGCGCTGCGCCTGGGCCTGCGATACCAGCGCCTTGCTGGCCGGGCTGAGCGTGGCAGGGGCAACTTTCGGGCGCTCGCGAGGGACGGGAATGGAGGGTGCTGGCCCCTGGATCACGGGTTCCGCGGGCATGGTCGAGCTGACGGTGGGCGGCTCCGGAATCAAGGGACCGCCGCCGCTCGGGCTCGCCGGGCGGCTCGAGGTCGGCGGCGGCTCCGTCTGAAAGGGCTGCAGCGAGCAACCCGCGGACGCGAGCAGGGCGATGGCAACGAACGTGCGCGACAGCGGGAGCATTGAGGTACCTCGGCCGCGATTGTCCGGCCCCCGCGCGGACCAGATCAAGGCGGATTGAGGGTCGAAGGTGCTCCGTCAGCCGGCGTCGTGACGCCCTCCTCGTTCGGCGCATCCGGCGGCTGCATCAACGCGGCCTCCTCGGCCGTGGTGCTCGGCGGACACGCGGGGCTCGGGTTCAGCACCGTGCCGAGCTCGAACGGCATGCTGACGGCCGAACCGGAACAATACGGCGACGTCTCCAGCCCCGAGTAGTACTCGATCCAGCGATCCTCGACCGCCTCGGGCATGAGCGGCTCGAACGACGTCGTCGCGATCGACCCCATCAGGCGCGTCCACACCTGCAGTGCGCCCGTCGTGCCGGTGAGACCGGTGGGTGCGTTGTCGTCGTGACCCATCCACACCACGATCACGTGGCCGCCCGAGAATCCGGCGAACCAGCTGTCGCGGTAATCGTTCGACGTTCCGGTCTTGCCCGCGACGACCAGGCCAGCGGGCAGCGCCTTCTTCGCGGGCCGCGCCGTGCCGCGCTCGAAGACTTCGATCAGCATGCGGTTGAGCGTGTACACCGCTTCCGCCGGCGCCGCCTCGGTGACTTCGAGTTCCGGCGCCTTGAGCGCCTTGCCGTCTTCGTCGATCACCGCACGCACGGCGCGCAGCGGCGAACGGAAACCGCCGTTCGCCAGCGTGTTGTACATCTGCGCGACTTCGACCGGATTCAGCTGCGCGGTGCCGAGCAGGATCGACGGGTACTTCGGCGGCGCCTCGTCGAGACCGAGCTGCACGTACGTCTTGGCGACCGGCCCGAGGCCCACGTCCATGCCGAGATTCACGGTGGCGAGGTTGTACGACTGCGTGAGCCCGCGCACGAGCGTGACCGGCCCGTGGACCTTCTTGTCGTAGTTGTTGGGCTTCCAGACGTCGCCGCTTGTCGAGCTTGAGCTCGACCGGTTCGTCCATCACGACCGATGCCGGCGTGTAGCGGCCGGACTGCAGCGCTGCGAGGTAGACCATCGGCTTGGCGAGCGAGCCGATCGGGCGCTTCATGTCGAGCGCGCGGTTGAAACCGTCGAACGACGCGCGACGCCCGCCCACCACGGCGACGACTTCGCCGGTCTGCGGTGTCGTCACGACCAGCGAGCCTTCGAGGCCACGCGCAGCCTTGCGGCCGCCCTTGTCCTGCCGCGCAAGCTCGTCGCTCAGCGCGATCTCAGCCTTCTCCTGCAGCAGCGGATCGAGCGTGCTGAAGACGGTGAGGCCGGTCTCGGTCAGCGCCTGTTCCTGGTAGTCCTCGCGCAGCTGGCGCCGCACGAGGTCGAGGAAGGCCGGGAAGTAATTCGCCGAGCGACCGGCGTTGTCGGTGATGCCGAGCGGCGCCTTCATCGCGCGCTCCGCTTCCTCGGGCTTCACGACGCCTTCGTCCGCCAGCACCTTGAGCACGAGGTTGCGGCGCTCGAGCGCGCGCTCGGCGTGGCGGCGCGGATCGTAGTACGAGGGCCCGCGCACGATCGCCACCATCAGCGCGACCTCGGGCAGGTTCAGCTCGCGCGAGCGGCTTGCCGAAATAGAACTGGCTCGCGAGACCAAAGCCGTGCACCGCGCGGCGGCCGTCCTGGCCCAGGTAAATCTCGTTGATGTAGGCGTTCATGATGTCCACCTTCTCGAATCGCGATTCGAGAATGAACGCCATGATCGCTTCCTCGCCCTTGCGCCGCAGCGTGCGCCGGCTGTCGAGGAAATAGCTCTTCACCAGCTGCTGCGTGAGCGTGCTGCCGCCCTGCTCCACCTGGCCCGCGCGCAGGTTGACGAACGCAGCGCGCAGGATCGCGAGCGGGTTCACGCCGTGGTGCGTTTCGAACTTGCGGTCTTCGACGGCCTTCAGCGCCTCCGGCAGCAGCGGCGGCACCTCGGCCGGCGACACGATGATCCGGTCCTCGCCGTGGATCGGGAAGATGCTGCCGATCAGCAACGGGTCGAGGCGGAACACGGGGACGTCGGCGCCATCGGCGCCGGCCAGCGCCGAGATCGCTTCGCCATCGAAGCCGATCGCGCAGCTTCTGCGCCGGCTGCGTCTCGTCGGAGAAGCGGAACTCGCGGACGTAGACGTCGACCGCGTCGCCCTTGCGACGGAACGTGCCGGGACGGTCCACCGGCGTCTGCGGGATGTAGCCGAGTCGCTCGAGCTCCTGGGCGAAGCGGGCCGACGACAGGTTCTGCCCGGCATAGAGCTCGAGCGGCTGTGCATACACGCGCGCGGGCAGGGTCCAGCGGCGGCCCTCGAACTGCTGCGTGACGCGCCGGTCGAGCACGGCGACGAGGATGATCGCGGCCAGCAGCGCCAGCAGCGCGATGATGGCGAAGCCGCGCTGCAGCTTCTGCCGTGACTTGGGATTCAGTTTCTTGCGCTTGGCCATCGTTGCGAGCTTACTTCCGCCAGAACGTCGGCGTGAACAGCACCAGCATCGAGAAGATCTCCAGGCGTCCGAGCAGCATCGCCAGCGCGCAGACCCAGGTCTGGAAGTCGGTGAGTCCCTGGTAATTGCTGGCCGGACCGACCACGCCGAGTCCCGGGCCCGCGTTGTTGATGCAGGCGATGACCGCCGAGAACGAGCTGATGAAGTCCAGTGCCGCTCGCCAGCAGCATGAACGTGAGCGTCACGACCGTGCCGAAGTACAGCACGACGAACGCCAGCACCGCGAAGACGATCTTGTTGGCGACGACCTGGCCGCCGATCTTCACCGGCGTGACGGCCTGCGGGTGGACCAGCAGGAACAGTTCGCGCTGAGCCTGCCGGAAGAGCACGAGCGTGCGGAACATCTTGATGCCGCCGCCGGTCGAGCCCGTGTTCGCGCAGTAGCAGGACAGCATCAGGATGACCATCGGCGCGAACATCGGCCACGCGGCGTAGTCCTGGCTGACGAAGCCGCAGTCCGTCGCGATCGAGACCAGGTTGAAAGCCGTGTGTCGCAGCGCCGTCCAGAAGTTCGGGTAGACGCCGTGCATCCAGATGTACAGCGCGACGCCGAGCGGTGCTGATGCCGATGATCACGAGCATCGCCTTGGCTTCGACGTCGGTCGCGTACGTGCGCAGGCTCTTCTGCTGCCAGGCGATGAAATGTCGCGCGAAATTCATGGCGGCGATCAGCATGAACACGATCAGCACGACTTCGATGGCCGGCGAATCGAAGTGCCCGACGCTCGCGTCGTAGGTCGAGAAGCCGCCGAGCGCGAGTGTCGCAGAACGAGTGGCAGATGGCGTCGAACCAGCCCATGCCCGCCAGCTTCAGCGACACGACGCAGGCGATCGTGATCAGCAGGTAGACGAACCAGAGCGCCCTGGCCGTCTGGGTGATGCGCGGCGTCAGCTTCTCGTCCTTGACGGGACCCGGCGTCTCGGCCTTGTAGAGCTGCATGCCGCCGACGCCGAGCATCGGCAGGATCGCTACCACGAGCACGATGATGCCCATGCCGCCGTACCAGTTGCAGCGCATGCCGCCACAGGTTGAGCGAGGGCGCCATCGTGTCCAGGCCGGTCAGCACGGTCGCGCCCGTCGTGCTCAGTCCCGACATCGTCTCGAAGAAAGCGTCGGTGAACGTCAGGCCCGGCAGCGCGATCAGCAAGGGCACCGTGGCGATGGCCGACATGAATATCCAGCCGAGCGTGACGAGCAGGAAGCCGTCACGCGACCGCAGTTCGCGCTTGTGGCGTCGGGTCAGCGCGACCAGACCGGCGCCCGTCGCCAGGCAGCCGATCGCCGCGTAGACGAAATCGACCAGCAGGCCGTCGGCATAGATCAGCGACGTGACGATCGGCAGCAGGTAGGTGACGCTGAACAGCATCAGCATCGACCCGAGGACGTTGATGACTGCAAGCATCGGGGCGACTGCGCGCTGCGGTCCGGCTCAGGTCTGGAACAGGCGCTCGACCTGCTCCACGTGCCGCTTGTCGGAAAGGAACAGGATCACGTGGTCGCCGTTCTCGATCACGGTGTCGTGGTGCGCCATGATCACCTGCTCGCCACGCACGAGCGTCACGATCTTCACGCCCTCGGGCAGGCGGATGTCCTCGATCGGGCGGCCGACCACCTTGCCGCCGCGCAGGCCGTGCGCGATGGTTTCCATCGCTTCGGCCGCGCCACGGCGCAGCGAGTGCACCTGCACGACGTCGCCGCGCCGCACGTACGCCAGCAGCGAGCCGATCGTGACGGTCTGCGGCGAGATCGCGACGTCGATTTCGCCCATCGCCGTGAGGTCGGCGTAGGCGGGCCGGCTGATCAGCGCCATCACGCGCCGTGCGCCGAGGCGCTTCGCCAGCATGGCGGACAGGATATTGGCTTCTTCGGAATTGGTGAGCGCGCAGAAGACGTCGACGCTGTCGATGTTCTCCTCGACCAGCAGTTCTTCGTCCGCGGCGTCGCCGACCAGCACGATCGAATTGCGCAGCTGCTCGGAAATCTTGCGGGCGCGCTTCGAATCGCGCTCGATGACCTTGACCTGGTTCTCTTCGTCGAGGGTCTGCGCCAGCCGGAAGCCGATGTTGCCGCCGCCGGCGATGACGACGCGTTTCACCGGGTCTTCGAGCTTCTGCATCTCCTTCATGACGGCGCGGATGTCCTGCGTCGCCGCGACGAAGAAGACCTCGTCGCCGTCCTCGATCACGGTGTCGCCTTCGGGTTCGATGCTCTCGCCCTTGCGGTACATGGCCGCCACGCGCGCCTCACTGTTGCGCATGTGGCCTTTCAGTTCGCGGATCGGGCGCCCGACGAGCGCGCCACCCTTCAGGGCCTTGATGCCGACGAGCCGGACCTTGCCGTCCGCGAAGTCGACGACCTGCAGCGAGCCCGGGTAGCGGATGAGCCGCTCGATGTAAGCCGTGACGGCTTCCTCGGGACTCAGGTACATGTCGATCGCGAATCCCGGCAACGCCATCGGTGCCTCGGGGGATTCGGTCGAGACGAACAGGCTCGGGTGCTTCGTGTAGTCACGCGAGCGGATGCGGGCGATCTTGGTCTTCGTGCCGAAGAGGCTCCACGCCACGTGGCACGCGACCATGTTGGTCTCGTCGCTGTTCGTGAGTGCGACGAGCATGTCGGCATCGCGCGCGCCGGCGGTCTCGAGCGTGCGCGGGCTCGCCGCGTTGCCCTGCACCGTGCGGATGTCGATGCGATCCTGGAGGTCACGCAGCAACGCTTCGTCGGTGTCGACGACGGTGACGTCGTTGGCCTCTTCGCGGGCGAGGTGGTACGCCGCTGTCCGGCCGACCTGGCCGGCCCCGAGGATGATGATTTTCAAGCTTCTAGGACCTGTGGGGCAGCGCGCCATTCTAGCGCGACTCAGACCGCCGTCAGGTTGGCGTACCCCAGCATCAGCCACTTGGTGCCCTGGCGCTCGAAATTCACCTGGATCCGGGCGTTGGTCCCCTGGCCTTCGAGGCTCAGGACCACCCCGTCCCCGAACTTGGCATGGCGGACCCGCTGGCCGAGCTTGAACGCCCCTGCCGGAGTCTCGTCCTGGAACCGCCGTCCGCTCATGGACAGGTTGCTGCCGACGGGGCGGGTCGCCTGCTGCGGGACCTGGCGCGACTGGGGCGAATAGACCGGCCGGGAGACCTGCACCTTGGGCCGGACTTCCTCGACCAGCTCCAGCGGAATCTCGGCGATGAACCGGGACGGGGCGCCGAAGTTGTCGACGCCGTGCATGCGGCGCTGCTCGGCGTAGGTCACGTACAGCTGGCGCATGGCGCGCGTGCAGCCCACGTAACAGAGGCGGCGCTCCTCCTCGAGCCCGTGCACGTCCATGATCGAGCGCTGGTGCGGGAAGAGGCCGTCCTCCAGGCCGCACAGGAACACGACCGGGAACTCGAGGCCCTTGGCCGAGTGCAGCGTCATCATCTGCACGCAGTCTTCCCAGGCCTCGGCCTGGCCTTCGCCGGACTCGAGCACGGCGTGGGACAGGAACGCCATCAGCGGCGGCATGTCCGTGTCCTCGGGCTCGAAGCCGCGCGCGGCGCTCACGAGTTCCTCGAGGTTCTCGAGCCGGGCCTCGCCCTTGTCGGCCTTGTCCTTCTGGTAGTGCCCGACCAGGCCGGACGCCTGGATCACGTGATCGACCTGCTCGTGCAGCGGCAGGCCCTGCGTTTCGGCGTCGAGCTTCTCGACCAGCGTCAGGAACGCCTGCAGGCACGAGACCGCCTTGGCTCCCAGGTCCTCGTTGCATTCGAACGCGGCGACTGCCACATCGACTTGACGTGCTCGCGGGAGTGGGCCCGCAGCACTTCGAGCGTGCGCGCGCCGATGCCGCGCGTCGGCAGGTTCACGACGCGCTCGAACGACGCGTCGTCGTCGCGGTTCGAGATCAGGCGCAGGTACGCCAGCGCGTCCTTGATTTCCTGGCGCTCGAAGAACCGCAGGCCGCCGTACACGCGGTACGGAATGCGCGCGGCGAGCAGGTATTCTTCGAACACCCGCGACTGCGCGTTGGAGCGGTAGAGGATGGCGTTGTCGGCACGCTTGCCGCCGCGCGCGATCCACTCGCGGATCTTGCCGATGACGAACTCGGCCTCGTCGCGCTCGTTGTAGGCGCGGAAGAGGCGGATCGGCGCGCCCTTGCCTTCGCTGGTCCAGAGCTTCTTGCCGATGCGGCCGCTGTTGTTGCCGATGATGGCGTTGGCGGCATCGAGGATGTTGCCGGTCGAGCGGTAGTTCTGCTCGAGCCGGAACAGCTGCACGTCGTTGAAATCCTTGCGGTACTGCTGCAGGTTCTCGACCCGCGCGCCGCGCCAGCGGTAGATCGACTGGTCGTCGTCGCCCACCACGTACGGGACGCTGGTCGAGCCCACCAGCGCCTTCATCCAGTTGTACTGGATGGTGTTGGTGTCCTGGAATTCGTCGACCAGCACGTGCCTGAAGCGCGCGCGGTAGTGCTCGCCGAGGCCCGGCACGTCGCGCAGGATCTCGTAGCTGCGCAGCAGCAGCTCGGCGAAATCGACGACGCCGTTGCGGCGGCAGGCGTCCTCGTACGCTTCGTACAGCTTGATCAGCTGGTGGCGCGTCGGGTCGCCGTCGTCCTTCAGGTGCTTCGGCCGCAGGCCTTCGTCCTTCTGCGCGTTGATGAACCACGTCACTTCGCGCGGCACCCAGCGCGTGTCGTCGAGGTTCAGGCCGCGGATGATCTTCTTGACCAGGCGCTGCTGGTCTTCGCCGTCGAGGATCTGGAAACCCTGCGGCAGGCCCGGCCTCGCGCCAGTGCAGGCGCAGCAGGCGGTGGCAGATGCCGTGGAAGGTGCCGATCCAGAGCGGCGCGGAAGGCAGGCCGAGCTGCGTTTCGATGCGGTGGCGCATCTCGGCCGCGGCCTTGTTCGTGAACGTGACGGCGAGGATGCCGTGCGGCGACACGCCTTCGACCTGCACCAGCCATTCGACGCGGTGGGTCAGCACGCGCGTCTTGCCGCTGCCCGCGCCGGCCAGCACGAGGGTCGGCAACAGCGGGGCACTCACGGCCTGCCGCTGCGCGTCGTTCAGCGGCGCAAGAATGTGGGAAACGTCCATCGGAGGGTGGCGGGATTCTACAG
>CAWHEA010000039.1:0-8486 GCA_963828265.1 uncultured Gammaproteobacteria bacterium | reverse complement strand
GAAGCTCGCTAACTGGCACTTCTGGATGTCGACGATCTTCGTCAACCTGCTGTTCTTCCCGCAGCACTTCCTGGGCCTGGCCGGCATGCCGCGCCGCATCCCGGACTACTCGACGCAATTCGCCGACTGGAACATGGTGTCGTCGATCGGTGCGTTCGGCTTCGGCCTGTCGCAACTGCTCTTCGTGTACATCATCATCAAGAGCGCGCGTGGCGGAGCCAAGCGCGACCGACCACGTGTGGGACGGTGCGTACAACCACGGCCTCGAATGGACGGTGCCGTCGCCGGCCCCGTACCACACGTTCGAAGACGCTCCGGTCGTCAAGTAAGGGCCGGCGGTGCAAGACATGACCGGACGGGACCCGACCGAACGAGCAGCGTCGACGCATCCGGCGCACAGCGATCGTGCTGGCGGTGGTCGCGATCGCCATCTACGTCGCCTTCATCGCGTCGGGCGTCATGAAGGCCCAGCCGCTAACGTGCACGCGCCCGCCATGAACACGACGCCGCAGGCCAAGGAAAACCGCTCGCTGACCCGCAGCCTCTGGGTGATGGTCGGCGGCAGCTTTGTCTTCGGTTTTGCGCTAGTGCCGCTCTACGACGTGATCTGCGAGGCTGCGGGCATCCGCGTCAACGCCGCGCCGTCCGCGATCGAGGCGTCGAACGCCGGCGTGGGCCGCGAGATCACGCTCGAGTTCATGTCGATGATCCCGGACGGCAGCGCGTTCGAGCTCACGCCCGAGACGCGCTCGATGAAATTGCAGCCGGGCAAGCTCTACGAGGCGAAGTTCCTCATCCGAGCCGCGCGTCCGTGCCCGTGGTCGGCCAGGCGATCCCGAGCGTCGCTCCGTCGACGACGGCGAAGTACCTGCAGAAGACCGAGTGCTTCTGCTTCACGCCGCAGACTTTCGAGGCGGAAGAACAGCGAGAATTCACGGTACGCTTCATCGTGGCCCCCGACCTGCCGCAGGAGGTGGACCGCATGACGCTCGCCTATTCGATGTACACGATGCCCGACGCGCAGCCCAAGCGGGTGGCGGCGCTTGGGAAATGACTAGTCACTAATCACTTCTTCCGATTGACGTTTTTCGTTAACGCAGAAAAAGGCACACGCCATGGCTCACGCTCAAACCGCGCACGACGCGGGGAAGTACTACATCCCGCACGGCAGCAAATGGCCCATCGTCGGCTCGGTGTCGCTGTTCGTGATGATGCTCGGCGCGGCTGCGCTGCTGAACGGCGTGAACGTCGCGCCCTTCATCTTCTGGGCGGGTTTCGCCTCCGTCCTGTTCATGTTCTACGGCTGGTTCGGCACCGTCATCGGTGAGAGCCAGGCGGGCCTGTATAACGCCGGCGTCGACCGTTCGTTCCGCATGGGGATGATGTGGTTCATCTTCTCGGAAGTGATGTTCTTCGCCGCGTTCTTCGGCGCGCTGTACTATGCACGCAACCTGTCGGTGCCGTGGCTCGGCGGTGAAGGCGCCAAGTTCCTGAGCAACCTGTTCCTGTGGAAGGACTACGAGCCGGCCTGGCCGACCAACGGTCCGGCGGCCGTGGGCGGGGGCTTCGAGACGATCCCGGCGTTCGGCCTGCCGGCGATCAACACCGCGCTGCTGCTGACCTCGGGCGTGACGATCACGATCGCCCACCACGCGCTGCAGGCCGACAAGCGCGGCATCCTCAAGGTCTTCCTCGCACTGACGTTCCTGCTGGGCTTCGCGTTCGTCTACTTCCAGGCCGTCGAGTACCACCACGCGTACACCGAGCTGAACCTGACGCTCGGCAGCGGCGTCTACGGCTCGACGTTCTTCATGCTCACCGGTTTCCACGGCCTGCACGTGACGCTCGGCGCGATCATGCTGGTCGTGATCTGGCTGCGCGTCATGAAGGGCCACTTCACGCCCAAGCAGCACTTCGCCTTCGAGGCGGTGGCCTGGTACTGGCACTTCGTGGACGTGGTCTGGCTGGGCCTCTTCATCTTCGTCTACTGGCTCTGACGAGCCTCGACGAGATGAAAGGGGTTAGGGGATAGGGGTTGGGGGTTAGTCGGAACGCAAACTGACGCCTTCCCCTCCCACCCAAACGAAGAAGGCCGGCAATGCCGGCCTTCTTTACTTAGAAACCTTGAGTTCGAATGTCTGAACCGAGCGTCGCGCTTTCCGACCCACCTTCCGACTAACCCCCAACCCCTATCCCCTAACCCCTCTCCTATCTGCACGTGGTGCGGCGTGATCAGCCCCGCATACCAGGCGATGAACAATAGAATGAACAGCGCGACGGACAGCGCGATGCGCACGGTCAGCGCATTGACCATCCGTTTCGACTGGCCTTCGTTCTCCTTCACCAGGTGGAACAGCCCCGAACCCAGGCTCAGGACGATGGCGAACAGTACGACGACGATGAGGATCTTGATGAGCATGGTCGGTCTATGCGGCGCGAAGGCGGCCGGTGCGAAGTATAAATGAGCCTGCGGATCGCCAATCGCGAGTTCGCCCCACGCGCGTGGGCAGTGCTGCTGACGGCGGTCCTGCTCGCAGCCTTCGTCTCGCTGGGCTGGTGGCAGGTCGGCCGTGCGCGCGAAAAGCAGGCGATGGTCGAGTCCTTCCAGCGGGGCACGCAGTCGAGCGTCGAACTCAAGGGCGATGTCACCGTCGACGAGCTGCCGCGCTACCAGCACGTGCGCGCCGAGGGCCATTACGAGCCAGGGCACCAGATCCTGCTCGACAACATGCCGTCGCAGGTCGGCCTGCCCGGGTTTCGCGTGCTGACGCCCTTCCGGCGCGAAGGCAGCGAGCGCCTGCTGCTGGTCGACCGCGGCTGGGTGCCGCTTGGCGCAACGCGCCAGGACCTGCCCGCCGGTGTTCGTGTCGCCCGAGTTCCGCGCGGTGTCGGGCCGCCTCGATACACTGCCCGCTCCCGGCGTGCGCGTCGGTGACGCGGGCATTGCAGGCGACACGAGCTGGCCGCGCGTGCTGAATTTTCCGCAACAGCAGGACCTCGAACAGGCGCTCGGCGCCAAGGTCGAATCGCGGATCGTCCTGCTCGATCCGGCGGCCCCCAACGGTTACGAGCGCGTCTGGCGCCCCGCGATGCAGTTCGGTCCCGAGCGCCACCTGGGGTACGCAATCCAGTGGTTCGCATTTGCGCTCGTCGCGCTGATCATCTTCATTGCCCTCAGCCTGCGCCGCGTCCCGGGTGACGCGCCGCCTCCCACGGATTCGACTTCCGGCTCACCATGAACACACCGATCGAAGACAACCAGCGCCGGCGCGGACGCCGCCAGCTCATCTTCCTGGCATCCCTCTTTTTCGTGCCGCTGCTCGTGGCCTTCTGGCTGTACTACGGCGGTTCGGGCTGGCGGCCGGCCGGCGGCACCAACAAGGGCGACCTGATCAACCCGGCCGTACCTTTGCCGGCCGTCGTGCTCACGAAGCCGGACGGCAGCCGGACGCCCGCCGATTTCCTGCAGGGAAAATGGACGATCGCGTACCTGGGCGACGGCGCCTGTGACGAGCGCTGCCGCAAGGCGCTCTACCTCTCACGACAGAGCTGGATCGCGCTCAACAAGGACATGGACCGTGTCCAGCGTGTGTTCCTGGCGACGGGGCCGCGTGTCGACACGCAGTTCGTGGCGACGGAACATGCCGACCTGCTGGTCGCGATCCTGGGCGACGACGCGGATTCGCAGGCGCTGCTCGCGAAATTCCCGGCATTCGGTGGCGTCGCGCCCGCGGCCGCCGGCCGGCTCTACCTGATCGATCCGCTCGGCAACCTCGTGCTCAGCTATTCTGCCGCAGCCCCGGACAAGGCCCTGCTCACGGACGTGAAGAAGCTGCTGAGACTCTCGCACATCGGCTGAGAATTCCCGTGAACACGAAGAAGCGACTGGCCACGTTCCGCAAGCTCTGCCTGTTCGGCACGATCCTCGCGTTCTGCGTCATCGTGCTGGGCGCCTACGTGCGCCTGAGCCATGCCGGCCTCGGGTGTCCCGACTGGCCCGGCTGCTATGGCCACCTCACGGCCGGGCAAGCAGCCGAGAATCAACACGCCGTGAACGCCGCGTACCCGGACCGACCGGTCGAGTACGAGAAGGCGCTCAAGGAGATGCTGCACCGGTACCTGGCGGCGACGCTCGGCTTCGTCATCCTGGTCATCGGCGCGCTCGCGTGGCGCAATCGGCAGGACTCGCTGCAGCCGGTCCGCATGCCGCTCGCGGTGGTCGCGCTCGTCATCTTCCAGGGCCTGCTCGGCATGTGGACGGTGACGCTGCTGCTGAAGCCCGCGATCGTTTCCGCACACCTCGTCGGCGGCCTGACGACGATGGCGCTGCTGTGGTGGATGTCGCTGCAGACCACGCGCCGTTCACGACCCAAGGCCGAAGACAGCCTGCGCCGCTGGGCCGTGATCGGCATGGTGGTGCTCGTCGCGCAGATCCTGCTCGGCGGCTGGGTCAGCACCAATTACGCGGCCGTGGCCTGTCCCGACTTCCCGACGTGCCAGCGCTCGTTCTGGCCGGCCATGGATTTCAAGGACGCGTTCGTGCTCTGGCGCGGCCTCGGCATCGACTACGAGGGAGGCGTGCTCGACCACCCGGCCCGCGTCGCGATCCACTTCACGCATCGCCTGGGCGCCATCGTGGCCGCGCTCGTCCTGGGTTTCGTCGCCTGGAAAGCCATGCGGATGGGCCAGTCCCGCGGCGTCCGGGCCGCCGGCATCGCACTGGCGACGGCGCTCGTGACGCAGTTGCTGGTCGGGCCGCTCATGGTGATCAAGACGTTCCCGCTGCCGCTCGCCACGGCGCACAACGCCGTCGCGGCGCTGCTGGTGCTGGCGATGGTCGCGCTGCTGCGGTTCCTGTTCCCGCCGAAAGGATCGGGACTTTACTGACGCAGGCCTTGGCGCTTAGCCGATCGCCCGGGCCGCATTGCCCGCCGTTGGCGGACCTCGGACCGATCGCTGCCACCCGCCGTGAAGCTCCTGTAAAATGCCGCCCCCAGATACCCGCCGCGATCGTGCCCTATACCTCCGCCGCGACACCGCATCTGGCCATTCAACCTGGCGGGACTACTACGAACTCGGCAAGCCGCGAGTCGTCGCGCTGATCGTGTTCACGGCGGTGGTGGGCATGTTCCTCGCGGTGCCAGGCATGCCGCCCTGGCAGGCCATGCTGTACGGGACGCTCGGCATCGGCCTCGCGGCCTCGAGTGCCGCCGCCATCAACCACGTCGTCGACCGCAAGTTCGACGTGAAGATGGCCCGCACGATGAACCGTCCGATCCCGACGGGTCACGTGACGACGCGGCAGGCACTGACGTATGCAGCGATCATCGGCGTCGCGTCGATGGCGATCCTGTGGTGGCTGGTTAATCCGCTGACGGCCGTGCTGACGTTCTTTTCGCTGATCGGCTACGCGGTGCTCTATACCGTCTGGCTCAAGCACGTGACGCCGCAGAACATCGTCATCGGCGGTGCGGCCGGCGCCGCGCCCCCGGTGCTCGGTTGGACGGCGGTCACGGGCTCGGCCGATCCGCATTCGCTGCTGCTGTTCCTGATCATCTTCGCCTGGACGCCGCCGCACTTCTGGGCGCTCGCCATCGCGCGCCGCAAGGATTACGCGAAGGCGGGTATCCCGATGCTGCCCGTCACCTACGGCGTCGAATTCACGCAGCTGCACATCCTGCTCTACACGATCATCCTGGTGCTCGTGACGCTGCTGCCCTACCTCACCGGCATGAGCGGGCTCATCTACCTCGTCACGGCCGTGGTGCTCGGCGCGATCTTCATGCGCTACGCGATCGCGATGCGCAAGCCGGACGCGCCCGACCAGCTGCACATGCAGGCGTTCCGCTATTCGATCAATTACCTGATGGTGCTGTTCGCGGCGCTGTTGCTCGATCACTACGTGCAGATTCGTCCCTGACGGCACGATGGCCGGTCGCTCCTCGCATTTCGCCGCACCCCTGCTGCTGGCCGTGGTCACCGGCCTGATCGTCTACGTCTCGCTGTACCCCTTCCGCTTCGTCCCCGACGGCCCCACGCTGATCGAGGCCCTGCGTTCGATCGGCTGGGCGCGCGCCGGTCGCGGCGACATGTTCAACAACCTGCTGCTGTACGTTCCGTTCGGCTTCTGCGTCGCGCTGCTGGTCGAGCCGCGCTGGGGCCGCTTCACCGGCATCGTCGTCTGGCACGTTGCTCGGCGCGTCGCTTTCGCTGGGGCTCGAGCTGCTGCAGGCCTCGGTGGTGCCGCGCGTATCGAGCCTGCGCGATCTTTCGCTGAACGCGATCGGCTCGCTGCTCGGCACCGTGCTCGGCACCGTCTTCCATGCGCTGGGCAGCCGCATTTCGCCGCAGGGCACGCCGCGCAGCCGCTCGGCGTTCGTGGCGATGTCGATCCTGGTGCTGTGGCTGATCGAGCGGCTGTGGCCATTGCTGCCGGATCCGGGCCTGCGCCAGTTGAAGCGCGCCGTGCGGCCGTTGCTCACGCCGCACATCGACTGGATGTCGCTCGCCGGCTTCTTCGTCGGCTGGCTCGTCGTCACCCAGGTGGTCTTCAGCCTCGTGCGCCGGCAGCGCGCGATGGACGTGCTGCTGATCGTGATTGCGACGGTGCTGGTGGGCAGGACGTTCGTCGCGGGCAGCACGCTCGACGTCGCCGAGATCGCAGCCATCGCGCTGCTGCTGCCGCTGCTGGTGCCTTTCAGCCGGCTCGACGACGGCACTCGCTCGACGATCGTCGCGGTGCTGCTCGGCGTCTGGCTCGCGTGGGCTTCAGTGCGCTTGTTATTCGACGGTTCGGCGGCGCCCGCAGCGGGAATTCCCGAACTTCGCGAGATGCTGCTGCGCAACGTGCCCCCGCCACCCCTGCTTGCGAACAAGTCGTTCAGCTATCTCTCGCTGGGCTGGTTACTCGCGGGCGCAGGCATCGTGCCGCACGTGGCGGCCGGCATGACGGTGCTGTTCGTGCTGCTGCTCACGATGCTGCAGCTCGGCGCGTCAGCGCCGGCGTACGGCTGGGTCGACCTGTTGATCGCCTGCCTCGCCGGGTGGATCGTGGCGCGGTGGATGCCGCGAGCATCCGGTCCTCGCTGACCCCTGTCCCGGGCGCTTTTGCCGCCTGTACCCCTGATCCCTGCAGACCGCCAACAGTAGTACCCGAGCCATGGAAATCTACGCGCTGATCGTCCTGATCGTCCTCAACGGCTTCTTTGCGATGTCAGAGATTGCGCTCGTCAGCGCTCGCCGGGCGCGCCTGCAACCGTTGGTGGACCGCGGCGACTCCTCCGCCAGGATCGCGACCGAACTCGGGTCCGAGCCCACCCGATTCCTCTCCACCGTGCAGATCGGGATCACGTCCGTCGCCATGCTGACCGGCATCGTGGGCGAGGCAACCCTGGCTCCACCGCTGGCGGCGAAGTTCGTCGCATGGGGCGCGACGACGCAGGCAGCCGGTTACCTTGCGACGGCCGTCGTCGTGGCGCTCGTGACCTACTTTTCGATCGTCGTCGGCGAACTCGTGCCGAAGCGGATCGGCCAGATTCACGCCGAGTCGGTGGCCAGGTTCGTGGCCCGGCCGATCCAGTGGCTGTCCCTGGTCTCGAAACCGTTCGTGTGGCTGTTGACCCATTCCACCCAGGTGTTGCTGCGCCTGCTGGGCATCGACGACTCGCGCCGCAACCCCGTCACGGAAGAAGAGATCCAGGCGGTCCTGCATGAAGGTTCCACGGCCGGCGTGATCGAGGAGGACGAGCGCAAGATGGTGGAGAACCTCTTCAGGCTCGATGACCGGTCCATCGCAACCCTGATGACGCCACGCGCCGACATCGCGTCGCTGCACGTAGATGCCACGCACGACCAGGTGATCGCGACGATGGAGGCCCAGCCTCATTCCCGCTACCCCGTCGTGGGCACGGACCAGCAGGACGTCATCGGCGTGGTCTCCGCACGCGCGCTGCTGCTTGCGCTGCTGCGCGGAGAACAGTTGAACCTCGCGCACCTGTCCAAGGCGCCCATATTCGTCCCGGAAAGCATCAGCGGCAGGGACACGCTCGAGCGATTCCGCGAAGGCCGCACGAACATGGCGTTCGTCGTCGACGAGTACGGCTCGTTGCAGGGGCTGGTGACGTTGCACGACGTGCTCGAGGCGATCACGGGACAGTTCGGTGCCGCCCCGGAGGACAGGTGGGCTATTCGGCGCGAGGATGGATCGTGGCTGCTGGATGGCCAGATTCCGCTGACCGACCTGGCCCAACATCTCGCGCTGGAGTGGCCGGATACGGACATCGACGAAGACTTCGAGACCGTCAGCGGCTTGATCCACTGGCGCCTCGGCCGCATTCCCAGGACCACGGACAGCATCCGGTGGCAGGGCTGGACGTTCGAAGTGGTCGACATGGATGGGCAACGGATCGACAAGGTCCTGGCTGCACGCATCGGCTAGGCGCACGTACGAGCCGGCGCAAGCCCGTTACTTTGCGCGAGGCGCGGGC
>CAWHEA010000038.1:0-14965 GCA_963828265.1 uncultured Gammaproteobacteria bacterium | reverse complement strand
CCGGCCACCGAAGACGTGCTGCTCAACGTTGCGCTGAACGGCACCACGCATCACGTCGAGACGCTCGTGCGGCAGTTCCGCCGCGTCCAGGAAGTGGAAGAGCTCTCGCGCGAGGCGCGGCAGTACTCGCAGCGGCGCCTCACGTACTTCCACGATCACGACGGCTCGCTGGTGGTGAAGCTGCAACTCACGGCCGAGAGCGGCGCGCTGTTTCTGAAGGCGATCGAGGCTGCATTGCCGGAAATTCCGTTGCCGGATGATTGTAAAGATTCGCTGCACGTTTCAGCTGAAACGTCCGGCGGTAGTTTTGACGCGGCAAACATCACTACCGCAGCCATGCGTCGCGCGGATGCAGTCATCGTCATGGCCGAAAGCTTCCTGCAGCACGGCGCGGCCGCGCTGAAAGGCGGCGATCGTCACCAGATCGTCGTGCATATCGATGACGCCACGCTGCGCAAGGCCGAGGCTGGTCGCTGTGAGATCGACGACGGCCCTGCAGTCCCCGTCGAAACCGCGCGTCGCCTGGCGTGCGACTGCAGCAAGGTCGAGATTACCGAAGACGAGCAGGGCGAACCGCTCGATGTGGGTCGCAAGACACGCAGTATTCCGCCAGCGTTGCGTCGCGCACTGGCTTCCCGCGACAAGGGCTGTGTGTTCCCGGGCTGCAATCACAAGCGCTACGTCGACGGCCACCACGTCGAGCACTGGGCGGATGGCGGCGAGACCAAGCTTTCGAACCTGGCCACGCTGTGCCGGTTCCACCATCGCTCGGTGCACGAAGGCGGCATCGAGATGCAGCGCTGCGACGACGGTGCGTGGCGCTTCACCAACGCGAAAGGCGAATCGCTGCACGCGTGCGCGCCGGGCCACACGCAGCCGCTCGCCGATTGGCGGGACCTGGCGGCCGCCCACGCCGAGCGCGGTATCCACATCGATCCCGGTACGGCCACGACCGGCTGGCGCGGCGAACGCATGGATTACAGCGTTGCGATCGACTCGCTGCGGTTCAGGTCCGCTGCGGATAAGCGGATGTAGCGTAGTCCTTGCACGGGTCCGTACTTTTCCTGACCCCCGTCGGGCGGTCTCCCACGGCATTGTTGCGCCGTGATCACACGTGAAAAGTTCGACACGGTCGCTGGGCAGTTCGATTTCCTCCATCGCGCCAATGCGTCCGCGATCAAGGAGTTCCAGCAGGCCGTCACCTATGCGCGGCTGCCGGCCGGCAAGCGCCTGTTCTCGGAAGGGGACAGTGCGCAGTCGCTGGCTCTCGTCGTTTCCGGCACGGTGCGTGTCTTCAAGACGGGTCGGACCGGCCGCGAGATCACGCTGTATCGCATCGGCGCCGGCGAGACCTGCATCCTGAGCGTCAATGCCATCCTCACCCAGCAGCCGATCCCTGCGGCTGCCAGCGTGGAGGAGGGCGTCGAAGCCGTGACGATCCCGGCCGGCGTGTTGCGTGACTGGGTGCACCGGCACGAGCTCTGGCGCCAGTTCGTCTTCGAGTTGATCTCCCAGCGCCTGATGAAAGTGCTGAGCCTGGTGGACGACGTCGTGTTCAGCCGCATGGACGCGCGCATTGCGACCCTGTTGCTCGATCGCAGCCGCGTGCAGAACCCGCTGCGGATCACGCACCAGGAAATCGCCGCCGAACTCGGCACCTCGCGCGAGGTGATCAGCCGGATCCTCGAGGACCTGGCCGGGGCCGGCATGGTCCGCTCCACGCGCGGCAAGATCGAGATCCTGGATGCCGGGCCGCTCGAGGTGCTCGCGAATCCCTGATGAGCGCGTACGTGCGTGCCGGCCTGATTCATTGCTCCGCCGGACATCAGTGACTAAGTCACCGACAGCGGCCAGCGCTTTCCTGAGAATCAGTCCTGTGCCGGAACCACGATCCGGCGTCCGGCTGATGCCAGGAAGGAATCGTCATGCGCGCGTTCAACTTCGTTCGGCTCGTTGCGGTTGCGTTGCTGGCCTCGGCCCCGTGGTCGGTGCCAAGTGCGGGCGCGGTCGATGCTCCACCCAGCTACCAGCTGCAGTACCTGGGCGCAGGCTCGCCGGTGGCGTTGAACAACAGTAACGTGGTGGTCGGCTCGCGAATCAGCGGCAGCTACTACCAACCGCTGGTCAGCGTTGGCGGCGCGTCGTGGACGCTGCTGCCGGTGCCCGCCGGTGCGATGAGCACGTTTCCCACCGACGTCAACGACAGCGGCGTCATCGTCGGCGTGTCGTACAGCACGCAATGGGTCGCTTCGGCCGTGCGCTGGAAGAATCCAGGCGGCGGCTACGTGGTCGAGGTGTTGCCGCGCCTGCCGGGCGATGCGGCCTCGTATGCCACCAACATCAACAACCTCGGGCAGATCGTGGGCGCCCGCAATGCGCTGGGTTACGTGCCCACGGGCACGGGCTGGCTCTACAGCGATGCCGGCGGACTCGTCGACCTCTACGCGCGGTACGGCTGGGTCGTGGCACCCAGCGCGCTCAACGACAACGGCCTTGTCATCGGCGGCGCCGAGCGACTCGATCTGAACACCGGCTTGGTCGAATGGATCGGCGACGGCCCGACCAACTACAACGCCATCGGCGGAGTGGCGATCAACAACGGCGGCATGATCGCGGGCGCGGCGTCGCTGCGGTCGACCTCGCTCAACATCGTGTCCGTGTTCCGTTACGAAGGTGCGGCGGGCTGGCGGTTCATCGCCGGGTCGAGCAAGTACACGGTGGCCTCGAGCATCAACGCGCTGGGCGACGTGGGCTATGGCGAGCTGGGCGCCGGCCTGTATCTCGACGGGCTGGGGACGTATGCCGTGAACGACCTGCTGTCGTCCGCGACGATCCAGGCGGGCTGGGCCATCACGGGCAACGGCGTCAAGGTCAACGATCTGCGAGCGCTGGCCACCTTGGGCCGCAATTCCATCACCGGCGAATCTGGTGGCGTGTTGCTGACACCGGTGGGCACGCTGGAGGCGCCAACTGCGCCCGCGAACCTGGCGGGTGTCGCGCATCCCGCCACGGCCACGGAGCCGTACAACTCGATCGACCTGACGTGGCAGAACACGAGCCCGCTGACGCGCGGCTATGAACTGCAGCGCAGCGTGGCGTCCGCCGGATCGTGGACGAGCCTCGCGTTGACGCCACCGGGAACGGCCACCAACCACACCGACACGACGGTGAGCGCTGGCATCACGTACGACTATCGCGTGCGTGCGACCGGGATCGGCGGCGCGAGCCCGTGGTCGGCGATCGCCACCGTGACAGCGCCTGCACCCGCCAAGTCGCTGAAGGTCGCGAACATCGCACTGAGCGCCAAGGCGGCCGGTTCGAAGGTGACGGTCACGGGCGATGTCACGGTGCAGGACGGCAGCGGGGCAGCGGTTGCCAACGCCAGTGTCGCAGTTCGGTGGACGCTGCCCAACGGCACGCACGAAAGTCGCGACGGCGGTCACCGGTTCCACGGGTCACGCGGTCGTGAAGGTGTCGGGCGGGCGCGGCACGTACACGCTGACCGTCACGGGTGTCAGCAAGACGGGCTACGTGTTCGATGCCGGGGCCAGCGTGCTGTCGAAGAGCATTACCCGGTGAGGTAGCGACAGGCGGGCCAGGGCGCCCGGCTGCCAGCCCTGAAGCACTCTCAAGCGTGTACGATTCGTGGCACCGTGTACCACGGTTGTTGCGTGCGACACGCTCACTCGGGGAGTGCAAATGCAGAAAACCATTCTCATCACCGGCTGCTCCAGCGGCATCGGCGCCGCGCTCGCACGCGAGTTCGGTAAACGAGGTCACCGGGTCTATGCCACCGCCCGGCGCGCCGAGGCACTGGCGGCGCTCGAAGCCGATGGCATCCGCGGCCTGGCGCTGGACGTCAACGACGATGCCTCCATCGCCGCTGCGCTCGACACCGTGAGGCGCGACGCCGGACACCTCGACCTGCTGGTCAACAACGCCGGCTTTTCCCAGGTCGGCGCCGTCGTCGATCTCACGCGCGAGGACCTGCGTCGCCAGTACGAGACCAACGTCATCGCGCCGATGGCGGTCGACCGCCCAGGCGATGCCGCTGCTGCGCGCGGCGGTGGCCACGAATGGCAGTGCGGTGGTCGCCAACGTCGGCAGCATCGTGGGGCTCTTCACCACGCCGTTCGCAGCCGCGTACTGCTCGAGCAAGGCGGCCGTGCACTCGCTGACCGACGCCCTGCGCATGGAACTCAAGCCCTTCGGCATTCACGTGGTCTCCATCCAGCCGGGCGGCGTGCGCTCGAGCTTCGGCGCAGCATGCGGAGGCCGCGATTCGCCTGCCGGAGAATTCGATCTACCGGCCCGTGGAAGCGGGGATTCGTGCCCGCGCCCAGGCCGGGCAGCAGGACGCGACGCCGGCGGAAGTCTTCGTCGTGCCCGTCGTGGAAGCGCTGTTGCGCAACTCGCCACCGCGGGTCATCCGCGGCGGCGCCAACAGCGTGCGGCTGCCACTGCTGAAGCGCTTGCTGCCGGCGTCGATGTTCGACGCCAAGCTGTCGAAGTTCTTTGGTCTCGACGCGCTGCGCTGATCAGTTATCGTTGCCTCGGTCATCGTTGCCACCATGACGCAATCCCGCTCCACTCCGCTGAATCCCAGGAAGCTGTTGCACTCCAAGTGGACGGCGGTGAACCCGCTGAACAAGGAGAAGCATTTCCTCGTGACCGGGATCGTCGATCCGCAACCGCCGGGATCGCCGGTCGTCTCGATCGAGATCGAGGCGGTGCACTCGAAGCGGGTCCAGGTGATGCCGTGGCGGGAACTCACCGATGCCACGAAGTGGCGGCGGGGGTGGGAGTAGGGCGGCGAATGTGACGAGGCCGAGCGTCGACTGAGCGCGCTCGGCCCGGCTGGCTTCGGCGTTGCATGCCCTTGTGCCGATGGCGACGACGTCGCGATACATCGGCCGACCAAGGCCACCTGCGCGACATTGTGCGCGGGTCTCAGCGGCGAACCTCCAGCAGGAGGGGAGGTCCTGCGGTCCGTCCGCTCGTACCCCGTGTCGTCGGCCGCCAGTCGGCATTCACAGCGGGGTCACCTTCTTTGTACGCTCCGCCGCGACGGCGCGGAAGTTCCAGTTTTACCTAGCGTGATTGCATGAAGCCGAGAGCGCGGGTGGTGCATCGGGCGGAACACGACGTCGCACGTTCGGGCAAGATGGCCGGATGATTCCTTTCTCGATCCTCGACCTCGTCGCCTGTCACTGAAGGCAGTGACGCGCGCACCGCCTTCGCCAACATGATCGACCTGGCGCGGCTCGGCGAGCGCCTGGGTTACCGGCGCTACTGGCTGGCCGAACATCACAACATGCCGGGCATCGCGAGTGCGGCGACGGCCGTGCTGATCGGGCACGTCGCTGGCCACACCTCCACGATCCGCGTCGGGTCCGGCGGCATCATGTTGCCGAACCATGCGCCGCTGCAGGTGGCCGAGCAGTTCGGCACGCTGGCGTCGCTGTATCCGGGACGCATCGATCTCGGTCTCGGCCGCGCGCCGGGCACCGACCAGGCGGCCACCCGCGCGTTGCGTCGCTACTACCAGGGTGCCGACGAGTTCCCGAACGACGTGATCGAGCTGCTGCAGTACTTCGAGCAAGTGCAGCCGGGCCAGCAGGTGCGAGCGGTGCCGGGTGCCGGTGTCGAGGTGGAGGCGTGGATCCTCGGTTCGAGCCTGTTCGGCGCGCAGCTCGCGGCGGCGCTTGGCTTGCCCTATGCGTTCGCCTCCCACTTCGCGCCCGAGATGCTCGAGCAGGCGGTGGCGATCTATCGCGAGAAGTTTCGTCCGTCGGCGCGCCTGGCGCGGCCGCACGTGATGCTGGCGCTGAACGTGGTCGCGGCCGAAAGCGACGCGGAAGCAAAGCGATTGTTCACGTCGCAGCAGCTCGGCTTCATCAACCTGCGTCGCGGCCGGCCCGGTCTGGTGCAGCCTCCGGTGGCCGACATCAATGCGGTCAGCACACCGGAGGAACGGATCGGCGTCGATCGGGCGCTGGCGTGCGCCGTGATCGGCGGGCCGGCGACGGTGGCACGCGGAGTTGCAGCGTTCGTCGAACGACACCGGCCGGACGAGCTGATGCTGACGGCGAACGTGTTCGACCATGCGGCCCGGCTGCGCTCGTTCGAACTGGCGGCCGACGTGCTACGGTAAGGCATGAGCGAAGACACCAAGGCCTGTCCGGTCTGCGGCGAGACCATCAAGGCGGTCGCCATCAAGTGCCGGTTCTGCAACACCGACCTGGCGGCCCTGGCCGCCGCGCGGGAAGCGGAAGTCGAGACCATGCTCTTCACGGGACACCCTGCGGTCATCTACAGCGTGTCGCAGTGGATTGCGGTGGTGTTCACGCTGGGCCTGGCCTGGGTCTATTACTGGCTGAAGGCCATCGGCACGCGCTACGAGATCACGTCGCAACGCGTGCGCATCGAGCGCGGGATTCTCTCGAAGACGAAAGACAGCATCGAAGTGTTCCGCATCGATCACTTCGACCTGCACAAGCCCCTCGGCATGCGCTTGCTGGGGCATTGCCTGCTGGACCTTCGATCATCGGACACCAGTTCGGCCACGGTCATCCTGTACGGCATCCCCAACCTCGAGCAGCTGGCAGACACCTTGCGCGAGTGTTCACTGCGCGAGCGCACGAGGCGACGGCTCACGACGTTCGTCCAGGCCTGACGGTCGACTTCCGCAATTACGGATTGACTCCGCCCTGAGTCGAGCCAATCGTGGACCGTCGAGGATCGGTCTGGCCAGGGGAGGGAACCACCATGCCGTATCGAATCAGGTGGGAAGGACACGGCGTCTACCGGCGCTTCTTCGGCGTCATTGCCCTGGCGGAGTTTCGCGAAGCCAACAAGGAAATGCGCACCGACGTGCGTTACGAGGGCATCCGTTACATCATCTCCGACTACCTGGAAGCGCAGCCGGCCGCGGACATCACCGAACGGGACCTGAAGACCTACGCGGAACTCGAACGGCGGTACTTCTACAGCAGCCCGGATACCGTGCACGCGCTCGTCGCTTCGGACCCGAGGGCCGTGACCTTGGCCCGGTACTACGAGTCGCTCGGAGTCTCGCCGTACTGTGTAGCTGACTTCGCGACCGTCGCCGACGCCCGGTGCTGGATTGCAAGCAATCCGCGGGCGGGTTGGAACCGGCCGACGCAGGGCGGCACGGCTGCGGCGAGCGCGTGATAGTCCCGAAGGAAATGGATCGGACATGACCACGCTCGTTGCCGACGACGCGCTGGCACTCCAGCGACTGTACTACTGGGAAAGGACCACGCCCGACCGGGTGGCGCTGACGCAGCCGCTGGGCGGCGGCGTGGTGCGCGACTACACGTGGCGCGAGGTGCTCGACCAGTCACGTCGCATGGCCGCGCACCTGCAGGGCCTCGGCCTGCAGCCGGGCGACCGCGTCGCCATCCTCTCGAAGAACACCGCGCACTGGCTGATGAGCGACTTCGCCATCTGGCTCGCGGGTTGCGTCTCGGTGCCGCTGTTCCCCACGCTGGCGCCTGGCACGATCCGGCAGATCCTCGAGCACAGCGAGTCCAGGCTGCTGTTCGTCGGCAAGCTCGACGGCTGGGACCACATGAAGTCCGGCGTGCCCGCCGGCCTGCCGTGCATCAGCCACCCGCTGGCGCCGGCCGATGCGCAGGAAAGCTATCCGCGCTGGGACGACATCGTCGCGAGGACCGCGCCGCTCCAGGGCGAGCCGGTGCGTCCCGGTGAGGAACTCGCGTCGATCATCTATACGTCCGGCACGACCGGCGCGCCGAAAGGCGTGATGCACAGCTTCGAGGCGTTCGCGTGGGCGGTGCAGAGCGGGCTGAAGCGCATCCCGCTCAACGGCAGCACGCGCATGCTGTCGTACCTGCCGTTGTCGCACGTGGTCGAGCGCGCATTGGTCGAGCACGGCCAGCTCGCCACCGGCATGCACGTGTACTTCGCCGAGAGCCTCAATACGTTTGCCGCGGACATGCAGCGAGCCCGGCCGACCGTGTTCTTCTCGGTGCCGCGGCTGTGGGTCAAGTTCCAGCACGGCGTGCTGGCGAAAATGCCGGCCACGAAGCTCGATCGATTGCTGAAGTTGCCGATCATCCGGGGCCTGGTCCGCAAGAAGATCCTCACCGCGCTCGGCCTGCAGGACTGCATCTTCGCCGCCGGTGGCGCGGCGCCCATGCCGCCGGAACTGCTGCGCTGGTATGGCCGGATCGGGCTGAACGTCGCCGAAGGCTACGGCATGACCGAAAACCTCGCGGCTACCCACATCAGCGTGCCGGGGCAAGCCATCGGCACCGTGGGGCAGACCTACGATGGCGTGCAGTGCCGGCTGGACCCGTCCAATGGCGAGATCCAGGTCAAGAGTCCGGCGACGATGCTCGGCTACTACAAGGAGCCCGACCTGACCCGGCAGGCGTTCACCGACGACGGCTGGATGCACACGGGCGACAAGGGCTCGTTCGACGCCGAGGGCAACCTGAAGATCACGGGCCGCGTGAAGGACCTCTTCAAGACCAGCAAGGGCAAGTACGTCGCGCCGGCGCCGATCGAGGAATTGCTGGTGATGCACGGGGCCGTGGAGGCCTGCTGCGTGACCGGCGCCAACCTGGGCCAGCCGATCGGCCTGTTGATGCTCAACGACGACGCAGTCAGCAAGTTGCAGGATCCCACCGGCCGCGCCGAACTCGAGGCGTCGCTCGCCGATCTATTGCGGGCGACCAACAGGACGCTCGATCCTCACGAGCAGATGGCCTGCCTCGTCGCGATGACCGAGGCGTGGACGGTGGACAACGAACTGATCACGCCGACCCTGAAGGTCAAGCGCAATCGCATCGAGGACATGTTCGCCGCCGACTTCGAGCGCTGGGCCCGCATGGGACGCGAGATCGTCTGGCACGAGAAGTGATGCGGGCGAAGTCCTAGCGCCGTCCGCCGGTGTCCGGCCGTCCGCGACCATCGCGCGATGACTTTCGATCGCCGGAGTCACGCTCGCGACGGGGCTCGCGATCGCGGCCGCTGTGGTTCTGGAACTGCGCCCCCGGAGCGCTGTGCGCGGGCCGCTTGGCCAGGCAGCGCAGGAATCGCTTCTCCAGGTCCTCGTGAACCTCGGGCGCCACGGCGCCGATCGCGATCCACTCGAGGCGCATGGCGTCCCAGTCGCGATCGTCCGCCTGGCGGGCCTGCCCCAGGCCTTCCATCAGCAGGCGCATCTCGTAGTCGCTGCGCAGAGTCGCGTCGACCGCCGGTGTCGGCGTCGAGCTCAGGATTTCGCCGCGAATGCACAGCATCCGCAGCGCCTTCTCGCGCGACTCGCCATCGGCAGCGGACGCGGAGTCCGCCCGGGTCAATGCCTGCTTCAGCGCCTGCAGGCCGCCCTTGGGCCAGCGTGCGACGCCAGCCATGAAGCTCTCGGCTGCGTTGCGCAGTGCCTCGCGCTCCGCGTCGGGCGCGCCCTGCATCACGGCCCGCTCATAGGCGCGGACGTGGCGCGCGGCCTCGAACAGGTTCGACTCGGCGGATTCGGCATCGCGCTGGTCCAGTTGCGCCAATGCCGACTCGTACTTCGACACCGCGCGCTCGAAGCGATCGCGCAAGGCGCGCGCATCGTTGCGCGGCAGTTCCTCGAGCGCGTCGAACGCGGCGTGCCACTCGCGGACCTTCGCATGGGCCGACGCCCGCTCCTCGGCCGATACGCTGCCGGCCTGTTCGACCTGTTCGCACAGTGCGATGGCTTGTGCTTTCGCCGCCTCGAGGCCGGCGGCGTACTGCGTGTACGCCTGCTCGCGTCGCTGGTAGACCGCGTCGCACAGGCCGCGGAATTCGTCCCACAGGGCCTTGCCCTGGTCACGCGACACCGGACCGGTTTCCTTCCACAGCAGTTGCAGGCGCTTCACGCCGTCGATGGCCTGGGAGGAGTCCTCGACCGTCGATAGATGCCGGGCCTGCGTGATGAGGGCACGCTTGTCGTCCGCATTGCGTTCGTGCCAGGCATTCAGGATGCCGCGCAGGCGATCGAGCGCCTGGTGGAACTCGTTCTCGACGGCGCGACTGGCATCGCGGTCCACCGGGAAGTGGCTGCGCCACTCGAGCGGCGCCTCGCGCAGCACGCGCAGGATGAACGGGTAGTCGGGGTTCTCGGTCTGCAGGCTGGCTTCGAACGCCTTGAGCCGCTCGAGCACCTGCTTGCGGGCCTCCAGGTTCTCGCGCCGGACGGCGGCCTGTGCCGCGAAGAACGCCTGGCACGGCTTGAACGCCGCGTGATACGCCGCCTGGAAACGCTCGGCCTCGGCCGACACGTCGATCGCGATCCCCTTGTTGATCGTGCGCCATTCCTGCTGCAGCGACCGGATGTGTTCCGCGAGCGCCTCGGGCTCTTCCTGCGAGCCCACCAGCGCTTCCATTTCCTCGATCAGCTCGATGCGCTTCGGCGCGACGGCATAGTCCTTCCACTGCCGCAGCTCGTTCAGCCGCTCGTCGAGCTGCTGCAGGGCCCGCGCCAGGTAGGGCGGCGCCGCTGCCGGAGCGGCCTGCAAGGCTTCCTCGATCCCTGAGCGAAACCGGGCGGCCTTGCGGGTATCGCCTCGCTGCAGCGCGCTGCTGCAGAGACGGATCAGGCTGCCGATCTCGCGGTGGGCCTGTGCTTCCGCGGCCCGTTCTTCGGCCACGTGGTCGGCGCGCGCGCGGTCTTCCGACTCGCGCACCGTGGCCGCCTCGGCCGATGCGCTTGCATTGGCCGCGGCCTGCGCGGCGGCCGCTTCCTGCCTGGCTTGCTGCTCGCGCTCGCGTGCCTCGCGCGCTTCCTGCTCGGCCGCTTGCCTGGCCGCTTGCTCGGAGGCCTGCCGGGCGACTTCCAGTTCATGCGCGGCGATGACTTCACGGCAACGCTCGAGGGCTTGCTCGCCTCGCTGCTCGACCTCGGGGTCCGGGCGCGTGGGAAGCGCGCGCCACCGTGCCGTCAATGACTGCAGGGTCGCTGCATAGAGGACGTCGTGCGTCTTTGCGCCGTGGCGCTCGAGCGATTCGCACAATGCGGTGGACTCGCGGACGGCTTCCTCTGCCTTGCGTCGCTCGGCGATCAACGCATCGCACTTCTGCTTGATGAGCTTGTAGACCGCCTTGTCCTTGCCGCGGACCCGCGGGAGGAGGTCGTGCAACTGCGTCGGGTCGTCGATCCTCGCGGCGGCTGCCTGTCGCACGCGACTCGACGGACCTTCAGCGGCCAGCGTCGCGAGTGCGGCCGGGTCGTCGATGCCGGCCAGCAACTGGCCGAGTCGGTCGGGATCCTTGCACAGCGCGGCCACCGACAGCGTCTCGGCTCGTGCTTCCCGTCCGCGGCAGAACGCGGCGAAGTCGAGCGACCCTTCATCGATGAGTTGGGCCAGTCGTTCCTGCGCGGCGTGCCTGACCGGCGACGGTGTGCGCGCCACGGCGCCTGCAGGCGGATTCGCCAGGCCGGCCAGTGCCCGCAGGGCATCGCCGTCCGGCAACAGGCGCACCGCGCCGACTCGCAGGCTCGTGTCATCGCTGCCGAGCGCCGCGTTCGCGACGACGTCGGCCGCCGCGTTCTGCAGCGTGGCGATGCGCTCAGCCGCTGTCGGCGGAGGCGGCGGAGGGGGAGGCGGTGCCTTGCGGAACAGTCGTGAGAACAGTTTCATGGTGGAAAATGATACAGGACTGCCGCCCCCCGCCCGCTGCGGCGCTGCACTGCCAGTTTTGCGTATGCCCACCGTGCGACCCTGTGGCGCAGACTGGCGCAACAGGGGAGAGAAGCCATGGGTATCGCGATACCGATGCTCGACCTGATGTTCTTCCTCACGGAGAGCCAGGACAACCCGAGGCACGTCGGCGCCGTGTTGATCTTCGAGCGGCCGCGCCGCGGCGGCGCCGGCATCTTGAGCAGGATCGTCGATGCGTACCGGCGGGCCACCCCGGTGCCGCCGTTCAACCGGATCCCGGTCCTGCGCAGGGCGGGCTTGCCCGAGTGGCAAGAGGTCGACGCTTCGACACGGACTGGCACGTCCAGCAGCGGTCGCTTGCCCGCGCCGGGCTCGGACGCCCAGCTCGACGAACTCGTCGCCGAACTGCACGCGCCGATGCTCGAGCGGACGCGTCCGGGATGGCGCGTGTACTTCATCGACGGCCTCGAGCGGAACCGGTTCGCGATCTTCATCAAGGTCCACCACTCGCTGGTGGACGGCGAGTCCGGCATTGCGCTGGTGCATCGCTCGCTGTCGCGCTCGCAACGGGACAGGCGCATCCGCACGCTGATCGAAACCAGCCTGCCGGCGCCGGCCAACGCGATGCCCAGGAGCTGTTGCCGCGTCTCGAGACTGAAGCGGCGAAGGCCGCGCGCGCGGCCCTCGCGATCGGCTGGGGATCGGGAGCGCCTGCTCGAGGAAGGACTGGCGGGTCTGCGCGGCTTCTCGAAGGAAACCATCCGCCCGTTCACGGCGCCCCTGACGCCGATGAACGAGCCGATCCGCAACGCTCGGGCGATCACGCACACGGTCCTGCCACTGCAGGCGATGCAGTCGGTCGCGCGTGCCTGGGGATCGACGTTGAACGACGTCGCGCTGTGCGTGCTCGACGCCGCCATGAATCGCTACCTGCGCAGCATCGGCCGGCCCGCCGAGCGTGCGCTGGTCGCGATCTGCCCGGTCTCGCTGCAGGACCGTGAAGCTGAAGCAGGCGACCACGCGAGGTTTCGATCTTCTGGACGCCGCTCGGGACGCCCTCGGCGACGGTGGGTCGGCGCATGCGCCAGGTGATGGCCAACACGCGCGCGGCCAAGGAACGCATTCGTGCGCTGCCGAAGGACGTGGCCTACGCGTACGCAGTGCTCACGTTCGCGGCCGGGGAGACGCTCGCGCTCATCCCGCGCGGGTCCGTGGACTTCTTCCTGCCGTCCAACGTGCTGATCTCGAACGTGCGCGGGCCGAGCGACCCGCTGTACCTGAACGGGGCGCGGCTCGAGGCCCTCTGCCCGGTGTCGACGCTGATCTCGGGCATGGGCCTCAACATCACGTTCATGTCGTACGCCGGGCAAGTCGTGGTCGGCTTCACCGCCAATGCCTCGGCGCTGCCCGAGGCCGGCCGGCTTGCGCTGTATACGCGCGAGGCGTTTGCGGCGCTCGAGCGGCAGACCCGCCGGGCCGCGGATTGATGCCTTACCGACTGCTGGCAGACCTCGTCCTCATCCTGCACGCCGGGTTCGTGGCGTTCGTGATGCTGGGCGCACTACTGGTGTTGCGCTGGCCTCGCGTCGCCTGGGTCCACGTGCCCGTGGCGCTGTGGGGTGCGGGCATCGAGTTCTGGGCGGCATCTGTCCGCTGACGCCGCTCGAGAATCACTGGCGACGGCTGGCGGGTGAACTCGGGTATCCGGGCGGGTTCGTCGAGCATTACGTCGTGTCGGTGCTGTATCCGGCTGGATTGACCCAGCGGGTGCAACTGGTGCTCGGCATGCTGGTGCTGGTGGTCAATGGGGCGATCTACGCGTGGGTGCTCTGGCGCCGGTGGAACTGGCGATAAACCACGATGCAACGCCTTGCATCGGCGCTGGACCATCGCCGACGCTCGACTCGTTACCGGGTAAACAATGGCTGTCTGGACCTGCGCGCCGTGCCGTCTCGTTGTAGCGGCACTCGCTGCTTTGGGGCTGGCCCCGTGCGCGCATGGCCTCGACTACGAGGTTGGTGAGGGCAAGTTCACTGTCACCGGGTCGACTTACCTGGGTACCGCGATCCGCACGGACGACAGGGACCCGAAACTGCTCGCCAATTTTAACAGCGCGCTGATCGGGGTTGCCGGCAACGCCGTGACGCCGAGTTCGGGCCGCAACGGTGACGACGGCAACCTCAACTTCGATCGCGGCGACCCGGTCATGACGGTGCTCAAGGGCTACCTCGGAGTTTCGTTCACGCGGGGCAACTACGGGATCGAGGTCAGCGGCCAGGCTTGGTACGACTACGCCACCGCCGATTCGAGTCACCCGTGGGGCAACGCGCAGAACGGGTACACCGGTGGCGAGCCGCTGAGCGACCGGGGCGCGATGTCGCGCTCGAAGTACAGCGGCGTGGTACTGGACGACCTGTTTGTCCGCGGTCATAACGAAGTCCGCGACCTGGCTGTCGACTGGAGGCTTGGCTGGCAGTCGCTCGACTGGGGCAGGAAGCTGATGGCGCTGGGCGGGTTGCGCGAGCTCAATCCGCTGGACATCTCTGCCTCGCTGCGCCCCGGCGTCGACCGCGAGCACGAAACGCGCGTCACCTTCCCGGCCGTGCTCGGTCGCGTCGCCCTGTCGCAGGCGACGAGTGTCGAGGCGTTCTACCAGCTGGGGTTCGAGCCCACGGCGCTGCCCGGGTGCGGCACGTTTTATTCGTTCGTCGACTTCATGGCCGAGGGTTGCGACAAGGCGATGTTCGGCGGCCTCTCCGATCGCACCGCGGTGGCGACCGGAATCTACGTGAGGCGCACCGCGACGCTGGATCCGCCGGACTCGGGGCAGGGAGGCATCGCGCTGAAGCACACGGTCGACACCTGGGGAACCGAGTTCGGGCTCTATGCCACGCAGTTCCACTCGCGCGTGCCGTTCTACAGCGGGACCAGAGTCGGGACGCGAGACCGGGCCGCTGTTCATTCCCGGCGATCCGGGCGGCCTCAATCCGACGTATTTCACCGAGTTCCCGGAAGACGTTCGCATGCTCGGCGCGTCGTTCGAGAAAAAGATTCCGGGCGGCGCGGTCCTCGGCGAACTCACGTACCGTCCCCAACCAGCCGCTGCAGTACAACTCGGTGGACGTGATCGGTGCTGCGGTGTCGCGCACGGCGCCAAGTCCGTTGCGCGCGAAGGTCGACGCCATGCCGCCCGGTGCGGTGATCCGAGCGTGGGAACGACACGAATCCATGCAGGTGGAGTTCGGCGCCGCGGGCGGGCTCCCGAACGTGCTTGGTGCGGCCGG
>CAWHEA010000037.1:0-7053 GCA_963828265.1 uncultured Gammaproteobacteria bacterium | reverse complement strand
CATCGCTACGTGCCAGGTCGGCATCGTTGCGCGCCACGTTTGCCGCAGCTTTGGCGCTATCGGCCTCGCGGGTCCGCGAATCCAGTCGAGCCGCTTCACGCTGCGAACTCAGGGCCGTGCGTTGGTCTTCTGCATAGCGGGTCTCGGCCTGCGCGCGGGCAATGTCGATCTTCCGATCGGCGAGGTAAACCCTGTGTGACACCAGGTCGATGTCTTTCTCCGGCTGCTCGGCGATACGCACGGCCGCATCCGCCTGGTCGATGGCAACCGGAGCACGGCTCGCAAGATTGGGATCCGCCTGCAGTGCGCTCAGCTTGGCGCGTGCGGCCGTTGCATCGTCCGGTGCCACGGGCGTGCCGGCACAGGCGGCAAGCAGGACCGCACCCATGGCAGTCGCAAGAACTGTCTTCCTGCTGATGATCCAGGTGATCGGTTTGTTCATTTGATTTCTCCTTCGACGCGCTGCAACTCGTCCACGAGCGTCCCCGTGCTGCGCTGCATTTCTTCGTTCACGGCCTGGGCCTTGATCGACGTCGCCCGCGCTGTCGCGAGCTGAGCTTCCACCTGCGACTGTTCCGCGTACTGCTCGGCGGCGAGCATCTCCTTCGCCTGCACGGCCGTATTGGCAGACGCAAGCTTCGCCCTTGCCTCGCTCAGTTCGCCGGCAGCGTGTTTACCTGCACCCGCCTGTTCGGCATTGGCGATCGCCAGTTGCGCCGCTTCGATCTGGGCCGTGGGCGCGGGTGTCGATGCACACGCTGAGAGCGCGATGGCGCCGGCGAGTGCGATCGCAATTCGCGCCATGTAGTGACCGCGAGCGACTGTTAGGGTGTTCATAGGATTCTCTGCGTGACTGAGGTGACGCGCCGAAGGCGCGATGCACCAGGAGCACGACTATGCACGTCGCGGCTCGCCGCGTTCGTACGCGAACGCACACAAGAGTGGCCATCACGGCCGTTTGTCCTGCTGCAGTGAGCCAGACACACCGACATGACGCGCCCTTGCATCCAGCGCGCGCACGGTGTCTGCTTTGACGTCCAGCCGCTTCCCCACCTCAGTGCACGCGCATTGCCAATGAAACAGCCCGCCTCCGGATTCCGTGGCAACAAGGCTTCCCTGCCCAGCAAGCCATGCGCGGCGTGCGGCCGGCCGATGACCTGGCGCCGGCGCTGGGCCCGTACATGGAACGAGGTGAAGTTCTGCTCCGACGCCTGCCGGCGCGCCAGGAGCGCACGTGGCTGAGCTGCGCAACCTGGTCCTCGTCCTGGGCGACCAGCTCGACATGAACGCTGCCGCGTTCGACGACTTCGACGCCGCGCAGGATGCCGTCTGGATGGCCGAAGTCGCCGAGGAATCGACGCACGTCTGGTCGAGCAAACCGCGCACGGTGATGTTCCTGGCCGGCATGCGCCACTTCGCGCAGGCCCTGCGCGCAGCGCGGCGGCCGCTGCACTACATGGCCCTGGACGGCGAGGGAAACTGCGGCAGCCTGCAGGCGCAGCTGCAGAGCGACATCGAGCGTCTGCGCCCGTCCCGACTGGTGATGACCTCGCCGGGCGACTGGCGGGTGCTGCAGGCGATCAAGACCGTGGCAGCAGGCCACGGGTTGCCGCTGGACATTCGCGAAGACCGCCACTTCTATTGCAGCGTGCGCGAGTTCGCAGCGCATGCGCGGGGCCGCAAGTCGCTGCGCATGGAGTACTTCTACCGCGAGATGCGCAAGCGCCATGGCGTGCTGATGAGCGGCGAAGCGGGTGACCAGCCCGAAGGTGGCCAGTGGAACTTCGACGCCGAAAACCGCGAGGCCTTTGGTACCGCTGGGCCGGGAGCCGTGCCGCCGCGTGCTGCATTCGCGCCCGACGCGATCACGCGCGAGGTGATCGCCCTGGTCGAAGCACGCTTCGCCACCCACCCCGGACGGCTGGACAGTTTTGCGTGGCCGGTGACGCGCGAGCAGGCCTTGGTGTCGCTGCAACGCTTCGTCGCCGAACGCCTGCCGTCGTTCGGCCGCTACCAGGACGCGATGTGGCCGGGCGACCCGTGGCTGTACCACTCGCACCTTGCGGTCGCGCTGAACCTGAAATTGCTGAACCCGCGCGAGGTGGTGGCGGCAGCCGTGGCTGCATACCACGCGGGCGCTGCGCCGCTGCCGAGCGTGGAAGGCTTCGTGCGCCAGATCCTCGGTTGGCGCGAGTATGTGCGCGGCATCTACTGGACGCGCATGCCCGGCTACGCCGAGCTCAACGAGCTGGATGCGCGCGAAGACCTGCCCAGCTGGTATTGGAGCGGCGCCACCGACATGGCCTGCCTGCGCGACACGCTGTCGCAGACGCTGTCGCACGGCTATGCCAACCATATCCAGCGCCTGATGGTGACGGGCCTGTATGCACTGATGCTGGGCGTGCGGCCGCAGCAGGTGCATGCCTGGTACCTGGCGGTCTATGTCGATGCCGTCGAATGGGTGGAGCTGCCCAATACGCTGGGGATGAGCCAGTACGCCGACGGCGGCCTGATGGCGAGCAAGCCCTACGTAGCCACCGGCAAGTACATCCAGCGCATGAGTCCGCACTGCAAGGGCTGCCGCTACAACCCTGCGCAAAGAACGGGCGAGACTGCCTGCCCATTCACGACGCTGTATTGGGATTTCCTGATGCGCCACGAAGCCAGGTTGGCCGCGAACCCGCGCATGTCGCTGCAGGTGAAGAACGTGGCGCGGCTGAGCGAGGCGGAAAAGAACGCGATCCGCGAACGGGCAGCGGCAATCCGGCGGGGCGAGGTCGGGGCTGAACCGGCCGTCACACGGCAGACGCTGCTGGATGTCTGACGCCTTCGGCGTTTCTTAGACGTTCTCCGAACGCGTCACTTGGTGGCAGTACGTTCGTTAATAAGTGCGCGATTATGTGCCCACAACACTGGGTCCAATCACCATCTAATAGATCTTAACTATCTGTTATTAAATGAGTTGTTGCTAAATATTATCTGTGCAATTATTTGTCCATGCAATCCCCCGCCTCACAAGCGCTAATTGACCGTCTGGCAGCGGCACCGGCGTCGGCCGCAGAGCTTGGCCAGGCGTTGGGCATGTCACGCACAGCCGTATCTCGGCTCATCCAACCCCTGGAGCGCTCCGGCCGCATAGTTCGTTCGAGCGCCACCCGAGGGGCCCGCTATGGCCTTACGCGCGCGGTGGGAAATGTCGGGGCTTCGTGGCCGCTCTACCGGATCGACGAGTCAGGCCAGCCTGAGCAGGTCGCAACCGTGCATGCGATCGAGCGCGATCGAGTCTTCGTGGTCGGCGGTCCGGAGCGCATACGAGGATCGTTTCAAGCGTTGCCGTATTACCTGCAAGACGCACGGCCGGGCGGCTTCCTGGGTCGAGCGATTCCGACGGCGCACCCCGACCTCGCCCTGCCTCCACGCGTCGTCGACTGGACCGACAACCACGTGCTGGTGTACCTGACCCAGCGCGGGTCCGAGGGTACCGGCAACCTCATCGTCGGCGGTGCCGCGCTCGACCGTTACCTGGGCGGGGCCCAAGGCCCTCGCCTGGTCGCACAGGTCCACCGGGCGCAGGCCTACGTGGAACTTGCCGCGGCGGCGATGCACGGCGCGCCGCCGGGCTCGTCGGCTCACGGTGAACACCCGAAGTTCGCTGTCCGCATCGCGCGAGACGGTGGAGAGATAGAACACGCCTTGGTGAAGTTTTCGCCGGCGCGGACCACGCCTGTGGGTGCGCGATGGGCAGACCTGCTTGTCGCCGAGCACGTTGCCTCCGTCGTCTTGTCGGAGCACGGGCTACCGGCCGCGCACAGCGAACTGCTGGAGTACGGGGAGCAGGTGTTTCTTCAGTCGCAGCGCTTCGATCGGGTGGGCAATGCGGGGCGGCGCGGAGTGACCTCGCTCTTCAGCCTGGATGCCGCACTGTTCGGACAACTCGACTCGTGGCTTGCGGCAGCCGGTCGACTGCGCGCCAGCGCACTTCTGGGCGCGGAGGACGCCGAGCGTCTGGCCGTCCTCGACACCTTTGGAGCCCTCATCGCCAATACTGATCGGCACTTCGGCAACGTGACGCTCTTCGACGACTACATCGGCGCCTTTCGCCTGGCTCCCGTCTACGACATGCTGCCGATGCTCTTCGCGCCGCAGGACGGACACATCGTCGAACGCGCGTTTACGCCTCCCGGCCCCACGGCCGCGACGCTCGCCGCGTGGCCACGGGCGCGCACCATGGCTGAGGAGTATTGGCGCCGGCTCATGGAAGACGACCGGATCGGCGAGGATTTCCGGGGTCACAGCGCTAGTGCGCTGCGGGCGATCCGCGACTTGCCGGCCCGAGCATCGCCTCGAACTCCCGCATCAATTCAGTAAGGGACTCTGTTCTCGGCAAGCGACTCTGCTTGCAGCGCACACGAGGCCAGCGTTGAACCCCCGTCTACTCCACCGTCACTGACTTCGCCAGATTCCTCGGCTGATCGACGTCGGTGCCCTTGAGAATGGCGCAGTGATACGCCAGCAACTGCAGCGGAATCGTGTACACCGCCGGCGCCTGGAAATAGCTCACGTGCCGCGGCATCTCGATGACGTGCACGCCGTCCGACGACTCCATGCCTGACTCCGGATCGGCGAACACGTACAGCTCGCCGCCGCGTGCACGCACTTCCTTCAGGTTGGACTTCAGCTTCTCGAGCAGGTCGTTGTTCGGCGCGATCGTGATGATCGGCATGTCCGCGTCGACGAGTGCCAGCGGGCCATGCTTCAGCTCGCCCGCCGGATACGCCTCGGCGTGGATGTAGGAAATTTCCTTGAGCTTGAGCGCGCCTTCCATCGCGATCGGGTGCATCGGGCCGCGGCCGAGGAACAGCGCGTGCTGCTTGTCGACGAAGCGCTTCGCCAGTTCCTTGATGACCGGATCGAGCTTCAGCGTCGCTTCGATCAGCGACGGAATGCCGATCAGGCGCTGCACCAGGCCGCGTTCGCGCTCGGCATCGGCGCTGTGGAACTTGGCGAGCGCCACCACCAGCATGCCGAGTGCGGTCAGCTGCGTGGTGAACGCCTTGGTCGAAGCCACGCCGATCTCAGGGCCCGCACGCGTCAGCATGACGAGCTCGGACTCGCGCACCAGCGAGCTTTCCGGAACGTTGCAGATCGCGAGCTGCGACAGGTAGCCCGACTGCTTGGCGAGTCGCAGCGCCGCCAGCGTATCGGCGGTTTCGCCCGACTGCGAGACGCTGACGAACAGCGTGTTCTTCGGCACCACCGGATTGCGGTAGCGGTACTCGCTGGCGATCTCGACCCAGCATGGCAACCGGCAGATCTGCTCGATGAAGTACTTGGCCACCGACGCGGCGTGGAAGCTGGTGCCGCACGCAACGATGCGCACGGCTTCGGTCTTCGCAAACACTGCCTGCGCTGCCGGACCGAACGCGGCCTCCAGCAGCTTGCCGCCCGCCACGCGTTCCTCGAGCGTCTGCGCGACGGCGCGCGGCTGCTCATGGATTTCCTTCAGCATGTAGTGCGGGAAGTCGCCCTTCTCCGCCGCATCGGCCGAGAGCTCGCTCTCGTGCACCTTGCGCTGGACCGTGTTGCCGTCCGTGTCCGAGATCCGGTAGCTGTCGCGACGGATCTCGCAGACGTCGCCTTCCTCGAGGAAGATGAACTTGCGCGTCACCGGCAGCAGTGCGGCGACGTCGGAGGCGACGAAATTCTCGCCGTCGCCCAGGCCGATCACCACGGGGCAACCCTGGCGCGCGAGGATGATGCGCTCGGGGTCTTTCTGCGAGATGACGGCGAGCGCATACGCGCCTTCGAGCTCGGCCACCGTTGCGCGGACGGCCTTGAACAGGTCGCCGGTCTTCTGCAGGTGGTAGTGAACGCGGTGCGCGATCACTTCGGTGTCGGTCTCGGACGTGAACTCGTAGCCCGCGGCCTTCAGCTCGGCGCGCAGTTCATCGTGATTCTCGATGATGCCGTTGTGGACGAGTGCGATGCCGTCCCTGGAGATGTGCGGGTGCGCGTTGCGTTCGCTCGGCACGCCATGCGTGGCCCAGCGCGTGTGCGCGATACCCAGCAGGCCGCTGGTGGGATCGGCGTCGAGCGCGTCCTGCAGCATGCGGACCTTGCCGACGGCGCGTAGCCGCTTGATCGTGCCCGCGCCGGTCAGCACGGCGACACCCGCGGAGTCGTAGCCCCGGTATTCGAGGCGCCGCAGGCCCTCGATCAGGATGGGAACGACATCACGCTGCGCGATGGCACCAACGATTCCGCACATGCTCAATCCTTTTCTTGCGGGGCGGCGAGACTAACAGTTTTTCGTTGCAGATCAAAGGACTACGCACGCCGAGCCGAGTTCGCGCAGACCCATCCACCCCTGGAGCACGCATGATTTACGGCCCTGCAGGCCGCTGAACGGCTTTGCGTCACATTCGGCCGCTCCAAGCCCGGAGTCGGTCGATCTTGGTCGCGAGCGCAGCCGTTCGAGCCGCCTGCTCGACCAGCTCATTGGCGCGTGCGATCTGGGCCACGGCACCATCAGCGATCAGGTGCTGCAACATGCCGTGACGGAAGGCCTCGGTGGTGTCGGCGATGGCATGCTTTTCACCACCTCCGGCATCGTAGAATTTCAGTGGCGGAAGTCGATGGTGAGGTCCAGGATCATGATGCGCAGGAACAGCGGCTCCAGTTCCTTCACCTGCGTCGACGAGTACGTCGCGATGACGCCGGCTGGTACGATCCGGGTCGAGGACCTCGGCAGGTCGCCGAACTCGACGTCGGTCGCCCGGTGACTGGCTTGCCGTTCAGCACCTTGACGCGCTGGCCGACCGGCTACCAGGTGGTGGACGCGTGTTTCGCACCGGCTTCACGACACACTGCCTGGTCGCGTTGCTCGCCGACACGATCACCCTCGCGCGGCCGTTTCGCCCACTCGATCGCGTCGTCCCGACTGGCCCAGCGCCACCGTGACGAGGATGGTCTGGCCGGCCGTCGGCCCGTGCACGTGCGCGCACCGAGTGCACGGTCATGATCGGAGTGCCAGCGCAGGCGCCCACGTCGAAG
>CAWHEA010000036.1:0-158346 GCA_963828265.1 uncultured Gammaproteobacteria bacterium | reverse complement strand
CACTCCAGGCGGAACTGCCGGCGCACGATCTCGATTAGCTGGCGTCGTCGGTGCAGGTCCATCGATCTACCCCCTCGGCTCTCTCCACCCCGCTTTCCGCGCCTCTTCCTCCGTGCAGAACCAGCGCTCGCCGCGACTCGTGCTGACGCCGGTGCGCTCTGTACGAGTCGCTGCCGGGCACGTGGTAGATGCGATCGCCTTTGTCGTTGATGTTGCCCTTGATCCGGCACGGGCCACGGGCGTCGACGGTTGGGTCGCCGTGTTCGTCACGGGACCACGGTCGTTCATGGCGGCCACGCACGCGGTCTCGGTCTCGACGGTGCTGCCCATGACGATCTGCGTCTGCTCGCGCTCGGCCTTGCGGTACTCCCACGGCGCGATTCGTTCGCTCGACGGCAGCGACCAGACCCCCAGCCCGGACGCCCGCGCCTGCTGCTCCCAGGCGCAGTACTGCGCATCGTCCAGGTAGCGGCGATAGGCCCAGGCGTGGCCTTGCTGCACCATCCAGGCATTGATGTTCTCGTCGTCCAGGTAGACCACCGCCACCAGGCGGTCGTACTCGTCCTGCGTGATCGGCTGCAGCGTCACCTGGGCGCCCTGCCGCAGGCGTCGCGCGAGCGCAGCGGTCGCCTGCCGTCCCCACGGCTGTGAGCGTTCGGGTGTGTCGATGGAATGCAGGCGAACGACGATCGGCCCGGAGGCCAGAGCAACGCGAAGGTGTCGCCGTCGGTCACCTCGGTGACCCGGCCGACGAGGACGGCCGCATCCCGCCCGGGGCGCACGTCAAACCCCTGCGCTTGCGAGTAGAGACGCAGGCAGCGACGCTACCAGCCATATAAGGCGCTGCCCTGCAAGAACCTACTCGTACCCAATCGCCTGCTCCTACCGCGATAAACGCACCGCCAGTGTGACGGTTACGTCCACGGGAGAACAGCGGGCGCGTTACGCGACGCTTCGTCGTCTCGTTGCCTCGGCCAGGTCGTACGTCGACTGCAGGTTCATCCACAGGCGCGGCGACGTACCGAGCACGTCCGCCAGGTCCAGGGCTGCATTCCGCGGTGACTCCGCGCTTGCCCTTGATGAACTCATTGCAGCCGGGCCTTGGTCCAGCCGATCTCGCGCGCGAACGCGGCCTGCGACTTTTCAGCCGGCTGCAGGAACTCCTCGAGCAGCATCGCGCCCGGGTGAATCGGGTTGGCTGGCTGCAGTGCGCGCTTCGTGCCCATCGTCAAGTCCTCCGCAGAGTTTAGGCGACCAGGTTGCGCACCTCGCGCCGGACCTCGCCCTGGATCAAGGTGGATTCCTTGACCAGATTGATCTGCATCGCCACCCGCGACGTCGAGCAAAGACTGCTCGATACGGTAGGCGCCACGCTCCTTGAGCCACTCCAGCACGTGCACCAGGTGCCACAACTCTACATTGCCCGAGTCGCAAACGGCGTCGGAAAAGTTTTTGCGTGTGCAGGGACAGCTGTCGCATGTTCTGTCGGCTCACCCCGACCAGTTCGGCGATGTCAGTAAGGCCAACGGAGTCGGGATCGACCTCGACGAGTCTCGCGGCTGGAATGGCTTTCTTCACGGCCATCATTGCACTGACGACGGCAGCCTGCGCCGAGCGAGCTTCGCGGGAGAAGTCCAGCGCGATCCGACCTGGCTGGCCAATGCCAACCAGGGCGTCGTCGCAGCCCGCGGCGCCAAGACGCTCAACGAGTACGTCGGCATCGCTTTCAGAGGCCGCGAGCCGGTACTTCAATGTGAACTGGTATTTCATCGGTCACTCTGAATCGCGAAGCCTCCTGCCGAAGCTAGGCCCGAGAGACCTGGTTGTCAAGCGACAACTCTGCAATCACGCATATTTTACTGGTGGCTCACGTCGCGAACAGCTGGATATCGGCCCGGAACATCTGGAATCAGTCCGACGGATCGGCCTCCTCCGTTGGCGCCTTCAGTGCAGGCAACGGCTTCTGCAAGAACGTCGGCGAATCCGCAGGGGATGCAGCATCAGCGTCGCCCTCGTCCTGCCCGCCCGCCACGATCTTCATCCCCACCCCGTACGGATTCCGCGGACTGTCCGACCGGTACTTGCTGCCGGCCCCATAAGGATCGTCGATGCTGTCCGCCGAGTGCTCGCTGCCATAGCGACCGTACGGATTCGACACCGACTCCGGATTGTACGGATTGGCGGACAGTTTGCCGCGGTAGTGGCCCTCCTCGTCGTCACAGCTTCGGCGTGTCCGTCGCGTACGGGTTGGTCGCGCTCTGGTTGCTGTAGGGGCCGACGTACTGGCCGTACGGATTGCGCACGCAGGTCGCGCTGTAAGGCGAGCCTGCGGAGCTGTAGGGGTTCGCTGTCGAGTTGGGCGCGTACGGGTTGGCGGAGAGCTGGCCCAGGTCCTGGCCGTGCGCGGGGTTGTAGCTGGCGGTCGCGACCAGCACACCCAGAGTGATCAGGATCCGCTTGCGTCGATGCGTGGCTGGTCTCGTCATGGACGTCGTCCCCGGGGGTTTGTGACGTCCTACTTGCTGGCAAGGCGGCGGCTCACTGGGTGAGCCACTGAAGACAGGTTGGGCTACGACGCCGGCGCGATCGACAGCCGAAGCCCCATGGCATCGAGCAACGCCCGCAGCGTACGTAACTTCCGGATTGCCGCTGCTCGACAGCGTCCGATACAGCGTGGTCGCGTTCAGGTATGCCCGCTGCGCCAATCCCGCCACGCCACCGCGCGCTTCCGACAGCCAGCGCAGTGCCAGCATGAGTTCCTGCTGGTCTCCATCGGCGAGCACCTGATCCAGATAGGCCGCGCGGCAAACTTCCGATCGCGGCGAAAGCTAGTCGACTGTCGCATCCTCGTGGCTTCGCGAGCCGCTTCTTGCTCGCTTTGGTCTTGCTCATTGCCGTTCCGTGCAGTCAGCCCAGGCGCTGCCGTGCCGGACGCATGTCGGCCGACTGAGTCGCGCTTGATCCCCCGCCTAGCAACACGACTCGACTCCGGCCCTTGCCCGGCGAAATACACACGATAGCCGGGCCCGATGTGCAATCGCAGCGCGAACGCCGGCTCCTGACTGCCGGGTGACGCCCGCAGAGACCGAGCGAGCGGCCGGGACTCTGACCGAACGGCCAGCCTCGACCAATTCGTCCCGCAGTACCGCCGAACCAGCGACACCGGCGCATCGACCGGCCGGTCGACGTCACTCGATGGATTTCGATCCCGGCCGACCGTAACGTACAAGTACGCTCGTTCGATCATCGAATCGACGACATTTACGCTTTTAAGGTCGAACGCTGGTCACGAACGCCGGAGCGCAGCCGACGGAAAACCCGAAGTCAGCCAGCGCGAATGCGTAAGGACGATGCCCTTCAAGAGAATCATATCCAATCGTCAAGCAACGAGTCGGAGAGTGACAGCGAAACGCCGCCACGAGCCAGGGCGGCCGCATGAGCGTGATGGACGCCCCTGGCTTGCCAAAGCGGGCGTGCCCAACCACCATTTCCGCCGAACGCGCGGCGCAACCCGTACAGGTGCTTCATGTCGCTCACGCTCTACGCCCATCCCTTCTCGTCGTATTGCCAGAAGGTGCTCGTCGCCTTGTACGAGAACGACGTCGAGTTCGAGTATCGAACGCTCGAAGACCCGGCGGCGATGGCGGAACTGAAGGCGCGCTGGCCGTTCGCGCGCTTTCCGATCCTCGTCGACGACGGGCGCACGGTCGTGGAGTCGACCATCATCATCGAGCACCTGATGCTCAAGCACGGTGGCCGGGTCCGCTGGCTGCCCGACGATCCGCTCGAAGCGCTCGAGGTTCGCTTCCTCGACCGGTTCTTCGACAACGACGTGATGTCGGCGATGCAGAAACCCGTCTTCGCGGCGCTCAAGCAGGACGACGCGCGCAAGGACGAAGCGATGGTGGAAGCACGACGGGCGCTCGACCTGGCCTATGGCTGGCTGGAGCAACGGCTCGAGGGGCGCACCTGGGCGGCCGGCGAGAACTTGAGCATGGCTGATTGCGCGGCGGCGCCGTCGCTCTTCTATGCCGACTGGGTTCATCCGATCGCAGATGCGTTTCCGACGCTGCGGGCGTACCGGTCGCGTCTGCTCGCCTGGCCTGCATTCGCGCGAGCCGTCGACGAGGCCAGACCGTTCCGGCACTACTTTCCGCTGGGGGCGCCGGACCGCGACTGAAGGCGTACGTCTTCAAGCGCAGCGAATACGCCCGTTCATCCTGCGGGGACCGTCATGAACGCGAATGCCTCACTGTCACGCCGGCCGCCACGTCGCTTCTGGGGCTGGGGACTCGCGGACGCCGCGCTCGACCCGCGCGAACACGCGATCGTCCAGGCCATGCTGGCAGGCGTCGGCGCCCGCTTCGAAGACAAGCCGTCGCCGCGCGTCGAAGAGTTCGACCTTGCGCCGCCACGCGTTGCGCCACCCGCGACACTCGCCGAAAGTTTCTCAGGCATGCCGCTCGACCGCCTCAACCACAGCGCGGGCAAGAGCTACGCCGACTGCGCCCGCATGTGGATGCGCCGACCGCCCTCCGCACCCGACTGGGTTGCCTTTCCGGACGACGAGCAGGCCGTCGTCGACATTCTCGACTGGGCACAGGCACGCAACGTCGCCGTGATTCCCTACGGCGGTGGCAGCAGTGTCTGTGGCGGCGTCGAGGCCGCGGTGGGCAGCGGCTATGCGGGCACCGTGTCGATCGATCTCGAGCGCCTCAACCGGGTGCTGGAAGTGGACCCGATCAGCCGGGCAGCGCGCATCCAGGCCGGGGCCCTCGGTCCCGAGCTTGCGGCGCAATTGAAGACGCACGGTCTCACGCTGCGCCACTTCCCGCAGAGCTTCGAGTTCTCGACACTCGGTGGGTGGATCGCGACGCGCGCGGGCGGTCATTACGCCACGCTGTACACGCACATCGACGACTTCGTGGAGGCCACGCGGCTGGTGACGCCTGCCGGCGTGATGCAGACGCGGCGGCTCCCCGGCTCCGGTGCGGGGCCGGCACCGGACCGGCTGGTCATCGGCTCCGAGGGCACGCTCGGCGTGATCACCGAAGCCTGGGTGCGCGTGCAGGTGCCGCCGCGATTTCGCGCCTCGGCGTCCGCGCAGTTCGACGATTACTTCGCCGCCGTCGCCTGCGTGCGGGCACTCGCGCAGTCGGGCCTCCATCCGAGCAATTGCCGGCTGCTCGATCCGGCGGAAACCGTCTTCGCCGGCGTCGGCGACGGACGCACGGCCATGCTCGTGCTGGCCTTCGAATCCGACGACCATCCGCTGCAGGCGTGGATGGCGCGGGCACTCGAACTCGTGAGCAGTCACGGTGGGCGCTACGACGCCGAAGCCGTGGCGCGATCGATGTCGTCCGCGGATTCCGTCGAACACCGCACCGGCGCGGCCGGCGCCTGGCGCGATGCCTTCATGCGCATGCCGTACTGGCGCGATCCCGCGGTCGGGCTGGGCGTGATCATGGACACGTTCGAGACGGCGATCACCTGGGATCGCTTCGAGACGTTCTACAAGTCCGTCAAGGAAGACGTCAGCCGCGCGATCACGCGCGCGACCGGCCAGAAGGCACGGCTGTCCTGCCGCTTCACGCACCTGTACCCGGATGGCCCTGCGCCCTACTTCACGTTCGCCACCCGCGCGGCGGATGGCAACGTCGCCAGCGCGCTCGCGGCCTGGCGCGACATCAAGCTCGCCGCCAACGAGGCCGTCGTCGCGCACGGCGGAACCATCACGCACCACCATGCCGTCGGTCGCGATCACCGCAGCGGCTACGAGCGCGAAGTGGATCCGCTATTCCGGCGGATGTTGTCGGCCGCCAAGCAGGTTGCCGACCCGCAGGGCATTCTCAATCCGGGCGTGCTGGTTGACCCGGTGAATCGGCAGATTGGAGCGACGGGAGTACTGGCTGGCTGAGGATGCGCGCGAGCTATGCCGCGACCGCTCGAATGTCACGTGAGGAATGTCGGCCCGGTCACGCGCATGCTCCAGCGTAAGTCCGCAAAGGTGGCCGTGCGCGTCGATGTCGAGCAGCGTGTTCTCGTCGAGTTCGCGGGTGCTCAGCGACCTCCGACGCTGCGGAACTCGATGTAGAGCGTGTCGGTGTCCTGGAAGTACGTGATTTTCACTGGTTTGTCAGGACCGACTCGAAGAACCACGGCGCCGGTCGTGCCACAGCCCGGACGTCCCCACGTGACGGTCTCCGAATCGGAATTGCACGATCAGCGCCGCGCACGCACGTGCACGGAAGTACTTCGGTGGACGGGAATTGACTCCTCGGACATGGACCCCAGCGTCCGAGCAATTCGAGCCCGACTCGCAGTTGGAAAAGCGGCAGCTCAGTCCAGAAAGTCGCCGCGTCGCCCATCGCGCTCTTACCGATCCACAAGGATCCGTACATGCACGGCTTCCTCGACGCGGACCGGGGCAACATCCTTGCGGCTTTCGGCACGTCCAGAGGAGTTTGCGTCGTCATGACCGACTCGCCCGAAACCCGTCACCGCCGCCCCGCGCACCGCTCGTGGGCCGAACCCTGGAAGGTCAAGGTGGTCGAGCCCATCAAGATGATGTCCCGCGCCGAACGCTCGCGGGCCATTGCCGAGGCGGGCTACAACACCTTCCTGCTGCGCTCCGAGGACGTCTACATCGACCTGCTGACCGACAGCGGCACCAGCGCGATGAGCGACTGGCAGTGGGCCGGCATGATGATGGGCGACGAGGCCTATGCCGGCAGCCGCAACTTCTACAACCTCGAAGCGGCGATCCAGAAGCACTACGGCTACCGCTACATCGTCCCGACCCACCAGGGCCGCGGCGCCGAGAACCTGCTGTCGCGCATCCTGATCAAGCCCGGCGACTACGTGCCCGGCAACATGTACTTCACCACGACGCGGCTGCACCAGGAGCTGGCGGGCGGCACCTTTGTCGACGTGATCGTGCCGGAAGCCCACGACCCGAACGACGAGAGCCCGTTCAAGGGCAACGTCGACCTGGACGCGCTCGAGGCGCTGATAAAGCGTGTGGGCGCCGACCGCATACCGTACGTCTGCATCGCAGGCACGGTGAACATGGCCGGCGGCCAGCCGATGTCGATGGCGAACACGCGGGCGGTGCGTGAGCTGACGGCCCGCCACGGCATCCGCGTGATGCTCGACGCCACGCGCGCAGTCGAGAACGCCTACTTCATCCAGCAACGCGAGGCGGGCTATCGCGACAAGCCGGTGGCCGAGATCCTGCGCGAGTACTGCAGCTACACCGACGGCTGCACCATGAGCGGCAAGAAGGATGCGCTGGTCAACATCGGCGGCTGGCTGGCGCTGAACGACCCGCACCTGTACGAGGAAGCCAGCAACCTGGTCGTCGTGTACGAAGGCCTGCACACCTACGGCGGCATGGCCGGCCGCGACATGGAGGCCATGGCACGCGGCATCGTCGAATCGGTCGACGACGAGCACATCCACGCGCGCGTCGGGCAGGTGGAATACCTGGGCCACAAGCTGATCGACATGGGCGTGCCGGTCGTGCGGCCGATCGGCGGGCACGCCGTCTATCTCGACGCCAAGGCGTTCTACCCGCACATCCGCCAGGACGACTTCCCGGCGCAGACGCTGGCCGCGAACCTGTACGAGGACGCCGGTGTCCGCGCGATGGAGCGCGGCATCGTCTCGGCCGGTCGCGACGCCGCCACCGGTGAACACCACTACCCTGCCCTCGAACTCGTGCGGCTGACGATTCCACGCCGCGTCTACACGCAGGCGCACATGGACATCGTCGCGGAGTCAGCGGCAGCCGTGTTCGACGAGCGCGACACGGCCCGCGGGCTCCGGATGGCCCATGAGCCGCGTTACCTGCGGTTCTTCCAGGCGCGGTTCGAGCCGCTGGCGGGAGGGCCTGCGTCAGCGCTCAGCACGTCCAGCCCAGCAGACCCAGCCCGATGACGTTGAACGTACAATCACCGCAACGAACAATGTTCAGGTATGAGCGGGGGCCGGGATGATTCTTCGTCGCATCGCGCACCATCTGAAGCAACAGCAATGGACCGCGGTCCTGATCGAACTGGTGATCCTGATCCTCGGCGTGTTCCTGGGCTTCCAGGTCACGGACTGGGCCAACGAGCGCGCCAACCGCTCCGCCGAGGTGCGGCACCTGGAGGAGATCGCCGAGGACTTGCGGGCGGATGCCGCGGTGTTTGATCAGATTCGGGCGTCTGCTGAGAAGCGGATCAGCGGCATCGATTACCTCCTGGGCGAAACCCGCGGCGTGACTCGGCCGAGCCGTCTCGTCACCCCCAATGGGGATTCATTCGACATGCCGGCCGGTCCGCCGTCACCCCCGCGGATCGCACGACGCTGCTTGGCCGCGTCAACCTGGTGCGCTCCACGGTAGGTAATCGAACAGGCTTCGAGGCGCTGCTCGGCGCGGGCGGAATGCAGAAGATCCGTGATCGCCAGATCAGCCGCCAGCTGCAGGTGTACTACGCGCAGCTCGACGAAAATTCAGAACTGACGGTCATCCTGAAGCAGCTCCGGGCCGAGGGCGTGTCCATTGGGCACACGCTCGGGATTGTCCGCATTTGGAGAAATGGATCCGGACAAACTGACCGCCATCGTGCGCGGCAGCCCCGCGTATTCCGCCTACCTGCGCACCAACCGCGAATGGGCGGCCGTCTACGTGAGCGCCACCGTCGCGCAGAAGCAACGCGCCGTGCAGTTGCTCGCGGACATCGAGGCGTACCTGGGCAAGCGCGCAAAATAGGTAAAATCGAGCCATGCTCAAATCAACGATCCGTGATCTGCGCTCCCTGTTCACCGAGCAACGCGTGCTCAGCCTGGCGCTGACGCTGCCGCCTGACGGTGCCGCCTACGCCGGGCTCCTGCCTTTCATCATGGATCCGGGTCGCACGGCCTTTCTGGTCCGCGCCTCCAAGCTCGCGCGCCACTCGAAGGGACTCACCGCAGGCGCGCGCGTGTGCGTGCTGATCCACGAGAAGGACGACGAATCCAAGGATCCGCTGCAACTGCAGCGCGTCACCTTCGAATGCACGGTCGAGCCGCTCGCGCGCGATACGCCCGAGTGGACCGCCGGCCGCGATCGCTACCTCGCGCGGTTCCCGAGTGCCGAGCTCACGCTGGGCCTCACCGACTTCCAGATGTACCGGCTGGTCCCCGAGTCGGGGATGTATGTCGCGGGCTTTGGCCGCGCCATTGCGTTGCCGCCCGAGGACATCGCGCGGTTGAGCGAATAAGACTCAGCGCAACGCTCATTTGAATCCACCCGGCGCCTCGAACGAATAGGGTGTCTCGCCCCCCGTTTGATTGCAGCTGGAGAGCATTGCCGATGAACAGCCTCTTTGAACCGACCACGCTTGCCGGCCTCCCGCTGCAGAACCGCATCGTCATGGCGCCACTCACGCGCAGCCGCGTCCGACGCGATGGGCGTGCCCAAGCCCTTCGTGCGCGACTACTACGCGCAGCGCGCCAGCGCCGGACTCATCATCTCCGAGGGCACCCAGACGAGCTTCGCCGGACAGGGTTACGCGCGGACACCGGGCATTCACACCCCGGAGCAGATCGCCGCCTGGAAGCGCGTGACGGACGCGGTCCACGCGCGCGGCGCGAAGATGTTCATGCAGTTCATGCACTGCGGCCGCATCGCCCACCCGCTCAATCGACAGATCGCGGATGCGCCCGTGGCGCCGTCGGCGGTGAAGCCGGCCGGCCAGATGTGGACCGACCAGCAGCAGATGCAGGACTACCCCACGCCGCGCGCGTTCGAAACCGCAGAACTGCCGGCGCTGATCGAAGAATTCGTCACTGCGGCGCGCAATGCGATCGCAGCCGGCTTCGACGGCGTCGAGCTGCACGCGGCCAACGGCTACCTGCTGAACCAGTTCCTGGCCTCGAACACCAACCTGCGCACCGACGGCTACGGCACCTCACTCCAGGGGCGCATCCGGTTCGTGGTCGAAGTCGTCGAGGCGGTCGCCGCCGCCATTGGTGCGTCACGCACCGCGATCCGCGTATCTCCCGGCCACATGTTCAACGACATCGTCGACGCCAATCCGCTCGAGACGCACGTCGCGCTGCTCGACGCGCTGCCGACCGCGGACATGGCCTACGTGCACGTCATGCTGGCGGACGCCTTCAGCCCGCAACTGAACAACGCCGGCGACCCGCTGACGGTGCTGCGCACGCTGCGTAGCCACGTCAAGGGCGCGCTGATCGCGGCCGGCAACCTGACGGCCGAGAGCGCACAGGCCCACCTGGACTCCGGCGTGCTGCAGCTCGCGGTGTTCGGACGGCCGTTCATCGCCAACCCGGACCTGGTCGAGCGACTGAAGACGGGCGCGCCGCTGGCGGCTCCGCGCGCGGAGTTGTTCTACACGGCGGACGCGGAAGGCTACAGCGACTATCCGGCGCTGGCGGGGTAAGCGCGGACTAGAGCCGCTCGGCGCCCTCGAGCCGCGACAGCCCACGATCGAACGTTCCGAGCGGCAGGTGCCCCGCCTTACGCGCCACCTCGAGAACCAGGCAATCGGAGAAGCCGAGGGCCGGTCGCGCACGGAACTGCGTGAGTGCGCGTCTCGACCACGTCCGCCTCCTGGACGGACAACTGGGCGTGGTTGAGCAACATCTCGATGGCTGCCGCAAGCTGCACCGGCAGAACGTTCGTGCACCGCATCCAGCACCCAGATCGTCTCCGCCAGCACCAGCTGTGGCACCCAGGCGCCGCCGGCGATCGATACGCCTCGGCCGCTTCGACCTGCCTTGGATCGTCCCGCACGATCAGTCGCACCAGCAGGTTGGTATCAACCGCGCGCATGCTTCCGGCGGATGTACGAGCGTCACCCCTGCCTTGACGTCGCGTGGGCTTGCGCATTCCGGGCTTGGTTCGCGCCGAACAACGCTGCGTGAATGTCCGCCGAAGTGCATTTCCCGTCGCGCCGCACGATGAAATGCGCCATCGCGGCCATTCCCAGTACCAGCGACCGAGCCGGGCCCGACGCCGAGCTGCCGTCGCACCTCGGCCGGCACCGAGAGTCTGGCCTTGGGCCGTCACCTTGGATTGAATGCTGCTCATCATTTTAACATTACCCCGGTAATGTCATGCGGTCACACCGATGCCGTCCTGCTGCCCGGTCGAGTGCATCGCCGCGTGGATAGTCCGATTGCTCGTGTCATCGCGACGACGAATGCAGCCGCCATCATTCTGCGGCAAATCTCAACAGCAGCAATTGCCGCGCATATGCTCGGCTAGACATCACGCGTAGCTGGGCAACCACGCCTAGGGAACCGCAGTGAATCCGCCCTGCCCCTTCTGCTCCCTCCCCGCCGAACGCTTCGTCCTGGAGAGCGAGCACGCGGTCGTCATACGCGACGCGCTTCCCGGTCTCGCCCGGCCACACGCTGGTCATCCCGAAGCGACACGTCGCGTCGTTCTTCGAAGTCACGGACGCAGAGCGTGCCGACCTGATGTCGCTGCTGGCCGCGGCCCGCGACCATCTCGAACATGAGTTCCATCCCGCGGGCTACAACGTCGGCATCAACGACGGCGCTGCCGCCGGGCAGACGGTGCCGCACCTGCACATTCACTTGATCCCGCGGTACGACGGTGATCGCGAAGACCCGCGCGGTGGGGTGCGTTGGGTACTGCCGGACAAAGCCGCGTACTGGGACAAGGGCTGACGGTGGGCAAGGTCAGCGACTCGGGGATGTCACCACCCTACCTCGAGCGCGCGGCCAGGTAGCTTTCGCCCTGCCTGGCCGCCAGCTAGGCCTTCGCCATCTCGCAACTCTCCGACCCCGACTGCGCTCCAGCGCGCACCCAGCCGCGTGGTCGCCGAGCCGTGTCGGACTGCATACGGCCTCGACGGCCTGGCGACGACTGAGGCCGCTGATCGACGTTCCGCCAAATCGCCGCCGCGACCTGACCGAGCATGCGACTGGAACCGGCATGGATTGCGCGAACGGTCAGTCCGACCCGCTGACGCCGTACGGCCTGCCCCCGGATGACCCGGCGGTGTATCGTTGCGGGGATGAAATACCGGCAGGACGAGACCGACTTCGACATCACGCTGACGCCAGAGGTTCCGGCCGTGGCCTCGGTGATCCTGCTGCACGGGCTCGGCGCCGACGGCCACGATTTCGTGCCGATCGTGGGCGAACTGGGCCTGCCCGACTCGCTGCCGGTGCGCTTCGTGTTTCCGCACGCACCCATGCGGCCGGTCACGGTGAACAACGGGTTCGTGATGCGGGCCTGGTACGACATCAAGTCGTTCACCCCGGCCGGGCGGGCGGACGTTGCCGGCACCACGGAATCGGCGCGCCGGGTCGCGGGCTACATCGATCGGGAGCGGCAACTCGGCGTAGCGCCCGCGCGCATCGTGCTGGCCGGTTTTTCCCAGGGCGGCGCGGTCGCGTTGTACGCGGGCTTACGCTATCCGCGAGCGACTGGCGGGCATCCTCGCGATGTCGTGCTACCTGCCCTTTCCGGAAACGCTCGCCGCGGAGAAATCGGCCGCGAACGCGGACGTGCCGATCCTGCTGTGCCATGGCCGCAGCGATCCCGTGGTGCCGATCGCGATGGGACTCGAGGCGCGCGAGGAACTCGAGGCACACGGCTACGCGCCGGAGTGGCGCGACTACCCGATGCAGCACTCGGTGTGCATGGAAGAAATCGCCGACGTGGCGCGCTGGCTGCGGCAGCGGCTGGCGGTGGTCGCCGGGAATTAGCTCGCGTCCGTGATCCGCTGCACCGGCGTCTCCAGCTGCTGACCCTTGCGTCCACCGCGGACCAGCGCCCCCTCGCCCAGCGAGCCCGTGATCATGACCTGCGCCATCTCGACGCAACGCCCGGCCAGCCTGGCGGCGCCCTCATGCAGTGACGCAGAGTTCTGCACGAACTTCTCGTTGTTCTCCATGTCCTCCGCGCTCCAGCCGCGGGTGTGCGCGACGTACGGGAACTGCGGGAACTGGCACCCGACTTCGGCAAAAAAACCGAGCAGCTGGCCGGCCACGCCCTGCACGTTGTCCTGCCCGCCAGTGATGATGAAACCCGCGACCTTGTTGCGCAGCAGGTGCTTGCCGGCAATGGTTTCCTGGTTCTGGATGCAGTTCATGCGCTCGACCATCTTGTAATACAGGCTGCTCGCTCCACCCCAGCGGATCGGCGTCGCCACCAGGATGACGTCGGCCCAGTGCACGACGCCTTCGTACACACGGTCCATCTGGTCGCTCGAGTCCATCTGCGTGATCGAGCACGGCCACGTGCACGCACGCGAGGACTTCGAATAGAACCCTTCGCACTCGCGGAAGCGCAGATCGCGGATGCGCAGCAGCTGGGTCTCGCACCCGTGGTCGCCGGCCACGTCGTGCAGCGCATGCGACAGCAGGTCCTCGGAGGTGCTGTAGCGCGGGTGCGCGGCGGTCATCGCCGTGGTCGAGATTCCCAGCACGCGGATCGGGCCCGGCTCGCGCTGCGGCGTGCGCGCCAGGGGATGCGGTGGGTGCGGTTTGCGGCCTCGCTTCGAACTTGCCTCCGGGTTGACCAGGACGCGTCCGCTCTCGACACGGACTTCGTGCGCCGGAACGCGATCTTCCTCGTAGCCAGGCTCGCCCTCGCCGGTACGGCAGTGGAACTTCCAGTAATGCCAGGGGCAGACGACGTAGTCACCGTCGAGCGTGCCCTCGCCCAGCGGCCCGCCCACGTGGTTGCACACACCGGAGATCGCGCTGAACTGACCGTCCTTGAAGGCCAGCGCGATTTTCTTGCGGCCGAGCAGCACCTGCTGCAGCGGCTTCAGCGCCAGCTCATCAAAGGCGCCGACGTCGATCCACGCGTTGGGTGAGTGAGTGACATTCATGGCTTGTACGTCGATCCAGGAACGGGTCGTGCACCGACATCCGGCAACGTCATCATCTCCGCTCCCAGGTGCCCGACCTTCACGTAGATGATCGCCCCCTCCGCGCCCGTGTAAGGCGTGTGGCGGCTCCAGCGAGGACTGCGCAGCCAGGAACCTGCGGGGTACGCGCCCAGCTCGTCACGGAACAGGCCTTCGAGCACGAAGATCTCTTCGCCACCGGGGTGCGTGTGGGGATTGAACTGCGTGTGCGGCGCCCACCGCACGAGCGCCGTGCTGACGCCGTCGAATTCGTGCAGCGGCATCACGGACAGCCCCGGCACCAGGCCCGGTCGCCATGAGCGCTGCGCGTGTCGATGACGACGGGCTGCGTGTCGTGCGCGGCGAACTGCCACAGCTTCACGAACAGCGTGCAGCCGTCGCGTGAGTGCGGCGCGTGGCCGGTGCCCGGTGGATTGCGCAGGTAGGTGCCCGCGGGGTAGTCGCCCTGCTCGTCCGAGAACACGCCGTCGAGAACCAGGATCTCCTCGCCGCCGCCATGCGTGTGGCGCTTGAACTGCGAGCCCGGCGCGTACCGCACCAGGCTGGTGGCACGTGCCACCTCGTCGCCCACCCGGTCGAGCGGGCGTCGCAGCACGCCGGCCATCGGCGACGGCACCCAGTCGTCGGGCGCTGGTGGCGGCAGCACGACGCGCTGCTCGAAATCGGCGTTGATCAGTTGCAAGCTCACGGCAACGCGACCTCCCGACCGCCCAGCATCACGAACGACACCTTCTCGAGCACCGCGAGATCCTGCAGTGGATCACCCGGCACCGCGATGATGTCGGCGAGCTTACCGACCTCGACCGTGCCGACGCGATCGGCCCAGCCGAGCAGCTCTGCATTCACGCGCGTCGCGGCCTGGATGGCCTGCATCGGCGTCATGCCGGCCTCGACCAGCAGCCCCAGTTCGCGTACGCCCTGCTTCACCGGGAAGCCGACGTAGTCCGTGCCGACGGTGACGTTCACGCCCGCCTTGATCGCCTTGCCCACCGCCGCCATGTGCTGCGCGCGGTACTTGCGTGTGAGCTCGTTCATCTTCGCCTGCGCCTCGCTGCCGGGCTGCTCGTTGAGGTAGTAGTCGCCGACGTAGAGCGTCGGCACGAGGTAGACGCCCTTCTCCTTCATGCAACCTGATGCTCTCGTCGTCCATGAACGTGCCGTGCTCGATGGTGCGCGCGCCGGCGAGGATCGACGCGCTTGAATGCCCGCGGCCGAATGCGCGTGCGCCGCGACGGGCACGCCGAGGCGCGAGGCCTCGTCGACGATCGCGGCCAGTTCGTCGGGGCTGAAGTGCGCGCGGTTGGGATCGTTGCCGGCCGACATCATCGCGCCGCTCGCCAGCACCTTGATCCAGTCGCTGCCGTGCTTGATCTCCTCGCGCACGGCTTTGCGCACGGCATCGACACCGTCGACGACGAGACCGTCGGCCACCACACGGTGCTCGGGGCCGAGGAAGTTCAGGTCGCCGCCGCCGCCCGTGATCGAGAAATAGTGTCCTGCACCGGTGAGGCGCGGACCGACGAACAGGCCTTCCTGGATCGCGGTGCGCACGTCGAGGTGCGCGTAAGCGACGTCGGCGTCGCCCAGGATGCGTACCGTCGTCCATCCCGACCGCAGCATCTGCTGCACCACGTCGAGCCCGCGCAATGCCTTGTAGCCGGACGAACGTCGCAAGTGATCGACCTGGTAATCGTCGGTCTTGATCAGGATGTGCGCGTGCGCGTCGATCAGGCCCGGCAGGCAGGTGTCCTGCGAGCGGTCGATCAAGGCACCTGCAGCACCGGGCGTGAACGCACCCACGGCGACGACGCGTCCGTTCTCGATCTTGATTGAGACATCGCGCTTCACCGAGGCCGAGCGGCCGTCGATCAGCGTGCCGCAACGCAGTGTCGTCACGCCGGTGGCCGATGGCGCCAGGGTTTCAGGGGCCGGGCCCGCGTGGGCAGGTGCGCCAAGTGCGCAGAACACCAGCGCCAGCCAGGCGGATGTCGAACGTCGGTTCATCGTCACTTCCCCAGTCGCCATCGGCTCACCGAACGGTGCTCGGTTCAATCGCATGTGAAGTCCTTGGCGCCGACTGCGCGACAGTGGGGCGGAAAACCTTGCGCGCGCCAGTACGCCGAGATACCCATGCCGTTCAGTATCTTCTTGAACGTCGCGGAATTGCGAAACCCATGCAGTTCCGTGTCCCAGTGCGGCGTCGCAAAGGTCGAAAACTCGCCGCTGGTAGCGGCGATCCGGTCGTACTGGCCGAGCCACAGGTAGAGTCTCGTCAACGAGATCGTCTGGTCGCCGGGGCGCGCGACGCTGCTCACGTCACGCACGAGCGCGTCGAGTTCCGTCGTCGGGACCGGCGCGGGACGTTCGATGGCCTCCAGGACCCGGGCGATCACGGCGGGGCTGGCGCCGAGTTCCCGCAGCACCAGCGTCGCACCGACCCGGTCGCCCCGGCGCACCAGCGGCGCGATGAACGATTCGGCGCGATTCTTGACGAACCCGACCACGACACCCCGCTCGAAGAGCTTCATCGCCTGGTCGGTCTTGCCAGCATAAAGCAGGGCGACGGCCTTCCACCGCGTGCAGTTCTGGTATTGGGGATCGAGCGCCAGGCAACGGTCGAAGTCCGCGATCGCGCGATCGAAGAACGCCAGGTTCACCCAGACGATGCCGCGCCACAGGAACGCGGTAGCGTTGTGCGCGTCGGCCGCGATGGCGCGATCGTACAACTCGAGACTGCGGACCCAGTCGACGGGCCACAACCTCTGCTCCGCGTTCGCCAGCGCCGCCCACGGCATCGAAAGCGACGGATCGAGCTTCAGCGCGCGGTCTGCTGCCGTCTTGGCCAGCGCCTCGTATTCGCGATCGACGATGCCCCAGCTGGGAGCGACGGCATACACCGCGGCCAGGCCTTCCCAGCCGCGCGCGAAGCCGGGATCCAGCTGCGTCACCTGCTCGAACAGTCGGATGCTCTCCGGCAGTTCCCTGCGTGCAATGAACAGCTCGCGCGCCTTGAGGTACAGCTGGTACGCCTCGAGGTTTTCCGTGTCTGCACGGACCGTGACCACGGGCGCGGCCTTCTGCTCCACGCTCAGTTCGTCGCGGAGAGCGTTGACGATCGCGTTCGCGATCTCTTCCTGGATGGCGAAGATGTCAGTCAGCTCGCGGTCGTAGGTTTCCGACCACAGGTGACGATCGTCCACGGCGTCGATCAGCTGTGCGGTGATGCGCACCTGGTTGCCGGCCTTGCGCACGCTGCCTTCGAGGACGTGATTCACTTTCAGCGCGTCGGCGATGGCTTTCGTGCCGAGCGTGCTGCCCTTGTAACCGAACGACGACGTGCGTGACGCGACGCCGAGGCCGTCCACCCGCACCAGCACGTTCAGCAGTTCCTCGGAGATGCCGTCCGAGAAGTACTCGTTGTCCTTGTCGCCGCTCATGTTGACGAACGGCAGCACGGCGATCGAGGTGCCGCCCGCCTTGGCCTCGGCAGCGGGTTGCGCGACGGGCGCCGACGCACCGGCGGTCATCGAGGACACCGGTGGCGTCACCGGCATGCGCCCGACCCACCAGAACAGCCCGCCACCCAGCAGCAACAGCACCGTGAGGATCGTGAACTCGCGACCGCTGACCCGCTGATGCCCGCGGTCGCCGTGGTACCAGGCCAGCACCAGCGCAATGGGCAGCCCGACCAGGAACGCCATGGTCACGGGCCGCTGCAGTTGCGCGGGCCACTGGAACACCGAGCTGAGGTAAGCCAGCCCTTGCAGCAGGCCCCACGCGCCCGCCACATAGGCGATACCCCACTGCACCACCTTGCGGCGGCGCAGGCCGGCCCACAGACCCTCAGCCGGTTGTTCGATCGGTTCGTTCAAGATTCCACCCCCCGTTCGGGCGGAGTGTAGACGAACCGGATGCCGGGTCCTGCAATCCCGGCGCTTGATCGGGTCTGCCCACCGTCGACGGCGGGCTCAGAGGCGCGGAGCCTTCAGCGGCTCTTGCGCGGCGCACATGCCGGTGATGATCTGCCAGTGACCGTCCGTCTTCTTCCACACGTGGCCGACGTGCCCGAGCTTAGCAGCGTCCTGCGCCTCAACGACCGGCAATCGCCGCGGCCACGGAGTCCCACAGCGCTGCGAAAGCTTCGGGCGTGAACCCCGCGCCCGACGGCAGCCAGTCACTCGTGCTCCTGGCGGCCAGCGTGAAGTGCCCCACCACGTCGAGGTGGTCGGCACAGGCGGCATGCACGACCCGCCCGTGCAGCTGGCTCAGCGTCGGCACCACGCCGTCGTTCGTGCGCTGGTCGAGCGCGAAGCCTAGCTCTTTCTCGAGTCGCCGCCTCACCACCGCCGCCGGCATCGGGCACGGGTACTGCTGGCGCGAACTCGCGGTGATCCCGTGCAGCACGCGGAACAACGCACGCAGCGCGACCCGCTGTGGATGCAACAGGACCCGCGGACGCAGCTCCTCGTGCGGTTCCGGCACGCCGGCGATCACGCAGCCGTAGTGGATCCCGGCGCGATCGGTCACCGCGGCCTGGAACAGATCGATCGCCTCCGGCGTCAACTGCAGTAACGCGCCCTGGTCCGACGCGATGGCTTCCAGGTATTTCCAGGTGGGATCGTTGCGCCTGAACGTGATTCCGCGCAGCAGCGTGCGCGCGAGTCGATCGACCGGACCCGTGTCGCGTTCGAACCAGTCATCCATGCGGGTCAGCACCGATATCGAGCGTGTCGTCGCCATGGCCAAGGCGCGTGCCGGACTGGTCGTCGCGAGCGAGCTCAACAACAGCAGCAACCGATGCCCCTGGGCGGTGAGGAATGCGTTCGCCAGCGGCGTCCCGAGATGCGGCGTCACCACGGAGATGGCGGTTCGAGTGCGCCGCGCAATGCGCTGCGCCGTGTCGTCAGGCGCGATCTGCACGCCCGGCGTGAGCAGCATCCGCACGTCGAGGCCACCGGTGGAGTGCCCGATGAAATGCAGCTCGCGCGCCTTCAGCCCGCCGTGCTTGATGACGTGACGGCGCAGGCTGTCGGCACGCCGGACGATCGATCCGGTCGGTTGCGTCGGACACCGCACGATGCGGGCATCGACGCCGCGTTGCTCGAGCGCCCGGCTCAGCACCTGTTCCACGTCCTGGAAGTAGTGCACCGCACGGAGCGTGGTGAAGCCGAAAAATCCGGGGACCAGGAAGACCAGGCGTGTCATGACGTGTTCACTCCTGCCGCCAGCTGCTGGCGCTGCCGACGGACCAGTCGCCTGTTCATTCTCGTTCGACTCGTGACCACCGGGCAGGAGGAAAAATACAGCGTGCCGTCCACGTGGCCTGCGACTTGGCCTCGGTCTCGCCGATCACCTGCACTCCGACCGATGGCACGGAAAGCTCGGATGGCGTCGGACGAGAGCCGGGCAGAAAGTGTTGAACACGAACATGGCATTGCCAGCGTCCGGGATGCGGGCGCGGGCCGGACATCGCCAGCCACCCCATCCCGCCCGTGCGGCCTCTGCACCGAGGAGGGATGAAAATGAAGCCCCACGACACCCGCCGGATCTTGCTACTGGGGCTGTCGCTGCTGGCGACGCTGTTGTTTGCGATGGCGGCGGACGGTGCCCCGCTCTACACGATCACGGTCAACGTGAACGACCCGGCCGCCGGCACCGTGACGCTCTATCCCTACAAGACGGCCTACGCGAAGAACAACGTCATCACGCTCACGGCGGTGCCCACGCCCGGCACCGAGTGGAAATTCGATCGTTGGAGCGGCGCACTGAGCGGCACGCAGAACCCGACGACCTTGCGTGTCGGCAGCAGCGTGACCGTCACCGCCAACTTCATCAAGCCGGGCTCGGGTGGGGGCACCGATCGGCCGTCGTTGCCCACGTCCCGGATGATCGTCGGCTACTTCGCGCAGTGGGCCATCTACCAGCGCGACTACCTGGTGAAGAACGTCGACGACAGCGGCGCCGCCAAGGCGATGAACGTGATGAACTACGCGTTCGCGGCACCGGACGCGAGCCTGCGCTGCGTCAGCCTCGATCCCTTCGCCGACTACGGCAAGGCGTTCAGCGCCAGCGAGAGCGTGGACGGCGTGGCCGACACTTCCTCGCAGCCGCTCAAGGGCAACTTCAACCAGATCCTGAAGCTCAAGGCGCGCCATCCGCACCTGCGCGTGCTGCTGTCACTCGGCGGGTGGACGGAGTCGACCTACTTCTCCGACGCCGCGCTGGAAGTGAATCGCAAAGCCTTCGTACAGAGCTGCATCGACACCTTCATGCGCGGCAACGCGGCCGGCGTCTTCGACGGCTTCGACGTCGACTGGGAATATCCGGGCAGCTGCGGACTCACCTGCAACTTCCGTCCCGAGGACCAGGACAACTTCCCCGCCCTGCTGACGGAGTTCCGCACGCAACTCGACGCACTCGAGTCGCAGGTGGGGGTGACGACCGGGAAGCGACCCGAATACCTGCTGACCGTTGCGACGTCGGCCGGATACGCGAAGTACTCGACGATGCAGCTCGCGGCCGTGGCCGATGCGGTGGACTGGGTCAACGTCATGGCCTACGACTTCCACGGCCCCTTCGAACCCACCGGCCCGACGAATCATGCCGCGCCGCTGCAGCGGTCGCCCTGTGATCCCGAGACCGCCGACTGGGGCGACAAGGCGATCCTGGGGCACCTGGCGCGAGGCGTGCCGGCGTCGAAGCTGCTGCTCGGCGTGCCCTTCTACGGTCACGGCTGGCGCGGCGTCGCCGCCGTCGGCAACGGACTGTGCCAGCCAGCGAGCGGCCTGGCGCGCGGCACCTACGAGCGGGGCACCAACGACTACAAGGTGCTGGACGCGCAATTGCGGCCCGAGTTCTCGGACCCGCTCACGGCCACGCACTGGACGTTCAACGGCAGCGAGTTCTGGAGTTTCGACGACGAACAGTCGCTGGGCTGGAAAGCCGACTACGTGAACCAGGATCACGCCGGCTCCGGTCCGCTGCGCGGCGTGATGTTCTGGGAGCTTTCCGGGGACCGGACGGACGGACGCCTGCTGAAAGCGTTGCGCCAGAGCCTGGGGGAAGTCACCCCGACGCAGTGACGGGAGAACCGGAGCTCGAATCCCAGCCACACTCGCCCTGCTACTGAGCGCATCCGCGCTCATCAATGGCTGTGTGACGGCGGCACCGACGCCCCCGACATCCCGGCCAGCCAACTGGGCGACGCCTGTCACCGCCAGTCCCGGCTTGCCGAATCTCCATCGTGTCAACGCGGCCCTCTATCGCTCGGCGCAACCGTCGCGGGAGGGCTTCGCGTTGCTCGACACGCACGTGAGCCTCGCCAATGGGGATCCCCCGATCCAGACCATCGTCTCGCTACGCGCCTTCAAGGATGACTCTTCGCTCGTCGCCGCGACATCGGCACTGCGCCTCGAGGAGATTTCGTTCAAGACCTGGCACCCCGAGGACGAGGACATCGTCAAGTTCCTGCGCATCGCCACGACGCCTGCCCTGCAGCCGGTGCTCGTGCATTGCCGGCACGGCTCCGATCGCACGGGCACGATGGTGGCTGTCTATCGAATCGTCGTCGACGGCTGGACCAAGGCGCAAGCCACCGACGAGATGATCCATGGCGGCTTCGGCTTCCACCCGCTGTGGCAGAACCTGCTGCGATACATCGAGGCACTGGACGTCGACGCGATCCGCGCGCAGGTTGCGGCACAAGGTCCGTGGCAGTCCTGATGTCGCGCTCTTTCATGCGGACGCGCCGTCGGCGCATAGTGGCGGGACGCAGAAGAACTCGAACTCGGGGGAGATAGTCATGGCTCGACGCTGGACGTTTCTCGCGCTCACGCTGGCCCTGGGGCTGCCAGTCGACAGCGCAGTCGCAGGCGGCGGCCGCTCCACCGGCGGACAAGTACGCGCTCGCCGACCGCATCTTCGCGGACTACGTGCTCGACGCGCACATCCCCGGCCTGGTCTACGGCATCGTCATCGACGGGCAGCTCGTCCACGTCGGCACCTACGGCGTGCAGGACCTCGAGTCGAAGCGCCCGGTCACGCGCGACTCGCTGTTTCGCATCGCGTCGATGACCAAGGCGTTCACGGCGCTCACCGTGCTGAAGCTGCGCGACGACGGCCGCCTGCGGCTCGACGCACCGGCCGCGGACTACGTGCCGGAGCTGCGTGCCTGGAAGTACCCGACCGAGGACACCGCACCGCTGCGCGTGCGTGACCTGTTGAACCACGTGTCAGGCTTCGTGACCGACGACCCGTGGGGCGACCGTCAGCAGCCACTGGCGGAGGCGGACTTCACGCAGATGCTGCGCGCCGGCGTTCCGTTCACTTCGGCACCCGGGACGCGCATGGAGTATTCGAATCTCGGCTACGCCCTGCTCGGCCGCATCATCACCAACGTCTCGCAACAGCCCTACGCCGATACGATCACCAGCACCCTGCTGCAGCCGTTGGGAATGGCGTCGTCCGGGTTCGACGTGGAAAAGGCGCCGCTCGAACGACGCGCCCTCGGCTACCGCTGGGAAGACGACGCGTGGCGCATCGAGCCCACGATGGGGCCCGGCGTGTTCGGCGCGATGGGCGGATTGCAGACGAGCGCCAACGATTACGCGAAGTGGGTGGCGTACCTGCTGTCCGCCTGGCCGGCACGCGACGGCTTGGATGCCGGTCCCGTGCGACGCTCGACCGTGCGCGAACTCAAGCAAGGCTCGAACTATCCGTCGCTGCGCAAACGCAGTGGCAAAGGCGGCGCCACGGCCTGTCGCCTGCCGACCGCGTATGGCATGGGCATGAACGCCGCCACCGACTGCGACCTGGGATCGATGCTCGTTCACAGCGGTGGCTACCCCGGCTACGGCTCGCACGTGTTGCTGCTGCCGGACCGCGGCATCGGCATCTTCGCGTTCGCCAATCGCACCTACGCCGGCGCGTCGGCGCCCGTCTGGGATGCGGCGATCGCGCTCGACGAGGCCGGGCTGCTAGGGAAGGAACGCCAGTTGCCGGTCAGCGCGGACCTCGCCAACGCGTATCGCGCGTTGGGTGCGATGTATGCAGCCGGCAGCGTTGCCGCCGCGCAAGGCCAACTGGGAATGAACTTCCTGCTGGATCGCGATGCGGACCACTGGTCGAGCAGACTGGCGCAGCTGAAGGCAGGCGTCGGCGACTGCGACACGACGTCGGCGGTGGAGCCGACCGGCGCGCTCTCAGGCGACTACACGTGGCGTTGCACGCATGGGCGGCTCAGCGGCTCGTTGTCGCTGACGCCGACGCAACCGCCACGCATCCAGGAATGGGAGATCGAGCCGCTCGCGCCCTGAGACGTCGGAGCGGCTCGTTCCACGCAGCGGCCGGAGCTGGCTCCTAGAACCCGCTGCAGTTCGTGCCGCCGAGCAGGTTGCCGACATCGAAGGCGCTCGACTCTTCGTCGTTGCAGTACAGGCCCAGGCCGCCATTGCCCGTGGCATCGGTCATGGGCGGCCACAGCATCAGGGTCGAATCGAAGGCCAGGTTGATGCCCGAGCCGGCATTGCCCTGGATCGTCGCACCGACGATCTGCGCGCTGCAGTCCGCAGTGCAATCGACGCCATTGCCGTTGTTGTCGCTGATGGTGCCGTTGTCGATGACGAGCGTCGCGGCGAAGTAACCGTTGACGCCATCGCCGCCGTTGCCAGTGATCGTGTTGCTGAAAACATAGGCGGTCGAGCCGCCTGCCATCAGGACGCCTGCTTCCCGGTTGCCGGTGATGACGTTGTTGCCACCGATGTGCGCCCCGGAAGCGCCCCACGCCGAAACGCCATTGCCGGGCTTGTTCGCGTCGGTACCGTTGTCCGAGATCGTGCTGGTGCCGATCGTGCCCTGCGAGCCGCGACCCAGGTCGATGCCGTTGCCACCGTTGTGGCTGATCGTGCTGCCGTTGACAGCCAGCGTCGAGTTGGCCTCGGTGCTGATCCCGATGCCCGGGTTGTCAAGAACCTGGCTGGTGGCCAGCCGCAGGACGCTGCCCCTGTTCACCAACACACCCGCCCCGCCGGTCTGCTGCACCGTGCAGCCAGTGACGTCGGCGTCACCGACGAAGATGCGCATTCCGTCGAGGGCCGTCTGCTGGATCACGGTGTTCAGTATCGCGGCGCCGTGCGAATCCTGGACCTGGATGCCGACTCGACCGCCCGTGACGGTGAGATTGTCGATCGTGGCCCGACTGGCCAGGATATCGATCGTGTTCACGCCCGCATCCGGTCCGTGAACGGTGCCGCCCGCGACCGGATCACCCTGGAGCGTGACGTCATCGCGCACGATCCGGACGGATTCGTTGCAGGTTCCCTTGACGACCACCACCAGTGGCTTGCGCGCGTCACCTTGCGTGAGCGCCTGCGCGATCGTCTTGCCGGCATTGCAGTCGACGGTCAGCGTCAAAGCCTGCGCCGAGAGTGGCGCGAGCATGCCGGCGGCCAGCACTGCGCCAATGACCATGTTGAGCGATTTCATCGAGCCCTCCCGCAACCCGTCATGGGCTGCTCAGGTAATCCGGCGAACCACGGTGTCCTTCGTGGATGGACGCGGAGGGCAACCGGCAGATCGCCGGCTCTTGCTTATGTTTACTCTTTGGCGGGCCGGACCCAATGCGGGGATATCGCTAGGGCGGGCCGGGCTACCGCCGGGCGAGCCATGCGCCCACGACCACGCTGCCGAGCACGCACCACACCAGCGCGGGAGTCGTACCAGCGCTGAACAGCTCGAAGAGCGGACGCAGCAGGGGCGCCGTCAGCGGGAACAGCAGGCCGAGCACCAGCGCCACGCGCCAGCGTGAACGCCCGGACTGCGCAAGACGTGGGGCGCATGACCCACCCGATGGCCAGCCCGAACGCGCACAACAGCGCCGGCACGAGGTTGATCAACAGCACCCAATAAAATGACCCGAGCTTGCCGAGCGCCTGCCCGCGCCCCGGCAGCACGTACTGGGCGAGCGCGGCCCAGGCGGTGAGCCCGACCCAGACGCCGGCGGCGTAGGCCGCGATGCTCTTGCGGCGCGGCTCAGGGCTTACCAAGCACCACCGCCATACGCAAGGAAGCTCCGTGTTGAATTCGAATCGTTGTTGTACGGACCAGGCGAGACGCCGGCGCAGCGCGAGCGATTGTACTTATGCCGCGCGGCGAATCGCGTGTCACCCCGGCCGAAGCCGGAGCGTCACATCGGACCACACGGTGGCGGGGTTTTCAACCGGCCCGACCGTGGCGATCGCAGGAACTGACAGGACCGGTGAATGCCACTACGATCACGCCATGCAAACCCATCCTCGCGCTGCCTCCGGCCCTCTCCTGCTGCGGCAGGAAAGCCTTTCCGCACCCGCCGCCAGGCTCCGCGCCACGCTGCTTTTCAGCGTCGGCATCCTGGCGGCAATGACGGCAACGGCGGATCCCGCCCCGCTGCCCACGTTCCCCGAAGCCTCTTACCGGAAGCACATCGAAGTGCTGTCGTCGGATGCTTTCGAGGGACGCGCGCCCGGCACCGAAGGGGAGAAGAAGACGCTCGCCTACATCGAGCAGCAGTTCCGGGCGGCGGGCCTGCAGCCGGGCATCGGCAACAGCTTCCTGCAGCCGGTGCCGATGGTCGAAATCACGCCTCATGCGGACGCCGCGATGCAGCTCGCCGGGGCCGGCGGCAAATCGCTGGCGCTGACGCAGTCCGGATGACCTGGTCGTGTGGACGAAGCGACCGGTGCCCTCCTCCGGCATTGCGAACGCCGAAGTGGTTTACGCGGGCTACGGCATCGTCGCGCCGGAGTACGGCTGGGACGACTACGCCGGTCTCGACGTGCGCGGCAAGCTCGTGCTCGCGCTGGTCAACGATCCGGGTTTCGCCACGCAGGACCCGCAGCTCTTCACCGGCAATGCGATGACGTACTACGGCCGCTGGGACTACAAGTTCGCCGAGGCCGTGCGTCACGGCGCGGCCGGCTTGCTCGTCATCCACGAGACCAAGGCGGCGGGTTATCCGTGGGACGTGCCGCGCAATGGCGCGTCGAAGCCGCAGTTCGACCTGCTCATCGATGACTACCAGGCCAAGCGGCTTGCGCTCGAAGGCTGGATCACGGAAGACGCGGCAGCGCGCGTGTTGTCGGCAGCGGGGATGGACTTCGCAGCGTTGAAAAAAGCTTCATCGACTCGCGGCTTCAAGGGCAAAGCGACTCGGCTTCACGGCGAGCATGTCGCGTGCGCAACGACGTGCGCAAGGCCACCTCGTACAACGTCGTGGGCATCGTGCCGGGCAGCAAACGTCCGCACGAGGCCTTCGTCTACACCGCGCATTGGGATCACCTTGGCAAGAACGCGGATCCCAAACCGGGCGAAGACGCGATCTTCAACGGCGCGCAGGACAACGCGACGGGCATCTCGGCGCTGATCGAACTGGGACGCGCATTCGCGGCGACGAAGCCGGCGCCGGAACGCTCGCTGATGTTCGTCGCCGTGACCGCCGAGGAATCGGGGCTGTTGGGCAGCGAATACTTTGCCGCGCATCCGCCGATCCCCGTCGCGCAGATGGTTTCCGGAATTAACATGGATAATCTTTACAGCGTCGGTAAAACGCGCGACATGACCGTGATCGGCTACGGCAAGTCCGAACTGGACGACGACCTGGCGCGGGCGACGGCGAAGCAGGGCCGCGTGCCGAAGCCGGAGCCGTCACCCGAGAAAGGCTTCTACTACCGCTCGGATCACTTCAACCTGGCGAAGGCCGGCGTGCCGATGCTGTACACCAAGTCGGGCATCGACAGCCCGACGCTGGGCGCGGAGCACGGCAAGCAGTGGCTCGCGAACTACACGGCGAAGCGCTACCACCAGGCGTCGGACGAGTACTCGCCCGACTGGGACGTGAGCGGCACGCTGCAGGACCTGCAGGTGTACTACGACGTGGGGCTGGGCATCGCGAACTCGTCGCGGTGGCCGAACTGGCGCGCCGACAGCGAGTTCCGCGCGATCCGGGACCAGAGCCGGAAACAGCGGCTCATCTCCACCTGCACGTCCAACGGCTCGGCCACGTTCGGCGCATAGACCGCCCTGACCAGGCACTCCCCGGCTCCATTCTTCACTGCCTCGATCGCCATCTCCCTCGCCTTCCTCGCCCCGAACCGATCCACGTGCATGGGATCCTTGCCGTAGATCGCGCCTCCGCCGAGTGGGACCCGCGGCCCGTAGTAGTCCATCACCAGCTTGCGTCCGGTCTGGCCGTTGTCCTTGCGGCTGCCTGCATCCGAGAGCGGGCCGTTCGGGTTCACCAGCAATTCCACCTCGGGCCACGTCGCGGTCCATCGCCTGTCCACGCTGCGCAGCTGGCCATAGTGTTGCCCGAGCACCGCGCTCACCCGCTGCGCCAGCTCGAACACGCTCACGGACTCGGGATGCTCGAGCGTCACCAGCACGTGCTCGAGCGCGAACCCGTCATCGTCCTCGCGCAGGCGGACGATCAGCTTGCCGTCGGGTCCGCAGACGCGAGAGCTCGCCGCCCTGGCACGCCTCCCACAACGCGGTGCGGAACTCCAGCGCCAGGAAGTGCTCGGGCGGCAGGTACTGCACCTTGTCGTCGTAACCGGCCCAGCCGATCACGATCGCCTGGTCGTTGACGTGGCGCGTCCAGATCGTCGGGTCCACCTCGTAGCGGCAGACGCAGTTGGTCACCTGCCACGGGTCGCGCTTCGCAGCGGGGTTCACCGCCCGTGCAATCGAATCGAGCGCCTCCACCGCGATCCGCTCCACGTCGAGCGCCGGACCGCGCGCCGCGTACCCGCCCGACAGCCACAACTGATCGCACCAGATCGCGGCCTCGATCTGCGCGTATGCCTCGGGGTCCACGGCGAGCGCCGCCTGCACGAGGCTCTCCGCCACGAAGTCGCACAACTTGTCCGGGTGACCCGGCAATACCGCTTCGCTGACCCGGATCATGACGGCAACCTCCCGAGCTGCGAGTAGGCAAGGCCCGCGTTCCTGAGCTGCGCCGGGTTGCCGTCGCGCGTGACGATGGCGTGCAGGCGCGTGTGCCGTGCGAGTGCGGCGAGGCGTTGCTTCGGGATCGTCTCGACGAACCCGTCCGTGACGATCACCGCGCAGGCGGGCCGCGTCTGCTCGACGTGCGCGAGCACGCACTCGAGGCTGGTGCCGCCCGACGTGCCGGTCTTGAGCACGCCGCACTCGATCACCGCCGGCACCACCTCCGTGCTGAACGCCCAGAACGGCCGGCGAATCCACCGCGACAACCGCCCGAGCAGCGCCACCACCAGCGGCATCTCCGCATTCATCGAGCCCGAGACGTCGAGGTACACCTGCGCGCGACCCTCGGGCCGCAATGCCGTGGCGCCCCATTGCGCTTCGGGCAGGAACGGCGACCACGTGGCGCGCAGGAACGCGCGACGGTCGGAGGTCGAGAGCACGGGCAGCCGCGCGGTGACGGGCACGGGCGCGGCCGGCGCGCCGGGTGCGGGCTCGAGGTGTTTGCGAAGAACGGCCATGGTCCTGGCCTGCCACTCCGCGATCGCAGCGTGCCTTGGTGTGACGAGCAGTTCGTAGCGGTTGACCGCCGGGACCCGGGTTGCGCCAGATGCCGCCGCCGTTCATCTCCTTGCGGGCGCGATCGAGCGCGTGTTGCAGCGCCTCAGAGAGCGGCGCGTCGTCCTCGTGGTTGCCGAGCAGATCGTCGAGGCGGGGTAGCGCTGGGTCGTCACCCTCGCCTGCTGCGTTGGCCGCGCCATTCCCGGGTTGCGACAGATCGCGGGCGAGTTGTTCGATGTCGTCGGCCAGCAGCCTGCCTGCGTACATCCCGGCCCAGGCATGCCACCACGAAGGCACGGGCGGGTTGCCCGGGTGCGCGTGGCTGCGGTAGCGGACGGTCTCGACACCGTCCATCGGTCGCAGCAGTGGCATGAGGCCCTTGACGTTCGCAGTAGTACGTCGACATCAGGCTCGAGTACTTCTCGCCCAGCTGCCGGTGAATGATCGCGTTGATCACCGCATCGACTGCGAGGTGGCGCGCCTTCGTCGGCGTCCCGCGCTCGTCGGTGTGACGCAGCAGCACGTGCAGGAACTCGTGGCACAGCAGCGCCTTCACGTGCTCCTCCGTGCGGCAGTGCTGGTTGATGAACGCCAGGTTGATCAGCAGCCGTGGCTGCGGCTCGTTGGTCACCGCGAGTGTCGGCACGGCCTCCGTGAACTCGACCGACAGGATCTTGAGCACCGCGCGGATCGCGAACGGGTTCTCGTCCATCAATTCGTGCATCAGGGCACGCACCTGCATCTTGTTCATGCATAGAACCCCGCGGGCTCGTACAGCTCGACCCGGCGCGTGAGGCTCGCGCGTGTCCACAGCACGGGACGCGATGGGTCGTACTGCCAGGCCGTGCAGAGCCCGAGCAGCAGTGCCTGCTGCAGGATCGACTCGTCGGTGCCGCGAGCAACCTGCACACCCCAGCGGGCATCGGGCACGGTGCGGACCAGCAGTGGCGTAGCCGGGGCTGCAAAACGATCGCGTAATCGTTCGGCGTCATCGAGGCCGATGCGCGCGAGGGATTCGAGCACGGCCTGCAATGGATCCTTGTCGGCGAAATGCAGCCCGGCGCGAATCACCTGCGGCAAGCGGATGCGGGAGGCCTCGTCGCGCAGGACGCTCGCCATCACGCGCTCCGTGCGACGTCGCGACATCGGGCCGCCGCTGTTCGCCGCGGACCGAAGACGCGTGCCTTGGCGGCGTTCAGCTGCGCCCAGTGGTCACCGACGACCGTCACCGCCGCTCTCCCGCGACGACGCCCCTGCTTGCGCAGCCGCTTCACGCAGTCGTGCATCTGCGGTTCCAGCGTTGCAGGGGACGGCAGCGCGATGCCGCGCACCACGCAGGCCGTCAGGAACTGCCGTGCCCGTGCGAGCCGGGTGTCGCGCAACGGCGCGAGCACCTTGCCGATCTCGGCGATGACCGGGTGGCTGCTGCCGTGCTCGCTCAGTCGTTCCTGCCACGATAGTTCGCCCTCGGCGTCGAGCAGCGGCACGGCGAGCTTCGCCAGGTCGTTCATGCCTTCGGCGCCGACCGGCAGCTTGCCGCCGAGCGCCGCGGGATACGTGACGAACGCGAACGCGGCGGCGCGATCCGGAGATTCGATCGCAATGAGTTGCGCGATGGCCTGCGAGCCTTCATCCGGATCCGTGCAATGGTCGAGCAGCAGGTCGAGCTTGCGCGGCAGGCTCTGCTCCGCGAGGAACGCGTGGATCCACGCGCCGGCCTCTGCGCGCGACGCATCCCAGCCCGCGCGGTGCGCCGCGGCGATCACGGCGGGTTCGACCGTCTGGCCCCACGTGGTGTGCGGCAGGCTGCACTCGAGCACGCTCCTGAAGGTGCCTGATGTCGCACGACCGGCGACGATGGTCGCAGCGACCAGGCTGCGAGCCAGCAATCGAGCACGCCGCGGAGAGATGCGGATGCGCGCCCCGTTCAACGCGCCGACGACGGTGGTGACGTAGGTGGTCACCCGCGGCGGGCAAGCATTGGCCTGTTCGACGAACAACGCGCGCCAGGTGTTGACCGCAACGCACAACGCCTCGTTGCGAGGAGTGACGACGCCCTCGCCGGACGGCGCGACGATCGCCTGCTGCTGCGCGTGGGTGAGGTCACTCCAGTCCGCGGCAGTCACGACCAGTGCGAACCGGTCGGCGAGCGCAGGGTCGAGCGGCTCGGAGCCCGAATAGTCTTCAGTGCTGGCCTGGTCGGACGTGCACGGGTTCATCGCGGCCCAGCGGTAGCGCAGGCGCTGCAGCGGCAAGCCCTGCAGTTTGCGTTCGTGCACCAGCGAGAACAGGCGGTTCTGGTGCTCAGGCTTGCAGCGCGAGATCTCGTCGATGAGGACGGACTCCGCGCCCCACACGGTGGCCGGCGTCTCCAGAAAGCGCACGGCTGTATGCGCGTCGTCGGGATACGGGAAGCCGACGAGGTCGTCGAACGAGAGCAGGCTCGCGTTGTAGTGGCGGTGCTCGAGCCCGAGCGCTTCCGACAGCGTGTTGAGCAGGAAGGTCTTGCCGGTGCCGCTGCGACCGACCAGCAACAGCGGGTCTTCGGTGACCAGTGCCGCGAGGATGGTGGCCTCGTGGCGGTCAAAGCCATAAACGCCGAGGTCGGCCAGATGGACGGAAATGCATGTGTCGCTCCTTCGTTGCCCGGGGCCGGGCCGCATCCGCCGAAATGGCGATCCACCTTGCCGAGCTGGCAGGTTGGCCGGAGCACGTGCTCCGTTCTTGATGCACCGCTGATTATACGTGCCAGAGGCTCACACGGCGAGCGCGGTCTTCGTATCGATCGCGGCGCAGCGAGGCGGACGAACTCCTGGCGCCGCAGCCCCATCGCGTGCGGTGCCCAAGGCGTCGGCGCGCGTAGAACCGAAGCGAGCAGGCGTCTTCTGCCGGGACGGAGATCTGTGAAGTGTGATGATGCGCACTGCTTAGGCTGGATCCTGCTCCAGGGCTTGCGCTGGCCCTGGCAGGCGCGGAGGCTTGCGACGTAGCGGCAGGAGCAGGATGTGGAGAGACCGCGGTCTCCCAAGTCCATTTACCGAGGAACGCCGATGCACAGCACGAACCCATCCCTGCTGCAGAAGGCCCTGGAGCAACTGCAAGAGGCCACGCTCGACCACGCCGTGTGGCGCGATCATCTGCTGCGCGTGATCTCGGGACGGCGGCCGTGTGATCGGAACGACCTGGCGGCGGATGCGCACCGTCGCTGCCTGTTCGGTCAATGGTATTTCGAACGGGCGCTTCCCGGACTCCGGGAACTGTCGTCATTCGCCATGCTGGGTGCCGAGCACGAAGATCAGCACCGGATCGCCGCCGGGCTGCTGCGAGGCCTTGCGGCAGGTGCGCCCGTCGAGCGGACGGCCATCGAAGAGTTCGAAGAAGCCAGCGCGCGTCTGAGTTACGCGCTGTACTTCGTCAAGCGCGAGATCGAGTGTGCGTTGCACGGTCGAGACACGCTGACCGACGCGCACAGCGCCGGGGCGATGATGCGCGACCTGCGCGAGTGGCATGCGCTGGCAAGGCAGCCAGGCCGGCAATGCTGCATCGCCGTCATGGAACTCGACGGCGCCCGGGAGATCAGTGCGACCCACGGCCACGCCGCCGGCGCGCAAGCGCTCGTCACGGCGGTCAAGGTCATTGCCGCGCACCTTCGGCTCACTGACAAGGTGTTCCGCTACGACGCGGGCAAGTTCCTCATCCGGCTGTCCGGAACGGATCTCGCGTCCGGCCAAGACGCTGATCATGCGGCTCCGCGAAACCGTCACGCACGGAGTCGCGTCGGCCGGCGCGGATGGGGTTGCGTTCCCCGTGACGGCGTCGTTCGGAATCGCGCTGCTGGACCCGGAGGTGGATGCGCTGGAATCCATCGATCGGGCGAACCAGGCGCTGACGCTGGCGAAAGCGGCCGGGCGAAACCGGATGATTGCCTGGGACCCGTCGGTCACGACCGGCGTACGGCTGCGGCGGCTCGAGATGAAGGACGTCGAGGGCTAAGCGATACCGATCCGATCCCGCCCGCGGCCGCCGAAGTGATTTCATGCCACCGCGGCAGTGTCCCGGACGGCAGGATGACCTCATCGATGACGTGCAGGACGCCATTCGATGCAGCGATATCGGCTCGTGCAATGCTCACGCCATTCACCCGGACTTCATCTCCAGCCCGCGCCGCGACCAGTGACGCCCCGCCGATCGTCCTGATCTCGCCGGACGTCACGTCTTCGAAATTGCGAGGCCGACGACCACATGGAGCGCAAGGTACGTCGTCCAGTTGCCGGCCGCGCGCCGTGTCGATGAGAGTCTGCATGCGGTGTTTAGGATCGAACAACCATGAGCGGCGGCGAGGCATCCTCCGGACTCACCCGCACTTCGAGCAGTTCGTCGAACAGGGACCGGTAATGCACCACGGCCTTGCGCAGTTCCTCGGTGTCGGCCTCGCCCCGGTCGTTACGCGCCGCGATGGCCTGTGCCGCGCGGTAATGCTCCACGACCCGCGGATGATCGACCGAAATATCGGCCGCGCGGCGCTCGAAGTCGCCGACGGGGTAGCCACGCTTGACCATCAACTCACGCACCAGCTGATCCGCCTGCATCAGGACACCTGCGGGGTTGTCGATGAATCGGCCTTGCATCGTCAGCCAGGCCTCACGGAACCTCGCGGCTTCGGCAGGCTCCAGTGGCAGGACGTTGAGGCTCTCGACGCGCCTTGTGCGCGCAACCAGTTCCGACTCGGCCTTCGACTGGCTGCCGAGCTGCTCGACGGTTCGACCGTACTCCGGTCCGAAGCGCTCCTTGAGACCATGCGACCGCTTCGTGTTCTTGCGGGAGACGAGCCACGCCGAGAATGCGATCAAGCCCAGGACCGCAACGCCCCCGAGAATGATCCACGTCTGACTGTTTGCCATATCCATATACACCTCGGCCTCCAGGTTGCACTGCGTGTTCGCTGTCGCGTGCCGGCGCACGTCGGGCAGCGGCGCCCATTTGGGTCATCGGGGAATCTGTGGCGACGTGACAACCTGTCGTTGCCGGTGCAGCACCGGCCCGGGTCATCGCCATGCGGTAGAGCGTGCGACGACTCGCCGGCTGCGTCTGCTCGCTCCCGCACATAGGAGCGAGACGCGGTGGTCCCGTCTCTCGCTGCAGCGAGAGAGGGAGCAGGAAATCACTCGCGGACCACCAGCTCCACGATCTGCGCCGGCACGTCGCCGCGATCCATGTCCGCGACTACGTCGAACACCGTTCCACCTCCGGTGCGGACCTCGATGCCTTCGAGCTTGAGGCGCGTCGGCTGGCCATCGCTTTCGACGACAGGAGTCATGACGACGACCTGGTTCTCCGCATCGAGCCAGCCAAAGCGGCAACCCATCACCGGCCCGTCAATGAGCGCATCCTCCGTGTCTTCTGCGCACGCGAGGAATGCGACACGCCCGTCGTCAGTCACGGCTGCGTCCGTGAACCCGAATGGCACGCCATCCAAGTCGCCGAGATGAACCTCGAATATGCGCCGAACCGGCGGGAACGGATGGCGGCCATCGAGCCAGCCCAGGAACCTGTCCAGCGCAACGTCCAGGATGGCATTCCAGGGCTCGAATCCGCGCTTGCCATTGCCCCGCTGCAACAGCCGCAGCCATCCACCCTGCACCACGGCGCCTTCGATATTGAGCCGGGCTCCGCGTGCGCCGCTATGGACACGCAGCCCCGCGTAGAGATCCTCACCCGACCACTGCTGTGCCATCGCGCCTTTTCCCGGAGCCACCATCACGATTTTCTCGCGCTGCGGACTCGAGCCCGATCCGAACGCCACCAGTCGTCCATCCGGCAGCACGATGCAAGCCTCGAGATCGAGCTTGAGTTTCTTGTTGCCGCGCTCGTCGTCGAACACTCGCGCACCCTCCGGCCCGGCAGGCAGCAGGATCGGATACGTCGATCCGGTCGCGGGATCGAGCACCGCGAGCGCGTTGACGTCGTCCTGCAGGATCACCAGGCGATTGCCCTGCAGGCGAATCGAAGAGGCAGCGCGCACGTGGGCAGGCAGGTCTTCCAGCGGGTGGGCCCCGTGATCGTAGAGGAGCGGCCTCGGCGTGCCGAGCGTCGCCGCCAGGCTCGACGACAGTGTGGCGTGCAGCGTGTGCAGTTCGGGGGCTTGTGTCATCGGGCGACATTGAGCGGGGTGCGCTGCACGCGGTCAAGTGATGTTTTCAAGACGCCATCGTGCTTCTATTGCGGGAGTGCAGCTGTCATCCTCCCGCTGCAATACGCGCCGCCGTCGACGTACCACTGGGGAAGGCAAATGAAATGGGTTCGTCGGGTATTGATTGCCGTTGCAGTCCTGGCCTGCGGGCTTGTTGGCGCCGCTTTCCTGATGGCGCTACGCACCGAGCGTCCCGTGGGTTTCCAGGTCGCGCGAGCGACCGGCGCCGACGGGCAGTCGTTCCCTGTCGGCGTATGGTATCCAACTACGGCGCATCCCCGACCGACGACGTTGCTGGGCCCCCTGCTGATGGACGTGGCGGCCAACGGCCCGGTTTCAGGACGCGAATTACCCCTGGTGGTGATCTCGCACGGCAACGGCGGCGGGCTCGGCAGCCACGCGGACCTGGCCCTTGCCCTCGCAGACGCGGGCTATGTCGTCGCAGCTCCCATGCACGCCGGTGACAACTACGCGGACCAGAGCGCCGTCGGCTCGGTGTCGTGGCTCAGCGGGCGCAATCGGCAACTGCACGACACCGTCGATTACATGCTCACCAATTGGCAGGGTCGCGACCGCATCGACCCGGAACGAGTCGGTGCTTTCGGGTTCTCTGCGGGCGGATTCACGGTATTGACCGCGGTTGGTGCTCAACCTGATCTTCGCATCATTGCAAAGCATTGCACCGAGTCGCCAGAGTTTGCGTGCGATTTACTCCGTCACGCCAAGTCGCCTTTTCTGAGCTCCGAGACGCCGGGCATGGGCGATGTCTTTGTGCCCGACGCGAGAATCAAGGCAGCGGTCGTGGCAGCACCGGGCCTGGGATTTGCGATGGGCCCGAACGCGTTCGGCAATGTGAGCGTGCCGATTCAGCTCTGGAGCGCCGACCAGGATACCAATGTCCCGTATGCCACCAATGCCAAGCCCGTTCGCGAGGCGCTGGGGCCACGGGTAGAGTTTCACGCGGTTCCCGGGGCTGGCCATTTCTCCTTTCTCGCGCCCTGCGGCCTGCTCAGGCCTCCTGGCATCTGCTCGGATCCTGCACAGTTCGACAGAAAAGCCTTCCATGCGAGCATGAATGGCAGCGTCGTCGCATTTTTCGACAAGAACATGAAGCGCGTGGGTCCCCAATAAGAACCCTCGCCCCCACCCTCTCCCGCTGCAACGGGAGAGGGCGCGACGGACTGCTACGCGGCTTTGCCGGCGGCCAGCGCCTGCACGTCTGAGGTCCTGAGCGCCTGGCCACCGATGGCCCAATCGCCGCTATTGATCTCGTTGATCTTGACCCAAGTGACGCCGCGCATGTTTTCACCTTCCACTTCGATCATTGCCGCGGTGACCTTGGCGATCATGTCGGCCTTCTGCTGCGGGGTGAACACGTCTTTGATGACATCGATGGTAACCAGGGGCATGTCGTCTCTCCTTCCGTCGGTTGAATGCGAGTTCGCGGGCCGAGCCCGGAACCCAGGGGTTGGGCTTGGAATTCAGGTGGCACCGGGCCAGCCGGTCAGTGCGCCGCCTGGGCGATCACGCCCTCGAACGGCAGCGCGTCCACCGCACTGTTGAACGCGATGAACAGCGTGCAGGCCTCGGCTCCGTTGCAGTGAGCCGTGTGCGGCAGCATGGCCGGCCCATACGCGTAATCACCACGCTTCAAGCTGACAGTGGGATGGCCGACGTAGGTCACGTCGAGCTGGCCGGAGACGAGCACCATGCGTTCGGCCGAGGTGTGCGAGTGCGCCGGAATCGTATAGCCCGACGGCACACGCAGGAACACGTCGGCACCGGGCTCGGCAGGGTTGCCGTGCAGCACCGAGATCTTGCAGCCAGGCGGGAAGATCGCGGGGCAATCGCCCCATTGCAGATCAGTGGCCGTTTCGGACAGGGCCAAGGGGCGATCCGATCCGGGCGCAATCGGGGTTTCGGCGTTCAGCACGCCAGCAGCACCGAGGACAGCGCACAGGATGGCGGACAGGGTCAGTCGTTGGATGGGCCGGGTCATGGTCGCATTCCTTGGTCTGGCGGCAGGTGGGCAAAGATTGGCAGTCCGCGCCGGCCGAAGCTTGCAGAAGGCGTGGAGAATTCATGGAGCTTTCTGGGCGCGCACTGCGCCCGGCGGTATCCTCCGGACCATGCTCTACCGGTTCGACAACTTCGAGCTAGACACGGCCAAGGCGGAACTGCGCGCCGGCGGCACACCGCACCCCGTCGAACCACAGGTCTTTGCCCTGCTTGCGTTGCTGGTCGAGAACCGGGAGCGACTGGTCTCCAGGGACGAGATCCTGGACAAGATCTGGGACGGGCGCGTCGTCTCGGACGCCGCACTCTCGAGTCGCATCAAGTCGGCACGGCAGGCGCTCGGTGACGACGGCCAGGCGCAGCGATTCATCCGGACGATCCATGGCCAGGGCTTTCGCTTCGTCGCCGAGGTGAAGGTCGCCAGGGCCCTGCAGCTCGCCGAGCCTCGACCTGCCGAGCTGCCCGTTGGCCAGCACGCTGAACTGCCTACGCGACCCTCGATCGCCGTGCTGCCGTTTCGCCTCATCGGCGATGCGGGACCGTATGCAGCCATCGCCGACGCCCTGCCCCACGAACTGATCACGGAGCTGTCGCGACTGCGCTGGCTGTTCGTCACGGCGCGCGGTTCGTCGTTTCGCCTGCGCTCCGAGGACGCCGACATGCGCGAGATCGGTCGCGTGCTCGGCGTTCGGTATTGCCTGACCGGGACGGTGGACGTCGCCGGCTCCAACCTCGTCGTCACTGTCGAGCTCGTCGATACGCGCAGCGGCGGCGTCGTCTGGGCCGACCGCTTTGCCGGGTCGATCGACGACGTGCACGCCATCCGTGAGGACATCCGCTTGCGGATACTGACGGCGCTCGAGCTGCAGATTCCGCTGCACGAAGCGAACCTGGCTCGCCTGACGGTCACCGAGAACCTCGACGCGTGGTCGGCATACCACCTCGGCCTGCAGCACATGTACCGCTTCAACCGCACGGACAATGCCGCGGCCACCGCGCTGTTCCAGCAGGCTGTCGCGCAAGACCCGGGCTTCGCACGCGCGCACGCGGGGCTGTCGTTCGTGCACTTCCAGACCGCGTTCATGCGGCACACGGACGATATCGCCGGCGAATCCGGCCTGGCGCGTCGCTTCGCACAACGAGGCCTGGAACTCGACCCGCTCGACCCGTTCGTGAACTTCACGATGGGCCGCACCTACTGGCTCGAGGGCGACCTGGAAGGCGGCCTGGCGTGGCTCGAGCGTGCGACCACGATCAGCCCCAACTACGCGCAGGGCATTTACGCGCAGGCCTGGACCGAGACGCTCGCGGGACGCGGCTTGCAGGGCCGCGCGCACGTCGACCTTTCGATGCGCCTGAGTCCGCTCGATCCACTCTATTACGCGATGCTGGGGACGCGGGCCTTTACCCACATGGTCGTCGGCGAAGACCTCGCCGCGGCCGAATGGGCCGAACGCGCGGCGCGCTCGCCGGGCGCGCACGTGCTGATCGCAATGATCGCCGCCGCCACGCACGCCATGATCGGCGACGACGCGAAAGCCGCGGCGTGGGCCGGCGATGTACGCAGCCGCAACCCCGTGCTGACGCGCGAAGATTTCTTCCGCTCCTTCCCGATGAAGTCCGAAGTCACCCGCGCGCGCGTGGCAAATGCGCTCGAGCGCCTCGGGTTCTGACGCTGGAACATTTGCAGCGACCGATTCACAGGAGACGACGGTGCCGTTGGTACTGAAAAAAAGCGTGAAGCAACTGGTGGACGAGGCGCTCGCCGAGATCGAGACGCTGGGCGTCGAGCAGGCACGCGCCCTGCTCGGCCGGCCCGACGTCACGTTCATCGACCTGCGCGACCCGCGCGAACGCTGGCGCGAAGGCGGCATGCCCGGCGCCGTGAATGTCACGCGCGGGATGCTCGAGTTCTGGATCGACCCGGCAAGCCCGTATCACAAGGACTTCTTCGCCTCGGGCAACCGCTTCGTCTTCTTCTGCGCCGGCGGCTGGCGTTCCGCACTGGCGGCAAAAACGGCGCAGGACATGGGACTCACGCCCGTGGCCCACATCGACGGCGGGTTCGGCGCCTGGAAGAAAGCGGGCGCGCCGGTCGAAGCGATTGAACCGCCGACGGCGCGCTAAGCCATCGAGTGCAGCCCGATGAGGTTGCCCTCGGTGTCGATGGCCAGGACGATGTGGCCGTACTCGCCGATCGACATCTTCTCGCGCTGGATCTTGCCGCCGGCTTTCGCCACGCGACCGGCCTCGACGGCGCAGTCGTCGCACCCGAAGTAGACCATCGTGCCGCCGGGCGTCGACGGCATGCCGGGCGTGCGCACCAGCGCCCCGCCGGCGCCGGGCCGGTCCGGTGACATCTGGAATGCCCACATCTCCAGGTCCTGGTCAACCGGACCGAGTTGCTCGAGCTTCACGCCCAGGACGGTCTCGTAGAAGCGTCGAGCGCGGGCCATGTCCTGCACGTAGATCTCGAACCAGCGAACGGCGTTTTCTGCCATGACGATCCTCCTTGAGCGGATGGTGTGAAAGGCGGCAAGGTTGCCACCGGCATCAGGTAGTCGTCGAGCATGCACACCGTAACCTCGGGCCAGGCCCTTGCAGCAATCGGCCTGATCCCGAAGCCGGTGTAGGAACAACGCGGTCCTACCGCAATGACTCCTCGATCTGCTGCAGCAGGTACAGCACGACTGAGGCAATGATCACGATCCCTGCGATTTCCATCGGTCACTCCAGAACTCGTCCGCCGGTTTGGCGTGCGCGCAGGATCGGCCCAGCACATTGCTGCGCTGCGTCAAGCAGTTGAAGGTTTCGTGAATCGCCCCCGGGAAACGGAATGGGCGTCTCGTTTTACGCCAGTGATTTCCGGATATCGCCCGCGACCGTGAGTTGTGCCGCCCGTCAGCGCGCCGCCACCACCTCGATCTCCACCAGCGCGCCAGGCACAGGCAATGCCGCAACCTGCACGGTGGTCCGCGCCGGCAGGTTGCCCTTGCTCGCCTCCCCGAAGTACCGCGAGTACGCCTTCATCAGGCCGCCGAAATCCATGCCGCCGCCCTGCGCCGGGTCGCCCACCATGAAGACGTTCATCTTCACGACGTCGGCCATCGTGAGTCCTGAGGCGGCGAGCTCCTTCTCGATCTTGGCGAGGACACTGGCCGACTGGGTTTCGGTATCGCCGAGCCGCTCGATGCTGCCGGCGGGTGCCTCCGGCTTGGCGACGTCCGCCAGGGTGCCGCTGACGAAGACGATTCGCGCGGTGCCAGGCACGGCGACGCTGCTCGCGATCGGAAAATCGGCCAGTGGCCGGCGCACGATCGCATCGGCGGCAGGCGCGGCCAGCGGCAGCGCAAGCACTGCACACGTGAACGACGAGGCAAAAAGTCTGCGGGCGGATGTCTTCATGGAACCTCCTGTCGGTCTTGCTGGGAGCGCTGCAATGCAAAAAAGAGCGCGGATGCCAAACGCATAGCATACTCAGTCCACAATAACGCTCGCAGGGAGAACGCACGTGGCCTCGACAGATACCTCTCGGCGGAAATTCCTGCAGGCTTCCGGTGGCACGTTGGGCATGGCGTGGCTCGCGGCCAGCTGGCCGCAGGTCGTCGCGGCAGCCGGGCATGCGCACCAGATGGCCACGGATACGGCCGATCGCAGCAAATTCCGTCTGCTGACCCCGGCACAGGCCCGCGACGTCGACGCGATTGCCTCGCAGATCGTCCCGAGCGGCGCCACGCCAGGCGCCCACGAAGCCGGTGTCGTCTATTTCGTCGACCACGTGCACACGGGCGTATGGAAGGCGGACGCACCGGACTTCATCGCCGGGCTCACCGACTTCCAGGCGAAGTGCGCGAAGCACCATCCGGGCGTCGCGCAGTTTGCAGACCTGTCGTTCGACGACCAGACCGCGTACCTGAAGCACGTCGAGCGCACGCCGTTCTTCGGCGGCATGAAATTCCTGACGGTGCTCGGGCTGCTTGCCCTGCCCTCGTATGGCGGCAACGCCGACAAGCTCGGCTGGAAACTCGTCGGCTTCGTCGACCAGCATGCGTGGCAACCGCCGTTCGGGCATTACGACGCCGAATACGCCGGGTTCGTGCCGTACGCGAAGTCCGCGGAGCAGCAATCATGAGCGCGCGCAAGTTCAAGCCCAACGACACCGTCGACTTCGTCGTGGTCGGTTCCGGGGCCGCCGGCGGAGTGATGGCACGCGAGCTGTCGCAGGCCGGGTTCGACGTGGTGGTGCTCGAGCAGGGGCCGCGCTTCACGGCCGCCGACTTCCGGCACGACGAGTTGGGCCACTGGTTTGACGGCGATCTACGAACAAGCTCACACGAACCCGCAGACGTTCCGCAAATCGGCGACGGAAAGGCGGAGCGCGTCGCCGACTTCCCCGCCGCCTGGTACGCACCGAAGTGGGCGGCAGCAGCGTGCACTTCACCGCCAACTTCTGGCGCCTGCACGAGATCGACTTCACGAGCGCAGCCGCTCGGCGCGATCCCCGGCACCGACTTCGCCGACTGGCCGATCACCTACGACGACCTCGAGCCGTACTACACGAAGGTCGAGTGGGAGATCGGCGTGTCGGGGCTCGCCGGCGCCAGCCCGTTCGATCCGCCGCGCGCAAGCCGTACCCGATGCCGCCGCTGCCGGTGAAGTCGTCCGGCGTGCTGCTCGAGCGCGGCGCGCGCAAGCTCGGGCCTGCACCCGCTCCCGGCGCCGATGGCGATCGCCTCGGAGCCCTACAAGCGACCGGCCAGCGCTGCGCGCACTGCGGCTTCTGCATCGGCTTCGGCTGCGAGATGCGGGCGAAGTCGTCGACGCTCGTACACCGATGATTCCGGAGGCCGAGGCGACCGGGCGCTGCGAGGTGCGGCCGCAGAGCTACGTGTCGCGCATCGAGACCGAACGCGGCGGGACGCGCCACCGGCGTCGACGTACTTCGACGCGGACAAGCAGCGAGCAGTTCCAGAAGGCACGCGCCGTGGTGCTGTGCGCCAACGGCGCGCGAGACGCCGCGGCTGCTGCTGATGTCGGCCAGCCCAGGTTCCCGCAGGGGCTGGCCAACTCGAGCGGCTACGTCGGCAAGAACCTGATGTTCAACACCTACGCCGAGGTCGACGCGCTGTTCGAGCACGAGCTGAACGAGTACAAGAGCGTGCAGGTCACGCGCATCGTGCACGACTTCTACGACAACGACCCGAAGCGCGGCTTCTACGGCGGCGGCGGCATCGACGCGCGCATCGGTCCGATGCCGATCGCCTGGTCGCTGTTCGCGCCACCGCCGGACCGCCGTGGGGCGCAGGCTTCAAGTCGGTGCTGGAAGCGATGCCGCGGGCGATGATCGTCGCCACGCACGGCACGTCGCTGGCGCTCGAGACCAACACGATCGACCTCGACCCGGACCTGAAGGACGCCTGGGGCCTGCCCGCGCATGCGCATCACCTACAAGGATCATCCGGACGACCTGGCGATCGCGCGCTTCCTGCAGGACCGCGGCGCCGAAGTCATGCAGGCCGCGGGCGCGCTCGAAGTCTGGAAGACTCCGGCGACGAGTCCAGCACTGTCAGGCGCACCTGCTCGGCACCTGCCGCATGGGCAACGATCCGAAGACGTCGGTCGTCGACAAGTACCACCGCACGCACGACATCCCGAACCTGTTCATCTGCGACGGCTCGAGCATGGTGACGTCGGGGCGCGGACAGCCGACGATGACGATCCAGGCGCTCGCCTTCCGGGCCGGCGACCACATCGCCCGGTTCGCGAAGCGCGGCGAGATCTGACGGTCAGCCTGCCCGCATGCCCTCGAGCCGGCGCGCGACGATCGCGTCGGCTTCCGCCATGATCCGGTCGATCAGTTCGCGGCAGGTCGGCACGTCGTGGATCAGGCCGGCGACCATGCCGCACGACCACGCGCCCGCTTCCATGTCGCCCTGCTGCATGACCTTCACGTAGGCCCCGGCGACGTATTCGCGGACGTCGTCGATCGTCGTCGCCGCGCCCTTCTCCTTCTCGATTGCGACGACCTTGTCGACCGCGGCGTTGCGCAGCACACGTTCCGTATTGCGCAACGGCCGCATGATCAGGCGGGTGTCGAGTTCGCTGGCCTGCACCAGCGCCTGCTTCACGTTCGCATGCACCGGCGCTTCCTGCGTCGCGATGAAGCGCGTGCCCATGTTCATGCCGTCGGCGCCGAGCGCCAGCGCCGCGACGAGGCTGCGCCCGTCAGCCATGCCGCCCGAAGCGACGAACGGAATCTTCAGCGCCTCCGCGGCGAGCGGCAGCAGGATGAAGTTAGGCACGTCGTCCTCGCCGGGGTGCCCACCGCACTCGAAGCCGTCGACGCTGACCGCATCGCAACCGATGCGCTCGGCCTTGAGCGAATGCCGCACCGACGTGCACTTGTGGATCACCTTGATGCCGTGCTGCTTCAGCACCGGCATGTACTCCTCGGGACTGCGGCCCGCGGTCTCGACGATGCGCACACCGCCTTCGACGATCGCCTGGATGAGTTCCGCATACGGCGGGTTCGCAAACGTCGGCAGGAAGGTCAGGTTCACGCCGAACGGCTTGTCGGTCATTTCGTGGCAGCGCTTGATCGCCGCCGCGAGCTTCTCCGGCGTGCCGAGCGTCAGCGCCGTGATCATGCCGAGCCCGCCCGCGTTGGAGACGGCGCGACGCGAGTTCGGGCAACCCGACGAAATGCATGCCGCCCTGGATGATCGGGTGCTGGATGCCGAAGAGTTCGGTGATGCGGGTCTTCATGGGCGGCCTCGGAATTCCTGTTAACGACAACTCTCCCATTGTCGCCGATCCTTTCCGTCAACCGCTCATCCTCGCGCGGCTGGAACGACGAACCCACTGCCGGGACGCCCTTACGGGGCGCCCGTCGATGCCTCGCGAATACGGCTGCGCGCTTATTTCCTGGACGCGGCGACCTTCCTTGCTTCAGCCAGCGCCTTGTCCGCGGCGCGCTTCGTGCACTCCTTCGTGTCCGGCCCGGAGTCTGGATACGCCTTGCCGAGCTTTTCACAGACCACCTTCGCGGCCTCGTTGATCCGCCATTCGAGTGTCGCCGACATCCGTCGTCTTGGCGAGATCGAGATCGGCGTAGCTCACGCGGCTCGACATCACGACCTTGTAATAGCCCGGCGCCGGGCTGGCCATCTCCGCCTTGCCCTCCTTCACGATGGGCGACGCCTCGACCACGATTTCTTCCAACGGCTGGGCCAGGACATTGCCCCAGGCCATGCACGCTGCGACCGACACTGCGACCGCCAGGAGTTTCCTTCTCATGACGCACTCCTTCCCTATCGGAGCCTTGGCGCGCCGGGTCGGCGCGCTCTTCGCTCCATAACCCTAGGCTAGTGCTGTCGAACACGAGGCGGAAATTCGCAGTGTAGGAGAAGCATGGCTGTATTAATGACTAGGCCGGTATCATCCAGTCACATGAACCTGGCCCGCCGAGTACTCGTCGTCCTGTTGGTCGTGATCGCCGCCCTGGTCGCGGTGATCGCGTATCGCACGGCAACCTACACGCCGCCCACCGGCGAGCTGACGACACCGGTCGATCTGGCGCCGGTCGTACGCATCGACGGCACGCTCGCTGCAAAACACCTGGCGGAAGCTGTTCGGTTCCGCACCGTCAGCCACCAGGACGCGCAGGACAATGACTGGGCCGAATGGGACCGGCTGCACGCCTGGCTCGCGGCGACCTACCCTGCGGCGCACGCCGCCATGACGCGCGAAGTGGTCGCCGGTCACACGCTCGTCTATACGTGGCGTGGCGTGGACCCGTCCCTGCCACCGATCGTCCTGCTGGCCCACCACGACGTCGTACCGGTGACGCCGGGCACGGAGCAGGACTGGACACACCCTCCGTTCGACGGCGTGATTGCCGATGGGGCCGTGTGGGGCCGTGGCTCCGTCGACGACAAGGGATCGCTGATCGGGCTGTTCGAGGGCATCGAGTCGCTGGTCACCACGGGGTTCGTGCCGCGTCGCACGGTGTATGTCGTCAGCGGACACGACGAAGAGGCCGGGGGCAATGGCGCCCATGCAGCGGCGCAGCTGCTGGATTCCCGCGGCGTGCGCGCAGAGTTCGTGCTCGACGAAGGACTGGCGGTCATTTCCGACTTCCCGCTGCTCGGCCGGCCCGTGGCACTGATCGGCGTCGCCGAGAAAGGCTACGCGACGTTGCGGGTCACGGCGCCGGCAACAGGCGGACACTCCTCGGCACCGCCACCCGAGACCGGTGTCGAAGTGCTCGCCAAGGCCGTGCTGGCGATCACGGGCAAGGCGTTTCCGCTCGAGTTCGAGGGACCCGCAGCCGACATGGTGCGTGCGCTCGCGCCGGACGCACCCCTTCTCGTGCGAGTCGCCGTGGCGAACGAATGGCTGTTCCGCGGTCTGCTGGTCCGACAGATCGCATCGACGGCGGCGGGTGCTGCGACCCTGCACACCACGATCGCGCCGACGATGCTGCGTGGCAGCCCCAAGGAAAATGTGCTGCCGCAGGATGCGAGCGCCTGGATCAACTACCGCATCGCGCCGGGAACGACGGCTGACGACGTGATGCGACGCGCGACTGACGCGACCAAGGGCCTCGGCGTGCAACTCGCCTGGGAAGGCCCTGCCTACGATCCTTCGCCCGTGTCGTCGAGCACGTCGAAGGCGTACCGCGTGATGGCGGCACTCGCGGCGGGCGAAGAACGGACTCCAGTCGCGCCCGGCCTCGTCACTGCCACGACCGACAGCCGCCACCTGGCTGGACTGGCGGACGGACATCTACCGCTTCCAGCCGATCGTGGCGTCGATCGGCGAACTGCAGATGATCCACGGCACCAACGAACACATGACGACCGACAACCTGCGCCGGACGGCTGAATTCTATGCGCGCCTGGTCGCGACCGTGGCGCGCTGACCCAAGGATTCCGACCATGTCCAACGCAACCTTGCCGCCTGCCGTCGCTGCCGAGCGCCTGGAAACACGGGCCGAAGTGGCCGGCTGAGTTACTACGTGGCGGGCGCGGGCAAACCCATGCTGCTGCTTCACAGCATCAACGCGGCCGCCTCGGTCCGCGAGGTGAAGCCGGCGTTCGATCACGCGATGCGCTCCCATCGGGTGTATGCGCCTGACCTGCCTGGATACGGGTTCTCGGACCGGTCGGACCGACCCTACGACATCAAGCTGTTCTGCGACGCCATCCGCGACATGCTGGACGTGATCGCACAGGAACACGGCAAGGCGCCGGTCGATGCGCTGGGGTTGTCGCTGTCGGCCGAGTTTCTTGCACGTGTGGCGGCGGAGCAGCCGGCCCGTTTTCGCACGCTCACACTGGTGACACCCACGGGATTCCGCCGCGGCTACGACAAGATGCGCGCTGCCGAGGGCACGAGCCGCGAAATCCCCGGCGTGTATTCGACCGTGACGTTTCCCGTGTGGCGTGGCGCGCTGTTCAACGGGCTCGTGAGCCGCGTGAGCATCCGGTATTTCCTGCGACGCACGTTCGGCTCGCATGACGTCGACGAGGGTCTCGTCGACTACTCGTGGCGCACCACGCATCAGCCCGGCGCGGACCGTGCGCCTTTCGCCTTCCTGTCGGGCAGGCTGTTCAGCGCGGACATTCGCACCGTTTACGAGAAGCTGGCGCTGCCCGTGTGGCTCGCACACGGCACGCGTGGCGACTTCGCGGACTTCTCGGAATCCGACTGGGTGCGTCAGCGGAAGAACTGGCAGGTCCAGTCCTTTGACACCGGCGCGCTCGTTTACTTTCAGCAGGCGGAGTTGTTCTGCCAGCGGTGGGACGCGTTCCTGTCGCAACAAGTGATTGGCGGTGGGGGTGGGATTCACTCGGATCGCCGCAGCGACCCTCGCCCCAATGGGGCGCCCTCGCACGCTGACGCGGCGAGGCGTGCACATCGGCATGCCGATGTGTCGAACCCACGGACTCCGTGGGTTCTCATCCACCCCGGCCAAAACGCAAACGCCCCGCTTGGCGGGGCGCGTGCGTTTTGGCGGTGGGGGTGGGATTCGAACCCACGGAAGGCGTTAACCTTCGGTAGTTTTCAAGACTACTGCCTTAAACCGCTCGGCCACCCCACCACTGCAAAACCTCAACCGCGAATGACGTCCGCGTCACCCATGTACTTGCGCAGCGCCGGCGGAATCACGACGCTGCCATCGCCCTGCTGGTAATTCTCGAGCACCGCGACGAGCGTGCGGCCGACCGCGAGGCCCGAACCATTCAGCGTGTGCACCGGCTCGGGCTTGTTCGTCGCCGGGTTGCGCCAGCGTGCCTGCATGCGCCGCGCCTGGAAAGCCTCGCAATTCGAGCACGACGAGATCTCGCGATACTTCTGCTGGCCCGGCAACCACACTTCGATGTCGTAGGTCTTGGCACTGCCGAAGCCGACGTCACCCGCGCAGAGCGCGACGACGCGGTACGGCAGGTCGAGTCCCTGCAGGACCTTTTCGGCGTTGCCGACGAGGATCTCGAGCTCGGCGTACGAATCCTCGGGCCTCACGACGTGCACCAGCTCGACCTTCTCGAACTGGTGCTGGCGGATCATGCCGCGCGTGTCCTTGCCGTAGGACCCGGCCTCGCTGCGGAAACACGGCGTGTGCGCGGCATAACGACGCGGCAGCGTGTTCGCCTCGAGGATCGAATCCCGCGCGAGGTTCGTCACCGGCACTTCGGCCGTCGGGATCAGGAAGAACTCCGCCTCGCCGGAGGTGACCTTGAACAGGTCGGCCTCGAACTTCGGCAGCTGCCCCGTGCCGACGAGCGAGCTGCGCGCGACGAGGTACGGCACGTACATCTCGGTGTAACCGTGCTCGCCCGTGTGCAGGTCGAGCATGTACTGGATCAGTGCGCGATGCAGGCGCGCGAGGCCGCCCTTCAGCACCACGAACCGTGCGCCCGAAATCCTGCCGGCCGCCTCGAAATCCATCGCGGTGTTGGCGAGCTTCTCGCCGATGGCAACGTGATCGAGCGGCGTGAACTCGAACTGGCGCGGCGTGCCCCAGCGACGCACCTCGACGTTGTCGCTTTCGTCGCGACCGTCGGGCACGCTCTCATGCAGCATGTTCGGCAGGCCGAGCACGAGCTCGTCGAACTCGGCCTGGACGTCCGCGAGTTCCTTGTCGAGGCCGGCCATGCGGTTGCCGAGTTCCTCGCCGTCGGCCAGCAGCGACGCGATGTCCTGCCCCTGGGCCTTCGCCTTGCCGACGCTCTTGGCGTGGGCAGTTGCGGGCGGCACGCACTTCGTCCGCGGCGACCTGCGCTGCCTTGCGGCGATCCTCGAGCGCCTGGAAACGCTCGACGTCGAGCTTGAAGCCACGACGCGCGAGGTTGGCGGCCACGGCGGCAGGGTCGGAACGGAGCAGGCGGGCGTCGAGCATGGAAAGGTCAGCCGGGAATGTCGGTAAGGGGCGAATTGTAACGTCTTGCCCCCAGTCCCGCCTTACGGGCGAGGTGACGCGAGCTATTTCCCGCCCTTGGGCCCGGACAACGTACGGAACCGCTCCAGCGCCTCGCCGATCTTGATCTCGAGTCCGCGCGGCACCGGCTCGTAATAGCGCGCCGGCTCCATTTCGTCGGGGAAATACTTCTCGCCCGCCGCATAAGCCTCGGGCTCGTCGTGGGCGTAGCGATAGCCCTCGCCGTAGCCGAGGCCCTTCATGAGCCTGGTCGGCGCATTGCGCAGGTGCATCGGCACGTCGAGCGTGCCGTTCTTCTGCGCGTCCGCCATCGCCGCCTTGTACGCCACGTAGACCGCGTTGCTCTTGGCCGCGACGGCCATGAACACGACGGCCTGCGCGAGCGCGAGTTCGCCCTCCGGGCTGCCGAGCCGCTCGTAGGCCTCGGCCGCCTCGCAGCGCGAGCTGCAATGCGCGCGGGTCGGCATTGCCGATGTCTTCGGAGGCCATGCGGATCACGCGCCGGCACGACGTAGCGCGGATCGCAGCCGCCATCGAGCATGCGGCAGAGCCAGTACAGCGCCGCATCCGGATCCGTGCCGCGCACCGCCTTGTGCAGCGCGGAGATCTGGTCGTAGAACTGCTCGCCCTTCTTGTCGAAGCGGCGATAGCCACCGGCGGAGACTTCGCCGGCGATCTCTTCGGTGATCGTGCCCTCGCCTGCGCGCGCGAGGTCGGCCGCGACTTCGAGCAGGTTCAAGGCGCGGCGTGCATCGCCGTCCGCGGCCCGCGCCAGCGTCGCGATCGCCTCGTCGTCGGCCTTGACCGCCTCGGTCGCCGGCGGAGAATTCGCGCTCGAGCGCGCGCCGCAGCACCTGCTGCGATGTCGTCGACCGTGAGCGAACGCAGCACGTACACGCGGGCGCGCGACAGCAACGCGCTGTTGATCTCGAACGACGGGTTCTCGGTCGTGGCGCCGATGAAGCAGACGGTGCCGTCCTCGACGAACGGCAGGAAGGCGTCCTGCTGCGACTTGTTGAAGCGATGCACTTCGTCCAGGAACAGCACGGTGCGACGACCGCTGCCCGCGCGCATCTGCTGCGCCTGCTCGACGGCGGCGCGCACGTCCTTGACGCCGGCCATCACGGCCGACAGTGCGACGAACTCGGAGTCGCAGGTCTTCGCGACCAGGCGCGCGAGCGTGGTCTTGCCGGTGCCGGGCGGGCCCCACAGGATCATCGAATGCAGGCTGCGGCCTTCGAGCAGGCGGCGCAGCGGCTTGCCCGGCGCCAGCAGGTGCGACTGGCCGATGAACTCGTCGAGGCTCGCGGGCCGCATGCGGTCGGCGAGCGGGCGGAAGGGAGCTCACCGTGACCAGCCACGACTCGACCCGCTGCGCCCAGCCGCCGGTCAGCAGCGCGGCCAGCAGCAGCCCGGCAGCGACGCCCGCGGTGTTGGCCGCCATGTCGTAGCGGATCGGCGATGCGGCCAGCCTGCATGACGTACTGCCCGACCTCCATCGCGAGCCCGAGGCCGAGCAGTGCCAGCGACGACCGCCACCAGTGCGGGCCTGCGGGACAGGCCAGTGAACCAGACCGCCAGGAACATGTAGGTGCCGAAGTGCTCGACCTTGTCGAAGCCCTGCGATGCGACGGCCCGCTGAACGCGGTCTGCAGGCTGCCCCAGACGACGACGAGCACGAGCACGACGCTCGCGGCGATCCAGAACGGTCGATAACGGAGATCGAGCATCGGCATCCTGTGCAACTGGCTGGCCACGCGACCGCGTTCGGCCGTCAGCGTGCCGCGGCTTCGCCGATCACGTCCGCGCCTGGCGGCGGCACGAAGCGAAACAGCGAATCGTCGAGCGCGGCGCCACGCTTGACCTGCGCGAACTCGATGGTCGTGGTCTGTCCGAGCTTGTCGACCAGTTCCATCGCGGCAAGTTCATTGCGGGCGTCGAACGCCAGGCTCACGCGCTCGAAATCGGAGCCGTTCTGCTTCGGTACCAGCCGGCACCAGGTCCAGTCCTTCTGCTGCTCGACCGGGCCGGCCGTGAACGCATCGCCGACCTTGCCGGAGCCCGACAGCAGCATCGCGGGCGTCGCACCGAGCCCCTGCTCGAGCAGACGCACGGTGACCTGCTCGAGGTCGGGATCGTACAGCCAGAGCTTCTTGCCGTCGGCGACGATCGTCTGCGCGTACGGCTCGCGGTAGTCCCAGCGGAAGCGATTGGGGCGCGAGATCGACAGCGTGCCGGTCGCGCGCTCGGTGACCTGGCCGTGCTTGTCCTGCACGACCTGGACGAACTCGGCCGACAGCGTCTTCAGCGAGCCCAGGTACGCATCGACGCGCGCGACGGAGTCGGCGGCGAACGCGGCGATGGGAACGAGGAGCAGCGCGAGCAACGCACGGGGCCCTCAACCGCGCGAGGCGTCATGTTCAATCCGACCTCGGGCGGAGGCGGCGCCAGGACTTCGCGCGAACCGTTCGTGTTCAGCGGCCCGACGAGGCCCGCGGCTTCCATCGCCTCGATCATGCGCGCGGCGCGGTTGTAGCCGATCTTGAGCCGGCGCTGCACGCCGGAGATCGACGCCTTGCGGCTCTCGGTGACGATCCTGACGGCCTCGTCGTACAGCGCGTCCTGCTCGGCGTCGGCGCCCTCGCCGCCCTCGCCTTCCTCGCCCGGCAGGCCCGGGATCGGCATCGACGGACCGTCGAGGATCTCGTCGATGTAGATCGGCGCCGAATGCGTGCGCAGCGACGACGCGACCTTGTGCACTTCCTGGTCGGACACGAACGCGCCGTGCACGCGCACCGGGATGCGAGGTGCCGGGCTGCAGGAACAGCATGTCGCCGTGGCCGAGCAGGCTCTCGGCGCCGCTCTGGTCGAGAATCGTGCGCGAGTCGACCTTGGCCGACACCTGGAACGCGATGCGCGTCGGGATGTTCGCCTTGATCAGGCCGGTGATGACGTCGACCGACGGCCGCTGCGTCGCGAGGATCAGGTGGATGCCGGAGGCGCGGGCCTTCTGCGCCAGGCGCGCGATCAGCTCTTCGACCTTCTTGCCGACGATCATCATCATGTCGGCGAGCTCGTCGACGATGACCACGATGAACGGCAGCGGTTCGCAGATACGGCACGGTCGCCGGATCGCCGCCCGGAGGCAGGCGCTTCATCTCGATCGGGTCCTTGATCGGCGTGCCGGCATCGGCGGCGTCCTTGACCTTGCGGTTGTAGCCCGCGAGGTTGCGCACGCCGGCGGCGGCCATCAGCTGGTAGCGGCGCTCCATCTCGGCGACGCACCAGCGCAGCGCGTTCGCCGCCTGCTTCATGTCGGTGACGACCGGCGCCAGCAGGTGCGGAATGCCCTCGTACACCGAGAGTTCGAGCATCTTCGGGTCGATCATGATCAGCCGGACGTGCTCGGGCGTCGCACTTGTAGAGCAGCGACAGCACCATCGCGTTGACCGCGGTGGACTTGCCCGAACCCGTGGTGCCGCCGACCAGCAGGTGCGGCATGCGCGCGAGGTCGGCGACGACCGGGCTGCCGCCGATGTCCTTGCCGAGCACCAGCGCGATCGGCGATGCCATGCTCGTCGTAGGCCTTCGACTTGATGATCTCGCCGAGCGTGACCATCTCGCGCGTCTCGTTCGGGATCTCGAGGCCCATCGTCGACTTGCCCGGAATGATCTCGACCACGCGCACGCTGATGGCGGACAGCGCGCGCGCGAGGTCCTTCGCGAGGTTCGAGATCTGCGCGACCTTGACGCCCGGCGCCGGCCGCAGCTCGAAGCGCGTGATGACCGGGCCCGGATGCACTTCGACGACTTCGGCCTCGACGCCGAAATCGCGCAGCTTCAGTTCGACCAGGCGCGACATGGCCTCGAGCGCTTCGGCGGAGTAGCCGCCGACGCGCGCGGGCGGATCGTCGAGCAACGACAACGCCGGCAGCGCCGTGGCGCCCGGCCGCTCGAACAGCGCGACCTGCTTTTCCTTCTCGACGCGCTCGCTCTTCTCGACCTTGGGCGCGGGCGCCTCGATCTTCGGCGGCTTGCGCTCGGCGACCTTCTTCTGCTCTTCGCGCACGACGACTTCGCGCGCCTGCTTCACTTCCTTGCCGATGCTCTGGTCGCGGCGCTCGGACATCCGCTCGCGCACGAACGAGAAGCCACGCAACACCCCGTTGCCGACGAAGTCCATGACGTTGAGCCACGACACGCCGGTGGCCAGCGAGACCGAGCCCAGCCAGACGGCGAACAACAGCAGCGTCGCGCCGAGGAAGCTCATCGAGCTGGCGAGGCCCTCGCCCAGCAGCGAGCCGACGACACCGCCCGCCGTGTTGGGAAACCCGTCGCCGGAGAAATGCAGCGTGGCGAGGCCGCAGCTGCTCGCGAGCGCCAGGAAGAAGCCGAGGCCGCGGAACGAGGCCGAGCGACGGTCGACCGGTTCGCGGCTGCCGCGCTCCTGGAACAGGCGGTATCCCGCGATGCCGAGCATGATCGGGAACAGGTAGGCCGGCAGCCCGAACAGCACGAAGAACAGGTCGGACAGCCAGGCGCCGAACGGGCCGATCAGGTTGGTGACCGGGCCGGGCTGGCCGGTCGAGGAAAACGCGGGATCCGCCCTGTCGTAACTGACCAGGGAGGCAAACAGGATCAGTGCCAGCGCACCGAAGATCCAGAGCGCGCTTTCGCGCAGTCCGCGGGCCACGTTGGCCGCCTGGTCGCCGCCGTCGGCGCGCTTCGCTTCCGCCTTAGCCAAATCTCATCACCTGATAGTTCAAGAGTCGTACGTAACCCGTTGGTTTACATAAGGCTACCGCCATCGGAGAACGGCCGCCACCTCGAAATAGGGGACGCTCACCAATTTCCGGAAATTGGGGACCCTCACCTGACTTCGACTTGGAAACAGGTGAGGAAACAGGTGAGCGTCCCCAGTTTTCGGATTGCGCATGAGGGCAGCACCTGCGGTGCTTTCCGTCGGCCGGTGAGAGGCTTACCATGCCGCGCCTTCGTCGGCGCAATGCGCAATTTTCGAGCAAGGAATTATACATGAGCGACCCCCGCCACTCGCGGCTGATCATCCTGGGATCCGGTCCTGCCGGCTACTCGGCCGCCGTCTATGCAGCGCGGGCCAATCGCAAGCCGCTGCTCATCACGGGCATGGAGCAAGGCGGCCAGCTCATGACCACGACCGAAGTCGACAACTGGCCGGGCGACCCGCACGGCCTCACCGGCCCGGGCCTGATGGAGCGCATGCGCGAACACGCCGAGCGCTTCCACACCGAGATCCTGATGGACCACATCAACGAGGTGGACTTCAGCAAGCGCCCGCTGCTGCTCAAGGGCGATCGCGGCGATTACACCTGCGACGCGCTGATCATCGCGACCGGCGCGAGCGCGCAGTACCTGGGCCTCGAGTCCGAAGAGAAGTTCAAGGGCCGCGGCGTCTCGGCCTGCGCCACCTGCGACGGCTTCTTCTTCCGCGGCCAGCGCGTCGCGGTCGTCGGCGGCGGCAACACGGCCGTCGAGGAAGCGCTGTACCTGTCGAACATCGCCTCGCACGTCACGCTGATCCATCGCCGCGACAAGCTGCGCTCCGAGAAGATCCTGCAGGATCACCTGTTCGAGCGGCAGCGCGCCGGCGCCGTCGACATCGTCTGGAACCACACGGTCGACGAAGTGCTCGGCGACGACACGGGCGTCACGGGCGTGCGCGTTGCGGCCACCGACGGCTCGGGCACGAGGGACATCGAAGTCGCGGGCCTGTTCATCGCAGTCGGCCACATCCCGAACACGCAGATCTTCGCGGGCCAGCTCGACATGAACGGCGGCTACATCGCCGTGAAGTCGGGCACGGCGGGTGGCGCGACGGCGACGAGCGTGCCCGGCGTGTTCGCCGCGGGCGACGTGGCCGATCACGTCTATCGCCAGGCGGTCACCTCGGCGGGCACGGGCTGCATGGCAGCGCTCGACGCGGACAAGTACCTGGACGCCGTGGATGCGGCTGCCCACTGACATGCCGTGCCGCTGAAGGCCGAGATCGTCGGCCGCATCGCCGAGGTCGACGCCCACGACTGGGACGCGCTCGACCGTTCCGGCCACCCGTTCCTGCAGCACGCGTTCCTCGACGCGCTCGAAGCCACCGGCTGCGTCGGCGTCGACTCGGGCTGGATTCCGGCTCACCTCGTGGTGCGCGACTCGCGCAGCGGCAAGCTCGTCGCTGCCGTGCCGCAGTACCTGAAGACCCACTCGTGGGGCGAGTTCGTCTTCGACTGGAGCTGGGCGCAGTCGTACCAGCGCGCGGGCCTGGAGTACTACCCGAAGCAACTGTCGGCGATTCCGTTCACGCCGGTGACGGGTCCGCGCTTCCTGCTCGCGACAGGGCTGCAGGCAGATGGCACCCGGTCGACGACGCCTCGCAGCACGAACTGCGCGACCAGCTGGCGGCCCTGCTGCTGGAGTCGGCGCGGCACGCGGCCGCATCGGGTGCGCACGTCAACTTCACGCTCGACGAGGACCAGGCCGCGCTCGAGCGCGCCGGCTTCCTGCGCCGGCACGATTGCCGCTTTCTCTGGCACAACCGCGGCTACCGCACGTTCGACGACTTCCTCGCGACGTTCCGTGCCGACAAGCGCAAGAAGGCGAAGCGCGAACGGCGCAAGGTCGAGGAATCGGGCATCGCCTTCCGCTCGCTCGCCGGCGAAGACATCGACGCCGGCCTGTGGCACACGATCTTCGGTTTTTCCGAGCGCACGTTCCTGCGCCACGGCAACGGGCACTACCTCAACGTCGAGTTCCTGATGCGGGTCGCCGCCGCGCTGCCCGGCACGGTCGTCGTCAAGGTCGCCGAGCGCGCGGGCACGCCGGTCGCTGCGGCCATCTTCTTCGAAGGCGGCGGCTGGCTCTACGGTCGCTACTGGGGCTCGGCGGGGCAGGAAGATTCGCTGCACTTCGAGGCCTGCTATTACCAGGGCATCGAGCACTGCATCGCGCGCGGCCTGCAGTTCTTCGACCCGGGCACGCAGGGCGAACACAAGCTCGCGCGCGGCTTCGAACCGACGCGCACGACGTCGGCGCACTGGCTCGAGCATGACGGCTTCCGCACTGCCGTCGCGCGCTACCTCGAACGCGAACGCGAAGCCGTCGACGACTACATCGCGGCCGCCCGCGAGCACCTGCCCTTCCAGCGCGGCCCGCCGCGCCCGACGCCGGACGCCCGACCATGATTCCCTGGCTCAAACCCACGGATCCGCCCGATGCGTTTCCGCCGGTCACGAGCGCGCTGACCGATCCCGATGGCCTGCTCTGCGTGGGCGGCGACCTGCGCCCGGAGCGCCTGCTCGCGGCCTACCGTCGCGGCATCTTCCCCTGGTACTCCGAGGGCCAGCCCATCCTGTGGTGGTCGCCCGATCCGCGCATGGTGCTGTTCCCCGACGAGCTGAAGGTTTCGCGCAGCCTGGGCAAGACCCTGCGCAACCGCGGGTTTCGCGTGACGTTCGACACGTGCTTCGACAGCGGTGATCGCGCTGTGTGCCGACAGCGGCACCCGCGCGCATCGAAGGCACCTGGATCTCGCCCGCCATGCGGGCGGCGTATGGCGAGCTGCACCGGCTCGGATACGCGCACTCGGTCGAGGTCTGGCTCGACGACCGCCTCGTCGGCGGCCTGTACGGACTGCTGCTCGGCCGGATCTTCTTCGGTGAGTCGATGTTCAGCACCGCGACCGACGCCAGCAAGGTCGCGCTGCACGACCTCGTGCAATGGTTGCGGCAGCGCAACGTCGAATTGATCGACTGCCAGGTCGCCAGCGATCACCTGTTCACGCTTGGCGCGAGACTGATTCCGCGAGCCGAATTCATCGCGCACCTCGAGCGCGGGATTCCCGCCCTCGCCCCGGTCACCGCTCCCGGCGACGCCCGCTGAGACACGCCGCCTGCGCATGGCAGCGCCTGGATCGCGGCGCGCATTCTCATTGCTTTCAAACGGGCCTTTATGCAGAATTCGCGCGGCTTTTGGGGTGCATGAGAGGGTGCATGTCGAAGGAAGATGCGATCCAGATGGAAGGCCGCGTGGTCGAAACGCTGCCCAACACGACGTTCCGCGTGCAGTTGCAGAACGGTCACGTCGTCACGGCTCACATCTCCGGCAAGATGCGCAAGAACTACATCCGCATCCTCACGGGCGACACCGTCACGGTCGAAATGACGCCGTATGACCTGACCAAGGGCCGCATCGTTTATCGCGGGCGCTGAGCGTCCTGCTGCACCCGTCCGGGTTCGTGCCGGCGGGTCGTTGGGTTGAAGAAGGCCGGCTTTGCCGGCTTTTTCGTTTCTGGCCCGGCGAGAGCGCATCAAGAGCCCGGACGTGCAAGGGACGGGCTTCCGGTTCCGAGTCCGGCGAGCGGAAAGGCAGACACGCTCGCCGGACGAAGAACGGAACCCCGTCCTGACGTCCCGGCGCCTGAGCGTCTCGTCGGGCCGAAACGAAAGGCGGCAATAGCGGGCGTTCTTCAGGCCCGACGATCCGCACGGCGCATGCAGCCGGACGGATGCAGAGGCGCTCAGTGTCGGGTGGGGTGCGCGCTGCGACAGGCCAGCAGGAAGCTGATTTGGGTGCACAGGCCCAGGCTGCCCTGCCCTCAATGACGGCGCTGCAGTCGATCGCGCAGCCCTGTCAGCCTGCGTGCTCCGACGCACCTGCTCCACGTTGCGTGCGCCGTGCGACCTTTTCCGCCTCGGCGGAAAAGGCGCTCAGGCGCGTGACGTCAAGCGTTCGATCCGGTGTTCTTTCCGGCGAGCGTGTCTGCCTTTCCGCTCGCCGGAAAGAACACCGGATCGGACGCCAGCGACCCTCACCCGCCCTGCGGGCGACCTCTCCCGCCGAAGCGGGAGAGGTGCAACGCGGCGAGATGCAACGCGGAAAGGTTACTCGAGCAACGCAGGCTCGTCCGCGCTGCGAGACTCGACCTTCAGCGCGTCGTCATTGCCGACGCTCACGAAGGCGTGCCCGCCATGCTCGAGGCTGCCGAACAGCAGCTCCTCCGCGAGCGGCCGCTTGATGTGCTCCTGGATGATGCGGGCCATCGGCCGCGCACCCATCTTCGGGTCGTAGCCGCGCTTGGCGATCCAGGCCCGCGCGTCGTCGTCGATGTGCAGCTGCACGCCCTTCTGCTCGAGCTGCGCCTCGACCTCGACCAGCAGCTTGTCGACGACGCGCTGGATCGTCCGCTCGTCGAGCGGCCCGAACTGCACCACCGCGTCGAGGCGGTTGCGGAACTCCGGCGCGAACATCTTCTTGATCGCTTCCATGCCGTCGCTCGCGTGGTCCTGCGTGACGAAGCCGACCGACGGCCGGCTCATGTCCGCGGCGCCCGCGTTGGTGGTCATGACGATCACGACGTGGCGGAAGTCCGCCTTGCGGCCGTTGTTGTCCGTCAGCGTGCCGTGGTCCATGACCTGCAGCAGCAGGTTGAACACGTCCGGGTGCGCCTTCTCGATCTCGTCGAGCAGCAGCACGCAGTGCGGGTGCTTGGTGATCGCCTCGGTCAGCAGGCCGCCCTGGTCGAACCCGACGTAGCCCGGAGGCGCGCCGATCAGGCGCGACACCGTGTGCCGCTCCATGTATTCCGACATGTCGAAGCGCACGAGCTCGACGCCGAGCGTGAGCGCGAGCTGGCGCGTGACTTCCGTCTTGCCGACGCCCGTGGGTCCGGCGAACAGGAACGAGCCGACCGGCTTGCGCTGGTCGCCGAGGCCCGAGCGCGCCATCTTGATCGACGACGACAGCGTGTCGATCGCCTTGTCCTGCCCGTAGATCACGAGCTTCAGGTTGCGCTCGAGGTTCTTCAGCACGTCGCGGTCGTTGCTCGAGACGGTCTTCGGCGGGATGCGCGCGATGCGCGCGACGACGTCCTCGATCTGCTCGACCGTGACGAACTCGGCGCGCTGGTCGATCGGCTTCAGGCGCTGGCGCGCGCCCGCCTCGTCGATCACGTCGATCGCCTTGTCGGGCAGGTGCCGGTCGTTGATGTGGCGGGCCGACAGCTCGGCCGCGGCCTTGAGGGCGTCGTCCGCGTACTTGACGCCGTGATGCTCCTCGAACCGCGCGCGCAGGCCGCGCAGGATCTCGATCGTCTCCGGCACCGTGGGCTCGACCACGTCGATCTTCTGGAAGCGGCGCGTGAGCGCGTGGTCCTTCTCGAAGATGCCGCGGTATTCCTGGTACGTGGTCGAACCGATGCAGCGCAGCTCGCCGTTCGCGAGCGCGGGCTTGATCAGGTTGGACGCGTCCATCACGCCGCCCGAGGCGGCGCCCGCACCGATCACGGTGTGGATCTCGTCGATGAACAGGATCGCGCCCGGCTGCTTCTTGATCTCGGCGAGCACGCCCTTCAGGCGCTTCTCGAAATCGCCGCGGTACTTGGTGCCGGCGATCAGCGAGCCGAGGTCGAGCGAGTACACGGTGCTGTCCGCCAGCACGTCGGGCACCTTGCCCTCGACGATCATGCGCGCGAGGCCTTCGACCAGCGCGGTCTTGCCGACGCCCGCCTCGCCCACGTACAGCGGGTTGTTCTTGCGGCGGCGGCACAGGATCTCGACCGTGCGCTCGATTTCGAGCGCGCGGCCGATCAGCGGGTCGATGCGGCCTTCCTGCGCGAGCTTGTTCAGGTTGGTCGCGAACTTCTCGAGCGCCGAGGCGCCTTCCGCGTCGCGCTCGCGCCTCGGTCTGCGCCGGCCTGCGTCCTCAGCCGAGCGCGCGGCGCGTCCTCGGACTTGGACAGCCCGTGGGAGATGAAATTGACGACGTCGAGGCGCGAGATCTCCTGCAGCCCGAGCAGGTAGGCCGCGTGCGAGTGCTTCTCGCTGAAGATCGCGACCAGCACGTTGGCGACCGAGACTTCCTTCTTGCCGCTCGACTGGACGTGGAACACGGCGCGCTGCAGCACGCGCTGGAAACCCAGCGTGGGCTGCACTTCGCGGTCGTCGTCCTGCTTCAGGCGCGGGCGTGGTCTGGTCGACGAAGTCCTTGAGCTCCTTGCGCAGGCGCGTGGCATCGGCCCCGCACGCGTTCAGGATCTCCCGGACCTTGGGGGTGTCGATGATGGCGAGCAGCAGGTGCTCGACCGTCATGAATTCATGCCTGGCCTCGCGGGCGCCCTGGAAGGCCTCGTTCAGGCAGATCTCGAGTTCGCTGCTCAACACGGCTTCAGGCCTCTTCCATGGTGCAGAGTAATGGGTGCTGGTGCTGCCGGGCATAGGTCATGACCTGCGCGACCTTGGTTTCCGCGATTTCGAAGGTGTACACGCCGCATACCCCCTTGCCCTTGGTGTGGACCTCCAGCATCACCCGCGTGGCCGTGGTGCGGTCCATCCCGAAAATGTGTTCAAGGACGTCCACCACGAATTCCATCGGGGTGTAGTCGTCGTTCAGCAGGACGACCTGGTAGAGGGGCGGCCGCCTGGTCTGCGGCCGGGCCTCCTCCACGATCAGACCGTGGCCCTGCTGTGTATGTTCCTCGCTCATTGCCCGCCTGATTCGACCGAAGGTCCTATATAGGGCCACCCCCCCTCCCTGACAAGCAGCGGGGCTGACTTCGTGAGGTGGCTTCCGGACTGCTCAAAACGAGAGGTGGTCATCCGTATGACACGCAACTGTCTTGAGAGCCTGTCGCCTAAGTCCGTATGATGCCGCATCCCGTGAAACGGCCTTGCCGGACGGCCACTTACAAGAGACCTGATGCAACTGCCCCCGAGCGTGAACGAGCGTTTTGGCCGAATCGCCTCCGTCGCACAGGGCGCCCGGGCCGATGGGTGGCAAAAGCTGCTGCCGCTGGCCGTTTCCGCGTTGCTCGTGGTCCTGCTCGCCTGGCAGCTGGTGCAGCTTACATGGACGCTGCTCGGGGCCCGGAACGGCGTTGCGCCCGCGCCCGAGCGGCCCGGCCGTCGTCGCACCGCCCGCCGTCCGCGCCGTGGACGTGGCGACGATCGTCAATGCCCACCTGTTCGGCGAGGCCAACGCCCCCGCCGCGGGCTCGACCGACCCGAACGCCGTGGCGGCCTCGCAGATGCCGCTGGTGCTGGTCGGCACCATCGCCAACACCGACCCCGACGCTCGGCTACGCCATCATCGGCGAGAGCGCGGTCTACGGCCAAGGTCTACGCGGTCGGCAAGACGATCACCGGCGGCACCAAGCTCCATTCGGTCTACCCCGACCGGGCGATTCTCGACCGGGGCGGCAAGCTCGAGGCCCTGCTGCTGCCCAAGAAGTTCCAGGGCGGCGGCATGTCGGCGGCCGCGCCCGCCGCCGGGCGCGGGCGAGGCCGACCCGATGCTCGGCGACCGGCTGCGCCAGCTGGCGGCGACCAACCCGGCGGCCATCACGGACATCCTGCGGCCGCAGCCGGTCTTCGCCAACGGCCAGCAGCGCGGCTACCGCATCTACCCGGGCCGCAACCGCAGCCAGTTCAACAAGCTCGGCCTGCTGCCCGGCGACCTGATCACCGCCATCAACGGCACGCCGCTCGACGACGCGTCGCGCGGCATGGACATCCTGCAGACGATGAACACCGCCTCGGCGGTGACCATGACCGTCGAGCGCAATGGCGAATCGGTGCAGGTCAACGTGAACAATGCCCAGATCGCCGCGGACGCGGCGGCTGCGGCGGCCCAGCCGGAGGCAATCCCGGTCAATGAAGTGCCGGCCGAGCCCGGCAGTTCCGCGGAGTGACGATGAAGCACAAGCTGTTCCAACGATCCACGCGGCTGGCCGCACTCGGCCTCGCCCTGGTGCTGGCCGTGGGGACCTTCCCCACGCCCGTCGCTGGCACAGGCGCAGGGCATGATCACGCCCAACTACAAGGACGCCGACCTCTCGCAGATCATCGAGGCGGTCAGCGCCGTGACCGGCAAGAACTTCATCGTCGACCCGCGCGTCAAGGCGCAGGTCACGATGCTGTCGTCCACGCCGATGTCGCCGAACGCCTTCTACGAGGCGTTCCTCTCGATCCTGCAGGTGCACGGCTTCGTCGCGGTGCCCTCGGGCGACACGATCAAGATCATCCCCGATGCCAATGCCCGGCAGATGCCGGCCAACGACCTGCCCGGCCGCGTCAGCTCGACGTCCGACGAAATCGTCACGCAGGTGGTCGCGGTCAAGAACGTGAGCGCCGCGCAGCTGGTGCCGATCCTGCGGCCCGCTGATCCCGCAGTACGGCCACCTGGCGGCCTACCCCGCCTCCAACATGCTGATCATCTCGGACCGCGCGTCGAACGTGAACCGGTTGATGCGCATCATCCAGCGCATCGACCAGCAGGGTGACGAGGCCGTCGACGTCGTGCAGCTGCAGCACGCGAGCGCCGCCGAAGTCGTGCGCATCGTCAACAGCCTGTACACGGGCGCGGGCGCCGCGGCCGAAGGCGGCGGCATGCCGCAGGTCAAGATCATCGCCGACGACCGCACCAACAGCGTGCTGATCAGCGGCGAAGCGTCGCAGCGGCTGCGCCTGAAGACGCTGGTCGCGCACCTCGACACGCCGCTCGCGACGGGCGGCGACACGCAGGTGCGCTACCTGAAGTACGCCGACGCCGAAAAGATCGCCGCCAAGCTGCGCGAGCAGATCCAGGGCATCGCGGCGGCCGCCATGCCGCCGGCGGGCCGCCGGCGGCGCCGCAGGCTCGGCGCCGGTGCTTGTCGAGCAGCGGCGGCGACAAGAGCGTCAGCATCTGGGCCGAACCGCAGACCAACGCGCTGGTCGTCACGGCGCCGCCGAAGGTCATGCGCTCGGTCATGGCGATCGTCGACCGGCTCGACATCCGCCGCGCGCAGGTGCTGGTGGAAGCGATCCTCGTCGAGATGTCGGCCGACAAGGCGATGGACCTGGGCGTCAACTGGTTGATCGCCGAAACCGACTCCAACGGCAACTCGCTGCCGGCGGGCGGCTTCGTCCAGCCCGTCGACGGCACCGGCATCGGCCAGATCATCCAGGGCGTGCTGAACCCGGACGCGATCGCGGGCCTGCCGAGCGGCCTGACGATGGGCCTCGGCCAGATCGTCAAGGGCGGCACCAGCTGGGCCGCGCTGATCCGCGCGATCGGCGGCATCGGCAACACCAACATCATCGCCACGCCCTCGATCGTCACGCTCGACAACGAAGAAGCCGAGATCAAGATCGCGCAGGAAGTGCCGTTCATCACCGGCAGCTACACCAACCAGGGCGTCACCACGCCCGGCGGCAAGGTCAACCCGTTCACGACCGTGCAGCGCGAGGAAGTCGGCAACATCCTCAAGATCACGCCGCAGATCAACGAAGGCACGGCTCGGTGCTGCTCAAGATCTCGCAGGAAGCGTCGAGCATCGCGGCCAGCTCGCAGCAGGTCAGCAGCACCGACCTGATCACCAACAAGCGCACGATCACGACCAACGTCATGGTCGAGGACGGCGGCATCATCGTGCTCGGCGGCCTGATCTCCGACGAGGTGCGCGAGAGCAACTCGCAGGTGCCGTTCCTCGGCTCGATCCCGATCATCGGCGAGCTGTTCAAGACCCGCAGCGTCGACAAGGTGAAGACCAACCTGATGGTCTTCATCCGCCCGCGCATCCTGCGCGACGGCACCGACGCCGCGATCGAGAGCAACGCCAAGTACAACTACATCCGCAAGCAGCAGACGAGCGCACGACGGCCGCGTGCCGCTGATGCCGAGCGAGCACCAGCCGACGCTGCCGCCGCTCGAGCAGCTGGTGCCGCCGGAACTGCTGAACCCGGCCCGCGCAGGCCGCCGCTGCCGGCGCGACGCCGGCCGAACGCATGCAGGGCTCGAGCTCGGGCACGTCCGACCAGCGATCCGACGACCGGCATGTCCGCGCCCGCAGCCGCCCCGCCGCCGCCACGTCGCCGTTCGGTGAGCAACCGGCGACCGCGCCGCCGCCGCAACCCGCCGCCCCCGGAACCAATCCGTGAGCACGACGGCCACCGACGAAGCCATCCTGGCGGCGGCCGGACGGGTCAGCGACCCGGTCCGCCCGCTGCCGTTCGCGTTCGCCAAGCGTCACGGCGTGCTGGTCCGCGACATCGCGGACGACAGCGCCGACGTCGTCGTGCGCGAAGGCGCCTCGCCGCTGGCGCTGGCCGAGGTGCGACGGCACCTGCGCCGCCCGCTGAAGCTCGAGCGCGTCAACGTCGAGCGCTTCGACCTGCTGCTGCGCGAAGCGTACGAGGCCGGCTCCGGCACGACCATGGACGCGATGGGCGGCCTCGACGAAGAGACCGACCTCGCCAACCTGGCCCAGGACATCCCGGAACAGTCCGACCTGCTCGAAAGCGAGGACGAAGCGCCGGTCATCCGCCTGATCAACGCGCTGCTGACGCAGGCGGTGAAGGAGAACGCGTCCGACATCCACGTCGAACCGTTCGAAAACCGCCTCGTGATCCGCTTCCGCGTCGACGGCGTGCTGCGCGAAGTGCTGCAGACCAAGCGCGCGGTGGCGCCGCTGATCGTCTCGCGCATCAAGGTCATGTCGCGGCTCGACATCGCCGAGAAGCGCCTGCCGCAGGACGGCCGCATCTCGCTGCGCATCGCCGGCCGCGCGGTCGACGTGCGCGTCTCGACCATTCCCGCCGGCCACGGCGAGCGCGTCGTGCTGCGCCTGCTCGACAAGCAGGCCGGCCGGCTCGACCTGAACTCGCTCGGCATGGACACGCGTCACGCCAGACGCACATCGACGAGCTGATCCACAAGCCGAACGGCATCCTGCTGGTCACGGGCCCGACCGGCTCGGGCAAGACCACCACGCTGTACGCGGCGCTCGATCGCATCAACGACCGCACGCGCAACATCATGACGGTCGAGGACCCGATCGAGTACTACATCGACGGCATCGGCCAGACCCAGGTCAACACGCGCGTCGAGATGACCTTCGCGCGCGGCCTGCGCGCGATCCTGCGCCAGGACCCGGACGTCGTGATGGTCGGCGAAATCCGCGACCTCGAGACCGCGCAGATCGCGGTGCAGTCGAGCTTGACCGGCCACCTCGTGCTGTCGACGCTGCACACGAACACCGCCGTCGGCGCCGTCACGCGCCTGCGCGACATGGGCATCGAACCGTTCCTGCTCGCGTCGTCCGTGGTCGGCGTGCTGGCCCAGCGCCTGGTGCGCGTGCTGAACCCGGCGACGCGCGAAGCGTACACGGCCGGCGAATACGAGCGCCGCCTGCTCAACCTGCCGGACGATGCGCCGTCGCCCACGCTGTACCGCCCGAACCCGCGCGACCCCAGCGGCGGTTACCGCGGCCGCACCGGCATCTACGAACTCGTGATCGTCGACGAGCACATGCGCGCGATGATCCACGACGGCGCCTCCGAACTCGACCTCGAGCGCTACGCGCGCATGCGCACGCCGGGCATCCGCGACGACGGGCGCGCCAAGGTGCTCGCCGGCGTGACCACGATCGAGGAAGTCCTCAAGGTCACGCGCGAGGACTGACGGCGCACCATGGCGGCTTTCGTCTACGTTGCGGTCGACGCGGGCGGCCGGGAGCGCAAGGGCGTTCTCGAGGGCGACACCGCGCGCCACGTGCGCCAGTTGCTGCGCGACCAGGCCCTGCTGCCGGTCTCGGTCACCGAGGTGGTCGGCGAACAGAAGCAGGCGGCCGTCGACGGCGTCTCGCGGCCGGCAGTTCTCGTTCAAGTTCCAGCGCGGCCTGAGCGCGTCCGACCTCTCGCTGATCACGCGCCAGCTGGCGACGCTGGTCAAGTCGTCGCTGCCGCTCGAGGAGGCGCTGCTCGCGGTCTCGCAGCAGACGGACAAGCCGAAGGTGCGCAACACCCTGCTCGGCGTGCGCTCGAAGGTCATGGAGGGCTACACGCTCGCCGACAGCCTCAACGAGTACCCGAACAGCTTCCCCGAGCTGTACCGGGCGACCGTCGCGGCGAGCGAGCAGTCCGGCCACCTCGACGCCGTGCTCGAGCGGCTCGCCGACTACACCGAGAACCGCGAGGAGCTGCGCAGCCGCACGCTGGGCGCCCTGCTCTACCCGGTGATGCTGTTCGTCGTGTGCGTCGCGATCGTGTTCTTCCTGCTCGTGTCCGTGGTGCCGAAGGTCGTCGAGGTCTTCCGCAACAGCGAGGCCGAACTGCCGCTGCTCACGCAGGCGCTGATCGCCGGCAGCGACTTCATGCGCGCGTACGGCGTGTTCCTGATCATCGGCATCGGCGCTGGCGTCCTGGCTGTTCTCGCGCTGGCTGCGCGTCGAGTCGAACCGCCGCCGCTGGCACGACCTGCTGCTGCGCCTGCCGCTGATCGGCAAGATCGTGCGCGGCTCGAACACGGCGCGGTTCGCGCGCACGCTGAGCACGCTCACGGCCAGCACCGTGCCGGTGCTCGAGGCGCTGCGCATCTCGGGCGAAGTCGTCACCAACCTGCCGATGAAGGCCGCGGTGGCGGATGCCGCGATCCGCGTGCGCGAAGGCGCGCCGATCGGCAAGTCGCTCGGCCAGAGCCGGCTGTTCCCGCCGATGATGATCCACCTGATCTCGAGCGGCGAATCGAGCGGCGAACTCGACACGATGCTCGAGCGTGCGGCGCATCACCAGGAACGCGAACTCGACTCGCTGCTGCAGGCGCTGGTCGGCCTGCTCGGCCCGCTGATGATCCTGGTCATGGGCGGCCTCGTGCTGGTCATCGTGCTGGCGATGCTGCTGCCGATCTTCGAGCTGAACCAGCTGGTCAAGTAACTTCGCGATGGATCACCTCTCCCGCGACAGCGGGAGGTCGCTCGTCAGCGCGGGTCAGGGTCATGGTGTTCGATCCGGCCTGTCCTGCCGCGCTTGGCAAGGCAGACACGCGCGCGCCTGGCAGGCCGGATCGAACGCCTGACGTCAAGCACCCTCAGTCAAGGTGCTTCGCCAGGAATGTCTCCAGCTCCTGCAGCACGCGAGTTCGCGTTGCCGAACGCGACAGCCAGTGATCCTCGCCCGCGAGCGTCACGAACGTGACCGGCTTGCCCGCTTCCCGCAAGGCGCTTTCCATCGTCTTCGACTGCTGGATCGGCACCACGGTGTCCTCGGCGCCGTGCAGCAGCAACACCGGCGCACGCACGGTGCTGGCGGACCGTGCCGGTGACTTGGCGATGGTGTTCGGGTCGTTCGCCGGACCGATGTGATCGGACCAGTAGGCGACCGCGTCGGAATCGACGCCGTACGTCTTCCGGCTGTGTCCGATCATGGCAGGCAGGTCGGAAACGCCGCTGATGCTGACGGCGCACGCATACAGGTCGGGCGTGAACGCGGCGCCCGCGAGCGCGGCATAGCCGCCGTAGCTCGCGCCCACGATGCAGATGCGAGCGGGGTTCGCCGTGCCGTTTGCGATCAGGTGGCGCACGCCGTCCGAGACGTCGTCCTGCATCAGGCCGCCCCATTGCCGGTAGCCGGCGACGCGGAACGTCTCTCCATAACCCACCGAACCCCGGAATTGCGGCTGCAGTACCGCATAGCCTCGCGTGGCGAGGAATTGCGACAGCCAGTCGAACTCCGCGACGTCGCGCGACTCCGGGCCGCCGTGCGGCAGGATCACCACCGGCAGGTCCTTGGCGGGCCGGCCCGGCGGCAACGTCAGGAACGCCGGGATCGAGGTTCCATCGCGCGCGAGATAGCGGAAGTAGCTGACCGTCCCGAGTGCCGCATCGCGCCAGCGCCGGATATGCCTCAGCGACGATGTCAGCTCGTTTCTGGTCGAAATCGACGAGTTGATAGACCGGCGGCTGCGACAGACTGTCGACCTCGACCAGCACGCGCCTGCCGACGACGGACCGGTCGAGCACGTTGACCTCCATGCCCTTGAACGCGTTCTCCAGCGACTTCTGCTGCGACTCGAACTTCGGGTCGAACCAGTGCGTCGGAAAGTCGCTGGTTCCGCGCACGCCGACGACGGCATTGCGGTTTTCGTCGTAGATGGCGACATCGACGTCGAACTCGGGATGCGCGTACAGCGAAGTCACTGCCGACCCGTCCAGCGGGATGGACCAGGCCTGGGACCGGTCCGTGCCATTCGCGCCGAGCGCGACGATGGCCTTACCCGCCAGGTCCAGCCCCCCGAGAGACATCCGCGATCCGTCCTGCAACTTGAATATCTCTTTCCAGGCCGCTCCCTGCCGCACAACGATCGTGTACGCGTTGTAGTCGGGCAGCCACTCGGACCGGGCGACGGGCGCTCCCGTCGCATCGACGACCCAGTCGTCGGTGTACTGCGTGCCGCTCGCAAGGAGCTTTTCCTTGCCCGTGTGGGTGTCGACGTCGTAGGCGGCCATGATCCAGCCCGTGGTCTTGCGCTCATTGCCCGCGAGCCTCGTGCCCGATTCCTGGCGGTACCGGCCGTCGTCCCAATCCATCGTGCTCATCGTCACGCTGCCGGGGCGTCCCGTGCGCGACGCGAGCAGGAACGACCGGGACACGAGCTTCTTGTCGCCGTCGTAGTTCAGCAGGATGCGCGGCGGTGACCCGTCCATGCGCACCGACAGCGTGCGGTACCGTTCATTGTTGCAAAGTACGTTCGGGGCGCAGTACGTCGAGTGCATGATGCTGACGTCGACCAGCAGCGTCTCGTCATCGGACCAGGCCAGGCGACGCACCTTGTTCGCCTTGTCGATATCGACCGTGTGCCGGGTCTTGCCGCCATCCGCCTCGAAGATCGTGACCGCTCGCAGCCCGCCCTTGTCTTCTTCCATCGCCAGCAACTTGCCGTTCGGCGACAGCGTGACCAGTCTCGCCGCGGGCAGCCGGCCAAAGACCTCGAGCGGGGGCGTCGCTGCCAGCGGTGCCGCAGGTGCCGCGTCGGCTGCGGCAGCCATGCTTGTCCAGCAACAGCAGTAACCCAGCAACAGGAACAGCGCCCCGCCGCCGGTGCGAGTTACGTTTATCGACATCGATTCTCCCCTTTCTGCGTCGTTTTTCGACGCTTGGTCGTTCCTTAACCCGCCGCCGCCTCGGCCTTCAGGCGCGCCGCTTCTTCGATGCCCCAGGAATTTCTCGATCCAGCCGCGCGACAGGTACAGCAACGGACTCAGGGTCACCGCTGCCGTCATCTTGTAGCAGTAGTTCACCGTGCCGACGGCCAGGAACAACGAAATCGGCCACTGCTGCGGCCCGAGCACGAATGCAATATAGAGCACGACGAAGCTGTCGATCAACTGCGAGACGGCTGTCGATGCCGTCGCGCGCAACCAGATCCAGCGCTCGCCCGTGAGGTTGCGGATGTAGTGGAAGATGTTGACGTCGATGACCTGGCCGACGAAGAACGCCGTGATCGAGCCGCCGATCGTCCACAGCCCCTGGCCGAAGACGTTGCTGTACGCGGCCTGCATGTCGGGCACGCCGCGTTCCGCGTTGACCGTCACCCAGAACTCGGCTGGCGCGAGGTGGATCGCGCCATAGGCGAACAGGAAGCCGTACGAGATCATGCCGATCGCCGCGTACGAGACCAGGCGCACGCCGCGACGACCGAAGTACTCGTTGATGACGTCGGTCAGGATGAAGACGATGGGCCAGATCAGCACGCCGGCCGTGAAGCTGAGCGACCCCTGCTGGCCAAACAGGTTCCAGCCGAACGGCGGCAGGCCGAACGTCGCCTCCAGCGCGAAGATCTTGACGCCGACGAACTCGGCCACGACGGCATTGCCGACGAAGAACGCGGTCAGCAGGATGAAGAGCCGCGTCGAACGCGATCCCAGCAACGAGACGGACATCGGCGGGCTCCCCGTGTTCTTGTTCGGCACGTGCGCGTGCGGCCGGGAGCTTACACCGTCAGGCACGACGGACCGTCGCGCCACGATTCAAGAACCGCGCGTCGACCGGACAGCACCGTGCCGGCAACGGCACGCGTGCCCGCCTTGTTCTCGCGCAGGGTCGACGGGGGCCGGCGGACCCGCCTATTCGACCTCGTTCAGGCGCTTGCGCAGCTTCTCGAGCACGCCCGCTTCCCAGCCGAAGTCCTCGGCCTCGCCGGCAACGCGGGCAGTTCCTCGACGTGAGCGGCCACCCGGCTCAGCGCGACGGATTCCCAGTCGTCGGCAATACGCTCGTCGGTTCGGCTTCGGCATGCGGTTCGTTGTTCCGGGCGCGGGGCAGTGCCGCCAAAGTAGCCGTCCAGCCGCGACCTGACTGTGAGCCCGGTCACGAACACTGCGGGCAGACAGGCGCCCTAAGGCGGGTCGCCTCGTCCGACACGCCGCCCCGGCCCTTCACGATCCGCATCAGGTCGCGCCTCTCCCGCTTGTCGGGACGCCCGCTCGAGACCGGTCCTGACAGCCGGTTCAATTCGCGGACATGGGCCCGGCCAGCCTCGCTCTCGGCCGTTTCGCGATAATGCAGGCGGGCCTCGGCCGCCGGCCCACGTCGCACGGAGATCGACACGACGTCGACGACGAACCGCTCGCGCTCCCGCGTGATCTGCAGCCGGTCGCCCGGCTTCACCACGCGCGATGCCTTGATTCGATCGCCGTCCACCTGCACGTGCCCGCCGTCGACGGCCTCCTGCGCGAGGCTGCGGGTCTTGAAAAACCGGGTGCACCAGAGCCATTTGTCGACGCGCAAGCGAGCCACCGGTGCCGCCCGGGTCGCCAGGGCGGTCCTGTTCATCGTCGTCGCCGTGCCGGCGCGACGGATCGTGTTTGCGGGGTGCCACGGCGCGATTATAAGGCCCTTATAATCCGCGCTCCGTAGCCGCAGGCGCCCCACCCCATGGATCGTGGTTTTCTCGACCGACTGGCCGCCCAGACCGAAGACCTGAAGGGCGCCGGGCTCTTCAAGCCGGAACGCGTGCTCAGCTCGCCGCAGCAACCCGTGGTCAAGCTCGCCGATGGCCGCGAACTGATCAACCTCTGCGCCAACAATTACCTCGCGCTCGCGAACCATCCGTCGATCCGCGAGGCCGCGCACCGGGCGCTCGACCGGTACGGTTACGGCATGGCCTCGGTGCGCTTCATCTGCGGCACGCAGGACGTGCACAAGGAACTCGAGGCGCGCCTGAGTGCGTTCCTCGGCATGGACGACACGATCCTGTACTCGTCGTGCTTCGACGCGAACGGCGGCCTGTTCGAGACGCTGCTCGACGAGCAGGACGCGGTGATCAGCGACGCGCTCAACCACGCGAGCATCATCGACGGCATTCGCCTGTGCAAGGCGCAGCGCCTGCGCTACGCCAACGACGACATGGACGAACTCGAGACGCGCCTCAAGGAAGCGTCGGGCGCACGCGTGAAGCTCATCGCGACCGACGGCGTGTTCTCGATGGACGGCGTCATCGCGCGTCTCAGGGACATCTGCGACCTCGCGGACCGCTACGGCGCCCTGGTGATGGTCGACGACTCGCACGCGACCGGTTTCATCGGCAACGGCGGCAAGGGCACGCCGGAGTTCCGCGACGTGATGGGCCGCATCGACATCCTCACGGGCACGCTCGGCAAGGCGCTCGGCGGCGCAGCGGGCGGCTACACGGCCGCGCGCAAGGAGATCGTCGGCTGGCTGCGGCAGCGCTCGCGCCCCTACCTGTTCTCGAACAGCATCCCGCCCGTGATCGCGGCAACGACCTTGCGCGTGCTCGACCTGGTCGAGGACGGCGACGAATTGCGCTCGAACCTGCGCCGCAACACGACCCACTTCCGCCGGCGCATGAACGAGGCCGGCTTCACCATCGTGCCGGGCGAGCATCCGATCGCGCCGGTCATGCTGGGCGACGCGGCCCTCGCCGCGAAATTCGCGGAGAAACTGCTGGAGCGCGGCGTCTACGTCATCGGGTTCTCGTACCCCGTCGTCCCCATGGGCAAGGCCCGCATCCGCACGCAGATGACCGCGGGTCACTCGCTGGAGCAGCTGGACCGGGCCATCGAGGGGTTCATCGCCGTCGGCCGCGAACTCGGCGTCATCCGCTGATGCCTGGCCGGCGAACAGACCGATCGAGGCGCGAACCGCGCCGCTGGAGCACCGAAGCATGAAGGCACTGGTCAAGGCAAAAGCCGAACCTGGAATCTGGATGGAAGAGATCCCGGAGCCCAAGGTCGGCCCCAACGACGTGCTGATCAAGGTCGGCAAGACCGCGATCTGCGGCACCGACATGCACATCTACCTCTGGGACCAGTGGGCGCAGAAGACGATCCCCGTGCCGATGGCCGTGGGCCACGAGTACGTGGGCGAAATCGTCGAACTGGGCAGCGAGGTCCAGGGCTTCAAGGTCGGCGACCGCGTCTCCGGCGAAGGCCACATCACCTGCGGCTATTGCCGCAACTGCCGCGCCGGGCGCCGCCACCTCTGCCGCAACACCGTCGGCGTCGGCGTGAACCGCCAGGGCTGCTTCGCCGAGTACCTCGTGATCCCGGCCTTCAACGCGTTCAAGCTCAGCGACGCGATCACGGACGACGTGGCCTCGATCCTCGACCCGTTCGGCAACGCGACGCACACGGCCCTTTCATTCAACCTGGTCGGCGAGGACGTGCTGATCACGGGCGCGGGCCCGATCGGGATCATGGCCGTCGCGATCGCCCGCCACGTGGGCGCGCGCCACATCGTCATCACCGACGTCAACGACTACCGGCTCGATCTCGCGCGCAAGATGGGCGCGACGAAAGCCATCAACGTCAGCCGCGACACGCTCGACCAGACGATGACGGACCTCGGCATGGTCGAAGGCTTCGACGTCGGCCTCGAGATGTCGGGCAACCCGGCCGCGTTCCGCGACCTGCTGCGCACGATGCACCACGGCGGCAGCGTCGCGCTGCTCGGCATCCCGCCCGGGGACACGGCCATCGACTGGAACCAGGTGATCTTCAAGGGCCTGGTGCTCAAGGGCGTGTACGGCCGTGAGATGTTCGAAACCTGGTACAAGATGTCGGCGATGCTGCAGAGCGGCCTCGACATCTCGCCGATCATCACGCACCGGCTGCCGATCGCGGAATTCCGCGACGGCTTCGAGATCATGCGCAGCGGCCAGTCGGGCAAGGTCATCCTCGATTGGGCGGCGTGAGGAAGGGGTTAGGGGTTAGGGGTTAGTCGGAGGTGCCGCGAACGTGCAGCAGCGCCCTCCGACTAACCCCTAACCCCTGCCCCTGTCCCGCGCACGACTGCGGCCTTCCCCGGTCGTCGGGCCGGCAAAAACGGTTAAAATCGCCAACTGACTCCCCCACAGGAAACGAAGCCATGCCCCTCGTCTCGATGCGTCAGCTGCTCGACCACGCCGCCGAAAACCACTACGGACTGCCGGCGTTCAACGTCAACAACCTCGAGCAGGTCCGCGCGATCATGGAAGCGGCCGACGAGACCAACAGCCCGGTGATCATGCAGGGCTCGGCCGGCGCGCGTAAGTACGCCGGCGAGGCGTTCCTCCGCCACCTGATCCAGGCGGCCATCGAGGCGTATCCGCACATCCCGGTCGTCATGCACCAGGACCACGGCCAGTCGCCGGCGGTCTGCATGGGCGCCATCCGCTCCGGCTTCTCGAGCGTGATGATGGACGGCTCGCTCAAGGAAGACGGCAAGACGCCCTCCTCCTACGAATACAACGTCGAGACCTCGCGCAAGGTCGTCGACTTCGCGCACTCGATCGGCGTCACGGTCGAAGCCGAACTCGGCGTGCTCGGCTCGCTCGAGACGATGAAGGCCGACAAGGAAGACGGCCACGGCGCCGAAGGCCACATGACGCGCGAAGACCTGCTGACCGACCCGGACCAGGCCGCCGACTTCGTCAAGCAGACGCAGTGCGACGCGCTCGCGATCGCCATCGGCACCTCGCACGGCGCCTACAAGTTCACGCGCAAGCCCACGGGCGACATCCTCGCGATCGAGCGCATCAAGGAAATCCACGCGCGCATCCCGAACACGCACCTCGTGATGCACGGCTCCTCGAGCGTGCCGCAGGAGTGGCTCGAGGTCATCCGCAAGTACGGCGGCCAGATGAAGGAAACCTACGGCGTGCCGGTCGAGGAAATCGTGACGGGCATCAAGCACGGCGTGCGCAAGATCAACATCGACACCGACATCCGCCTGGCGATGACCGGCGCGATCCGCAAGCACATGTCCGAAAAGCCTTCGGAGTTCGACCCGCGCAAGTTCCTCGCGGACGCGCAGGCAGCCGCACGCGGCATCTGCAAGCTCCGCTACGAAGCCTTCGGCTGCGCCGGACAGGCCTCGAAGATCAAGCCCATGTCGCTCGAGAAGATGGCCGAGCGTTACAAGAAGGGCGAGCTGAACCAGATCGTCAATTGAGTGATTAGTGAGTAGTGATTGGTGATCAGTCGGAGGGGGCGCCAGGCGCCCCCTTCTGCTGTCAGCAGCAGGCGTTTGCACGCCCACGGGCGGTTCAAAGTGCCCAGCACCATCGCCACCACACGTCACAGTCGTCGCCAGCCCCTCCGACCATTCACTAATCACTAATCACTAGTCACTAATCACTTTCCCCTATGACCTCACTGTTCGATCCCATCCCGTTCACGCGCGGTCCCGGCCTGAAGAACCGCTTCATGCTCGCGCCGCTCACCAACCTGCAGAGCCACGTCGACGGGACGCTGTCCGACGACGAGTACCACTGGCTCACGCTGCGTGCGCGGGGCGGCTTCGGCGCTACGCTGACCTGCGCATCGCACGTGCAGGCGCAGGGACAGGGCTTTCCCGGCCAGCTCGGCTGCTGGTCGGACGCGCACCTGCCCGGGCTGGCGCGACTCGCAGCGGGCATCAAGGCCGCCGGCAGCACCGCTTACGTGCAACTGCACCACGCCGGCATGCGCTCGCCGCAGGAGCTGATCGGCACGCAACCCGTCTGCCCGTCGGACGATGAAGAAACAGGATCGCGCGCGCTGACGCTGGCGGAAGTCGAGCAGCTGCGCGAGGACTTCATCGCCGCGGCGGTCCGCTCGGAACGCGCCGGTTTCGACGGCGTCGAACTCCACGGCGCGCACGGCTACGTGCTGAGCCAGTTCCTGAGCAGCACCTACAACCGGCGTGACGACCGTTACGGCGGTTCGCTCGAGAATCGCTGCCGGCTCGTCCACGAAATCATCGCTGGCATCCGCACCCGCTGCCGCCCGGACTTCACGCTCGGCATCCGCGTTTCGCCGGAGCGTTTCGGGCTGCTGCTCGGCGAGATGCGACAGGTCGTCCAGGGCCTGATGCACGACGGTCGGCTCGATTTCATCGACCTGTCGCTGTGGGACGTGTTCAAGGAACCGAACGAGGACGGGTTCAAGTCGAAGCCGCTGGTCGACTGGTTCATGGACCTCGACCGCCGCGACGTGAAGGTCGGCGTGGCCGGCAAGATCATGGATGCGGCGACGGCGCGCAAATGCCTGGAGCACGGCGCGGATTTCGTCACGATCGGCCGCGCGGCGATCCTGCACCACGACTTCCCCGAGCGCGTGCGCGCGAACCCCGACTTCGTGTCGATGCCGCTGCCCGTGGGCGTCGAGCACCTGCGTGCGGAAGGCCTGGGCCCCGCGTTCGTCGGTTACATGAAGACGTGGAAGGGGTTCGTCGCGGAGGCGTAACCCCGGCACCGATCCCGCGCATGCGTCGCGTCGCGGGCGACCGATCCGGGACCTACCCCCGAGCTTGGAAAGGCAGATACGCGCTCGCGGGCAGGTCCCGGATCGGACGCCCGTGATGCGGCGCACGCAGCGTCGAGAGTGGATGATCCGGAGCCTTTCCCCAAGCGCGTGTCTGCCTTTCCAAGCTTGGGGAAAGGCTCCGGATCGTCCGCTCGTAGCACCGCTGCGTGACCGCTCAGCCGCTCCAGTGGATCAGGCCCGTCCAGGCCGTGAACAGGACCAGCACGCCGAAAGCGATGCGGTACCAGGCGAACGGCACGAAGGTGTGCGTCGCCACGTAGCGGATCAGCCAGCGCACGCAGACGAACGCCGAAACGAACGCGGCCACCATGCCGACGACCCAGATGCCGAGGTCGTCCAGCGACAGCAATTCGCGTTCCTTGTACAGCGAGTACAGGGACGCGATGCCCAGCGTCGGGATCGCCAGGTAGAACGTGAATTCGGTGGCGACCTTGCGCGACAGCCCGAACAGCATGCCGCCGATGATGGTGGCGCCCGACCGGCTGGTGCCCGGGATCAGCGCAAAGGCCTGCGCAATGCCGACCTTCAGGGCATCGAGCGGCGTCATCTCGTCGACCGAGTTGATGCGCACGGCGTGCGTGCGGCGTTCCGCCCAGAGGATGATGAGGCCGCCGATGATGAAGGCGGCAGCCACGGTCGGCGCGTTGAACAGGTTGGCCTTGAGGGCCTTGCCGAACACCATGCCGAGCGCCGCAAGCGGCACGAACGCAATCGCGATGTTGACCAGCAGCCGGCGGGCGAGCGGATCGCTCGTTGCGCCTGCCAGGACCGCGCCGATCTTCGCGCGGAACTCCCAGACCACCGCCAGGATCGCGCCGGACTGGATGACGATCTCGAACAGCTTGCCGCGATCATCATGAAAGTCGAGCAGCGTGGCAGCGAGGATCAGGTGCCCTGTGCTGGAGACCGGCAGGAACTCGGTGAGACCTTCGACGACCCCGAGGATGGCCGCCTTCAGCAGCAACAACGGGTCCATTGCGCTCAGTCCAGCGAACAGGCCAGGCAGTACATGTAGGTGTTGCGCGGGTCGCTCAAGCGCGACAGGCGATCGAGCTCCGCCACCACCGGCTGCACGCTGCGCGGCAGCAGTTGCTGCAGCATCGACTGCGGCACCAGCGGCGCCAGGATCTGCGCGATCGAGGCGCGGATACGCAGGCCGAGCGCTTCGCTGAACCCGACCTCGGAGTCGTAATACTCGACGTCGTAGTCCTTGCCGAGCTTGGCCAGCTTCGCCGCGAGCTTCACCGCGTCTTCGTAGCCCCCGAGCTGGTCGACGAGGCCGAGCCGCTTCGCATCGACGCCGGACCAGACGCGGCCCTGCGCGATCGCATCGATCGCAGCGACGTCCTGCTTGCGTGACTTGGCCACCATGCCGATGAAGCGGCGGTACTCGTGCTCGATGCTCTGCTGCAGGATGTCCTTGGTCGGCTCACCCATCGGCCGCACCGGGCTGAACTCGCCGGAGAGCGCGGTGGTGCCCACGCCATCGACGTGCACGCCCATGCGCTCGAGCGTGCGCTGGAACGTGGGGAACATCGCGAAGATGCCGATCGAGCCCGTCAGCGTTGCCGGGCTCGCTACGATGCGGTCTGCATCCATTGCTATGTAGTAACCGCCGGACGCAGCGAGGCTGCTCATCGACGCCACCACCGGCTTGCCAGCGGCCTTCAGTTCATCGACTTCGCGCCGGATGACTTCGCTCGCGAAGGTGCTGCCACCCGGGCTGTCGATGCGCAGCACGACGGCTTTGACGTCTTCGTCGAAGCGGGCGTCGCGCAGCTGGCCCGCCAGCGTGTCGGCGCCGATCGTTCCCGGCGCCTGCTCGCCCGGCACGATTTCGCCCGAGGCGACGATCACGGCGACCTTGTCGACCGGCTTGGTCGACAGCGCCTTCGAGGAATTCACGTTCGCGAGGTACGACCACTGGTCGACACCCTTGTACGAATGCGCGTCCTCGTCGGTGCCCGTGATTTCCGCCAGGCGTTCCTCGACGCGGTAACGCCCTTCGAGATTCGTCACCAACCCGGCCTCGAGCGCGAGCTTGGCGAGGTCGCCATCGACCTTGCGCAGCGACTGTGCAGAGTTGTCCGCATAGTCCTGCAGGACGGCCGGCTTGATGCCGCGGGCCGTTGCCACGTCGGTCTTCCAGGTCGTCCAGACGGAGTTGAGCCAGGCGAGGCTTTCTTCGCGTTCGGCAGCCGACATGTCGTTGCGCGTGAACATCTCGACGGCCGACTTGTACTGGCCGACGCGGAACACGTTCCAGTCGACCGACAACTTGTCGAGCGCGTCCTTCACGAACATCCCGTAGTTCGCGAAGCCGTCGATGTAGGCGATGCCCTGCGGATCGAGGTAGATCTCGTCCGCGTGCGCGGCGAGGTAATACTGCGGCTGGTCGTAGTACTCGCCGAAGGCGATGACCGGCTTGCCGGTCTTGCGGAAGCGATCGATGGCAGCCGCGACTTCCTGCAGCTTGGCCGTGCCGCCGCCGTCGAGCCCGCCGAGGTCGAGGTAGAGCGAACTGATCCGCTCGTCTTTCCTGGCGGCGTCGATCGCGTCGACGACGTCGCGCAGCCGCGTCTCGGTCGGGCCCTGGCGCAGGCTCTCGCTGACGGCACGCTCGAACGGATCGCCCGAGAGCTGCTCGACGAGGGGACCCTGCGGCGCGATGACGAGCGCCGCGCGGTCGGGCACCAGCGGGATCGGTCGCGAGAACACCGCGCCGATCACGCCGAAGATCAACAGGAGCAGCAGCAGGTGCAGGACCTTGCGCAGGCCGTCGAGGCCCACCCAGATCCAATGCAGCACCTTGCGGATGGCACGCATTCCCGCGCGCCCCTGCCGGCTTAGACCTTCTCTTCGATGCGGGCCGACTTGCCCGTGCGCTCGCGGAGGTAGTACAGCTTGGCGCGGCGGACGTTGCCACGGCGCTTGACCGTGATCGCGCCCAGCGCCGGGCTGTAGCTCTGGAACACGCGCTCGACGCCTTCACCGTGCGAAATCTTGCGCACCGTGAACGACGAGTTGAGGCCGCGGTTGCTCTTCGCGATGACGACGCCTTCGTACGCCTGGACGCGCTCGCGGTCGCCTTCCTTGACCTTCACTTCGACGACGACGGTGTCGCCGGGACCGAAGTCCGGAATCTCGCGAGTCATGCGCTCGGCATTGAGCGCGGCAATGATGTTGCTCATTTCTTCACCTTAGTCACGGTTCTGTCCCTGCTCTCGTCGCGTCGCATCCTGCTCCGCCTGGTATTCCGCGAGGAGCCTGCGCTCCTCGACACTCAATTCTCTCTGCGCCAGCAGGTCCGGCCGGCGCTGCCACGTGCGGCCGAGCGCCTGCTTCAGGCGCCAGCGCGCGATCGCGGCGTGGTTGCCGCCGATCAACACCGGCGGCACCGCGCTTTCCGACCAGACCTCTGGCCGGGTGTAGTGGGGCCAGTCGAGCAGGCCGTCCGTGAAGGACTCCTGCACCGCCGACTCCGCGTCGCCGAGCGTGCCAGGCAGTAGCCTCGCGACCGCGTCGATGACCATGAGCGCCGGCAGTTCGCCGCCGCTCAACACCACGTCTCCGACCGAGACCGATTCGTCGACGCATTGTTCGACGAACCGCTCGTCCACCCCTTCGTAGCGGCCGGCCACCAGGACCAGCTCCGGGAGCCCGGCGAACTCGGCGACCTTCCGCTGCTTGAGCGGGGCGCCGTCGGCTGCCAGATACACCCGGCGGGCCTGCGGCACCTTTGCCGCCGCCTCCGCCATGGCGAGCCGCAAGGGCTCAGCCTTCAACACCATCCCGGGGCCGCCGCCGTAAGGCCGGTCGTCCACCGTCTTGTGCACGTCCGTGGCGAACTGCCGCGGGTTGACCGTTTCGACCGCGAGCACGCCGCGTTCGAGGGCCCGCCCGAGCACGCCGAACTGGAGCGCGTGCTCGACGAACTCGGGGAACAGCGTCACGACGACGATGCGCATCGACCGCGTCTCCGTTCCCAGTCCGCCGCCCCTCGCAGCTCAGTCGTCCTGATGCCAGTCGACCGTCACGCGCCGGCGCTCGAGGTCCACGGCGACGAGTCGCTCGGGAACCATCGGCACCAGCCTTTCGACCTTGTCGTCGCGCAACACCATCACCGGGTGCGCCGGCATCTCGAGAAACCCGTCCACCCGGCCGAGGGTGACGCCTTCGCGGTTCACCACCTCGAGCCCCAGCAGGTCGTGCAGGTAGTGCTCGTGCGGCCCGGCGTCGGGCAACTCGGAGCGGTCCACCTGGATCTCGGCACCGTTCAGCAGCCGTGCTGCGTCCATGGTGTCGATGCCTTCGAGCCGCACCGCGAGGTTCTGCCCTGCCCGCTTCGATTCCAGGACCCGGACCTGCCGGGACTGGCCTGCCTGGACCAGTGTCCACTGCGGGTAGTCTGCGATGCCTGCCGCAGGCTCGGTGTAGGAACTGACCTTCACCCAGCCACGCACGCCGTGCGGCGCGCCGACCCGGCCCAGCACCACAGCGCGAGGGCTCTCGGGCCCGGGGCGCGCTGTCATGTCGGCAAGAGCGTGACCGCGGCTCAGGCCGCAGCCGCGACCTGGGTCTTGCGGTGGCCCTTGATCAGCTGCTTCACGCGATCAGACGGCTGGGCGCCGACGCCGAGCCAGTAATCGACGCGCGACAGGTCGAGGCGCAGTTCTTCGCTGTTGCCGCGAGCGACCGGGTTGAAGAACCCAACCTGCTCGAGGGAACCACCACCGGCGCGGCGGCTGTCGGTCACGACCACGTGATAGAAGGGTTCCTTCTTACCGCCGCGGCGCTGCAATCGGATCGTCACCATTTCTTGTCCAAGCCTCAGTGTGCACGGCCGGTCACAAGGGCTGTGTCCGGCCAAAAAAGAGCCGCGAACTATATCGAAATTTCAAGGTAAAAGAAATACTTGAGGAAGGGGTTAGGGGATAGGGGTTAGGGGTTAGTCGGAGGTGCAGGATGAGCCTGACGCAGCAGCCTGCACCTCCGACTATCCTCGCCTCCTAACCCCTAACCCCTAACCCCTATCCCCTATCCCCTTCCCATGGGCATCCGGCCGGCCATCGACCGCATCATGCGGCCCAGGCCGCCCTTGCCCATGCCCTTCATCATCTTCTGCATCTGCAGGAAGTTCTTGAGCAACCTGTTGATTTCGGCCACCTGGGTGCCCGAACCGGACGCGATCCGGCGCTTGCGCGAGCCGTCGATGTTCTTCGGGAAACGGCGTTCCCTGGGGGTCATCGAGCAGATGATCGCGATCTGGCGCTTGACCTCCTTTTCGTTGCCCTGCGGCATCTGGCCCGCCTTGGCGGCCAGCTGGGCGGGCAGCTTGTCCATCAGCGCCGCCATGCCGCCCATCTGCTCGATCTGGCGCAACTGGCCCAGCAGGTCCTCGAGGTTGAAATCCTTGCCCGAGGCGACCTTGCGGGCGAGCTTTTCGGCCTCGTCGCGGTCGACCTGGCGGGTGACCTGCTCGACCAGCGACAGCACGTCGCCCATGCCGAGAATGCGCGAGGCCATGCGGTCGGGCTGGAATGCTTCCAGGGCGTCGGGTTTCTCGCCGGTGCCCACGAACAGGATCGGCTGGCCGGTGATCTGGCGCACCGACAGGGCCGCGCCGCCGCGCGCGTCGCCGTCTGCCTTGGTCAGCACGACACCGGTGAGGTTCAGTGCCGCGCCGAACGAGCGCGCCGCGTTCACGGCGTCCTGGCCCGCCATGCTGTCGACGACGAACAACGTCTCGATCGGATTCAGCGCCGCCGAGAGCTCGCGCACCTCCGCCATCATTTCTTCGTCGACGTGCAGTCGACCGGCCGTGTCGACGAGCAGCACGTCGTAGACGCCGCGCCTGGCCTCGGCCAGCGCATTCAACGCGATGTTCAGCGGCTTTTCCGTGGGGCTCGCGGGCGCGACGTCGACTTCGAGCTGCTGGCCCAGTCGCTCCAGCTGCAGCAGTGCCGCCGGGCGGCGCACGTCCGTGGACACGAGCAGGACGCGCTTCTTTTCGCGCGTCTTGAGCCACAGCGCGATCTTCGCCGCGGTCGTCGTCTTGCCTGCGCCCTGCAGGCCGGCGAGCAGGATGATGGCGGGCGGTTGCGCGCGCAGGTTGAGCGGACGCACGCCCTCGCCCATCACGCGGACGAGTTCGTCGTGGATGACCTTGATCAGCGCCTGGCCGGGCGTGAGGCTCTTGTGGATCTCCTGGCCGACGACCTGCGCCTTGACGCCATCGATGAAGGTCTTGACGACGGGCAGGGCGACGTCCGCCTCGAGCAGCGCCATGCGGACCTGGCGCAGCGTGTCGGAGATGTTTTCTTCGGTCAGCCGGCCCCGGCCCCGGAGGCCTTCGACGACGGACGCAAGACGGGCGGAAAGCTTGTCGAACACGCTCTGGAGACCTCAGTGGGACGGCCAGCCCGGAGCGGGCCGGCCTGCGAGTGCGCGATTATAGGGCGTGCGAGGGTCGGGTTTACCGTCCTCCTCAGCCCCCCGGGTCCATGGCATCATGCCGGTCGTCCAAAGCCACGCTGGTCCCCGCGCTTGCTGTTGCCACTGATCGCCGTCGCCTGCTACGTCATTGGAGCCATCTGGCTCGCCACCGCCACGTACCAGCATCGCAGCGAACCGTTCTCGGCCCACGGCCGCGGCGGCCGTATCGCAGCGGTCGCGATCGCCAGCGTTGGCGTGCTGATCCATGCGATCGCACTGATGCAGGAGCGCCACATCGCGCCCGGCGCCGCCCTCTCGCTCGGCGACACCCTGGCCCTCGTCTCGCTCACGATCGCCATCACGGCGATCGTGATGGCGCTGAAGTCCGGTCGCCGCGGCATGGCCGCGCTGCTGCTGCTCATTGCCGCAGTGCTGGAAGCGGCTTTCTCGGAGGGCGCGCGCAAGTTTTCGATCGGCCAGCCGGGATGGGAACTCGCATTCCACGTCGCGATGGCGACGACGGCCTTCGCGTTCCTGACGATCGGCATGGTGCTGGCCATCGCACAGGTGATCGTCGACCGCCGGCTGCGCAGCCGCCAGCCGCTCGGCCTGCTCAAGATCCTGACGCCGCTCGAGTCGCTCGAGTCCGGTTGCTTCCAGAGCATCCTCGCCGGCTTCACGGTGCTGACGCTCGCGCTCGTGAGCGGCGCGTTCTTCGTGCAGGACCTCTTTGCGCAGCACCTGATCCACAAGGTCGTGCTCGCGATCATCGCGTGGGTCGTCTTCGGCGTGCTGCTGCTCGGCCGCTTCAGGTTCGGCTGGCGCGGCCGCCAGGCGCTGCGCTGGACCTTCGCGGGCTACACGCTGCTCGGCCTCTCCTATTTCGGCAGCAAGCTGATCCTCGAGAACATCCTCGGCAAGCACTGGGGCTGAGCCGGCATGGGCGACTTACCCGTCAGTACGCTCGTCTTCCTGCTCGTATCTGCCATTCTCCTCTCCGCGTTTTTCTCGGGCACCGAAACGGCGCTGATGAGCGTCAATCGCTACCGGCTGCGTCACCTCGCGCGCGAAGGCAGCAAGTCCGCCAAGGTCGCCGAAAAGCTCCTCGAGCGACCGGACCGGCTGATCGGGATGATCCTGATCTGCAACAACTTCGTGAACTCCGCGGCCGCCGCGATCGTCACGCTGATCGCGCTCTCGCTGGGCGGCGAGGCGCTACGCGGCGATCGGCGTCGGCATCTTCACCGTCGTGCTGATCATCTTCGGCGAGGTGGCGCCGAAGACGTTCGGCGCGCTGTACCCGGAGCGGATCGCGCTGCCGGCCGCCGTCATCTACAACGGCATGCTCAAGGTGCTCTACCCGATCGTCTGGCTCACCAACCTGGTCGCCAACGGCGTGCTGCGCCTGATGGGCGTGAACCGTGACCAGGTCAGCCGCACGTCGCTCAGCAGCGAGGAACTGCGCACGGTCGTCGCCGAGGCGAGCACCGTCATTCCGCACCGCCACCAGCGCATGCTGATGAGCATCCTCGACCTCGAAAAGATCACGGTCGACGACATCATGGTGCCGCGCAGCGACATCTACGGCATCAACCTCAAGGACGACTGGGACGACATCGTCGAGCAGATCCGCGAGTGCCGCCACACGCGCATCCCGGTGTACGACGGCGAACTCGAGTCGCTCGTCGGCATCCTGCACATGAAGAAGGTGGCGCGGATGCTGGTGCGCAGCGAATTCGAGCGCGAACAGCTGGTCGCGCTGGCGAAGACGCGCGAGCCGTACTACGTGCCGGAAGGCACGTCGCTCAACCAGCAGCTGCTGCAGTTCCAGCGGCAGCGACGGCGTGTCGCGTTCATCGTCGACGAATACGGCGACGTGCAGGGACTGGTGACGCTCGAGGACCTGCTCGAGGAAATCGTCGGCGAGTTCACGTCCGACACCAGCATCCTGCACAAGGACGTCCACCGCGAGCGCAACGACAGCTTCGTGGTGAACGCGTCGGCGAGCGTGCGGACGCTGAACCGCAAGATGGGGTGGACGCTGCCGACGACCGGCCCGCGCACGCTGAACGGCCTGATCGTCGAGCAGATGGAGACGATCCCGACGCCGGGCCAGCGGCTGCGCATCGGCGATTACTCGCTCGAAGTGCTGCAGGTGACGGACAACGCCGTGAAGACCGTGCGGCTCACGCAGCCTGCGGTCGCGAAGCTCGACAAGCCTGCGCTGACGCGTCAGCGCCGCTCGAGTCGAGCCGCAGCACGCTCTGGTTGCAGGCGACCGACCCGGGACCTGCCCCCGAGCTTGGAAAGGCAGACACGCGCTCGGGGGCAGGTCCCGGATCGATCGCTTGTGACACGGCGTATGCAGCGTCGAGAGCTTCGGAACGCAGGCCCCGGCCGCGGCGCGTCGATCACCGGCTGCGTGCGACGTGCGAGTCTGACGGTGCGCGCCGGGCCGCGCAACTCGCTCAGTCGCCGTCTCGCAAGCGGTTGATCCGGAGCCTTTCCCCGAGCGCGTGTCTGCCTTTCCAAGCTCGGGGAAAGGCTCCGGATCGACCGCTTGCGGCGACCAGTGCGTGCCTGCCTCAGCGCGACCGGCAGCGAGCGGACGCAAGCGCCGCGTCAGAACGCCTTGTCGAGCGCCTCCGACAGCCGGCTGACGCCCTCGATCTCGATGCCATCGATCACGCCCTTGCGCGGCACGTTCGCCGACGGCACCAGCGCGCGCTTGAAGCCCTGCTTCTGCGCTTCGCGCAGCCGTTCCTCGCCGAACGGCACCGGGCGAATCTCGCCGGTCAGGCCCAGTTCGCCGAAGCACACCGTGTCCGTGACGACGGGACGGTCGCGCAGGCTCGACAGCACGGCGAGCACGGCCGGCAGGTCGGCGGACGTCTCGCCGATGCGCACACCACCGACCACGTTGATGAACACGTCGCGCCCCGCAGTCGACACGCCGCCGTGCCGGTGCAGCACCGCGAGCAGCAGCGCCAGGCGACTCGATTCGAAGCCGACCGCGACGCGGCGCGGGTTCATGCCCTGCGCCTCGTCCACCAGCGCCTGCACCTCGACGAGCAGCGGCCGGCTGCCTTCGCGCACGACGGTCACGACACTGCCGCGACACGGGCTGCGGGTGCCGCGACAGGAAGATCGCCGAAGGGTTGCGCACTTCGCGCAGTCCCTGCTCCACCATCGCGAACACGCCGAGTTCGTTCGCGGCGCCGAAGCGGTTCTTGACCGCGCGCACGACGCGGAAGCGGCTCGCCGGATCGCTTTCGAAATACAGCACCGTGTCGACCATGTGCTCGAGGATGCGCGGGCCCGCGATCAGGCCCTCCTTCGTCACGTGCCCGATCAGCAGCACGGCCGTGCCCGTTTCCTTCGCGTAACGCACGAGTCGCGCGGCCGACTCGCGCACCTGCACGGCCGAACCGGCCGACGACTCGCTGAGTTCGGTCTGCATCGTCTGGATCGAGTCGATCACGAGCACCTGCGCCCGGGAAGCCACCGCTTCCTGGATGATCGTTTCGACGCGTGTCTCGGCCGCCAGCCGCAGCGTGGTGGCTTCGAGCCCGAGACGCTGGGCGCGTGAGGCCACCTGCCGCACCGATTCTTCGCCGGACACGTACAGCACCGGCCGCTCGCGACTGAGGGCATCGGCCGCCTGCAGCAGCAGCGTCGACTTGCCGATGCCGGGATCGCCGCCCAGCAGCACCACGGAGCCCGCCACGAGGCCGCCGCCGAGGACGCGATCGAGCTCGCCGATGCCGGTCACGGCCCGGACGTCGCTCTCCTGCGCGATGTCCGTCACCGTCCGGCTGGTGGACGGGCCGGCCGCCGCCGCGCGGGCGTTGCGGCTCGCGCCCGCGTGCCGCAATCGAGGACACCGCGATTTCGAGCGTGTTCCAGGCCTCGCAGGCCGGGCACTGGCCCTGCCCACTGGGCGGTGCGTGCGCCACAGTTGCCGCAGACGTAACTGGTTTTGGGACGTGCCATTGCGGGCTGCCGTGGACGCTGTCACGAGGGGACCGGGGAAGGCCCGGGATGCTAGCACGGGCAGGCGACGCTGCCGGAGTGTGACGCCGGCGGCAATTCCGGCCCGGGGCCGCGCCCTATACTTGCGCCCACGCATGCGCAGCCAAGTCGAACCCACGCTGATCCTCGACCGCCACCGGCGAGCCGCGGCCAGCCAGGCGCCCGGCGCAGGCACCCGTGCCGGCGCGCCTCGGCCGGTACGAACTGATCCACGAGATCGGCAAGGGCGCGATGGGCGTCGTCTACCGGGGCCGCGACCCGCGCATCAACCGCGAGGTGGCGATCAAGGCGATCCCGCTCGCCGACGAGTTCGACCCGCGGCGACCTGGAGCAGGCACGCGCGCGCTTCTTCCGGGAAGCCGAAATGGCGGGCCGCCTGTCGCACCCGCACATCGTGACGATCTACGATGCGGGCGAGGACCGCGGCACCGCGTACATCGCCATGGAACTGCTGCGCGGCCAGCACCTCGTCGAGTACACGACCGCGGCCCGGCTGCTGCCGACGGCCATCGCCATCGAAATCGTGGCGCGGCTCGCCGACGCACTGCACTATGCGCACCAGAATCAGGTCGTCCACCGGGACATCAAGCCCGCCAACATCATGTTCGACGCGCCGAGCGGAGAGCTCAAGATCACGGACTTCGGCATCGCCCGGCTCACCGACTCGGGCCGCACGCGCACGGGCGTCGTGCTCGGCACGCCGTCGTTCATGTCGCCCGAACAACTGCAGGGCCGCCCCGTCACGGGCCGCTCCGACCTCTTTTCGCTGGCGGTGTCGCTGTACCAGCTGCTGACCGGCCAGTTGCCGTTCCGCGGCGACTCGATGCCCGGGCCTGATGATGAAGATCGCGCAGGAGCCGCACCCGCGCATCTGCGCCATCAACCCTGCGCTGCCGCCGGGCCTCGACGCGTTCTTCGATCGCGCGCTCGCCAAGAACCCGGCGGAGCGCTACGACAGCGGCGCGAGTTTCGCGCAGGCGCTGCGCGACCTGAACGTGCCGGACAAGCGCTGACCGGCCATGCGCCTGAAAGGCAAATTCCGCTGCGTCGGCGCGTCCGACACCGGCCGGGTGCGCGAGCACAACGAGGACACGATCGGCACCGACGGCGACATCGGCCTGGTCGTGCTGGCCGACGGCATGGGCGGCTACAAGGCCGGTGAAGTCGCGAGCGGCATCGCCGTGCGCACCGTCCTGACGCTGATCAAGGACGCCGTCGAGCGCGAGGACCTCTCGCTGCACGACGAAGCCAACGGGCTGAGCCGCCCCGGCATCCTGCTGCGCGACGCCATCCAGCGCGCGAACAAGGTCATCTACCAGACCGCGAAGACGCAGTCGAACTGCGAAGGCATGGGCACGACCGTCGTGGCCGGCCTGCTCTTCGACGACAAGCTCACCATCGCCCACGTCGGCGATTCGCGGCTGTACCGCTGCCGCGACGGCAAGCTCGAGCAGGTCACCCAGGACCACTCCCTGCTGCAGGAGCTCGTGAGCCGGGGCTTCTATACGCCCGAAGAGGCCCAGCGCGCCGCCGCCAAGAACTACGTGACGCGTGCCCTCGGCGTCGAGCCGACCGTCGACGTCGAAATCACCGAGGTGCCGGCGCTGAAGGACGACGTCTACCTGCTCTGTTCGGACGGCCTGTCCGACATGGTCGAGGACGACGACATTCAGTTAACGATCAACACCTTTGGTGCTAATCTTGAGACCGTTGCCAAACAGCTGGTGCTGCTGGGCAACGACAACGGGGGCCGGGACAACATCTCGGTGGTGCTGGTCCGGGTGCTCGATGCATTCCCGGCGCAGCGCGGGGTCATCGACCGGATACGCAAGTTGTTCGGTTAAGGGAGCGCAGGTTCACGCATGGCCAGGCTGGTATTGCATCTCGATGGGCAAGTGCTCGCCGAGTACAACATGAGCAAGGAGCGCTACACGGTAGGGCGCCTTCCGGACAATGACATCCGCATCGATAACCCGGCAGTGTCGGGTCATCACGCGCTCGTCATCAACATCCTCAACGACTCGTTCCTCGAAGACCTGAACAGCACGAACGGAACGTACGTCAACGGCAAGATCATCAAGAAGCACGCGCTGCAGCACGGCGACGTGATCACGGTCGGGCACCACGCGCTGCGCTTCGTCGACAGCGAAGTGGAAGAGCCCGAGGACGAATTCGAGAAGACGATGGTCATCAGCCCGCGCGATGCCGCGGCGCTGATGGCCGGCTCGCCCAAGGCCGCCGCCGCCATGCAGGCCCCGCCGTCGAATGGCCATGCCGCCGCTGCGACGCGGCGCCGCGTCGCCCTCGTTCCCGAACGGCGTGCTGCCGCGCGCGAAGCTGCAGGTGCTGTCGGGCCAGTTCGCGGGCCGCGAGCTCGAACTCGTGAAGACGCTCACCACGCTCGGCCGTCCGGGCGTGCAGGTGGCCGCCATCACGCGGCGTGCCGATGGTTTCTACATCGTGCACGTCGAGAGCGGCAAGGAAGGCGACTACCCGCTCGTCAACGGCGCCGTCATCGGGCCGCAGGCGCGCAGGCTCCACGACAACGACGTCGTGCAGCTCGCGGGCGTCAAGATGGGATTCTTCGAAAGCTGACCTGCCCACCTCTCCCGCTGCCAGTGGGAGAGGTCGCGCAAAGCGCGTGGGGACGGCTGTTCCTCAGCCGATCTCCAGCGGCACGCGCTGGCTCACGCCGCAGAGCAGGTCCCACGCGATCGCTCCCGCGTGCGCGGCCACCTCCTCCACCGGAATCTCGCTGCCCCACAGCACCACGGGGTCGCCCACGGTCACGGCCGGCAGGTCCGTCACGTCGACCGTGATCATGTCCATCGACACGCGGCCGATGAGTGGCGCGCGACGACCGCCGATCTGCACCGGCGTGCCCGCAGCTGCTGCCGCGCGGGTAGCCGTCGCCGTAGCCCGCAGCGACCACCGCCATGCGCGTGTCGCGCGGTGCGGTCCACGAACCGCCGTAGCCCACGGTCTCGCCCGCCTTCACGTCCTTGACCGCAATCACTTCCGTGCGCAGCGTCATCGCAGGTCGCAGGCCGAGTTCCGCGCCCGTGCCGCTCGGAAACGGCGAGACGCCGTACAGCATCAGGCCGGGACGCACCCAGTCGGCACGCGCCGTCGGCCAGGCCAGCACGCCGGCGCTGTTCGCGATGCTGCGCGCGCCCGCAGGCCCGGCGGTGGCCGCAGCAAAGGCATCGAGCTGCTGGCGCGTCTTGGGATCGCGGCGGTCGTCCGCGGACGCCAGGTGCGTGACCAGCGTGGGATCGGCGTGCACGCGCGCGTTGCGGCGCAGGCGCTCGTACGCCGCGCCGAATTCGTCGAGCCGGAAACCGAGGCGATTCATGCCGGAATCGACCTTGATCCAGGCCGTCACCTGCGCGTCGCCGGCCAGGGCCTCGAGCAACTCGAGCTGTTCGAAGCTGTGCACCATGAGCTCGAACCGCGCCTGCGCGGCGGCGGCGAGCTGCTCGGCGCTGAACACGCCTTCGAGCAGGAGGATGCGATTGGTGAGCCCGGCCGCGCGCAGCGCGAGCCCTTCGCCGAGCCGCGCGACGGCGAAGCCGTCGGCTTCCGCGAGCGCCTTCGCCGCCGGCACGAGGCCGTGACCGTAGGCGTTGGCCTTGATCACCGCCATGACGCGGCTGTCGGGCGCGACGCGGCGGGCCTGGCGGAGGTTGTGGCGCAATGCGGCCGCATCGACGACCGCGCGAATCAGGCTCTGGCTCTGCACGGCGAGTCCCGCGCCTCAGCCGCCGTAATCGCCGTAGTCGCCGTGCGCGAGGTTCTCGAAGCGCGTGTACTTGCCGAGGAACGTCAGGTGCACTTCGCCCGTCGGGCCGTTGCGCTGCTTGGTGATGATGATGTCGGCGATGCCCTTGCGCGGCGTGTCGGGTTCGTACACTTCCTCGCGGTAGATCATCATGATCAGGTCCGCGTCCTGCTCGATCGCGCCCGATTCACGCAGGTCCGACATCACCGGCTTCTTGTCCTGGCGCTGCTCGACGCCGCGGTTGAGCTGCGACAGCGCGATCACCGGCACGCGCAGTTCCTTCGCCAGCGACTTGATCGAACGCGAGATCTCGGAGATCTCGGTCGCGCGGTTTTCCTTGTTGCCCGCCACCTGCATCAGCTGCAGGTAGTCGATGACGATCAGGCCGAGGCCGCCCTGCTTTTCGCAGTCGCGGGCCAGGCGGCGCGCGCGGGCACGCACTTCCGTCGGCGTGAGCGAGCCGCTGTCGTCGATGTAGATCGGCGCCGACTTCATCTGCGCGATCGCGCTGTTGATGCGGGCCCAGTCCTCGTCGCCGAAGTTGCCCGTGCGCATGTGGCCCTGGTCGACGCGGCCGAGCGACGAGATCATGCGGAACGCGAGCTGCTCGCGCGACATTTCCATCGAGAAGATCGCGACCGGCTTGTTGTGGGCGATCGCCGCGTTCTCGGCGATGTTGAGCGCGAACGTCGTCTTGCCCATCGACGGGCGGCCCGCGACGATGACGAGATCGCCCGGCTGCAGGCCCGCCGTCATCTTGTCGAGTTCGGCATAGCCCGAGCTCAGGCCCGTGAGCTGTCCCTGCGACGCGTGCAGCAGGTCGAGGCGATCGATCGTGGCCCCGAGCACGTCGCGCACCGGCACGAAGCCGGAGCCCAGCTTCCGGCCCTTCTCCGCGATCTGGAAAATGCGGCGCTCGGCCTCGTCGACCAGTTCGGCGGCCGGCTTGCCTTCGTTCTCGTAGGCGCTGCCCGCGATTTCGCCGCTGACGCGGATCAGCTGCCGCAGCAGCGAGCGCTCGCGGACGATGTCGGCGTAGGCGCGGATGTTCTCGGCGGTGGGCGTGTCGCGCGCGAGGCCCGCGAGGTACGCGAGGCCGCCGGTCTCGTCGGCCAGCCCCGTGCTGGCGAGGCGCTCCGCGAGCGTGACGGCGTCGCTCGGCTCGCCTTTCTGCGACAGGTCGAGGATCGCCTCGAAGATCAGCTGGTGGTCGCGCCGGTAGAAGTCTTCGGCGCGCAGGCGGTCGGCGATGGAATCCCAGGTGCTGTTGTCGAGCAACAGGCCGCCGAGCACCGCCTGCTCGGCTTCGAGCGAATTCGGCGGCACGCGCAATGCCGCCGCTTCGTCACTGACGTACGGGCGCGGCTTCCGGCGGAACCTGCCGCCGGAGCCTGAGCCGCTGCCGCTGTCTTCCTGGTCCATCGTTGACGGATGCTCCCCGCGGACGCGAGGAGGATCAGTCTTCGGCGGTGATCACGACCGGAAGGTCGATCTCGACGTCGGAGTGCAGGTGCAGCTTCACGTGGTGCTCGCCGATCAGGCGGATCGGGCCGCCCGGCAGGCGCACTTCAGCGCGCTCGATGGCGATGCCGCCCTTCGTCAGCGCTTCGGCGATGTCGGACGTGCCGACCGAGCCGAACAGCTTGCCTTCCGTGCCGGCCTTCGCCTGCAGGTTGAGCTTGAAGCCTTCGAGCTGCTTCGCGCGCGACTGGGCGCTCGACAGCGAGTCGGCGGCGAGCTTTTCGAACTCGGCGCGACGCTCCTCGAACTTCTTCAGGTTGGCGGGAGTGGCCAGCGCAGCCTTGCCCGACGGCAGCAGGAAATTGCGGCCGTAGCCCGGCTTCACTTTGACCTTGTCGCCGATGTTGCCGAGGTTGGCAACCTTCTGCATCAGGATGACTTCCATCGTAGTGTCCTCGATCGATCGATCTTCAAATGTTTGACTGTACGTCCGAAAACAATCGGCTCAACCCATACACCGGCCCGCTCACGTCGCCGCGCTTGGCGCGGGCGGCTGCGAGCGCAGCCAGTTGTCCACGAATCCCCACGCTGCGAGCCCGACCACCGCGAACGGCGCGACGAGCACCAGCAGCGCGTACGTAACCCACAACCACGCCGCCGCCAGCTTGCCCTGCGACCACCGCCCGGTGCGCGGCCGCGAGGCCGACGAGCACCAGCGCGCCCAGGAACAGCCGCCCGATGTCGTCGACCAGCGCCTGCTGCGTGAACAGCGAAGCGCCGATGATCAGCGCCGCCGCGACTCCCAGCACCCGGCCGAGCCGGACCTGCCGGAACTCGGCGCCGAAGCTCCCGGCGTGCTCGGGCAACGACTGCCACCAGCGAGCCAGGAACAACGCGCACATCGCGAGCGTCATCGTCAGCACCGCAACCCAGCCCCAGAGCGTGCGGGCCAGCGTGTCGGCGAGCCCGTCCTTCTCCAGGTCCATCGGCAGTCCGCGGGTCTTCATCTCCTGCGCGAGGTCGCGCACGAACGGAGCCCAGAACTGCTGCGGGTCGCCGAACGACACGTGCAACGCGACCAGCAGCACCGCGCCGACCAGCGTCGCGACCTGCAGGCACAGCGACAACGAGTCGGTGCGCCGCAGCAGGATCGCGAGCAGCAGCGGCGGACCCAGTACCCACGCGGAGTAGATGAAGCCCACCGGCATCGGCCGCCCGAACAGCAGCATCGCCGCCGCCAGCAGCAGACTTGCGCCGACCGCGACGATCACGCCCTGTCGTTCGCCGCGCACCAGCACGATCAGTGCGGGCACGGCACCCGGCAGGAAGAACGCGACGCCGACGCCGAGCAGCGGCAGCAAGCCCAGCAGGCCCGTCAGGAGGACGGCCCCGACCGGATTACCGGCAAGCCACTGGGCCAGCGATCGGTTCATCGTTGTGCGCTCTCCGGAGACGGCCCGTCAGGGCCGCCCGGATCACCCACGAAACGCTGGCTCAGTGCTGGTCCGTGTACGGGAGCAGCGCGAGGAAACGGGCACGCTTCACCGCGAGCGACAGCTGGCGCTGGTAGTTCGACCGCGTGCCGGTGATGCGGCTCGGGACGATCTTGCCCGTCTCGGTGATGTAGCCCTTCAGCGTGGCGAGATCCTTGTAATCGATCCGCTCGACGCCTTCGGCCGTGAATTTGCAGAACTTACGGCGACGGAAAAAACGTGCCATGTGGTGTCACCCGGTAAATGTGTTGATCAGTGCAGCAGCAGCGCGAAACGAAGCGTTGACGGGGCTCAGCCCGCGCCGACGGCCTCTTCGCTGTCCCCGGTACCGATGGGGCCTTCGTCGGTGCGCGGCGCGCCTTCTTCTTCGGCACGGGCCATCGGCGACGGCTCCGTCACGGCGGCCGGCATGGCGATGACCATGTTGCGGATGACGGCGTCGCTGAAGCGGAAGCTGCCCGTCAGTTCGTCGAGCGTGGCTTTGTCACACTCGATGTTCATCAGGACGTAGTGCGCCTTGTGCACCTTGGCGATCGGGAACGCGAGCTGGCGGCGGCCCCAGTCCTCGAAACGGTGGATCGCACCGCCGGCCGCGGTGATGATCCCGCGATAGCGCTCGACCATGGCCGGGACCTGCTCGCTCTGATCCGGGTGGACCAGGAAAACGATTTCGTAATGACGCATCGACTCATTCTCCTTACGGAATGATGTCGCCCTGGTACCAAAAAAAGCAGGTGCGACAAGGAGTTGGAACAACCGTGCAAGCCCGGAGGGCTGCACGGAGCCGCGCATTGTAGCGGAGGAAGGGGTTAGGGGATAGGGGTGCGGAAGGGGCTAGGGGATAGTCGGAGGTGCAGGTGCAGCCGGATGCCGCAGCTGCTCCTCCGACTAACCCCTAACCCCTAACCCCTAACCCCTACCCCTCCGCTGGCGCACCGCCTCGAACAGCGCGACGCCGGTGGCCACCGACACGTTGAGGCTTTCGACCGCGCCGGCCATCGGGATCGACACCAGCTCGTCGCAGGCCTCGCGGGTGAGGCGACGCATGCCCTCCCCCTCCGACCCCAGGACCAGCGCGGTGGGGCCGCTGAGGTCGACGTCGTAGAGCGTGCGGGCAGCGTCGTCGGACGTGCCGACGAGCCACACGCCTCGCTCCTTGAGTTCGCGCAGCGTGCGGGCCAGGTTCACGACCTGCACGAGCGGCACGGTCTCGGCGGCACCCGCGGCCACCTTGCGCACGACGGGCGTCAATCCGGCGGCCCGATCGCGCGGCACGATCACCGCCGCCACGCCGGCGGCGTCCGCGCTGCGCAGGCACGCGCCGAGGTTGTGCGGATCGGTGACGCCGTCGAGCACGAGCAGCAACGGCGGCGCGTCGCCGATCGCTTCGAGCGCCTCTTCGAGCTGCGTTTCCGGATCGCCCGCGCGCGGCGCGAGTTCGACGATCACGCCCTGGTGTCGCTCACCGTCGGCCAGCTTGTCGAGTTGGGAGTCGTCGGCATCGACGACGGCGATCGCCGCCTGCCGCGGCCAGCGAGCGCAGTTCCTGCAGGCGCGACGCGGAATCACGCGACGACGAAAGCCACAGCTGGCGCACGCGTTGCGGCGCACGCTGCAGCAGCACGCGCACCGAGTGAATGCCGTACGCGACGTTGGCCGCGGACTGCGCACCCGACGATGCATCGCGCGCATCGCGTGCACGACCACCCGCGCCCGGAGATCGGCGGTCTTGCCTGCCGCCGCGGCGCGCATCACGCGGATCGTGCCGGCGCGACATCAGCGACGCCTCCGGCCGCCGCCCTGGCGCTGGAAGCGCCCTGCCGCCGGCCTGCGCGGTGTTTCCATCTCACCGGCGAGTTCGAAATCCACGCGCCGATCGTCGAGCGAGACGTTCGTCACGCGCACCCGCAGCCGATCGCCGAGCCTGAAGATCTTGCCCGAGCTGCGGCCGATCATGCGGAAGCCCGAACTGTCGCGACCGAAGTAGTCCGCGCCGAGCGCGGAGACGTGCAGCAACCCGTCGACCTGCAGGCCGTCGAGCTGCACGAAGAGGCCGAAATCGACGACGCCCGAGACGATGCCGTCGAACTCCTCGCCGATGCGGTCCTGCATGTAGAAGCACTTGAGCCACGCCACGGCGCTGCGGGTGGCCTCGTCCGCGCGGCGCTCGCGGAACGAGCAATCCTGCCCCAGCACCGGGAACTGGCCGTGCCACTCGATGAGTTCCTGCGGATCGCCTTCGCGCAGGACCTGCCGGATGCCGCGATGGACCACGAGGTCGGGGTAGCGACGGATCGGCGAGGTGAAGTGCGCGTAGTGCTCGAGCGCGAGCCCGAAGTGCCCGATGTTGCCGGGCTGGTACACCGCCTGCGGCATCGTGCGAATCACCGCCGTCGAGATGAGCCCGGCGTCGGGCCGGTCGCCGATCTTCTGCAGCAGGTCGCGCAGGTGATCCGGCGTCACCTCGTCGGGCGGCGGCAGCCAGAGCCCGAACTCGCGCAGGAACGTGCGCAGGGTTTCCAGCCGGTCGAGTTCCGGCAGGCCGTGCACGCGATAGAGCGTCGGCACCTTGTAGCGATCGAGGAACCGCGCCGCCGCGACGTTCGCCGCGATCATGCATTCCTCGATCAGGCGGTGCGCGTCGTTGCGCGGGTACTCGACCAGCGCCGCGACCTTGCCCTGCTCGTCGAACTTGAGCTTGAGCTCGGGCGTGTCGAGTTCGAGCGCGCCGCGTCCCGACCGCGCGCGGATGAACGACTTGTACACGCCGTGCAATGCCAGCAGCCGCTCGCGCAGGCGCTCGAGTTTCGGCGCATGCTTCGCGGCCGGCTTCTCGAGGAATTCACCCACGTCGCGGTAGGTGAGCCGCGCGACGGAGCGCATCACGCCCTCGAAAAAGCGCGAGCGCGTGATGCGGCCGTCCTCGCCGACGCGCAGCTCGCAGCAGAGGCACAGCCGGTCTTCGTCGGGCTTGAGCGAGCACAGGCCGTTCGACAGCGCCTCGGGCAGCATCGGCAACACGCGGTTCGGGAAGTACACGGACGTGCCGCGCTCGCGCGCCTCGACGTCGAGCGGGTTGCCCGGCCGCACGTAATGCGCGACGTCCGCGATCGCGACGATCACGCGCCAGCCGCCGTTCTTGCGTTCGCACCAGACGGCATCGTCGAAATCCCGCGCGTCCTCGCCGTCGATCGTGACGAGTTCCATGTGCGCGCAGGTCTTCACGACCGGCGATCGCGTCCTGCGGAATGCGGGTGCCGAAGGCTTCGGCCTCAGCCACGACGGCTGCCGGGAATTCGCACGGCAGGCTGTGCGAGTGAATGGCGATCTCGGTTTCCATGCCGGGCGCGCCGTGGTCGCCGAGAATCCGGGAAACGCGCCCGACCGGGCCCGACGTGCGCGAGGGCTGGTGGGTGAGTTCGACCATCACGATCTGGCCGTCCACGGCCGCGCCGAGTTGCTGGCTCGGGACCAGCACGCGATGCGGGATGCGCGGGTTGTCAGGAGTCAGGTACGCCACGCCCGATTCGATGTGCAGGCGGCCCACCACTTCCTTCGTGCGGCGCTCGAGCACTTCGACGATCGTGCCCTGCGCCTTGCCACGAAAGCGCGTCGCCTCGATGCGCACGGCGAGCCGATCACCGTGCATGACTTCGCGCATCTGCGCCGCGGGCAGGTAGATGGCTGCGGAGCCGTCGTCGGGCAGCAGCTGGCCGTCGCCATTGCGCGCGCCCTGCACCGTGCCGACGACCAGGCCTGCGATCTGTTCGCGCAGGCAATACTGGCCGCGGCGATTCAGCATCACCTCGCCGCGCTTCACCAGTTGCGCAAGTTCCTGCTCGGCCTGCACCGCGCCGGCCGGACCGAACTCCGCCGTAACTTCGTCGAGACGCAGCGGCCGGGCCGCCTTGCGCAGGACGTTAATGACTGCGGATTCAGGGGATTGGGGCGCGCGCGCGGCAGCACGGCTGCGCGGTTGCGTCGTGTTGTCGCGCGGGGTCTTGGCCGAACCGCGCCTGTTTCTTTCTCTACGCATCGTTCCTTACATTGACAGTCCGGGGGGCCGCCAGTAAATTGCGCCACCTTCCAGCACGGCCCCCGGGGCCCTGCCGCGACCTAAGCCCAGGTGGCGGAATTGGTAGACGCACTAGTTTCAGGTACTAGCGGGTAACACCGTGGAGGTTCGAGTCCTCTCCTGGGCACCACTTCCGAAACAGGGGACATTCCCCTGTTTCGCGCCGAAAGCGGGAGCACGGCTCCTGTTTTCCGCCTTACTTTAGCACTCCCCCGCCTCAACCACCTGTTCCCGTTGGTATTTCGGCGGCGCGAACCGGCGTTGGCACCGACTACAATGGCGTGCCTGTCCCGGGCTGAAGCGCGCACCGCCATGACCTACACGACCATCGATTACACGGTGACCGACCGTGTCCTCACGCTCACGCTCAACCGGCCGGAGCGCCTGAACGCCTTCACGGTCACGATGGCCGACGAACTCGAGCACGCGTTCCGTCGCGCCAGCGCGGACGACCAGGTCGGGGCGATCGTCGTGACGGGAGCCGGACGCGCGTTCTGCGCGGGAATGGACCTCGCCGCGACCGGCAACGTGTTCGGTCTCGACGAAACGCTGCACCCCACGCTCGCGGACATGCACGACAAGCTCGACGACCCCGCGATCCTGCGCGGCGTTCGCGACACCGGCGGGCGTGTCGTGCTCGCGATCTACGAGTGCATGAAGCCGGTGATCGGCGCCATCAACGGCGCTGCGGTCGGCATCGGCGCCACCATGACGTTGCCCATGGACATCCGGCTCGCCGCCGAGGGCGCGAAGATCGGCTTCGTGTTCGGCCGTCTCGGCATCGTGCCGGAGGCTTGCTCGAGCTGGTTCCTGCCGCGGCTGGTCGGCATTCCGCAGGCGCTGGAATGGGTCTACTCGGCTGAACCTTTCGACGCCGCTGAAGGCGTTCGTGCCGGGTTGCTCAAGGCCGCGGTGCCGGCCGACCAGCTGCTCGACGAAGCGCGCAAGCTCGCGCACAAGTTCATCGACAATCGCTCGCCGGTGGCGGTCGCGCTGGCGCGACAGATGATTTACCGCAACGGCGCGCAGTCGCATCCGCTCGAGGCGCACCGCGTCGATTCGCTGGCGATGTGGCACCTGAGCCAGCACGACGGCGCGGAAGGCGTGCGTGCGTTCCTCGAGAAGCGCGCGCCGAAATTCGAGTCGAAGGTGTCGACCGACCTGCCGGACTTCGTGGCGGAGTGGATGAAGCGCTGATCGACGTGCGCGTTGCAGGTCGCCGCTGCTCCAGCGGCGGATCCGGGGCCTTTGCCAGAGCTTGGAAAGGCAGACACGCCGCTGCAGGATCCGGCCGTCTTGCCGCGCTCCGAGTCGCACCGCGCATCGTGAATCGGCGCGGACGGAACCGCACGATTCACGGCGAGCCTTGCTCGAACGGCGCGCGAGGCGATGGTGCCAGCGGCTGGTCGCGAGAATTCGGTGCCGTCTCCGCGCCGCGTCGACTGCGCGTTCGACACAGAGCGCGGGAGACGTACCGAATCCGCCGCATAGCTGCCATCGCGCGCGTATCTGCCTTGCCTGAGCGCGCCGCGAATCGGCGCTTCACCACCAGCCGATGCGCGTGCAGCAGCGGCTCGGTGTACCCGGACGGCTGCTTCGTGCCGAGGAACACGAGGTCGCACGCCGCCTTGAACGCCTCACCGTCGTAGCCCGGCGCCATCGGCCGGTACAGCGGATCGCCGGCGTTCTGCTGGTCGACCACCGCCGCCATGCGCTTCATCACGTCCAGCACCTGCTCGCGCGAAACGATGCCGTGATGCAGCCAGTTGGCGATGTGCTGCGACGAGATGCGGCACGTCGCGCGGTCTTCCATCAGGCCGACGTCGTTGATGTCCGGCACCTTCGAGCAGCCGACGCCCTGGTCGATCCAGCGCACGACGTAGCCGAGGATGCCCTGCGCGTTGTTCTCGATCTCGGCGTTGATCTCGGCCGCCGACCAGTTCGTGTCGGACGCGAGCGGGATCGTGAGGATGCCCGTCAGTCGATCCGCACGCCCCGCCCTGGCCAGCTCCGCCTGCCGCGCCTTCACGTCGTACGCGTGATAGTGCGTGGCATGCAGCGTCGCCGCCGTCGGGCTCGGCACCCAGGCGCACGTCGCGCCCGCCTGCAGGTGACCGATCTTCTGCTCGAGCATGCCGTGCATCAGGTCCGGCATGGCCCACATGCCCTTGCCGACCTGCGCCTTGCCCGGCAAGCCGCACGCGAGACCGATCTCGACGTTCGACAATTCGTACGACGTGATCCAGGCCTGCGTCTTCATGTCGGCCTTGCGCACCATCGGGCCGGCTTCCATCGACGTGTGGATCTCGTCGCCCGTGCGATCGAGGAACCCGGTGTTGATGAACGCGACGCGCGACTTGGCCGCGCGAATGCATTCCTTCAGGTTGACCGTCGTGCGGCGCTCCTCGTCCATGATGCCGAGCTTCACCGTGTAGCGCGGCAGGCCGAGCACCTGCTCGACGTGCGTGAAGATCGCATCGGCGAACGCGACCTCCTCGGGCCCGTGCATCTTCGGCTTCACGACGTAGACCGAGCCGTGCGTCGAGTTGCGCACGCCATCGGTCTTGCGCAGGTCGACCATGGCGATCAGCACCGTGCACATCGCGTCGAGCAGGCCTTCGTAGGCTTCGTTGCCGTCACGGTCGAGCACGGCCGGGTTCGTCATCAGGTGGCCGACGTTGCGGACCAGCATCAGCGAGCGGCCCTTCAGCGCGAGCGGCTTGCCGTCCGGGCGTGAGGTACCGGCGATCCGCGATTCATGGCGCGATCGAACGTCTTGCCGCCCTTCTCCACCTTTTCGACGAGGTCGCCACGCATCAGGCCGAGCCAGTTGCGGTAGGCGTGCGCCTTGTCCTCGGCGTCGACGGCCGCGACGGAATCCTCGCAGTCCATGATCGTCGTGATCGCCGCTTCGAGGTACACGTCGGCCACGCCGGCGGCATCGGTCTTGCCGATGCGGTTCGCGCGGTCGACGTGGATTTCGACGTGCAGGCTGTGCTGCAGCAACAGGATGGCCGTGGGTGCCGTCGGCGTCGCCCGCATAGCCCGCGAACAGCGATGGATTCGCCAGGGTCGTCGTGCCCCTGGTCGTCTCGACCTGCAACTTGCCGCCCACGACGCGATAGAGCGTCGCGTCGGCGTGGCTGCCGGCAGCGAGCGGCGCCACGGAATCGAGGAACTTCTTCGCCCACGCGATCACGCGAGCGCCACGCTCCGCGCTGTAGCCGCCGGCCGCCGGCAGGTCGCCCATCGCGTCCGTGCCGTACAGCGCGTCGTAGAGGCTGCCCCAGCGCGCATTCGCAGCGTTCAGCGCGTAGCGCGCGTTCATGACGGGCACCACGAGTTGCGGCCCCGGCATGCTGGCGATCTCGGGGTCGACGTTGGTCGTGTCGATCTGGAAATCGGGGCCTTCCGGGACGAGGTAGCCGATCTCGGTGAGGAAGTCCCTGTAGGCCGCCGCATCGATGGGCTGGCCGCGATGGACGCGGTGCCAGGCATCGATCTGCGCCTGCAGGTCGTCGCGCCGGGCGAGCAGGGCCCGGTTCTTCGGGCCGAAGTCGTGCACCAGGTCCGCAAGGCCCTTCCAGAACGTGTCGGAGGCGACGCCGGTGAGCGGCAGCGCCTCGTTCTCGATCATGTCGTGGAGCGGACGCGCGACCTGAAGGCCGAATTTGTCGATGCGGTCGGTCATGGGCGTTGTTCCCGGGTCATGAGCCATGCGTTTTGCAGCGCACCATTATGGCCCGACTCGACGACCTATCCCCCAACCCCCATCCGCCAGACCCCTACAACGAGCGCGAGATCAGTTCCTTCATCACCTCGTTGGTGCCGCCGTAGATGCGCTGCACGCGCGAATCCGCGAACATGCGGCAGACCATGTACTCGTTCATGTAGCCGTAGCCGCCGAACAGCTGCTGGCACTCGTCGATGACTTTCTGCTGCATGTCGGTGACCCACCACTTGGCCATCGCCGCGGTCTCGGTGTCGAGCTCGCCCTTGACCAGCTGCTCGATGCAACGGTCGATGAACACCCGCGCCACACGGGTATGCGTTGCCGCTTCGGCGAGCTTGAACTTCGTGTTCTGGAAGGCCGCGACCGGCTGGCCGAAGACCTGCCGCTCGTTGACGTACTTGATCGTCTCCTCGAGCGCGCCCTCCATCGCCGCCACGCCGGCGACGGCGATCAGCAACCGCTCGTACGGCAGGTCGCCCATCAGCTGGTGCATGCCCTTGCCTTCCTGCTGCAGCAGGCAGTCGACGGGCACGCGGACGTCCTCGAAGAACAGCTCGGCCGTGTCCTGCGCGTGGAAACCCATCTTGTCGAGCACGCGGCCGACGCGGTAACCCGGCAGGCCCGGGGTCTCGACCATCAGGATCGACAGGCCGCGGCTGCGATCGTTCGGGTCGGTGCGCACGACCAGCATCAGCAGGTCGGCGCTGCCGCCGTTGGTGATGAAGATCTTGGAACCGTTGATCACGTAGTGGTCGCCGTCGCGCACCGCGCGCGTGCGGATGCCCTTGAGGTCCGACCCTGCGCCCGGCTCGGTCATCGCGATCGCGCCGATCAGCTCGCCGCGCGCCATGCGCGGCAGCCAGCGCTGCTTCTGCTCCTCGGTGCCGTAATTGAGCACGTAGTGCGCCGAGATGCTGTGCACGCCCTGGCCGAAGCCGGAAATGCCGCGCCGGTTGAGTTCCTCGTACAGCAGCGTTTCGTGACGGAAGTCGCCACCGCCGCCGCCGTATTCCGCGGGCACGTCCATCAGCAGGAATCCGGCCGCACCGATCTTGCGCCACGACTCCTTGTCCACGCGATGATCCGCCCGCCACTTCGCGTCCAGCGGCAGCATCTCGGCTTCGACGTAACGGGAAATCGCCTCGCGCAGCATGCGGAGGTCGTCGTCCATCCAGGGGGATTCGTAGGGCTTCATAAGGAGGAAGGGGATAGGGGTTAGGGGATAGGGGTTAGTCGGAAGTGTCGGCGGACAGAGCGGTTGCAGACCCGTAAGCCGGATGCCTGCGGAATCATAGGTCCGGACACTGGATTCGGGCATAGGGGATAGTTGGATGTGCAGTGGCCGTCCATGATTGACGCCCGCGCCTCCGACTAACCCTCCTAACCCCTATCCCCTAACCCCTTCTCAGTCGTAGGGATGCCGCAGCACGATCGTCTGCGCGCGATCCGGGCCGGTCGACACGATGTCGATCGGCACGCCGGCGAGTTCTTCCATGCGTGCGAGGTAGCTGCGCGCGTTGGACGGCAGCTTCGAGAAATCGGTGATGCCGTGCGTCGGCTCGGTCCAGCCCTTGTGCTCTTCGTACACCGGCACGCATTCCGAGAAACGGTGCGGCAACAGCGGCGGCTCGTCGCGGATCTCGCCGTCGATCCGGTAGCCGGTGCAGATGCGCAGCGTGTCGAGGCCGTCGAGGACGTCGAGCTTCGTCACGCCCAGGCTCGACAGGCTGTTGTGCATGACCGCACGCCGCATCGCGACCGCGTCGAACCAGCCGCAACGGCGCGCGCGGCCCGTGACGGCGCCGAATTCGTGGCCGACGCGGGAGAGGTGCTCGCCCGTCTCGTCGAAGAGTTCGGTCGGGAACGGACCCGCGCCCACGCGCGTGGTGTACGCCTTCACGATGCCGAGCACGGCATTGATGTCGCGCGGGCCGAGGCCCGTGCCGACGGCGGCCTCACCGGCGATGGTGTTCGACGAGGTGACGAACGGATACGTGCCGACGTCGACGTCGAGCAGCGCGCCCTGCGCGCCTTCGAACATCAGGTTGGTGCCGCGCTTCATCTCGTTGCGCAGCAGCACGCTCACGTCGGTCAGCAGCGGCTCGATGCGCTCGGCCTGCGCCACGAGCTCGTCCAGCGTGCGCTGGAAATCGACGGTCTCCGCGCTGAAGTAGCGGCTCAGCACGAAGTTGTGGAAGTCGAGGATCTCGCCGAGCCGCGACGCGAGGCGATCGCGCTGCATGCAGGTCGGCCAGGCGCACGGCGCGGCGCGCGACCTTGTCCTCGTACGCGGGACCGATGCCGCGACCGGTGGTGCCGATCGCGTTGACGCCCTGCGCGCGCTCCCGCGCGCGGTCGAGCGCGATGTGCGAAGGCAGGATCACCGCGCAATTCGGGCTGACCTTGAGGCGGTCGTACACCGGGATGCCGCGCTGCACGAGCATGTCCGCTTCGCGGAACAGGGCTTCGAGCGAGACCACGACGCCGTTGCCGATCACGCACTGCACGCCCGGGTGCAGGATGCCGGACGGGATCAGCGACAGGACCGTCTTGGCGCCCTCGATGACGAGGGTGTGGCCGGCGTTGTGACCGCCCTGGAAACGCGCGACCGCGCCGACCCGCTCGGTGAGCAGGTCCACGATCTTGCCCTTGCCTTCGTCACCCCATTGGGCGCCGATGACGACGAGATTCTTGGACATTTGGAAGTGACTAGTGACTAGTGATTAGTGACCAGTGCCCGGAGGCGGTCAACCGCCCCCGCGCACCAGATAGAGCACGACGCAACCTGCGATCATGCTGCCCAAGCCGATCCGGCGCAATATGCGGTCGTCCAGCTGCGACATCGTGGACAGGGCCCGCTTGGCGGCGCCCGGATTCAGGAACGGCAGGACGCCTTCCAGCACCAGGTACAGGGCGAAGGCCGCCCACAGGTCGCTCCAGTTCATCGACGAGTCGGGCTTGCCGGGCGCCGCGGTCAGCGCCCGGATTCCTTCAGGTAATTGAAGAACTCGCCGTCGGGCGAGATCACGAGCACGTCGCCCTGCTTGCCGAGCGACCGCCGGTAGGCCTGCATGGAGCGGTGGAACGCGTAGAACTCGGGGTTCGCGCCGTACGCCTTGGAATAGATGTCGGCCGCCAACTGCGTCGCCCTGGCCCTTGATGATCTCGGCGTCGCGGTAGGCGTTGGCCAGGATCTCGGTGCGCTGGCGATCCGCCTCGGCGCGCGTCCTTTCGGACACGGCGGAGCCTTCGGCGCGCAACTGCGCCGCCTGGCGCGCGAAGTCCTGCCGCATGCGGTTGAACACCGACTCGCTGACCTCTTCCGGCAGCTCGATGTTCTTCACGCGCACGTCGACCAGCGCGATGCCGAGGTTGCTGACGTTGGTGCCGGCGATCTTGAGCACCTCGCCGAGGAACTCGCTGCGGTCCGCCGCCACCACCTGCTGGATGGTGCGGCGCGCGATGACGGTCTTGATGCCGTCCTTGACGATTTCACCGAGGCGGCGGTTCGCGATTTCCTCGCTGCCACCCGAGGTGGACGTGTAATAGCGCGAGACGTCGCTGATGCGCCACTTCACGAAGAAGTTGATGCGCAGGATCTTGCCTTCGCTGGTCAGGAACTGCTCGGCCGGGTAATCCTCGGTGAGGATCCGCCTGTCGAACTTGACCACGTTGTTCACGAACGGCGTCAGGAAATGCAGGCCGGGCTTGTAGTCGGCGCGCACGATCTCGCCGAAGCGGAACTTCAGCGCGAGCTCGGTTTCGCGGACGGTGAACGCCGCCATCGAGAACAGCAGCGCGGCAGCGGCGACCAGGATCAGCGGCAGGTAACCACGGTTTGGCATCAGCGTGTCCCCCGCTCGCGGCGCGGCTGCGAGGCGCGGACTTCCGCCGGCGCGGCTTCGGCCGCGGCGGCCTCGCGGCTGGACGGTGGCCGCCACCTGGCGCTGCTCGTCGAGCGTCAGCGTGCGGGTACGGCCCTCGGTGAGCTTGTCGAGCGGCAGGTAGATCATGTTGCCCGTGCCCTTGGTGTCGACCAGCACCTTGTTGGTGTTGCCGAGCACCTCTTCCATGGTCTCGAAGTACAGGCGCTGGCGCGTGACGCCGGGCGCTCGCTGGTAGCTCGCCAGCAGCTGCGTGAAGCGCTGCGCTTCACCCTCGGCGTCGGCGACGATGCGCGCCTTGTAGGCCGCTGCATCCTCCGACTGGCGCGCGGCCGAACCCTTGGCCTTCGGCAGGATGTCGTTGGCGTAGGCCTGCGCCTCGAGCGCGAGGCGCTCGCGGTCTTCGCGCGCCTTGATGGCGTCGCGCTGCGAACTCTGCACCTGCTCCGGCACGCTGACGCCCTGCAGGTTGACCGTCGTCACCTCGATGCCGGTCTTGTAGGCATCGAGCGTGCGCTGGATCAGTTCCTTGGTCTTGGCCGTGATTTCCTGGCGGCCCTGCTCGAGCACGAAGTCGAGCTGGCTGCGGCCGACGATCTCGCGGATGGCGCTCTCGGCGACTTCCTTCAGCGTCTGTTCGGGATCGCGCACGTTGAACGCGTACGCCACCGGCTCGGCACGCCGGTACTGCACGGCGATGTTGATGTCGACGAGGTTTTCGTCCGACGTGAGCATGCGCGTCTGGTCGCTCACGCCCTCGACCGTCTCGACGTTGACGATCTGCCGCGCCTCGATCGGCCACGGGATGTGCCAGCGCAGGCCCGGCTCCGTCGCCGAGACGTACTGGCCGAACCGCGTGACCACGCCGCGTTCGGCGGCGTCGACGACGTAGAAGCCGGTCAGCGCCCAGATGCCGACGAGCACCAGCGCGACCGTGCTGAAGCCGAAGCCGCGCATGGCATTGCTGCCGCCGCCCGATCCGCCGCCACGGCCTTCGTCACGGCCGCCGTCGTCGCCACCACCGTTGCCCCCGAAAATCTGGGACAGTTTGCGTTGCAAGTTGCGCAGGGCCTCGTCGAGGTCGGCCGCTCCCTTGTCGGGGCGGTTGCCCCAGGGATTGCGATTCTTGCCCGGGTCGTTCCAGGCCATGGGTGGGAGTGCTCCGGATGCTTTGAGTTTCAGGGACTTAAGGGCGAATCCCAGGCGCTTTTCGCGAGCGTCGGCCGTCATGCCGCACCCCGGGTCGCCAAAGAGTCGTTGGATTGTAGAAACCGCCCCTCGTCGGCACAAGGCGCGTTTGCCGTTGGCAGTTCGATCCCGTCCTCGCGGCAGATTCGTTCGAGGTCCTGCCGGCGCAGGCTGATCTCGGCCTCGACGACGCCGTCGTCGAGGGTCTTGTGCGAAATGACGGCGCCCGCGGCGAAGAGCCGGGCCCTGGCGCGCCCGGCCCGCGGCGGAATCCGCAGGGTGCCCCGGCAGAGGTCGGCGCCGAGCCGTTGATGCAGCGCCTGCAGCAGCAGGTCGAGCCCCTGCGCCGCTGTGCGCCGAGAGCCAGACCCGGTCGATGCAGGCCGCCCTCGCCCGTTTCCGAGCGCGGCGGTTCGCCCGTGCGGTCGATCTTGTTGTAGACCGCGATCTGCGGCACGTCCTGCGCGCCGATCGACTCGAGCACTTCGTCGACCTGGGCGATCCGGTCGTTGCGCTCGGGATCGGACGCGTCGATCACGTGCAGCAGCAGGTCGGCTTCGCGCGCTTCCTGCAACGTCGAACGGAACGCCGCGACGAGTTCGTGCGGCAGGTCGCGCACGAACCCGACGGTATCGGCGAGCGCCGTCTCGAGGCCCGGCGCCAGGTGCAGCCGGCGCACCGTGGGATCGAGGGTCGCGAACAGCTGGTCGGCCGCGTACGCGTCGGAGCGCGTCAGGCGATTGAACAGCGTCGACTTGCCCGCGTTGGTGTAGCCGACGAGCGCGATCGTCGGCACTTCCTGCCGCTTGCGCTCCTGCCGCGTGGTCTCGCGCTGCTGCAGCACTTTCTCGATGCGGTCGTTGAGGGTCTTGATGCGCTTGCCGATCAGGCGGCGGTCGGTTTCGAGCTGGGTTTCACCCGGTCCGCGCAGGCCGATGCCGCCGCCGCGCTGGCTGTCGAGGTGGGTCCATCCGCGCACCAGGCGCGTGGACATGTGCTCGAGCTGCGCGAGTTCGACCTGCAGCTTGCCTTCGAACGTGCGCGCGCGTTGCGCGAAGATGTCGAGGATCAGGCCGCTGCGGTCGAGCACGCGGCACTTCAGTTCTTTTTCGAGGTTGCGTTCCTGGCTCGGGCTCAACGCGCCGTCGATCACGACGAGGTCGGCCGCCAGCGCCTCGACCCGGGCGCGGAGTTCCTCGACCTTGCCGGAGCCGATGAAGAAGCGCGGATCGGGCGACTTGCGGGTGGGCGCCAGCACTTCGAGCACCTGCGCGCCGGCCGAACGCGCCAGCGCGCCGAACTCTTCCACGCGGTCGGGTTCAGGGGCTCGACCGAGCCCCACACAGACGAGGATCGCGCGTTCGCCGCTGGCCGGCCTTTCAAACAATGATCCTTGCCCTCGCCCGGACGGCTCAGCCCGCCGGGGCGTCCTCGAGCGGCGGCAGGTCGTCGTCGCCTGCAGGCAGGCGCACGTTGCGGGCCGGCACGACCGTCGAGATGGCGTGCTTGTAGACCATCTGGCTCACGCTGTTGCGCAGCAGGACCACGAACTGGTCGAACGAATCGATCTGGCCCTGCAGCTTGATGCCGTTGACCAGATAGATGGATACCGGGATGCGCTCCTTACGAAGTGCGTTCAGGAATGGATCCTGAAGGGACTGGCCCTTGGCCATTGTTATCGTCTCCTTTTTTTCTCGGGTGCCGTTCGTTCCTGCACAGCTTCTTCCGTGAAACGGCCCGTCTGAGTGCTCCAGGGACCCAGCAAGAACGAGGCCAGTCTAGCACAGGGACTTCGCGCCGATTTTTCCGGCCGCGCTCGTCACAGCGTCGGATATCGGGACGAGATCGCGTTCTGCAAGGGATGGCACCCAGGTAATGGCCGGATCGCCACGCAGCCACGTCAGCTGCCGCTTGGCCAGGTTGCGCGTGGCCTGCCGCGCGGCCGCCACGGCGTCCTCCAGGCTGCACTCGCCGGCGAGGTGCTGCCAGATCTGGCGGTATCCGACGGCCCGCAGGCTGGGCAGGTCCGGGTCGAGGTCGCCCCGGGCCTGCAGCGCCCGGACTTCGTCCAGCAACCCGGCCTCGACCATCTGGTCGAATCGCGAATTGATCCGGACATACAGCTCCGGCCGCGAAACGGGCATCAGGGCGAACCGCGCCAGGCGGACAGCGGGCGGCTCCGACTGCTGCTGCAGGTCCGACAGGCGTTCCCCGGTGATCTGCAGGACCTCGAGCGCCCGCTGGATCCGTTGGGCATCGGCGGGCTGGATCCGGCTCGCCGCGACGGGGTCGCGTGCCGCGAGTTCGGCATGCATGGCAGGCCAGCCGGTCGCTTGCGCCACCAGGTCGAGCGCGGCCCGCACCTGCGGATCGGCTTCAGGGCAGCGGCGCAAGGCCGTGCGTGAGTGCGCGGAAGTACAGCATCGTGCCGCCGACCAGCAGCGGCACCCTGCCCCGGGCGCGAATCTCGTCGATGCACTGGAGTGCGTCGCGCAGGAACCGGCCGGCGGAATACGGATCCGACGGATCGCAGATGTCGATGAGGTGATGCGGCACGGCCGCGCGTTCGGCCGCGGACGGTTTCGACGTGCCGATGTCCATGCCGCGATAGACCAGCGCCGAATCGACGCTGACGATCTCGAGCGGAAAGCGCTGGGCCAGCTGCAAAGCGAGCGCGGTCTTGCCCGTGCACGTCGGCCCCATCAGGCAGACGGCGTCCGGCGCTTCGTCGATGTCGTTGCAACGTGGTCGCTCATCGTCCGCGCAGGAACAGTCGATCGAGGTCGTCCATGCTGACGAACGACCAGGTGGGACGGCCGTGCACGCACTGGTCGCTGCGCACGGTCTGCTCCATCTCACGCAGCAGCGCATTCATCTCGGGGATGGTCAGCCGGCGGTTGGCGCGAACGGCCTGGTGGCACGCCATGGTGCCGAGGGCCCGGTCGAACGCCGGCCGACGTCGCGGCCCGCCCCTGCTCGCGCAGGTCCGCAATCATGTCCTTGAGCAGCGTGGCCGGGTCGATGTTGGGCAACAGCGCCGGCGCCGACCGCACCAGCAGTTGCGCGGGCCCGCTGCGGTCGACGTCGAGGCCGAGGCTCGAGAACAGCTCGGCATGCGACTCCGCCTCGTCGGCGTCGGCGACCGCAACCTGCACCGCGATCGGCACGAGCAGCGGTTGCGCCGGCAAGCGGTCGGACTGCATGGAGGCCTTCAGTCGTTCGTACGTCGTGCGCTCGTGCGCGGCATGCATGTCGACGAGCACGAGGCCGCCCTGCGCCTGCGCCAGGATGTAGACGCCGTGCAGTTGCGCGATGGCGTAGCCGAGAGGATGTTCGGCGGCGGGCGCGGCGGCGGCGTCAGATGCTGCGATGTCGCGCACCTCGTCGAACGCGCCGATACAGGTCCGTCGCGGAGACCTGCTGTCCCGCCGCCGAGGGGTTAGGGGTTAGGGGATAGGGGTTAGTCGGAAGGGCGCCGCGCGACCAGTCGAGCGACAGCGTTGCCGGGCAGTGACCAGTCGGCGCGAGCGGCCGGAATCGAGTCGGCGGCGGACTGCGTGGGCCGCGTTTCGGCGAGCGCGCGCTCGAGCGTGCGGAACAGGAAGTCGTGGATCAGGCCGGGCTCGCGGAAACGCACTTCGAGTTTCTGCGGGTGCGCATTCACGTCGACGCGCGTCGGGATCCATCTCGAGGAACAGCACGTACGCGGGATGGCGGCCGTGAAAGAGCACGTCGCGATACGCGAGCCGCACCGCGCTCGCGATGAGCTTGTCGCGCAGCGGCCGGCCATTGAGGAAGAAATACTGCTGGTCGGCCTGGCTGCGCGCGTAGGTCGGCAGGCAGAACCAGCCGTGCAGTCGCAGGCCTGACCCTTCGTGGTCGAGCTTCATCGCGTTGGCGATGAAGTCCTCGCCCAGCATCGCCGCGACACGGGCATCGCGCGAGCGCTCGTCGCGCGCCGGCGGATGATCGGCGAGCACCTTGCGCGCGGACGAGAGCCGGAAGCCGACGTCGAAGCGGCTGAGCGCGAGCCGCTCCACGAGCCGTTCGATCTGCGACAGCTCCGTGCGCTCGGAGCGCAGGAACTTGCGCCGCGCGGGCACGTTGAAGAACAGGTCACGGACTTCGACCGTCGTGCCGTGCGGATGCGGGTGCGGTGCGGGGCCCGTCAGGGCACCGTCGACGGCGGCAACCATGTGCGCCGTCCCGGCGTCGCGCGGACGCGAGATCATGCGCATGCGCGACACGGACGCGATGCTCGGCAATGCCTCGCCGCGGAAACCCAGCGTGCGCACTGCCTCGAGGTCATCGATGCTGCCGATCTTGCTGGTGGCGTGGCGGGCCAGGGCGAGCAGCAACTCGTCCGCGGCAATCCCCGTGCCATCGTCCCGCACGCGACAGAGCTCGGCGCCGCCCTTCTCGACCTCGATGTCGATCGCCAGCGCGCCGGCATCGAGGCTGTTCTCGACCAGTTCCTTGATCACGGAGGCCGGGCGCTCGACGACCTCGCCGGCAGCGATCTGGTGAACGAGTTGCTCGGGCAGGACCCGGATCGTCATGGATGGCAGGAGAGTCGTGGCGGCTCGCGCCGGGTGCGCGAGCATAGCAAAGCGACGGGAATCAGCGTCCTGCGACGGCCGTGCCGCCGTCCGCCGTGCCGCCTCGCTGTGCCGCCACGATGGCCGCGAGCTTCGAGCCGGGCGGCGGGTTGTCGTACCAGTAGTTGCGCACGCCCGTGCGCACGGCCGCGGCGATGCGCTGACTGGTGATCGGGATCGCGCAGGCGCCGCTCGTCGGTCGCGTTCGAGATGAAGGCCGTCTCGACCAGCATCGAAGGAATGTCCGGCGACTTCAGCACGATGAAGCCGGCGTGCCGGACACGCGGCGTCCCATGCGTATTGCCCACGCCGCGCAGCGCGGTCAGGACGCTGTCGGCCGCCTCGACGCTGTCGCTGATCGATTCCTTCTGCGTGACGTCGAGCAGCACCGATGCCAGCACGTCGCTGCTGTCGTCGAGCGAGACGCCGCCCTTCAGGTCGGCCGCGTTTTCGGAGTCCGCCAGCCACTTCGCCGCTTCGTCGCTGGCGCCGCGCAGCGACAGCACGTAGACCGACGAGCCGCTCACCTCGCGGTTCTCCACCGAGTCCGCGTGGATCGAGACGAACATGTCGGCGCCGAGTTGCCGCGCCTTGCGCGTGCGGCCACCGAGCGTGATGAAGTAATCGCCGTCACGGATCAGGACGGCCTTCATGCCGTCCTCCGCATCGATTTCCGCCGCGAGCTTGCGCGCGATCGCGAGCGTGACGTCTTTCTCGCGCGTGCCGCCACGGCCGATCGCGCCGGGGTCCTGTCCGCCGTGGCCCGCATCGATCGCGATCACCAGGTCGCGGCCCTTGAACGTCGAGCTTGCCACCTTGACCGGCAACGGACTCGACTCGGTAATCTTCGGCACCGCGGGCGCGGCCACTGCGCGCGACGTGTCGGCGGCCATGGCGAGCACTTCGTTGCCCGAGGGCGCAGTGCGTGCGGCATTCATCGGCGCAGCGACGGCGGCAGGCTTGCCCGGCAAGCTCGACGACGATGCGATTGCCGGCGCTGCCATCGGGACCGACGACGAAACTGCGCGGCTTCAGCGGCTCGGTCACGTCGAGCACGAAGCGCAGTCCCTGCCCTTGCTGCGGACCCGAACGCAACGACTTGACCGGCCCCTGCCCCGGCGGCAGCGTTTCATCCGCCGGCAGCGTGGTGTTGGCGAGATCGACGACGACGCGGTCCGGGTTGTCGAGCGCGAAGACGTCGTATTCGACGAGCGCCGACAATTCGATCACGAGGCGCGTGCCTTCGGGACCGGACCACAGCCTGACGTCGGTGACGCGCGCGGGGCCCGCCCACGCCGGCAACCAGGCCAGCGACAGCGCCAACCAGGCGAGTCGCAAAGCGGTCGAGCGGGGTCCGAGCTTCAGCATGGCGCGTAATCTACCGCGTCGACGGCAGATAATTCAATAAAATTATGAGAGATACGGAAGGTTTATCACGTGCCGTCAGAGCCGCTCGAGCTACGGCCTGACCGGCCGGTGTGTGCGCCGCCACAACCAGCGTTGCGCGCATCCGGACCGGCATAGTCCAGCGTCAGCGCCAGATCGGTCGCGCCCAAGCGGCCCTCCGCCTTCTCAGGCCATTCCACGAGCAGCACCGAGCCCGCGCCCTGCAGATCGCGCAGGCCGAGGTCATCGAGTTCGTCCGGGTGACGCAGCCGGTACAGGTCGCAGTGCGTGATGTCGCGCCCCTGCAGGCGGTACGGTTCGAGCAACGTGTACGTGGGGCTGCGCACCGGACCGACGTGCCCCAGCTCCGCCAGCAAGCCGCCCACCAGCGTCGTCTTGCCGGCGCCGAGGTCGCCGGAGAGCGTGACCAGCAACGACTCGTTCGCAGGCGCTGCGAGCAGCGCCCGCGCGAGACGGGCACCGAACGCGCGCATCTCGTCCGCACCGTGGGCGACGTATTCGATCGTCACCGCGGATTCACGCAAGCGCGCACCTGGTCGATGACGTCGCTCGCCAGCAGCCCTCGTTCACCCGCCGCCGCCGCGCGGTCGCCGGCGCAGGCATGGACGAACACACCGGCCTTCGCGGCAAGCGCGAGGTCGCCACACTGCGCGGCGATGCCCGCGATCACACCCGTCAGCACGTCGCCCATGCCGGCCACTGCCATGCCCGGGTTGCCACGATCGCAGAGCCAGCCGTCGCCTGCCTGCACCTGGACGATCGAACCCGCACCTTTCAGCACGACCACGCCGCCGTAACGTTGCTGCAAGGCCGCGGCCGCGCCCAGGCGATCGCGCTGGACGTCGTCCGTCGAGACGCCGAGCAGGCGCGCTGCCTCGCCGGGGTGCGGCGTGAGCACCCAGTGCTCGCGCCTCTGCGGATTGAGCGCCAGGAGATTCAGCGCATCGGCATCGACGACGACCGGCTTCTGTGCCGCGAGCGCCGCACCGAAGATTTCCATCGCCCACGGCGACTGGCCGAGCCCCGGCCCGAGCGCGAGCACCGTCGCACGCTCGAGGGCGCGCTCGATGTCGCCGAAGCCGCCGATGGCCAGCGACATCAGTTCGGGCCGTGCCGACGAGCGCACCGAGGCTCTGCGGATGCGCTGCCACCGTGACGAGGCCCGCTCCCGCGCGCAGCGATGCTTCTCCGGCGAGTCGCACCGCGCCACCCATGCCGGCGGCGCCGCCGATGACGAGCACGTGACCGTGACGTCCCTTGTGCGCCGTGCGTCCGCGCACCGGCAGCGCGGCCTGCACGGCCTTTTCGTCGAGCAGTTTCAAGCCGGGCGTCGACGCGGCATAGGCGCCGAGCGGCACCTCGAGATCGTCGAACACGATCGTTCCGGCATGGTCCGGCCCGGCGCCGAGGTAGCAGCCGAGCTTGCGCCCGATGAACGTGACCGTGAGATCGGCACGCACGGCACGACCCGAGCACGTGGCCGGTATCGGCATGCAGCCCCGAAGGAATGTCGACGCGCGACGACCGGACGGTTCGCCGCGTTGATGGCCTGCGATGCATTCCGCCGGCAGTCCGGTCACGTCACGCGTGAGTCCCGTGCCGAAGATCGCATCGACGATGACGTCGCCGGCGCGAACCAGCGGCGGCTGCCACGCCTCGAGCTGCCCGCCCGCCGCGACGAATTCGTCATGCGCGCGCCGCGCGTCTCCCTGCAGGCCGGAGGGATCCGCAATCGCAACGACGTGAACCGCTGAGCCCCTGCGCACGGGCGATGCGCGCAACCACGTAACCGTCGCCGCCATTGTTGCCCGGCCCGCACAGCACCACGAGTGAGCGCGCATCGGGCCAGCGCAGGCGCAGCGCGTTGAGCGTCGCGTGACCCGCGCGAGTCATGAGTTCGTACCCCGGCAGGTCGAAGTGCTCGATGGCTCGACGGTCGAGCTCGCGCACTTCGGCGGCGGAGATAGAGCCCGGCAGGGAGCGGGTGCATCTGGCCGATTATACTGCCAGCCTCCTCGCCCGGACCGTGCCGTCCAGTCCCATGCAGCCCGTCGAGTCGCTCGCGCTGTCGATCAAGGAATGGGGCCGCGAACTCGGCTTCCAGAAGGTCGGCATTGCGGGCGTCGACCTGGCCGACGGACGAGCAACGGCTGGCGGCGTGGCTGGCGCAGGGGCGGCACGGCACGATGGAGTACATGGAACGGCACGGCACCCGCCGCACGCGACCGGCGGAACTGATTCCCGGCACGATTCGCGTGGTGAGCGCGCGCATGGATTACCGCGTCGAAGCCGACGGATCCCGACGCCGTGCTGAACGATCCGCTGCTGGGTTACGTGTCCCGCTACGCGCTGGGTCGCGACTACCACAAGGTCCTGCGACACCGGCTCGCGCAGCTGGCCGAGCGCATCGCCGCCGCGGCGGGCACCGCGGGCTACCGAGCGTTCACCGACAGCGCGCCCGTGATGGAGAAAGCGCTGGCGCGCGACGCCGGGCTCGGCTGGATCGGCAAGCACACGAACCTGCTCGACCGTCACGACGGCTCGTGGTTCTTCCTCGGCGAGATCTACACCGACCTGCCGCTGCCGGTCGATGCGCCGGTGAGCTCGCACTGCGGCTCGTGCACGGCCTGCATCGACGTGTGCCCGACGCAGGCGATCGTCGCGCCGTACGAACTCGATGCGCGACGCTGCATCTCGTACCTGACGATCGAGCACGACGGGTCGATTCCGGAAGAGTTCCGCGCTGCGATGGGCAATCGCATCTACGGCTGCGACGACTGCCAGCTCGTGTGCCCGTGGAACCGCTACGCGAAGGTCACGGCCGAGCCCGACTTCCGCTGCGCGGCACGGACTCGACGCGCCGAGCCTGGTCGAGCTGTTTCGCTGGAGCGAAGAGCAGTTCCTCGCGCGCACCGAAGGCAGCGCGATCCGGCGCATCGGTTACGAGCGGTGGTTGCGCAACGTCGCGGTGGCGCTGGGCAATGCGCCGGCTACGCCGGAGGTCGTCGCAGCGCTCGAGTCACGCCGTGGACGACGCGAGCGAGATGGTGCGGGAGCACGTCGCGCTGGGCGCTGCGCGCCCAACTGAGGGGTTAGGGGATAGGGGTTAGGGGATAGTCGGAGGAGCGCGCTGCGGCATCCGGTTCGCACTGCACCTCCGACTAACCCCTATCCCCTATCCGCCTATCCCCTTCTCGGCGCCGTGCACTGGATATTGTCGATCAACCGCGCCTTGCCGATGCGGCCCGCGGCGAGCACGACGATGTGCACGTCGCTTTCGGTCGGGACCGCCAGGCGATCCGCGGTACGCACCTCGAAATACTCGGGGCGAAAGCCGCGCCTTGACGAGCGCATCGAGCCCTGCGGCCTGCATGCCGGCGTAATCCGTGTCGCCCGCTTCGAGCCTGCGCCGCGCCTGGTCGAGCGCGCGATACATGGCAGGCGCTGCCGCGCGCTCGGCCGGCGGACAGGTACCGATTGCGCGAACTGAGCGCGAGCCCGTCCTCCGCGCGCACCGTCGGTGCGCCGACGATCTTCACCGGCAGGTTGAGGTCCTCGACGACGCGCCGGATCACCGTGAGCTGCTGGAAGTCCTTCTCACCGAAGATCGCGACGTCCGGCTGCACCAGGCACAGCAGCTTCACGACCACGGTCGCGACGCCCTGGAAATGCCCGGGGCGGAACACGCCGCAGAGGATGTCCGTGAGTCCCGGCACGTCGACGACCGTGCTGCCGACGCTGCCCGCGGGGTACATCTCGTCCACGGTCGGGTGAAAGAGCGCATCGACGCCGTATTCGCCGAGCAGGCTGGAATCGTCGTCCGGAGTGCGCGGATACGCGCTGAAATCCTCGGACGGACCGAACTGCATCGGGTTGACGAAGATGCTGGAGATGACGCGCCGCCCGTGCAGGTGCGCGGCCGACATCAGGCTCGCATGCCCCATGTGCAGGTTGCCCATGGTCGGCACGAACGCGATGCTCTCGCGCGCGAGCCGCCAGCGCGTGACGGTTTCGCGGAGGTCCGCGATCCGCGTGATCGTTTGCATCGGTCGAGCAGTCCCTGGTGGCGTCGGTGCGGGCGAACTTAGAAGCAGTGCTCGGGCGCGGGGTATGCCCGGCTCTTCACGGCTTCGCCGTAGGCCTGGAGTGCCGCCAGCGGGCTGTCGCGGCCCTGCTGGAAGTTCTGCACGAACCGCGGCTTGCGCCCCGGCGTGATGTCGAGCACGTCGTAGAGCACGAGGATCTGGCCGTCGGTGTCGGGACCGGCGCCGATGCCGATGACCGGCACGTGCAACTCAGCGGTGATCTCCTTGCCGAGGTGCGCAGGAACGCACTCGAGCAGCACGACGTCCGCGCCGGAGTCCTGCAGCAACTTGGCGTCGCGGCGCATCTGTTCGGCCGCAGCCTCCTCGCGCCCCTGCACGCGGAACCCGCCCGTCTTGTGCACCGACTGCGGCCGCAGGCCGAGATGCGCGCAGACGGCGATGTCGTGGCTCGCGAGGAACTCGACGATCTCCGCCTGCCCGGCGCCGCCCTCGAGCTTCACCATCTTGGCGCCGCCCTCCTGCATCAGCCTGACGGCATTGGCGAGCGCCGTTTCCTTCGACGTGTAGGTCATGAACGGCATGTCGGCCATCAGGAACGGCCGGAACAGGCCTTTCGCCACCGCACGGCAGTGATAAATGACGTGGTCGAGCGTGACCGGCACCGTGGTGTCGTGACCCTGGATCACCATGCCGAGCGAATCGCCGACCAGGACGACGTCGAGGTCGGCCGCATCCACGAGGGCCGCGTAGCTGGCGTCGTAACAGGTGATGCAGGAGATCTTCTCGCCCTGCTCTTTCATGCGGCCCAGCGAGGCCACATTGACGGGCGGACGGGCCGAATCCCGCAGTTGCAATTGGGTGTACATAGGGCCGCCTCGTGCGAGGTCGCAAGGATGAATGAGCGGCCCCGAAACATCAACGCCGGATGATGCAGGGGTCTACAGCAAGTTCTTGAGCGGATTGAAGTAATGGCGCCCCTTGCGGGGCCGGACGATTTCGGCGAGCAGGCTCTGGTAGTCCGCCTCGTCGCCGATCGGGTCGATCTCCGCGGCGTTCACGATCAGCACCGGCGACGCGTCGTATTCGAGGAAGAACCGCGCATAGCCTTCCGTGAGCCGTTCGAGGTAGCGCCGCTCGATCTGCTGCTCGTAGTCGATGCCGCGGCGGCCGATGCGCTCGAGCAGCACGTCGACGGGCGCCTGCAGGTAGACGATCAGGTCCGGCAACGGCGCGTCGATCGCGAGCCGCTCGTAGACCTGCTCGTACAGCGCGAACTCCTCGTCGTCGAGCGTGAGCCGCGCGAACAGCCGGTCCTTCTCGAGCATGTAGTCGGCGACGCGCACCTTCTCGAACAGGTCCGACTGGCGCAGGTCCTGCAACTGCCGCGCGCGCTGGAACAGGAAGTACAGCTGTGTCTGGAACGCGACCGCGCGCGGGTTGCGGTAGAAGCGCTCCAGGAACGGGTTCTCGGCGTCCTGCTCGAGCACCAGCTCGCTGCCGAAGCTCTTGCCGAGGCGACGCACGAGACTGGTCTTGCCGACGCCGATGGGGCCTTCGATCACGACGTAGCGGTGCGGCGTGGGCACGATGGGCTCGGCGACCCCGGCGTCTCCGTCGGTGCGATCGGCAGTCATGCGTCAATGCGTTCCAGGCATGCGTTCCAGGGCAGACGGGGCGAGGCGTTGCAGCAGTGCGTCCACTCTACCAACGCCCGGCACGTCGAGGGACGGGCTGATCTCGGCCAGTGGCACCAGCACGAAGTCGCGTTCGGCGATGCCGGGATGCGGCAAGGTCAGGGTGTCATCGTCGCAGCGGGTCTGGCCGTGCACGAGCAGGTCGAGGTCGATGAGGCGCGGACCCCAGCGCACGACCGGGACTTCGCGTCCGAGGCGGGTTTCGAGCGCCTTCAGCTCCCGCAACAAGGTGGCCGGATCGAGCTGCGTGAGCAGCGCCGCCGCGGCATTGACGAAATCCGGTTGTTCGACCGGTCCCATGGGACGCGAGCGGTAGGCCGACGAGCGCAGCATGAGCCGCGTGCCGGGCAACCCGGCGAGCGCTTCGAACGCGCGCTCGACCTGGCGCAATCGGGTCGGCGAGGTTACTGCCCAGCGCGACATACGCCGGCACCCAGCGCGGCTTCGTCGACGCGGCGGGTGCAGGCGCGAGGCCGGTGGTCACGGCGTCGTTGCCGGACCGGCAGGCTTGCGACGACGACGCGGACGCCGGCGGCGGCGCGACGTCGGCGCTCTTGGTGGCCTCGCCCTGCTCGGACACGGGACGGTTCTCGACCATCGCGAGACGATCGTCGTCCGAGGCTTCCTGCAAGTCGGTCCACCACTGGGCCAGTTCCGGATCGACTTCGCCCGACTCGGCGCGCAGCAGCAGGAAATCGTACGCGGCGCGGAAGCGCGGATGCTCCAGCAGCCGCAGGGCGCGACGACCCGAGCGACGCTCGAACCGCGTCTGCAGCATGATCAGTTCGCGCATCGGCAGCGAGAAACGCTTCGGCAGCGCGATGCGCTGCAGCTGGCGCCCGATGACCTTGTCCGCCGCGTCGAGCAGTCGCTGCGGATCGTCCGGCAACGGGCCGTCGGGCGTGCCGCAGCGCGCGCAGGATCGCAGGCCACAGCAGCACGGCGAACAGGAACGTCGGCGTGACCGACTTGTCGTCGTGGACGCGATCGTCCGTGCCTTCGAGGCCGAGCTGCACGAGGCGGGCACCGGCCGATTCCGGCGCGGCTTCGAGCGCCGCGGCGACGTCGGGCATCAGGTGCGGCAGCAATTCGAGGCGGATCAGCCATTCGAGCGACGCTTCGGCATGGCCCGACAGCATCAGCTTCAGCGTCTCGTCGAACAGGCGCGCCGAAGGCATCCGGTCGAGCATGTAAGCGAGTTCGCCGATCGGGGCCTCGGTGCCCGGGTGCAGCGTGAAGTTGAGCTTGGCGGCGAAACGCGCGGCACGCAGCATGCGCACCGGGTCTTCGCGATAGCGCGTCGCCGGATCGCCGATCAGGCGCAGGATGCGGTTGCGCGCGTCTTCGACGCCGCCCACGTAGTCCCAGATCGAGTAGTCCTCGATGTTGTAGTAGAGCGCGTTGGCGGTGAAGTCGCGGCGCCACACGTCCTCTTCGATCGTGCCGTAGAGGTTGTCGCGCAGGATGCGGCCGTGCTCGTCGATCGCACGGTGCTCGACCTCGTCGACGCCGTGGTCTTCGTCGATCTCGGTGTGCGCGGCGCGGAACGTCGCGACTTCGATGATCTCGTTGCCGAAGCGCACGTGCGCCAGGTGGAAGCGCCGGCCGATCAGGCGGCAGTTGCGGAAGGTCCGGCGGACATCTTCCGGGTGCGCATCGGTCGCGATGTCGAAGTCTTTGGGCTGCACGTTGAGCAGCAGGTCGCGCACGGCGCCGCCGACCAGGAAGCCCTGGTAGCCGGAATCCTTGAGGCGATACAGCACCTTGAGCGCGGCCGGCGAGATATTGGAGCGCGAGACCGAGTGGTCTGCACGCGCATGGATCGTCGGCTGGGGCGGACCCGCGGGGGCCTCGGCAGCCGCTGCGGCTTTGGCGTCGCGCGATCGGAAGAGTTTAGTGAACGAAAACAAGGGCGGGGAGCTTCTGCTGGACCGTGGAAAACAGCCGCGTATAATACGCGGCTTCCTCAGGACCCGGTTAGTCCAAACCGGTCCGACACACGCTCCCATCGTCTAGAGGCCCAGGACACAGCCCTCTCAAGGCTGGTACGAGGGTTCGAATCCCTCTGGGAGCGCCATTATCCCGCCGCTGGCGTGGTCAGGAGGCGGCCCTGAATGAAACCTGCCGAGCGTTACCCCGCAGTCTTGCTGTTTGCGTTCGTCGCAGTCTGGACCGCGCTGGCCCTCGCGCCGTCCTACCGGCAGGACTGGCTGCTCGAGAACGTGTTGGTCTTCGTCGCCATACCCCTGCTGGTGGCGACGTCGCGCAGCCTGCGTTTCTCCAACTTCGCCTACACCTGCCTGTTCGTCTTTTTCGTGCTGCATGAAATCGGCGCGCACTACACCTACAGCGAGGTTCCCTGGCGCGAGTGGTTGCATCTGCAGGACGCTGGGGCCGGGCCGGAACCGGCAAGCCGCAACCACTACGATCGCTTCGTGCACTTCGCTTACGGGTTGCTGATGTTCCCGGCGGTGTGGGAACTGTTCGCGGCTCGCGCCAATCCGCAGCGCATCTGGCGCTACGTCATGCCCGTGACGTTTCTCCTGGCGCACTCGGTCGTCTACGAGCTGGTCGAATGGGGCGCCGCGGCAATGTTCGGCGGCGACCTCGGCGTGGCCTACCTCGGGACGCAGGGAGATGAGTGGGACGCCCAGAAAGACATGGGCATGGCCGCGGCCGGCACCCTGGCGGGGTTGCTGCTGACGCTCGCCGTCAAGCGTGAATGACCTACAGGTGCTGTTCGAACAGGTGGCCGATCGACTTGCGGAAGCGTTCGATCACGTCCTCCGGCGCCTCGAACTCCGCCGCCTGCGCCGACGTTATTTCGCGACTGTAGCTGAGATCGTTGTTTAGAAACGCATTGCGCAGCCGGCCCGATAGCTCGGGCTGGTCGAACACCATGGCACGTCTCGCTGTTCAGCTTTTCGCTGCGCGGGTCGAGATTGTACGAGCCCACCAGGCTGCGACGTCCATCGACCACCGCATACTTGGAATGCATCGTGCCCTGCCGCCGCTCGGCTTCGGTCGCGGACTGCCCGATCCATTCCCAGATCCGCAGCCCCTTCTCGGCGTTCCCGCACGCGGCCACCTCCGGCGTCTCGTTCACGGCCAGCAGGTCCTTGTAATACCCGCGTCCGACGAGGCTGATCTCAGGCAGGTCGTTCGTCTCGCGGGCTGTTCGAAATCAACCGCACGGCCACGCAGCGCTTGGCCGCGTCCTGCAGCGCGAGCCTGATCGAAGGCGTCGGCACGAAGTACGCGTTCGCGATCAGCACCTCGGACCGGGCTCGCTCGATGAGCTTGACGTAGGCCTGCTGGATGTAGCTCTCCTTGAATCGCGGGCGGCTCTGGAAGAACCGGCAGGTCGCCCCCGCATACGCGAGCACCGGCCGGCGCGCCTCGATCTCGGCCACGTGCGCCACGACGTCGGGATTCGTCGTGAATTTCATCGGCACCTTGCCGGTCTTGTCGAGCACGTTGCGGGTCGCGTCCCAGTAGAGGTTGGTGTTGAAGACACCGCGGCTCTTTTTCACGCCGACGAAATACTCGAAATTGCGGTCGAACGCCGTGACGAGATCGCGGACGATGGCGCCGCGCACGACGACGTCCTGGTCGCGCCACGTGGAGTCGGGGTCGGCCGGATTGGCGCGGAAGTATTCGTTGCCGATGTTGAGGCCGCCGGTCACGGCGACGGCGGCATCCGTCTCCCCGTCGATGATCCACATCTTTTCGTGGAACCGCTTGTCGGGTTGCTGCGGATCGAAGTGCGGCGTGAGGTGCGGCACGGGCACCTCGTTGAGCCACTGCAGCGCCATGGCCTCGTACCCTTCGACCTCGATGCCGTGCTGCTTCAGGTCGAAATACATCCACTGGGTCTGCAGCCAGGGGTTCGAAAACGCGTCGACGATGACGCGCACGTCGAGCCCCTCGGCCTTCTTCTGCTTGAGGATCTCCGCGACGCGCAGGCCGGATTCGTCGCCCTTGAACACCAGCGCCTGGATGCGGATCGACTTCTGCGCAGCCTTCAGCACCTCGAGGCGCACGGCGAGCGAGTCCTCGCCATTGGCCAGGACTGCGAGGCGGCAATCGGCGGGGCCGTGCGGCGGAAACAGCCCGGAGGATCCGACATCCTCGTACGGACTGCCGACGAACACGCTGTCCGGCCCGAGCACCGAGGTGGCGCTGGTCTGCGTCGACGAACGTCCTGGGCTCGCCGATCGCGGCCGGCGCGCTGGCCGGCGAGGTTGCAGCGCAGCCCGTGAGCAAAGGCCGTGGCCGCAAGCGAGCAGCAGCCTGGATTGAAGACGCATTGTGGATAGCTCGGCCCGGATCGCGATCTCCGAAATATAAGTTACAGTCGGCATCGTGCGCGAGCGACAGGCACGGGGTCGGGGACCCCGGCATCGAAGATCGTCAGCGCCCCGGAGAGACAACGCATGACATTCCGGTTCTGGCCACGGCTCGCAGCGAGCGCCAGTGGTTCAGCGTGCTCGCGGTGCTGCTGTCGGCGTTCGCGCCGCACGCGGCGAGCGCTGCCGCGGAGGTCTCTCCGGCGGCGGCGAGCGCCGACGCGCAGGCTCCGGTCCAAGCTGAGGCGGCCGTCCAGGATCAAGCCGAGGCGGCGGGCCTGCCGCTCCATCTCGGACGCCTGCGCACGCTGCAGCAGGACGGCGTGACCGTGCATCTTGCGATCCCCACCGAGGAGCAGGCGGCCAGGCACTTCGGCGTGCCGCTGGCCGCGGTCGGCATCCAGCCGATCTGGCTGCGCATCGAAAACACCAGCGACCACGATTACTGGCTGCTGCCGATCTCGATCGATCCCGACTACTACTCGGCCGAGGAAGTGGCCCTCGTCACGCTCAAGAAGGTGCCGAAGCAGCAGCGGGACGCGCACGCCGAGATGTTCCAGAAGAACGCCCTGCCCTTCTTTTCCCGCGCGCACACGACGCACGAAGGCTACGTCTATGCATCGCACATGCGTGGCGGCCGCTTCGTCGACATCCGGATGACCGGCCACAGGCAAGGCATCCGCATGCGGTTTGCCGTGATGCTCCCCACGGAAGGTTTCGACTACGAGCGGTCAGCGCTCAAGGCGCTCTACGAAAGGGTCAACGATTACCCGGACCTGGACGCTCGATGAGTTGCGGGCGCGCCTGCGGGAGCTGCCGTGCTGCGCGACCAACGCGGACGGCACCGGCGAAGGCGATCCGCTCAACGTCGTCATCGTCGGCACCGGCGAGGAAGCCATCTCGGCGCTGGCGGCAAGCGGCTGGAGTTTCACCGAGGCGATCACCGCGGACAGCGTGCGGCGCATGGTCGGCGCAGCGATCGCGGAAAAGTCGTTCCTGACGGCGCCCGTCAGTTCACTGCAGGCCTTCGGGCGCAAGCAGGACGTCGCGTTGCAACGTGGCAGGTCGACGATCGCCCAGCGCAACCACATGCGCCTCTGGCTGGCTCCGTTCCGTTGCGAGGGACGGCCGGTGTGGGTCGGCCAGGTCAGTCGCGACATCGGCGTCAAGGGCACGACGAAGTCACCCACGCTGACGACGCACGTGATCGACCCGGTCGTCGACGAGTCGCGCGAATACCTGCTGCACAGCCTGCTGCACCACGACGCGGTGAGCCAGTTCGCCTTCGTGCGCGGCGTCGGCGAGGCCACGAAGGAGGCCCCGCGCCACAACCTCACGGGCGACCCCTACATCACCGACGGCATGCGCCTGGTCGTCTGGATCTCGAGTGAGCCCGTCGACCCGAATGAAGCGCGTCAACCTCGGCTGGAACCTGTCGACGGATCCGGTGCTCGAGGGACGCGGCGAATATTCGAAGGTGCCGCCGAAGAAAGACTGATCATCCGCCGAGCTTCAGGCCTTCCTTCTCGTCGATCGACCGCTCGCGGTGGATCAGGATCCACTGCGCGTGCTCCTCGAGCGCGGAGTCGCCGAGGATCTTGAGGATCCGTCGCTTGTCGCCGTCGTTGTCGGCGTCGTCGATGCGGCGGCGCGCATTGCGGAAGATGCGGTACATGAACTCGTACTGCTTGATCAGCTCGGCCTCGGCCGTGGTCTTGGCGTACGACTGCCGGATGCCGACCATCAGCAGCACGACACCCATCAGGTAGACCACCGGCGTGCGCACGTCGTCCGAGAGCTGCGAACCGACGAACAGCAGCGCGGTCAGCGCGATGATCGTGGTCCAGATCCCGAGCCGGCCGATCCGCTACGTGGAGTCGTGCTCGACGATGCGCTGGGCGGACTTCTTGCGGTAGTAGCCGAGCTGGCCGGATTTGTCGTCGCCGATCCATTCCTGCGACCGCGAAGCTCACCCCGCGCGGTTCCAGGTTCGGCGCGATGTCGCACTCCATGCCGGCCACGCGCATGACGTTGCGGATCCAGCCGAGTTCCGTGTCCTGCATCTGCAGGAAGTTGTCGTGCGCGAACTTCGACACGCTGCCGCTGGTGACGCCGGCCGCCGCCCAGTAGAACTGGACCCGCAGGCCCTCCGCCAGCGTGCGGTAGTCGAGGTACTTGCGCTGCCAGCTGCCGCGCACGGCCAGCGCGTTGTTCACGACAGCGAACAGCATCAGGGCGATGATGCCGCCGATCATGAGCGGCGTGGACTGCAGGTCGGTGTACGTCAGGTAGCCCACGGCCGTCAGGAACGCGGCCACGTGGCCTGCCTTCAGCGTCTTCACGACCTTCTTCTGGTAATGGATCGCCAGCCAGTCGGCCGCGCAGAACGCCTGGTTGATGTCCCAGAGGCCGGCCGGCAGCGTGGCCGCCTGCTCGCCGGTCAGCAGCGAGTAGCGCTCCTTGTCGATCGCGGCGGCGTTGTTCTGCGCCTCGCGGCTGAACTCGTTCGTGTACTCGAACACCTTGCGGTGCCGCGCCGGGATCTCCGCGGTGCGCGGGTTCTCCTCGTCGGTCGTGAACCAGAACGTGTCGAACGGCTTGAGACCCGGCCGCCGGCTCGCCGTCCGGGCGGTCCCGCGAGCAGACGACGTGATAGACGAGGTCGCTCTCGTCCTCGGTCAGGTTGAGCTTGCTCGAGGTCACGCGCGGCGTGTAGCCCGGGCATCACGTCGTGGTGATGGAAGCGGACCGTCGCGGCCGTGCCGCCCAGCAGCTCGCTGTCCTTGCCGTCCCAGAGCGCGAGCAGCACGTGGCAGTGCGCGCTCAGGAACACGCCGACCTGGCAGTACTGGCGGGTGCGGCCCGGGCCCGGCTCGACGATCGACCGTGGCGTGCTGCCCGGCAGCAGCGGCAACTCGAAGATCTCCGACGCCGCGTCGCAGAGCCGCGCGAACTGCTCGCGGGACTCGGCGGTGAAGTCTTCTTCGTACAGCGCCCGCGGCATCGGCAGGACGACGCTGAGCGGCATGCCGAGCTTGCAGCGCCTCCTCCGCCACCAGGCGGTCCGCGCCGTCGGCCAGCGACGACATCACCACGATGATGCGGCTGGGGTACTCGTAGCGCAGGCTGAACAGGCAGTCGCGGACGCGCGAACGGATGATCGGGATCTCGTCGGGGACGAGGTCGCGATGACCGGTGACGGCGACGATGAACGGCACCGCGTAGCTGCGCGCGCCCGACCGCCGGTCGGGACCGGCGGTGAAGGGAGTCTCAGCGGGTGCGGTGTACTCGGGTGCCGTCGCCATGCGCGGTGATGATACCCATCCGCCGTGGATTGCGCGTGCTGGCTTGCAGAATGAAGAAACCCGCCGGAGCGGGTTTCTTGTGGACCTCGGACTGCGCGACGGGCTCTACGCAGCAGCGCGTCGGCGTCCGACGAAGCCGAGACCGGCGAGACCGGAGAGCAGCAGCCAGGCGGCGGCGGGGAGCGGGACGGGGGCTGGCGGTCGACGCCGATATTGTCCACGGTTCTGAACGCCAGTAAACTCCTCAGTTCGCAACGTCAATCGCAATATCATCAAGGCGTCGAATCGAACGTCACGTTCGAAGCCGAACGCGATGGCTTGATCAACGAACACCTCAGAGCGTATCGCACCGGTACCAACGCATCGAATAACCTGCGCTCACCACTAATGCAAGTCCAGGATTCACATAGGCTGCCTGTTCGCGACGAATCGAAAGTGCTCGGGTCTCCAAGATCGGACGCCCTTAAGGAAACGTCGTAACAGCCCGCGCTCGTCCTTGTTCACCGTTGAATTGCTGGCCAGTCAGATCGTGCTGTCGCCGACGCCATTGTCGAAGGCGCCATGGTATCCGTCCAACTGCGACGCTTCGAAGCCAATCGCCGCTCAACTGTCGTGACCGTGAAAGTCCTTCTGTATAGTGGAGCAACGGGGTCGAAGCTTAAATCCAGTCAGCCCACCAAACGTGACCGTCGCTGCAGATCGACGCGGTTGGTAGCCAGCGACAGCAGCCGCGGCTAGCAATTCACCAAGAAGCGAAAGTTCACTTTCGTCGACCTCACCTTCCCAACTGTTGTTCATTCTTGTCTCGAAGCTGCGAAATCGTTCCGAATCCGACTGCTGTCTCGAGCTCAATCACGGCAGCCCGTTCAAACCGCGTCACTCTGCGTCATCTCTGTTCCGATTCTGTGACCTTTATACCGCGCTTGCCGGCAGTAAGCAATGCCTATGCGCTAGTTCTGACCGATAAATGAGTGTCTACGACGGCTCATTCGCCATACCTTATGTAAAAGCGCTAGCCGATCGGAGATCGCCGTGCGTCAGCGCACAAGGACCAGAAGCCGGCCGAGCGATTCCCAGCCGAGATAGATCGTGACGAGCCAGGCCATCAGGCCCAGCGCAGCCAGTCTGCGCGGATAGTCGTAACCGTCCAGCAGGTCGCGGCGCCGACGCGACCCACAGCAGGATGGCGACGCCGATCGGCAGGATCAGCCCGTTGAACGCGCCTGCGAAGATCAGCAGCGGCACCGGCGCGGCGCCCGCCGCGAGGTAGACGACCGTCGAGAGCGCGATGAACGCCACCGACGAGCAGGTTGCGCCGCGCGTCGTGGTGCGCGCCCCGCCCGACGATGAACGATCACCGACGTGTACGACGCACCAATCACCGAGGTGATCGCGGCGGCCCACAGGATCAGGCCGAACACGCGCATGCCGACTTCACCGGCCGCGGCGTGAGAATGCCGAGGCCGCGGGATTGGCCGGATCGAGCCTGCACGCCCGCCGCGACCACCCCGAGCACGGCCAGGAAGAGCAGCACCCGCATCAGGCCGGTGACGAGCACGCCGATCACGGATGCGCGCGAAATTTCCGCGACCTGCGCCGGCCACGGACGCCGGCGTCGAGCAGTCGATGAGCGCCCGCATACGTGATGTAGCCGCCGACCGTGCCGCCGACGAGCGTCGTGATCGCCAGGAAATCGACCTGCTCGGGCAACACGGCATTGCGCAGCGCGGCCCGACCGGCGGCTGCGAGACGACGGCGACGTACCCGTCATGGCGATCATGACGAAGCCGAGCACGACGACGATGCGGTCCATCGCGACACCGCGCGCGGCGCGAGAGAAAGATCGCCGATCGCGACCAGCGCCGAGAGCGCCCCGCCCCACTTCGGGTCGCAGCCCGAGCAGCGCGTCGAGCCCGAGCCCGGCACCCGCGACGTTGCCGACGTTGAAGACGAAGCCGCCGAGCACGACGACAGAACGCCAGCACGTGACCGACGCCCGGCAGCACGCGATTGCCGAGTTCCTGCGCGCGCAACCCGGACACGCCGATCACGCGCCACACGTTCAGCTGCAGCGCGACGTCGACCAGGATCGGAGACGAGGATCGCGAAGGCGAACGCCGCGCCGAGCTGCGCGGTGAACTGCGTCGTCTGCGTGATGAAGCCGGGGCCGATGGCGCTGGTCGCCATCAGGAACATGGCGCCGAACAGGCGGCTGTCGCGCTTCGGACGCCGCTCAACGCCTGCGACCTGCACCTTCTGCGCCTCTTCCGGCTTGCCCCAGCGCTGGTACAGCTCGATCAGGCGCACGCTTGCCGCGATCGGCGAGGTTCGGGATCGGTGCGCTCTTGAGGCCCTCCTGGCTGGCGACGAGCAGCGGCTCGGCCTCCGCGAAGCGGCCCAGGCGCATCAGTGCAGCGCCCTCGACGTTCATTGCCGCCGCCATCTGCCAGCTGCCGGCCGGCAGCGCTGTCGGCCAGCGTCGTGCGTGCCAGCTCGGCGAGTTCGTACGCTTCCTCGAAGCGCCCGGTGGCCAGCATCAGGTACGCCTTGATCGTGATCGTGCCGGCCACCTGCGGGTGCTTGCGGACCGAGCGCCTTGCGCGCGGATGGCAAGGGCTTCGTCGACCAGCTCCCGGCCTCGTCGAACTCGCCTTCCTCGATCAGCCAGTACGCCAGCCCGGCCGCGCGGCCGCCGACCTCCGGGTGGTCCGGCCCGAGCTCCTTGCGCGACATGTCGAGCGATTCGCGCAGCGTCGCGATCGCCGACTTCGTCTCGCCCTTGGCGTATTCGACGTAGGCGATGTTGCTGAGGTTGATGGCGATCGTCGGGTGGCTCTGCGCCGAGCAGCTTGCGGTTGATGGCCAGGGCCTGCCGGTAGGCCGCCTCGGCGTCGTCGTAGCGCTCGCGCGCCTCGAGCACGTAGGCGAGGTTGTTGAGCCCCGATCGCCGTCTCGGGATGGATCCTCGCCGTACAGCTGTCGCTTCATCGCCAGCGCCAGGCGCGTCAGCGGCTCGGCCTCTTCCGGCTTGCCGATTTCCATCAGCGCGAACGCCAGGTTGTCCGATCGCCTGCGCCAGCGCCGGATGCGGCCGTCGGATGCAGCTTCTGCTGCATCGGCGCCGCCTCCCGCAGCTGCTTGACGGCCGTCTCGTAGTCGCCGCGCTGGAAATAGTTGAGGCCCAGTGCTTCGAGGCTGCGGGCGACGTCCGGATGCGGCTTCGTTGCCGTGGAGCTTGCGCCGGATCGCCAGCGCCTCCTTGATCAGCGGCTCGCCCTTGCGCGTACTCGCCCTTCTCAGCCGCAGCAGCTTCGGCCAGCGCACCTCAGCGTCTCGGCGACCTCGGCGCTCGCCGGGCCGAAGCAGCTCCCGGCGAATCGGTCAGCGCCTCGCGCAGGCGCTTCTCGGCCTCGTCGTAATCCGACTTGAGCGTCAGCACTTCGCCGAGGTGATTGAGGCTGCTGCCGACGTCTCGGCGTGCATCGCCGCCCCAGAGCTTCATGCGCCGCTCGTAGGCCTTGCGCACCAGCGGGATCGCCGAGTCGTACAGGCCCGAGGCTCGTGTAGACCGTGCCCATGGTGTCCATGAGCGTCGCCTGGATCGCGGGCTGGTCCGCCAGCTCCTGGTCGATGCGCTTGGCGCCCTTGTCGAGAATCTCGCGCGCCGTGATCGTGTTGCCGAGCGCCTCGCTCGGATCGGACACCTTGAACAGGTCGACCATGAACCGCGTGGTCTGGCGTGCGGTCTCGGCCTCGGCTTCGGCGCGCACGCGCTGCCGTTCCGCCTCGTTGCGCGCGAGCCAGGCCGCGCCGGCGAGCGTCGACGTGATGGCCATGCCGGCGACCGACGCGGTGACCAGCATCATCATGCGTCGCTGGCGACGATGCGCCTCGCGCTGCTTGAGCTCGTCGAGCCCGACGCCGAGCATGCCGGCGATGAGTCTTGAGCTTGACGTCGAGCTTGCTGTCCTTGCCCGGCCGCACGTCGGCGGCGATCGGCTCCGTGGGCTCGTCGGTCAGCTCGCCGTCGGCACCCATCTCGCAGATGAGCGCCGGCGGGAAGCACTCCTCGTCCGCGGTCGCCGGGTTGGCCGACGCGCCCGGCTCGCCGTCGACGATCAGCGCGAAGATGCGGTTCGACTTGCCCAGCCGCTTGAACGTCTTGATCTCTTCGTTGACCCAGCGTGACCTCGCCGACTTCCGCGAGCAGATGACGAGCTGGCAGGCGGAGTCCTCGAGGGCGCGCGTCAGGATGTCGCCGAGGTTCGTGGCGGTGGCGAGTTCGTCGCGGTCGCGGAAGACCGGCGCGAGCCGCTCGGGCACCGGACCGAACTCGGTCTCGCGCCCGACGAGGCGCTTCGGCACGCGGTAGGTCTCGAGCGACTTGTGCAGCCACTTCGCCCACTCCTCGTCGGAGTGGCTGTAGCTGATGAAGGCCCGGTACTTGAATTGCTGCTGCGGTTCCATCGTCAGCCGAGCAGGCCGCCCCGCCGGACCTTCAGGCCGGTGAACGACGCATCAACAGGTGTTTTGAACTCAGCCGACGTCGCCATGCGCGGAGATCATACCGATCTACCGCGCATGGCGCGCTATCCACTTCACGGGCCGTCCCCTTCAGTCATGGCTCGGCGTACCCGGCCGATACTGGGCGTTAGCGATCGACGGCCCAAGTTCAGCACGCCTTCACGAAGTGGCGGTAGACGTACTTGATCACATCCGTCCGCGACCAGAGCTCGCCGGCCCGTTCGCCGGATCGATTCCGGTCGGCGACGAAGGCCTCGACGATGGTCTTGTAAGTCCAGGAAAGCCGCGTAGACATCACCGCAGTTCTTGTTCGGATAGCTGTCCCGGTGTCGTTGTCGGCGCCAGCGCACTTCTTAAGGCGTTCTGGGTCGTCGACCACTTCGTACTTCAGCGTAGTGCAGCGCACGATGGCACGGGGCGTTCGATGCGAGGGTGGTCGGCATCGCCGTTGGCGTCGACCGAATTGCCGACGGTAGTCGACGTTGGCACAGGCAAGCTTCTTCTGCGCGGCGCCCAGGTCCGTGTGCAGGATGAGCAGCAGGTTGCCGAGATACTTAACCGCCTTCGAATACACGAAGCCCGTGACAGGTACCCTTAGTGCTGTTCTTGACCGGCGTGTCCTCGGCAAGTTCGAGATTGTAGGAATACATGGACCAACGCGTGCCCGCCGAAGGCGTCGGGTTGTAGCAACCTTTGTTGATCAGCATGTCGACGTGCTCGGCGGGGAACGCTCCCTGCGACGCTATCCTAGACCCGACCCGTTGGTCCGCCGACGCTCGAGTACCTCTCCAGAAACCATCGTCACGATGTCCCACTGGTTGAAAGGCAGCGGTCCGTTGGGACGATCGGCAGTCACGGTCTGCTGAACACCGCAGCCGAGGCTGAACCCGGCCAGGTTGAAATCGCCGATGTCGAATTCGACCGTGAACGTCTGCCGGAACCGGATGTTCGGGTCGGCGACGCCAAACAGCGCTTCGAACGTGTAGCCCGTTGTCGGCCTGGGCGCGGTAGCGTGGCTGGATAAGCAACTGCGGCAGGCCCAAGGGCTTCTTGCCGGACGCATCGAAGAGGTCAGTGACCGTCACTGGCAACATCGGCGTGACATTCAGGTACTGCCGCTGCGGGAAATTCTGCGTGCTCGGTGATATTCGGCATCGTTGACGACCACCCGTCTTCCTGCACGGGTGGTCTCCGAGGCAGCGAAAGTCACGGGTGTCTGCTTGAGGATCGTAGCGGCAGTCCGGAATGCCCTCGACCTTGAAGACCCGCAAGTTCGGTCGGCGAGCCCGGCTCGAGCTTGACCTCGTACATGCGGACGGCGGGATAATTGTTGCCATCGTCGCTGTCGCCCAGAAAGTCGCAGCCGCCGAGTTTTCCAGGGTGCCGCCCGTGCACTGGCGACGTTGATGGCAACGCCAGGAGAAACGGCCAGGCCGTCGGGCGGATAAGTCGTGGTCCCAGAACGGCCAGGAACATGCCGCACTCACGTGTATGCCCGCCAGGCCCGGCAACGGCGTCAAACACATAGGCCAGCAATAGTTGCGGTTCGTAACGAACACCCGGCCGGAGGTTTCGCTGGCGCGAACCCTGAACTGGTTTGCAACCAATCCGCCCGACACAGCATGCCGTGCTGCGGTCGTATGCCGACCCCCATCGTGCCCTCGACGGTAGCGTTCGAGTGCCGAGACTTGCCGTCCCCGATGTGGCACGGTTCCGAACAAGCACAGCCCGGTAGCCCCGTGACCAGAACGCGTAAGTCTGCAAGGACTGGTCGTCTCCTGCCTCTGCAGGATCGCGGCGCTTTGCACGTCCCCTGCCCAGTCGCCGAACGTCACTCGGACTTGAGAAGTCGTAGGGATAGAAGACGACGGTCGAGCCGCCCTCGACGCCAACGACCCTTCCCTTCGTCCGTGAAGTATCCGTTACCAGTTCGCCCTCGACGGGCGAAAGATCGGTGATTTGCGCCCGGATCGAGCTGCGCTCGCCAAAACAGGTCCGAATGCCGGCGAGAGTGGCGTCGGTCGTACCGGCGGGCACGCGCCCCGCACCTTCTCGACGACCTGCATCAGGCTGAACGTCAGGTTCGGCTTCTGGCCCGCGACCCAGACGTTGCCCTTCACGTCGACCGTCATCGCGGTGCACGGGTTGCTCGCGACGAAGCCAAATGCGCCGTCCAGGCAACTGAACAGCGCGGTACCGTTGTCAGCCGTGATGGAGGCTACCCAGAAGATGCTCGCACCGTGGTGGGCCAATTGCGGACCACCTGTCCGTCGAGGCAGAACAACCCATTGACGTTGCTGCTCTGGCAGGCTCGCAGGTTTGCCGTCGGGGTCGCGGTCAAGCCGACGAACTTCGTCGGCGCTGGGTCGTACTTCAGCCGCAACAACTTGCTGATGCTGAAGACCTCGACCTGGTCCACGGTCTGGTCAACTTCGGTGCCAGTGGTTTGCGCGAGCGCTGTTGGCGCCATCCACGAACCGCCAAACGCAACGAGAAGCAATGCCGTCTGACGAATGCGTGTAACCATGCATTTCGAAATCATGAACCCATCCTCCTGCCAGTCCGCGTCCTTGTTCTTATTGCGACGCTTCGAGTGAGATCGTTGGACGGTGGGCTTCGCGCACCACGTGCTATCGTGGTTTGACCAGACCACCGCCGGTATGGACGCGACTATACCTGCGAAAATGTGACGAAACACACGCATCTGGAAACAAAAAATCCCTGTTTAACAATAAATAAGCTCCTTTTGTTGCGCCGCACTCTTTCGGGGCGATGCACTGTCAGATGCACTGTCACTGGGCGGTGCTGCCTGACCGTAGAGGTACAGGATTGCCGTGCACGCTTTTGTCTTGTCGGGGCTTTCCGTGGACCATAAGCAGCAAGCGGTTTCGGACCGTCTCGAACTGGGACCAGAGTGACGTACCTTTTGCGATGCATCACAGCCGTGGCGAGCCTGGCCGTCGGCGCCTGTGGGTCAGACCAGGGATCGGCACCGTCATCAGCGATGCCAGATCACGCCCGGACACTGACCCGCGCGTTAGGTGGGGAACCCGCAACCCTCGACCCGGCCTGGCCGACGACAACGCCGCGCTGGCGCTGCTGCAGGACCTTTTCGAGGGCCTGACGACGGAGGCCGCCGACGGCAGCCTCATCCCCGGCGCGGCCGAAAGCTGGAGCGATCAGCCCGGATTCCCTGCGCTGGACCTTCACGCTGCGACCGGACCTGCACTGGTCGAACGGTGACCCGCTGACGGCCGCCGCCTTCGTTGCCGGACTGGATGCGCGCGCGCGATCCGCGTCGCAGGCACCGTACGCCGAGTTGCTCGATGCCGTGCGCGCGGTCCGTGCGCCGGACCCGCACCGTCGTCATCGAACTGTCGCGACCGATGCCGCACCTGCCGGCCGTGCTCGCCCTGCCGTTCGCGGACCGCTGCACTCGCCGGCCGGTGCCATCGACGGCACGATCACCAATGGACCGTACCGCGTGCTCGCGCGACGTCCGGGCGAGAGCATCGAACTCGTCCGCAACCACCGGTTCCACGCGGCCGACGCGGTCGCCATCGAGCGCGTGACCTACCTGACGCTGGACGACCTCAACACCGAGCTGAACCTGTACCGGTCCGGGCACGCTCGACGTCACCAGCGAAGTGCCGAACAGCCAGCTCGATTGGCTGCGCAAGAACCTTCCCGGCGAGTTGCATGTCGCGCCGTACCTCAGCACCTACGCCTACGTCCCGAACCAGCGGCGCCTGACCGATCGGGATTCGCGCGCAGCGTTGGCGATGGCCGTCGATCGGCAACAGATCACCGCGCAGGTGACGGGCGCCGGGGAAATTGCGGCCTCGAGCTGGGTTCCGCCGGGGATTCCCGGCTACGCCCCGAGCCGGTTCGACTGGGCGGACCTGCCTGCCGAGAAGCGATCCGAGCATGCGCGCGCCCTGTGGCAGCGCCGCAAGCGAAACGTGGCGCAGCGCCGGCCCGACCTGACGCTGTGCACGGACGCGAGCGCCAATCACCGCCGAACCGCTGTCGCGCTCGTCGACCAGTGGCACCGCGCACTCGGTGTCGACGTGGCAATCGTCGAGATGGAATGGAAGGCTTACCTCGCCATGCGCGAGCAGCCCGGCGAATGCGACCTGGTCCGCTTCGGCTGGTCGGCCGACTTTGTCGACCCGGAGGCATTCCTCGGCACTCTTCACGTCAGGCCAGGCACAGAACGTCGCCGGGCTATTCAAACCCGGCCTACGACGCGTTGATGTCGCAGGCGGACCTTGCCGCAGACGCAGACCAACGCGCGACGCTTCTCGCCAGCGCGGAACGGATCCTGCTGCAGGACGCCGTGGTCATGCCGATCTTTCATCGGGTCTCCAAGCGACTGGTGAAGACCCGGCATCGAAGGCATCGCGGCGAATCCGCTGGGTCACCTGCCCTCCCGTTACCTGCGGCTGAGCGAAACAAAAAAATAGGGCGGGAGGCTTGCGCCGTCCCGCCCAAGGGGTGGACCGGGAGGTCCGGGGTTCGAATCAGTGTCGTCGATCGGTTACGGATTCGCTGCCGTGACGGCCGCTGCAATCGCCTGGACCTCGGCCGCGGTCAGCGACGAGAGGAATCCCATGCCGCCCTTGTTGTTGTTGATCGCGGCCTGGATCTTCGTTGCATCACGCGAGTTGCGGCTGAAGATCGGCTTGATCGCGCCGTGACAGCTCTGGCACTTCGCCGTGTAGAGCGCCGCGCCGTCGATGGAAGGTGGCGCGGCGGCGGCGGTGCCTGCGCCGTGATCGCAACGCTGGCCGACGACGTGAGCGAGCCATCGCTCACGGTCAACGTCGCGGTGTAGGTACCGGCGACGTCCGCCACGAACGTGGGCTGGCTGGCGGTCGCGCTCGACAGGCTGGCGCTGCTGCCGCCCGGAACCTGCAGCGCCCACGCATACGACGAGTGCCGCGCCTTCCGGATCGGAACTGGCGGTGCCGTTGAGCGTCAACCGTCGTGCCCGTCGTCACGCTGCGCGGCGTGCCCGCATCGGCGACCGGCGCCTGGTTGCCACCGCTCGGCGGCGGCGTCACGGGCGGCGTCACGGCGTCGCTGGCGGCGTGACGACACCGCCGCCCTCATGCTCGATCTCGGCCTTGTCGGCGAGCAGCGACGTGCCGTTCCAGGTGCCGTCGACTTCGACCATCTGGCCGGCCGCGCGCGCAAGGAACTCGCTGGCGGTGATTCGAGTGTCCTCGTCTTCGTACTCGGTGCCCGGCAGCAATTCGACGCTGACGCCGAACACCTTGAGGCTCGTCGCCGCGATGTCGCTCGCCGGCCCCCGCAGTTCGACTTCGTCCTCGGGGTCGTCACGCTCGAGCCGGGTCGCGATCAGCTTGCCGGTGCCGGCCGGGTCGGCATAGCCGCCGACTTCCACCCAGTCGCCGACGCGCAGGTCGTCGAGGCTGAAGAAGTGATCGTCGCTCTCGTGGTCTTCCTTGAACGTCGTGTTCGAAACCACGACCGTGATGCCCAGCGCGCGGAACGTGCCGGCCGCGGTGTCGACGCTGTCGATCATGCCCGCGAGCCGCAGCGACGACTGCCGCTTGAACACGACCTTGGCGGCAACGAGCGTGTCGGTCGCATCGAGCTTGCCCTCGACTTCCACCTTGACGTTGAGCTTGAGGTCGGCCGCCGTGCCGTTGACGAAGGCTGTCGACGCGTTCGTCGCGACCTTCTGGCCGTCGACGTCGAAGTCCGTCGCGGACGCTGAAGCGCGTCACGAAGCCTTCGACTTCGCTCTCGTCGCCGTCGCGGCCGTCGAAATCGCGATCCTCGCGATGGACCCGCGTCGCGACCAGCGCGCCGTCGGCCAGGAACGTCGTGCCCTTCACCTCGACCATGACGCCCGACTCGATGCCGGTCGATCCGAAATCCTCGAGCGTCGCCGTCGAGTAGTCGACGACCAGCGTCCCGACGTTGAAGCGCTTCAGGCCGGTGTCGAGGTTCGCGACCACACCGGTCACCTCGACTTCCGTCTCGCCCGCGCTGGCCTTTTCGATGCGCGTCGCGCGCGCCGTGCCGCCCGCGGCTGCGAAGCCGTGCACCTCGATCAGGTCGCCGACGGCGATTCCCGCCAGCGTTCGCGTCGGGATCGAATCGTCGAACATCGTCTCGTTGTCGACCGTGATCACCTGCCCGGCGATCGTGAGCGTGCCTGCGACGGTGTCGACTGCCTGCACGGCACCCTGGATCAGGTGATCCTGCGAGATCGATTTCGCGCGGGCGACGCCCTGCGCATCGACCTCGGCCGTCAGGTGAATGACTTCACCGACCTTGAGCTGGCCCGCCGTGGCCGGCTTGTCCTCGATGCTGACCTGCGCCGAGTCCGTGTCGTAACGCACGCCATTGACGATGACGCTGCCGAAGCCGGCGATCGCACCGGTGACGAACGTGGTCTTGGTCGAACCGGTCGCTGGCGGCGGGTTCGAGGTCGTGCCGCCGTCGGTCGCACCTCCGCCACCGCCGCAGCCGGCGACCAGCAGGGCCACCGCCGTCACCTTCAGGAAATTCCATTGCACTGACTTCATCTCACACCTCTGCACAGCTCGGTACTGATCGGTATCGGACCCGTCGTTGCAGGCCCGTCTTTACCCCGGCACTCCGGTCAGTCTTCGAGTTCGGCCCGCGTGGCCAGCACGACGTTGCCCACCAGCGATCCGCGCGCCTTGACCGTGCGGCCCGGGGCCGCCTGGAAGAACGCCGCGGCGTTGATGGTCACGCCGTTTGTATCTCTGAATTCGGTATTGCCATCGGTCGTGACGGCGACGCCGCCGACCGTGAAATTCGGTGCCGCCACGTTCTGGGCGGTGCCTTCGAGCTGGACTTCACCCTGGGTGTCGTCGCGTTCGAGCTTGGTCGCGAGCAGGCCGCTGCCGTCGTTGTAGGCGTCGACTTCGACGTAATCGCCGACGGCGATGTTGGCCAGGCTGAACCGCTGCACGTCGGCGCCACTGTGGTCCTCGAAGCGGGTCAGCGAGTTCACGCGGATCGTGACGCCGAAGACGACGAGGCTGTTGCCCGCCGTGTTCACCGAGTCCACGCGACCCGAGAATTCCGTGTCGCTGCCGCGGCGGAACTGCACCTTGGTCGCGACGATGACGCCCGACGAGTTGAAGCGGCCCTCGACCTCGACCGGCACGTCCAGCGCAAGGTTCGATGCCGTGCCGCCTTCGTAGGCGGTCGACGCCGTCGTCGTGACACGCTGCCCGGCAACCGCGAAATCCGTCGCCGACACGAAGCTCGTGATCAGGCCTTCGTAGTCCGCCTGTTCGTCGGCGTTACCCGCAGAGCCGCCGCTTTCCTTTTCGACCCGGGTCGCGACCAGCACGCCATTGCCATCGACCGTGCCGAAGGCCTCGACGTAGTCGCCGTTCGCCGGCTGCCCGCTGGCGAAGCCGTTCAGCTGCGCGCTCGCATACGAGACCGTCAGCTGGCTGAGCGCAAAGCGGCGTGCATTCGTGTCGAGCGAGGCGACCGCGCCCTTCACCTCGACGCTCGCCTGCGCGGCCTTGCGTTCGACGCGCGTCGCCTGCAACGAGGCCGGTCGTCGCCACGGGCCCGCTCACTTCGATGCGGTCGCCGACGGCGAGGCCCTCGAGGCTGCGCGGCGAGATGCGGTCGTCGAACGACGTCTGCGTGCTGACCTGGACCGTGCGCCCGAGCACGACCAGCCGGGAATTCGCGAGATCGATGCTCTGCACCGGGCCTTCGACTTCGTCGTCGAAGATCACGCGCGTCGCGGTGCCGTTGATCCCGTCCTGTTCGATGCGGCCTTCGATACGCACGACCTGGCCGACGCGCAGGTCGGATTCGGTGCCCGGGTTGTCGTCGAGCGTGATGGTGGCGCCCGTGGTGACGTAGTGGACGCCATTGACGTGCACGCTGCCGAAGCCGGAGATGGCGCCGGTGGCCGTGACGATGCCGCCGCGATCGATGCCCGCGGTGACGCCGCTCGAACTGCCGCCGCCGCCGCAGGCAGCGACCAGGACTGCGACACCCACCGTCATCCAGCGGCTCATCGTTACGCGTGCATGCATCATCGTTGTTCTCCGACCGTCCGTTCCTGAATTGCAAATACCCCCACGCCCAACCGCAGGGTGGCAACCGGCGCCCCTTCGCCCTGTTGCGCCTCGTGCGCGCTCAGCCATTCGTCGCAGCGTTCGAGGAACGCCTGGCCCTCGCGCTCCATGAACGCGCGGAAAGCCGGCAGCTGGCGCGGATCGATGTGACGGTTCTGCGCGCGCCCTTCGAAACGGGGCGGCTCCGCGGCATCACGCGACAAGTTGTGCTCGACGGTGGCCGCGAGGTCGGCGATCACCGCGCCCGCACGCTCGACGGCTTGCGCATCCATGGCACGCGGCATGTAGAAGCGGCGCAGCGCGCGATAACGACCGTCCGTCGTGCGCTCGATCGAACCGGATACGCACCAGTTCCTTGATCAGCGCCGTCACCGGGAATGTCGCCCGCGTAGCGACGCACGAGCTGCGCGAACGTGGCGCCCTCGCCTTTGGCGTCCAGCGCGCGCGGCTTGCCGAGCTCGTCGATGAACTCGGGGTCGAGGTGCCAGCCCGCCAGCACGCGACTCGCGTGGTTGAGGTCGTCCTCCGCCCGAACGTCCTGCGAGCGGCGTCTCGACCTCGGACTCACGGTAACGACGCACCTCGCGCCGTGTCATGCCGGTGAGCAGGGCGATGCGCGACACGTTGGTGGGGCGGCCGCGCAGGCCGAATTCCTCCGCCGCGACGCTGACGAAGATGCCGCGCGAAAGCTCGGCGAACTCCTTCCAGGTCACGCCGGACTTGAGCAGCCAGCGCGCAATCGGCCGCAGCCAGCGCAGGCTGGCGGTGACGATTGGACGTTGGGACTGAATATGCCATATGTGGGACACTATGTCCCATATACGGTCATCCTGACAACCCTGAGATCGACCTGAATCTCGACCTCGCCCTGAACTGCGAGGCGGGTCACAGCTTTGCACGCCGGTCCGCGCCGACCCCCCACTCGCCCTCTAGACTCCGACTACAAGGACGGGGTGTGGACACGATGTCGACGACGGACAGGCGCGTGGAGGAGTTGCTGGATCGCTGGCTGGCGAGCGTCGAGCTGCACCTGCGCTACCTGAAACTGGACGATGCCGCCTACGCGCGCGCCGAAGCGTGGCCGAAGCACCAGCGACCGAACGCACTGGTCGTGAACCTGGCCCGCACCCGGCTGCTGGAATTGAAGGCGCACCTCAGCGAGCGCCGTGACGCGGGCGATGCCAAATTCGCCGAGTCGCTCGAACTGATGTCGTTCCTGACGAGCCTGCTCGGGTCGGAGCACATCGAGCGTTTCATCCCGCTCGCCACCGGCAAGTCGCCCGATCCGGGCATCTCCGGCACGGTGGAGCAACCGAGGATCCGCGCCGCAGCCAAGGCCGCTCGAGCAAAGAAGCGGGCACCGCGCAGGGCCACGCGACCGAAGGCTCGAATGCCGGCGCGCCCCGGCAAGTCATCGACGGACTCACAAGCGACCGGCCCGCCCCCGCGCCGCCCAGCCTGCCAGCCGCCTGCACCTCCGCTCCCGTTGCGCGTCCCGCACCGGCCACGGCATCGCCGCCACCGCCCATGGACGCGATGGCGCAACAGGTGATCGCCGACGCGATACGCATGCTCGAATGGGGTCGCGAATGGCCCGCGGTCGCGGGGTTGATCGCGCGCATGGCCGATCGCCCGTCCGAAGCCGAGATCTGGAAAATCCTGCGCGCGTACCGCACCGAGATCCTCGCCAAGTCGCGCCGCACCGGCTGATTACCCGCATTGCCGTCGTGACACCGTCACGCAGGCTGCGGTACCTTCGCGGCTCCCCCAAGGACCGCCGCTTGAAGGAGCGCCTCACCCATGACGTCTTCCCGTTCACTCGCCATCGCCCTGCTCACGACCACGTGCCTCGTTCGCCGGCTCCGTGCAGGCCCAGGGCGCGCCCTCGAAGGGCGAGCAGGCGCTCAAGTACCGCAAGTCGCTGTACCAGGTGCTGGCCTGGAACTTCGGCCCGATGGGCGCGATGGCGCAGGGCAAGGTGCCCTACGACGCCGCTGAATTCGCGAAGCGCGCCGACCGCGTCGCCGCGATCGCGCCGATGCTGAGTGAAGGGTTCCCGGCCGAATCCAAGGGCCTGCCGCACTCGGAACTGAAGCCCGAAATGTGGGCCAACCGCGCGGACTTCGACGCCAAGATGAAGGACCTCGTCGACCGCAGCGCCACCCTGGCGACGGTGGCGAAGTCAGGCGACTTTGCGAAGAGCAAGGCGGCGTTCTTCGACGCGGCGAACACGTGCAAGGCTTGCCACGACAAGTACAAGGCCGACTGACCGGCTTTTCTCCGGCACCCGCTTCGTTCCCTGGAACGACCAGCGTCCTAGAAGAAGCTGACCGACGCCTCTGGCGCCGCACGGATCGCGAGCGCCAGGGCGACGACCAATGTGATCACGATGACGACCGCGAGGCCGCCGCGCGAGGAACCGATGCCCTCCGCCGCCGCCTTGCGGCCCGTCCAGAACGCGCGCACCAGGCCAAGCCGCCGCCTGCCGTCGTACCACGCGATGGCGACGAGGTGCATGACGATCAGCGCAACCAGGACACTGGAATTGAGGTCGTGCAGACCGGTGAGGCGGTTGCTGGTCTCCTGCGTCACCCAGCCATAGAACGGGCCGGCATTCGCGATTTCATCGTTGGCGAACAATCCCGTGCCCGCCTGGATCGCCAGCGACGCCAGGAACACCAGCACGCTGGCCGCACCGACCGGATTGTGGCCCGCGCTCGGGTACGGTTGCCGGCCACGCAGGTAGTCGATCACTGCACGCGGGCCGCGCAGGAACGACTGGAAGCGCGAATACCGCGGGCCCGCGAAACCCCAGGCGAGCCGAAATCCGATCAGCACCACGACGGCATACCCGCAGCGGCGATGCCAGTCGAACCACTCGATCCCCGCATAGTGCGTCGCGAACGAACCGGCGACGGCAAGCACGAGCGACCAGTGAAACACCCGCAGCGGCCAGTCCCAGACCAGCGCCGTCGCGTTTGCGGATCCGTGAGCAGGAGTGAGGGTCATCGTCGCTTGCTTCGTTCCGAGGTGAAAGCCGGATTCCATTGCCGAACACGGTGACGCGCACGGATTTTTCGCCTACCGTTGCGACCCGCCAGCGCCGTTACCGCGCGCTGCAAGCGAAGTTTCATGCCGAACCTGGATCCCGTCATCCTGTTTTTCCTGCTGGGCGCATTCGCGGGCCTGGCCAGGGCCGAGCTGCGCCTGCCGGCATCCATCTACGATTTCGTCAGCACGCTGTTGCTGCTCGCGATCGGCCTCAAAGGCGGCGTGGAACTGGCGCGCGCCGGTGAAGGCATCCCAGCCGTCGAACTCGCGGCCTTGCTGGCCCTCGGCTTCGGACTGCCGATCCCCGCCTTTCTCGTCGCACGTCACCTCGGCCGTCTGACCCGCGCCGATGCGGCATCGCTCGGCGCACATTATGGCTCGGTCAGCGTTGGCACGTTCGCGGTGCTCATCGGTCACCTGGCCGCGCAGGGTATTCCGTACGAAGCGCGTGCCCCGGTGTGGGTCGTGGTGCTCGAAGTGCCGGCGATTCTCGCCGGCATCGTGCTGGCGCGCGGCTTCGGCGGCGACGTGGCCTGGAAGCCGCTGCTGCGCGAACTGCTGCTCGGTCGCAGCATCGTGCTGCTGCTGGGTGGCCTGGCGATCGGCTGGATCAGCGGGCCTGACGGCACCGCTTCGATCCAGCCGCTGTTCTTCGGGCTGTTCAAGGGCATCCTCGCGCTGTTCCTGCTCGAGATGGGACTGATCGCCGCCACTCAACTGGGCGCGTTGAAGCGCAATGCGGTGTTCCTGGTGCTGTTCGGCGTGCTGATGCCGTTGTTCGGCGCCACCGTTGGCGCCCTGCTCGGCCGCGCGATCGGCTTGTCCCCCGGCGGCATCTTCGTCCTCGCGACGCTCGCGGCGAGCGCCTCCTACATCGCCGCTCCCACCGCGATGCGCACCGCCGTGCCCGAAGCCAATCCGGCGCTGTCGCTCACGGCGTCGCTCGCCGTCACCTTCCCCTTCAACATCATCGTCGGCATTCCGATCTATGATCGGCTCGCGACGATGGTCGCTTCCCTCTGAGATCACCCAAGTGCAGCACTACACGCGACGCATGGTCACGATCGTCACCGAAGCCGCGCTCGAGCGCGCGCTGGTGGCCGAACTGGAATCGCTGGGCGTTCGCGGCTTCACGATCACCGACGCGCGCGGCAAGGGCAGCCGCGGACTGCGCCAGTCCGACTGGGCACAGGAAGGCAACATCCGTGTCGAAGTCATCTGCGATCCGGCGGTCGCGGACAAGATCGCAGAACGAGTGCGCGAAAAGTTCTACGATCATTACGCGATGATCCTGTTCATGCAGGACGTGAGCGTGCTGCGATCCGACAAGTTCTGATGTCCTACCAACTCGCAGCGCACCCCTGCCGTGACCCGCCAGATGGAAGATCCCGTGAGCTCCGCCGCCGCCTCATTGCCAGCGGCGGGACTGCTGCGACGACTCGCGGCCATGGTCTACGACGGCCTGCTGGTCCTGGCGGTGATGATGATCGTCACCGCGTGCTTCCTGCCGCTGACCGGTGGCGAGGCCGTGACGTGGAAAAGCTTCCCGCTGCTGGCAGTGCCGTACTGGGCGATGCTGGTCGCCTCCATCGTCGTCTACTTCGGCTTGCCCTGGACCCAGCGCGGCCAGACGCTGGGCATGGCGTCGTGGCGGTTGCGCGTGCAGCGCGACGACGGTTTCCTGCTGACGTGGCGGGACGTGGTGGTGCGATTGGGCGCGAGCCTGCTCTCGTGGCTGCCGGCGGGGCTCGGCTGGGTGTGGGCGTTGTTCGATCGTGAGCGCCGTACCTGGCATGACTCGCTTTCGCACTCGCGGGTCGTTGTGTTGCCTAAGGCTCGGAAGGCTGGCGAAGTGACAGGCGCACGATCCGGTTCAGTTTCCGAATCGCGGGAAGAAGACACGCGATTCGGAGAATGAACCGGATCGCACGCTCGACACGCCGCGCCTGAGCGAGCCGTTCGGCGGACCGAACGACTCGCACGGCGCAAGTGGGGTCACGCAAGAAGAACGGCGCTGACGTCGACGACTCGCACGACCACAGGACGACCACACCCATCGAGGACCGCGGCACCCATCGAGACAACCCAAGGGTTGCGACGCGAACCAATTCCAACGTCGCACGAGCGTTGCGTCGCCGTGGTGATGCGACACGGCGATCATGGCGCATTGAATTGGGTTACCCGGCTGTGCCACCGGCACATCGCGTTCGATTCCGGGCGCCGCTTCGACGCTGCTGCGCCGTGCAAATTTTCGGTCCGCCGAAAATTTGCTCAGGCGCCTGCTCGCAGCGCTCGATTCGGTTCCTCTTCCGGCGAGCGCTGTCTGCCTTTCCGCTCGCCGGAACGGGAACCGGATCGAGCGCCCTGCTCCGCGCCTCGGCCGCAACATTGGCGGGACCGAAAAGTCGCACGAGCACACCGCATCGAAGCGGCGCCTGCGAATCGAACCGCGAATCAGCGGTTACGCCAGAGCAGCGTCCCCGTCACCACGCCGAGCAACGCCGTCGGGAGCCAGCCCACCATCCACGGCGGCAAGCTGAACAACGCGCCGCTGCTCTCGAGCGTCTGGCTCAGCAGCACGAAGCCCGCGCCGATCAGCACGCCGATCACGGTGCGAGCACCCTGCCCCGAATTGCGCAGCGAGCCCACGCAGAACGGCAGCGCCAGGATGATCACCAGCAGCACGGCGACGAACCGCGCCAGTCGCGACCAGTACGCGGCCTCGAACCGGGCCGACTGCAGCTCGTTGCGCTGCAGGTGCGCGATGTAATCGCGCAGGTCGCGCAAGCCCATCGTGTCGGGCTCGGCAATCGCGAGACCGAGGAATTCCGACGACAACGACGTGCGCACGTCGCGCTCGTTGTCGCGATCGACGGTCGCCGCGAGCGAATCGCGCGCGAACGTCGTGCCGACGTACTTCTCGAGCCGCCACACCTTGTCGCCCTTGACGCTCGCCGACTCGGCCCGGCCGACGCTCACGAGCTTCCGCGCACGATCGACCTGGAACACCTTGATGCCGCCGAAACGCGTGCTGGCGGACTGCTGGTCGACGCTGATGATGGTGTCGCCATCGCGCACCCAGGTGGCGCGGTTGCCGGCGAGATTGAACTCGTCGAACTTGGCAAAGACCTTGAGTTGCCGCGCGTACTGCCCGAGCGGTGGCGCCACGTATTCACCGATGACGAACATCAGCGACGCCAGGATCAGGCCGGCCGTGCCGAGCCAGAGGCAGAAGCGCAGCGTCGTCACGCCCGACGAGCGCATGACGATGAGTTCGCTGCCACGCGCCAGGTTGCCGAGGCCGAGCAGCGAGCCGATCAACGCCGCCACGGGCAACAACTGGAACAGGTAGCTCGGCAGGTTCAGGGCGACGAACAGCAGCGCCTGCGTGGCCGTGTAGTTGCCGACGCCGATGTCGTCCTGCTGGCCGATGAACATGAACAGCGCGCCGAGTGCGAGCAGCACGATCATCACCAGCGCCGTGTAACCGAGCACGGTGCGGATCACGTAACGGCCGAGGATTCCCGTCATGCTGGCGCGATCTCAGCCTGTCGCCGCGGCACTGGCCGGACGACGCTGCCAGGGCATGCGCCACGGCTTGCGGGGATGGAGTTCGCTCCAGAGCAGCCAGGCGGCGAACAGCGAGCGGCACGAGATGGACCCACCAGAGGCCGAGTTGCCCGCCCGGCGAGTCCTTCTGGATCCAGACGCGCACCGCCGCCAGCAAGTTCGAATAGAAGAAGTACGCGAGCACGGCGTAACCGACGCGCGCAAACCGGCCCTGGCGCGGACGCAGGCGCGCGAGCGGCACCGCGAGCACCATCAGCACCAGCGCCATGACCGGCACGGCGGTGCGCCACGCCAGCTCGGCGCGGTCCTTTGGATCCTTCGACGCCAGCAGCGTCGCCGTGGCCTTCATCTCGATCTTGCTCTTGCCCGCCTTCGCCTCGGGCAGGCGCACCGGAATCCCGTGCTCCGGAACTCGACGATGCGCCAGTTCGGCGTGCCGGGCACGCCTTCGTAGCGGCGCCCGTCGTACAGGATGAACATCTGCTCGGGCTGACCCGCGCCACGCTGGACCGCCCGGTCGGCCATGGCGACCTCGATCTTGTCGCCGGCACTGCGCTGCACGAACACGCCGTACAGTTCGCCCGTCTTCTCGACACGCTCGGCATAGAACACGGCTTCACCGCCGGCGAAGCTGCGGAAGCGACCCGGCTCGAGCGCGCCGAACTGGGCGGCCCGCGTCGCCTCGAGGCGGAGCTCGTTCGATTTGATCCAGGCAGCCGGCACGACGCGGTAGGACAGCACCGCGAGCAGGACCGCAACGACCACCGCCAGCAGCGCAATCGGCCGATAGATCCGCAGCGGCCCGACGCCGCAGGCCGTCATCGCCGTCATCTCGCTCTCGTGGTACAGGCGCCCGAGCGCCAGCACGATCCCGAGGAACAGGCCGATGGGCACGCAGCACCGTGAGCTGCTGCAGCGTGGTGAGGCCGATCAGCGTCAGCACGATGTCTGCGGGAAAGCCGTTCGCAGCCGCCTGCCCGAGCACCCGCGCGAACTGGTTCGACAGCAGCACGACCAGCAGCACGCCGGTGACCGCGACGAAGGTCCACGTCACTTCGCGCAGCAGGTAACGGTCCAGGCGATTGAGCAAAGTTCGCGGGCCTCGGCGGGAATCGGTAAACTCGCGGGCTCAGTTTAACGGGCGAACCGGCCGCCGGGTACAAACTCGACCCGCGCCGCAGCGCCTTAAGGATAGAGGACCGACCGATGCGCCTATTCGTCGCCACTGCCGCTCCCCACCGCCAGAAGACCGATTGCGCCATCGTCGGCCTGCACGAGGGCGGCGGCGGGCTCACCGGCGCAGCCGCTGCGCTCGACGCGGCACTGCGAGGGCCGCCTCGGCCGGCTGATCAAGCGCGGCGACGTGCATGGCAAGACCGGCGAACTGCGCCTGATCGACACCGACGGCGCCGCCTGCGAGCGCGTCCTGGTCGTCGGCCTGGGCAAGAAGAGCAGCTTTGGCCGCAAGCAGTACCGCAAGGCGCTGGTCTCCGCGCTGGGCGCGATTGCCAAGACCGGCGCCCGCGATGCCGTGAGCTACCTCGCGGAATCGATCGCCGTGCCCGACGCCTATTACGACGCCCGCCTCGCCGCCGAAGCGGTCGGCGCCGCGCTCTACCGCGTCCCCGCCATCCGCAGCGCGCGCAAGCCGGCCGAACGCGGCGCTGAAGTCGTTTGGCATCGCCATCGCGGAGGCCGGCCAGAAGTCGGCCACGCAGCGCGGCCTCGATCACGGCCAGGCGATCGCCGCGGGCTCCGCCCTGACACGCGACCTCGCCAACCTGCCGGCCAACGTCTGCACGCCGGGCTACCTCGCGCAGCAGGCGAAGGAACTCGCGCGCTCGTACAAGTCGGTGCGCACGCAGGTGCTCGAAGAACGCGACCTGAAGCGGCTGAAGATGGGCTCGTTCCTGTCCGTCACCAACGGCACCGACGAGCCGGCCAAGCTGATCGTCATGCGCTACGACGGCGGTCGCGCGGGCCAGGCGCCCGTCGCGCTGGTCGGCAAGGGCGTCACGTTCGACAGCGGCGGCATCTCGCTCAAGCAGCCGCCGGGCATGGACGAAATGAAGTTCGACATGACGGGCGCGGCCAGCGTCTTCGGCGCGATCAAGGCCGCGGCCGAGATGGGGCTCAAGCTCAACGTCGTCGGCATCGTCCCGGCCTGCGAGAACATGCCGAGCGGCCGCGCGACCAAGCCGGGCGACATCGTCCGCAGCATGTCGGGCCAGACGATCGAAGTGATCAACACCGATGCCGAAGGCCGCCTGATCCTGTGCGACGCGCTCACCTACGCGCGCCGCTTCAAGCCGGCGGCGGTCGTCGACATCGCGACGCTCACGGGCGCCTGCGTGATCGCGCTCGGCGCGCACCTGAGCGCCGTCATGAGCAACGACGACGAACTCGCCGGTGAACTCACCGCGGCCGGCCTGCGGGCGGAAGACCGCTGCTGGCACATGCCGATGGCCGAGGAATACCACGAACAGCTCAAGAGCAATTTCGCGGACTTCACCAATTCCTGCGGTCGCGACGGCGGCGCCATCACGGCCGCGTGCTTCCTCGCCAAGTTCACGGACGGCCTGCACTGGGCCCACCTGGACATCGCGGGCACGGCGTACCTCACGGGTTCGCACAAGGGCAGCACCGGACGCCCGGTGCCGCTGCTGATGGACTTCCTGCTCGGCCGGGCCTGATGCCGCGCCGCACGGACCGTGGGCGCGCCTAAAGTCGACTTCTACACGCTGGGCGAGCCCGACCGCCGGGCCCGCCTCGTCACGGCGTGCCGCCTCGCCGAAAAGGCCTACGAACAGGGCCTGCGCGTGGTCGTCCGCACGGCCAGCGCCGCGGAAACCGCGGAATTCGACGAGCTGCTGTGGACCTTTTCCGACCGCAGCTTCGTGCCGCACGTCGTCTGGCCGACCGAGCCGGACGCGGTCGCGGCCACGCCGGTCCTGGTGGGCAGTTCCAGCCTCCCCCCGAGTCACCGCGACGTGCTGATCAACCTCGCGCCCGATGCACCCGCCGACTTTTCCGCCTATGCTCGCGTCTGCGAAGTGGTCGGCGGCGACGAGGACGCCAAGAAGGCGGGCCGCCACCGCTGGCGAACGTACCGTGACGCAGGATGCGCGCCCGAAGCGCATCCGCTCTGAGCAAGGCCCCGCCGCACCATGAACAACCTGCCCAGCGACGACATCCCGGTCCTGACGGACATCGTCGAACCGAACGTCGGTTCGGCCTCGGCCTTCATCAACGACACCAGCCGGTTCCTGGGCGAGCTCGAAGCGCACCTGACGGCCGTGGTCCACGAGCAGGCGGACGAACTGGTCCACAACGCCCTGCGCGAAATGGAAGCCCTGCTGCTCGAGCAGGTCTCGGACCGCCTCAAGGCCGAGCTGCCGCGACTGATTTCGCGGGTCATCGCCGAGCACTTCCGGGGCCCCGGTCTCACGAACTGAGACGGGCGACAGCGGGACTCCCGCTATAATCGACGGTTCGCGAACGAGGCCGTCGATGGACAAGAGCTACTCCCCCCGAGATATCGAATCCCGCATCTACGCTGCCTGGGAAGCGGCCGGCTGGTTTGCGCCCGTCGGTGACGGCACGCCCTACTGCATCGTCATCCCGCCGCCCAACGTCACGGGCACGCTGCACATGGGCCACGCCTTCCAGCACACGCTGATGGACGTGCTGACCCGCCTGCACCGCATGGACGGCGACCGCACGCTCTGGCAACCGGGCACCGACCACGCGGGCATCGCCACGCAGATGGTCGTCGAGCGCCAGCTCGCCGCCGACGGCAAGACGCGCCACGACCTCGGCCGCGAGAAATTCGTCGAACGCGTGTGGGAGTGGAAAGAGGAATCGGGCGGCACGATCTCGCGCCAGATGCGCCGGCTCGGCAACTCGGTCGACTGGTCGCGCGACCGCTTCACGATGGACGAAGGCCTTTCCGCGGCCGTGCTCGAAGTCTTCGTGCGCCTGCACGAGGACGGCCTGATCTATCGCGGCAAGCGGCTCGTGAACTGGGACCCGGTGCTGCACACGGCGCTGTCCGACCTCGAAGTGATCGCGGAGCCCGAAGCCGGCAGCCTGTGGCACCTGCGCTATCCGCTCGCGGACGGCAGCGGCCACCTGATCGTCGCAACGACGCGTCCCGAGACGATGCTCGGCGACACGGCCGTCGCCGTGAATCCAGAGGACGAGCGCTACCAGCACCTGGTCGGCCAGCAGGTCCGCTTGCCGCTCACCGGCCGCCTGGTGCCGATCATCGCCGACGACTACTGCGATCCGGCGTTCGGCAGCGGCTGCGTCAAGATCACGCCGGCGCACGACTTCAACGACTACGAAATCGGCAAGCGTCACTCGCTGCCGATGATCAACATCCTCACGGCCGACGCGGCGCTCAACGACGAAGTGCCGGCGCAGTACCGGGGCCTCGACCGCTTCGAGGCCCGCAAGCGCGTGGTGGCCGACCTCGAAGCCGCCGGGCTGCTCGAGAAAGTCGATCCGCACACGCTGCCGGTGCCGCGAGGCGACCGCAGCGGGGCCGTGCTCGAACCCTGGCTCACGGACCAGTGGTACGTGCGCATCGCGCCGCTGGCAGCGCCGGCCATCGCGGCTGTCGAGGATGGCCGCATCCGCTTCGTCCCGGACAACTGGTCGAAGACGTACTTCCAGTGGATGCGCAACATCCAGGACTGGTGCATCAGCCGCCAGCTCTGGTGGGGCCATCGCATTCCTGCGTGGTACGACGCAGGACGGCAACATCTTCGTCGCGCGCAGCGAGGCGGAGGCGCAGGTCGCCGCGACGCGGCAGCACGGCAAGCCCGTGGCGCTGCGCCAGGACGAGGACGTGCTCGACACGTGGTTCAGTTCGGCGCTGTGGCCGTTCTCGACGCTCGGCTGGCCGCAGCAGACGCCAGAACTCGCGGCCTTCTACCCGACGTCGGTGCTGGTCACCGGCTTCGACATCATCTTCTTCTGGGTGGCCCGGATGATCATGATGGGCCTCAAGTTCCAGGACGACGTGCCCTTCCGCGAGGTCTACATCACCGGGCTCATCCGCGACGAGCACGGCAACAAGATGTCGAAGTCGAAGGGCAACATCATCGACCCGCTCGACCTCATCGACGGCATCGACCTGGAGACGCTGGTCGCCAAGCGCACCACCGGCCTGATGCAGCCGCAGATGAAGAACGCGATCGAGAAGGCGACGCGCAAGCAGTTCCCGCAGGGCATCCCGTCCTTCGGCACCGATGCGCTGCGCTTCACCTTCGCGGCGCTCGCCACGATGGGTCGCGACATCCGCTTCGACCTCGGCCGTGTCGAGGGCTACCGCAATTTCTGCAACAAGCTGTGGAACGCGGCGCGTTACGTGCTGATGAACACCGAGGAGCACGCGGCGGACATCGCGAGCGGCCCGTGCGAGTACTCCGTCGCGGACCGCTGGATCCGCGGCCGCCTCGGCGCCGCGGTGGCCAGCGTGCGTTCCAATCTCGCGGCCTATCGCTTCGACCTCGCCGCGCAGGCGATGTACGAATTCGTCTGGTACGAATTCTGCGACTGGTACCTGGAACTGTCGAAGCCCGTGCTGCAGGCGGCCGACGCGGATCCCGCCGCACGGCGTGGCACGCGCCGCACGCTGCTCGAGGTGCTCGAAGGCACGCTGCGCATGCTGCACCCGCTGATGCCTTTCATCACCGAAGAGATCTGGCAGAAGGTCGGGCCGCTCGCCGGACGCACGGGGCACACGATCATGCGACAGCCCTACCCGACGGCTGCTGAATTCGCCGCCGGATGCGACTGCCGAACGCGACATCGCGGCGCTGCAGGCCGTGGTGCTCGGCATCCGCCAGATCCGCGGCGAACTCGACGTGCCGCATTCGCGCGCGACGCCGGTGTACGTGCGCAGCGACAAGGCGGGCGACGCCGAGGCGATCAGCGCGCTCTCCGCGACGATCCGCAAGATCGCGAACCTGGAGTCGATCGAGCTCGTGCAGTCGGAGGCGCACCTGCCGCCCTGCGCGATCGCGATCAGCGCCGGGCGCACCGTGCTCGCGCCGTTCGATCGTCTCGTCGACGACGTGTCGGCGGAGCTGGCGCGGCTCGAGAAGCGCAAGGCCAGGACGCAGCAGGAGCGCGACAAGTGCGCGGCCAAGCTGGCCAACGCGAACTTCGTCGCCAATGCGCCGGAGAGCGTCGTCGTGCAGGAGCGCGACCGCATCGCCGAGTTCGAGCGCCAGCTCGGGCAGCTCGGCGAGCAGATGCGACGGCTGGCGGCGCTTGCCACGCCGGCGGGCGGCTGACGTGTCGGCCGCCGCAGAACCCGTCGCAGCGGCCGAGCCGTCGCTGCATGCGCTCATCGATGCCGCCGTGGCGGGCCTCAACGAGATCATCCTCGGCAAGGAAACGCAGGTTCGCCTGTGCCTCGCGTGCCTGTTCGCACGGGGGCACCTGCTGATCGAGGACATCCCGGGCGTCGGCAAGACCACGCTGGCCCACGCCCTCGCCCGCTCGCTGGGACTCTCGTACCAGCGCATCCAGTTCACGAGCGACCTGCTGCCGGCGGACATCATCGGCGTGTCGGTGTTCGAAGCCGACACGGGGCAGTTCCGCTTCCATCGCGGGCCCGTCTTTGCGCAGCTCGTGCTCGCGGACGAAGTGAACCGGGCGACGCCCAAGGCGCAGAGCGCGCTGCTCGAGGCGATGGAAGAGCACCAGGTCACGGCCGACGGCCAGACCTATCCGCTGACCGAACCGTTCTTCGTCATCGCGACGCAGAACCCGGCGTACCAGGTCGGCACGTATCCGCTGCCGGAGTCGCAGCTCGACCGCTTCCTGATGCGCATCGAGCTCGGCTACCCGGCTGCGTCGCTCGAGCGGCAGCTGCTGCTCGGTCGCGATCGTCGCGACCTGCTCACCGAACTCACGACGGCGATCACGCCGCAGCAACTGCTGCGCCTGCAGGGCGCCGTGCCGAAGGTGCATGCGTCCGACGCGCTGCTCGATTACGTGCAGGCCGTGGCGCGCTACACGCGGCAGGCGCCGGAGTTCGAAGCCGGGCTGTCGCCGCGTGCCGTGATTGCGCTGCTGCGTGCGGCCCAGGCGTGGGCCTTCATGCACGGGCACGAAGGCGTGCTGCCGGAGGACGTGCAGGCCGTGCTGCCCTCCGTCGTCGGACACCGACTCGCGCCGCGCGACGACGCCCGCTTCCGCAACGCCAGCGAGATCGGTCAACACGTGCTGGCGGCCGTCGCCGTTCCCTGAGCGCGATGCGCCGCCTGCTGCCGGACCTGCGGGCGCGAATCGAACGGCGCACGCGCGCGTGGATCCGGCGCCGACAGGGCGCGGACACGGATCCCGTCGAACTGCGCCGCCAGCGCATCTACATCCTGCCCACCCGGCTCGGCGTCGCGTACGGCGCGATGCTCTTCGCCATGCTGCTCGGCGGCATGAACTACAACAACAACCTGGGACTCGGCCTCACGTTCATGCTCGTGAGCCTGGGCCTGGTGACCATGCATCACGCGCACGGCACGCTGGCCGGCGTGCGCCTGCGCCTGCTCGAGGCCGTGCCGGGCTTCGTGGGCAGCGACGTCCGGTTCCGCCTGCTGCTCGAGCATTCGTCGAACGTCGCCCGGCCCGCCCTCGAGATCGGCCGCACGCAGGAAGGACCGGGCAACGTCACGGCCGACCTGCCACCCCTGGGAACCTGCGAAGCAACGCTGGTCCTGCCGGCGCAGCATCGCGGCCGCGTCGCACTCGATCGCTTCATCGTCTCGACCAGCCATCCGTTCGGCCTCTTCCGCGCGTGGGCCGTCGTGCATCCGGCGTATTCCGCCATCGCCTGGCCGAAACCCGCGGAGCGTGGCATGACGCCGCCGCGCGACCGCGACGGATACGGGAGGCGCGCAATCGGGCGCGATCGGTGAAGAGGACTTTGCCGGACTGCGGCCGTTCCAGTCCGGCGATTCGCTGCGGCGTGTCGCCTGGAAAGCCTATGCGCGCGGCCACGGCCTGCACACCAAGCAGTACGCGGGCACCGACGTCGTCTCGCACGTCTTCGACTACGAGAGCCTGGCGGGGCTTGCCGTGGAATCGCGGCTCGAACAACTCTGCCGCTGGGTGCTCGATGCGCAGGAGCGCGGCGAAGCCTTCGCCTTGCGCCTGCCGGGCACGTCCATCGAGACCAACGTCGGACCGGCCCACCGCGAGCGTTGCCTGAACGCGCTGGCGCTGTTCGACGCGCGGGAGACTGCGCGTGCGTGAGCCGGGCGCCTCCGACGCGGATCCGCGGACTGGACTGGGTGCTGGCGGCGCTCGCTGCCGCGGTTGCACCGCACGTGCCGCACCTGCCGGCGTGGGTCACGCTGCTGCTGCTCGCCGTCGTGCGCGTGGCGCTGGACGGCCGACCTGCGCGGCTGGAGGCTCGCGCCCCTGCCGCTGCGCGTCGTCGTCGTCGCTGGTGTCGACGGTGGCGATCTTCGGCACGTACCGCACGCTGAACGGCATCGAAGCCGGGACGGCATTCCTGGTGTTGATGGCAGCCGCGAAGCTGCTCGAGACCCGCACGTCCCGCGACCTCACCGTCATCGTCTTCATCAGCTGGTTCCTGCTCTACGCCGCGCTGCTGCGGGAACAGTCGCTGTTGCAGTTGCCCTGGCTGCTGGGCAGCGCGTTCCTGACCGCCGTTGCCCTGATGCGCGTGCACGCGTCGTCGGCACAGGCGCCGGCGCGCCACATCGTCCGCCGCACGCTGCTGCTGTTGCTGCAGGCTGCCCCGCTCGCCTTGCTGCTGTTCCTGCTGTTTCCGCGCCTGCCCGGGCCGTTCTGGGGCATCGATTCGCGCAGCGAGGCCCGGACCGGTCTCGACGACGAGATGACGCCCGGCGACGTCTCCGACCTCAGTGCGTCCGGCGAGGTCGCTTTCCGCGCACGGTTCTTCGGCGCCATGCCGCCGCCGGAGCAACGCTACTGGCGCGGACCCGTGCTGCACGAATTCGACGGGCGCAGCTGGCGGCGGCCGCGCGCGCAGGCGTTTCCGCAGACGCAGGTCACGTTCCGCGGACCCGCGATCCGCTACCAGATCACGCTGCAGCCGCACGCGCGACGCTGGGTGCTGGCGCTCGACCTGCCGTCGGAATGGGCGCAACGCGAGATCACGCAGTCGTACGACCTGACGCTGCTGTCGGCACGCCCCATCAACAACGTGGCCGCCTTCGAGCTCACTTCGCACACGGAGTTCACCGCCGGCGCGACTCTGGCGGAATCGATGCGGCGCAAGGATCTCGACCTGCCGCGCGACGGCACCAACGCGCGCAGCGTCGCGCTCGGGCGCGAACTCGCGGCCCGCCACGCCGGCAACCCGCGCGCCATCGTGCGCGAGCTGCTCGACATGTTCCGCCAGCAGCCGTTCGAGTACACGATGCAGCCGCCGCGGCTCGCGGACAACGCCGTCGACGAGTTCCTGTTCACGACGCGCAAGGGCTTCTGCGAGCACTACGCCTCGGCTTTCACGGTCGTGATGCGCGCGGCCGGCGTGCCTGCGCGCGTCGTTACCGGGTACCAGGGCGGCGAATTCAATCCGTACGGCGGCTACCTGATCGTGCGCCAGTCCGATGCGCACGCGTGGTCCGAGGTCTGGATCGAGGGCAGCGGCTGGCTGCGGGTCGACCCCACCGCCGCCGTGGCTCCCGAGCGCATCCAGGGCAGCCTGATCGATGCGGTCGCCGGGGACGAGCCGGTCCCCGGCCGGCTGCGCGACGCGAGCCCCGTCTGGCTGCAGGTCGAAATGGGCTGGGACGCGGTCAACGATTTCTGGAACCAGCGCGTCGTGCGCTTCGACGCGCAGTCGCAGTTCGACCTGCTCGACCGGCTCGGCGTCGACGACCCTGACTGGCGCGCGCTCGGCCTCGGCCTGGCCGGCAGCCTCGCCGCCTTCTTCGTCGTGCTGTCGGCCTACCTCGCCTGGCGTTACCGCGCACCGCCGCGGGACTGGCCGGGCCGGCTGCACGATGTCGTCGTCGCGCGCCTGCGCAAGCGCGGGCTGACGCCGGGCCCCGCCGAGGGCCCCGTCGCTTTCATCGAGCGCGCCGAAGCGGCCTGTCCCGACCTCGCGCCACGGTTGGCCGACATCCGGAAGCTCTACGCCGCGCTGCGGTACGGCCCCGCGCCCCGGACCGACGACCTGCAGCGCCTCAAGCACGCCGTGAACTCCCTGCGGGTCTGACGACGCGCAGGCGCGACGAGCGCGGCCTCGGGTATGCTTCGTCCATCTCAAGGGGGACCGACGATGGCCGTGACCGACAAGAAGTTCGAGGCAGCTGCGAACGACATCAAGAAGCTCACCAAGCGTCCCGACGACGAGGACATGCTGCGGCTGTACGCGCTGTACAAGCAGGGCTCCGAAGGCGACGTGCAGGGCGAGCGCCCGGGCGCCTTCTCGTTCGTCGACCGCGCCAAGTACGACGCCTGGGCGAAGCTCAAGGGCACCGACCAGGCGAAGGCTCGCGAGAACTACGTCAAGCTCGTCGAGCGGCTGAAGAAGGCCTACGGCTGAACCGCGTGAGCGCCGCGATCGCTGCCATCCTGGCGGTCGCCCTTGCGGTGCTCGCGGGTCTGCTGGTGCCGCCGCTGCTGCGCCGGCGCCGGCGGCGTCTCGCCTTCGGCCAGGCCTTGCCCGAGCCGATGCGCGTCGCGATCGCGCGCAACGTTCCCGTCACGCTTTCGCTGCCCCCGGACCTTGCCCGGCGCCTCGATGGGCTCATCGTTTCCTTTCTCGCCGAGAAGCAGTTCGTCGGCTGCAACGGGCTCGAGATCAGCGATGAAATCCGGGCGACGATCGCCGCGCAGGCGTGCCTGCTGCTGCTCGGTCGGCGCGGGCTGTACGACGAACTGCAGTCCATCCTCGTGTACCCCGGTGCGTTCTGGGTCGAGGACGAAGTGCACGACGACGATGGGCTGGTGACGCAGCGTCGCCGCGAACTCTCCGGCGAAGCCTGGGACTCGCACCGGATCATCCTGTCCTGGGAAGACATCGAGGAGACCGCACGCCGGCCCGCGGACGGCTACAACGTGGTGCTGCACGAGTTCGCGCACTACCTGGACGCGGAAGGACGCGGCCTCGCACCTCGCCCGCCTGCGCGGGAGAGCCCGTCCAGCGACCGGGTGCGGGCCATCGACGCCTGGCATCAGGACCTGGTCGCCGAATACGAAACGCTCTGCGACACCGTGGATCGCGGCGAACCGACGTTTCTCGATCCCTACGCCGCCGAGGACGAGGTCGAGTTCTTCGCGGTCGTCAGCGAGGAATTCATCGAGTGCCCGGCCGAACTGCGCACGGCGCATCCGCGCCTGTATGCGCTGATGCAGGAGTTCTACGGCATCGATCCCGCCGAGTGGTCGGTGGGGGCGTTCGCGCCGGGTCTTCCCGGGGCGAGCGGAAAGGCAGACACGCTCGCCCCGGGAAGACCCGGCACGAGCGCCTGAACGACCGCGCCGCAACAGCAGAGGTAATGCGCCACCAAGGCGTTTACGACCGCCGAATTTTATCAGCGCGTTTTCGCCGCCACAGACTGACGAAGTGAACGACGACGTCCAGCGATGCGCCCGCCGCCGCTCCAGCGCAACAAACAGGGCGAGTTGCCCGCTTGACGCACCATAGGCTGCGCCCAGCGCTGCTCCAATGGCCGTTGCAACACCAGTACTCATGTATCGCCTCCGCCAGATGCCGGCGGGCCCCTCAAATCGGCCCGCGCGCTGCGCGCCGCAATCGTCAGCACCCAGCCGCCGCTGATGAACAGCAGCAGGATCGAGAGAATCGACAGGCGCTGGTCGTGCGTGACCGCCGCCGTCACGCCCACGAGGATCGGACCGACGATCGCCGACGCCTTGCCCATCATGTTGTAGAAGCCGAAGAACTCGGACGACTTGCCTTCGGGCACCAGGCGCCCGTAATAGCTCCGGCTCAATGACTGGATGCCGCCCTGCACCAGCCCGATCACGACGGCGAGCAGGAAGAAGTCGGACACGTCATCGACGAAATACGCGAAGCACGTGGCCGCGACGTAGACGGCCAGCGCGATGAAGATGCCGTTGAGCGCGCCGATCCGGCGCCCGATCCAGCCGTAGGCCAGCGCCGCGGGGAATCCCACGAACTGCGTGAGCAGCAGCGCCTTGATCAGGCCGGCCTGGTCCAGGCCCAGCGACATCCCGTAGTCGATCGCCATCTTGATGATCGTGTTCACGCCGTCGATGTACAGGACGTACGCGATCAGGAACAGCATCAGGGACTTGTAACGGCGGATCTCGCCGAGGGTGTTGCGCAATTCGCCGAAGCCGAGCCGCACCGCTTCGCGTGCGCTGACGGCCGCCCTCTCCGACGCCTTCTCCTTTACGAAGAACACGCACGGCAGCGCGAACACGAACCACCAGATACCCGTCATGACGAACGACACACGCACTGCTTCGCCCGCATCGGCCAGCCCGAACATCGCGGGCTGCAGGGTCATGAACACGTTCACGGCGAACAGCAGCCCGCCGCCGAGGTAGCCCAGCGCATAGCCGAACCCCGAGACGACGTCGTATTCGTCGGGCTCGGCCACGTGCAGCAACAGCGAATCGTTGAAGACGATGCCGCCCCAGAAACCGAGCGAGGCAGCGACGTAGAGCGCGGCCGCCCCCATCCAGTGACCCTGCCCGACCAGTGCGAGCCCGGCCGTGGCGGCGGCGCCCAGCGCGGTGCACATCAGCAACAGTCGCACACGCGAACTGCTGCGGTCTGCGATCGGCCTTGCGCGACCAGTGCGAGCCCTGCAGTGGCGGCGGCGCCCAGCGCAGTGCACATCAGCAGCAGTCGCACGCGCGAACTGCTGCGGTCCGCGATCGCGCCGAGGACGGGCGCCAGCAGCGCGATGATCAGGCTCGCGATGCCGCTGGTGAGGCCGAGTCGAAACGTGCTCTCGGTGGCGACGACGTCTGCGTTCCAGTACTGCTTGAAAAAGACGGGGAAGAAGCCCGCCATCACCGTCGTCGCGAACGCGGAATTCGCCCAGTCGTAGAACGCCCAGGACAGGACCGGCCGGCGGCGCAGGACGGCCTTGCTGGTCACTCCTCGCTCACGCCGCGCTCGCCAGGTGTTCGCGCGTTTCGCGGAAGGTGACGTCGGGCCAGCGCTCGAGCGTCAGCTGCAGGTTGACGCGTGTCGGCGCGAGATAGACCAGCGCACCGGAATGATCGAGCGCGAGGTTGTCGTAGGCCTTGTCGCGGAACTCGGCGAGCTTCTTCGGGTCCTGGCAGTACACCCAGCGCGCGGTGTAGACGCTGATGGCGTCCCAGCTGGCCTGCACCGAGTATTCGTCCTGCAGGCGGAACGCGACGACGTCGAACTGCAACTGGCCCACGGCGCCGAGGATGAGGTCGTTGTTGCGCAGCGGCCGGAAGAGCTGCGTGGCGCCCTCCTCGCACAACTGGTCGAGGCCCTTCTGCAGCGCCTTCATGCGCAGCGGATCCCGCAGCACCACGCGACGGAACAGCTCCGGCGCGAAGTTGGGGATGCCCGTGAACATGATCTTCTCGCCTTCGGTGAGCGTGTCGCCGATGTTGATCGTGCCGTGGTTGTGCAGGCCGATGATGTCGCCGGCGTAGGCTTCGTCGGTGTGCTGCCGGTCGGCCGCGAGGAACGTCACCGCGTCGCCGACGCGGATTTCCTTGCCGTGGCGCACGTGGAACAGCCGCATGCCCTTGCGGTAGCGACCCGAGCAGATGCGCATGAACGCGATGCGGTCGCGATGGCCCGGATCCATGTTGGCCTGGATCTTGAAGACGAAGCCCGCGAGCGCGTCCTCGTGCGGGTCGACCTCGCGCGTCGTCGTTTCGCGCGCCTGGGGAGCCGGCGCGATCTCGACGAACGCGGACAGCAGCTCGGTGACGCCGAAGTTGTTGATCGCCGACCCGAAGAACACCGGCGTCTGCCGGCCCGCGCGATATTCCTCGAGATCGAACGTGTGCGACGCGCCCCGCACGAGTTCGACTTCGTCGCGGTACGCCTGCGCGCGGTCACCCAGGAATTCGGAGGCTTCGGGGCTGTCGAGCCCCTCGATGATTTCGTTGGTGCCCGCGCGGCCCTTCTCGCCCGCCTGGTACGCGTAGATGCGGTCTTCGAGCAGGTGGTAGATGCCCTGAAGCGCGCGACCCATGCCGATCGGCCAGGTGACCGGGGCGCAGGTGATCTTCAGCACGCGCTCGATTTCGTCGAGCAGCTCCGTCGGCTCGCGGCCTTCGCGGTCGAGCTTGTTGATGAACGTCATGATCGGCGTGTCGCGCAGCCGGCAGACTTCCATCAGCTTGATGGTTCGCTCCTCGACGCCCTTCGCGCAGTCGATGACCATGAGCGCCGAGTCGACCGCCGTGAGCGTGCGGTACGTGTCCTCGGAGAAGTCTTCATGGCCCGGCGTGTCGAGCAGGTTGACCATGCGGCCCTGGTACGGGAACTGCATGACGCTCGAGGTCACGGAAATGCCGCGCTGCTGTTCCAGCGCCATCCAGTCGGACGTCGCGTGGCGCGTGGCTTTGCGGCCCTTGACGGTACCGGCGAGCTGGATCGCACCCCCGAACAGCAGCAGCTTTTCGGTGAGGGTGGTCTTGCCGGCGTCGGGGTGCGAAATGATGGCGAAGGTGCGGCGACGCGCCACTTCGTCGAGCGGTTGATTCATCCGTCGGATTTTACCGGCAATGAGAGCTTGAGGACCAACGCATCCTCGCGTCCGACCTGGGCCTGGTAGTAACCGCGGCGGCGCCCGACCTCGACGAACCCCAGCGACTGGTAGAGCGCGATCGCGTGCGGATTCGAAGGCCGCACCTCGAGAAACACGTCCTGCATGCCCGCCTGGACCGAGCGCTCGATCAGCAGCATCAGCATGCGGCGGCCGATGCCGC
>CAWHEA010000035.1:0-132427 GCA_963828265.1 uncultured Gammaproteobacteria bacterium | reverse complement strand
GCACCCGTTCGAGCAAGGTTCGCCGTGAATCGTGCGGTTCCTCCGCGCGATTCACGTGCGCGTGAGACCCCGGAGCGCTGAGGAAGACCGGAACCCCTGCAGCGGGCCCTGGCAGTTTCAGCCCTCGTGCATGCCAGTAGCTCACTGACCCCGCAATGCGCGCACCAGCTGCGCGAGCGTCGGCACCGGCGGCGAACACGTCATGCCACGGCAGACGTACGCGACCGCACCGCCCAGTGCTTTCTTGCTGGCCAGCGCGGCCGGCAGGTTCTTGCGTCGGCCGGCACCGCGACGATCATGCGATGCGGGTCGTAGAGCTTGTCGACTTCGCTGCGCCACACGTCGAGTTCGTCGCTGTCGCCGCGCAGCACCAGGATCCACGGCGGCGAAGTGAATTCCTCGAGCGCCATCAGCAGCGTGCCGTGCCCGTGCGGGTAGCGCTCGATCGCGGCGCGTGCCGAGCGCAGCGTCGCTTCCGCCGCGTCGATGTAGCCCGTTTCGCCGAGCAGGTAACCGAGCCGGATCAGGACGCGCGCGGCCACGCCATTGCCGGCGGGCGTGGCATCGTCCGAGAACGTCTTCGGCCGCAGGATCAGCGACTCGTGGTCGTCGGCCGTGAAAAAGAATCCGCCGGCTTCGTGATCGGTGAAATGCTCGAGCATCACGTCGACGAGTTCGATCGGCCCAGGCGAGAGCGTCGGCATTCCAGCGCGCCTCGACGAGTTCGAGCAGTCCCCACGCGAGCATGGCGTAATCGTCGAGGTAGGCGGGGAAGCGGGACTCGCCGTCCGTGTGCACGGCCAGCAGCCGTCCATCCTTCCAGCAGCGTTCGCGCAGGAAGCTGCATGGCCTGCACGGCGGCATCGGCCAGGTCGTCGCGTTCGAGTGCGCGGCTGGCGCGCGCCAGCCCGCCGATCAGCCATGCCGTTCCAGGACGTGAGGATCTTCTGGTCGCGGCCCGGCCAGACGCGCGCATTGCGCACCTCGAGCAGCCGTGCTCGCGCTTCGTCGATGCGGGTTTCGACGGTGGCCTCGTCGAGCCTCAGTTCGGTCGCGATGTCGGCGATCGACTTGAACGTGTGCAGGTGCCACTGGCCTTCGAAGTTCGCGTCGCGGTCGAGGCCGAAGCGCTGCGCGAAAGGCTCGTACTGCTCGACGTCGAGCACGTCTCGCACCTCGTCAGGCGTCCAGACGTAGAACTTGCCTTCGTGGCCTTCGGAATCCGCATCCAGCGTCGAGTAGAAACCGCCCTCGGGCGAGCGCAGGTCGCGCAGCAGCCAGTCGGCCGTTTCTGCGGTGACGCGACGGAACAGTGGTTCGCCGGTGGCGACGGCAGCCTGCGCGTACACGCCGAGCAGCTGCGCGTTGTCGTACAGCATCTTCTCGAAGTGCGGAATCATCCAGTACGGATCGACGGAATAGCGGCAGAAGCCGCCGCCGAGCTGGTCGTACAGGCCGCCTTCGGCCATGCGCGTGAGCGTCAGCGTCGCCATGTAGAGCGCCTGCAGGTCGGGCTCTTCGTCCTCGGCCGAGGCGCGCCAGGTGCGCAGCAGCAGCTCCAGGTTGGCAGGGTGCGGGAACTTGGGGGCCTCGCCGAAGCCGCCGAAGCTGCCATCGAATTCGCGCTGCAGCGTCGCGCGGGCCGTCAGCAGCGGTTCGCGTGACAGCGCGTCACCCGATGCGTCCATGGGTGGCTGCAATTGCCCGAGCACGTCGACCAGCTTGTCGCCGTACTCCTTGAGGTCGCCGCGGCGGGACGTGTAGAAATCGGCCACCTTTTCGAGCACTGCGCGGAAGCCCGGCATGCCGTAACGCTGCTCGGGCGGGAAATACGTGCCCGAGAAGAACGGCCGGTGCGAATCGGGCGCCAGGAACATCGTCAGCGGCCAGCCGCCGCCCGCCTGGTTCATCACCTGGTGCGCGGTCTGGTAGATGCGGTCGATGTCGGGGCGTTCCTCGCGGTCCACCTTGATGTTCACGAACAGCTCGTTCATGAGCGCAGCGGTGGCGGGGTCCTCGAACGATTCGTGGGCCATCACGTGGCACCAGTGGCAGGCCGAATAGCCGATCGACAGCAGGATCGGCTTGTCCAGCTTGCGCGCGAGCTCGAGCGCTTCCGGTCCCCAGGGGTGCCAGTCGACGGGGTTCGAGGCGTGCTGGCGCAGGTAAGGACTGGTCTCGGCGGCCAGGGAATTCTGGTGGCCGGAGGGGCTGGGCGAAGTCATGGCGGAACCTGACGGGGTTCGATCGACTAGAATGCGTGAACTATAACGGAAGGCTGCCGCTCGCCGGCGGAAACGCGCATGTCAACGCCACTCCCGGCACTCTCGAATTCGTCCCACGACCTCCCCGAACTGCGGCTCAAGCCGCGCGAAGATCGCCGCATCGCGGGCGGCCACCTCTGGATCTTCAGCAACGAAGTCGACACGGTGCGCACGCCGCTCACGGCGTTCGCGACCGGCGCCCACTGCCGCGTCATGGCGAGCAACGACCGCTTCCTCGGCTACGCCTACGTCAATCCGCACGCACTGATCTGCGCGCGCATCCTCGGCCGCGATCCGGAGTTCGCTCCCGGCAAGTCGCTGATCGTGCACCGGTTGCAGGTGGCGCTCGCGTTGCGCGAAAAGCTGTATTCGCAGCCTTTTTATCGCCTCGTCTATGGCGAATCCGACGGGCTGCCCGGGCTGGTGCTCGATCGCTTCGGCGACATCGTCGTCGGCCAGATCGGCACGGCGGGCATGGAAGCGATGAAGCCCGCGATCGTCGAAGCGGTCGTCAAGGTGCTCGGACCGAAGGCGCTGATCTGGAAGAACGACTCGGGCGCGCGCGAACTCGAAGGCCTGCCGAGCTACGTCGAGACGGCGATCGGGCCCGACATCGAGGAAACGGTCGTCGAGGAAAACGGCGTCCGCTTTTTCGTGCCGATGGGTCACGGCCAGAAGACCGGCTGGTTCTACGACCAGGCGTACAACCGGCGCTCGCTGCTGAAGTACGTCAAGGGCGCGCGCGTCCTCGACGTTTTCAGCTACCTGGGTGCGTGGGGCCTCGCGGCCGCCGCCGCGGGCGCCAGCGAAGTGCTGAGCGTGGACTCGTCGGCGCCTGCGCTCGAACTGCTGCAGCGTTCCGCCGCGGCCAACGGCCTGCACAACGTCCGCACCGAGCGCGCGGACGCGTTCGACGCGCTGGCGGCCCTGCGCGCGGCCGGTGAGAAGTTCGACGTGGTCATCATCGACCCGCCGGCGTTCATCAAGCGGCGCAAGGACATCCCGAAGGGGCAGGCGGCCTACCGCAAGCTCAACCAGCAGGCGATGCAGGTGCTGGGGCGCGACGGCTTCCTCGTGTCGTGCTCGTGTTCGCACCACCTCGGACTGGACGACCTCATGGTCACGATCCAGCAGGCGGCGCGCCACGTGGACCGCTTCGCGCAGGTCGTGGAAGTGGGTGGCCATGCGCCGGATCATCCGCTCCATCCGGCGATTGCCGAGACGCGCTACCTGAAGTCGCTGTTCTGCCGGGTCGTGCAGGACTGAGACGGACGGGCGATCAGGCAGACCCACAGGTAAGATACGCGGCCGATGTTCGTCTATCCGCACCCCGATCCCATCGCGCTGTCGCTAGGACCGCTGCACGTCCGCTGGTACGGCCTCATGTACCTGGTGGGCTTCCTGTCGGCCTGGTGGCTGGCCCGTCGCCGTGCCGGACGGCCCGAGTCCACCTGGAAGCCGCTCGAAGTCGACGACCTCATCTTCTTTGCCGGCCGTCGGCATCATCCTGGGCGGGCGCCTGGGCTGGATGCTGTTCTACGGCACCGAGCGGATCCTGAGCGAGCCGCTCAGCGTGTTCCGCATCTGGGAAGGCGGGATGTCGTTCCACGGTGGCCTGGTCGGCACGCTCGTCGCGCTGGCGCTCTTCGCGCGCAGCCGCAAGAAGCAACTGGTCGACGTGTTCGATTTCGCCGCGCCGCTGCCGGCCATCGGTTTTGGCGCGGGTCGCATCGGCAACTTCATCAACGGCGAACTCTGGGGCAAGCCGACGGACGTGCCGTGGGCCGTGCATCGTCGACGGTGTCCCGCTGCACGCCTCGCAGCTGTACGAAGCCGCGCTCGAAGGCCTCGCGCTGTTCCTGATCCTGTGGTGGTTCACGTCCAAGCCCCGGTTCCGCTGGGCACCGTCCGGGCTGTTCCTGGTCTGCTACGGCGTGTTCCGTTTCATGATCGAGTTCGTGCGCGTGCCCGATGCCAACCGCGGCTACCTGCTGTTCGACTGGGTGACGATGGGACAGGTGCTCTCGTTGCCCATGATCGTGGCCGGGCTCGCGATGCTGGCTTACGCCTACAGCCAGCGCCAGCCTTCCGGCAATTACCGCGCAACCTGACGACGATGCGGCAATACCACGACCTGCTGCAGCACATCCTCGATCACGGCGCCGAAAAGGGCGACCGCACCGGCACCGGCACGCGCTCGGTGTTCGGCTGGCAGATGCGGTTCGACCTGAACGACGGCTTCCCGTTGATGACGACGAAGAAGCTGCACCTGAAGTCGGTCGTGCACGAGCTGCTCTGGTTCCTGAGCGGCGACACCAACGTGCGCTACCTGCGCGAGCACGGCGTCACCATCTGGGACGAATGGGCCGATGCCAACGGCGAACTGGGCCCGGTCTACGGCGCGCAGTGGCGCAGATGGAAAGCCGCGGACGGTCGCGAGATCGACCAGATCGCGCGTGCGGTCGAGCTGATCAAGCGCGACCCGAACTCGCGCCGCATCATCGTCAATGCGTGGAACGTGGGCGAGCTCGAGCGCATGGCGCTCACGCCGTGCCACGCGCTGTTCCAGTTCTACGTGGCCGGCGGCAAGCTGTCGTGCCAGCTGTACCAGCGCAGCGCCGACGTGTTCCTCGGCGTGCCGTTCAACATCGCGTCCTACGCGCTGCTCACGCACATGGTCGCGCAGCAGTGCGACCTGGGCGTCGGTGATTTCGTCTGGACGGGCGGCGACACGCACCTCTACGTCAATCATTTCGACCAGGCGCGGTTGCAGCTCTCGCGCGAGCCGCTGCCGCTGCCGCAACTCGTCATCAAGCGCCGGCCGGACTCGATCTTCGATTACCGCTTCGAGGACTTCGAGTTCGCCGGATACCAGTCACACCCCGCGATCAAGGCACCCATCGCCGTATGAAGAAGTCTCCCTCGAAGAAGCCCCCTCGAGAACCCAGACCAGGTCGTCAAAGACTGCCGCCGTGCATCACGCGCACATGCGTCACGCCCAGAAGACGACAGGTTCCCCTGCCGCCGAAGCCAATCCGCTGTACGTGGTGAAGCGTTCGAAGATCCACGGCCGTGGCGTGTATGCGGCCCGCCGCATCCGCAGCGGCACGCGCATCATCGAATACGTGGGCGACCGCATCTCGCACGACGAAGCGGATTCGCGCTACGAGATGAAGGCCGACGACGACGGCCACACCTTCCTGTTCGTGGTCGACGACGACCTCTGCATCGACGCCGGTGTCGGCGGCAATCGCGGCGCGCTTCATCAACCACAAGTGCGACGCGAACTGCGAGACGATCATCGAAGGCCGCCGCGTCTTCATCGAGGCGATCCGCACGATCCAGCCGGGCGAAGAACTCGGGTACGACTACCAGCTCACCTGGGAAAGCACCGACGATCCCGACGGAGCTGAAGCTCTACACGTGCCGTTGTGGCGCGGCGAACTGCCGCGGCACGATGCTCGACCGCGAGTCGGTCGACGCCAAGAAGAAGAAAAAGAAGAAGGCGGCTGCGAAGCGCAAGGCTGTCGCCAAGGGCAAGAAGCCCGCCGCGAAAGGCAAGAAGGCCTGAGGATCGCGATGCCGCTCGTCTCGATCATCGTGGCGACGGACGAGCGGGGTGCGATCGGGCGCGGCGGCGGGCTGCCGTGGCGCCTGCCCGACGACCTCAAGCGCTTCAAGGCCCTGACGATGGGGAAACCCATCGTCATGGGTCGCAAGACCTGGGACTCGATCGGCAAGCCGCTGCCCGGGCGGCACAACATCGTGATCACGCGCCAGGCCGGGTTTGCAGTGCCCGGCGTGACCGTCGTCGCGTCACTCGAAGACGCGTTGCAGCGCCGCGGGTGACGTGCCCGAGGTCTGCATCATTGGCGGCGCGGAGATTTACCGCCTCGCCTTGCCGCTGCACGGACCTCATCCACCTCACGCGCGTGCAGGCAGTCGTCGACGCTGACACCTGGTTCCCGGAGCTGGCTGCCGGGGAGTGGGACGAGGTGCTGGTCGAACGGCACGCGGCGGATGAGAAGCACGCTTACGCTTACAGCTGCGTGGAGTTGCGCAGACGGCACACTGCCAAGGATCCGCTGCAGGCGAAGTGAACTTCGCGCCCGGTGCGGGATAAGTTTGCCTGATGCGCTCAGCCCGCAATCTCGGGCTCGACCAGCGTTGCCAACTGCGCCAGCGACTCCTGCCAGCCGAGGTAGCACATCTCCAGGGGAATCGCTGCCGGGATGCCGCTCTGTGTAACGTGCAGTTCAGTTCCACATAGCACGGGCTGCAGGGAGACCGTGACCTCCATGACGCCCGGCAGAGCGGGATCGTCGAACTTGTCCGTGTACCGGATGCGTTCATGCGGAACCAGTTCCAGGTATTCCCCACCGAACGAATGACCATTGCCGGTGGAGAAATTGTGGAATGACATCCTGAAGGTGCCACCTACCCGCGCATCCATGTGATGCACTGTGCACGTGAATCCATAAGGCGGGATCCACTTGGACATGGCGCCGGCTTCGATGAAGGCGCGGTAGACCTTCTCCGGTCGAGTGCGGAGCACCCGGTGCAGGGTGACGGTACGTTCCGGCATAGCTTTATCTCCGTTGCGTCTAGGTATCAGTCGGTCACCTGGGCGAGCATGGACAGCCTCACGCCCGCTCGAAGCAGGCCACCGTCTCGACGTGTTCCGTATACGGCATCAGGTTGAACACGCGGAGGCTCGTCAGGCGCAGCGCGCCGCTGGCTGTCAGTCTCTCCGTGTCGGCCAGGAACGATTCGAGGCCGCAGCTCACGTACACGAATCGCCCGGGCGGAGCGGCGACCAGCTGCTCCACGAGTTCGCGATCCAGTCCCTTGCGCGGCGGGTCCGCGATGACGACGTCGGCGTCGAGTGCGGCGGTTGCCATCGTTCCCGCGGGACCGGCGATCACCTCGATTCTTCTCCTGCTCGGCCGGCGCCAGCGCATCGAGCCCGAGCGCGAGGCCCTGCAGTGACGGCGGGCTCACTTCGTTCATGCGCAGGTGGCTGACGCGCGGCAGCACCGAAAGACCGATCGCGCCGACGCCCGCATAGAACTCGGCCACGCGCGACCCGGTCGGCACCTGCTCGCGCACGTGCTCGACGATGCGCTGCGCGATGTCGAGATTGTTCTGGCCGAACGCGCCGGGCGGGTAATGCACGGCTGCCCCGCCGAAGCGTTCGACGACGCTCGGCGGCCCGCACCAGTGCGTGAACTCGCGGCCCAGGATCGTGTTGGAGCGCTCGCATTGCGCGTTGAACCACAGGCTGTGCAGTTCGTCGCCGAGCCGATCGCGAATCAACTCGAAACATGCGGTGAACGGCTCGGCCGTCGGGCTGTTACCGACGATCACGACTTGCGCTGTCTCCGAGCTGCGCTCCACCACGACCTGCAGGTAACGGGCGAGGCCGCGATGGACGGTCTCGGCGTACGGCGCGATCTCCGCATCGACGAGCGCACGTCGCACCACGGCGGCAACGCGATTGATCAGCGGGTGCTGGACGACGCAGTTCGGGATGTGCACCACCCGATGCGTGCCGAGTTCGAACATGCCGAGCTTGGGTGCGCCCAGCCGGCCACGAATGGCCAGGCGCGCGCGCATACGGAATCCCGTCATCGCGCCCGACACCACCGGCACATCCTGCAGTCCATGCGTGCGGGCCAGCGATTCCAGGGCTGAGTGCGCACCGGCAGCGATGCCCGGTTCACCGAAGCGCGGACAGCCCGGGCAGGGCGGACGGTGGGAGCAGGTCAGCATCGTCGCGGGCGTCAGGTGGTCCACGCCGCGCCGAACACGCGCAGCAGGTTGGTGCCCAGGATCTTCTCGACCCGGTCGTCCGAATGGCCGCGCAGGCTGAGCCGGTCCGCCAGTTGCTCGAAGCGCCGCGGCGTATTGAGGTCATGCGCGAACAGGTAGCCGTCCTCGGACTCCTGCGGTGCGGCGATGCCTGCTGCCTTGCGGCGAGCGACGTTCGCCGTGAACGACCTGACGAAATCAGGCGTCAGCGCGATGGCTGAGAGCGTGCCATCCGTGCCGATCGAGACGTGTTCCTCGCCCGCGACGTTCACCGCGTGCTCGATGTGACGCACGACGTCGTCGGCCGTGGGTTGCCTGCCGCCGCAGAGGTACGGCATGACGTAGATGCCCGATACGCCGCCCTTGTCCGCCACCGCACGCAGCTCGGCGTCGGTGCGATTGCGCGGGTGATCGGCAAGTGCCGCGCATCCCGTGTGCGTGAATGCGACGGGCCGCGTCGAGCGCCGGATGGCGTCGGCCGCGGTGACGCGTCCGCAGTGGCTCAGGTCCACGAGGATGCCCAGCACGTTCATGCGCTCGACCGCTTCGTGCCCGACGTTGCTGAGTCCCGCGTCGGACGGTTCCAGGCAGCCGTCGCCGAGCCGGTTGCGCCGGTTGTAGGTCGGCTGGATCACGCGGATGCCGAGTCGATGAAACGTCTCGAGCCGGTCGAGGTCGGTCTCGAAGCACACGCCGTCCTGGAAGCCGTACATCAGCCCGGTGCGCCCACTCGCCTTGGCCGCACGGATGTCGCTGACCGACCGCACGCGGAGCAAGGCTGCCGGGTAGCGGTCGACTTCGGCTTCCCAGCGCGCGATCGACGCGACCGACTTCTGGTACGCCTCGTCGGGTGGCATGGTGCCCACTTCGCCGACCGTGAGGTGCAGGCACGTCATGCCCGACACCTTGATGTCGTCGACCTCGCTGGGCGACAGCTCTGCGCCGTCCTCGGTGGCGTGGCCGCCGGGGCCGCCGAGACCGTCGATGACGATCGCGCGCGATATCGAGCCACGTCCGTTCGCGGACTGCGCGCGCGCGGCAGCATCGCGAGCCCGAGCGCTGTCCCGATTCCGCCAGCAGCATTCGCGCACGCGAGAGATCATGTTCACTTACCTCGCCTGACCGGCTGGATGCCGAGCGCGCGGCACAAGGCGTCGGGATCGAAAATGTGCCGTCCTTGATCACGAGGCGCAGGCGCCGCACGTCGCCGATGGTCCGGCTCGGGTCGCCGTCGACGAGGATCATGTCGGCCAGCTTGCCTGGCGCGATCGACCCGAGCTCGCCTGCGCGACCGGCGAGCCGCGCAGCATCGAGCGTGGCGATCCGCAGCACCTCGGGCGCCGGGCACGCCGGCCTCGACGTAGAGTTCGAGTTCGCGGGGCAGCGTGAAACCCGCCATCGCATCGGTGCCCGCGACGAAGGGCACGCCCGCCTGCGCGCAAGGCCAGCAGCATTCGCTGCATCTGCGGCAGCGCCTCGCGATAGCGCGCGTCCTGCGCCGTCCAGGAACCGGCAGGCCGCCTTCGAGCAGGCCGCGCCTGCACGAGCGGAGGCATGCGATCGGCCACCGCCGCGAAGCCCGCGCCGACCTCGCCCGGGCGATCGGTGAAGAGGCTCTCGAACGCGCCAGCGTCGGGTCCAGCGTCACGTGGCGCTGCTTGAGCAACTGCAGGAACGCCTGCACGCGCGCCGACCGCGGATCGATGCTGTCGCGCATGATCGGCGACGGCCGTGAATCGCGCCGGCGTCCGCGTGTCCTGCACCTTGTCGAACAGGAAATTCAGAAACAGCATGTTCATGTGCTGGATCTCGTCGTAGCCGGCGACGCACGGCCTGCTCGGCCGTCATGAACGCCGGGATGTGACCGCCGACCCGCATGCCTGCCTTGTGCGCCTCGTCCGCGATGGCCGGCACCAGCTGCGGGATCGATCGAGCTGTAGATCTTCACCATGCCCGAAGCCGGCGGCGCCCATGCCCTGCACGGCCTTGCGGGCTTCGGCCTCCGTTGCTTACCAGTGTCTTGGTCGGCCCCTGGAACGGGCCGCGCCCGTCGATGATGCCGGCAAACACCACGCGCGGACCGAGCGCCTCGCTGGTGTCGAAAACGCGCAGTCGCTGCGGGCTTGTCGGGCTCGGCGGCCATGTCCCGGATGCTGGTGACGCCGGCGGCGAGGAACAGCGGCCCGCCGTCGAGGTCCGGGTGCGTGTGCATGTCCCAGAGGCCGGGCAGCAGCGCGCGGCCCGCGGCGTCGATCCGCTCGGCCCCGGCGGGAATCGGCAGCGATACCGTCGGGACCGACGGCGACGATGCGTCTGCTGCGCGAACGATGTACCGTGGTGCCGGGACGCATCGTCATGCTGCTTCGGCGTCGAACAGGTTGGCGTGCTCGATCACGACGGGCCCCTCCGGCGCGCGCCGCAGCGTTCGCGCCTGCTCCGATGCGACGCCGCGCATCCTGCCGCGTCCTGCTCGATCGCGCATCGCCGCGAGCGCGTCCTGCCAGCCTTCGCGCACGATCGAGTCGAAAAGTCGTCGAACGTCGCGAACAGCTCGCCGTCCTCGTCGAGCCAGAGGCTTGCGGGCTGGAATCCCATGCCGCTGATCGAATACAGGCCCACCAGGCGGGAAGCTCGTCGCCGTTGCTGACCTTCAGACCTGCGACGAGTTGCTGCAGTCTTGCTTCGCCCTGCGGCAGCAGCGCCAGCTTGCCGCCCGGTGCGCCGCGCAGCGCGCTCGCGAGCAGGCCGATTTCCTCCGGCGATGCCGGACTGGCTGATATAGAACGCCGCGCCTGCGACGCGCCTGGGAGCCGCTCTCGATCTTGTTCTTCCAGCTGGCTGCGCCGGCCTCGCGCGTGAAGCGTTCGGCGACCGGCCCTTTGTAATAGTCGTTACCGTCGGTCGCGACGGCCACGGGAATGCCCCGCGCATCGAGCCGGATCGTCGACGTGAGCGCAGGGCCGCGTCCGCGGTCGTTGAACGCGAAGCGGACGAGACGAGTGCCGTCCGCCTGCAGGCAGACCGTCTCGTAGCCCGCGCGATTGCCCATCATGTTCAGCGCGTAGTCGCGGCTCGATTTCGTCCCGGACGGGCAGGCGATGGGTTGTGGCGCCGCAATCGACGTCTGATCCACGATGGGGGAATCAGCCGCAAGGACAGGGCTCGCCGCAGCCAGCGCCGTTGCGATGATTGCGACGAGCCATCGTTTGCTTCGTCAATCATCCGACCTCCGGCCTGAGGCTCCATCGTGCACGCGGTCGGCAAAGTTTGCGCACGATTCCGACTATCCCCCAACCCCCACCCCTGACCCCTAGTAAGCGCTGCCCCCCGGCTGCGACGAACTCAGCACGCCGGCTTCGGCCGTGACCGTGTACTCGGTGCCAGCGCTGCCCCTCCAGCCCGCCACGTTGAAGCTATCGCCTGCGCCCACCCGACGCACGGCCACGTTGCGATAGGTCAGCGGCAGGCCCGGTGAGCAGACCTGCGGCGCGCCCGGTGCCTCGATGAAGTAGGCGTTGTTGGTGCCTGACGACCGTGCCGACGCCACGTGCGTCGATCAGCAGCGCCGTTTCCTCGCTGACGGCGATCGCGCGAGGTTGCGCGCTCCAGCCGTTCGTGTGAATGCGGCAGAGAAAGCTGATGGTGCGGCCCATGCGATCACGCGCCGCGAAATGCGTGTCGCCAATCGCGCCCTGCAGGTTCGCCACGTACACGAAATCTCGCGCGAACGTGTTGTACCGGTTGTAGGGATCCGCCAGTGCTTCGGCCGACGTGATCCCCTGGCTGCCCAACGCCGAGTAGACGAACTGCGTCAGCACGGCGAGGCCGGCGCTGGTGCCGCCGATCGGCTTGCCCGCGGCGATGTGCGCGTTCAAGGCGTCCTGCACGGCCGTGCCGGTCCATTCGGTGATGTAGTTCGACTGGTCGCCGCCGGCGATCCAGACCACTTCGGCATTGGCGATCGTCTCGCGCACCGACGGCACGTTGGCGGCCTTGGCCGAACTGATGATCAGCGTCGCCACGGAATTGAGGCCGGGGCAGAGCGCCTGCACGTAAGGGTTGTAGGCGTCGGTGCCCGTGGCGCGGACGACCAGGAAGTCACCGCCGGTCGCGCGTTCGCACAGCCACTCGAAGGCCTCGTCGACGTCCGTGCTGCCGCCCATGAGGACCGTGCCGGCCGTGGTTTCGGCGGCGGCATCGGCCGTGTTGCCCACCCGGAAATAGGTCTTCTTGGCCGCCAGGGCGGGGCCCGGCAAGGCACAGGCGCAGGTCAGGAGGGCGGTGGTCAGGACGGCAAGCAGGCGGGGCATGGCGAGACTCCCTTTTGTTGTTTACCCGGGAGCATAGTGACCGGGCGTCGAACGCACAACGCTGGTGGAGGTCAGAGGCAAACCATGCAGCAACGGCGGAACGTCGATGGATCGCAGCGAAGCGCGCCAATGGACTGGGTGATGCGGCTGAAGCCGCTCGCCATCGTCCTGCTGTCGGTCGGCATCGCGACGCTGCTGCGCTGGCCGCTCGACAGCTATTGGTCGGGCCTGTTCCCGTTCATGACGTTCTTCCCGGCCGTGCTCGTCGTCGCCATGCTTGTGCGGCTGGCGCTACGGCATGCTCGCCGCCGTGCTGTCGTCGGTCGTGATCTTCCTGACTCACGAGCCGGGATCCGACCTCCTGTTCGTGTCGAGCATCGGCATCTTCCTGCTCGCGAACGCCGTCACCGTCGGCCTGGCCGAGTCGGCGCGTCGCGCACGGGCGCGGGCTGAAGCCGAGGCCGCCGCCGCGCACGAAAGCGAGCACCGCTTCAACGTGATGGCGGACAGCGTGCCGCTGATGATCTGGGTGCACGATGCGGCCGGCAAGATCCTGTTCGTCAACCGGCGCTGGGAGCAGTTCTTCGGCATCACGCAGGAAGTCGCCCGCCGCGCCGGATGGCAGTTCGTGCTGCATGAAGAAGACCGCGCTGCCTACAACGATTCGTTCCTCGAGGCGGTGCAGGGCAAGCACGCATTCAATGCCACCGCGCGCGTGCGCAGGGCCGACGGCGAGTGGCGCTGGATCGAATCGCACGGTGTGCCGCGATTTGGCGTGAACGGTGAATTGCTGACGTTCGCCGGCACCAGCGACGACGTGACCGAACGCCGCGCGTTCGAGGCCGAGCGCGAGATGCTGCTCGAAAGCGAGCGCGTCGCGCGCACCGAGGCCGAAAATGCCACGCACGCGAAGGACGAATTCCTGGCCACGCTTTCGCACGAACTGCGCACCCCGTTGTCCGTGATCGTGCTCTGGAGCCGGATCCTCGCGCGCAAGTACGGCGGCGCCGAGGATGACCTGCGCAAGGGGCTCGCGCTGATCATCGACAACGGCATGGCCCTGTCGAAGCTGATCGGCGACCTGCTCGACATGAGCCGCATCGTGTCGGGCCGCGTCGCGCTCGATCCGCATCCGCTCGACCTCGTCGAGTTCATCCGCCAGGCCGTGGCATCGCATCGTCCCGCGGCAGAGGCAAGTCGCATCGAGATCGGCCTCGAGATCGGGCAGGAGCCGTTGATCGTGAACGGCGATCCCACGCGCCTGCAGCAGGTGCTCTGGAACCTGCTCGCGAACGCAGTCAAGTTCGCCGGGGAAGGCGGCCACATCCGCGTGGCCGCGCACAGTGCTGGCCGCCGCGTCGAAATCAGCGTCACCGACGACGGCGAGGGCATCGCGCCTGACTTCCTGCCGCAGGTATTCAGCCGCTTCCGCCAGGCCGACAGCTCGAGCGCCCGGCGCCACGGCGGACTCGGTCTCGGTCTCGCGATCGTCAAGCAGCTGGTCGAGCTGCACGGCGGGCAGGTGCGTGCGGCGAGTGGCGGGCTCGGCCAGGGCGCCACGTTCACCGTCACGCTGCCGCTGCAGGCGCACGAGCCGGCGCAGGACATCGACACGACCGGCGCGTGGCGGCGCCTCGATCCAGACCGCCAGCTGTCACAGCGTCTCGACGGCAAGCGGGTGCTGGTGGTCGAAGACCAGCGGGACATGCTCGAATCGCTGCGGCACATGCTCGAAGACCAGGGTGCTCACGTCACCGCCGCGGCATCCGGCGCCGCTGCACTGGACCTGCTGCGTGCAGCCCCGCAGGAGTTCGACGTCCTCGTCAGCGACATCGGCATGCCGCACATGGACGGGTACGAATTCATCCGTCGCGTGCGCGGCGAACTGGGTCTCGGGCCGCAGCGCCTCGCCGCCATTGCGATCACGGCCTATGCGCGCGACGAAGACCGCGCACGCGCATTGCTCGCGGGTTACCAGGCCCACATCGTCAAGCCCTACCAGGTGGGCCAGCTCCTGGCGATGATCAATGAACTGCTCGAACGTCCCGAGGGAAGCGGATCGAGCAGTTCGGTCACCAGCGCGTCCATCTGCGCAGCCGGGACATCCGCCACTGAATCGGCGGTTGCCGTGAGGCGTGCCAGCAGGTCTGCCTGCACGCGCCCGCGTTCGAAGGCGACGCGATACGGAATCTCGTGGTGGAACATCACCATCGAATAGCGCGGAATGAAGCGCTCCGGGTGGCGGCGCTCGAGCTCGAAGCTCAGTTCCTTGCGCAGCATGAACTTGGGATCGCGCACCGTGTCCCGCATCTCCAGGAAATTCTCGAGGGCCATGGCGGCGATCGCATCGGTGTCGGGCTTGCGCAGCTGGAAGAACCGCTCGAACGCCGACTGCCAGTCGCCGGCTGAGCGCAGCAGCCGGTCGAGTTCGAAGCAGTCCTCGAAGCACGCATTCATGCCCTGGCCGTGGAACGGCACGATGGCGTGCGCCGCATCGCCCAGCAGCACCGCAGCCTCGCCGGCGGACCACGCGTCGGCGCGGACCGTGCCCATGCGTCCGACGGGATGCTCGAGGAATTCGCGGGCGAGGCCCGGCATCAGCGGCACGACGTCGGGGAAATGCTGCGCGAAGAACGCATCGACGGACTGGCGGCTGTCGAGCGCGGCGAAGCTTTCTGCGCCACCTCTCAGGGCGAGGAACAGCGTGACGGTGAAGCTGCCGTCGATGTTCGGCAGCGCGATCAGCATGAAGCCGCCGCGCGGCCAGATGTGCAGCGAGTTGCGCTCGATGCGGTGCGAGCCGTCCGTCCCGGCTGGCAGCGTGAGTTCCTTGTAGCCGTGCTCGAGCATGTCCTCGACGACGCGCACGCCGAGCTGGCCGGTCATCGCCCGGCGCACGACCGAGCCCGCGCCGTCCGCGGCGATCAGCGGCGCGAGCGCCTGCGTGTACGTGTCGCCCGAGACTTCGTCGAGCAGGACGAGTTCGTCGCGCTCGAAATCGAGCGTGCGGGCCGCGTGCAGGAAGCGCGGTTCGATCCCGTACTGGCGCTGTGCATGATCGAGCAGGACGCGGTTCAGGCCCGGTCGTGACACGGAGTAAATGACTTCGTGCGGTCGCTGGCCGTAGGGTGCAAACGTGAGCGAGCCGTCGGGGGCGTGCAGCGTGCGACCCCGCATCGGGATCAGCAGCGGTTCGACGTCCTCGAACACGCCGGCTTCACGCAACGCATGGATGCCGCGGTCCGCCAGCGCCAGGTTGATCGAGCGGCCCGCATCCATGTCGACCTTGCGCAGGTCCGGGCGGCGTTCGAACACCTGCACCTGCCGGCCTTGCCGCGCCAGGTAGATCGCCATCAGCGCGCCGGACAGTCCGGCGCCCAGGATCGTGACGGGTCGCTTCACGCCACGAGTTCCGCGTGCAGCGCATCCACGCAGCGCCAGACGTCGTCGAAGCTGTTGTAGAACGGCACCGGTGCGGCACGAATCACGTCCGGCTCGCGCCAGTCGGGCAGGATCGAGCGCCGTCGCAGGCCATCGAAAACGGCGCGTGCGCGGTCACGCGTGAGGCCGACCAGGCGCAGCGACAACGCGGCGCCACGCGCTTCCGGTGCGGCGGGCGTGATGATCTCGACGCGGCCGGCGAGCCGTGCCTGCACGAGGCGCTCGAAGTATCCGGTCAGTGCCAGCGACTTCCGCCGCAATGCGGGCAGGCCGACCGCTGCAAAGTGCTCGAGCGACGCCGCGAGTGGCGCCATGGCGAGAATCGGCGGGTTGCTGAGCTGCCAGCCTTCCGCACCCGGCGTGGGCTTGAACTCGGGCGCCATCAGGAAGCGCGTCGACTTCTCGTGACCCCACCAGCCGGCGAAGCGCGGCAGCGATGCGTCCGTTGCGTGGCGCGCGTGGACGAACGCGCCTCCCACGGCGCCCGGGCCGCCATTCAGGTATTTGTAGTTGCACCACACGGCGAAGTCGGCACCTGCGTCGTGCAGCGAGACCGGCACGTTGCCGATGGCATGCGCGAGGTCCCAGCCGACGACGCAGCCCGCTTTGCGTCCCGCAGCCGTGATCGCCTCGATGTCGAGCACCTGGCCCGTCAGGTACTGGATGCCCGGCAGCAGGATCGTCGCGATCCGTGCGCCTTCGCGCTCGATCGTCGCGATGATGTCTTCGGTTCGCAACAGGTCTTCGCCGTCGCGCGGCGCGATCTCGATCAGGTCCTGCGCCGGGTCGAGTCCGTGAAAGCGCACCTGCGATTCGACAGCGTGGCGATCCGACGGAAACGCCGAGCGCTCCATCAGGATTGCGCGGCGCGTGCCCGACGGCCGGTAGAAGCTCACGAGCAGCAGGTGCAGGTTGGCCGTGAGCGTATTCATCGCGATGACTTCGGTCGTGTCCGCACCGACCAGCGCGGCGAGCGCAGGCGCCAGTCGCTCGTGGTACGACATCCAGGGATGACGGCCGGTGAAGTGGCCTTCGACGCCGAGTGAGCGCCAGTCGCGCATCACGTCCTCGACGTACTCCGCGGCGAGCACCGGTTGCGCGCCAAGCGAGTGACCGCACAGGTAGACGAGTTCGCGGCCGCTGCCGGCCTCGCGCGGCAGGATGAAGCGGTCGTGCCAGGCCGCAAGTGCGTCCCCGGCGTCGAGCGCATGCGCATGCTCCCGGTCGAGCCTCATGTCGCGTCTCCAGGAATCGACAGCAATGGATACAGCACGGGACGGCTCGGCGCCGCATCGGAGCCGAAGGCGGGCACCTGCAGGTCGAGCAGGTACAGGCCGTCCGGCACCGAGTCCGGCACGTAGGCGAGTTCGGTGACGAGCGCGTGGCCGCGTGTTGCCTGCGCTGGATCCTCGGAGCCCGGGGGCAGGCCCCAGTATTCGCGATGAGCGGCCAGGCGGCCGCCGTCGTCGGCGCGATCGAGGCTCGGCAGGTCGACGACGAGCGAGGTCACTCCGCGTTCGACCAGCCAGCGCATGGCTTCCGGCAGGAAGTACGGGGCCGGGCTCGGCGACCCGGAATAGGCGCGGTGCCGCTTGTCCGCTTCATTCGGCAACGTGCGGATCACCACCGCCGTGCAGGGGGCATCGAGCCACGCCGAGGCGGCGGTTTCCAGGGCATGTCGACGGATCACGAGGTCGACGGCCGCGGCATGTCCGCCCGGTATGGCAGCCGCGTCCGCGCCCAACGACTCCGGCCGCACGGAGACGACCAGCGCGACACAGGGCGCCACGGGCGTCAGGCTGGCAACCGTGACCGGACTGCGCGTGACGTGCCCGACGCATTCGGTGTGGGTGCCGTGGCAATGCGGGGCGAGCGAATGCACGGCGCAATTGCAGCTGGCGCCGTTCGCGACGCTGCCCGTGAAGCCGCCGATCCGCAGGGGCTCGCTCGAGGCCGGCGTCGCGACGAAGAAGCTCGGCTGCGCGCCATTGAACTCGAGCACGATGGCGAGATCCGCAGGCGCAGTGAGGTCGGCGCGCCAGCGCCGGCCGCCGGCAGTGAACTCCAGGCCGTTCAAGCGGTCACTTCTTCAGTACGCTGCCGCAGTTGCGGCAGGCCGTGTGCTCGGGATTCGACCAGAACCGTTCGAAGACGGGCGGCAGCTGGGTTTCGATGTTGGTGATCTGCAGGTATTCGCTGTACAGGCGTGAGTCGCAGCGATCGCAGTACCAGAGGAAGCCGTCGGCTTCGCCGGTGAGGCGCTTGCGCTCCACGACCAGCCCCACGGTGTCGGCGAAACGCTGCGGCGAGTGCGGCACATGGGCAGGCAGGAGCAGGACGTCGCCTTCGCGGATGGGAATGTCCACGCGCTGGCCGCCCTGGACCGTCCGTAGCAGCATGTCGCCCTCGAGCTGGTAGAAGAATTCCTCGCCCGGGTCGTCGTGGTAGTCCTTGCGGGCATTCGGGCCCCCGACCACCATGATGATGAACTCGCCGTGTTCGAAGACCTGCTTGTTGCAGACGGGTGGGCGCAGTTCGGAGCGGTGTTCGTCGATCCACTGCCGGAGGTTGAACGGTGTCAAAGAGTGCATGGTCCGAGTATAAATTAGGCTCCATGACCAGACGCAGACTCCGCATCGGTCCAGCCTGCCTGGCCCTGGCGTTCGCCACGGTGCGCCGCCGGTGCCGCGGGCGGACGCGGCGCCGGGCCGGCCCGACCGTCAATGCGGTCTGGGTCGAGCACGAGTTCATGTTCACCTATTTCGGCCACGGCACGTACTACTCGTGCGACGGCATGGCCAACAAGATCGAGTACATCCTGGAGGCGTTGGGCGCCCGACCCGAGCCGAAGGTGTGGGTCGGCTGCACCGAAGGCCCGGGCATCCAGCAGATCCCGACCGCGCGCATCAAGGTCGCCGTCCCGACCGAGGCCACGCCGGAGTTGCTGGCGGCGATCGAGGCGGGCAAGTCGAAGCGCGAACTGGTGTCCAGGGTGCAGGGCAACGGCGCGGCGGTCGACGTTGCGACGGCGCAGTTCCCCGCTCAACGCCAGGTCGTCGAATTCGTAGGCCGGCGCAAAGATCGCATCGAGGACGGCGACTGCGAACTGCTCGAGCAACTGCTGCCGCAGGTGCTGGAGCCGCTCGGAGTGCGCGAGGCACCCGGGTCATCGCGGCTCATGTGCGTCCCGCGCCAGGCACAGATCGGCTCGGTGCAACTGAGGCTCGAATCGCTGCACGCCTTGCCCGCGCCGGATGCCAGGCCCACGCAGCACTGAATCGCGGCGCAGGTCAGTCTTCGAGCGGCAGGCCCCCCGAGTGGCTCGCCACCTGCACGGGCTTTGCCGCACTCGTGTCGATCCGCTGCCCGGTCAGTGTGCCGCCCCAGACGCAGCCCGTGTCGAGACCGAGCACGTGGTCCTCGTTCACGTAACCCATCGCGGACCAGTGCCCGACGACCAGGCGTTCACCCGCGGATTTCCGCCAGGGAATGCGAAACCACGGCTGCGTGCCCCTGGGCGCGTTCGCGGGTGCGCCCTTGAACTTGAGCACCATGCGGCCCGTCCCGGCATCGCAGACACGCAGGCGCGTGAACGCGTTGATCGTGAAGCGGATGCGGTCCCAGCCGTCGAGGTCGTCGCGCCAGGTGTCCGGTTCGTTGCCGTACATGCGTTCGTAGAGCTGCCCGGCTTTTTCGCCGAGCAGCCGGCGCTGCACCTCGAGCGCACAGGCTGCGGCCGTCTGCAGGCTCCACTGCGGCGGCAGGCCCGCGTGCAGCAGCGAGACCCCGAGCTGCGGGTCGTGATGCAGCAGCGGTCGCGCCTGCAGCCAGTCGAGCAGTTCATCGGCATCGGGCGCCTCGACGATCGGCCGCAATCCTTCGTCGCCTGCACGCCAGTCCGCGCCGCCTCGTGCGATGGCGAGCAGGTGCAGGTCGTGATTGCCCAGCACGGCGATGGCGGCATCACCGAGTGACCTGACGAAGCGCAGCGTGTCGAGTGAACGCGGACCTCGATTGACGAGGTCGCCGACGAACCAGAGCCGGTCGCGCGATGCGTCGAACTGCAGGCGGGCGAGGAGGGTGTCGAGCTCGTCCCTGCAGCCCTGGACGTCGCCGATCGCGAAGACGGCCATCGACGCCGTCGTCAGTGCAGCACGCCCGGCATGGCGAGCCGGAACGGCGCGATCGGTGCGTCGAACTGCTCGCCGTCGTCCGCGACCATGTGGTACTTGCCCTGCATCGCGCCGACCGGTGTCTCGAGGATGGCGCCGCTGGAATACCGGAAGCCCTGTCCCGGCTGCAGGTGCGGCTGCTCGCCGACGACGCCTTCGCCCACGACCTCCTGGACCTTGCCGTTGGCGTCGGTGATGAGCCAGTGGCGTGTCACGAGGCGGGCGGGCTTCGTCCCTTCGTTGCGGATCGTGATCGTGTACGAGAACACGAACCGGCCCTCGCCGGGGTTCGACTGGTCCTCGACGTAGTTCGTGCTGACGTCGACGCGGATGCGGTTGGCATCGGCCGTCGTCATGTCTTCTTCCAGCGCACGGCGAGCACGTCGCACGGCGCCGCATGCAGGATCGTGTCCTCGGTCTGGTTGAACATGATCGACAGGCCATGCCGCTCGCGGCTGCCCAGCACGATCAGGTCGACGCCGCGATCCGTTGCGATGCGCACGAGCTCGGCCTTGATGTTGCCGGCCTGCACGATGCGCTCGGCCTTTTCGAGGCCCGTCTTCTGCGCGAGTTCGGCGATGCGCCGGGTGGCGCGCTCGATCAGCTCGCCTTCGATCTGCACGGCGGGCAGCAGCGCCTCGCCCATCGGTTCGACGGGGACGTATTCCACGACGTGCAGCAGGATCACTTCGGCGCCGTAACGCGCGGCGACGTCACGCGCCCGCTCTGCGATCTGTTCGCTGCCTTCGGTGACGTCCACAGCCAGCAGGATCTTCTTGTATTCGCGCATGGTGTGCTCCGTGGAACGCAGGGTTCCGGTGCGAAAAGCGGTCCAGGGAAGATTATAGGCGGCGCAGGAGAGGCCACCAATCGGGGATCATTCTGCCGCAATAACGGGGAGCGCGTCCCCCCGTCGGGCAAGCCATTGGTCCGCCAGGGCGGCAAACTGGGCTGGGGCGAGCGTTTCGGCCCGTGCCCCGGGGTCCACGCCGGCAGCCACGATCCCCTCGACGTCGAGCAGGCCCATCAGCGAGTTGCGCAAGGTCTTGCGGCGCTTCGAGAAAGCGGCAGCGACCACCGCGGCGAACGCGGCCTGGTCGGCGATCCTGAACGGCGGCGCGGCGTGCGGCGTCAGCGCGAAAAACGTCGAGGTGACCTGCGGCGCGGGCTTGAACGCGCCGGCGCCGATGTCGAACAGCCGTTCCACCCTGACGTGCGGCGCGAGCATCACCGTCAGCCGGCCGTAGTCGCCCGAGCCCGGCGCGGCGGCCATGCGCACGACCACTTCCTTCTGCAGCATGAAATGCATGTCGACGAACGCGTCGAGCTGCGAGATGAAGTGGAACAGCAGCGGCGTCGAGACGTTGTAGGGCAGGTTGCCGATCAGCCGCAGCTGCGGCCCGTCGCCGCGCAGCGCGCGAAAATCGAACTCGAGCGCGTCCGCCAGGTGCACGTGCAACTCGCCGCGACCCTGGCAGTGCGCCTGCAGCGGTGGCACGACGTCCTGGTCGATCTCGACGACGTCGAGCCTGCCCGCCAGTGCGAGGACGGGCGCCGTAATCGCGCCGCGGCCGGGACCGACTTCCACGAGCCGGTCGCCGGGGCGCGGATCGATGGCGCGCACGATCCGGTCGATCGTGCCGGGATCGTGCAGGAAGTGCTGCCCGTAGCGTTTCTTGGCGTGGCCGTGCTTCACCAGTGCGACGCCTGCTGACGTGCGCGCTGGCTCAGTTCGAGCGCGAGCGCAAACGCGGCCTGCAGGCTGCCGGGATCGGCCTTGCGCGTGCCGGCAAGATCGAGCGCCGTGCCGTGATCGACGGACGTGCGCACGATCGGCAACCCGAGCGTGACGTTGACCGCGTGCCCGAAGCTCGCGTGCTTCAGCACCGGCAGGCCCTGGTCGTGGAACATGGCGACGACGGCGTCGATGCCCTGCAGCCGATGCGGCACGAACGCGGTGTCGGCCGGCACGGGGCCGACGAGATCGAGCCCGTCGCTGCGCAGGGCCGCCAGCGTCGGCTCGATCACTTCGATTTCTTCGCGACCGAGGTGACCGCCTTCGCCGGCGTGCGGATTCAGGCCGAGCACGAGCAGGCGTGGGCGGCGTATTCCGAACATCGTCTGCAGGTCGCCCGCCACGATGCGCAGCACCGCTTCGAGGCGCGACGGCGTGATGGCGGCACTGACTTTCCGCAGCGGCAGGTGCGTAGTGGCGAGCGCGACGCGCAGCCCGCCGCCGACGAGCAGCATCACGGGCAGTCGCACGCCGGTGCGCTTGGCGAGGTACTCGGTGTGTCCGGTGAACGGGACGCCGGCTTCGTTGATGATCGATTTCTGCACGGGCGCCGTCACGATCGACTGGAACGCACCCGCCGCGCAGCCACCGATCGCCGCGTCGAGCGTGTCCAGCACGTAACGGGCATTGGCCTTGTCGAGCACGCCGGGTCGAGCCGGTACTGCCAGCGGCACGTGCAGGAGTTCGACGCCGGCGCGCGGCCGGCTCGTCGCGTCGAAGTCCGGCAGGTCGAGCTTGCGGGCGCTGCGCGGTCGCGCGCGGCCGAACAGGGAGCGGTCCCCGATCAGGACGACGCGGCAACCCTGCGGCGCCGTGTCGAGCAGTTCGGTGCAGAGATCCGGGCCGATGCCTGCCGGTTCGCCGGTCGTGACGGCGACGGTGCGTGGCACCCTGGCATGGCGCGATCGGCCCGCGGTAGTCACATCCGGTATTCGACGAACGCTTCGTCGCGCAGCCGGCGCAGCCAGATTTCCGTTTCCTCGTCCGCGCGCGCCTCGCGCAGCTGGCTGACGCAGCGGTTGCGCGTCATGTCCTCGCTCGCGTCGTACGTGCGACGGCCGAGCAGCTGCACGATGTGCCAGCCGAACTGCGTGCGGAACGGCGGGCTGATCTCGTTGTCGGCGAGCGCGTCGATCTGCTTCTCGAACTCGGGCACGAAGCTGCCGGGGCCGGCCCAGCCGAGGTCGCCGCCCGTTGCCGCCGAACCCGGGTCTTCGGACGTGACCGAGGCAATCGCCTCGAAGCTCTCGCCCTTCAGGATGCGGTCGCGGATCTGCGTGAGCTTCTGGCGCACGGTCTCGTCGTCCATCACTTCCGTGGGCTTCATCAGGATGTGCCTGGCGTGCACCTGGGAGACCAGCGCCGGTGCCTGGCCGCCGCGGATCTCGAGCACCTTGAAGATGTGCAGGCCGCTGGGCGTGCGGATCGGCTCCGTCACTTCACCCGCCTTCAGGGTGGGGATGATGTCGGCGACGAACGACGGCAGCTGGCCGGACTTGCGCCAGCCGAGCGCGCCGCCTTCGAGCGCCGTGCCGGAATCGGAATAGGTGATGGCGAGCTGGGCGAAGTCCTCGTTCTTCGTCGCGCGTTCGTAGACGGCTTGCGCCCGCGACGTGCGCTCGGCGATCTGCTTTTCGTCCGCCGTGCTCGGGATGGCAACCAGGATGTGCGCGAGGTTGAACTCGTTGTCGGCGCCCGGCGATGCCTTGCGCTTCGCGACGCACTGCTCGACTTCACGCGGCGACACGTACACGCGCGCGATCACGTCGCGCTGGCGCAGGCCCTGCAGCGTCATCTCGCGGCGGACTTCGTCGCGGTAGTCGCGGTAGTCGATGCCCTGGGCCTCGAGCGTGGCCGGCAGCTCGCTGAACTTGATGTTGTTGCGCTGGGCGACTTCCGTCAGCGCGTTGTTGACCATCTCGTCGGAGATCTTGAGGCCGAGACGCTGGGCCCGCTGCATCTGCAGTTCCTGCAGCACCAGGCGCTCCAGCACCTGCTGGCGCAGGACGTTGCGCGGCGGCAGCTGCTGGCCCGACTGCTGGATGCGCGCGCTGATCACGGACATCTGTTTTTCGACGTCGCTGCGCAGCACCAGGCCATCGTTGACGACGGCAGCGACCCGGTCCAGCAGGACGCCGGATGAGCTCAGGTCCGTGGACTGGGCGTGGGCGGTGCCCACGGCGGCGAGCAACAGGACGGCTGCGCCGAAAAACTGCTTATATTTCAAGGGTATCTCAGGGTCGGGGCGCGGACGGAAGCGAGGAGTATCCCCGAATCGCTTCGCGCAGGAAAGCTTCGTTGTCCACTCCGACACTGGACAAACCCTTCAGTTCCAGCTGCAGGCCGATCGACGTTTCGGCGTCGCCCGTGCGGCTGGAAACGAAGCGCCGCGTGACCACACGCACGGCCCAGCAGCAGGACGCATATTCGACGCCCAGGAACTGGTCCAGCGTCTTGTCTTCCTGCAGCGAGTACACGAAGCGCGCGAAACCGCGCCACTGGTTGTTGATCGGCCAGGCGCCCGACACGTCGACCTGCTCGAGCAGGTCGCGCCGGAACCGGTAGCCCGCGTTGATCACCCGGCCCGGCGACGGGTTGTACTGCACGAAGGTCTCGGAACGCTCGCTCTGGGTCTCGTCCGGGTTCCACTGGTAGGCGAAGCGCGCGTTCCAGTTCTTGAACGCGTTGAGTTCGACCTCGGCCACGACGTCGGACGCCGAGCGGTCGCGTACCGGCTCGCCGGGCAGCGTGACGCGCGGATCCTGGAAGTAGTACGCCTGCCCGAGCGTGGCGCTGAGGTACTGGCGGCCGCGGCTCGAATCGAGCAGGCGGGTGGTGACGCCAACGCTCACCTGGTTCGCGTCGCCGATCCGGTCCGGGCCGACGTAGCGGTTGGTGCGGAACAGCTGCACGAGGTTCAGGTCGGGGATGCCGGTATCGAAGACGGGCAGGTCGTCCTGGTTCTTGTACGGCACGTACAGGTAGAGCATCCGCGGCTCGAGCGTCTGGATGCGGCTGCCCTTCGAGCCTGACTCACGCTCCAGCGTAAAGCCTGCGTCGAGGCTGGCCGACGGCAGCGAGCGATCTGGCGACTCGTCGGCGCCCGGGCGCGACGTCGTTGAGCAGGTACTGCGTGTAGCGGTATCCGGCGCCCGCGGCAAAGAACGCGCCGTTGCGGTCGATGCGCCATTCGAGCGCAGGCTCGGCGTCGAGCCGGACGCCCTGCGGACCCAGGTCGCGCTGGAAGTTGGTGGCCTCGGCGAACACGGAGCCTGACAGGCCGCCGGCAAAATCGTACCAGCGCCCGAGTGCGGTCAGCTGCGGCACGATGCGGTAGGGCTCGTCTTCGTAGGCCAGCGAGTCGTCGATGACCTGGTAGCCCTGCGCGCGGGCGTTGAAGGACCAGGCAGCCATGTCGTGGCGCAGTTCGACGTAGCGATTCACGAACTGGACGCTGGTGCCCTCGAAACCGACGCCGAAATCCTCGTAGTAGTCGTTGTCGCTCACGTTGGTGGCGTCGATCAGCAGCCGCGTGCGCGGCGCGAATCGCGTGACGTGTCGCCAGTCGATGACGCCGCGGGCTTCGCCCGTTTCCTGGTCGTTGACCAGGTATTCGACGTTGAGCTGGCTGCGGCTGCGCTCGCTCAGGTAGCGCAGCTCGGGATCGAGCCGTATGCCGCGCGACGAATACCAGCGCGTGGTGAGCGTGGCGTCGTAGTTCTCGGCGAGATTCCAGTAGTACGGCACCGCGATCTGCGTGCCGGTGCGGCTGCCGCTGCCGATCGTCGGGAACAGCAGGCCGGACTTGCGCTGGTCACCGACCGGAAACGAGATCCACGGCGTGTAGAACACCGGCACGCCGAGGAATTCGACGCGCACGTCACGTCCGGTGCCGATGAGGTTCTTCTGGTCGATGTCGATCGCGCCGGCGTTGAGGCTCCAGTCCTCGTTGCCCGGCGGGCAGGCCGTGTAGTGCACGCCCTCGAGTTCGATGTGACCGGCCTGCGTGACTTTGGCGTTCGTCGCGGCGCCACGCACCGACTGGTCGGTCAGTTCGAACTCGGCGCCTTCGAAAGCGCCCGCGCCGCCTTGCTGGAACGAGCCGCCCTTGCCGCGCACGTGCATCTGCGGGTCGAGGTATTCGACGTCGCCATTGAGTTCGACGCTGCGCTGTTCCGAGTTGATCGTGGCCTGGTCGGCGGTGAGCAGGCGCTGGCCCATGCGGATCCGCACGTTGCCGCTCAATTCGGCATCGCCGGCACGACCGAGTTCACCCGTGTCGCTCGTGACGTTGATCTGCGGGTCGTCCGGATCGGCCTTGAGCAGTTCCTCGATGCGCGGGTCGACGACGGCCTCGACGGCGCAGCGATCGCCGCGTGCCGGCACGGTGGCTGCGGGGGCCGGCGACTGCCGCTGCGGCTGATCCTGCGGCTGATCCTGCGCCTGGGCCGACGCGGCCCCGAGCCATGCGCAGGCCGCTGCCCGCCGCAGGATGGCCTGCAGCGCCTGCTGCAGGCGCGGGGAACCGGAGCGCGTCGTCGTCATCCGGGTGATTATAATTGCGCGCGATTCGTCGCATCCGACTATTGCCTGCACGCATTCCTGCCCAACCGGGGTTCCCGCTTGAACGACACACGCCCGCACACGCCTGCCACGGGCCAGGACGATCCGCGACTTGCGCTGCTGCGCCAGTGGCTCGAACGGGACCTCGGCTTCCACCAGTACGGCATCGCTCCGGCATCCGCTGACGCCAGTTTCCGCCGCTATTTCCGCGTGACGCGTGCGGGGCAGGCTTCGCTGATCGTCATGGATGCGCCTCCCGGCAAGGAAGACGTCGGGCCGTACCTGCGCGTCGCGGCCATGCTGCAGGACATCGGCGTCCATGGGCCGCGCATCCTGGAACGCTCGGAACGGGACGGATTCCTGCTGCTGACCGACCTCGGCACGACGATGTACCTGCCGGAGCTCACCAAGCCGGGACAGGCCGATCCGCTGTATGCGGACGCGCTGGCCGCACTGGTGCAGATCCAGTCGCGCGGCGCGAACGCCGCCGCGCAGCTGCCGCCGTACGACGAGAAGCTGCTGCGTTTCGAGATGAGCCTGTTTCCCGACTGGCTGCTGCAACGGCACCTGGCGCTGGAACTGAGTCCACGCGAGGTGCAGGTGCTGCAGGCGGCGATGGATGCGCTGGTCGCCAACGCGCTCGAGCAGCCGCAGGTGTTCGTGCATCGCGACTATCACTCGCGCAACCTGATGGTCTGCCCGGAGGCCAACCCCGGCATCATCGATTTCCAGGATGCCGTTCGCGGCGGCCTGACCTACGACCTGGTTTCGCTGCTGCGCGACAGCTACATCGCCTGGCCGCAGGAGCGCGTCGTCGGGTGGGCACTGGAGTTCCGCCGCCTGGCGCTGGCAGCGGGTCTCGAGGCAGGTCGTGACGAGGCGCAGTTCCTGCGCTGGTTCGACCTGATGGGCGTGCAGCGTCACCTCAAGGTCGGTGGCATCTTCGCGCGTCTCTGCCACCGGGACGGCAAGCCCGGGTACCTCGCCGACATTCCGCGCACGCTGCAATACGCGGTGAATTCGTGCGCCCGCCACGCGGAATTCGTCGAACTGGGCGAACTGATCGGCCAGCGTGTATTGCCCGCGGTGATTGCCAGGCTCGAAGGCAACGCACCTTGAAGGCCATGATCCTGGCGGCGGGGAAGGGCGAGCGCATGCGACCGCTCACGCTCAGCCGTCCGAAGCCGCTGCTCGACGTGGGCGGCATGGCGCTGATCGAACATCACCTCTACGCGCTGGCGTCTGCCGGCTTCAGCGAAGTGGTCGTGAACCTGTCCTGGCTCGGCGAGCAGCTTCCCGCCGCGCTGGGCAATGGCTCCCGCTACGGGCTGAGCATTGCGTACAGCGACGAAGGGCCGGAGCCGCTCGAGACGGGTGGTGGCATCTTCCGCGCGTTGCCGTTGCTGTGCCCGATCGGCGTCGAGCCGTTCCTGGTGCTGAACGGCGACGTCTGGATGCAGTACCCGTTCGCCGACCTGCGCGAGAAATTTGCGCAGGGATTGCCGGGCAAGGACCAGGCGCACCTCGTGCTGGTGCCGAACCCCGACCACAACCGCCAGGGCGACTTCACCTTCGATGCGGGGCGCATGGTCGAACCCGTGCCGGGAATGGCGGCAGACACGTCCGTCGCGATGCGGGTCGCGGCGTTACCGAAATACACGTTCTCGGGGCTCGGCGTGTATCACCCGTCGCTGTTCAACGCCTGCGAGGACGGCAGCTTCAAGCTCGCGCCCTTGCTGCGGACCGCAGCGGTCAACGCACGCGTCAGCGTAGAGCTGTTCGAAGGCGACTGGCTCGACATCGGCACGCCGGAGCGGCTGGTCGAGCTCAACGCACGACTGTCCCGGCGCTGAATCGACCGCGCGGACTGGCGCCGGTCAGAGGGCGCCGACGGCGCGCGCGAGCCTGAGTTGCGCCAGGCTGGCGTCGAGCGTCGCGTCGTCCCGGTTCATCAGCGCCCGCACCCGCAGCGTTTCGGCTTCGAGCAACTGCGTCTGCGTTCCAAGTCCCGCGCGATAACGTTCCTGGGCGATGCGCAGGCTTTCGTCCGCCTGGGCCGCCGCGTCTGCCGTGACACCGACGCGCTGGCGGGCCTCGCTCAGCCCGAGCCACGCCTGCCGCACCTGCAACGCGATCAGGCTCGAGACATCCGCACGCTGTTCTTCCGTCGCGCGCCTGGTGCGCTCGAGTGCGGCCGCACGCTTGCGTGACTGGCCGCCGTCGAAGAGTGCCCACTGCACGCCGATGCCGGCCATGCCAACGTCGTTGTCGTCGAGAAACTGGTTTTCGAGGTACTGGTAGCCACCGCTCAGCGCCACCTGTGGCAGCACGCGGGCACGTTCGGTGCGCGCCATCTGTCCGAACGCATCGGCCTGGGCGTCCAGCGTCGCCAGTTCCGTCCGTCGCGCAAGGGCCTGCGTCGTCAGGTCTTCGAGATTGCCAGGCACGTCGACGGTCGCCGCGATCGTTTCGGTGAGGTCCGCTGGGCGATCCATGGGTGCGCCGAGCCTGCGGTTGTAGGTCGCCAGGGCGACTTCGGCCGCGTTCGCGGCCCGCAATTCGTTCTGCTTCGCATCGGCGAGCGCCACCTGCGCGGCCAGCAATTCGTTGCGTGGCACGAGTTCGCGCTCGAACATGCTGCCCGTGTCGCGGGCCAGTGACTCGAGCGTCTGCACGTTGCTGCGTGCAACGTCGAGCGCCTTGCGCGTCCGCAGCACGTTCACGTAGTCGCCGGCCACGGCCAGCTTCAGGTCGCCCGTCGCCGACTGCACCTGTGCGCCGGCCCCGCGCTGGCGCGCTTCGGCTGCTGCGATGCTCGACGAAATGCGGCCGCTCGTGAACAGCGGAATGCTGATGGCGGCGGTACCCATGATGAGCTTGTCGTCATCGAACATTTCGGGTGGCGTGATCGGCAGGCCCGTGAAGGCGAAGTCGAACGCCGGCGAGTCGTCCAGCTGGCTGTACGACCCCCCGACTGCGATGGTGGGCCACCGCTGCGCCCGCGCTGCCTCAGCGTCGAGCCCCGTCGCCTCGGCCTGGCTGCGGACCGCCGCCAGCGACTGGTCGTGTTGCAGTGCCATTCCCCATGCGTCTTCCAGGGATTCACTGCGCGCGCCCTGCGACGCAACCAGCAGCAGGACGAGGAGCGCGGCGCGCGGGTTGCGGTGCGAATACCGGCGCCACGAAGAAACAGGCTGGCTCATGGTCGAATTTCCTGCGGCCTCAGGCGGCGCGCATCGTCCGGTTGCGATAACTGAAATACAGGAGCGGAATCAGCACGAGCGTGAGCACGGTCGAGACCAGGATGCCGAAGATCAACGACACGGCGAGGCCATTGAAAATCGGGTCGTCGAGGATGAAAAAGGCGCCGGTCATCGCGGCCGCCGCCGTGAGGGCGATCGGGCGTGCTCGCACGGAGGCGGCGCGGATCACTGCATCGGCGAGCGGCTGTCCCCGCGCGATTTCGAGGTTGATGAAATCGACCAGCAGGATCGAGTTGCGGACGATGATGCCCGCGAGCGCGATCATGCCGATCATCGACGTGGCGGTGAATTGCGCGCCGAGCAGCGCATGGCCCGGCATCACGCCGATGATCGTCAGCGGAATCGGCGCCATGATGACGAGCGGCACGGCATAGGAGCCGAACTGCGCGACGACCAGCAGGTAGATCAGCACCAGGCCGACGGAGTACGCGAGCCCCATGTCGCGGAAGGTCTCGTAGGTGATCTGCCACTCACCGTCCCACTTCACGCTGGGACGGTCGGGGTCGTCGGGCTGGCCAATGAAGAACTGCTCGACCTTCTGGCCGGCATGCTTCATGTCACCCAGTGTGCCGACCATGGCGAACATGCCGTACAGCGGGCTGTCGGTGCGGCCGACCGAATCGGCGGTCACCCAGGCGTACGGCAACAGGTCCTTGTGATAGATCGCGTTGTCCCAGTCCTGCTGCGTGACCGTCGCGATTTCAGAGAGCGGCACCATCGCGCCCGAGCGGGACCGGATGCGCAGCGCCAGCACGCTGGCCAGGTCGGCCTTGGCGGGCACGTCGAGTTCGAGCCGCACCGGGATCGGATACGTTTCGCGTCCGACCTGCACGTACGTCGCGTCGAGTCCGCCGAGGCCCGCCGCGAGGGTTTGCGCCGCCTCTGCCTGGCTCACGCCCAGCAAGGCCGCCTTCTGGCGATCGATGGCAACGACGAGTCGTGGCTTGCGCGCTTCGAGGCTGTCGTCGACGTCGACGATGCCGTCCGTGCGTGTCGAAGACCTTGCGGACTTCGGCAGCCAGCGCGTGCTGCGATTCCTGGAACGGCCCGTAGATTTCGGCCACGAGCGGTGCCTGCACCGGCGGACCCGGCGGCACTTCGACGACCTTGACCGAGCCACCGTACTGGCGACCGATCTGCGCCAGGGCCGGGCGAACCTCGAGCGCGATCTCGTGGCTCTTCATGTCGCGGTGGTGCTTGTCGACCAGGTTCACCTGGATGTCGCCGACCTCCGGGCCGCTGCGCAGGTAGTACTGCCGCACCAGGCCGTTGAAGTTGATCGGCGCCGACGTGCCGGCATACACCTGGTAGTCCGTGACTTCGGGTCGCTTCGCGACTTCGCGCGCGAGTTCATCCAGCACGCGGGCCGTTTCCTCGAGTGGCGTGCCTTCGGGCATGTCGAGGACGACCTGGAACTCCGACTTGTTGTCGAAGGGCAGCATCTTCATGACGACCCATTGCACGACCGCCAGCGAGACGGCCACGCCGATGGCAGCGAGCGTGCCCAGGTAGAGCTTGTGACGGTGCGACCTGGCGTCGTCGCCGCGCAGGAACGGCGACATCACCCGTTCGAAGAGCCGGTGCAGCCGGGACTCGGCCTGTTCTTCGTCGGCGTGCGAGACCGGGGCATGGGCGAGCAGCTTCTGCGACAGCCACGGCGTGAACGCCAGCGCGATCGCCAGCGAGATGAGCATGCCCATGCTCGCATTGATCGGGATCGGGCTCATGTACGGGCCCATGAGCCCGCTGACGAAGGCCATCGGCAGCAGCGCCGCGATCACGGTGAAGGTCGCGAGGATCGTCGGTCCGCCCACCTCGTCGACGGCGCGGGGAATCAGCTGCGTGAGCGATTCGCCCGGGTGCAGTCCCATGTGGCGGTGGATGTTCTCGACGACGACGATCGCGTCGTCGACCAGGATGCCGATCGAGAAAATCAGCGCGAACAGCGAGACGCGATTGATCGTGAAGCCCCAGGCCCACGAAGCGAACAGCGTCGCGGCCAGGGTGATGACGACGGCGGCGCCGACGACGATGGCCTCGCGCCAGCTCATCGTCGAGCCAGATCAGCAGCACGACCGAGAGCGTCGCGAAGCCGAGCTTCTGGATCAGCTTGACTGCCTTGTCGTTGGCGGTCTCGCCGTAGTTGCGCGTGACCGTGACCTCCACGCCATCGGGGATGTACGTGCCGCGCATGTGCTCGACGCGTTGCAGCACCGCGTCGGTGACGTCGATGGCGTTCTCGCCGGGCTTCTTCGAGACCGCGATCGTGACGGCAGGGGAGGTGCCGTCGAACGTCGATGCCCTTCGACGCCGCGGCAGCACCGGTGCCGAACGTCACGTACTGTTCCGGCTGGTCCGGGCCGAGCTGCACGGTGGCGACGTCGGTGAGGTACACGGGCCGGCCGTCGTGCATGGCGACGATGAGCTGCGCGACGTCGTCGCGCGACGCGAGGAACTGGCCTGCCTGCAAGGGCAGCACGCCTTGCGGCGTGACCAGCGAGCCTGCGTGCTGCGCGACGTTGGCCGCCTGCAGTGCCCCGGCGAGCTCGCTCACGGTCAGGCCGTGGCTGGCGAGTTTCTGCGCGTCCAGCGTCACGTGCACCGTCTCGTCGGGTCCGCCGATCGTGTAGACGTTGCGTGTGCCCGCGACGCGCTTGATTTCCGATTCCATCGCATGCGCGACCTGCCGCAGGTCGTAGCCACCGCGCTGCGGGTCCTTGGTCCACAGCGTGAGGCTCAGGATCGGCACGTCGTCGATGCCTTTCGGCTTCACCAGCGGCTGGCCGATGCCGACACCGGGCGGGCGCCAGTCCTGGTTCGAGTAGATCGCGTTCCAGAGCCGGACGATCGCCGCCGTGCGCTCCTCGCCCACCTCGAACTGCACCGTCAGCACGGCGACGCCCGGACGCGAGACCGAGTAGATGTGCTTGACGCCCGAGATTTCCGCCAGCACCTTTTCCATCGGCGTCGCGACCAGGCTTTCGACCTGCTGCGCGCTCGCGCCGGGAAAGGGCACGATCACGTTGGCCATCGTCACGTTGATCTGCGGCTCTTCCTCGCGTGGGGTCACCAGCACGGCGAACAAGCCCAGCAGCAGGGCCGACAGGCCCAGCAGCGGCGTGAGCGAACTGCCGAGAAACAGCCGCGAGACCCGGCCGCTGAACCCGAGCCTGTCACTCATGGGTGCTGGCCGCGGCCGGTCGTGCTTCGACGCCGGCGGCAGCCGGATCCACTGCGACGCGCTCGCCCCGCGCGAGTCCGGCGATCACCTCGATGTCGTCGCCGAGCGGACGACCGAGACGCACCTGTCGCAGCACCACGCGACCGTCGGGCGTCACGACGTACACGGCCCGCAGTTCGCTGCGTTCGACGACGGCGGTGCGCGGGACGAGCGTGCGGCTGGCTTCGCCCGTGAGGAACCCGACCTTGGCGTGCATGCCAGGCGCCAGACGGCGTGCCCGTCGCCGGCAGGTCGACGCGCACGCGGAACGTGCCCGACTGCGGATCGGCGGAAGGGAACATCGTCACCGCGGCAGAGGCGATGGTCTCGCCGCCGACGTACACGTGCGCCTGCTGCAGCGACCGGACCTGGTCCGCCATGCTCTGCGGAATCTCCGCGACCACACGCAATGCTCCGAGTGCAGAGACCGTCAGCAGCGGCATGCCCGGTGCGACGGCCTCGCCGGCCTGCACGCGGCGCGCCGTGATGACGCCGTCGTACGGCGCACGGACCTCGGTGTAAGCCACGCCTTCGCGCGCAGATTCCAGCGCAGCCTTGGCCGCAGCCCGGTTCGCGGCAGCGGCGTCGCGCGCGCTGACGGCTTCGTCGTAGGTGGAGCGCGCGACGACCTTGCGTTCGTACATGTCGCGAATGCGGTCGAACTGGGCGCTGGCCTGTGCATCCCGTGCGGTCGCCGCCTGCAGGGCAGCCTGGGCCTGGCCAAGGCCCGCCACCTGCTCGGTCGCGCGCAGGCGGCAAAGCAGTTCGTCTTTCTTGACCGTGTCGTTGACGTCGACCAGGACCTCCGCAACGCGTCCCGCCGTCTGCGCGGACAGGGTTGCCTGGTTCACGGCCTCCACGACACCGTCGAGCAGCGTTTCCGCCGGAGCGGTCTCTGCTCCGACCTCGATGGTGGCCAGGCCCGACGCGCGAGTCGGCAACGTCCCCTGCCGTCTTGTCGCCGTTGCCGCAGCCGGCGAGTGCCAGTGCACCGGCGGCCACGACCGCGATCACTGCGTTTCGATATTCGATCGCGAGGGGCATGGGCAGGTTTCCTTGGATGGCCGGTTTCAGAATGCCTTGCCCGGCTCGATGCCGAGCTTGCGCAGCACGAGCGCGAGCGGGCAGAAGCCCGTGAAGGACGCCTGCAACAGGTTCAGGCCGACGAAACCCGTGAGGAAGAACCAGTACGGGCTCACCCAGATGCCCAGCGACAGGCTGACCAGGACGACGGTGCCTGCAAATGCCATGACGGCGCGGTCGATGTTCATGTGATATCTCCTTCTGCGGACGCGGGAGCCAGTCTTGCTTGTCGTCCGATACCGACATCATATTAGAAGTTGCTAAAGTAGGCAACGCTGCTAACATGAACGCATGGATACCCCTTCGATTCGTGCCCGACGCCCCGTCAAGCAGCGGCTGAAGCCCGACGTGAAACGGATCGGCGACATGCACGCGCATGCCGGCGAGGCCGCCGGTTTGCTGAAGGCCCTGGGCAACGAGCAGCGGCTGCTGATCCTCTGCAGCCTGCTCGCGGGGCCGTTGTCGGTCGGGGAACTGAACGAGCGCGTCCACCTCAGCCAGTCCGCCTTGTCGCAGCACCTCGCGCTCCTGCGCGAAGCCGGCTTCGTCGAGACCCGGCGTGAAGCGCAGTCGATCTTCTATTCGTTGCCTGCCGGCCCCGTCACGCAGGTAATGGCCGTGCTGCAGGACATTTACTGCCCGGTGCCCAAACCCAGGCGCTGACAGCCGCCAGGCGACTCGACCGCGGCCCGGCCGCGGCAAGTACAATGCGCGCCCATGAGCGAGTTCAAAGGCATCCCCGTCGTCACCGGCGCCAAGACGGCAGCCTCCAGCGGCGAGAAATATCAGACAGCTCAGGGGTTTACGGCGATCCGTGACGGCATCAAGGCCGCCGCGTCGAGCGCCCCGGTCACCCCCGCGGGTCGCAAGCCCAGCTGGCTGCGGGCGCCGATGCCGGCGGGCCGCGGCTTCGAAACCGTCAAGCAGACGGTGCGCGAACATCGTCTCGCCACGGTCTGCGAAGAAGCCAAGTGCCCGAACATCGGTGAGTGCTGGAACGCGGGCACCGCCACGATCATGTTGATGGGCGAGGTCTGCACGCGCGCCTGCCGCTTCTGCGCCGTGGACACCGGCAACCCGCGCGGCTGGCTCGACGCGGACGAGCCGGCCAATGCCGCGCGCACCGTGCAGCTGATGCAGCTCAAGTACGTCGTGCTGACGTCGGTCAACCGTGACGACCTGCCCGACGGTGGCGCGGCGCACTTCGCTGCCTGCGTCCGCGAGATCAAGCAACTGAATCCCGGCACCGCCGTCGAGGCGCTCACGCCCGACTTCCAGGGCGTGATGACCGACGTCGAAACGGTGGTCGACAGCGGCCTCGACGTCTTCGCGCAGAACGTCGAGACGGTGCGCCGGCTCACGCACCCGGTGCGCGATCCGCGTGCATCCTACGAGCAGACGCTGGCGGTGCTCGCGCACGCGAAGCGGCATCGCCGCGAGCAGGGCGACGTGCTCGTGAAGACCAGCCTGATGCTCGGCCTCGGCGAGACCGAGGAGGAAATCTTCGAGACGATGCGCGACCTGCGCGATGCCGGCGTCGACCTCCTCACGCTGGGCCAGTACCTGCGGCCCACGGTCAACCACCTGACCGTCGAGCGCTTCGTCACCCCCGAAGAATTCGAGCGGTATCGCCAGCACGCGCTGGACTCTCGGTTTCGTCGAATGCGTGTCGGGCCCGCTCGTGCGCTCGAGCTACCGCGCCGAACAGGCGCTCGCCCGGAACAACGCGGGCCTCGCAGAAGGCGGGCTCGCCAGGCGTGGCTGAGCGCAACGAACCGACGGCCACGCTGCGGGTGCTGCCGGTCGTGCAGGCGCCGGTGCTGAAATGGCTCGGTTGCGTCGACTACGAGCCGACCTGGCGTGCGATGCAGAGCCGCACGGACGCAGCCACGCGCGACACGGCCGACGAGATCTGGTTCCTCGAGCATCCGCCCGTCTTCACGATGGGCATGAACGCGAAGGTCGAGCACCTGCTCGCGCCCGGCAAGATTCCCGTGGTCAACATCGATCGCGGCGGGCAGGTCACGTACCACGGGCCCGGCCAGCTGGTCGTCTATCCGTTGCTGGACCTGTCGCGGCAACAGCTGGGAGTGCGTGCGCTCGTCGAAGGCATCGAGGGCGCCGTGATCGCGACGCTGGCCACCTGGGGCATCGAGGCCTACGGCAAGCGCGATGCGCCGGGCGTCTACGTCAGCGGCCGCAAGATCGCGAGCGTCGGGTTGCGCATCCGGCGCGGCCGCTCGTACCACGGTCTCGCGCTCAACGTCGCGATGGACCTCGAGCCCTTCGCGCGGATCAATCCCTGCGGCTACGCGGGACTGGAAATGACGCAGGTCAGCGGGCTCGGTGGCCCGTCATCGGTGCGCGACGTCGGCGAGGCCATGGCGCCGCACCTGCTGCGCTCGCTCGGGTTCGAGCGGGCGCTGCCCGGTCACAACGCGACGAGCACCTGGCTGCAGGACGTGAGCTCCATGTAGAGCGCGTCGAGCTGCGCCTTGCTGGTGGCCACCACCGTCACCGTGATCGACAGGTACTTGCCGTTGCTGCTGGGCCGCTCTTCGATGCGCTCCGGTTCAAGCGTGCCGAAATGCCGCGTCACGATGCCCATGACGAGGCTGCGGAAATCGTCCGACGCCTGGCCCATGATCTTCACCGGGAAATCGGTGGGGAACCTGAGCAGCGTTTCCTCGGGCTGCGCGGGAGGCAAGTCGCTCATGTGTCCACCAGTGCCGGCCGCGCGGCGATCGCGTCGAGGTGCTGCTGCAGCCGCGCATACATCGAGAGCCACGTTGCGCCCGGCGTGCCGGTGCCGATGGCCTTGCCGTCCACCGAGGTGACCGGCAGCACGCCCCGACCCGCGGAAGCGATCCAGACCTCGCTGGCCGCGCGCAGTTCGTCGACGCTGAACGTGCGGATCGTCGACCGGCAGCCAGCCGGCCGCGAGTTCGATCACCGCGTCGCGCGAGGTGCCCGGCAGGATGCTGTGGTCGTTCGGCGGCGTGACGAGCTTGCCGTCACGCACGATGAAGACAGTGCTGGACGAGCCTTCGGTCACGCGTCCGTCACGCGTGAGAATGGCTTCGGAGCCGCCCTTGTCCTGCGCTTCCTGGCGCAGCAGCACGTTGGCGAGCAACGCGACCGACTTGATGTCGCAGCGCGCCCAGCGCGTGTCCTCGAGCGTGACGGCGGCGAGTCCGCGTTCGAGCAGCGCCTGCGCCGGTTGCGGGTACGGGCTGACGAAAGCGAATCCCGTCGGCTCGACCGACGCGGGCGGAAACAGGTGGTTGCGGCCGTATTCCATGCCGCGCGTCACCTGCAGGTAGACGAGCAACTCGGGCTCGTTCGCCGCGGTGACGAGCGTGTTCGTCACTTCGACCCAGCCCGCCAGCGTCAGCGGATTGCGGATGCGCAGTTCCGCGAGGCTGCGGTCGAAGCGTTCGAGGTGCTGGCGCATCCGGAACGGCCGTCCGCGATGCACCGGCACCACTTCATAGGCGCCGTCCGCGAACAGGAAGCCGCGGTCGAGCGGCGAGATTCGTGCCTCCGCCAGCGGCAGGTACTCGCCGTTCAACCAGCAGGTGGGATACGGATCGGCCATCGTTGCTCCGTCAGTGGAACAGCAGCCGCAGGCTGTCCCAGGCGCGGCCGAAGAAGCCGGCAGCGGGGACGTCGGCGGTCGGGAAGAGGTCGTACGTCGCAATCGTCTGGCCGTCGACGACGACCTTCGCCTTGCCGACCGACTTGTTCTTCGCGAGCGGCGCGACCAGCGTCTCCGGCAGTTCGAAGTCGGCCTTCACCGAGCTCACGTGACCGCGCTGGTTCGTGACGTAGAGGTCGCGGCCGACGGTGAGCCCGACCTCGTCCTGCTTGCCCTTCCACACGCGCATCGTGCGTGAGCGGCTGGCCGGCCGCGTAAATGCGCTTGGTTTCGAAGAAATTGAAGCCATAGTTGAGCAACGCGGAGCTCGCGTCCTCGCGGGCACGCATCGAATCCGTGCCCATCACGGCCGAGACCAGCCGCATGTCGTCGCGCTTCGCGGACGTAACCAGGCAGTAGCCCGCGGACTTCGGTGTGGCCGGTCTTGACGCCGTCGACCGATCGGGTCGCGCCACAGCAGCCCGTTGCGGTTCTGCTGCGTGATGCCGTTCCAGGTGAATTCCTTCTGCGAGTACCACTTGTAGTACTCGGGGAACTCGTGGATCAGCGCGTTCGCGAGCACGGCCGCGTCCCGCGCGGTGATGTACTGCTCCGGGTTGGGCATGCCCGCGGCATCGTGAAGTGCGTGCCCGTCAGGCCGAGCCGCTTCGCGTAGCTGTTCATCATCTGCACGAAGGTGGCCTCGGTGCCGGCCACCTGCTCGGCGAGCGCGACCGTCGCGTCGTTACCCGACTGCACGATCATGCCCTGCATCAGGTTCTCGACCGAGACCTGCTTGCCGACCTCGATGTACATGGCTGAGCCGCCGAGCTTCGGCGCCGCCTGCCGCCAGGCGTTCTCGCTGACCGTGACCATGTCCCCGAGCTTGATGCGGCCTTCCTTGAGCGCCTGGAACACGACGTAGGCGGTCATCAGCTTGGTCAGGCTCGCCGGTTCCTGGCGCGAATCGGGTTCGAGCGCCGCGAGCACGCGACCGCTCTCGTGGTCGATGACGATGAAGCTGCGGGCGTTGAGCTGCGGCGGGGGTGGCAGCGCCGTGGCCGGCGGTGCGGCGGCGCGCTGGAGTCGCTGCGGTTGCAGCGTCACCGGCGGTGGCCGGGGCAGCGGCGTCCTTCTCGTCGGAACCGCAACCGGAGAGGGCGAGGCCGGCGACGAGCGCCAGTGCAAACAGGGTCGGCTTGAACTTCATTTCTGCGTGGGAACCATGCGTCGTAGGTGGAAGGAGGGTGGAGGAGGTCACCTGGCGCCAGCAGTCGTCGACCAGCCGTTCGACGGCGTGACGGGCTGCGGCGCGGAAGGAACGATGGAACCGGCGGCGGGCGGCAGCGGCTGGCCCGCGCGCGTGGCAGCGATCGCGTCAGCCAGGTCGCTGACGGCGCTCGCATACATGTGGCTGCGGTTGTAGCGCGTGATCGCGTAGAAGTTGGTGAAGCCGACGCGGTACTCGGTGCCGTCCAGCCACCTTGAGCGCGACCAGCATCGCGGGGGCGTTCGCCGGCAGGTTCGTCTCGAACCTGACGCCGCGCGCCCGCAGCGAGCCCACCGTCTCCGTGAGCGCCAGCTTGTCGTCCATGCCGGCCAGATTGGCGTTGGCTGCGTCGGCGGCGACCAGGACCGGTTCGCCCGCGCGCCAGCCGTGCACCTTCAGGTAATTGCCCACGCTCGAGAAGACGTCGGCCCAGTCGTTCCAGAGATCGCGCTTGCCGTCCGCGTCGCCGTCGACCGCGAAGTTGCGGAAGCTGCTCGGCATGAACTGCGGCAGTCCCATCGCGCCGGCGTACGAGCCGACCGGTGCGAGCGGATCGAGGCCTTCCTCGCGGGCCATGACGAGGTACTGCTCGAGTTCGCTTGCGGAAGAACGCCTGGCGGGGCGGGTAATCGAACGCGAGCGTCGCGAGCGCGTCGATCACGCGGTACTTGCCGACGTTCTCGCCGTAGAACGTCTCGACGCCGACGATGCCGAGCAGGATGTTCACCGGGACGCCGCTCGCGGCCTGGGCCTGCTCGAGTTCGGCCTGCTTCTGGCCGTAAACCTCGGCGCCGCGCGAGATGCGGCGTTCGACCAGGAACTTGGGCCGGTACTCGTCCCACCGCGAGCGTGCGCTCGGCGGGCCTGGCGATCGCCTGCAGGATCGCGGGCTTCGATTCGACCTGCGCGAACAGCGTGCGCAGTGGCTCCGACTCGAAGCCGTGCTTCCTGCTCACGTCGGTGATGAAGGCGCCGATGTCGTCACGCGCCGGATCGAACGCCTGGGCGTGCGCAGGCAGCGCGTGACAGAGCGCGAGCGCAAGCGGGACAGCGCAAGCGGGCAATGCAGCGGGACGGGCCAGTGGCCCGCCGGGCGAGACGTTTCCGTGTCACGTTGAGACCAGTTTGCGGCGGGAGTGGATCGACATGAGGATACCGAACCCTGCCATGAGGGTCACCAACGATGTGCCGCCATAGCTCACGAGCGGCAGCGGCACGCCGACGACGGGCAGCAGCCCGGCGACCATGCCGCTGTTGACGAAGACGTACACCGAGAACAGCAGCGAGAGGCCGCCCGCCATCAGGCGCGTGAACGTGTCCTGTGCCTGCGCCGCGATGTAGAGCCCGCGACCGATGATCAGCAGGTAGAGCGCCATCAGCACGATGCAGCCGACGAGGCCCCATTCCTCGCCGATCACGGCGAAGATGAAGTCGGTCGAGCGCTCGGGCAGGAACTCGAGCTGCGCCTGGCTGCCGTTCATGTAGCCCTTGCCGAAGATGCCGCCCGAGCCGATCGCGATCTGCGACTGGATCGTGTGGTAGCCGGCGCCGAGCGGATCGTTCTGCGGATTCAGGAACGTCAGCACGCGCTGCTTCTGGTAGCCGTGCAGCAGGTACATCCACACGACCGGCACGGCGGCACCCACCACCGCCGCGAGCCCGAGGATGTAGCGCAACTGCAGTCCTGCCAGCAGGATCACCAGCCCGCCGCCGGCCGCCACCAGCAGCGCCGTGCCGAGGTCCGGCTGCTCGGCGATCAGCAGCGTCGGCACCAGCACGATCAGCACGACCGTGACCAGCGTCGTGAAGTCGGGCGGCAGCGGCCGTTCGTGCAGGTACCACGCGCAGCAGAGCGGCACGGCGATCTTCATGATCTCGGACGGCTGGAACCGGATGAAGCCGAGGTCGAGCCAGCGTTGCGCGCCCATCGCGGTGTCGCCCACGACCGCGACGGCGATCAGCAGCAGCAGGCCACAGCCGTAGAGAAACGGCGCGCCGATCCGCATCACGCGCGGTGGAATCTGGGCGACGAACGTCAGCACGACGAGGCCGAGCCCGACGCGTGCGGCCTGGCCGAGGAAGATGTGCACGTCCTCGCCGGCCGCGCTGTAGAGCACGATCAGGCCGACGGCGCAGACGGCCAGCACGCTCAGCAGCAGCGGCCCGTCGATGTGCAGGGCGTCGAACAGGCGGCCCGTCAGCGTGAACGTGCGCTGGGCGCGGCTCGAGTACCCCGGTCCGGCGATTTCCGTCCTCATTCGTCGATGTCTCCTGCGGGCGGCACGGCTGGCGTGGTCGCTGGGAGCCGCGGCCGGAGTCAGCCGTCGTGCGGCAGCAGGTAGGCGTCGAACACCGCGCGCGCGATCGGTCCCGCGGTGCTGCCGCCGTGACGGCCGTTCTCGACCAGCACGGCGACCGCGATCTTCGGATCGTCGACCGGCGCGAACGCGATGAACAGCGCGTGGTCACGCAGGCGTTCGGACACCTGCGATTCGTTGTACTTCTCGTTCTGGCCGATGGAGAAGACCTGCGCGGTGCCGGTCTTGCCGGCGACCTGGTAGGGCGCGCCGGCCTGCACGCGGACCGCGGTGCCGCCCGGGTTCACCACGCCGATCATGCCGCCGATGATGGTGTCCCAGTACCTGGGATCGTCGACTTTGACGTCGGGCAGCGGGCGGGGCGGCAGCGTCGCGACCGCGCCCGTGCGGGAGTCGCGCACCGCGCGCACGAGGCGGGGCTGGAATCCCTTGCCGCGCATCGCGAGCGTCGCAGTGGCATGCGCGAGCTGCAGCGGCGTCGTCAGCATGTACCCCTGGCCGATGCCGGCGATCACCGTTTCGCCCGGGAACCACACCTGCAGTTCCTTCTTCTTGAACGCCTTCTTCTTCCATGCCTGCGACGGGACCAGGCCCGTGCGTTCACCGAGCAGGTCGATGCCGGTCTTTTCGTTGAACCCGAACTGGACCAGGAAGTCGTGCAGGCGGTCGATGCCGATCTGGTCGGACACGCCGTAGAAATAGGTGTCGCACGACTGCGCGATCGCCTTGTGCATGTCGACGGTGCCGTGGCCCTGCTTCTTCCAGTCGCGGAACTTGCGGCTCGAGCCCGGGAACTGCCAGACGCCGCGGCAGTAGCGCGTCGCCTCCGCGTCGGTGACGCCGTACTGCAGCGCGGCCAGCGCGACGAACGGCTTGATCGTGGAACCCGGCGGGTAGACGCCGCGCAGCGCGCGGTCGATCAGCGGCTTGTCGATGTTGTCCGCGAGCGCGCGGTATTCCGGCACGGTCAGGCCGCGCGCGAAACCGTTGGGATCGAAGGTCGGCGTGCTGACGAAGGCGAGGACGTCGCCGTTGCGGGGATCGATCGCGACGACCGCGGCCCGCTGCGTGCCGAGCGCAGTCTCGGCCACCTGCTGCAGCCGGTGGTCGATCGTGAGGTAGAGGTCGTCGCCCGCGATCGGCTCCTTGCGTTGCAGGTCCGGCGCCTTGACGCCGACGCGGTCGACGCGCCGGCCCTGCGCATTGACCAGCAGCTGCTGGTAGCCGGTCTCGCCGTGCAGCAGGTCCTCGTAATTGCGCTCGATGCCGAGCTTGCCGATCAGCGTCGTGCCCGAATACTTGGAGACGTCGATGCGCTTCTGGTCGTCTTCGCTGATCGCGGCGACGTAGCCGAGCGCGTGCACGCCCACGCCCGCGTGCGGATAGAGCCGCGTCAGCCGCGGCCGGATCTCGACGCCGGGGAAGTCGGGTCGATGCACCGCGAAGCGCGCGAGTTCCTCCTCGGACAGCTGCAGGCGGATCGGCACGGCGTCGAACGCGCGCCGCGCCATGATCGAGCGCTTGGTGCGCGCGACGTCTTCCGGCAGCAGCAGCCCGAGCGCCACGAGGCGCGCCAGCGTGTCGTCGACGTCGGGGGTCTGCTCGCGCGTGAGTTCCAGCTGGTAGGCCGGCCGGTTCAGCGCGAGGGGCTCGCCTGCCCGATCGAGGAGCAGCCCGCGCGGGGGCGGGATCGGCTCGATGCGGATGCGGTTGCCCTGCGACAGTTCGCTGAAGTAGTCGTGCCGGACCACCTGCAGGTAGAAGAGCCGGGCGAACAGCGCGCCGAGCAGCACCATGATGACGAACGAGGCGGCGACGACGCGCCGGCCGAACATGCGCTGTTCGGCGTGGTGATCCTTGAGCCGGGAGTTGCGGGCCATCGCGCTCCTGCGGTCAGGACGAGCGGCGCGTGAGCGAATCGCCCAGCGCAACCACCAGCGGCCAGAGCAATGCGCCCGACAGCACCGGCAGCCAGCGTACCCACCCCGTGAAGCCGTGGCCGGTGAGGCCGTCGATCCAGAACATCAGGAAGTGGTACAGGCCGAGCAGCAGCATGACGATCACCGCCTGCTGCACGATCGGGAACATGCGCATGCGCAGCTGCAGCTTGTGCGTGAGGTAACCCACGACGAGGAAGCCGAGCGCGTGCTGGCCGAGCACCATGCCGCGCAGCACGTCGAGGAACAGCCCCGACAGCCAGGCGTAGCCGAGCCCGGCGATGCGCGGGCTGGTGAGCACGAAATAGATCATCGCGAGCAGCGCGAGGTCGGGCCGGACCGGGTCGAGCCAGCTCGGCAGCGGCACGATCGCGAGCACGAGGCCGGCGGCCATGCTGATCCAGTACAGCAACCGGCGGGCGAACATGCTCATCGGCCTCATTCGCCACCTGCCTGCGCCTGGGGCGCCGGTGTTGCGGGCGGAGGGGTCGCTGCCGGCGCGTTGCGCAGGCGGAGTTGCTGCGGGCGTGGGCGGTCGTCGCGGCTCGGCCGGTCACGGCGGACGGGCTCGACCCGCTCCTTGAACCAGACCAGCAGCACTTCGCGCGCCTGGTCCAGCTTGGCCGTGGGCTTGGCTTCGACGAGCGCGAACGTGCTGCCGGCGCGCTTGACCTTCGAGACCTGCGCGACCGGGTAGCCCGGCGGGAACACGCCGCCCAGGCCGGTGGACAGCAGCAGGTCGCCCGGCTGCAGGTCGGATTCGACGGTGACGAACGGCAGCGACAGCTTGTTCTGGTCGCCGGTGCCGACGGCAATCGTGCGCACGCCGCTGCGGTTGGACTGCACCGGGATCGCGTGTTCGGCGTCGCTGATCAGGATGACTTCGGCCGTGGCCGCGTTGACCTTCGAGACCTGGCCGAAGATGCCGTCGCCGTCGAGCACGGCCTGGCCCTTGAACACGCCATCGGCCGCGCCCTTGTCGAGCAGCACGCGGTGGCGGAACGGATCGAGGTCGACGTTCAGGATCGAGGACACCAGCACTTTCTCGGCGATGCCGGCCGTGTTCGCGCGCATGTCGCGCAGGCGCCGGTTTTCTTCCTCCAGCACCGCGAACCGCTGCAGCTGCAGGTTGGCCAGGCGCAGGCGGGCGGTGAGCTCGAGGTTTTCCTGGCGCAGGCGGCTGCGGTCCGCGAAGGAGCCCGTGACCCAGTCCGTGGCGCGGAACGGGAAATCGACCGCGCGCTGCACCGGATAGATGACCGTGCTCAGCGATTCGCGGATGCGGTCGATCTGGTGATAGCGCTGGTCAGCCACCATCAACCCGACCGAGATCGCCGCCAGCGTAAGGAAATACGCGGTCAGCGGCGGTCCGCGGCCGATGATCGGGCGTGAGTCGTGGGACAGCTCGACCACGGCGGTGCCGCGGAGCGTAGGTGCGCGATCAATCCAGGCCGAAAAGGCCCGGGCCGTGCTCGTCGATCAACTCCAGCATCTTGCCGCCGCCGCGCGCCACGCAGGTGAGCGGGTCTTCGGCGACCACCACCGGCAGGCCCGTTTCCTCCATGAGCAGCTTGTCGATGTCGCGCAGCAGGGCGCCACCACCCGTCAGGACGATGCCGCGTTCGGCGACGTCGGAGCCGAGTTCCGGCGGGGTCTGCTCGAGCGCGGCCTTGACCGCGCCGACGATGCCCTGCAGCGGTTCCTGCAGCGCCTCGAGGATTTCGTTGGAATTGAGCGTGAAGCTGCGCGGGACGCCCTCGGAGAGGTTGCGGCCCTTGACCGAGATTTCCTTGACGTGCTGGCCGGGGTAGGCCGAGCCGATCTCGATCTTGATGCGCTCGGCCGTGGCTTCGCCGATCAGGATGCCGTAGTTGCGGCGCACGTAGTTGATGATGGCTTCGTCGAAGCGGTCGCCGCCGATGCGGACCGAGGCCGCATAGACGATGCCGTTCAGCGAAATGACCGCCACTTCGGACGTGCCGCCGCCGATGTCGAGCACCATCGAGCCGCGGGCCTCGTGCACCGGCATGCCGGCGCCGACGGCTGCCGCCATGGGTTCCTCGATCAGGCGCACCCAGCGGGCACCCGCGCCTTCGGCGGATTCCTGGATCGCGCGGCGTTCGACCTGCGTCGAGCCGTAAGGCACGCAGACCAGCACGCGCGGGCTCGGGCGGATCATGCGATTGCCGTGCACCTTCTCGATGAAGTACTGCAGCATCTTCTCGGTGACGGTGAAGTCGGCGATGACGCCGTCCTTCATGGGGCGGATGGCCGTGATGTTGCCCGGCGTGCGGCCGAGCATGTTCTTGGCTTCCGTGCCGACCGCCTCGATCTTCTTGCCGCCGCGGGAAGGTTCCTCGCGGATGGCGACGACGGACGGCTCGTTCAGGACGATGCCCTTGCCGCGGACGTAGATCAGCGTATTGGCGGTGCCAAGGTCGATCGAGAGGTCGTTGGAGAAGTAACCCCGGAGTTTCTTGAACATTTAGGATTCGCGGAAAAAAGGAGGAGAGCGCTGCCTTGCGCTGAATCGCGGCAATTTAACCATAGTCACGACATTCCACAAGGTCGCGTGTATGATTTGTGACTGTTTTTTCCAGTCCTTTCGAGCATTTCCAGATGAGCCTGACACGCACCCAGGTCGAGGGCATCGCCCACCTCGCACGCCTCGAAATCACCGAGGCGCAGATGCCCGTGTACGTCGACAGCCTCTCGCGCATCATCGATTTCGTCGAGCAGCTCGCGGCGGCCGACACGGCCGGCGTCGAACCCATGGCGCATCCGCTCGCCGACCAGGTCCAGCGGTTGCGTCCTGACGCAGTCTCAGAGACCGATCAGCGCGAGAAGTTCCAGCGCAACGCACCGAGCGTTGCCGCCGGACTCTACCTCGTACCCAAGGTCATCGAGTGACGAAGCGACCGTGATGGTGCCATTCCCGCGGCGCCATCGCACGGTTTTGCGCCGGGACCGTGAACCCGGGCACTTTTTCCAGCCCTTTCGCCGTAAACGACCCATGCACACACTGACCGTTTCGGAACTCGCCGCCGGCCTCCGTGCCCGCAAGTTCTCGAGCCTCGACCTCACGCTGCATTTCCTCGGCCGCATCGAGCGCCTCGGGCCCGAGCTGAACGCGTTCGTGACGGTGACGGCCGATCGCGCGCTGGAGGACGCCCGTGCCGCGGACGCCAGGCTCGCGCAAGGCGAGGGCGGCCCGCTCACGGGCGTGCCCGTCGCGCACAAGGACATTTTCTGCACGGACGGCATCCTCACGACGTGCTCGTCGAAGATGCTGTCGAATTTCGTCGCGCCGTACGACGCGACGGTCGTCCAGCGCTGGCGCGCCGCGGGCACCGTGCTGCTCGGCAAGACCAACATGGACGAATTCGCGATGGGTTCGTCGAACGAGACGAGCTTCTTCGGTCCGGTGAAGAATCCGTGGGACCTCAAGCGCGTGCCGGGCGGTTCGTCGGGTGGCTCTGCCGCGGCGGTCGCGGCCTGCCTCGCGCCTGCCGCTACCGGCACCGATACCGGCGGCTCGATCCGCCAGCCGGCGGCGCTCACCAACCTCACGGGCATCAAGCCCACGTACGGCCGCGTGTCGCGCTACGGCATGATCGCGTTCGCCTCGAGCCTCGACCAGGCCGGCGTGCTCGCGCGTTCGGCTGAAGACGCCGCGCTGCTGCTCGAGGCGATGTCGGGCTTCGACCCGCACGACTCCACCAGCGTCGACCGCCCGGTGCCGAGCTACGCGGCCGAGTTGAACCAGCCGCTCAAGGGGCTGCGCGTCGGCATCATCCGCGAGTTCTTCGGCGAAGGCCTCGACCCGGCGGTCGAAAAGTGCGTGCGTGCGGCGATCGAGCTGCTGCAGCAGGAAGGCGCCGTCATCAAGGACGTGAGCCTGCCGAGCCTGCCGCTCTCCGTGCCGACGTACTACGTCGTCGCGCCGGCCGAGTGTTCGTCCAACCTGTCGCGCTTCGACGGCGTGCGCTTCGGCCATCGCTGCGAGCAGCCGAAAGACCTGCTCGACCTCTACAAGCGCTCGCGCGGCGAAGGCTTCGGCGCCGAGGTGAAGCGCCGCATCATGACGGGCACGTACGTGCTGTCGGCCGGCTACTACGACGCGTACTACCTGCAGGCGCAGAAGTGCCGCGCGCTGATCGCCGGCGACTTCGCGCGCGCCTTCGAGGACGTGGACGTGGTGCTGAGCCCGACGTCGCCGACCGCCGCGTTCGAACTCGGCGCCAAGACCAGCGACCCGATCGCGATGTACCTGAACGACATCTACTCGATCGCGGCCAACCTCGCGGGCCTGCCGGGCATCTCGATTCCCTGCGGCTTCGTCAACGAAGGCGGCAAGGACCTGCCCGTGGGCCTGCAGCTGGTCGGCCCGCACTTCGGCGAATCGCGGCTGCTCTCGGTGTCGCACCAGTACCAGCAGCACACCGACTGGCACAAGCGCGTTGCGCCGGGCTACGCCTGAGCGTGATGCGCCAGTTGCACCTTCCGACTAACCCCTAACCCCTATCCCCTGACCCCTATGAACTGGGAAACCGTCATCGGCCTCGAGATCCACGCGCAGCTCGCCACGCGCAGCAAGATCTTTTCGGGATCCGCCACCGCGTACGGTGCGGAGCCGAACACGCAGGCCAACCTCGTCGACCTGGGTTACCCGGGCGTGCTGCCCGTGCTGAACGGCGACGCCGTGCGCATGGCGATCCGCTTCGGTATCGCGACGGGTTCGAAGATCTCGCGCCGCTCGATCTTCGCGCGCAAGAACTACTTCTACCCCGACCTGCCGAAGGGCTACCAGATCAGCCAGTACGAGCGCCCGGTCGTCGAGGACGGCTCGCTCGAGATCGTGCTCGAGGACGGCACGCGCAAGACGATCGGCATCACGCGCGCCCACCTCGAAGAGGACGCAGGCAAGTCGCTGCACGAGGATTTCCACGGCCTGTCGGGCATCGACCTGAACCGCGCCGGCACGCCGCTGCTCGAGATCGTGTCCGAGCCGGACATGCGCTCGGCCAAGGAAGCGATCGCGTACCTGAAGAAGATCCACACGCTCGTGCGCTACCTCGAGATCTGCGACGGCAACATGCAGGAAGGCTCGTTCCGCTGCGACGCGAACGTGTCCGTGCGCCCGGTCGGCGAGGCCAAGTTCGGCACCCGTGCCGAGATCAAGAACGTCAACTCGTTCCGCTTCGTCGAGCGCGCCATCAACTACGAGGTCGAGCGCCAGATCGAACTGCTCGAGGGCGGCGGCAAGGTCAAGCAGGAAACGCGCCTTTACGATGCCGACAAGGGCGAGACGCGCTCGATGCGCTCGAAGGAAGAAGCGAACGACTACCGCTACTTCCCGGATCCCGACCTGCTGCCGCTCGTGATCGACGAGGCGACGATCGAGCAGGTGCGGGCCACGATGCCCGAGCTGCCGGACGAAAAGGCCGCGCGGTTCGTGCGCGATCACGGCCTCTCGGAGTACGACGCCGGCGTGCTGACGTCGAGCCGCGAACTCGCGGGCTACTACGAGACCGTCGTGCGCAAGCTCGGCGGCCAGCCCAAGCTCGCGGCCAACTGGGTGATGGGCGACCTGTCGGGCGCGCTCAACAAGGACAACCTCGACATCGTGCAGAGCCGCGTCAGCGCCGACGCGTTCGCGGGCCTGCTCACGCGCATCCAGGACAACACCATCTCCGGCAAGATCGCGAAGGAAGTCTTCGAGGCGATGTGGTCGGAAGGCAAGGGCGCCGACGAGATCATCGAGGCGAAGGGCCTGAAGCAGATCACCGACACGTCGGCGATCGAGCTGGCCATCGACGACGTCATGGCGAAGAACCCCGGCCAGCTGGCGGAGTACCGCTCGGGCAAGGACAAGCTGTTCGGCTTCTTCGTCGGCCAGGTCATGAAGGCGACCGGTGGCAAGGCCAACCCGGCGCAGCTCAACGACCTGCTCAAGCGCAAGCTGCAGGCTGACGTCCGTGGTGCGCATTGCCTCACCTTCTCTAGTGACTAGTCACGATTCATTGCCGCTGTCCATCGGTGCCTAATCCCTAATCCTCAATCCCCGGGCTGCCCGCCATGACCACCATCCGCGAAGACGACTTCATCCAGAGCGTCGCCGACGCGCTGCAATTCATTTCCTACTACCACCCGCTCGACTACATCGAGCATCTCGGGCGCGCCTACGAGCGCGAGCAGTCGCCGGCCGCGAAGGACGCGATCGCGCAGATCCTGACCAACTCGCGCATGTGCGCCGAGGGCAAGCGCCCGATCTGCCAGGACACCGGCATCGTCAACATGTTCCTCAAGGTGGGCATGGACGTGCGCTGGGGCACGCAAGCGCAGCCTGGCCGACATGATCAACGAAGGCGTGCGCCTCGCGTACAACCATCCCGACAACAAGCTGCGCGCCTCGGTCGTCGACGACCCGCTGTTCGCGCGCAAGAACACGAAGGACAACACGCCCGCCGTGTTCCACGTCGAGCTCGTGCCCGGCGACGAGGTCGAGGTGACCGTCGCGGCGAAGGGCGGCGGCTCCGAGAACAAGTCGAAGTTCGTGATGCTCAACCCGAGCGACTCGATCGTCGACTGGGTGCTGAAGACGGTGCCGACGATGGGCGCGGGCTGGTGCCCGCCCGGCATGCTCGGCATCGGCGTCGGCGGCACGGCCGAGAAGGCCATGCTGCTGGCGAAGGAATCGCTGATGGAGCCGCTCGACATGCACGAGCTGCTCGCGCGCGGGCCGCAGAGCAAGGCCGACGAGCTGCGCATCGAGCTGTACGAGAAGGTCAACGCGCTCGGCATCGGCGCGCAGGGTCTCGGCGGCCTCACGACCGTGCTCGACGTGAAGCTCAAGCTGTTCCCGACGCACGCGGCGTCGAAGCCGGTCGCGATGATCCCGAACTGCGCCGCCACGCGCCACGCGCACTTCGTGCTCGACGGCAGCGGTCCCGCGGTGCTCGAGCCGCCGTCGCTCGAACAGTGGCCGAAGGTCACCTGGACCGCCGGCGGCAGCTCGAAGCGCGTCGATCTCGACACGCTCACGCGCGCCGAAGTCGCGAGCTGGAAGCCGGGCGAGACGCTGCTGCTGAACGGCAAGATGCTCACCGGGCGCGATGCCGCGCACAAGCGCATCGCCGACCTGTTCGCGAGCGGGCAGGGCCTGCCGCCCGGCGTCGATTTCACGAACCGCGCGATCTACTACGTCGGTCCGGTCGATCCGGTGCGCGACGAAGTCGTCGGTCCCGCGGGCCCGACGACGGCGACGCGCATGGACAAGTTCACGGACATGATGCTGGAGAAGACGGGCCTCATCGTCATGATCGGCAAGTCCGAGCGCGGTCCGGTCGCGATCGAATCGATCAGGAAGCACAAGGCGGCCTACCTGATGGCGGTGGGCGGCGCCGCGTACCTGGTGTCGAAGGCGATCCGCACGTCGCGCGTGGTCGCGTTCGAGGAACTGGGCATGGAAGCGATCTACGAGTTCGACGTGAAGGACATGCCGGTCACGGTCGCGGTCGATGCGCAGGGCACCTCGGTGCACAACACCGCGCCGGCCGAATGGTCGGAGAAGATCCGCACGCTGAAGATTCCGGTTCGCGTGGCCTGAGCGCTCGATGGCTGAAGTCGACACGCTGCGTCGGTTCGTCTTCGAGCGGTATCCGTTCCGCGGCCAGCTCGTGCATCTCGGGCCGGCGTGGAAGGCCATGATGGAGCACCACGACTACCCCGGGCACGTCCGCGACACGCTCGGTGAGGCCGTCGCGGCCGCGGCGCTGCTCGCGTCGACGCTCAAGTTCCACGGGCTGCTCACGCTGCAGCTGCGCGGCGAAGGCCCGATGCACCTCATGGTCGTCGAATGCACGGACGGGCTCGCCCTGCGCGCCGTCGCGCGCTTCCGCGAGCCGCCCGCCACCGCGGACCTGCGCGAACTGTCGGGTGACGGCACGCTCACGGTGACGGTCGAGAACGAAGGCGCGGCGAATCGCTACCAGGGCGTCGTGCCGCTCGCCGGCGCGTCGATGAGCGAATGCCTGCGCGAGTACTTCGAAAGTTCCGAGCAGTTGCCCACCCGGCTCTGGCTGCACGCGGACGGCGAGAACGTCAGCGGCCTGCTGCTGCAACGGCTGCCGGTGACGTCCAAGCCGACCGCGGTGCTGGAGTCGGGCGCCGGCATCGTGTCGGAGGACGAACTCGAAGACGCCTGGCGTCGCGTGCAACTGGTGGCGGACACGGTCACCGGCGCCGAGCTCGCCGAGCTCGACGACCAGAAGCTGCTGTACCGGCTGTTCAGCGAAGACGACGTGCGGATGTTCGAGTCGACGCCGGTGTTCTTCCGCTGCCGCTGCTCGCGCGAACGCGTCGAGAACATGCTGCGGGCGCTCGGCCGCGACGAAGTCGACTCGATGGTCGAGGAGTTCGGCCAGGTCGAGGTGCGTTGCGAATTCTGCAGCCGCGCCTACCGGCTCGATGCGGTCGATTGCGCTGCGCTCTTCGTCGGGCCGGGTCCATCCCCGGCGGGCGTGCACTAGCCGACTCGGCACGGCTCCCGCCTGGGCGGGAGCCGTCGCGCGCCCGGCCATCGGCGCGTTCTCAATAGAATCATTTTTAATCAGCTTGAGGCTTTGTCGCGGCTGCCGTGGGCGCGGCATTGCCCGCGCGTCCGCGTCGCTTTCAAGCAACAATCTGCGCAGGCCTGGCAAAGAATAAAAATATCCTTATATTCAACTCATGCCTTTATTCGATACGGTCATGACTCAACTCCGGGCGGCGGCCGAACCCACCCGCCTGCGAGTGCTGGCAACGCTGCGCCGAGGCGAGTTCTCCGTCATCGAACTGACCGAGATCCTCGGCCAGAGCCAGCCGCGCGTTTCGCGGCACCTGAAACTCCTGTGCGACGCCGGCTTGCTCGAACGGTTTCGCGAGCAGCACTGGGTCTATTACCGGGTTCCGGCCGCGGGCGCGGGGCGCGGAATTCGTCGACGAGTTGTTGTCCCGCATCGAACCGGCCGACCCGACGCTCGCAGCGGATCGCGTGCGGGTCGAGGCCGTCCTGCAGCAGCGCAGCCTGCCGCAGGAGCGGGCTGCCACCGCTGGCCCGCAGCCGGAAGCCGCGACGGCCGACGAACTCGCCGCCGTGCTCGCCGAAGCGCTCGGCGAGCAGGTCGAATCGTCGCTGTTCTACTTCGGCCTGTCGCCGGCCGAGGTGCTGCCCGGCATCGCGTCCCGGGCGCGCCGCGTCGTCGGCATGCATCCGTCGCGGCTCGAAGTGCAGCGGGCACGAGCGGTCCTGCATTCGCGCGGGCTTGAGCCACTGCGTGCTGCAGCAGGGCGACCTGGCGGCGTTGCCGCAGCCATCGCTGAGCTTCGATGCAGCGATCGTGGACCGCATGCTCGATGCGACTGCCCGTCCCGTCGAGGCGCTGCGCGAAGTCACTCGACTGCTCGTCGCGGGCGGGCAATTGCTGCTGGTCGAAGGCTATGACGCGCTCGAGGCGCGTGCCGGCGCGGGCAACCCGTTTGCATTGCTGCGCGCCTGGATCGCGGACGCCGGTCTGACCTGCCGCCGGCTGCAGCCGCTCGACCTCGACGGTCGTCACCTCGTGCTTGCCGTCGCGACCGCTGCAAGCGTCGCGGTCGCTGCCTGAATACGGTTCCCACAGGAGTCTCCCGCCATGACGGCCATGCCTGCCGATCCCGCCGCCACCCGTGCGACGCCTGCCGTCTCGTTCGAGTTCTTTCCGCCCAACGACGACGGCATGGAGCAGTTGCTCTGGGAGTCGATCCAGCGTCTCGCGCCGCTGAAGCCGCAGTTCGTTTCGGTGACCTACGGCGCCGACGGATCCACGCGCGAGCGCACCCACAACGTCGTGGCGCGCATCCTGCGTGAGACCGCGCTGACTCCCGCGCCGCACCTCACCTGTGTCGGTGCGCCCGCCGGCGAGATCCTCGACATTGCACGCGGCTACTGGGACATGGGGGTGCGCCACATCGTGGCGCTGCGTGGCGACATGCCGCCCGGCCAGACGACGTACCGTCCCGCATCCGGATGGCTTCGCTTACGCAGTCGACCTGGTGCGCGGATTGCGCGCATCGGCGATTTCGACATTTCGGTGGCGGCCTACCCGGAGGTGCACCCGGAAGCGCCGAGCGCGAAGTTCGACCTCGACAACCTGCGCGCGAAGATCGACGCGGGCGCCAACCGCGCGATCACGCAATTCTTCTTCGACACCGACATTTTCCTGCGCTTCCGCGACCAGTGCGCGGCGGAGGGCATCAATGCGGAAATCGTGCCGGGCATCCTGCCGATCACGCGCTTCCCGCACATGCTGAAGTTCGCCAAGCGCTGCGGCACCAGCGTGCCGGACTGGCTCGTGCATCGCTTCGACGGCCTCGAGGACGACCCGGAAACGCGTCGCCTGATCGCCGCCAGCTTCGCGATCGAGCAGGTCAAGCGCCTGCAGCAGCACGGGGTGCGAGAGTTCCACTTCTACACGCTGAACCGCGCCGAACTGACCGTGGCCATCTGCCACGCGCTCGGCGTGCGTGCGCCGGCCGGCCGCGCCGCCGCGATTGGAGTCTGAGTTCATGTTGCGACCCGAACGCATCCGTGAGTTCCGCCGCCTGCTCGGCGAACGCATCCTCGTCCTCGACGGCGCGATGGGCACCGTCATCCAGTCGTACCGGCTGGAGGAGGCCGATTACCGCGGCGACCGCTTCAGCGAGCATCCGCGCGACCTCAAGGGCAACAACGACCTGCTCGTGCTGACGCGGCCCGACGTGATCGGCGACATCCACCGTCGCTACCTGGAATCCGGCGCGGACATCATCGAGACCAACACGTTCAACTCCAACGCGACGTCGCAGGCCGACTACGGCCTCGAAGCGCTGGTGCGCGAACTGAACCTGACCGCGGCGCAGATCGCGCGCCGGGCGGCCGACGAGGTGGCGGAGCGCACGGGGCGGCCGCGCTTCGTGGCCGGTGCGCTTGGACCCACGAACCGTACGGCGTCGCTGTCGCCGAAGGTCAGCGACCCCGGCTACCGCAACGTCACGTTCGACGAACTCGTGGCGACCTACACGGAAGCGACGCGCGCGCTGGTCGAAGGTGGCGTCGACCTGATCCTGGTCGAGACGATTTTCGACACGCTCAACGCCAAGGCAGCGCTGTACGCGGTGCGCGAAGTGCTGGACGAGCAGGGTCTCGACCTGCCGGTCATGATTTCCGGCACGATCACCGATGCTTCGGGCCGCACGCTGTCCGGCCAGACGGTCGAGGCGTTCTGGAACTCGATGCGTCACGCGCGGCCCACGGTCATCGGGTTGAACTGCGCGCTCGGCGCCCGGCAGTTGCGCCCGTACGTCGAGGAGCTCTCGCGGATCGCCGACGCCTACGTCTGTGCGTATCCCAACGCGGGTTTGCCCAATGCGTTCGGCGAGTACGACGAAACGGCGTGCGAGACGGCCGACCTGGTGCGCGAATACGCGACGAGCGGGTTCGTCAACATCGTGGGTGGCTGCTGCGGCACGACGCCTGAGCACATCCAGCACATCGCGGAGTCGATCGCGGGGCTTGCCGCCGCGCGTGCCGCCCGTCATCGAAACGCGCTGCCGCCTGAGCGGGCTCGAGCCGCTCAACATCGGTGCCGGACAGCCTCTTCGTGAACGTAGGCGAGCGGACCAACGTCACGGGCTCGGCGAAATTCCGGCGCCTGATCGAAGCCGAGGACTACAACGGCGCGCTCGACGTCGCGCGCCAGCAGGTGGCGAGCGGCGCGCAGGTCATCGACATCAACATGGACGAGGGGATGCTCGACTCGGAAGCGGCCATGGTGCGCTTCCTGAACCTGCTCGCGGCCGAGCCGGACGTCGCGCGCGTACCCGTCATGATCGATTCGTCGAAGTGGACCGTGATCGAGGCGGGCCTCAAGTGCCTGCAGGGCAAGGGCATCGTCAATTCCATCAGCCTGAAGGAAGGCGAGCGGCCGTTCCTGGCGCAGGCGCGCAAGGTCCGGGCGTACGGCGCGGCCGTCGTCGTCATGGCGTTCGACGAGCAGGGCCAGGCCGACACGATCGAGCGCAAGGTCGAGATCTGCAAGCGCTCGTACCGGCTGCTGACCGAGGCGGTCGGCTTCCCGCCGGAAGACATCATCTTCGACCCGAACATCTTCGCGGTCGCGACCGGCATCGAGAGCCACGACCGCTACTCGCTCGACTTCATCGAAGCCACGAAGCTGATCCGCGAGGCGTGTCCGCACGCGCTGGTCAGCGGCGGCGTGAGCAACGTGTCGTTCTCGTTCCGCGGCAATGACGTGGTGCGCGAGGCCATGCATTCGGCGTTCCTGTACCACGCGATCCGCAACGGCATGGCGATGGGAATCGTGAACGCGGGGCAGCTCGCCATCTACGAGGACATCGATCCCGAGCTGCGCGAACGCGTCGAGGACGTGATCCTGGCGCGGCGCAGCGACGCCACCGAGCGGTTGCTGGAAATCGCCAGTCGCTTCAAGGGCGAGGCGGGGCAGAAGCGCGCCGAGGACCTGGCCTGGCGCGAATGGCCGGTGCGCAAGCGCCTCGAGCACGCGCTGGTCAAGGGCATCGACGAATACATTCTCGAGGACACGGACGCCGCGCGCCTGGAGTTCGGCCGGCCGCTGCTCGTCATCGAGGGCCCGCTCATGGACGGCATGAACGTCGTCGGCGACCTGTTCGGTGCGGGCAAGATGTTCCTGCCGCAGGTCGTGAAGTCCGCGCGCGTCATGAAGAAGGCCGTGGCGCACCTGGTGCCGTACCTGGAAAAGGAACAGGACGGTTCCAGCCGCTCGAACGGCAAGGTCGTGATGGCCACCGTCAAGGGCGACGTGCACGACATCGGCAAGAACATCGTCGGCGTCGTGCTCCAGTGCAACAACTTCGAGGTCATCGACCTCGGCGTGATGGTGCCGGCCGACCGCATCCTCGAGACGGCGCAGCGCGAGCAGGCCGACATGATCGGGCTGTCCGGCCTGATCACGCCGTCGCTCGACGAGATGGTCCACGTCGCACGCGAGATGAAGCGACGCGGCTTCGAGGTGCCGCTGCTGATTGGCGGCGCCACGACATCGCCGGCGCACACGGCGGTGAAGATCGATCCCGAGTACGACGGGCCCGTGATCTACGTGAAGGATGCGTCGCGCGCCGTGGGCGTGTGCCAGTCCCTGGTCACGCCGGACTCGCGCGCGGAATACGTGAACCGGATCAAGCAGGATCACGCGACCCGTCGCGAACAGCACAAGGGCCGCAAGGCCAAGGGCCCGGCGTTCACGCTCGCCGAGGCGCGTGCGAATCGCTTCCGCTGCGACTGGCCGGCCTACCGGCCGCCCGTGCCGAAGGTCGCGGGCATCCGCTCGTTCGACGACATCCGGCTCGACGAACTGGTGCGCTACATCGACTGGATGCCGTTCTTCAACGCCTGGGAGTTCGCGGGCAGGTTCCCCGACGTGCTCACCGATCCCGTGGTGGGCGAGGCGGCGAGCAACCTCTATGCCGACGCGCGTCGCGTGCTGAAGCAGATGGTGTCGGAGCGCTGGGTGCGGGCGAGTGCCGTCATCGGCCTGTTCCCGGCGAATTCCGTGGGCGACGACATCGAGGTCTACACCGACGACAGCCGGACGCAGGTCCTGCACCGCCTGCACAGCCTGCGACAGCAGAAGCCGAAGCCTGCCGGGCAGCCGCACTACGCGCTGGCCGATTTCGTGGCGCCGAAAGAGTCGGGCGTTGCGGACTGGATCGGCTCGTTCGCCGTGACGACGGGCATCGGTCTCGACGAGAAGGTGGCCGAGTACGAGGCGCGTCACGACGACTACGGCGCCATCATGCTCAAGGCGCTGGCCGATCGTCTCGCGGAGGCGCTGGCCGAGCGCATGCACGAACGGGTGCGGCGCGAGTTGTGGGGCTACGCGCCGGAAGAGCGGTTCACCAACGACCAGCTGATCCGCGAGAGCTATCGCGGCATCCGCCCGGCACCCGGGTACCCGGCGTGCCCCGACCATACCGAGAAGGGCACGCTGTTCCGCTTGCTGGAGGTGGAGGCGCGGACCGGAATCCACCTCACCGAGAACTACGCGATGCACCCGACGGCGGCGGTCAGCGGCTGGTACTTCTCGCACCCCGAAGCGCTGTACTTCCAGGTCGGCAAGATCGACCTCGACCAGGTCCAGGACTATGCGCAGCGCAAGGGCATGTCGATGGCCGAAGTCGAGCGTTGGCTCGCGCCGATCCTCGGTTACGATGTGAGCGCCAACGCCGCCTGACTCTGTCCGTCTCCGGGGAAATCTCTGTGAACACCATGCGTCGCTCTTCGATCGCGTCCGTCCTCCTCTGCGCCGCAGTGCTCGCAGGTTGCGCAGGCTCACCTCGAGCGACTCCGGCCGCGGCAACGCCAGCGCGGACGGTCGACACTTACGACCTCATCGTCCGCAATGGCACGCTCTACGATGGCTCCGGCACGCCAGGCCGGCGGGCGGATGTCGGCATTCGTGGTGACCGCGTTGCGTCGGTCGGGGACCTCTCCGGCGCCAGGGCCGCGACCGAGATCGACGCGACCGGCAAGGCCGTCGCGCCCGGTTTCATCAACGTGCTGTCGTGGGCCAACCAGTCCCTGATTGCGGACGGCCGCGGCATGAGCGACCTCAAGCAAGGGGTCACGCTCGAGATCATGGGCGAGGGCGAGTCCGGCGGCCCGCTCAACGACGCGATGAAGGCCGACATCCTGCAGCACCAGGGCGACATCAAGTACGCGATCGACTGGACGACGCTCGGCGAGTACCTCGATTCGCTCGTGCGACGGGGCATTTCGCCCAACGTCGCGTCCTTCGTCGGCGCCACGAGCGTGCGCGTGCACGTGCTCGGCGAGGCTGACCGTGACCCGACCCCGGCGGAACTCCAGCAGATGCAGGACCTCGTGCGGCAGGCGATGCGCGAAGGCGCGCTCGGCGTCGGCAGTTCGCTCATCTATGCCCCGGCGTTTTTCGCCGAGACGCCGGAGCTCATCGCGCTGGCCACGGCGGCCGCGGAATCGGGTGGCGGCTACATCTCGCACGTGCGCAACGAAAGCTACCGGCTCGAGGCGGCGATCGACGAACTGATCGAGATCACACGTGCTGCGGGTGGGCATGGCGAGGCCTATCACCTGAAGGCGGCGGGCGAGGCCAACTGGGGCAACATGGCGCGCGCGATCGCGAAGATCGAGGAGGCTCGCCGGCAGGGCGTGGCGGTCAGCGCGAACATGTATACGTACACCGCGGGATCGACCGGCTTCGATGCCGCAATGCCGCTGTGGGTGCAGGCAGGCGGACTCGACGCATGGGTCTCGCGGTTGAAGGACCCGCAGCAGCGCGCGCGCGTGATCGCGGAAATTCGCAATCCACCTGCCGGGGAGGAGAACCTTTTCCGCACGGCGGGTTCGCCGGATCGCGTGCTGCTCGTCGGCTTCAAGAACCCCGCGCTCAAGCCGCTCACCGGCAAGACGCTTGCGGACGTGATGAAAATGCGCGGCACGAGCGCCGAAGACACGATCGTGGACCTCGTCATCGAGGACAACTCACGCGTGCAGGTGATCTATTTCCTGATGAGCGAGGACAACGTCAAGCTCGGGCTGTCGCAGCCGTGGGTCAGCCTCGGTTCCGACGCCGAAGCGCTGGCACCCGAGGGTGTGTTCATGAAGTCGAGCACGCACCCGCGCGCCTACGGCAACTTCGCGCGCCTGCTCGGCAAGTATTCGCGTGACGAAAAGCTGATGCCGCTCGAAGAGGCGATCCGTCGCCTCACGCGGCTGCCGGCGACGAACTGGAAGTTGCAGGACCGCGGCTGCCTCGACGCGAATTGCTACGCGGACGTCGTCGTGTTCGATCCCGCCACGATCGCGGACAAGGCGACCTTCGATGCGCCGAAGCAGTATGCGGTCGGTGTGCGAGCACGTGCTGGTGAACGGCGTGCCGGTGATCCGCAACGGCGAGCACACCGGCGCGAAGCCGGGACGCGTCGTGCGCGGACCGGGTTATCGGCCGTAAGGCTTGCGTGAGAGGCGCTACGACCGTCCCTGCGACGGTCGCATTGCGAGCCGAGGCAGCCTCTCCCGTTCTCGGCACTGCCTTGCGGAAATTGCGAACATCATTTCGCTATATGACGAAATACAATCTTCGTCATGCCCCCGAAAGCCAGTCCAACCTCGCCTGACGCCGTCTTCAAGGCGTTGGGCAGCCCAGCCCGCCTGACCCTGGTACGCACCCTCACCGCCGGCGAGCGCTGCGTCTGCGATCTCGTCGAGGCCTGTGGTCTCGGCTGGTCCACCACTTCGAAGCACCTCGACGTGCTGCGTGAAGCGGGCGTGGTCTCGAGCGACAAGCGCGGACAGAAGATCTTCTACCGCCTCGAACTCGCCTGCGTCGCGGAGTTCGTCAGCTGCCTCGACGGCGCGTGCGTCGGCAAGCCGACGCAGCGTGTCGCTTGCTGCGACTGAGGAATCGGCATGGCCACCCTTGCGCTCAATCCCGGAACCCGCCACGAACTGAAGATTTTCGGGCTCCTCGCCGCCGTGTTCGCCGCGGTGTATTTCCTGCCGGTAGGAACGCCCCGTTTCGACGGCGCAGTGAGCGAAGCTCTCGAACTTACCAAGTGGTACGCGCGCGAGCACGTGGTGCTCTGCCTGCTGCCGGCTTTCTGGATCGCCGGCGCGATCGCGGCGTTCGTCTCACAAGCGTCGGTCATGCGCTACCTTGGCCCGCAGGCGTCGAAGCCGCTCGCTTACGGCGTGGGTTCGGTCTCCGGCACGATCCTCGCCGTGTGCAGCTGTACTGTGCTGCCACTGTTCTCCGGCATCTACCGCATGGGCGCAGGGCTCGGTCCCGCGACCGCGTTCCTGTACTCCGGCCCGGCGATCAACGTGCTCGCGATCGTGATGACCGCGAAGGTGCTCGGTGCACCGCTCGGCATCGCCCGTGCTCTCGGCGCGGTGGCTTTCAGCGTGATTATCGGCCTGTCCATGGCATTGCTCTTCCGTCGTGAGGAGAAGGCGAAGGTTGCTGCGGCCATGGCGTTACCGGAACAGGAGGCTGGCCGGCCGTTGACGCAGACAGCCGCGTTCTTCGCCGTCCTGGTCGGCATCCTGGTGTTCGCGAACTGGGGCGCCGCGTCGCAGACCACGGGCTTCTTCGCCGCGGTCCATGCAGCCAAGTGGCTGGTCACCTCGCTGCTCGGCGCAGTGCTCGCGATCATGCTGTGGCGCTGGTTCAAGCTCGAGCCGGCGCGGATCGCCGCTGTCGCCGTGGCAACGTTCATCGCCGCGGTCGCCCTGCCCGGACATCCGACCTGGCCGTTCCTCGTTGCCGTGCTCGGTCTCGCCTGGCTCACTGCCGGTCGGAACGACGAGGCCGGTGAGTGGTTCAACCAGGCATGGGATTACACGAAGCAGATCGTGCCGCTGTTGCTCGGCGGCGTGCTCGTGGCCGGCTTCCTGCTCGGGCGCCCGGGGCACGAGGGAATGATTCCCTCCGAGTGGATCAGCAGCCTGGTCGGCGGCAACTCCGCCGCGTCCAACCTGTTCGCCGCGGTCTCCGGCGCGTTCATGTACTTCGCCACGCTGACCGAGGTCCCGATCGTGCAAGGCCTCGTCGGCAGCGGCATGGGTGCAGGGCCCTCGCTCGCGCTGTTGCTCGCGGGCCCGGCCCTGAGCCTGCCTGCGATGCTGGTGCTCAACTCGATTGTCGGCCTGAAGAAGACTGCCGCGTACGTGTCGCTCGTCATCGTGACGGCCGCGTTCACTGGCTGGCTCTATGGGCTGTTGATGGTTTAGGCGGGACTTACCCCGCGGGAGCATGTCCATGAAGATCCAGATCCTCGGTTCCGGCTGCGCCAAATGCCGCGCCCTCACGGCGGTCGCCGAACAGGCTGCGCGCGACATGGGGCTGACCTACGAGCTCGAAAAGGTCACCGACGTGAAGCGCTTCGCCGACTTCGGCGTGATGTTCACGCCGGCGCTGGTCGTCGACGGCGCCGTGAAGGCCAGTGGCAAGGTGCCGTCGCTCGACGAAACGAAGCAGCTGCTGAGCTGAGCATGAAAAGGCGCATCCTCAAGTTCGCGTTGATCGCTCTTGCTGGCGTTGGTTGCTGGGCCGCCATTCAGCAGGCACGACAGGCAGCCGATCTGCCCGCCGTGCGACAGCAGGTCGTCACGACCCAGCCGGGCGTGGCGCCGGACGTGATCCAGGTGACGTACTTCAGCAGCGACGTCCGCTGTGCGACTTGCGTACGCATCGAGCGCCTGACGCGCGAGACTGTCGAGAAGAACTTCGGCGCAGAGATTGCAAGCGGACGCATCGTGCTGCAGACGATCAATCTCGATGGCCCCGGCAACGAGCACTTCGTGCAGGACTACCAGCTCATCAGCAAGACAGTCATCGTCTCGGACCGGGCGCAGGGCCAGGAAGTGAAGTGGGAGAACCTGCAGGACGTCTGGTCGAAGCAGAAGGATGAGCAGGCGTTCGAGGCGTACGTGGTCGACGCCGTTCGCCGTCACCTGGGCAGCGTTTCTTGAGTCTACTCGCTGCGGTGCTCGCTGCGGCCTGGCTCGGGTTGATGACCTCCGTCAGCCCGTGCCCGCTCGCGACGAACATCGCGGCGGTGTCATTCCTCGCGCGTCGTCTCGACACGAAGCAACGCGCCATTGCAGGTGTGCTGGCTTACGCCACCGGGCGTGCCGTCGCTTACGTTGCCGTGGGGGTTCTCGTCGCATGGGGCGTTGCGGCGGCGCCGCAGACCTCGCGCATCCTGCAGACAGTCCTCGAACCGTTCATCGGTCCGCTCCTGATCATCGTCGGGCTCGTGTTGCTCGGCTGGATTCCGCTGCGTCTCAATTTCGGGCCGGCCAAGCCCGGCGCCACGGAAGGCCTGGCCGATCGCGGACTACCTGGCGCATTCCTGCTGGGCGTCCTGTTTGCGGTGACCTTCTGCCCAACCTCGGCCGCGCTGTTCTTTGGCAGCCTGCTGCCCCTGACGATGAGCGCGCCGATACAGTTCCCGCTGTTCGTGATCTATGGTCTCGCCACCGCGGTACCGGTCGCAGTGGTCGCGTTGGCGGTGCTGTTCGGTGCGCAGGCCGGCGCGAAAGTTCTCGGCGGCGTGCAGCGCTGGCAGGGTCTGCTGCTGACCGTAAACGCGTGGCTGATCGTTGCGATCGGCACTTACCTGACCCTCTCTGCTTCGCTCGGAGTGGTCTGACATCACTGGCGCTGGACGGTGTCAGGAACCTCATGGCCCCGGAGCCGTTCCCGAACCGGGGTCACGCTACTTGCGTTGCGCGACGGTCGAGTCACGCACCGCCTTGAACTCGCTGCCCGGGTTCCACTGCGGCCACGCGCGCGAATTCGCGAGCTGGCTGGCCATCTGGTAGACGAGCGTGACGTCCTGGGCTGCGCCGCGCAGGTCCCAGGACGCGCTCCAGCGGTCGCAGGCCTGGTGGTAGCACTTGGCCGTGAATTCGGCGACCCAGCGGTCGCCGGCTTCGCGGCCGCCGTTGACCAGGTCATGACCGCCGCCGATGCCCATCAGCAGCATCGTGGGCACGCCGCGCTTGGCGAACGGGAAGTGATCGGCGCGGAAGGCCAGGCCACGCTCGGGTTTTGCGTCCGGCGTAACGACTCGGCCCTGGCCGGCGGCTTCCTTCACCAGCATGGACTCGAGCTCGTTCTGTCCGGCGCCGACCAGCACGATGTCGCGCGCGAGGCCGTTCGGCTGCAGCACGTCCATCGTGAAATTCGCGACGGTCGTCGCGAGCGGCAGCCACGGGTGGTCCGCGTAGTACTCGGATCCCAGTAACCCGCGTTCTTCGGCGGTCCACGCCGAGAACACGAGGGTGCGGTCGGGTCGCGGGCCCTGCTTGAAGGCGCGAGCGATCTCGATGGCGCCCGCGAGCCCGATTGCGTCGTCCAGCGCGCCCGCGCGGAATCGCAGGCCCTGTGCGTCGGGCTCGCCACTGCCGTATGCGTCCCAGTGCCCGCCGACCATGATGCTTTCGTGCGGATGGCGACGACCGGTGATCTTGCCGAGCACGTTGTGGCTGTCGATGCGTGCGTGGGCGAGCGGGAAGTCCGCTGCGAACGTCACGCCCTTCAGCTCGACCGGGTGGAACGCCTTGCTGCGCGCGCTCTTCTTCAGCGCGTCGAAGTCGAGGCCCGCGCCACGCAACATCTCGACGGCCGCGTCGAGGTGAAGCCACGACTGCAGCAGCAGCTTCTCCTGCGCGGGATCGGCACGCACGATGTCGTAGCCTTCGCCGTTCGGTGCGATGGCCGTGTTCCAGCCATACGCCGCGGGCTCCGTCTCGTGCACGATCAGCGCAGCGATCGCGCCGCGGCGCGCGGCTTCCTCGTACTTGTACGTCCACCGCGCGTAGTAGGTGGCCGCCTTGCCCCCGAACTTGCCGTAGGCGTCTTCGCCCGGCACGGCTTCAAAATCCGGATCGTTGACCAGGTACACGGCAACCTTGCCGCGCAGGTCGATGTCCTTGTAGTCGTCCCAGCCACGTTCCGGTGCGCTGACGCCGTAGCCGACGAACACCAGCGGCGCATCTGCGATCTGCACCCTGTCGACGGGACGCAAGGCGAGGGCGGCCATGTCCTGCTGCTGCACCAGCGGTCGTCGCTTGCCGTCCACGCGTGACGCTCATCGACGCATCCGCCGGTACCTGCGTGCGCACCAGCGGCACCACCTGCACGTACGAGCCGTTCGGTCCGGCCGGCTCGAGTCCCACGGCCTTGAACTGCTCGACGAGGTACGCGATGGTCTTCGTCTCGCCAGGCGTGCCCGGCGCGCGCCCTTCGAACTCGTCGGACGACAAGGTGCGGGTGATGTCCGCCAGGCGCTGCGGGTCAATCGACGCTCTTCGCGGGCGTCGCGGCCTGCGTGAATGCCGGGGCCAGCAGCGGCAGGGTCAGCAGCGCGAGCCCGACGCGGAATGCAATCTTCGTCATGAGTCGTAATCCTCGAGGTTCGCTTCACGCAGCAGGCGCTGGTAGCGGATGGTGCTGTGCGGCCAGTTGTTGGTGATGGTGCCGTCAGCGAGTTTGTACCAGCTGGCGCCGGTCGCAGCCCACACGGACTTCGCCAGGTCCTGCTGCAGGCTGCGATTGTAGGCTTCCAGCACGTCGCGCTTGACGTCGATGCGCCGCAGTCCCCGCGCCTTCATCTTGTCGAGGGCGTCGAGGATGTAGCCGACCTGCGCTTCGATCATCACCAGGATGCTGTTGTGACCCAGGTTGGTATTGGGGCCGTACAGCATGAAGAAGTTCGGGAAGCCGGTGACCGTGACGCCCAGGTACGCGCGCGCGCCCTTGGCCCACTCCTGCTTGAGGTCGAGCCCGCCGCGACCGGTGATCTGCATCGGCGCGAGGAAGTCGGTGCTCTTGAAGCCCGTCGCGTAAATGATGACGTCGGCGGCGTACAGCTGCCCGGTCCTCGAACGCACGCCCTCCGGCTCGATGCGTTCGATGGAGTCCGTCACCAGTTCGACGTTCGGCCGCGACAGCGCCGGGTAGTAGTCGTCGTTGAACAGCACGCGCTTGGCGCCGATCGGATAGTCCGGCACCAGCTTCGCGCGCAGCGCGGGATCCTTCACCTGGCGACGCAGGTGCGCGAGCGATTTCAGGCGCGCGAGCACCTGCACCGGCTTCACCTGCTTCATCAGCGGCGTCAGCTGCATCTCGCCGAAGAAGAACCACTGCGCGTCGTGGTACAGCCTGGCGAGCCCGGGGAACCGCGTCAGCAACCGCTGCGTGCGCGGCGCATAGAGACGGTCCTTGCGCGGCATGAGCCAGTTGGCCGAGCGCTGGAAGATCGTGAGCTGTGCCGCGAGCGGCGCGATCTGCGGCACGAACTGGACAGCGCTGGCGGCGTTGCCGATCACGGCGATGCGCTTGCCGGCGAGATCCGCGGCATGGTTCCACTGCGCGGAATGAAACTGCGTGCCGGCAAAGGTCTGCTGGCCGGCAATCGCCGGAGTGGACGGCCGATTGAGCTGTCCGACGCCCGCGATCACGAAGTCTGCGACGATCTCGGTGCCGTCCGCGCAGGCCAGCGTCCACGTGTTGGCGGCGTCGTCGTAGGTGATCCGCGTCACTTCCGCATTGAAGCGGCAGTGCGGCAGCAGGCCGTGCTTGATCGCGAGTTCGGTCGAGTAGCCGAGCAACTCGGACTGCCAGGCGAAACGCCGGCTCCAGTCGGTCTTCTGCGCGAACGAGAAGCTGTACAGGTACGAGGGTGCGTCACACGACGCGCCGGGGTACGTGTTGTCGCGCCAGGTGCCGCCGAGCGTCGCGGCCTTCTCCAGGATCACGAAATCATGCATGCCCGCCTGCTTGAGGCGCATTCCCATGCACAGGCCCGAATGCCCCGCGCCGATGATCGCGATGCGGGTGCGACGTGTTTCCTGACCTTCGCTCATGCGGCGCCCCCGGCTGGCATCGTCTCGTGCTGACAGCCCAAGCTTGCCGCGGTCAGCGCAACTGCGCCAGATAGGAGGTTCCGCCGAGCGCGTTCATCTGCCGCTGGATCCAGGCCTGTCGCTTCTGGACGTAGCGCGACGGCGCGTCGACCTTGAAGCGCGTGGGCGCAGGCAGCACGGCCGCGAGCAACGCCGCTTCGGCGCGGTTCAGTTTCGCCGCATCCTTGCGGAAGAAGCGCTGGCTGGCCGCCTGCACGCCGTACGTGCCGCGCCCGAACTCGGCGATGTTGAGGTAGACCTCGAGGATGCGCTGCTTGCTCCAGCAGGCCTCGATCAGCACGGTGATGCCGGCCTCGAGGCCCTTGCGGAACCAGCTCTGCCCGCGCCACAGGAAGATGTTCTTGGCGACCTGCTGCGAGATCGTGCTGGCGCCGCGCACGCGGCGTCCGCGCTCACGGTCCGCGAGCGCCTTGTCGATCTGCTTGAAATCGAACCCGCGGTGGTGCGGGAACTGCTGGTCCTCGGACGCGATCACGGCGACCGCGGCGTGCTTCGAGATCTGGTCCCAGTCGACCCAGTCGTGGCTGAAGTCGTAGCCCTTCTCGCTCGAGAACAGCGCGCCCACGCGGTCCGTGAGCATGAACGTCGTGAAGGGCGGATCGATCCAGCGGAAGGCGACGCACGGTGACCAGCGTCAGCGCCGCCCAGGCCAGGCCTGCGAGCACGATGCCGCGCAGGATCCGGCCCGCCAGCCCGCGCCGACGCTTCGCCATGCGGTGTCGCCCCGGAACGGGTTCGGGTTACTTCGCGGCTTCGACGCGCTTCGCGCTGATGACCTTGATCGGCTCGACCGGCACGTCGTCGTGCATGCCGCGACGGCCCGTCTTGACCTTGGCCATGGCGTCGATCACCGACATGCCGTCGGAGACGCAGCCGAACACGGCATAGCCGGCGCTGCCGCGACCCGGGTCGAGGTTGGAGTTGTCGACCAGGTTGATGAAGAACTGCGAGGTGGCGCTGTGCGGATCGTTCGTGCGCGCCATCGACAGCGTGCCGCGCCGATTCTTGACGCCGTTGTCGGCTTCATTCTTGATCGGGGCGCGCGTCGACTTCTGCTTCATGTCCTCGGTCATGCCGCCGCCCTGCACGACGAAGCCCGGGATCACGCGGTGGAAGACCGTGCCGTCGAAATGGCCGGCGTCGACGTAGTCGAGGAAGTTCTGCACCGTGACGGGCGCTTCCTTGTCGAAGAGTTCGATCGTGAACGCGCCGAGCGAAGTTTCGAATCGGATCATGGCTGCGTGACCTGCCTGCAGGAAGTGGAACGGGAGGGGGTGCGCATAGTGAACGGGCGGCGGCTTGATGTCACGCCCCGGGGCTTCCCGGCCAGCGGCCTTCGGTGCAGCGGTCGAGCCCGGCCAGGTCGCGGTGCGTGGTCACGTCGCCGAAGCCGGCGGCGCAAGCAATGCGCGGACGGCGGGACCCTGCCGGTCCCCGTGCTCCACGATCAGCCAGCCCCCGGGCTGCAAGGTGACTGCCAGCCGCGTCGGCGATCACACGCAGTGCGTCCAGCCCGTCCGGCCCGGAGAACAGCGCACCATGGGGTTCGAAGCGGCGCACGCCCGGTTCGACGCGATCGTCGCCCTCGGCAATGTACGGCGGGTTGCTGGCGATCAGGTCGAACCGCTGTCCGGCCACCGGATCGAACCAGCTGCCCACGGCGAACTCGACGTTGCCGAGCCGCAGGTTGCGGCGCATTGCGGCGGGCCACGCTGATCGCCGCCGCGGAGATGTCGGTGCCGACCACGGTGGCGCGAGGTCGTTCGTGTGCGATGGCGAGCGCGATGGCGCCGCTGCCGGTGGCGAGATCCAGCACCCGCACCGCGTGCGTCGCGCGGCAGGTGAGTCAAAGCGAGCTCGACGACGAGTTCGGTCTCGGGCCGCGGAATGAGCACGTCCGGCGTGACTGCGAGCGGCAGCGACCAGAATTCCTTTTCGCCGAGCACGTAGGCGACGGGCTCGCCGTGCGAGCGTCGCGTGACGTAAGCCTCGTAGCGGTCGGTGGCATCGCAGTCGAGGATGCGTTCTTCGGGGTGGGCCATGATCCAGGCGCGCGTCTTGCCGAGCGCAGCGGCGAGCAGGATCTCGGCTTCATGACGCGGCTGGTCGGTCACGCGCTGCAGGCGCGCGATGCCTTCCGTCGATCAGTCTGTGAAACTTCGGTGGCCACGGCCCGGATCACTCGAGGCTGGCCAGCTGCTCCGCCTGCCACTCCTGCTGCAGCGGGCCGATCACGTCGGCGAGCGCGCCTTCCATGACCGAGGGCAGCTGGTACAGCGTCAGGTTGATGCGGTGATCCGTCACGCGGCCCTGCGGATAGTTGTAGGTGCGGATCCGCTCGGAGCGGTCGCCCGTGCCCACCTGCAGCTTGCGCTCCTGCGCCTGCTGCGCCGTCTGCTTCTGACCGTTGCGCCTCGAGCAGCCGCGCCCGCAGCAGCGACATCGCGCGCGAGCGGTTCTTGTGCTGCGAGCGTTCGTCCTGGCACTCCACCACGACGCCCGTCGGGATGTGCGTGATGCGGATGGCTGAATCGGTCTTGTTGACGTGCTGGCCGCCGGCACCCGAGGCGCGGAACGTGTCGACCCGCAGTTCGGCGGGGTTGATCGGCAGGTCCTCGATCTCGTCGAGTTCCGGCAGGATCGCGACCGTGCACGCGGAGGTGTGAATGCGGCCCTGCGCTTCGGTCGCGGGCACGCGTTGCACGCGGTGCGCACCCGACTCGAACTTGAGCTTCGAGTACGCGCCCTTGCCCACGACGCGGCTGATGATTTCCTTGTAGCCGCCGTGCTCGCCCGTGCTTTCGCTCAGCACTTCGACTTTCCAGCCCTGCCGTTCCGCGTAGCGCGAATACATGCGGAACAGGTCGCCCGCGAAGATCGCGGCTTCGTCACCGCCGGTGCCTGCGCGGATTTCCAGGAAGATGTTGGAGTCGTCGCGCGGATCCTTCGGGACGAGCAGGCGCGTGAGTTCGAGTCCTTCCGCGTCGATGCGGCTCGCGCAGTTCGCGCGCTTCGTCAGCGGCGAGTTCGCGCATTTCGAGGTCGGCGCCCGCGGCCATTTCCTCGGCGGCGCGCAGCTCGCCTTCGAGGCGGGAGAATTCCTTGAACCGCTGGGCCACGGACTCGAGCCGCGAATACTCCATCGAGAGGTCGCGGAACTGGCCCTGCTTCGCGATGACGTCGGGGTCGGCGAGCAGCGCGCCCACTTCCTCGAAGCGCTCGACCGTCCGCTCGAGACGGCGTCGGATCGACTCTTTCATCAGTCGTGCGGCTGGTCGAGCCGGTAGATGTCGGCGATCGTCTCGATGATCTCGCCGTCGCCGGTCTCCGCCGCGTCGCGCAGCCGCTGGCTGGGGGCGTGGATGAGCCGGTTCGTGAGCGTGTTGGCGAGGAAGCTCAGGACCTCGTCCTGGCTCTTGCCGTGCGCCAGCATCACCCGCGCCTGCTCGAGCGTGCGCTGGCGCGTGCGGTCCGCCTCCTCGCGCAGGCGGCGGATGAGCGGCGCCGCGTCGCGCGTGCGCAGCGAATGCGCGAAGCGTTCGACCTCGGCATGGATCAGTTCGCCTGCTTCCTGCGCGGCCTGGCGGCGGCCTTCGAGGTTTTCGTTCACGACCGACTGCAGGTCGTCGACCGTGAAGAGGTAGACGTCCTCGAGTTCCGCCACGTCGGCGTCGATGTCGCGCGGCACCGCGATGTCGACCATGAACATCGGGCGACGCTTGCGGGCGCGCAGCGCCTGCTCGGTCATGTGCCGCGTGATGATCGAGTGCGGGGCGGCCGTGGAAGCGATGACGATGTCGGCTTCCTTCAGGTGATTGGGAATCTCGTCGAGGCCGATGGCGAAGCCGTGGAACTCGGCGGCCAGTTCGCGCGCGCGGTCGACGCTGCGGTTCGCGATGATCATCCGGCGCAGGCCGTCGGCGTACAGGTGCCGCGCCGCGAGCGCGACGGTCTCGCCGGCGCCCACCAGCAGGGCGGTGCGGTTATCGAAGCTCGCGAAGACGGTGCGCGCCATCGCCACCGCGGCCGAGGCGACGGAAACGGCATTCGCGCCGATCTTGGTTTCGGTGCGCACGCGCTTCGCGACCGAGAATGCAGACTGGAACAGGCGGTTCAGCACCGGGCCGGTGGTGCCCGCTTCCTGCGCGACGCGGTAGGCATCCTTGAGCTGGCCCAGGATCTGCGGCTCGCCGAGCACCATCGAGTCGAGACCCGACGCGACCGAGAACGCGTGGGTGACGGCCTTGTCCTCGCCGTGGTGATAGAGGCTGCCGTGCAGCGGGACGCCGATGCCGTGGTACCGCTGCAGCCAGTCCCCGAGTTCGGCCTGGCCGAGGTTGTCGGTGACGCAATAGAGCTCGGTCCGGTTGCACGTCGAAACGATGACGGTCTCGTGGACGTCCGGCAGGTTTCGCAGTTGTTGCAACGCGTCCGGAATGCGAGCCGGCTCGAAGACCACGCGCTCGCGAACTTCGACGGGAGCGGTGCGGTGGTTGATGCCGACGACGACGAGAGACATCCGGGACCTGGTCTTGAAAGACGCGAAATTCTGGGTGAACGGACCCCGCAACACAAGCTGCGGTGAGCTTCGGCTATAGTGGTGACGCCATGCCAATCCGCATTATCCGTGCCGTCCGTAGCGCCCTGGGCGCGATCTTCCTGGGTTTACTCGTGGCTTGCGCCGCGACGACGCCCGCCGGGCCCGGTGCCGCGGGCGACGCGCTGCCGCCCGAGGCCCGCCTGGCCGACGCTGAAGCCGCATTCGGCCGGGGCGAGTATCCCGCCGGCGCGCGGCTGTACCGCGAGGCGGCCCAGCGCTCCGACGACGAGACCATCGCCGAGCAGGCTACGCGTGCGGCGTTCGATCACACCCAGCTGCAGGAGGCCGCGCTCGCTGCCGGCCGCTGGCTGGAGATCAACCCGACCAGCGAGAACGCGCATCGCTACGCGGGCATCACCGCGCTCAAGCTGCACCGGCTCGACGACGCCGAGGCCCAGTTCGGCTACCTGCTCGACACCATCTACATCAGCCCGGCGGCGGGTTTCCTGGCGTTGCTGCCCGTGATCGGCGGCGAGGGCGTCTCGACGGACGTCGTGGAACTCTTCCGGCGGCTCTCGGCCCGCCATCCCGACGTCGCCGAAGGGTATTACGCGTACGGCAGTGCGGCCCTGCGGGCCGACAGTTTTGCGGCGGCCGACCAGGCGGCGGCGACGGCCGTGGCCAAGGCACCGTACTGGAAGCCCGCGAAGATGCTGCTCGCGCGAACGCGGATCGCGAACGGCAAGGACGAGGAGGGTCTCGCCATCGCGCGCGACCTCGTCACCGAGCCCGATTCCGACATCGGCACCCACCTGGAGTACGCGCTGCTCCTGTCGGCGACGGGCCGCGACCAGGAGGCGAGGGCCATGATCACGCCGTACACCACCGGCAAGACCGTGGTGCCGGGCGCGATCCGCACCCTGGGTGCGATGGAACTCGATGCCGACAACCTCGACGCGGCGACGGCCCAGTTCGAAAACCTGCTCGCCACGGGCGCGCAGTCGTACGAAGCCCTGTATTTCCTCGGCGTGATCGCCGAGCGGCGCAAGGATACCGACCGTGCGTTGCGCTATTACGCGCGCGTTGCCGGCGGTGACTACAACCTCGCGGCGCAGCAGCGCGTGGCGCGCATCAAGGCTGAACAGTCGGGCACCGACGCGGGCATCGCGCACCTCGACGAAGTCGCGCGCACGCAGCCGCAACTGGCGCCCGACGTCTATTCGGCGAAGGCCGGCCTGCTGGAATACCGCGGTGATGCGCGCCGTGCCGCGCAAGTCTATGAAGAAGGCCTGTCGCGGTACCCGGATGCGCTCGAGCTGCGGTTGAACCGCGCGTTCTTTCTCGAGCGTACGGGCAAGGAAGAGGCCGCCATCCGCGACCTGCGCGCGCTGCTCGCCGAGCGTCCCGGCGACGCGCACGTGCAGAACGCGCTCGGCTACACGCTGGTCGACCACGGCAGGAACCTGCCTGAGGCACGCGGCCTGATCACAGCGGCCCTCGCCCAGTCTCCCGACAACGCAGCCACGCTCGATAGCATGGGTTGGCTCCTGTACAAGGAAGGCAAGTACACGGAAGCGCTCGACTACCTGCAGCGCGCCAACGAGTCGGGTGCCGATCCCGAGATCGACCTGCACATCGGTGAGGTGCAGTGGGCGATGGGCGACCAGAAGGCGGCGCGCGAAACGTGGAAGGCGGCGCTCCTGAAGGCGCCCGAGGACAAGCAACTGCGCGAGCGCCTCGAGCGCGCCGGCCCCTGAGCCACGGACGGGCCCATGTTCCACATGCGTCCGTTGCTGGCTGTCCTGGCTTGTGCGCTGCTCGCGACGGGTTGCGCGACGACTCCGGTCGGCGGCGTCGTCCGGGTCGCGAACGGCCGATCCCGAGCAGCTCACGCAATGGATGGCCAAAGGACGCATTGCCCTCTCCGCGCAAGGCGAGGGCGGCAGCGGCAGCTTCGTCTGGCAGCAGCGCTCCGAGCGGACCGAACTCACCGTTCGCGGGCCGTTGGGTGCAGGCGGACTGGCCCTGGTCACGGACGGCGAAACGATCGAACTCGCCGACGGCACGGGCAAGCCCCTCGACGGCGAGGCCGCGCGGGCCGAACTCGAGCGCCGGCTTGGCGTGAAACTGCCGCTGGCCGAACTGCGTTACTGGATGCTCGGCGTGCCGGCGCCTGGTCGGTCGGGCAGCGGCCCCGTCCAGGTCAGCACGGGTTCCGTGCCCGGCTTCGTCCAGGGCGGCTGGGTCGTGAGTTACGAGGAGCTGAAGCCCCAGGCGGGCTGGAGCCTGCCGGCGCGCCTGACGGCCACGACGAGCGAGGCGCGGGTGCGGATCGTCGTCGACGACTGGATCCTGCCGGCCCCATGAACCGCGCGCTCGGACACCCTGCGCCGTGGCCTGCGCCTGGCAAGCTGAACCTGTTCCTGCACGTCGTGGGGCGCCGGCCCGACGGCTATCACGAGCTGCAGACGGCCTTCCAGTTCATCGACCTCTGGGACTCGATCCGCTTCTACCAGCGTCCGCCCGGGGTCATTGAGACGGCTCGGCGCAATTCCCGGCGTCGCGGCCGAGGATGACCTCGTCGTGCGCGCCGCCCGTCGGTTGGCGGCCGCCGCGGCGGAAACCGGGGTGTCCCTGATGCAGGGAGTGGCGATCGAGGTCGAAAAACGGCTGCCGATGGGTGGCGGTGTGGGCGGCGGGAGTTCCGATGCGGCCACCGTGCTGGTTGCCTTGAATCAACTGTGGGGAACCGGGTTCGATACCGACGCGCCTGGCCGCGACTTGGACTGAGTCTCGGCGCCGACGTGCCCGTTTTCGTCCACGGCCACGCGGCCTGGGCCGAGGGCGTGGGCGAGCGACTGGTGCCCGTGGACTTTCCGGAGCCGGTCTACCTGCTGCTGCAGCCCGACGTCGCCATCAGTACGGCTGAAGTGTTCAAAGCCCCTGAATTGACAAGGGATTCTCCGGTCATCACAATTGCCGGCTTCCTGCGGACCGGCGGTCGGAACGACTGCGAACCCGTGGTCCGGCGTCGATACCCGGCCGTCGCGGGCGCGCTCGACTGGCTCGGTCGCCACGGGCCCGCGCGACTCACGGGCACCGGCTCCTGTGTTTTCGCACCGATGGTAGATGCGACGCATGCGGCCGCGGTGCTCGCGGGCAAGCCACAGCGAGTGGCAGGGATGGATTACGCGCGGCCTCAACCGGTCGCCGCTCACTGCGCGCCTGCAGTTCGAGCGGCAGGTCGGCCGGCGGTGATTGCCGTGCGAGTGTTCGCGTGCAGTGACTGGGGGCGGTACGACGACGGGGTTGAGCAACGAACGCGTTGGGGTGTCGCCAAGTGGTAAGGCAGCGGGTTTTGATCCCGCCATTCGGAGGTTCGAATCCTTCCACCCCAGCCAACCGAGACAACGAGAGAGGCACGTAGATGGACGGCCCCATGATGGCGGTGTTCACGGGCAACGCGAACCCGCAGCTCGCGCAGGACATTGCGCGATACCTGCAGGTGCCGCTGGGCCGTGCCCACGTTGGTCGCTTCAGTGACGGCGAAGTCACGGTCGAGCTGATGGAGAACGTGCGCGGGCGCGACGTCTTCATCGTGCAGTCGACGTGCCCGCCGGCGAACGACCACCTGATGGAACTGCTGGTCATGGTCGATGCGTGCCGGCGCGCCTCGGCGGCCCGCATCACCGCGGTGGTGCCGTATTTCGGCTACGCCCGCCAGGATCGCCGCCCGCGCGCCACGCGCGTCGCGATCACGGCGAAGGTCATGGCCAACATGATCGCCGGCGTGGGCGTGCATCGGGTGCTGACGGTCGACCTGCACGCGGACCAGATCCAGGGGTTCTTCGACATCCCCGTGGACAACGTGTACTCGTCGCCGGTGCTGCTCGGCGAGGTGTGGCGGCAGAAGTACGACGACCTCGTCGTGGTGTCGCCGGACGTCGGTGGCGTGGTGCGTGCACGCGCGATCGCGAAGCGCCTCGACGACGCCGACCTCGCGATCATCGACAAGCGCCGCCCGCGGGCGAACGTGTCGGAGGTGATGAACATCATCGGCGAGGTCGAGGGCAAGAGCTGCGTCCTCGTCGACGACATGGTGGATACCGCGGGCACGCTGTGCCACGCGGCGAAGGCGTTGAAGGACCACGGCGCGAAGCGCGTCGCGGCCTACATCACCCATCCGGTGCTCTCGGGCCCCGCGGTGGACCGCATCGAGGCCTCGGCGCTCGACGAACTGGTGGTGACGGACACGATCCCGCTGCGTGAGAACGCGCAGGCGTGCCGCAAGATCCGCCAGCTGTCGGTCGCGGGCCTGCTCGCCGAGACGATGCGCCGCATCCGGGACGAGGAGAGCGTGAGCTCGCTCTACCTGGACTGAGTGGAAGGGGTTAGGGGATAGGGGTTAGGGGTTAGTCGGAACGCGCAGTGCGCGCAGAAGATCGCACGCGGTGGCACAGCCACTCTTGCTTCCGACTAACCCCTATCCCCTAACCCCTATCCCCTTTTTGGAGCTGCCGCATTCTGGTCGCGGATGCGACGGCATTGTTTGTGTAATTGGAGAATTCTATGAAAACCGCATTCGAACTCGTCGCCGAGTTCCGTGACGCGCAGGGCAAAGGTGCGAGCCGCCGCCTGCGTCACGCGAACAAGGTCCCGGCCATCCTCTACGGTGGCCACCGTGATCCGCGCGCGCTGTCGCTCGATCACACCAGGCTGCTGCTGCTGCTCGACAACGAGCGCTTCTACTCGACGATCATCAACCTGAAGGTCGGCGAGCTGAACCAGGCGGCGATCCTCAAGGACGTGCAGCGTCACCCGGCGAAGAACGCCATCGTGCACATCGACCTGCAGCGCGTCCTCGACGACGAGAAGATCCGCATCACGATCCCGCTGCACTTCAAGGGCGAGGCCGGTTCGCCGGGCGTCAAGAAGGGCGGCATCGTTTCGCACCTGCGCAACGAGGTCGAGATCACCTGCCTGCCGAAGGACCTGCCGGAATTCATCGAGGTCGACCTGTCGGCCGTCGAACTGAACCAGATGCTGTACCTCGCCGACCTCAAGGTGCCGGAAGGCGTCGAGATCCCCGAGCTGACGCACGGTCGCAATTCGCCGATCGTTTCGATCCACCACGCGCGCGCTTCGGAAGAACCGGAAGCGGCGGCGGGCGGCGAAGCGGCAGCGGGCGCTGCAGCCGCAGCTCCGGCGGCGGGCGCGGCGGCGGCCAAGCCGGCAGCGGCCAAGCCGGCCGAAGCCAAGAAGGACGCCAAGAAGTAACGCGAACGCTCCGGCCGCAGTTCATGCGGTCGGAGAGAGCGGGCCGCCCTGCACGGGGCGGCCCGATTTTCGTTTTATCCAGGCAGAACGATCAACATGGCCGGCACACCGTTGCAGATCGTGGTCGGGCTCGGCAATCCGGGGCCCGAACACCGGCTCACGCGTCACAACGCGGGATTCTGGTTCGTCGACGCGCTTGCCTACCGGCACGGCGCGCAGTTCCGTGCGCACGCGCGCTACCAGGGCGAGATCGCCAAGGTGGTCGTCGAAGGCACGGAGCTGGTGCTGCTGAAGCCGCAGACCTACATGAACCGCAGCGGCCTCTCGATCCGCGCGCTGATGGACTACATCAAGGCGCCCGTGTCGGAGGTGCTCGTCGTGCACGACGAACTCGACCTGCCGTGCGGCGTCGCGCGGCTCAAGCTCGGCGGCGGTCACGGCGGCCACAACGGCCTGCGCGACACCATCACCCACTGCGGTGCTGAATTCTGGCGCCTGCGGCTCGGCGTCGGCCATCCGGGCGACAAGTCACAGGTCATCGATTACGTGCTGCAGCGTGCGCGGCCGGCCGAGGAGAACGCCATCGTCGATGCAATCGATGCCGGCCTCGACTCGCTCTCCGTGCTGCTGCGCGAAGGCGCCGAGAAGGCGATGAACCGCCTGCATACGAAAGTGATCAGTGAGTAGCAATACAGACCATGGGCATCAAATGCGGCATCGTCGGTCTTCCCAACGTGGGCAAGTCGACGCTCTTCAACGCGGTGACGCAGGCGCAGAACGCCGCGGCTGCGAACTATCCGTTCTGCACGATCGACCCGAACGTGGGTGTCGTGCCGGTGCCGGACCTGCGCCTGAAGGCGCTCGCCGAGATCGTCAAGCCCGAAAGGATCCTGCCGACGACGGTCGAGTTCGTCGACATCGCGGGCCTCGTGGCCGGCGCGTCGAAAGGTGAAGGACTCGGCAACAAGTTCCTCGCGCACATCCGCGAGACCGACGCGATCGCGCACGTGGTGCGCTGCTTCGTCAACGACGACATCGTGCACGTCGCGGGCAAGATCGACCCGTTGAGCGACATCGACGTCATCAACACCGAGCTCGCGCTCGCCGACCTCGACACCGTCGAGCGCGCGCACCGCCGCGCCGAGAAGGACGCCAAGACGGGCGACAAGGACGCCGTGCGCCTGCGCGACGTGCTGAAGCGCATGCAGGATCACCTCGACGCGGGCAAGCCGGCGCGCACGCTGCCGATGGACCCGATCTCGGAGCGTCCGCTGCTGCGCGAGTACCACCTGATCACGATCAAGCCGCTGATGTACGTGGCGAACGTGGCCGAGGGTGGCTTCGAGAACAACCCGTTCCTCGACGCCGTGCGCGAACGCGCGGCGACCGAGGGTGCGGACGTGGTTCCCGTGTGCGCGGCGATCGAAGCCGAAATCGCGCAGCTCGACGAAGGCGATCGTCTCGCCTTCCTCGAGGAGCTGGGCCTGCACGAGCCCGGCCTCGATCGCGTGATTCGCGCGGCGTATCACCTGCTCGGCCTGCTCACGTTCTTCACGGCGGGCGTCAAGGAAGTCCGTGCCTGGACCACGCACGTCGGCGCGCTGGCGCCGCAGGCGGCCGGCGAGATCCACACGGATTTCGAGAAGGGCTTCATCCGCGCCGAAGTGATCGCCTACAACGACTTCATCGCCTGCAAGGGCGAGCAGGGCGCGAAAGAGGCCGGCAAGATGCGGCTCGAGGGCAAGGAATACGTCGTGCGCGAAGGCGACGTCATGCACTTCCGCTTCAACGTCTGACGCCACCTCGCCCGCGCGAGCGGCCGCAGGCCGGCGAGGGTCTGGGTCACGACCTGTCCTGTCGCGCTTGGAAAGGCGACACGCGCGCGCCAGGACAGGTCGGATCGGCACCCTGCCCTGCCGACGTCAGGCCGAGCCTCTCCCACGGACACGGGAGAGGGCGACGCTAGTGCGGCACGCTGTCCTTCACGGCGTCCAGCGCGTCCATCAAGCCGAACTTCTTTTTCTTCTTCGGCTGCTCGGCTGGCGTGCCTTCGGCTCGGCGAGCCTTCACCGCCCGTGGCGGAGCCGTCTTCCATTGCGCCGCCGCCGTCCATTGCCGGCATGCCCAGCATCGTGAACGCCACCGACTTCACGCGCACCTTCAGCGCCCAGTCGGGCTCATAGGCAATCTTCGGGTCCGTGGGGCGCGGCGGATGGGCCAGGTTGAGTTCCGTGCCGTACGCAATCATGCGCAGCATCGCGCCGGCCGCTTCCTCGCCTTCGCCGAAGATGCCCTTCGGCACGTCGCAGCGGGTCGTCGTCGGCGCCAGCAGCACCTTTTCCTTCAGCCACTGGTCGACCGACTTGTTGGTCTGGTAGTCGACGAGGCCAAAGCCGGAGTCCGGCAGTTCGCTCGACGTCCACAGCGTCATCTCGGCGCTGTCGCCGATCGCGCCCTTGCCGCCCATCGCCGCGATGAAATAGCCGCGGGCCGTGGGCAGCGACCTGCCAGCTCAGCTGCGTCACGCCTGCGACCTGCGCCTGCTGCAGGGCGATCGCCGGCATGATGTCCTGCGCGGGCGGCAGCGTGAACTTGAAGCTCTCAGGCACGCCCTGGCCGCTGAACGCATGCGCGCCCGCGAACGACGAGCCTGCCGGCACGAGGCGGTTGTCGGTGGGGTTCGGCCAGACCGGACGGCCCGGGGCGGAGTGCGTGCCGCGCTGCGTGGCGCGACGTCCCTTGAAGATATCGCCGAACTCCTTGATCGTGCTCGTCTGCGAAGTCCACGACCTTCGGTTGCCCCGGCCGGATGGCCGCGCCGCAACCCCAGTACAGCTTGATCTTGCCCTTGGGCTGCTCGGCCGGCTCCTCGATCGAATCGTCGCCGCGGTCGGTGGGCACCGGCTTGGCCTGCGGCAGCACCTTGAGCTGCAGCGTCGGCTCGAGCTTGCTGCCCGGCGGCACGGCCTGCAGCGCCTCGGCGAGGCTCGGATTGCGGCTGGTGCGCAACGTGACGTCGACGTAGCTGCCGCTGCCGCCCGCGCGCGTCAGGCCGAACTGGTTCCCCTGCTTCTTGCCGCCGAACAGCGCCGACATCGGCGTGTCGCCGCCGGCGCCGCCCATGCCTCCCATCATCATCCCCGCCATGCCGCCGGGCATGCCTGGCGAGGCGAAGGTGGCGATGTCGATCCAGCCCTGTGCGATCGGTGGCTTGTCGGCCGGGCGGGGTCGGGGCGGCCTGTTGCGCCCAGGCGGCCGGTGAGGCCGTCGCAGCGAGGCAGGCGCCGGCGATCAGCAGGCGCTGCACGTGGTCGAAGGATCTGGCTCATGGCGACTCCTCCCCGTGGGCAAGGCATTGGTTGCGGTGTCCAGTGTGGCATGGCCGCGGTTCCTGCCGGCACGTGCCGAAAGTCATCCCCGCCTTGACGCGGAGGCCGCCCCTCCGGACAATTCGCGGTCCCCAACGGCCCGCATCTCGCCGGCCACGACCCGAACCTCGTGGTGAGGTAGCTCAGACGGTTAGAGCGAGGGATTCATAACCCCTAGGTCGGGAGTTCGATTCTCCCCCTCACCACCATTCCCCCGCGACACGGCTCCACGCAGGTTCGACCGTTTCGGCCGGATGGCTGGCAGCGCCGTCATTTTGCGTGCAACATTTGCCTAGCGCGCTAGCCATAAGCACGGATGCAGGGGCGGCGCGCAGGGAGCTAACTCTTGAATCAGGCTTGACCCAGGGAGGGGAAGTCAAATGAGTGCATACCAACCGTTGCGTCGTCTGTCCCTGTTTCGTGGCGGACTCTTCGCCAACGAAGCCGCTGCGAGCAGGCACGTGCGTAGCCCATTGGTTTCACCCGGTCTGGGCCTTGCTCGCCGAGCACGTGCGTCGCTCCGGCGCGCAATCGGTCATCGAGATTGGCTGCGGCACTGGGGAGTTCGCGCGCCTGCTGCGCGACCTTGGCATCCCGGAATACCTCGGACTCGACACCAACGCCGCGCGACTGGCGAAGGCCCGGGCCATTGTCCGGAGTACCGGTTCGAAGTCGCCGACGTCTTCCTGACCAATCACCTGCGCGGCGAAAACTACGACGTCGCGGTGATGACAGGCTTCCTCGAGTTCGTGCGGTGGGATCTCGTCGCGCTCGAACTGGTGCGTCCGCATCGCCGCGTGCTCGGCACGGTCACTGCGGGTGACGAGCCGGGCCGGGTGCGGCAGTTCACTTCGGCCAACCAGGTGCTGGACCATTACTCGCCGGTGCTGCGGGAACTGCGCGTCGAACCGATCCACCTGCCGCACGGCCGCACCGCGTTCCTGTTCGACGGGATCAAGTAGCGTCCGGCGACCGTTCGCGCGACCGAGGCTGCCGATCCCAGGCCTTCGATCGGCGCGACAGGTACGAGTGCCACAGCAGTCGCGCGGCAACGGCGCGCCAGGGGCTCCAGCGCGCGGCGAAAGCGGCAGCCTCGTCGCTCGTCGGCACGGCGCTCAATCCGCGCACCTCCGCCATCGATTTGTGCAGGCCGAGGTCGCCCGGTGGCCAGACGTCCGGACGTCGCAACGCCATCAACAGGTAGACGCCCGCGGTCCACGGGCCGATGCCGGGAATCTGCACGAGCGACTGGCAGGCCTCCCGCGTCGGGCAGGCGTGCGATGCGCTCGAGCGACACGGCGCCGCTTTCCAGTTGGCCCGCGAGCCCGGCGACGTAGCGGGCCTTCTGGCGGGTGAACCCAAGGGAGAGCAGTGCCGGTTCGCCGAGTGCAGCGACGCGTGCAGGCGTAACCGAACCTGTCGAAATGCTGCTCGAGCTTCGCGAAAAGCGCCGCCGCGGAGGCCAGTGAAACCTGCTGCTCGAGAATGATCCGCACCAGCGTGGGAAAGCCGCGCGGTCGCGCCCAGAGCGGCGGCGGACCGAACTCATCGACGATCCGTGCGAGGTGACGGTCGCGCGCGGCCAGTTCCTGCACGCCCGTGAGCAGCGCTGCGTGTGTCAGGTCGAGATGGGCCACGGATCGTCCTGGGCGGATGCGCCTGGCGAGGATACCCGCCAGCGCAGCTCGCCGAAACGCTGACGACCGGCACCCTGCGCGCCTACTCCTGCATCCCGTGGTACAGCAGTCGCACCAGCAGGCGCACGCCGTCGTGGTCCTTCAGTTCGTGATAGCGCGGCCCGACGCGGCCGCCGATGTCGCGGATGTCGTCCATCAGTTCGGGGTGGAACTGGCAGGTGAACGAGCGCCGCACGCGATGTGTTTCCCAGTCCTTGTAGTAGATCGCCGTCGTGCCGACTTCGGTCCAGCTGTGGGCATCCACGCGCGTCTGGCCGAGAATCTCCACGGCATACGGCAGGCTGAGCAGCCAGGCGACGGGGCTCACGGCGAGCACGTGACGCAGTGGCACGATGGTGTCGTGCAGCGTCTTGTAGGCCCAGTTGGAGAAGAGCGTCGCTTCCTCGTTCACCTCGTCGGCGTGGAACATCTCGACGGCGATCTCGCGCTCGAACGACAGCACCTGGTCGATGACGCCTTCGAGTTCGTCGGCGACCAGCGCGTGCGTTTCGTGCAACTCGCGCGGGATGTGGGCTTCGTCGTCACGGCGCGCATAGGGCAGGAGCGCGCGCGTGCCGACCTCGACGTTCTCGTTGCTGGCGACTGCGAAATCCGGATCGTTCCAGCCGATGGCGCGCGGCTGGCCCTGCTTCACGACCTGCAGCTGGTCGCCCATGCGCGTGATGCGTTCGGCTGCACGCTGCAATGAGTTGAGCACGCGGCCGGAAGGGTCGAGCGGCAGCCGCGTCAGCTTGCCGATCTCGCGCACGGCGCGTTGCAGCAGGCGGATGTGCGACGCGGCGGCCAGCTGGTGGCCGAGGCAGATGAAGATGCTCGGGCCGCTCGCGGTCGAGCGGCGCAGCAGCAGCTGGTCGACCAGCGCGAGCATGTCGTCGAGGCCTGCGCTGGCGCCCTCGAAGCTGCTCGCATCGTGCACCGAAGGGCAGCCGCCCTGGACGATCGTGGCGATGCCTGCGCTCAGGATATTGGCCAGCCGTTCGGGATTGCGGATGCCGCTCTGCCACACCGGGAACAGGATCGTGTCGGCGTCCGCGACCTGCTGGAAGATGTAGGCGATGTTCTTCGAGGCGCGGACCGGCTCGCCGCGCGGGTTGGTGCCGACACTGGCCCACGGTTCGACGACCGCGACGCTCTGCCGATAGATCTCCGGCATGTCGAGCAGCACGCGCAGGTGATCCTCGCTTTCGATCACTTTCTCGAGCGGCCGCGCGAGGCCCCAGTCGAAGACGCCTTCGTTGGCGAGCATGTCGCGACCGGGAAACGGCGTTGGCGACTTGCGGTCCTTGAGGAAGTAGCCGAGCAGGGCGTGCACCGACTGCGGGCTCGATGCATGGCGGCCGAGAAGGCCGGGCAACGTGCGCCAGCCGAGGTATTCCGGGCTCAGGGTCTTCATCGCGGCGGCGTATTGTTCTTGAGTGGCGCTCGGGAGCATCGTCGGACTTAAAGCAATCGTCGTGCCATCCCGTGCCTGCGGGCGCGTCTGCCGCACAACGCTCGATGAACAGGGCTGCTTTCGCTGGCGGCATCCAGGCTCGCCTGCACCAAACCCGACACCTTCGGCGCACTCGTTGCGCGATCGTGGTGCGTCCCGCGCTTGCCAGTGCGCGGCGCGTCGGACAAAGTGCGCCATCGTTCTGCGCCGTGGGAAGGGATTCGATGTCTGCAGCTACCGACGCCAAGCTCGCCAACCGCATCCTGAGGGGGCTGGTGTACGGCGCCGTCGCCGGTGTGCTCGTGCTGATCCTCGCGCCCCACGTCCCCGGCCTGCACGACGGCGCCAGGTGGGTGGCGACCAACGTCTTCGATCCGCTCGGGCAGGTGTTCCTGCGGATGCTCTTCTTCGTCGTGATCCCGCTCGTCTTCGCCTCGCTGGCCGGCGGCGTGGTCCAGCTCGGCGGGTTGTCCGACCTCGGGCCGCTCGCCGGCCGCACGTTCGCGCTGTTCTTCGCCAACATGGCGATTGCGGCGACGCTCGGCCTGCTGATGATGAACATCCTCAATCCGGGCGGCCGCATGGACCCGGAAACGTCGCAGCGACTGGTGCAGGAATACAGCTCGCAGGCGGGCCAGCATGTCGTGAACAGCGAGGCCCGGCCCGCCGTGACGCCGTCGACGGTCGTCGACATGTTCATGCCGAAGAACCTGTTCGGCGCCTTCGTCGGCAACCAGCGCAACATGCTGGGCGAGGTGCTGCCGCTCATCGTCTTCGCGATCCTGGTGGGAGCGGCCGGGCTCGGCTTGCCGGAGGCGCGACGCAGGAAGCTGCTCGACGGACTCGAGACCGTCAGCGACCTGATGACCGGCATCGTGCACTTCGCACTGAAGCTCGCGCCGTACGCGGTGCCGGCGATGATCTTCAGCGTCGTGGTGAAAGTCGGCTTCGACATCCTGGTCGCGCTCGGGCTGTTCGTGCTGGGTTGCGGCGCGATGCTGCTGCTGCACCTGTTCGGCACGATGTCGATCTGGCTCAAGTTCCTCGCGAAGCGCAATCCGCGCGAGTTCTTCGTCCAGATCAAGGACGTGCTGGTCACCGCATTCTCGACCAGTTCGAGCAGCGCCACGCTGCCGGCCGCACTGGCCGCCTGCCGCGAGCGGCTGGGCATCGCGCCGTCGACCGCCGGTTTCGTCATGCCGCTCGGCACGACGATGAACATGAGCGGCACGGCGCTCTACGAAGGGTGCGTCGTGTTGTTCGTGGCGCAGGTGTTCGGCGTGCACCTCGGCTTCGCCGAGCAGGTCACGCTGGTGTTCCTGTCGGTCCTGAGCGCGGTGGCCGTCGCTGCGATTCCGGGGGGCTCGCTGCCGCTGATCGCCGGTTTGCTGGTCGCCTTCGGCATTCCGCCCGAAGGCATCGGCATCATCCTCGGCGTCGATCGTCTGCTCGACATGACGCGCACGATGACCAACGTCGGTTCCGACCTGGTGACGACCGCGGTGGTGGACCGCGGGCAGCGCGCCAGCGGTCACGCGGGTCGCGTCTAGCCCGCGCTGCTTCCCGTGTTCGTCGGCGCGGCCAAACCGTGCAGCGCACGCTCGATCGAATCGGGCGAGGTCGTGTCGACCGCGACGACGTGACGCAGTTCGTCGGGGCTGAACGGCTCCCAGTACGACGGCTGCCGATCGAGTAACGAGACCGTGGCTTCCGAGGCGTCCGCGCCGGCGGCGGCCCGTTCGGCCACGCGTCGCTTGAGCACTTCGAGCGGCGCGGCGCAGTGGACGATCACGACCTCGGCCGCATGCTCACGTCCTGCCGCCAGGAAAAGTTCACGTTCGCCACGCCGCAGGTTGGCGGCGTCCACGACGACGCTCTCGTGGCCCCGCAGGCAGTCCGCAACGCAATCGCGCAACCGTTCGTAGGTGCGCGTATTGAACTCGCGCGAATAGATGCCGGCGTCGGGCGCAGAGGCCGACGTGTCCAGGGGCTGCAAGCCCGCGAGTCGCTTGCGCTCGACGTCCGAGCGCACGATCAACGCCGCGCAGCGTTCAGCGATGCGCCGGGCGAGCCAGGTCTTGCCGGAGCCGGACAATCCCACCATCACGACCAGCCGGGGACGCGGTCGCTCGATCTGCGCCACGGCCCAGTCGAGGTACTGGTGGGCGAGCGTCGCGGCTCCTGTCGCCCCTGCTGCTGCGTTCCGTTGCGTGCCTGCTGGCCGCGCAGCGCGGCAACCTTGGCCCGCACCAGCGCGCGATAGAGTTCGAAGTAGGGCAGCAGCGCAACGGCTGCGAAATCGCCGGACGTCTCGAGCCACGCCTGCAACGCCTCGCGCCGCAAATCGGTGCGGCCATGGACCGCGAGATCCATCGTCAGGAAGGCGAGATCGTTGGCGACGTCGATGAAGCGCAGTCCGGGATCGAATTCGAGACCGTCGAAGGCCGCGAGCGTCCCTTGCCAGCGCACCACGTTGCCGCAGTGGAGGTCGCCGTGGCCCTCACGGACCCGGCCGTCCTGCCGGCGCTGCTCCATCAGCGGCCGGCCGGCTGCGAACAATCGTTGCGCCTGGCCGCGCAACCGCGCCAACTGTTGCGCCTCGTCGCGGCCGGGCAAGACCCGCGCGATCTCGTCGAAGTTGTCGAGCGTGATGCGGTGCGCGTTGTCCGGCGTGCCGAAAGTGTCAGCGCCGGCCGCGATCGCCGCCGTCGCATGCATCTGCGCGATGCGCTTGCCGAAATCCTGCAGCTCGCCCGCTGCGACCGCGCCCGACTGCAGCAGCTGGGTGAGTTCGAGTTGCGGATCGAACTGCACCATCCGCAGCGCGTGCTCGAAAGGCGGGCTGTCGGTGGCGCCGACCCGGGGTGCGGCGGGCGTTCCCGCGATCGGCACCACGTCGACATACAGCCCGGGCGCGTGGCGGCGGTTCAGGCGCAGTTCTTCGCGGCACAGCGCAGCGCGGCGCTCGGCGGTCGAGTAGTCGATGAAGCTGAGCCGCAACGGCTTCTTCACCTTGTAGGCGAAGGGACCCGTCAGGAACACCCAGGAGACGTGGGTCTCGATGCAGGTCACGGGTCCGGGCACCGGATGCAGTGCCGCAAACGCAGCCGGGTCCTGCATCGCGGCGGCGAAGGCAGCCTGTGCTGCGGGAGCATCGAGCGGGGAGTTGTATTGACCGGCGTTCACGCGAGATTCGGCTCTCGACGGGCGCTCCGGGCAGTGTACTCTTGCCACATATACGCCGGGTCCCTGCGATCAATACTGATGGTCCGCAGGCCCCGTGGCTCGACAATGAAAACGTCAACCAGGACCGTCCAACAGAGGGACTCAGCATCGTGACAATCCCTGTCCAGATCACCTTCAGGCACATGGAAAGCTCCCCGGCCGTCGAGACTCGCGTGCGCGAGCTCACGGATCACCTGGGCACTTTCAGCGACCGTATCCAATCCTGCCGCGTCGTCGTGGATTCGCCGCATCGGCACCACCACCAGGGCAAGGTCTTCAACGTGAAGGTCCAGCTCTCGCTCCCGGGCGACGACGTCGTCGTCGACATGGAACGCCCGGACCGCGACGGGCACGAGGACGTGTACGTCGTCCTGCGCGATGCGTTCGATGCCGCACGCCGCCAGCTGCAGCAGCGCATGTCAGCGCTGCGCGGCGAACCGTCGCTGCGTGAAAAGCCGGTCGCCTGACCGGCCCGTCCCGAGCGGCGCAGTGCCCTTGATATCGTGATGGACCCTGCGCCGCTGCTGTTCGCGCCGCTTGCGTCGCGCGCCTTCGGTGAGCGCGTCGCAGCGTGCCTCGGTGCACCGCTCGCGCCGCTCGAAGAGCGCGACTACGAAGGCGGCGAGCACAAGTCCAGGCCGCTGGTCAGTGTTCGCGGGCGCGTCGTCTACGTCATTCAATCGCTGAGCGGCGACGAGGCGGGCAGCGCCAACGATCGTCTCTGCCGCGTCCTGTTCCTGATCGCGGCGCTCAAGGATGCTGGCGCTGCGCGCGTCACGGCCTGCCTTCCGTACATCGCCTATTCGCGCAAGGACCGTCGCACCAAGGAGCGCGATCCGGTCAACTCGCGTTACATCGCGCAGTTGCTCGAAGCCATGGGCGTCGATCACGTGATGGTGATGGACGTGCACAACGTCGCCGCATTCGAGAACGCGTTCCGTTGCAGCGTCGACCTGCTCGAGGCCGCGCCGCTGGTCGCGGACAGGATTGTCGAGCAGGCGGGCGGCGGCAAAGTGACCATCGTGTCGCCGGATTTCGGCGGCGCCAAGCGCGCACAACGGGTGCAGGCGCTCGTCGCCGTGCGCTCGGGCGCCCAGGTCGAATTCGCCGTCTTCGAAAAGCGCCGTGACGGCGGCGAGGTCAGTGGCGACCTCGTCATCGGCCCGGTCGCGGGCCGGCATGCGGTCGTGGTCGACGACCTGATCAGCGCCGGCACGACGATCCTGCGCGCGGTGCAGGCCTGCCGGGCGGCGGGCGCGCTGTCGGTGACGGCTTTTGCGACGCATGGCGTGTTCGCGCCGGGCGCCGAGCGGCTGCTCGGTCCCGACGGGCCCGATCGGCTGTACGTCACGGACACGCTGCTGCCCACGCGGCTGGCGCCTCCCCAGGGGGCGACGACAAGCTGGTCGTCCTGCCGGCGTCGGCATTGTTTGCAGAGGCTCTGCGTCGCATCGGTGCGGGCGAATCCGTCGTCGCACTGCGCGAGATGGAGCGCAAGCCAGCCACGGAGCCACCGCCCATGAACGCAGCCCTCGGCCCCGCCGTCGTGACGATCGATGCCGCGTCGGGCACCGAAGAAAGGCTCGAACTCGATCCGGCACGCCTGGCGGCCGGCAGCCCGATGCCGGAACAGTTCGTGCGCAACGCGTACACGGACGCCAGCGGCCGGTTCTTCGCGGGCATCTGGCGCAGCAGCGTCGGGGCCTGGCGGGTCAGCTACACCGAGAACGAGCTGTGCGTCCTGACCGCCGGTCGCGTCCGCATCACCGATGACCACGGTCGGCAATCGACCTACGGGCCGGGCGACAGCTTCGTGATGCCGGCGGGATTCTCCGGCCTCTGGGAAGTCCTGGAGCCTGCCCAGAAGTTCTACGCGATCTACGAGCCCCCAGCGGCCTGACCCATCAAGGTGCGTCGGCGTGCACCCGTGCGCCTCGCCGGTGCAGCCACCGGCTCCAACCCCGCGCCAATCCAGGCTTTTCGCATGGCACGCTTCCTGCACTGCAGGATGCCGAGCCGCGTCGCCGCGGGCGTTCGTTCTGAAAACGTGTCGCCTCTGCTACACTTGCGGTGATGGTCGTTAAATATGTGTTGTTACTGAACAACAAAGGGGTACCTGAGATGAAATTGACCCATGGCCTGGCTGCGGTGGCGCTCTCGCTGACCGCGATGGCTGCGCAAGCTGAAGTCACCGGCAACGCGGCGGTGGTCAGCGACTACAACTGGCGCGGCATCACCCAGACCTCGCAGGACCCTGCGCTGCAGGGCGGCATCGACTACGCGCACGAAAGCGGCTTCTACGTCGGCGCCTGGGGCAGCAACGTCGATTTCGGCGACTGCTGCGACGAGAACGTCGAAATCGACATCTACACGGGCTTCCGCGGTGGCGATGCCATCACCTGGGACGTCGGCCTCATCTACTACGCCTATCCGGGCGCCGATGACCTCGACTATCCCGAGATTTACGCGGGCCTCGGCTGGAACTGGCTGAGCGGCAAGGTCTGGTACTCGAACGACTTCGGCAATTCGGGCGAGTCGGCGTTCTACTACGAAGCCAACGCAGCGTATGAGCTGCCGGCCAACTTCGGCCTGAACGCACACATCGGCTACAGCGACGGCGACGCCATCGACCTGTTCTATGACGACAGCTACATGGACTGGGCGGTCGGCGTCACCTACGACTGGAGCAACTTCACGTTCGGGCTCAAGTACGCCGACGGCAGCGACCTGAGCCTGCTGGACGGCACGCCGGACGACGTGAACAGCAGCGAAGGCGTGGCGATCTTCTCCATCTCGACCAGCTTCCCCTGGTCGAAGGAGTAAGGTCCTCGCGCGTCGCCTGACGCGCCAGACGAAGGCCCGGCTCCGCAAGGAGGCCGGGCTTTTTCTGGGGGCAGGGTAGGGGTAGGGGTCAGTCGGAGGCGGCTGTCGCGTCAGTTTTGCCGCGCCTCCGACTACCCCTATCCCTATCCCGACTCTGGCCGTCAGCCAAGCTCCTTCAGCACTCCGCCGAGGATGCCGAACACCTGGTCGATGTGCTGCTTCTCGATGATCAGCGGCGGCGACATCGCGATGATGTCGCCCGTCACGCGCAGCAGCAGTCCTTGCTCGAACGCCCGCACGAACGTGTTGTAGCCGCGCAGGCCCGGCTTGCCCGGAATCGGGTCGAGTTCCACGGCGCCGATCAGCCCGAGGTTGCGCAGGTCGATCACGTGCGGCAGGCCCTGCAGCGAGTGCACGCCGTCGGCCCAGTACGGCGCCATGTCGTTGGCGCGCGTCAGCAGGCCTTCCTTGCGGTAGATCTCCTGCGTCGCGATGCCCGCCGCGCAGGCCACCGGGTGGGCGGAATACGTGTAGCCGTGGAACAGTTCGATGGCGCCTTCCGGGCCCTGCATGAAGGCGTTGTAGATCTGGTCGCTCGCCGCGACTGCGCCCATCGGCACGGCGCCGTTCGTGAGGCCCTTGGCCATCGTGATCATGTCGGGCTGCACGCCGAAGAAGCCGGTGCCGAACGGTGCGCCGAGCCGGCCGAACCCCGTGATGACCTCGTCGAAGATCAACAGGATGCCGTGCCTGGTGCAGATGCTGCGCAGGCGCTCGAGGTAACCCTTCGGCGGGATCAGCACGCCCGTCGAGCCTGCGACGGGCTCGACGATCACGGCGGCGATGTTGCTCGCGTCGTGCAGCGCGACGATGCGCTCGAGTTCGTCCGCCAGGTTCGCGCCGTGCTCGGGCATGCCGCGCGTGTACGCGTTCTTCGCGAGATCGTGCGTGTGCGGCAGGTGATCGACGCCCGGCAGCATCGACCCGAACCACTTGCGGTTGTTGACCATGCCGCCGACGGAGATGCCGCCGAAGCCGACGCCGTGGTAGCCGCGCTCACGGCCGATGAAGCGGGTGCGTGACGCCTCGCCGCGTGCGCGGTGATAGGCGAGGGCGATCTTGAGCGCGGTGTCGACCGATTCGGAGCCGGAATTGGTGAAGAACACGTGGCCCATGTCCTTGCGGCAGCCAGCTCGCCACCTCGTTCGCCAGCTGGAACGCTGCCGGGTGACCCATCTGGAACGGCGGGGCGTATTCCATCGTCGCGATCTGCCTGGCTGACCGCCTCGCTGATTTCCTTGCGACCGTGGCCCGCATTCACGCACCAGAGGCCTGCGACCGCATCGAGGATCTGCCGCCCTTCCGGCGTCCAGTAATGCATGCCCTCGGCTTTCGCCAGCATCCGCGGGTTGGCCTTGAACTGCCGGTTGGCCGTGAACGGCATCCAGAAGGCTTCCATCTCGTCGCGGTGCAGCGGTGCGGGGGCATTCATGGCAGGGTTCTCGATTGATGGGTTGACGGGCCGATGATAAGAAAAATTGACACTTGGCTCAAATGGACGTGAAATTCGGCCTGTTTTGGGCCCTTGTGTGCAGGATATTGAACACCCCGTGAGCGAGCTCAGTATCGACGTCGGTGCCCACCTGCGGGCGGTGCGCACCATGTACGGCCTGTCGCAGCGTGAGCTGGCGAAGCGCGCCGGCGTCACCAACGGCCTGATTTCGCTGATCGAGCAGAACCGCGTGAGCCCGTCCGTCAGCTCGCTCAAGAAGGTGCTCGACGGCATCCCGATGTCGCTGGCCGAGTTCTTCACCCTCGATTTCTCGGCCAGCCCGCAGGTCTTCTTCCGCAGCGACGAGTTGCCGGTCATGGGCGACCGCTCCGTGACCTACAAGCTGGTGGCGGCGCGCCGGCCGAACCGGGCCATGGCGGTCCTGCACGAGCACTACGCACCGGGTGCCGACACCGGCGCCGACATGTTGCGGCACGAAGGCGAGGAGGGCGGCGTGGTCGTCCGTGGCCGCATCGAACTCACCGTCGGCGCCGAGACCCGCCAGCTCGGTCCCGGCGACGCCTATTACTTCACCAGCGCGATCCCGCACCGCTTCCGCAACACCGGAGCCGAACCGTGCGAGATCATCTCCGCCAATGCGCCACCGACCTTCTGAAACGGCGACAATGCACGCTTGCGTGACGTTGCCGCCGGCAACCGAGAACAGCGAAGTCCCATGAACCAGACAGCCACCCCCACCGTGCAGGACTGGCGCGCCCGCGCCGCCGCACTCGCCATCAACGGCCAGGCCTTCATCGATGGCCGCTACGTCGCCGCCGCCAGCGGCGAGACGTTCGACGACGTCACGCCGATCGATGGCCGCGTGATCGCGCGCGTCGCGTCGACCGACAAGGCGGACGTCGAGCGCGCCGTTGCCGCGGCACGCCGGGCGTTCGACAGCGGTGTCTGGTCGCGGCAGCCGCCGCGCGAACGCAAGCGCGTACTGCAGCGATTCGCCGAACTGATCCTCGCGCACCGCGACGAGCTGGCGCTGCTCGAGACGCTGGACATGGGCAAGCCCATCTCCGACAGCCTGGCCGTGGACATTCCGGCCACGGCGCGCTGCATCGCGTGGTACGCCGAAGCGGTCGACAAGGTGTACGACGAGGTCGCGCCGACGGCGCACGACCAGCTCGCCCTGATCACGCGCGAGCCGATCGGCGTCGTCGCCGCGATCGTGCCGTGGAATTTCCCGCTGATCATGGCCGCGTGGAAGATCGGCCCGGCGCTCGCCGCCGGCAATTCGTTCATCCTCAAGCCGTCCGAGAAGTCGCCGCTGTCGGCGATTCGCCTCGCAGCGCTCGCCGCCGAGGCCGGCATTCCCGACGGCGTGTTCAACGTGCTGCCGGGTTACGGCCACACGGCCGGGCAGGCGCTGGCGCTGCACATGGACGTCGATTGCATCGGCTTCACCGGCTCGACGCGCACCGGCAAGCTCATGCTGCAGTACTCGGGCCAGTCGAACATGAAGCGCGTGTGGCTGGAGTGCGGCGGCAAGTCCGCCGAACATCATCCTGGCCGACTGCCCGGACCTCGATCGTGCGGCGGCGACCGCGGCCGGCGCGATCTTCTTCAACCAGGGCGAGATGTGCACGGCGGCGTCGCGCCTCGTCATCGAAGAAAGCGTGCGTGACCGCGTGCTCGAGAAAGTGGTCGAGGCGAGCCGTGCCATGCAGCCGGGCGATCCGCTCGATCCCGCGACGCGCATGGGTGCGATCGTCGACGAGATCCAGACGAAGTCCGTGCTCGGCTACATCGACTCGGGCAAGTCCGAAGGCGCGGCCGTGCTGGCGGGTGGCCAGCGCGTGCGCGAGCAGACGGGCGGCTGCTACATCGAACCGACGGTCTTTGCGAACGTGACGACCGACATGCGCATCGCGCGCGAGGAAATCTTCGGGCCCGTGCTTGCCGCCATCACCGTGCAAGGATGCCGAGGAGGCCGTGCGCGTCGGCAACGGCGTCGAGTACGGTCTCGCCGCGGCGGTGTGGACCCGTGACATCGGCAAGGCGCATCGCATCGCGAAGTCGCTGCGCGCCGGCATGGTTTACGTGAACTGTTACGACGCCGACGACATCACCGTGCCGTTCGGCGGCTTCAAGCAGTCGGGCACCGGGCCGCGACAAGTCGCTGCACGCGTTCGACAAGTACACCGAACTCAAGACCACGTGGATCGACCTTTCGCAATGAGCGGCTACAGCAACGTTACGTTCGACGAGATCGAGATCGGCGCGACCGCGAGCGCCGAACGCGTGGTGGGCCAGACCGAGATCGAGGCGCTGCTGCTGGTGTCGGGCGACGTCGTGCCGTTCCACGTCGTGGAAGGCGCTTGCCGTCGAGCCCAGCGACCTGTGCGTCGAGGCGGTGGCGGCGGAAGCCATCATCTCGGGCATGCTCGAGCGCAGGCTGCCCGGCCCCGGCACGCGCATCGTCTCGCAGCAACTGGAATTCAACGGCGTCATCCGCGTGGGCGACCTCGTCCGCGCGACCGTGACGGTCCGCGAGAAGGCGACCGAGAATCGTCGCGTGCTGTTCGACTGCACGGTCGACTGCGGCGGGCGAGACCGTGCTTCGCGGCACGGTCATCGTCGAGGCGCCCCACCGCAAGGCGTCCTTCCCCGAGCTGTCGCGTCCGGAGTTCATGATCCGGCGCAACGACGTGTTTGCACGGTTGCTCAGGCGCTGCGAACCGCTGGCAGCGGTATCGTGCGCGGTCGCGCATCCGTGCGATCCGGATTCGCTGATGGGCGCGCTCGAAGCGGCACGGCTCAACCTGATCGTGCCCGTGCTCGTCGGGCCCGCGGCGCGCATCCGCGCGCTCGCCAGCGGCTTGGGCCAGGACATCTCGAACTATCGGCTCGTCAACACCGAGCACAGCCATGCGTCGGCCGAGGCTGCGGTGTCGCTCGCCCGCAGCGGTGAAGTCGAAACGCTGATGAAGGGCAGCCTGCACACCGACGAGATCATGGCGGCGGTCGTGTCGTCGCAGGGCGGCCTGCGCACCGAGCGTCGCGTGAGCCACGTGTTCGTCATGGACGTGCCGGCCTACGACCGCATCCTGTTCGTCACGGACGCCGCGATCAACATCGAGCCCTCGCTCAAGGAAAAGGCCGACATCGCGCAGAACGCGATCGACCTCGCGCGCAGCCTGGGCATCGAGACGCCCAAGGTTGCCATCCTCTCGGCCGTGGAAATGGTCAATCCGGACATCAACTCGACCATCGACGCCGCGGCGCTGTGCAAGATGGCGGACCGCGGCCAGATCCGCGGTGCCATCCTCGACGGGCCGCTCGCGTTCGACAACGCGATCAGCGAGATCGCGGCTCGCACCAAGAGCATCCACTCGCCGGTCGCCGGCCGCGCCGACATCCTGCTCGTGCCCAACATCGAGGCCGGCAACATGCTGGCCAAGCAGTTGCAGTACTTCGCCGGCGCCGACAGTGCGGGCATCGTGCTCGGCGCGCGCGTGCCGGTGATCCTGACGAGCCGCGCCGACAACGTGCGGATGCGCATCGGCTCGGCGGCAGTGGCCAAGCTCGTCGTCCACGCGCGTCGCGCGGCGGCACCCCCGCACAAGTGACGGTCATGTCGGCCAGCGACGAACGCGCGATCCTGGTGCTGAACGCGGGATCGTCGAGCATCAAGTTCTGCATCTTCCGCCTCGTCGGCGGGCAGGCCGTGCGCGACTTGCGCGGGCAGGTGTCGGGCCTTGGCACCGTGCCGAGATTCACGTCGCGCCGGGATGGCGGGCCAGTCATCGATACGCAGCTCGGCGCCTGGCCCGATGAGTCACGCCGAAGCGCTCGATCGCCTGCTCGAGGCTGTCCATGCGGAACTCGGCGACGCACGCATCGTCGGCGTCGGTCATCGCGTCGTGCACGGCGGTCTCGAGTTCATGGCGCCGACGGCGGTCGACGCGGCCGTGCTGCAGCGCCTCGATCAGTACGTGCCGCTCGCGCCGTTGCACCAGCCGCACAACCTCGCGGCGATCCGCGCGATGCTGGCGCGACTGCCTGGCGTGCCCGAGATCGCGTGCTTCGACACGGCGTTCCACCGCACCATCCCGGACGTCGCGCAGCGTTTCGCCTTGCCGCCACGGTTCGCCGCGGCGGGCGTGCGGCGCTACGGGTTCCACGGGCTGTCGTACGAGTACATCGCAACGCAATTGCCTGCCGTCGATGCGCGCGCCGCAGAAGGACGCACGGTGGTGTTCCACCTGGGCAACGGCTCGAGCATGTGCGCCATGCACGCGTGCAGGAGCATCGCGACGACGATGGGCTTCACCGCGGTCGACGGCCTGCCGATGGGCACGCGCTGCGGCGCGATGGATCCGGGTGTCGTGCTGTTCCTGATGGACGAGATGAAGCTCGGGCCGCGTGAGATCGAGCGGTTGATCTACAACGAGTCGGGCCTGCTCGGCATGTCGGGCGTGTCGAGCGACGTGCGCGACCTGCTCGCCAGCAGCGAGCCGGACGCGGCGCTCGCGCTCGACGTGTTCGTGTATCGCGCCGGTCGCGAACTCGGCTCGCTCGCCGCGGCGCTGGGCGGCCTCGACGCAATCGTCTTCACGGCGGGAATCGGCGAAAACCAGGCCGAGATCCGGGCGCGCATCTGCCGGCAGGCGGCCTGGCTGGGCGTGCAGATGGATCCCGCCGCCAACGATCGTCATGGACCGCGCATCTCGACGGCGGGCAGCGCGACGGCTGCGTACGTGATCCCGACCGACGAGGAAAGCATGATCGCGCGGCACGTCATGCGCGTGCTGCACGCCTGACGCCGATTGGTCCGCAGGGACCGGCTTCGCTAGACTGACCGGTCTTCACGCCCCGGAGCCCGCGATGAAAGTCACCGTTGCCGCGACCCAGTTCGCCTGCACGCCGAATGCCGCCGAGAACATCGCCAGGGCCGAGTCGATGGTGCGGCAGGCGGCCGCCAGGGGCGCGCAAGTCATTCTTCTGCAAGAACTTTTCGAGACCCCGTACTTCTGCAAGGACCACCTTGCAGAGCATTTCGCGCTGGCCCACCCGCTGCCGGACAACCCGGTCGTGCGCCGCTTCCAGGGCCTGGCGAAGGAACTCGGGGTCGTGCTGCCGATCAGCGTGTTCGAGCGCGCCAACAACGCGTACTACAACTCGCTGGCGATGATCGACGCCGACGGCGAGGTGCTCGGCATCTACCGCAAGTCGCACATTCCGGAAGGTCCCGGCTACCACGAGAAGTTCTATTTCTCGCCGGGCGACACGGGATTCAAGGTGTGGAAGACGCGCTTCGGCACGATCGGCGTCGGCATCTGCTGGGACCAGTGGTTCCCGGAAGCCGCGCGCTGCATGGCGCTGATGGGGGCGGACATCCTCATGTATCCGACGGCGATCGGCTCCGAACCGCAGGACCCGACCCTCGATTCGCGCGACCACTGGCAGCGCTGCATGCAGGGCCACGCGGCGGCCAACGTGATGCCGCTCGTCGCGTCCAACCGTATCGGCCTGGAGCAGGGCCAGAAGTACGAGATGACGTTCTACGGCTCGTCGTTCATCGCCGACAGCACGGGTGGCAAGGTCGCGGAGGCCGACCGCGAGTCGGAGGCCGTGCTCACCGCCACGTTCGACCTCGACCAGCTGCGCATGCAGCGTCACGCGTGGGGCGTCTTCCGCGACCGGCGTCCCGAACTCTACTACCCGATCCTCTCGCTGGACGGCCGTGCCCCGGGCTGAACGCATGCCGGACACCGCAGCGGCCATTGCGCTGCAGTCGCAATCGTTGCGCGGTCCCGTCGCCTGCGTCGATCTCGAGACCACGGGCGGGATGGCGGCACAGCACCGCGTCATCGAAGTCGGCATCGTCCTGCTCGAGCACGGCGAGGTCGTCGAGGAATGGAGCACGCTGGTGCATCCCGGCATCCGGATTCCGTCGTTGATCGCGTCGTTCACCGGCATCGACGACTCGATGGTGGCGGACGCGCCGCCTTTTGCCGACGTGGCGCAGGAAGTGCGGCGCCGGCTCGAGGGCAGGCTGTTCGTCGCTCACAACGCGCGCTTCGATTACGGCTTCCTGCGCGCAGAATTCCGCCGGCTGGGCGTGCGGTTCGCCGCGCCGGTGCTGTGCACCGTGAAGCTGTCGCGCGCGCTCTATGCGGAGCATCCGCGCCACAACCTCGACACCCTGATGGACCGCTTCGGTCTCTCGTGCATGGCCCGGCATCGAGCACTCGGCGATGCGCAGGTGCTGCCCGCGCTGATTGCGGCGATGGAGAACCAGCGCGGCGTCGACTTGATGCACGCTGCGGTGACTCATGCGCTGCGCGAGCCGCGATTGCCGCCGCACCTGCCGCCGGAACTCGCCGACGACCTGCCGGAAGGTCCGGGCGTGTACCTGTTCCGTGGCGAGGGCGGGACGCTGCTGTACGTCGGCAAGAGCCGCAACATCCGCAGTCGCGTGTTCGATCACTTCGCCGCCGAGCACCGCTCCGGCAAGGAATCGAAACTCACGCAGCAGGTCCGCCAGGTGGAATGGATCGAGACGGGAGGCGAACTCGGGGCGCTGCTGCTCGAGTCGCGCCTGGTGAAGGAACTCTCACCGACGGGAAATCGCCGCCTGCGCCGTCACGCAGGCGACTGCGTCGTACGCCTGCGCCATGACGGGCAGGGCCTGCGGCCGGAAGTCGTGCCGATCGAAGACGCGGATCTGGGCCTCGATGCCGATCCCGTCTTCGGGCCGTTCCGCGCCGAGAAGGACGCGTGGCGTGCAGTCGAAGGCAAGGCGCGCGAGGCGGGGCTGTGCCTGAAGACGCTTGGCCTGGAAGCGGGCGAGGGCAGTTGCTTCGCCTACCAGGTCAGGAAGTGCCGCGGCGCCTGCATCGGCAAGGAACCGCGTGCATTGCACGATGCAAGGCTGCAGATGGCCCTCGTGCCGCTGAAGTTCAAGCCGTGGCCATTCGCGGGCGCCATCGGCATCCGTGAGCCCGCACCCGCGGCGACCGGTGTCCAGATTCACGTGATCGACCGCTGGTGCCACCTGGGCACGGCGCGCGACGAAGAAGAAGTGCAGGCCCTGCTGCGCACCGCCCGCGACGCGGCGTTCGACGCCGACAGCTATCGCATCATCGGGCGCGCGTTGCAGGACGTGCGGCCCCGCGACCTGATGCAGTTTCCTGCGCGGCGGGAGTCCGCTTGAACGACACGACCACACCAGAACACACGCCACCGCTTCTTTGCGGCGTGCCCGCTCAACGTGGCGGACATGCTGTCGGCCGAGCTGCGCCAGTTTGGCGTGGACGTCGTGCGTGAGCATCCGGCGGGCGTGAGCTTCGAAGGGCCGCTGGCGAGCGCCTACACCGCCTGCCTGCAGGCGCGCACCGCGAGTCGCGTGCTGCTGACGCTCGCCGATCTCAACGCGAGCGATCCCGACGTGATGTACCGCGGCCTGCTCGAACTGCCGTGGGAAAGCCACGTGGGTTCGGACGGCACGTTCGCCGTCGATGTCGTGGGCGAATCGCCCAGGTGGCTGCGCCACACGCAGTTCGCGGCGCTGCGCGCCAAGGACGCGATCGTGGACCGGATGCGCGAGCACACGGGCGAGCGGCCCAACGTCGACCTGGCCTCGCCCGACCTGCGCGTCAGCCTGCGTTTCGCCAAGGAGCGCGTCACCGTCGGCATCGACCTCAGTGGCGAACCGCTGCATCGGCGCGGCTACCGTCAGACGGGCGTCGAAGCGCCGCTCAAGGAGAACCTCGCTGCCGCGCTGCTGCTGCGATCAGGCTGGGCCACGATGGCGGCGGAAGGCGCTGCGTTCTACGACCCGATGTGCGGCTCGGGCACGCTCGTGATCGAAGCGGCGATGATCGCCGCGGGCATTGCGCCTGGATTGCTCCGGCGCCGGTTCGGCTTCGAGCGCTGGCTGCAGCACGATGAGGAACTGTGGCACGCACTGCGAACCGCCGCCGAGAACGCACGCAAGCTCGAGGTGCTCGAAGGAGGGCGCTGTGCGGGCAGCGATCGCGACCAGACCGCGATCCGCGCCGCGATCGCCAACGCGAATCGAGCCGGGCTCGGCAATCACCTGCTGTTCGATCGCCGCGATCTCTCGAACCTGCCGGCGACGACTCACCCCACCGGTCTCGTCGTGGTGAATCCGCCGTACGGCGTGCGCATCGGCGATCCGGAAAAGATCGAGGCGCTCTACGCCAGCCTCGGCGACAAGCTGCTGCGCTGCTTCCCGGGCTGGGAGGCAGGTGTCTTCACTGGCGATCCGCCGCTCGGACGCGCGCTCGGCCTGCGCGCGTACCGCACCCACACGTTCTACAACGGCGCGATCGAATGCCGGCTGCTGCGCTTCCACCTCGACGAGTCGGCGAAAGAGCCCGATCCGGTGCAGGTGCGTGCTGCGCGGCTCGAGGCCGCCCGCGAACGCCCGGGTTCGTCGATGTTCGCGAACCGGCTGCGCAAGAATTACTCGAAGCTCGCCGACTGGGCGCGTCGCAGCGACGTCGCCTGCTTCCGCGTCTACGACGCCGACATGCCTGAATACGCGTTCGCCATCGACGTCTACGGCAACGACGAGCGCTGGGCCTGCGTGCAGGAGTACGCGGCGCCGTCGAGCATCGCGCAGGAGTCCGTGCGTGCCCGTCGTGACGAAGCGCTCGCTGCCATTCCGTCGGTGCTGGAGATTGCGCCGGAGCGCATGTTCCTGCGTGTCCGCAAGCGGCAGAAGGCCGGCGAGCAGTATGAAAAGCTCGACGAGGAGGCGCAGTACCACGTCGTCCGCGAAGGGCGCTATCGCTTCCTGGTCAACTTCACCGACTACCTCGACACCGGGCTGTTCCTGGACCACCGCATCACACGCATGCGACTCGGTGAATGGGCGAAAGGAAAGCGCTTCCTGAACCTCTTCGCGTACACGGGTGCGGCGACCGTCCACGCGGTGGGCGGTGGTGCGATCGCCTCGACCACCGTCGACATGTCGAAGACCTACCTCGACTGGGCCTGGCGCAATCTCGATCTCAACGACCTGCGTGGCCCGGCGCACGAGTTCATCCAGGCGGATTGCCTGGCGTGGCTCGAGGCGCAATCGCAGCAGATCCGCCCGCCGGCCTACGACCTCATCTTCATCGACCCGCCGACGCACTCGCGTTCCAAGCGCATGCAGCGTGAGTTCGATGTGCAGATGGATCACGGCTGGTTGCTGCTGACGGCAGCGAAGCTGCTGGCGCCGGGAGGCACGATCGTGTTTTCGAACAATTTCCAGAAGTTCAAGCTCGACGGAGCGACGCTGGAGCATTTCGAGGTGGATGACATCACGCGCTCGACGATTCCAGAGGATTTCGCCCGCAACCCGAAGATCCACGTGTGTTATGTCCTGCGGCCAAAGGTGCCTGTGCTTGCGCGCAGGTGAGGCGGTGCGATACTGCTCGATGCCCGCGCGCGCTTCGGCGCGCAGTCACAGGAGATTCAGGATGAACAGGATTACGCAGGCCTGCGCGGCCATCGCGCTTACGCTGGCATTGTCACCGGCGGTGTTCGCCGACCCGCCCGCGGACAAGGGCAAGCAGAACCAGGGCCAGGGCCAGGGCCAGGGCCAGAACGCAAGGGCCACGACGACCACGACGACGCACGACGACAAGAACAAGGCCGAACCACGGCCAGGTCGTCTCCGAGTGCAATCACCGCGCCAACGAGCGCAACCTCAAGGGTCAGGACCGCAAGGAGTGGACCGAGTGGTGCGAGGAGCGTGGCAGCAGGCACAACTACGACTACCAGCGGTACAACTCGGACCGCAACTGCTACCAGAAGGCCGACAACAAGGGCCTGAGCGGCGACAAGCGCCGCAAGTTCATCAACGATTGCCTCGACAAGCCCAACAGGTACTGAGGTCCGGACGGTCCGTGGAGATCTTCAAGACATTCACGCTCGAGAGCGCGCATCGCCTGCCGAACGTGCCGGCAGGGCACAAGTGCGCGCGAGTCCATGGGCATTCGTTTCGCGTCGAGCTGCACGTCAGCGGGCCGGTGGACCCGCACCTCGGCTGGGTGATGGACTTCGCCGAGATCAAGCAGGCGTTCGAGCCGCTGTTCCAGCGGCTCGACCATCGGTACCTCAACGACGTGCCCGGGCTCGACAACCCCACCAGCGAAAACCTGGCGCGCTACATCTGGCGGGAACTCAAGCCGGGCCTGCCGCTGCTGGCCCGTGTCGTCGTGCACGAGACGTGCACCAGCGGAGCCAGCTGCACGGGCGAGCCGGGCTGAAGTCCTGGGCAGGCGCCGGCTGCGCGCGCGCCTGCGCGCCAGGCTCCGTTCGGGTACTGTAGGCAGATCCCCCTGCCTACGGACACACCCATGCGCCACGCCTCCCTTCGCATCCTTCGTTCTCACCGCACCCGCGCTCGCGCTGGCGTTGACCGGTTGCGGCCAGTCGAAGAGGCCCTGCGCCCGAAGCGCCTGCCCCCGTGGTGCAGACGACTCCGCAGGACGATGCAGCGGCGCAAGCACGGCGGCAGCGCAGGCCGCCGAGGAGGCGAAGGCGGCGGAACTCGCAGCGAAGGAACAGGAACTCGCTGAGCGCGAGACCGCGCTGAAGCAGAAGGAACTCGAAGCCGAGCTCGCGAAGCGCGATGCGGAGACCGCAGCCGCTGCGGCCGCCGCGGCCACGAAGGATGCAGCTGCCAAGCAGGCGGCGGCGAAGAAGGCGAGTGCGGCCAAGGCGGCCACGCAGCACCGCAGCTGCACCGAAGGCGGCGCCGCCTGCGATGCCGATCCTCGTGCCTGCCGGCACGCAGCTCGCGATCGAAGTGATCACGCCGTTGAGCACGAAGACGAACAAGGTGGGCGACAGCGTCGATGCGCGGCTCGCGTCCGACCTCGATGGTCGGCGATCGCCGCGCAGCGAAGGCCGGGGCGTCCGTGCACGGAACGGTCACGCAGGTCATCTCGGGCAGCAAGAAGATCGGCGGCATCCCGACGCTCGGCGTGACGTTCGATTCGCTCGTCGCCAATGGCGCGAGCGTGTCGATCAACGCGCCGTTCACGAAGGTCGCGCAAGAGCGACACGGGCAAGGACACGGCCAAGATCGTCGGCGGCGCGGCGGCCGGCGCCATCATCGGTCACCAGGTCTCGAGCAAGAATGGCGCCGTCGTCGGCGGCCTCCTCGGCGGCGGCAGCCGGCACGGCAGTGGCGCACGAACACGGGCGGCGAAGCGAAGCTGGCCGCGGGCAAGGTCGATCACGGTGGCGACGCAGTCCTCGTTCGAGGTCAGGCCCTGAGGCTGACGTCGCCTGCGCATCGCCGACATCGAAACCCGATTGGTCGACCTGACCGGGAACAACCGCGAGATCATGAAGGGCCTGCAGGCCATTGCGGCCGAAAGGCGCTGATGCGCCCACACGACCCGCAGGTTTAGTGCGGGTTCTTGAGACGGAATCCGAGCATCGTTAGCATGAGTCCAGGCATGCGCAGGGCGGGACAGGTTTCGCAGGGTACGAGGGCGATTTGGCTTGCTGCCATGCTGGCTGGGAGTTTCCTCGTTTGGCCGGCCCGGGCGGCTGATGTCCCTGCCGCCGCGCAGGCAGCCGAACGAGACCTGGAGCAAACGACCGCAGCCGCAGCGCCTGCGATCCGTCTCGGTCCGCTCGTGTTCGGGATGAGCCTCGAGGAGATCCAGGCCGCCGTGCCCGGCGCGCAGTGGCAGGCGACCTCGCGGTCCGAGTTCACGGGCCGTGCCTTCGGCATCGTCGCCGCGGACGCCATCGACTTCGGCGGGCGGCGCATGGAAGTCCGGGCGCGCGAAGAGAAATACGATCGCGACATCGTCCTGACCTCGCGCACCACGGAAGCTTCCGCACAGGCCTGCGAGCAGGCGGGGCTGACGATGCTCAGTGCGCTCGAAGGCAGTGCCGGCATGCTGCAGTCGAGAAAGGATCCCACTGGCGAGGCGGTAGCTTTCGGGAAGGGCTCGACGGCGTTGTTCACGGCATTCGACGCGCGCAGCCGTCCGGTGCCGCGCAAGCGCCTGGCGAGCGCACAGGTCGACCGGATGGGGCTTTCGGCCCGGCGCGAGGCCGACCGGCTGGAGGTGAAGGGCACCATCACCTACGACGCGCGCAGCGCGGGCAACTGCGTGTGCAGCGTCACGGTCATCGGCTGGCGCGAAAAGCCCCCATTGGCGGTGATGCCGTACGACGAGTCCAAAGTCGTGCGCCGCATGCCGATCGGCAGCCGCCACCTGCTCGCCAGTCGACTGCAGTTTGCAGCGGACGAAGTCGTCGTGCCGCAGCAGTGCCAGGTCAGTCGGCAGTCGGGGGCGGTGCTGATGTGCCAGCACGGCGCCGCTGCAGTTGCTGACGGCGACATCACGGCCGCAGCCGGTCGCTACGCCGGTGCCATCGCGTTCGACATGTCCGGTCTCGACCGCGATGACCCGCAGCCCGTGCTGGTCGAGATTCCCGTGCGCGTTGCGCGAGCGGACGTGCGGCCGCTGAGCTTCACCGGACCGGTGCTGCGAATGGCAGATATCGAGTTCGACGCAGTACCGCCGCACAAGGACATCCAGCAGGTTTACCCGTACCAGGCCTTGCGCGAGGGCGTCGGCGCGCAGGTCGAGGCCGTCTGCCAGGTGCAAAGCGACGGTTCGCTGGTCTGTCGTCCCCCGACGGTGCGCCAGACGGACGGTGCCGCCAGCTTTGCTGCCGCTTTCGCACGTGCGATCGAGAAGCTGTTGCCGTCGTATAGGGCCAACCCGACACTCAAGAACGGGGCGCCCAGTGCCGGTGCGGTGTTCGGTATGGCTGTCAGCTTCAAGGTGGCGGAGTAGCGTCGTGTCGAGTCCAGCGTCGCGTGTCCCCCGCGTTCGAAGCGGGATTGCGGCCACTGGGCTGCTGCTAGCCTCGTTGTTGCTGTCGGCGTCACCGAGCTTCGCGCAGTCCACGGCCAATGGCGCTGCCTCGCCGCCCGGCGTTGGTCCCTTCCGTCTCGGCATGAGTCTCGACGAGGTCAAAGCGGCTGCGCCGCAACTCGCATGGAGCAACGTGATGGTGTCGCAGCGCACCGGTCGCGTGTTCTCAATGCGCTCCGACGACCCCTTGCCCATCGGCGGCGTCGAGTTCGAGGTGAGCGCGCTCTCCCACTACTACGAGCACGGATTGCGCTTCGAAGGTGTCTCGCAGGCGGCCGATGCTGCCGCATGCGAACGGGTTGGGCTGGATGTACTCACGGCGATCGAATCCCAGGCCGGGCCGTTTTCGAGCTTGGCGCCTCGCGTCACACCGCCCACGAGTCCAGGGTTGTCGTGGCAAACGCAGCGATCGGCCAGCGGGGCGATCACGGTGATGCCGGTCCCAGGCTACGGTGGTTCACCGGGCCGCACCGAGGGCGAGACGATCAAGTTCGGCAACGCGTCCAGCGCGCTCGTCGAGGCCTTCGACGATCAGTACCGTCCTCGCCTGCGGCAGAAGCGAATGGCATCTTCGCCAGCGTTCCTCGAGATGAGTGCATTCAATCGTGGGGACCGACACTCGGTGGAGGCGAAGGTGAGCTATGGCCGGGATACCGGGTCCACGTGCGCATTGCGCATGGAACTCAGGAGCTGGATCCAACCGCCGTTGCCAACGATGCTCGACCCGTCGCGGGCGAAGATCGTCGACGAGCCGTCGATCGCGGAGCGTCACCTCGCGCATGCGCCGCTCGCCGCGGAGCCGGGGCCGGCAATCGAGGCCGAACTGGCGTGCCGAGATCGATCGCACCACGGGGTGGACGTTTGGCTGCGGAGTCGAAGGGCCGGACGGTATCAGCCTGGCGCAGGAGCAGGTGGCACAGACCCTCGCGCGCCTGGTGGCCTTCGACATGACCGGCGTGGATCCCGACGACCCGCAGATGATGCGAGCGACGGTACGCGTGCTCGTCGATCCAGCCGCTCGCAGGCCGTTCGATTTTCTCGGCGCGCCGCGCACCCCGGTCGCGGAGGTCGAGTTCGTGCGGCAGCCCGATCCCGACGCGCCCCGGTATGTGCTGCCGCGACTGGGGGGTGACGAGGGCGCCGAGGTCGAAGTGCGACTGGCCTGCCGCATCGAGGCCGACGGTTCACTGATCTGTGCCGCGACCGACGCGGCCGATGATGCACAGGGCAGGGCAATCGTCGCGACCGCGCTGCGTATTGCCGGCACGGAATACCGCGCCGCGCCTGCGCTGCGCAGCGGTGGCCCGAGCGCGGGTCGCGTGATCGACCTGACCGTCCTTGTGCAGCCGCGGTTCTAGAGAGGCCGGCCGTCAGCCTGTGCACTGAAACGAGAGTTCACTGTCCCCCAGGATGCTCTTCTTCACGAGCGTGATTTTCGTGGATGCCAGCTTCTCTGCGGCTGCAGCCAATTGCGCTGCAGCGGCCACGACGCTGTCGGGGTCGTCTCCCGCTTTGGCTTTGCGTGCGTAGCTGGCCGCACCGGCCAGCTGCCGGCAGTATTCCTTGTTCTTCTTGCCGGCGTCGAACGAGCTCCAGAGCTGCTTCGAGCCCAGGCACAGGTTCTGCTGCGCGGTCTGGGCCCAGACCGGCATGTTCTTGCCGCCGTTCTTGATGAGTTCGCCGGTCAGGCCTGCACAGGCGTCCTGGATGCCGCTGAGGTAACGTCCCGCATTCAGCGAACTCTCGTCGAGATCAGCGCCCGTCGGGATCGGCTGCTCGATGGCCGCGACGATCCGCTGCGTGCGCTCGACCCACACCTGGGCTGCGACCTCGCCGAATGCAGCCATGCCCTGGCCTGCGAACAACGCGCAGCCAAGACCAAAAGCAAAGGCAATGACGGGCTTTGATCGATTCACAACGGCTCCCTTGGATTTGTTCTTATCCGGACGCAACATCCGGCGCCGCATAACGTAGCCGATCGATCGGAAGCGATCAATTTCGAACGATCAGAGCAGGTCCTTGAGCCGGAACCAGAGCATCGCCAGCACGAGTCCCGGCATGCGCAGGGCGGGGCCGCCCGGGGAAATCGTGGTGCTTGAGCTTGGTGAACAGGTCGAAGCGCTCGGCCTGTCCCGCGATCGTCTCGGCCACCATCTGCCCGGCGATGCCGGTGAGCGCGATGCCGTGGCCCGAGAATCCCTGCAGGTAATACACGTTCGGTGCGATGCGCCCGAAGTCCGGCGCGCGGCTCATCGTGATGTCGACGTGCCCGCCCCAGGCGAAATCGATCTTCGCGTCGGCGAGCGACGGGAAGACCTTGAGCATCCGCACGCGCGTGGCCTTCGCCGTGTTCAGCGCGTCACGCCCGGAGTAACTCACCCGGCCGCCGAACAGCAGGCGGTGGTCGTCCGAGCGGCGGAAATAGTCGAGCACGAAGTTCACGTCCGACACGGCGACGTTCTCGCGCATCAGCGACTCGATGCGCGCCTGCCCGAGCCGTTCGGTGGCGATGATGTACGTGCCGACCGGCATGATGCGGTCGCGCAGCTTCTTCGAGATCTTCTCGTCGATGAAGGCGTTGCAGCACAGCGCGACGTGCTTGCGCGCGGACCGACGGCGCCGCCGGCCGTGCGCAGCTTCACGGTCGCGCCGTGCTCGATGCCGACGACCATCGACTGCTCGTGGATCGTCACGCCGGCCGCTGCGGCGGCGGCCGCGAGCCCCAGCGTGTAATTGAGCGGATGCAGGTGCCCGCTGCGGTCGTCGCGCAGCCCGCCGATGTAGCGATCGGTGTCGAGCACCTGCGCCGAGTTCCGCACGGTCGAGCCAGCGCGTGCCGACGTGTAGCCGTAGTCGTTGACCAGTTCGTCCTGGTACGCCCGCAGGTCGGCTTCCTGCCGCGGCTTGAGCGCGGTGTGCAGGTGGCCCCAGTGCAGGTCGCAGTCGATGCGGTGCTTCGCGATCAGGTCCTTCATCAGGTCGAGCGCGTCGACCGAGATGTCGAACATCTTCTTCGCGTCGGCCTTGCCCACCTGCGCGACCAGCTTGTCCTGGCTGCAGGCGTAACCGACGATCGCCTGGCCGCCGCTGCGACCCGACGCGCCGAACGCGATGCGGTTGCCTTCGAGCAGCACGACCTTGTAGCCGCGCTCGGCCAGGAACAGCGCCGTCGCGCAGCCGGCGATGCCGCCACCCACGACGCAGACGTCGGCTTCGACGTCGCCCGTCGAGCGGCGGGCGGTCCGGCGCGGGATTCGCCGAGGCGGCGTAGTACGAATCGATGTGCGCGACCGGCATGGCTTCAGCTCGTGGTCAGGTACCAGTCGTAATCGATGGCCGGCACGTAGGAGTTGAAATCCTGCATCTCGCCGCGGCGCGTCTGCGCGTACAGGCTCGCAAAGCGCTCGCCCAGGTATTCGCGCGCGAACTCGCTGCGCTCGAACACGCCGAGCGCTTCGGGCCACGACTGCGGAATCGTCGGCGTGGTGTCGCGGTACGCGTTGCCTGCCAGCACCGGGACCCGGATCGAGCTTGCGCGTGAGCCCCAGGTGCATGCCGGCGAGCACGATGGCGGAGAGCAGGTACGGGTTGGCGTCGGCGCCGGCGATGCGGTGCTCGACCCGCCGGCTCGCGGGCGGGCCGTGCGGGACGCGGAACGCGACGCCGCGGTTGTTCACGGACCAGCTCGGGTTGAGCGGCACGTAGGCCTCGGGCTGGAAGCGCCGGTACGAATTGGCCGTCGGCGCGCAGATCGCGATCGCGTCGTTCATCGTCGCGGCCAGGCCGCCGATCGCGTGGCGCAGCTGTTCGCTGCCCGCGGGGTCCTCGGCCTCGAAGATGTTGCGGCCCTGCGCGTCGAGCACGCTGACGTGCAGGTGCGCGCCGCTGCCGGCGTGGTCGCGGTACGGCTTCGGCATGAACGTCGCTTCCATGCCGTGCTGCAGGGCCACGCCCTTCACCAGCCGCTTGAGGCGGATCGCGTGGTCGCAGGCGAGCAGCGGGATCGTCGACGTGGTGCAGGTTCACTTCGAACTGGCCGGGGCCGTATTCGGCGAGCACGGTGCCGACCGGCAGTTCCTGCTCGCGCGCGGCCGCGTCGATCGCGCTCGAGCACGGCCGAGTACTCGTCCAGTTCCTGCATCGAGTTGATCTGCGTCTTGACCTCGCGGCGGCCGGTCAGCGGCTGGCGCGGCGGCTGCGCGTGGCCCTCCGGCGTGCGCTCGCGATCGACGAGATAGAACTCGAGTTCGACCGCCATCACGGGCTTGCAGGCCCGAGCGCGGTGAAGCGCGCGACGACGTTCTCGAGCACGTGCCGCGGATCGCCATGGAAGGGCGTGCGGTCGTGCTCGTACATGCTGACCTGCATCTGCGCGACGTGTTCGCCGAGCCAGGGCACCGGCACGAGCGTGCCGGCGATCGGCAGGCACACGCGATCGGCGTCGCCTTCGTCGAAGCCGAGGCCGGTGGACTGCACCGTGCCGCCGAGCACGTCGAGCGCGAACATCGAGCCGGGCAGCAGCAGCCCCATGCCGTGCACGCCCTCGAGTTCCGCAGCCGTGACGCGCTTGCCGCGGGGGATGCCCATGAGGTCGGCGAGCAGCAGATCGACGAAGCGCACCTGCGGATGACGCTTGAGCCAGGCGGCGGCCGGCCCGAATTCCGCAAACTGCGGCATGACGACACCCGTTGTTTAGGATTTAGCGACGGCTGGGCCGTCCGGGAGCGGGGAGAATAGCCGTTCGCCGCGCCGGCCGGCAAGCCGTGCAGGCGCTGTCAAGAATCGATCCAAGTCCATGTTTGGGCTGATTTTTGGCCGTTTTTTTGCGCTGCGCGGCGACGGCAGGGGGGTGGCTGTGGTTTAATCCGGACCGTCCCCGAATGATGGCCCCCCAAGAGCCGTCTAGGATTTTAAACGTGGCTCGCCACAAACCATTGATCGGCATTCCCGCGGATCGCCGGATCCTGGGCCCGCACCCCTTCCACTGCGTCGGGGAAAAGTACATCGCCGCCGTTGCCGAGGCGGCCGACGCGATTCCGGTCCTCATCCCCTCGCTGGGTGAGCGCGACCTCGACGCCGTGCTGTCGCAACTCGACGGCATCCTGCTGACCGGCAGTCCGTCGAACGTCGAGCCGCACCGCTACCAGGGTCCGGCCAGCGATCCCGACACGCTGCACGATCCGCACCGCGACGAAACGACGTTGCCGCTGATTCCGCGGGCCATCGCGGCGGGCCTGCCGCTGTTCGCCGTGTGCCGCGGCTTCCAGGAAATGAACGTCGCGTTCGGCGGCACGCTCTGGCAGAAGGTGCAGGACGTGCCGGGCATGCGCGATCACCGCGAAGACAAGGAGCAGCCGCTCGAGGTCCAGTACGCGCCGGCGCACGAGGTGGAACTCGTGCGGGGCGGCTACCTGCACGGACTCGCGGGCACGGACCGGGTCGATGGTCAACTCGCTGCACTCGCAGGGCGTGCAGACGCTCGGCCGCGATCTCGAAATCGAAGCCCGCGCCCCCGACGGGCTGATCGAAGCGTTCCGTGTCCGCAATGCGCCGGGCTTCGCGCTCGCGGTGCAGTGGCACCCGGAATGGCAGGTCCTGAAGAATCCCTTTTCGCACGCCTTGTTCGCCGCCTTCGGCGACGCGGCGCGCGCACGAATCAACGCACGGAAGTAGTTTTCATGAGCACCCCGATCCAGCAGTTTTTCAAGGAACACGGCATCTCGGAAGTCGAGGCCGTGGTCCCCGACATGGCCGGCATCGCGCGCGGCAAGGTGATGCCCGCGATGAAGTTCGCGGAAGACGAGGGCATGCGCATGCCCGAGAGCATCTTCCTGCAGACCGTCACCGGCGATTACCCGGACGACGACCGCGCCATCAGCCCGTCGGAAATCGACATCGTGCTGAAGGCCGACCCGAACACGACGCGTGTCGTGCCGTGGGCCGCCGAGCCGACCGCGCAGGTCATCCACGACAGCTATTACTCGGACGGCCGTCCGGTGACGATGGCGCCGCGCTACGTGCTGCGCCACATCCTCGACCTCTACGCGCAGAAGGGCTGGAAGCCGATCGTCGCGCCGGAACTCGAGTTCTACCTCGTCGAGCCGAACATCGACGCCGACTATCCGCTCAAGCCGCCGGTGGGCCGCTCGGGCCGGCCGGAAATCGGCCGCCAGTCGTACAGCATCGCCGCGGTCAACGAATTCGATCCGCTGTTCGACGACATCTATGCGTTCTGCGAAGCGCAGGAAATCGAGATCGACACGCTGATCCACGAAGACGGCGCCGCGCAGATGGAGATCAACCTGATCCACGGCGACGCGATGTCGCTCGCCGACCAGGTGTTCATGTTCAAGCGCACGGCGCGCGAGGCGGCGTTCCGCCACAAGATGTACGCGACGTTCATGGCGAAGCCGATGGCGCGCGAGCCCGGCAGCGCGATGCACATCCACCAGAGCATCGTGGACGCGAAGACCGGCAAGAACGTGTTCAGCGACAAGGACGGCAACCCGACCCAGCTGTTCTTCTCGCACATCGCCGGCCTGCAGAAGTACCTGCCGCAGGCGATGGCGCTGTTCGCGCCGAACGTGAATTCGTTCCGCCGCATCATCCTGCGGCACCTCGCGCCCATCAACACGCAGTGGGGTTACGACAACCGCACCGCCGGCCTGCGCGTGCCGATCTCGAACCCGGACAACCGTCGCGTCGAAAACCGTCTCGCCGGCGCGGACGCCAATCCTTACCTGGCGCTCGCCGCCTCGCTGGCCTGCGGCTACCTCGGCATGCTGGAAGGCCTGAAGCCGTCGGAGCCCGTCTCCGGCAGCGCGTACGACCTGCCGTTCAACCTGCCGCGCAGCCTCGAGGAATCGGTGCGCCTGCTGCGCGACTGCCGCACGCTGATCGACACGCTCGGCGACCGCTTCGTGCTGGCCTACACCGCGGTGAAGGAAAGCGAGCAGGACACGTTCCTGCAGGTCATCAGCAGCTGGGAGCGCGAGCACCTGCTGCTGAACGTCTGACGACGTTCAGGAAGGGGTTAGGGGCTAGGGGTTAGGGGTTAGTCGGAGGGGCAGCTGGCGCATCGGGATTTACTTCTCGCGATGTAGGCTCAGCTCCGGACGATCCACCGCACCTCTTATCCGACTAACCCCTAACCCCTAACCCCTAACCCCTTTTCCTGGACACCGTCCTCCATGAAACCGACGCCCTACATCGCGGACCGCACCACCGCCCAATGGCAGGAGCTGGACCGCCAGCACTACCTGCACCCGTTCACGGACTACAAGAACCTGCACGCGAAGGGCTCGCGGGTCATCGTCAAGGCCGAGGGCGTGTACCTGTACGACTCGGAAGGCAACCGCATGCTCGACGGCATGGCGGGCCTCTGGTGCGTCAACGTGGGCTACGGTCGCAAGGAACTCGCCGAGGCCGCCTACCGGCAGCTGCTCGAGCTGCCGTACTACAACAGCTTCTTCCAGACGGCCCACCCGCCGGCCATCGAACTCGCGAAGCAGCTCGTCGACCTGACGCCGCCGCAGTTCAACCGCGTGTTCTTCACCGGCTCGGGCTCGGAAGGCAACGACACGGTCGTGCGCCTCGTGCGCCGCTACTGGGACCTGCTCGGGCAGCCCGAACGCAAGGTCATCATCAGCCGGCAGAACGCCTACCACGGCAGCACCATGGCCGGGGCGAGCCTCGGCGGCATGGGGTTCATGCACGAGCAGGGCGGCCTGCCGATCCCGGACATCGTCCACATCCCGCAGCCGTACTGGTACGGCGAGGGCGGCAGACTCAGTCCGGCCGAATTCGGCGTGAAGGTCGCGCACACGCTCGAGCAGAAGATCCTCGAGACTGGGGCCGCAGAAGATCGCGGCCTTCATCGGCGAGCCGATCCAGGGCGCCGGCGGCGTGATCATCCCGCCGGACACCTACTGGCCGGAAATCCAGAAGATCTGCGACCGTTACGGCATCCTGCTGGTCGCGGACGAGGTCATCTGCGGCTTTGGCCGCACCGGCCACTGGTTCGGCTCGAACCACTTCGGGATCAAGCCCGACCTGATGACGATCGCCAAGGGCCTGTCGTCGGGCTACCTGCCGATCGGTGGCGTCATGGTCGCGGACCGCGTGGCCGACGTGATCATCGACAAGGGCGGCGAGTTCGCCCACGGCTTCACCTACTCGGGCCACCCGGCGGCCTGCGCCGTCGCCAGCGTCAACCTGCACCCTGATCCAGCAGGAAAACCTCGTCTCGCGCACGCACGACGAGACCGGCCCCTACCTGGCCAGGAAGTGGCGCGACATTTCGGAGCATCCGCTGGTGGGCGAGGCGCGGTCGGTCGGCCTGATCGGCGCTCTAGAACTGGTCAAGGACAAGGGCTCGCGCACGTTCTTCGACAACCGCGGCGAGGTCGGCACGATCTGCCGCGATTTCTGCTTCGAGAACGGCCTGATCATGCGCGCCGTCCGGGACACGATGATCATTTCGCCGCCGCTGGTGATCAGCCGCGAGCAGATCGACGAGCTCGCCGAGAAGGCCTGGCGCTGCCTCGACCTGACCTACGCCCGCTGCCGCGAGGAAGGTCGGCTGTAGGCGTAGGCGCCGCGCCCGAATCCGGGGCAGCGCGTTTGCCGTGGTGCACCGAAGTGCGGCGCGGCGCGCTGCCTCTAGCCACGGAAAAAAATCTTCGCTATACAGCATCACTCGCGCCAGCCGGTGCGCCTCGCAGCAAGCACAGGGGTATGTCCAAGATGAGCATCAGCATCCGTGCCGGGTTATTGAGCCTGGTGGTCGCCACCGCCCTCGTGGGCTGCGGCAAGAAGGAGGAGGCTCCTCCCGCCGCCGAGACCGCCGCTGCTCCCGACCGCTGCGGCGCCAGCTGCGCCGGCGTCGACCGAAGAAAAGGTCGTCAACGTCTTCAACTGGTCGGACTACATCGACCCGACGACGCTCGAGGCGTTCACCGCCGAGACCGGCATCAAGGTCAACTACGACGTCTTCGACTCGAACGAGGTGCTGGAGACCAAGCTGCTCGCGGGCAACACCGGGTATGACGTCGTCGTCCCGTCGGCCTCCTTCATGGAGCGCCAGATCAAGGCGGGCGTGTTCCGCAAGCTCGACCGCAGCAAGCTCACCAACTGGGGCAACCTCGACCCCGAAGTCCTGCAGCGCGTCGCCCTGCACGATCCGGGCAACGAGCACGCGGTGAACCACATGTGGGGCACCGACGGCATCGGCTACAACGAGGGCAAGATCAAGAAGATCGACCCGAACGCGCCGGTCGACAGCTGGCAGATCGTGTTCGATCCGAAGTGGGCCGCCAAGTTCAAGGATTGCGGCATCTCGGTGCTCGACGCGCCGAGCGAGATGGTCGGCGTCGCGCTGGCCTATCTCGGCAAGGACCCGAACAGCCAGAACGAGGCCGACCTCAAGGCGGCCGAAGACCTGCTGCTCAAGATCCGTCCGTACATCCGCATGATCCACAGCTCCAACTACATCGACGCGCTCGCCAACGGCGAGCTGTGCCTCGCGGTGGGCTGGAGCGGCGACGTCCTGCAGGCGCGTGACCGTGCCGCCGAAGTCGGCCAGGGCAACGTGATCAAGTACAGCGTGCCGAAGGAAGGCACGATCATCTGGTTCGACATGTACGCGATCCCGGCCGATGCCAAGCACCCGGACAACGCGCATGCGTTCATCAACTTCATGATGCGGCCGGACGTGGCGGCCAAGAACTCCAACTTCATCAACTACGCCAACGGCAATGCCGCATCGCTCGCCATGATCGACGACACGGTCAAGAACGACCCGGGCGTCTATCCGTCGGCCGAAGTGAAGGCCAAGCTGTTCCCGGACCTTGCCGAGTCGCCCGAATTCACCCGCCTGCTGAACCGCTCCTGGACGCGGTTCACCACGGGCAAGTAACAGCGCCCGGCACACGCCACCCGCGGGGCGGTCGGATACCAGTCCGGCCGCCCCGTTTGGTTTCAGGGCGAAGCTGACTTTGCCCGGTGCCTGAGCTATAAGCGGGAGTACGCCGACCGCGCGGGGAGGGTGGCGGTGGGCGACGACCGAGGGAGAACCATGAATAGCCTGCTGAAGCATGCGGCTGCCATAGCCGCGCTGTCCTTGCTCCTGTCCGCCTGCGGCAAATCCAAGCAGGCCGCCACCGATGAGTCGGCTGCACCTGCCGCGGCGCCTGCCGGCAAAGAGCAGGTGCTCAACGTCTACAACTGGTCGGACTACATCGATCCCGAAGTCATCAAGGGCTTCGAGCAGGCCACCGGCATCAAGGTCCGCTACGACGTCTTCGACTCGAACGAGGTCCTCGAGACCAAGCTGCTGACCGGCAACTCCGGGTACGACGTCGTCGTGCCGAGCGCGTACTTCCTGCAGCGCCAGGTGACCGCGGGCGTGTTCGCGCCGCTCGACAAGTCCAAGCTGCCCGGACTCGCCAACCTCGATCCCGACCTGGTCGCGCGTGCGGCGCGCCACGATCCGGGCAACGAACATTCGGTCGTCTACATGTGGGGCACCACCGGCATCGGTTACGACCGCGCCAAGGTCAAGGCGATCATGCCGGATGCGCCCCTCGACAGCTGGAAGCTGATTTTCGATCCGGCCGTGCTCGCGAAATTCAAGGGCTGCGGCGTGTCGATGCTCGACGACCCGACCGACATGGTCGGCACGGCCCTGCTGTACCTCGGCAAGGATCCCAACAGCGAATCCGAAGCCGACCTCAAGGCGGCCGAAGAGGCACTGATGAAGATCCGGCCCTACCTCCAGACCATCCACAGTTCGCAGTACATCGACCAGCTCGCGAACGGCGAACTCTGCATCGTCGTGGGCTACAGCGGCGACGTGCTGCAGGCCCGGGACCGGGCCGAGGAAGCCGGCAAGCCGCTCGACATCGGCTACTCGATCCCGCAGGAGGGCGCGCTGATGTGGTTCGACACGCTGGCGATTCCCGCCGATGCGGCGCACAAGGATGCGGCGCACAAGTTCATCGAGTACCTGTTGCAGCCCGAAGTCGCGGCGAAGAACTCCGATTTCGTCAACTTCGCGAACGCCAACAAGGCCGCGACGTCGCTCGTCAACGCAGACCTGCGCAACGACACCAATATCTACCCGACGCCTGAAGTCGCGGCGCGACTGCAGCCGAGCCTGGCGAAGTCCGCCGAGTACACCCGCGCGCTCAACCGCGCCTGGACGCGCTTCGTGACGGGACGCTGATCTACACAAAGAGACACCATGGCCACTTCACCGCGTGCAGCCCAGCAGAAATTCGAGCCCTGGACGGACCCGGACGCGAAGCCGTACGTGCGGATCGAGAAGGTCACGAAGAAATTCGGCGACTTCATCGCGGTGGACGACGTCTCGCTCAGCATCTACAAGAAGGAGATCTTCTGCCTGCTCGGAGCCTCGGGCTGCGGCAAGACGACGCTGCTGCGCATGCTCGCGGGCTTCGAGCGACCCACCTCCGGCAAGATCTTCATCGACGGCGTGGACATGACGTCGATCCCGCCGTACGAGCGGCCGGTGAACATGATGTTCCAGTCGTACGCGATCTTCCCGCACATGACGGTCGAGCAGAACGTCGCGTTCGGCCTGAAGCAGGAGCGGCTGAAGAAGGACGAGATCGCGAGCCGCGTCAACGACATGCTGAATCTCGTGAGGCTCGGCCAGTTCGCCAAGCGCAAGCCGCACCAGCTGTCGGGCGGCCAGCGCCAGCGCGTCGCGCTCGCCCGCGCGCTCGTCAAGAAGCCGAAGCTGCTGCTGCTCGACGAGCCGCTCGCCGCGCTCGACAAGAAGCTGCGTGAACACACGCAGTTCGAGCTGATCAACATCCAGGAGACGCTCGGCGTCACCTTCGTGGTCGTCACGCACGACCAGGAAGAGGCGATGACGCTGTCGACGCGCATCGGCCTGATGAACCATGGCGAGATCGTGCAGGTCGGCACGCCGAGCGAAATCTACGAATACCCGAACTCGCGGTTCGTGTCGGAGTTCATCGGCTCGGTCAACATGTTCGAGGGCCGGCTGGTCGAGGACGAGCCGTCGTACGTGCGCATCGGCTGCGACGACCTCGAGGCCCCGATCTACGTGGACCACGGCGTGAGTTCCGCGCCGGGCGCGACCGTCTGGGCGGCGATCCGGCCGGAAAAGATCACGATCAGCCGCGAGAAGCCCGACGCCACCGACAACTGGGCCTCGGCCGTCGTGCGGGACATCGCGTACATGGGCGACATGTCCATCTACCTGCTGCGGCTCGATTCCGGCAAGGTCGTGCGCGTCACGCAGCCGAACATCTACCGCCACGCCGATGACCGCATCACCTGGGAAGAGCGCGTGTACCTGCAGTGGTACCCGGAAAGCCCCGTGGTGGTGACGAAGTGAAATCGCTGCTCAAGCGACTGGGACTGGAGGGGCGCACGGCCGTCACCGCCGTCCCTTACCTGTGGCTGCTGCTGTTCTTCCTGATCCCGTTCGTGATCGTGCTGAAGATCAGCTTCTCGACCAGCCAGATCGCGATGCCGCCGTACGAGCCGCTGCTGCACTGGACCGGCGACAAGGTCATGCAGATCAAGCTCAACCTCGGGAACTTCGCGTTCCTGGTCGAGGATGACCTGTACTGGCGGGCGTACCTCAACTCGATCAAGGTCGCCGCGGTCTCGACCATCCTCTGCCTGCTGATCGGCTACCCGATGGCGTACGCGATGGCGCGCAGCAACCCGTCGACGCGCAACATCCTGCTGCTGCTGGTCGCGCTGCCGTTCTTCACGTCGTTCCTGCTGCGCGTGTACGCGTGGATCGGCATCCTCAAGAACAACGGGTTCATCAACAACGCGCTGATGTCGCTCGGGCTGATCGACCAGCCGATCCAGATGCTGCAGACCGATTTCGCGGTCTACATCGGCATCGTCTATTCGTACCTGCCGTTCATGATCATGCCGCTGTATGCCAACCTCGAGAAAATGGACGTGACGCTGCTCGAGGCCGCGGCCGACCTCGGCTGCAAGCCGTGGCAGGGCTTTCTCAAGATCACGTTGCCGCTGTCCAAGCACGGCATCATCGCCGGCTGCCTGCTGGTGTTCATCCCGGCGGTCGGCGAGTTCGTGATCCCGTCGCTGCTCGGCGACCCGGGCATGCTGATGATCGGCAAGGTGTTGTGGACGGAGTTCTTCAACAACCGTGACTGGCCCGTGGCCAGCGCCGTGGCGATCGCGCTGCTGCTGTTCCTCGTCATCCCCATCATGTTCCTCGACCGGGCACAGAATGCCGAGCCCGAGGAAGGGGAGCGGAAGTGAACCACGGCCGTCCCTGGTTCCGCATGTTGTCCCTGTTCCTGGGATTCGCGTTCCTGTACATCCCGGTCGCGCTGCTCGTCATCTACTCGTTCAACAACTCGCGCCTCGTGACGGTATGGGGCGGCTTCTCGACCCGCTGGTACGGCGAGTTGCTGCGCAACGAACAGATCCTGAACGCGGCCAAGCTCAGCCTCGAGGTGGCGGCGATCTCGGCGACGCTCGCCGTCGCGCTCGGTACGCTCGCGGGGCTCGTGCTCGCGCGGTTCGGTCCCTTCAAGGGCCGCACGCTGCTGTCGGGCCTCACCACGGCGCCGCTGGTCATGCCCGAAGTCATCACGGGCCTTTCGCTGCTGCTGCTGTTCGTGACCATGGAGCAGTTGATCGGCTGGCCGGCGGGCCGCGGCATGACGACCATCGTGATTTCGCACATCACGCTGACGATGGCTTACGTCACGATCATCGTGCAGTCGCGGCTGGCGCAGATGGACGATTCGCTCGAGGAGGCCGCGATGGACCTGGGCGCGCGCCCGTTCAAGGTCTTCTTCCTGATCACGCTGCCGATCATCGCGCCGGCGCTGATGTCGGGCTGGCTGCTCGCCTTCACGCTTTCGCTCGATGACCTGGTGATCACGAGTTTCGTTGCCGGCCCCGGTTCGAGCACGTTGCCGATGGTCATCTTCTCGAAGGTGCGCCTCGGCGTGAGCCCGGACATCAACGCGCTTGCCACCATCCTGGTCGCGGTCGTCGCGGTGGGCGTGGTCGTTGCGGGTTACACGATGACGCGGCAGCAGAAGCAGAAGGAGCGCGATGCGCAGATGGCGCTCGCCGCGGACCAGCAGATGATCGAGAGCGTGAAGAAGGGTTGATGTGGCCGGAACGGACGTCGATTTCGGCTTCGACGCCGGCGAACTGCGAGAGGAGATCGACGTGACAGAGGGCGACCCCTCATTGCGGCTGGCGTTCGACGTCGGCGGCTCGTTCGTCAAGGCGGGGCTGGTGCACATCGAATCGGGGCTCGTCATGGGCGAGACCCTGCGACGCGCGACACCTGCGGGCGCGGCCCCGGAAGCCGTCCTCGAATTGCTGGTCTCGACGGCGCGCGAACTGCCGTCGTCCGGTCCGGTGGGTCTCGCGTTCCCTGCCGTCGCCAAGCAGGGCGTGGCCTGGACCGCGGCGAACATCGACAAGCGCTGGATCGGCATGAACGTGCAGGGGCACCTGCAGGCCCGGTTGCAGCGGCCCGTTGCGTTCCTCAACGATGCGGACGCCGCGGGCATCGCCGAAATGACGCTCGGCGCGGGTCGCAACCGCCAGGGCACGGTCATGGTGATCACGCTCGGCACGGGCATCGGCACCGCGCTGTTCGTGGACGGGCGCCTGCTGCCGAACACGGAACTCGGTCACCTCGAAGTGCGGGGCAAGGAGGCGGAGCATCGCGCGTCGGCCAAAGTTCGCGCCGACCTCGGCCTCGACTGGGTGGAGTGGGCGGCCGCGGTGAACGAGGTGCTCGAGGCGTACCACTCGCTGCTGTGGCCCGACGTGTTCGTGATCGGGGGCGGCGTGACGGAGAACTGGCAGCATTTCGGGCCGCTGCTCAACAGCCGGGCGGAGATCGTGCCGGCGGCGTTCGGCAACGACGCTGGCATCGTCGGCGCGGCGATGGCGGCGGTGCAGCTGGGGCGCTGACAGCTCCTTTCGGCGTACCCGCGCCGGCCCGGTTGAGCCTTCAGTGCGACGGCTCGTGTAGCCAGGCTTCCAGCGCGGGCACCTGTCGATCCTTCATGGCGGCCTGCAGCCGGATATAGGCGATCGTCCGCCTCGGTGCGTCCCGGGCATCGGCCGGGACAGCGCGTTCAGTGTAGGCCTGGACCTTGTCGGCCAGCGCCCGGTCGAAGGACGTGGCGGCGAGGCGCGGGATGTACTCCGACCTGGACGACCCGTCCACGTACTCGAGTACGGCTCGCTCATGTTGCACGGCAAAGTCGAAGGTCTGCTCCGGATGATCCACGGCGACGTTGCCGATGATCCGGGCTGCAGCGACCCTCGGCGTCTCCGGAGCCAGGGCCGTGTCCAGCGCGCGGGCGGCGAGTGCCTTGTCCAGCGGCTTCCCGAGCGCCGCGAACAGCAACTGCCTCTCCGCAGGATCCTGCGCTGACTTTGCGCGAGACCGGATTTCGTCCCAGGTCGCGGGATCCGCGTGCTTTGCGACGACCGCGAGTACGGCATCGTGAATCGAAGCTGGCATCGCGGCCGGATCGGTCGGCGCACGTGCAAAGCGCTCGCGTGCGCCTGCTACGACGATGGGATCCTCGAGGCGTCCGAGCGTCTCGATGAGCGACTCGCGCAGCAGTGCGACGGCCTGGATCTCGCCCTCGCCGGGCGACCATCCTACCCGGTCGAAGACCGGGCGCAGCCGATCACGCGCATACGAGCGCCAGGCGGCCTGCTGCGCGGACCCCGTCAGGAGCCGATCGATCACGGCGAATTCGTCCGTGAGCTGCAACAGGATTACGGGGTGGCTGTCGACGGGGACCACGGCGGCAAGGTCGAGGTAGCTCGTCGGCGGGATCCGGCCAGCCTTGGAGAGTGCGGCGATGTCGTTCAGCAGGCCGAGCCGATCCACCTCGGCGATCTCGCCAAGGTTCTGGCGAATCCGGATGAGGTCAGCGTCCGCGTATTGCGTGCGGAAATATCCTGTCTGCCCGGCATTCACGACGACCGGCCCGCAGCCGCCGACCTCGACCGAAACCGGCGCGCCATCCTTGCCGAGCAGTGTCGACGCGGTCGCCCTCGAATCGATGGCCTGCAACATCACCGGGATACGCCACGTCAGGGCGACCGGCGAAGGCGTGCCTGTTTCGAATCGGCCCTGCGTCAGCGTCACGCGGGTGCGACCGGACTCGCAGCGTCCCGCCACGGCCTTCACCAGCGGGACGCCCGGCTGCAGCGTGAAGTCGCGCGCGATGTCGATCACCGGCCGGTTCGTGGCCGTGGCCAGTTCCGACCAGAGCTGGTCGGTGACTGCGTTGTCGTAGGCGTATCGGCGCACGTAGCGACGGATTCCGTCGCGAAAGCCTGTCTCGCCCAGGCTCGCTTCGAGCATGCGGATGACGGCGCTGCCCTTGTTGTAGGCGATCGCATCGAAGGCCTGCGAGGCCGCATCCACGGACGCTACGCGCTGGACGATCGGATGCGTCGCGTCGCTCGCGTCGGACTGCAGCGCAAATTCGCGCGGCCATTTCACCGTGAGCAGCGGCACGTTCCATTGCGATCGCAGCGTCGATGCGGCCTTCTCCGCCATCCAGGTGGCGTAGCCCTCGTTCAGCCAGAGGTCGTCCCACCATTCCATCGTGACCAGGTTGCCGAACCACTGGTGCGCCATTTCGTGGGCCACGGCGTCGTAGATGTTGAGCCGGTCGGACTCCGACGAGATCCGCGGGTCCATCAGCAGCGCCTGTTCGAAGTACATGATGGCGCCCCAGTTCTCCATCGCGCCGAAGAACTGGCTGGTGCCGGGCACGGCGATCATGTCGAGCTTGGGGAGCGGGTAGGACGTGCCGAAGTAGTCGTTGTACCAGGGCAGGATCTCGACGGCGGCATCGAGGGCAACGCGTCCTTGCTCCGCCGCGCCCTTGCGCGTGACGATACCGATCTCGACGCCCGCCGCCTTGCGTGAGATGCGCTCGAGATCGCCGACCGTGAGGTGCAGCAGGTACGAGGACATCCTGGGCGACGTCGCGAACCGAACGACCTGCTTGCCGTTCGCTTCCGCGGACGATGCGACCGGCATGTTCGAGTACGCGGATTGTCCTTGCGGGATCACGACTTCGAGCGTGAACGTGGCCTTGGCCGACGGCTCGTCCCACATCGGTGCGAAGCGCCGCGCGTCCGCGACTTCGAACTGCGTCGTCAGCATCCGCCGCTCGCCGCCCTCCGCCGGGTAGTCGACCGCAAACAGGCCCGACGCGGTCTGCCCGATCTTTCCGGAGTACTCGAGGCGCAGGCGATGCGGCCCCGCCGCCAGCGACTGCGCAAACCTCAACGTGGCCGTCTGTGCAGACGCATCGAGTTGCACGGTCGCCGGGTTGCCCGCGTCGGCCAGCGCATGGTGAATCTCGAGTTCCAGGGCATTGAGAACGACCGTGTCGGAGGCGTCGTTCGACGGCGACGTCGATCGACACCGTCCCGCGCGTCGTCAGGGCCGCGGCGTCCGGCTCGACGTGGATTTCGTAGTGCAGGGGAACGATGCCCGTGGGCAGCCGTCCCGGTCGGGCGGCGGATTCGGGAACGGAGCCGAGGCTCGTGCCGGTCCAGAGCACGGCCAGGGCGATGACGGTCAGGGTGCGAATGACACGACTCCCGGGTGGTTTCCGGGATTCTGCCGCTCCCTCGCGGAAACACAAGGGTGACGCGTCCCCGCGGTAGCCGGGGCGCCGAGTGAGCGCAAACAAGGCGTCTGAGTAAGCACCTGCCGCAAGCGAGGAGGGTTGCACCGAGCCGCTGCTAGAATGCGGCCGATGCACCCGCCGATCGACAGCAAGCTGCCGCGAGTTGGTACCACGATATTCACGGTGATGTCCCGCCTCGCCGCGGAACACGGTGCGATCAACCTCTCCCAGGGTTTCCCCGACTTCGACCCGCCCGACCGCCTGCTCGAGCTCGCCAGCCACCACATGCGGGCCAAGGGTGGAGCCGGCAACCAGTACGCACCGATGGCCGGCCTGGCCAGCCTGCGGCAGGCGATCGCCGAGAAGGTCGCCGGGTACTACGGTCGCACGGTCGATCCCGACAACGAGGTCACGGTCACCTCGGGCGGCACCGAAGCATTGTTCTGCGCCATCCAGGCCATCGTCCGCGCCGGCGACGAGGTGATCCTGCTCGATCCGGCCTACGACTCGTACGAACCTGCAGTCGACCTCGCTGGCGGACGCGCGGTGCACGTGCCCCTGCAGCGCCCCGGCTTCGGCATCGACTGGCAACGGCTGCGCGATGCGATCACGCCGCGCACGCGTCTGGTCATCCTCAACTTTCCGCACAACCCGAGCGGCGCGACGCTCGACGCCGCGGATCTCGCGCTGCTCGCAGAACTCCTGCGCGGCACGGGTGCTTTCGTGCTTGCCGACGAGGTCTACGAGCACATGCTGTTCGACGGCCGCAAGCATCACAGCCTGCTGACGCACGCGGAGCTGGCCGCACGAAGTTTCGTCGTCTCGTCGTTCGGCAAGACGTACCACGCGACGGGCTGGAAGGTCGGCTACTGCATCGCGCCACCGCCGCTGATGCAGGAATTCCAGAAAGTGCACCAGTTCGTGCAGTTCGTCGTGGCCACGCCCCTGCAGGCGGCGATCGCGGACTTCATGCGCGAATGCCCGGAACACACGCGGCAACTGCCGGCCTTCTATCAGGGCAAGCGCGACTACTTCGCCGGCCTGCTCGCCCGGACACGATTCAAGTTCGAGCCGGCGCACAGCACGTACTTTCAGCTCGTCGATTATTCGGCCGTGAGCAACCTGCCCGACACCGAGTTCGCGCGCCTGCTCACGACGCAGCACGGCGTCGCTGCCATCCCGATTTCGGTCTTTTCCGCGGACAGTGCCGCGAAGAACGAACGCATCGTCCGGTTCTGCTTTGCCAAACACGCGACCACGCTGGATGCGGCGGCCGCAAAACTGAGGTCGCTATGACTGCAAACCTGCGCGTCACGATGATCCAGGCCGATCTTGCCTGGCAGGATCCCGCCACCAACCGCCGCAACCTGGCGGCGCATTTTCGCGGACTGGCAGGTCACACCGACCTGATCGTGCTGCCGGAAATGTTCACGACGGGATTCTCGATGGAGGCCGTCTCGCTGGCGGAGACGATGGCAGGCGCCACGGTCGCATGGCTGCGTGAAGAGTCGGCCGCGGTCGGCTGCGCCATCACCGGCAGCCTGATCGTCGAGGAGAACGGCAAGCACTACAACCGCCTGGTCTGGGCGACGCCCGACGGCGGCGTCGCGCACTACGACAAGCGGCACCTGTTCCGCATGGCGCGCGAGGACCAGCACTACGCCGCGGGCGAACAGCGCCTGGTCGTCACGTCTCAAGGGCTGGCGCGTGTGTCCGCTGGTCTGCTACGACCTGCGTTTCCCGGTGTGGAGCCGCAATCGCGGCGACTACGACGTGCTGCTGTACGTGGCGAACTGGCCATCGCGCCGGCGCACCGCGTGGAGCGCGCTGCTGCGCGCGCGGGCCATCGAGAACGTCTGCTACGTCGTCGGCGTCAACCGCGTGGGCAAGGACGGCAACGGCGCGAGCTACACCGGTGACAGCGTCGCGCTCGATTTCCTCGGCCAGGTGCTCGGCGGCGAGCGCGGCGGCGATTTCGTCGAGACCGTGGTGCTCGACCGTGAATCGCTCGCCACGTTCCGCCGCGATTTTCCGGTGCACCTCGATGCCGACGAATTCGAGTTGCGGGCCGCGTCGACATGAAAAAGCGCACGCGGGTCACGCACCCGCCGGAGGTGAACGTTCCCGCGGACAACCGCCCGCTGGTCGCGCCGATCTACCAGTCGGTGAAGTTCACGTTCGACGACGTCGACGAGACGCTCGACCTGTTCAAGGGCAGGCGCGAAGGCTTCTACTATTCGCGCATCTCCAACCCGACGTTGCGACAGCTCGAGCTGCTGCTCGCCGAACTGCAGGGCCGCGACGGGTGCCTGCTGACGGGCTCCGGCATCGCCGCGATCTCGATGCCGCTGATCGCGCTGCTCAAGTCGGGCGATCACGTCGTCTATTTCGCCGAGCAATACCAGCCGACGCGCGCTCTCATCGGACGCGTGCTGCGCCGGTTCGGAGTCACCAGCACGATGCTGTCGATCGACGACCTCGACGGGCTCGAGCGCGTGCTGGCAGTGACGCCTGCGCGGATGGTCGTTTTCGAGTCTCCGACCAATCCTGTCCTCAAGGTTGCCGATATCGAGCGGCTGACAGCCATTGCGCGACGCCATGGTGCGCTGACGCTGCTCGACAACACGCTCGCAGGATTCCACAACCACGGCCAGTACGACGTCGACCTGTTCGCGCACAGCCTGACCAAGTACGCATCCGGTCATGGCGACGTAATGGGTGGCGCGATCATCGGTCGCGCCGAACTCATCGATTCGATGCGCGAAGATATCGGCATTCTCGGTCCCACCCTGGATCCGCACGCGGCATTCCTGCTGCAGCGCGGCATGAAGACGTACTTCGTCCGCTGGGATGCCCAGTGCCGGAATGCCCAGCGCATCGCCGAGCACCTGTCCGGACACCCGCGGATCCAGCGCGTTCGCTACCCGGGCTTGCCGGGCGATCCCGGCCATGGCCTGGCATGCAAGCAAATGCATGACTTCGGCACGATCGTCACGGTCGACGTGGCAGGCGATGCGGAGGCGGGGTCACGCTTTGCTGAACGGTTGGAACTGTTCTCGATTACGGCGAGCCTCGGTTCGACCGAATCGCTGGTGGTGCCGCCCGCGCTGCAGAAGGTTCGCGGCTTTAACGAAGCCCAGCAGCGATGGACCGACATCGGACCGGGCACTGTCCGTCTGTCCATCGGTCTCGAAGACGTCGACGACCTCATTGCAGACCTCGACCAGGCCCTGGCCGCCACGAAGTAGGACAAGTCTGACAGGCTTGTCTGCTATGCTCAGGCGAACGTGGGGACGGGCAATTGGCAATGGACGCCGGGGGCCTTCAAGACGGTTTCCGCCTCGGGGATTGGCTCATCGAGCCCAGGGAATCCCGCGCGTCTTCTGCGGACTGCACCTCCAGCCTGAGCGAAGACCAGGTCAAGCTGCTGCTCGCGCTTGCGGCCCGTCACGGCGAGGCCGTAGATCGTCGCACGCTCCGCCAAGAACTCTGGCCGGACGACCGACACCACGCCGCCGAAGCCCGACTGCGCGAAGCCGTCCGCGCACTGCGAGCGCTGTTCGACGATAAGCCGCGCCATCCGCGTTACATCGCAAGCGTTGGCCAGGACGCCTATGCGCTGATCGCGCACTTCCAGAGCGTCGCGCCGCGGGAACAGGCGGCAGGACCCGCTGCGGATGGCATCGTGGCGAACGCAACGCTGGGAGGCCGTCTGCAGCGGTTGCTCGTCGAGCTGCAGGCGCGTCACGTCTTCAAGGTCACGGCGTCCTACCTGGTCGGCATGTGGATCATGCTGCAGGTGGCAGAAGTCACGTTCCAGCCGCTGCGATTCCCGGATTGGTGGATGACGGCATTGACGATCCTTGCGATCATCGGACTGCCGATCGTCGTCGTCATGGCCTGGACCTACGAGATCACGCCGGACGGCATCATGGTCGATGCGGGTGCCGCGGGCACCGGTGTCGTGCGCAGGTTCGCGCGACCGCGCCAGTCCATCGCGCCCGTCATCGTGCTTGGCGTTGCCCTGATGGCGCTGGTCACGGGTTTCGCGTGGTGGCGCTCGATCGACGGTCCGGTGACCGCGGCAGCCACGTCGGGTCCCGAACTGGAACCCGGCGCCCGCTCGATCGCCGTGCTGCCCCTGGTCGACATGAGCTCGGGCGGCGGGAATGCCTACCTGGGCGACGGCCTGAGCGAGGAACTCTCGACGAAGCTCGCGCAGATTCCAGGCCTGCGCGTGGCCGCGCGCACTTCCGCCTTCGAGTTCAAGGGCAAGAATCTCGACGTGCGCAAGATAGGCCAGTCGCTCGGCGTGCGGCACGTGCTCGAAGGCAGCGTGCGTCGCAATGGCGACAACGTTCGCGTCACGGTGCAGCTGATCGACACGGCGACGGGTTATCACGTCTGGGCCGGCAATTTCGATCGCGCGTGGCGTGATGTCCTGGAGCTGCAGGACGACATCGCCATCTCGGTTACCGACGCGCTGCAGGTCGTCCTCAAGGAAAAGGACCTGCGGCCTGGCGACGGGAAGCCACATCAAATCGATACGCGCGCCATCGATCCGTACCTGGCCGGCCTCGCCGCGCTGCGCCAGCCGGGCGATCTCAGCCGGCTGAAGCACGCCGAGACGTCGTTCAAGGCGGCGATCGACATCGACCCCGAGTTCGCCGGAGCCTACGCTGGACTCTGCCGGACCTACGCGCGGCAGTTCGAGCGCACGCACGACCCTGCTTCGCTCTCGGCCGCAGACAGCGTCTGCCGGAAGTCCCTCGAACTCGATTCCTCGCTGGTTGAAACGGAGAAGGCGCTGGCAAGCATGGCAGTCATCGCCGGGAAGTTCGATGCGGCTGCAGAGGCCTATCGCGGCTTGCTCGCGCGCAACCCGCAGGACGCCGATGCCCACGTCGGCTTGGGCGCCGCGCTCGAGGGCATGGGCAACAACGCCGAAGCCGAGGCGTCTTACCGCCGGGCGATCGCGGCGGAGCCGGCCTATTGGGGCGCCCATTCCGCGCTCGCGTCATACCTGTTCCAGCGCGGCAAGATTGGCGAGGCAACCAGCGCCCTGCGCAAGGTCACCGAGCTGGTGCCTTCGAGCGCGAACGCCTGGAGCAATCTCGGCGGTGCGCTGCAGATGGCGGGGAACCTCAGCGACGCGCTGCAGGCCTACGATCGTTCGCTGCGGATCGAGCCGTCGAAGGATGCCTACTCGAACCTGGCGACCTCCTATTTCTACCTTGGCCGGTTTCCTGAGGCCGTCGCCAACTACGAGCGTGCCGCCGAGCTCGGGGAGCACGATCACGTCATCCAGGGCAACCTTGCCGATGCGCTCTGGCAGATCGACGGTCGCAGGGACGACGCGATCGCGCGTTATCGGCGTGCGATCCTGTTGGCTGAGGCCGGACTCGAGGCCGCGCCGGCCGATGCCGCGTTACGGGCGCAGCTGGGGTACTACTACGGTCGTGTAGGCGACAGCGACCTGTCCCGGCGCTATCTGTCAGGCGCGCTTGCAGCCGGACCGGAGTTGCTCTACGTGCAGTATTTTGTCGGCGTTGCGGCTGCCGACAGGGGCGATCGCACTGCTGCCCTGCGGGCCGTCGCCGAACTCGTCCGGTTGGGATACCCGCCGTCGCAGTTGCGTTCCGCGCCGGAGTTCCGCAGTCTGCTGCAGGATCCGGAGTACAGGAAAGTCATCGAGTCCGGCTGAGCGGAGACCAGGCTACATCCACGACACGCAGAAGGAGGGAGTCACCATGGCAAAGAAGAAGGCCGCGTCCAAACCGGCCACGAAGAAGGGTAAGTCCGCATCCACATCGAACAAGCTCGTGTTCCACATCAGCGTGATGGAGGACGGCGAGGTCGTGATCGACGAGGCATTCGGCAACGCCTATTCGAATCGCGGCGGCAGGAAAGTGGAGTGGACGATCACGAGCGGCTTCGAGTTCAAGCTCGATTTCAACCTGATTCCATACGCCGGGCTGGACAGCGCGACCGTCTGGCCCTTCGATCGTCCCGACGCAGTCAACGGTAACTCGACCGGCTGGCTGGACGTCTTTCAAGGGCGATCCCGGCGCGCCGGGCGTGTACAAGTACGATGTCTGGGTGCGCCGGGAAGGCACCACCGAGCTGGTCGGCTATGTTGATCCCGTGATCATCGTCGGACGCGGCTGAGGGCTCTGGACCCCGTCATCATCGTCGACCGCCGAGGCTGAATCCGCTTGATCACCGACCACGCAGGCCTGAGCCCCTTCGAGCGGCTGCTTTCGTTCGTCACGCGCGTGCGGCCCGGGGAGGGCCGCGCCGCGTTCCTGTTCTTCATGCACGCGTTCCTGCTGCTCTCGTCGTACCAGGTGGTGAAGGCGCTGCGTGAAGCGTTCATGCTCACGAAGTTTTCGGCCGAGACGCGCGCGTACGCAGTAGCGCTCATGGCGCTGGTGCTGATGTTCGTCGTGCCGCTGTACGGCTGGGTGCGGCGCCACCTCGACGGTGCGCGGCTGCTGCGCGCGGTCACGATCTTCTTCGTGCTGACGATGCCGATCTTCGCCGTGCTCGGGCACTCGGGCGTGTCCATCGCGCTCCCGTTCTTCATCTGGGTGGGCATCTACGGCGTCATGGTCGTGTCGCAGATGTGGGCGTTTGCCGCGGATTCGTTCAACGTCAAGAGCGGCCAGCGCCTGTTCGTCGTGATCATGCTGGGCGCCAACCTGGGCGCGCTCGCCGGCGCCAAGCTGACGCAGCTCGCGGTGGCGGCGCTATCGCCGATCGGGCTCATGGTCCTCGCGGCCTGCATCCTCGGCTCTACGCTGTTCCTGGCGGGGCCTGAACGCGCCGCTGTTCCGGAAGGCTCGCGCGCCATTTCGGCTGAGCACGGCCGTCGCGTTCCTCGTCTGCTGGGCGGCATCGGCCTGGTCCTGCGTGACCGGTACCTGCTGCTGATCGCGCTGCTCGTGGTGCTGCTCAACTGGATCAACTCGACCGGCGAGTTCATCCTCGCCGACTACGTCAAGGCCGACGCGGCGGCGCGCATTGCGGCCAGTGGCGGCGCGCTCGACATGAGTTCGCTCATTACCGCTTTCTACGGCGATTTCCAGTTCTGGGTGACGCTGGTCAGTCTCGCAATCCAGCTGTTCCTGGTCTCGCGCATCTTCCAGACCGTGGGCGTGCGTGGCGCGCTGCTGATTCACCCGATCATCGTGGCGGTCGGTTACGGACTGCTGGCGCTCGCCCCGCTGCTCGGCGGCTTCGTGCCGATCTTCACCATGATCCGCTGGATCAAGGTCGCGGAGAACAGCGTCGACTACTCGGTGATGAACACGACACGACAGGCGCTCTTCCTGCCCGTGGACCGGGACGCGAAGTACGACGGCAAGACGGCCATCGACACTTTTTTCTGGCGGTTCGGCGACCTGATCCAGGCGCTGGCCGTCTATGTCGGCCTCAATCACCTGCACTGGGATGCGCCGAAATTCGCGGTGCTGAACCTGGTGCTGGCATTCGCGTGGATCGCGCTCGCCGTGGCGATCGGCCGGGGCTACAGCCGCAAGGCGCTCGAAAACGTCATGAACGTGGCGCCCGAGGCGGTCGAGGAAATCCCCGACCTGGTCTTTTCGCCGGGCCAGCCGTTCCTGCATCCCGTCTCGCCGACCGCGTTCCTGGACGCGGATCCTGGCGACGTGCTGAACCTTCGCGCCTGCTGCGACGACGGCAAGCCGCTGCCGCGCTGGGTGCGGTTCGACGTGCGTCAGCGCGCGTTCGTCGGCACGGCGCCGGTCGACGTCGCAGATCGACGAGCTGCGCATCGCAGTGATCGCGAGTGACGTCGACGGTCTCGAAGCGCGCGCCACATTCGTCGTCAGGCGGTTCGTCACCACCTGACGCGGTGTGTCAGCGACTCTTGGCGGCAGTGCTCGAAGCCGCAGGCAGTGCCAGCAGTGCATCGCGACGATCCAGGATCGCCTTGCGTCCCTTCGCATCCAGCAACTCTCCGAGCGACGTCTCGAGGCTGGACTCGTCCAGTGCCGCGACCCTGCGTCGCAGCTCTGCGCCCGTCGCAGGCGGTCGCGCCTTGAGGTAAGCGGGGAGGGACTTCGACGAGCCGAACGCGCGATCGTGCGCCGTCACGTAGACGAACCAGTCGTCGGAGTCGAACAGCAGCGAATCCGGCGTGCGGCCTTCGTTGCCGATCAGCGTGTCGAACGCATAGACGAGCTGGAACTGCGGCTCGGCGCCGCACCAGCCGCCGCCGCGCAACTGCTGCTGCTGCACCTCGGCCTGCGTCACCCACTTGAGCGGACGCCCCTGCAGCACGCCCCGCTGGCCCTGGACTTCGCGTTCGACCGTGACCGGCACGATGCCGAGCCCGAGCTGGCGGTCGAGCCGGTACGCCGCGACTTCCTTGCGGGCAGCGCCTTCCGTGCGCACCTGGAAAATCGCGGGAATCCGCTTGCCGCCATGGTTCACGGAGACGTTCATCTCGTTGGGGCCGCGCGGGCCGTCCACCGTCGCGTCGCCATCGCGCAATGCGGCGAGCACGCTCGCGTCGTCGAGTTCATTGGGTGCGACGAACAGGCCCTCGGGCTTGATCGGCACCGCCGCCGGTTCGCCGGCATACCGGACGCTGAGACCGGATGGCTCGATGAACAGCGCCGCCGCGCGTCCCTTGTAGGCCGCCCGGTTCATGCCCGCATCCAGCTTCACCACGCGCCCGTCGAAGCGTGACGCTGCGCGCTGGTCGCGGGTGGGAGTGTGGCCAACCACCAGTCGTGCGACGCCGAACTGTTGCAGCAGCGGCAGCATCACGTCCGCCTCGGCCACTTCGTTGCACATCGCGGCGCCGCGATACCAGTTGGGCCCGTCCGCCGACAGCAGGTCGCTGCTGGCCGCGATTTCGAACCGCTGCACGGCATCGGTGAGTGCGCCATCCGTCGTGCCGCCACCTGTCGTTGCGGCTGCCGTCATCACCGCGAGGCGTTCCCGGGCCAGCTTCGAGCGGGCGCGGTATTCGTCGCCGGGCTGCAGCAACCCGGCCTGCTCGAGGCGAGACTCGAGGCCGAGGTAATCGGTCAGCGCCGTGCGATAGCGCAAGTTCACTTCCGGCAGGCTCATGCCGCGCAGCACGTTCGACGGTCCCGCGTGCATGAACAGGGTGTCGTTGACCGCAATCGCCACCGGCAACGAGAGCAGCCATTGTCCGTACTTGCCCCTCGGGGCCGAGCGCCGCGCGGTGGCCGAAGTAGCCCGGCGGAAATTTCTGGTCGAACGCAGCGCCGGAGCCCGGGCCTTGCGCCGCCTCCCAGGCCTTGCGCCGGTCCGCGCGTTCGGTGGCGGATTCGACGTCCACGTAACTGGCGTACTCGCCCGGGTCGACGTAGCGCAGGTCGCCGAGCACGTTCATCGCCTCGTGGTTGCCGAGGACGACGTGCAACTGGCCACCGGCTGTCGCGGCCTCGCCCTGCAGTCGCATCAGCAGGTCCATGACCCTGCGCGAATCGGCGCCGCGGTCGAGCAGGTCGCCGAGGCTCACGACGTGCGTGCGTCCGGCCGCCCAGTGGTCCTGCGCGTCGACGATGCCCGTCTCGCGCAGCAGCGTGTGCAGTTCCGTGTACGCGCCGTGCACGTCGGCGAAGGCCACGACGCGGTCGACGCCCTTGAACTGAACCTGGGCCGATGGCGCGATCGCTGGTGGCACCGATGGGCTCGAGGCGTCCGCCGGCGCGGTTGCAACAGGCATGCTGACCAGGCACGCGAGGACGAGCGTCGACAGGCGGAGATTCAGCATCCTTGCGTCCTCAGTTTGGAGTCGCCGCGACCGCGATCTCGCCGGCATCGATACGCTGGAGCAGGCGGACGAGCAGGCGATTTACGGCGGAGATCTCGCTCTTCGTGAGGCCCATCTGCAGGTCGTTGCCTTCGCGCCGCACGCCGCGAAACGGGGAAAGGTTGGGCCCAGGGGCGACGGGGACGTAGCGATCGCCCTCGAGCTTCCATTGCGCCAGCACGCCGAGTCGCTGCTCGAGCACCGGCACGGTGATCGGTGCGCAGCTTCGCGACCGTATCGGCCGGCAAGCGGCTCACGCGGATATCCTTCCACGCCTCGCCCCGATCGCTGTCCTTGGACGCGAAGGCGACGCCGTGATCGATGGAGAACACGCGGGCGCCCATCGGCGACTTGCCGATGAGGAAATTGCCGACGTTCGAATCACGGTGCTCGATCAGGTAGGTGAGAACGTTGAGCTGACCGACGTGGCGCGCGTACACGGCATCGGCGTCGAAGCGGGCGGGATCGTAGACGTCGGCGACGACGGCGATGTCGCTCAGCCAGTACTGCAGCACGGCCAGCACCTGGTCGGCAGATGAGAACGTCCGCACGACGTCGGCCTGGTACTTCACGAAATCCTGGCGCGGAATCATGCGCAGCGCCGTGGGCGGCACCACGTACTCGGCGGGGTCGATGAAGAGCTTCTGCAGTTCGTAGGCCGCGAGGTCGTAACGCGGCACGTTGTTGAACGAGTCTGCGCCGGGCTCGGCCTTGCGCAGCTTGACGCGCAGCGGCGGCGCGCCGCCGAAGGAAACGTCCGCCCTGAGCGTGATGTCGCCCTTCGCCTTGGGGCGGCTGATTTCGGCCTGGGTGATGACCAGCGGTTCGGCGGCCAGCAGGCGCTCGAGGTCGGCGATCGGCTGGGTGATGTTGGCGTCCTGCGCCAGGGCCGTTGCCCCGAGCACGAGCAGCAACGGGGTGGCGAGCAGGCGGGCGAGCCCGTTCCTTGTATTCATCCGTTATTTCCTCCGTCGGCGACGGTGACAATCCTAGCCCGAAACGGTTCAGTGCGCGCCGGTGCCAGCCGTCAGGAGAACCAGGTCGTTGTCGTCGGCATGCACCGACCCGAGACGGGCAGGCTGCAGGCCGCAGGCGGCGAGCGACTGCTCGAAGCCCGGCGCGTGCTTGTCCTTCAGCAGGTACACGGTCCGCGGGCGGCGTGCGATCTCGGCGCAGAGTTCCTGCGCGGTCACGTGCGTCGAATAGTCGAACCGCCGGGCGTCGATCTCGAGGCCGTCGATGCGCTGCGGCAGGTAGACGTTCAGCCCGTAGAACGGACGCATGCCGACGAAGATGATCTCGTCGGCCGGGTGCGACGCCAGTTGCTGGCGCAGCTGCGAGCCGAGCGCACGCGAATCACGGTTGGAGGGCCAGTACGCCAGCGTGCCCTTGAGGCCGAGCAGCACCGTGGCCGTGAGGCCGATGACCACGAAGGCGCGACGGCCATCGAGTCCGCGCCAGCGTGCGAGTGGCCGCGCCATGATCAGGGCGAGCGGCACGAAGAGCGGGAGCACGTACAGCTGCAGTCGCGAGCGGGCCAGGAAGAAGACGGCGAGCGGCAGCAGCAGCCAGTAGCCGAGGAGCAGCCAGGGTCGGTCGCGTTCGCGCAGCCGGCTGCGCAGGGTGCGGAAGCCAGTCACCGGTCCGCCGGCGGCGAGCGTGGCCAGCACGATCCAGGGCAACGCGCCCGCCACCAGGACCGGCAGGTACACCTTGAACGCGCCGTACCACTGCGAGTTGCGGTCGTGTGCCGAGGTGAAGACCCGGTCGTACACCTCGTACCCGAGGAAATAACCGAGCCGGTCGGGTTGCTGCGCCACCACGACGCCGAACCAGGAGAAGCCGACGACCAGGAACACTGCGACGCCCGTGAACGCGTACATCGCGCGCAACCGCGCACGGTCGTGCACTGCGAGCATCAGCGTCATCGCGAACAGCGGCAGCAGGCCCGGGGGACCCTTGGTCATGAAGGCCAGGCCCCAGGCGAACCACATCCACGTGTACCAGCGCCGCGCATCCACGCGGTCCCGCGACCAGGCCTCGACGAAGGCATGCATCGCCGCGGTCTCGAACAGGACGAGCAGCGGGTCGGTCGAGACGACGTTGGCGGCAATCACCGGCCCGAACGACAAGCCCCATACAACGGCGGGGAGCCACGGCCGTCGCGGGCAAAGCCTGCGGCCCAGGCCGAATACGAACAGCCCCGTGCCGATGTACGCGAGCGCACCCGGCAGGCGCGCAGCCCATTCGTTGTGGCCGAACGCGGCAAAGCTCGCGGCAAGCGCCCAGTACGTCAGCGGTGGCTTGGTGAGGTGCGGCGTCTCGCCGTCCACCGTGGGGATGAGCCAGTTGCCGCTCTGCTCCATGTGGATGCCGCCCGAGCTGTACCGGCCTTCGTCGGGCTCCCACAGGCCGCGCGTCCCCTGGAAGGCAAACGCCATCAGGCACAACAGGGCCACCAGCCACAGCGGGATCCGCGACGATTGCGCGGTGGGCAAGGGTGACATCAGGAG
>CAWHEA010000034.1:0-75000 GCA_963828265.1 uncultured Gammaproteobacteria bacterium | reverse complement strand
GCGGGCGTCGAACTCGTCGCCGTGCTTCTCGATCGCCTCGAGGTACATCTCGTCGGACAGCAGCTGGCCGCGCTGCATCGAGGTCATGCCCGGGTCGATCACCACGAAGGCCTCGAAGTACAGCACGCGCTCGATCTCGCGCAGCGTCATGTCGAGCATCAGGCCGATGCGCGACGGCAGCGACTTCAGGAACCAGATGTGCGCGGTCGGGCTCGCGAGGTCGATGTGGCCCATGCGCTCGCGGCGCACCTTGGCCTGCGTGACCTCGACGCCGCACTTCTCGCAGACCACGCCGCGGTGCTTGAGGCGCTTGTACTTGCCGCAAAGGCACTCGTAGTCCTTCACGGGCCCGAAGATCTTGGCGCAGAACAGGCCGTCCCGCTCCGGCTTGAAGGTGCGGTAGTTGATCGTCTCGGGCTTCTTCACCTCGCCGAACGACCAGGAGCGGATCATCTCCGGGGAAGCGAGCGCGATGCGGATCGAGTCGAAGTCCTCGGTCGTCGGCTGCGGCTTGAACATCTTCAACAGGTCTTTCATTTGGTCACCCTGTGCGTCAGTCGGGCGGAGAGCGCCGGCCTCAGCGCCGTTCCTGGTCGAGCTCGATGTTGATGCCGAGCGAGCGGATTTCCTTCACCAGCACGTTGAAGGACTCGGGCATGCCCGCGTCCATCAGGTGGTTGCCGTCCACGATGTTCTTGTACATCTTGGTGCGGCCGGTGACGTCGTCCGACTTGACCGTGAGCATCTCCTGCAGCGTGTACGAGGCGCCGTACGCCTCGAGCGCCCAGACTTCCATCTCGCCGAAGCGCTGGCCGCCGAACTGCGCCTTGCCGCCGAGCGGCTGCTGCGTGACGAGGCTGTACGGGCCCGTCGAGCGCGCGTGCATCTTGTCGTCGACCAGGTGGTTGAGCTTCAGCATGTACATGTAGCCGACGGTCACCTCGCGATCGAAGCGCTCGCCGGTGCGGCCGTCGAAGAGCCAGGTCTGGCCGCTCTCGGGCAGGTCCGCGAGACGCAGCATGTACTTGATCTCGGCCTCCGTGGCGCCGTCGAACACCGGCGTCGCCATCGGGACGCCGTTGCGCAGGTTGCCGGCGAGCGAGAGCACGTCGGCGTCGTCGAGCGAGCCGAGGTCCTCGGTCTTGCCGCCGCTCTTGTTGTAGACCTGGTCGAGGAAGCCGCGGATCTCGCCGGCGGCGCGCGCCTCGTCGAGCATGCGGCCGATCTTGATGCCGATGCCCTTCGCGGCCCAGCCGAGGTGGGTCTCGAGGATCTGGCCGATGTTCATGCGCGACGGCACGCCGAGCGGGTTCAGCACGATGTCGACCGGCGTGCCGTCCGCCATGAACGGCATGTCCTCGACCGGTACGATGGTCGAGATCACGCCCTTGTTGCCGTGGCGGCCGGCCATCTTGTCGCCCGGCTGCACGCGGCGCTTGACCGCGAGGTACACCTTGACCATCTTCAGCACGCCCGGGGCGAGGTCGTCGCCCGCGGTGATCTTCGAGCGCTTCTCCTCGAGACGACGCTCGAATTCCTTGCGCTGCGTGCGCATGCGCTCGGCGGTGAGCTCGAGGGCGGTGTTCGCCTCCTCGTCCTCGAGGCGCACCTCGAGCCAGTGCTCGCGCGGGATGTCGGCGAGGTAGTCGGCAGCGACCTTCGAGCCGGCCTTGAGCTTGCGCGGGCCGGCTGCGGCGACCTTGCCGAGCAGCAGCGAGTGCACGCGCGAGAACAGGTCCTCCTCGAGGATGCGCTGCTGGTCCGCGAGGTCCTTGCGCACCTTCTCGATCTCGGACTTCTCGATCGCGAGCGCGCGGGAGTCCTTCTCGACGCCGTCGCGCGTGAACACGCGCACGTCGATCACCGTGCCGTCCATGCCCGGGGGCACGCGCAGCGAGGTGTCCTTAACGTCCGAGGCCTTCTCGCCGAAGATCGCGCGCAGCAGCTTCTCTTCCGGCGTGAGCTGGGTCTCGCCCTTCGGCGTGACCTTGCCCACGAGGATGTCGCCCGCCTTGACCTCGGCGCCGATGAAGGCGATGCCGGCCTCGTCGAGCTTCGCGAGCGCGGACTCGCCCACGTTGGGGATGTCCGCGGTGATTTCCTCGGGCCCGAGCTTGGTGTCGCGCGCGACGCAGGTCAGCTCCTCGATGTGGATCGTCGTGAAGCGGTCCTCCTGGACCACCCGCTCCGAGATCAGGATCGAGTCCTCGAAGTTGTAGCCGTTCCACGGCATGAACGCGACCAGCAGGTTCTGGCCGAGCGCGAGGTCGCCGAGGTCGGTCGACGGCCCGTCGGCCAGCACGTCGCCGCGCGCGATCGCGTCGCCCGCGTTCACCAGCGGGCGCTGGTTGATGCAGGTGTTCTGGTTCGAGCGCGTGTACTTCGTCAGGTTGTAGATGTCGACGCCCGCCTCGCCCGCGGTCGTCTCGGCGTCGTTGACGCGCACCACGATGCGCGAGGCGTCGACCGAGTCGACCACGCCGCCACGGCGCGCGACCACGGTGACGCCCGAGTCGATCGCGACGGGGCGCTCCATGCCGGTGCCGACCAGCGGCGTCTCGGAGCGCAGCGTCGGCACCGCCTGGCGCTGCATGTTCGAGCCCATCAGCGCGCGGTTCGCGTCGTCGTGCTCGAGGAACGGGATCAGCGAGGCGGCGACCGACACGATCTGCCTCGGCGACACGTCCATGTACTGGATCTTGTCCGGCGTCGAGAGCATGAACTCGTTCTGGAAGCGGCTCGAGACCAGCTCGTCGGTGAACTCGCCCTTCGCGTCGAGCGTGGCGTTCGCCTGCGCGATCACGTACTGCGCCTCGTCGATGGCCGAGAGGTACTCGATCTGGTCGGTGACGCGGCCGTCGCGACCTTGCGGTACGGCGTCTCGAGGAAGCCGTAGTCGTTGGTGCGCGCGTACACCGACAGCGAGTTGATCAGGCCGATGTTCGGGCCTTCCGGCGTCTCGATCGGGCACACGCGGCCGTAGTGCGTCGGGTGCACGTCGCGCACTTCGAAGCCCGCGCGCTCGCGCGTCAGGCCGCCGGGGCCGAGGGCCGAGACGCGGCGCTTGTGCGTGACTTCCGACAGCGGGTTGTTCTGGTCCATGAACTGCGAGAGCTGCGAGGAGCCGAAGAACTCCTTCACCGCGGCCGCGACCGGCTTCGCGTTGATCATGTCCTGCGGCATCAGGCCTTCGCTCTCGGCGATCGTCAGGCGCTCCTTGACGGCGCGCTCGACGCGCACGAGGCCGACGCGGAAGGCGTTCTCGGCCATCTCGCCGACGCTGCGCACGCGGCGGTTGCCGAGGTGGTCGATGTCGTCGACGATGCCGTTGCCGTTGCGGATGTCGATCAGCGTGCGCAGCACGTCGATGATGTCGGAGGTCTGGCCCTTGGCCTCGACCAGCGACTTGGCGAAATCGTCGCCGCGGCGGCCGAAGTGCAGCTCGTCGTAGAGGATGCCCGCGCCCTTGACTTCCGCGCGGCCGACGCGGCGGTTGAACTTCATGCGGCCGACGGCCGACAGGTCGTAGCGCTCGGGATTGAAGAACAGGTTCTGGAACAGGTTCTCGGCCGCATCGCGCGTCGGCGGCTCGCCCGGGCGCATCATGCGGTAGATCTCGACCAGCGCTTCCATGCGGTTCTTGGTCGGGTCGATGCGCAGCGTGTCGGAGATGAACGGGCCGCGGTCGAGGTCGTTCACGTACAGCACGCGGATCTCGGTGATGCCGGCCTGCAGCAGCTTGAGCACCGTCGTGGCGGCGAGCACCTCGTTGGCCTTGGCCAGGATCTCGCCGGTCTCGGTGTTGACGACGTCGTGCGCGAGCACCTTGCCGACCAGGTACTCGGTCGGCACCGTCAGGCGGTCGACGCCGGCCTCCTCGAGCTGGCGCACGTGGCGCGCGGTGATGCGGCGGCCTTCCTCGACGATGACCTTGCCGTTCGCCTTGATCTCGAACGCCGCGGTCTCGCCGCGCAGGCGCTCGGCACGAGCGCGAGCTCGATGCCGTCTGGCGACAGGTAGAACGTGTTCTTCTCGAAGAAGATGTCGAGCACCTGCTCGTCGCTGTAGCCGAGCGCACGCAGCAGGATCGTGACCGGCAGCTTGCGGCGGCGGTCGATGCGCGCGTAGACGCAGTCCTTGGCGTCGAACTCGAAGTCGAGCCACGAGCCGCGGTAAGGGATGACGCGCGCGGTGAACAGCAGCTTGCCCGAGCTGTGCGTCTTGCCGCGGTCGTGGTCGAAGAACACGCCGGGGCTGCGGTGCAGCTGGGAGACGATGACGCGCTCGGTGCCGTTCACGACGAACGTGCCGTTGTCGGTCATCAGCGGCAGTTCGCCGAGGTAGACCTCCTGCTCGCGGATGTCCTTCACCGGCTTCTTGGCGCCGGGGGCTTCCTTGTCGAGCACGATCAGGCGCACCTTGACGCGCAGCGGCGCCGCGTAGGTGAGGCCGCGGAGCTGGCACTCCTTGACGTCGAACACCGGCTCGCCGAGCCGGTAGCTCACGTACTCGAGCAGCGCGTTGCCCGAATAGCTGACGATCGGGAACACGCTCTTGAATGCGGCGTGCAGGCCGATTTCGTCACGCGCCGGCCTCGGCCGTGTCGGCCTGCAGGAACTTGCGGTACGAATCGAGCTGGATGGCGAGCAGGTACGGCACCTCGAGGATGCTGGACCGCTTGCCGAAATCCTTGCGGATGCGCTTCTTTTCGGTGAAGGAATAAGCCATTGCGATCACCCTCTCGAGGCTGCCGATGCCGGCGCCTGAGCGCGACGGAAACTACTGGACGAAAAAACGACAAACAGGGGCCGCCGGGCGGCGACTGTCGCGCCGCCCGGCTCCCCTTGCTGCAACGGGCACGGGCCCGTGCATCGCGGTTACTTGATCTCCGCGGAAGCGCCGGCGTCTTCGAGCTTCTTCTTGATGCGCGTCCGCGTCGGCCTTCGGCACGGAGTCCTTGACCAGCGAGGGCACGCCCTCGACGAGGTCCTTGGCTTCCTTGAGGCCGAGGCCGGTCAGTCTCGCGGATCACCTTGATCACGCCGACCTTGTTCGCGCCGAAGCTCGTCATCGTGACGGCGAACTCGGTCTGCTCTTCCACAGCCGCGGCCGGGGCCGCAGCGGCGCCGCCGCCGGCCATCATGGCCATCGGGGCAGCGGCAGTGACGCCGAACTTGTCTTCCATCATCTTGACGAGGTCAACGATCTCCATGACGGTCATGTTCGAGATCGCGGTGAGGATGTCTTCCTTAGTAGCAGCCATTTGCGTAGCTCCTGTAAAAGCTGTTGCCTGAATACCCGTAAATCAACGTGTGCGACCGCCTCAGGCGGCCGCGCTCTTCTGGTCCTTGACCGCTGCGATCGTGCGCACGAGCTTCGCGTGAGGCTCTGCCAGCGTGCGAACGAACTTGCCGATCGGGGCCTTGATGACTCCGAGCAACTGCGCCAAAGCCTGGTCCTTCGTAGGAAGGCTTGCGACGCGCTCGAGGTCACTGCCCGGCAGAACCGTGCCGCCCAGGGACACCAGCGTCGGGACGAGCTTGTCGTTGTCCTTCGCGAATGCCTTGATCAGCCGTGCTGCCGCGCCCGGATCGTCCTGCGAGAAGGCGAGGATCAGCGGACCCTTGAGCTTGTCACCGACGCACTCGAACTGAGTGCCGGCGATGGCTCGACGGGCCAGCGTGTTCTTCACCACGCGCACGTAGACGCGGTTGGCGCGGGCCTTGGCGCGGAGCTCGGTGAGCTTCGCGACCGGCAGCCCCCGGTATTCCGCAGCGACCACGGACAGCGCGGACTGCGCGACCGTTGCCACTTCGGCGACCAGTGCCTTCTTGTCGTCAAATCTAAGCGCCATGTCTTCCTCCTGGCCTGAAGATCAAACTTCGAACACCCATCCTTAGGCGTTCGCCCTTCTTAAGAAGGCGGACCTTCGGCAGTGAGACACTGACTCGGGTACCACCATCTGCGCAGGCTGCGCGATTAAGGGAGCGACTCTGCAGAGAGCTCTCCCGCCTGCGGTCTTCGATGATGACCGGCCCCCGCCTTGCACCACTTGCGTGGCGCTGGGGCGACGGACGGCCCTGCATCAAAACCTTGAAATCAAAAAATCCTTCGACCCGGCTCAGGCCGCGGTCGGCGTGAGCGACGACTGGTCGACCGGCACGCCGGGACCCATCGTCGACGACAAGGTGACCCGGCGCAGGTAGACGCCCTTCGACGACGCCGGCTTGGACTTCTGCAGGTCCGCGAGCAGCGCCTGGAGGTTTTCCCTCAGCTTCGACGTGTCGAAGCTCGCCTTGCCGATCGTGCAGTGGATCACGCCACCCTTGTCGGTGCGGAAACGCACCTGGCCGGCCTTGGCGTTGCGGACTGCGCCCGCGACGTCCGGCGTGACCGTGCCGACTTTCGGGTTCGGCATCAGGCCGCGCGGGCCGAGGATCTGGCCGAGCTGGCCCACGACGCGCATTGCGTCCGGGCTCGCCACGACCACGTCGAAATTGAGCTCGCCGGCCTTCACCTTCTCGGCGAGGTCTTCCATGCCGACGATGTCGGCGCCCGCTTCACGCGCGAGGTCGGCATTCTTGCCGGACGTGAACACGGCGACGCGGACGGACTTGCCCGTGCCGTGCGGCAGCACGGTCGAGCCGCGGACCTGCTGGTCCGACTTGGAGGCGTCCACGCCCAGGTTCACCGACACGTCGACGGCTTCGTCGAACTTGGCGGTGGCGAACTGCTTGACGAGCCCGAGGGCTTCGTCGATCGAATACTGCTTGCCCGGGACGATCTTCTCGGCCCACGGCTTCATGCGCTTGGCGACGGCAACCATGATCAGACCTCCAGCCCTTCGACTTCGACACCCATGCTGCGGGCACTGCCCGCGATCGTCCGCACTGCCGCTTCGAGATCGGCGGCGGTGAGGTCAGGGGTCTTGGTCTTGGCGATTTCTTCGAGCTGCTTGCGGGTGATCTTGCCGACCTTGGACGTGTTCGGCGTGCCGCTGCCCTTCTCGATGCCGATCGCCTTGCGGATCAGCACGGACGCCGGCGGCGTCTTCATGATGAAGGTGAAGCTGCGGTCGCTGTAGACCGTGATCACCACGGGAATCGGCAGGCCCTTTTCGACCTGCTGCGTCTGCGCATTGAACTGCTTGCAGAACTCCATGATGTTGACGCCCTGCTGGCCGAGCGCCGGACCGATCGGCGGGCTCGGGTTCGCCTGGCCTGCAGGCACCTGCAGCTTGACGTAGCCGTTTACTTTCTTTGCCATCTCTATCTACCTCTGATGGGTGCGAACGCCCTTGCGGGCTCCCCGTTTGAGCTCAGGCCTTCTCGACCTGGCTGAATTCCAATTCGACGGGCGTCGAGCGCCCGAGGATCTGCACCGCGACCTGCATGCGGCTCTTCTCGTAGTTGACCGACTCGACGACGCCGTTGAAGTCGTTGAACGGGCCGTCCGTGACGCGCACGACTTCGCCCGGCTCGAACAGCACCTTCGGCCGCGGCTTCTCGGCGCCTTCCTCGACCCGGCGCAGGATGGCATTCGCCTCGCGCTCCGTGATCGGGGCCGGACGCTCGGGCGTGCCGCCGATGAAACCGAGGACCTTCGGCGTCTCGCGCACGAGGTGCCAGGTGTCTTCGTTCATCTCCATCTGCACGAGCACGTAGCCCGGGAAGAACTTGCGCTCGCTCTTGCGGCGCTGCCCGTCCCGCATCTCGACCACTTCTTCGGTCGGGACCAGGATCTCGCCGAACTTGTCCTCGAGCCCGTGGAGCTTGATGCGGTCCTTCAGGCTCTCCGAGACCTTGTGCTCGAAGTTCGAGTAGGCGTGAACGACATACCAGCGCAGCGCCACGGTCAGCCCCCTTGCCCGGTGAGGGCGCGCGTGATGGCGCCCAGCAACATGTCGAGCAGCCAGAAAAAGAGACCCAGCACGACGATCGCCGCGACGACGACGAGCGTCATCTTCGTGGTGTCTTCGCGCGTGGGCCACACGACCTTGCGCAGCTCGACGCGCGAGCCCTGCACGAACTGCCACAGCTCGCGACCCTGCGCCGACTGCAGCGCGACGAAGATGCCCGCAGCCACCGCGACGAGCACGACGAGCCAGCGCACGGCGGCCGGGTACTGGTCGAACACGTAGAAGGCCGCGATGCCTCCCACGAGGATCGCGACTGCCGCGACGAGCTTTGCTGTGTCCAGCACGCTTGCGCCGCTGGATTGTGCCTGTTCGGTCATTCGCTCACGCCGGGTCCGACCCGTCCTCTGCTGCTGTTTGTCTGCACGCGCTGCCGCTGTTCGATCATCGACTGGCACGACTGGCAGGCCAGGAGGGAATCGAACCCCCAACCTGCGGTTTTGGAGACCGCCGCTCTGCCAATTGAGCTACTGGCCTGTGCTTCGCAAACTTCGCAGAAGGACTGAACGGAACCTCTCGGAAAGGGGTTAGGGGCTAGGGGATAGGGGTTAGTGAAGAGGGCTCGGTGTCGGGGTTCGGCGAGTTCTTCGTCGCAAGCGACGTTCCGCACTAACCCCTATCCCCTAACCCCTATCCCCTTCCTCCGCTTACTTCAGGATCTTCGCGACGACGCCGGCGCCGACGGTACGGCCGCCCTCGCGGATGGCGAAGCGCAGGCCTTCTTCCATCGCGATCGGCACGATCAGCTCGATCGTCATCTTGATGTTGTCGCCCGGCATCACCATCTCGACGCCTTCAGGCAACTCCACCGACCCCGTCACGTCCGTCGTGCGGAAGTAAAACTGCGGACGATAGCCCTTGAAGAACGGCGTGTGACGGCCGCCCTCTTCCTTCGTCAGCACGTACACTTCGCCTTCGAACTTCGTGTGCGGCTTGATCGAACCCGGCTTGCACAGCACCTGGCCGCGCTCCACGTCCTCGCGCTTCGTGCCGCGCAGCAGCACGCCCACGTTGTCGCCCGCCTGCCCCTGGTCGAGCAGCTTGCGGAACATCTCAACGCCCGTGCAGATCGTCTTCACCGTGTCCTTCAGGCCCACGATCTCGACTTCGTCGTTGATCTTGACGATGCCGCGCTCGATGCGCCCCGTCACCACCGTGCCGCGACCCGAGATCGAGAACACGTCTTCCACCGGCATCAGGAACGCGCCGTCGACCGCGCGCTCCGGCACCGGGATGTAGCGGTCCATCTCCTCGACCAGCTTCATCACCGACGGAACGCCGATCTCGCTCTGTGTCGCCCTCGAGCGCCTTCAGCGCCGAGCCCTTGATGATCGGCGTGTCGTCGCCCGGGAAGTCGTACTTCGACAGCAGCTCGCGCACTTCCATCTCGACCAGCTCGAGCAGCTCCGCGTCGTCCACCATGTCGGCCTTGTTCAGGTACACGACGATGTAGGGAACGCCCACCTGGCGCGCCAGCAGGATGTGCTCGCGCGTCTGCGGCATCGGGCCGTCGGCGGCCGAGCACACCAGGATCGCGCCGTCCATCTGCGCCGCACCCGTGATCATGTTCTTCACGTAGTCGGCGTGCCCCGGGCAGTCGACGTGCGCGTAGTGACGGTTCGGCGACTGGTACTCGACGTGCGCCGTCGAGATCGTGATGCCGCGAGCCTTCTCTTCCGGCGCCTTGTCGATCTGGTCGTACGCCATGAAGGTGCCGCCGTGCGTCTCCGCCATCACCTTCGTCAGCGCTGCCGTCAGCGTCGTCTTGCCATGGTCCACGTGCCCAATCGTGCCCACGTTGACGTGCGGCTTCGTACGCGCAAATTTTTCCTTAGCCACGACCGATTACCTCTAAACAAAACAGTCAATCTGTTGATGAGTGAGCTAGGGGTTAGGTGCCAAGCGATTCGGTGACAGGGCGGTCCGCTTCGTCGCGCGCGACATTCCGACCAGCCTCACCCTATCTCACCTAATCCCCTAGTCACTCCCTAACCCACTTGTCTGGAGCCCACGACCGGAATCGAACCGGTGACCTCGTCCTTACCAAGGACGTGCTCTACCGACTGAGCTACGTGGGCCGCCTCTGTCAAACTCAAAAACCCGTTCCTCGGCGTTCCGGTTGGAGCGGGTGATGGGAATCGAACCCACGTACTCAGCTTGGAAGGCTGAGGTTCTACCATTGAACTACACCCGCAGCGCTCGCCGGCCAGCTCGCCAAGTCAGTTCGCCCGTTCAGGTCGCCGAATCAAATCACCCGCAAGTCAAATCACCCGAATCAAATCGCGATGACCCACGCCTCTCCGCTACTCTCTGGTTCTGGTGGAGGGGGAAGGATTCGAACCTTCGAAGGCATAAGCCGGCAGATTTACAGTCTGCTCCCGTTGGCCGCTTGGGTACCCCTCCGCGAACAGAGAGCCGCGTATTCTCGGGGGAGCGGGCGGCCGTGTCAATCCAAAACGAGTCACCCGTCCCACTGGAGGCGCTGATGGAAACCCGCAAGCTCGGCCGGCAAGGCCTGGAAGTCGCCGCCCTCGGCCTCGGCTGCATGGGAATGAGCGCTTTCTACAAGACCGGGGCCGACGCGGCCGAATGCGAGGCCACCCTGGTCGAGGCCGTCGAGACCGGGGTGACCCTGTTCGACACTGCCGAAGTCTACGGGCCGTACACCAACGAAGAGCTGCTGGGGCGGGTCCTCGGCGGGTCCGGGGCGCTCCCGGCGCGACAAAGTCGTGCTGGCCACCAAGTTCGGCTTCGACCTGGCCCAGTCGACGGGCGCCGGCTGGGGACTCGACAGCCGCCCCGACCACATCCGGGAAGTCGTCGAGCAGTCCTTGCGCCGGCTCAGGACCGACCGGATCGACCTGCTCTACCAGCACCGGGTGGACCCCAAGGTGCCGATCGAGGACGTCGTCGGGACCATGGCGGAGCTGGTCCAGGCGGGCAAGGTCCGGTACCTCGGGCTGTCGGAGGCGAGCGCCACGACGCTGCGGCGGGCCCACGCCGTGCACCCGATCAGCGCCCTCCAGTCCGAATATTCCCTTTTCGAACGGGGGGTTGAGAGCACGCGTGCTGCCCGCCTGCCGCGAGCTCGGCATCGGCCTCGTGCCCTATTCTCCGCTCGGCCGGGGCTTCCTCACGGGCCAGCGCACCCGGGCCGAGGAGTTCCCGGAGGGGGACTCCCGCCGCAGCCAGCCGCGGCTGCAGTCGGGTAATTTCGACGCCAACCTCAAACTGCTCGAAAAGCTGGAAGCCGTGGCGGCACGGGCGGGGGCGACTCCCGGCCAGGTCGCGCTCGCCTGGCTGCTGGCCCAGGGGCCGGACATCGTCCCGATCTTCGGCACCACCCGCCGCACCCGCCTGCGCGAGAACCTGGGGGCGACAGCTGTGCGGCTGGCCTCCTGCGACCAGTTCCTGCTCGACCAGGTCTTCGCGCCAGGCAACACCGCGGGCGAGCGTTACCTGCCGGCGGCGATGGCGACCCTCGACCGCGACCCCTGACCGGGGCGCCACTGCCGGCCGGGAGGCCTGGTCCCGGCCGTCGCCGGCACGCCAGGGCACACGCCAGAATAGAATCTGGCGAATCATTTAATACGAATAATATTTCGTGTATTCTGCGTCCGCCGACCCGGCGACGCGGTCGTGCACTCCCCTCTTGCCTGGAAGGCGCGCACCGTCATGACCGACCTGCTGCTGTTTCCGTTCGCCGACTACTGGTGGTTCTACGCCGCCTTCACGGGTTTCGTGCTGTTCGTGCTCGCGCTGGACCTGGGCGTGTTCCATCGCGAGGCGCACGAAGTCAGCGCCCGCGAAGCCGCGACGTGGAGCGTGGTGTGGGTGCTGCTCGCCCTCGCCTTCAACTACCTCTTCTACCGCTACATGCTCTGGCACTTGCCGCAGGTGCCGGCGCTCGCAGGCCTCGATCACGCGAAACTCGCGGGCGATTCCTCGCTGGAGTTCCTGGCCGGCTACGTCGTCGAGAAAGCGCTCGCAGTCGACAACGTCTTCGTGTTCGTGGCGGTGTTCTCGTATTTTGCGGTGCCGCCCAAGTACCAGCACCGCGTGCTGTTCTACGGCATCCTCGGCGCGCTGCTGTTCCGCGCGTTGTTCATCTCGCTCGGTTCGGTGCTGATGCAGTACCACTGGATCGTCATCGTGTTCGGCGCGTTCCTGATCCTGACCGGCATCAAGATCCTGTTCCTGCCGGAGAAGCCGATCGACCCGGAACGCAATCCGGTGATCCGCCTGGTGAAGCGCTTCGTGCCCGTCTGGCCGAAGATCGAGGGCGACAGGTTCTGGGTGCGCCACGAGGGCGTGCTGTACGCGACGCCGCTGTTCGTCGCGCTCGTGTTCATCGAGTTTTCGGACATCATCTTCGCGATCGACTCGGTGCCGGCGATCTTCGCGCTGACCAACGAGCCGCTGATCGTGTTCACCTCGAACATTTTCGCGATCCTCGGCCTGCGCGCGATGTACTTCCTGCTCGCGAGCGCGGTGCAGTACTTCGGCTACCTCAAGTACGGCCTCGGCGTGATCCTGGTGTTCGTCGGCCTGAAGATGGTGTGGCTGAACGAGGCGTTCGGCGGCAAGTTCCCGATCACGTGGTCGCTCGGGATCATCGGCGCGATCCTGGCGCTGTCGATGCTGGTGTCGGTGGCAGCCCGCAGGCGGACGCCGGCCGAACCGTCAGGCGCCTGACGGCGCCTGCGCAAAGGCGAGGTCGACGATCTCGACGTCCGCCGGCAGCAGTGGCCGGCCGAGAAACACGGCCCCGACACGCGCAAAGCGTTCGGGGCCATCCGTCGCCAGCAACGTGACCGTGCCCGTGGCCTGATCGTGACGCAGCAAGCCACGCTGCTCGAGCACGTCCGCCAGCGAGGCCGCCGTCGTCTCCGCCGAATCCACGATCGCGACGTCGGGTCCGAGCACCTTGCGCAGCGTGGGCGCGAGCACCGGGAAGTGCGTGCAGCCGAGCACGAGCGTGTCGGGATGTGTCGCCGCCGCACCCGCGACGAAGACCTCGTCCAGATAGCGGTGAATCACGCCTTCCACGATCGGGCCGTCCGTCCAGCCTTCTTCCGCCAACGCGACGAACAGCGGACACGCGCGCGCAGTGACGATCGCGTCGGGCCGCCGGCGCGCGATCGCCGCCTGGTAGGCGCCGCCGCGCACCGTGCTCTCCGTCGCGAGCACCGCGATGCGTCCGGCACGCGTCGCCCGGCAGGCTGCCGCAGCGCCCGGCTCGAGCACGCCGATGACGGGCACCGGGTCGAATTCATGCGTGAGTGCGTCGAGCGCGATGGCCGATGCGGTGTTGCACGCGACGACGAGACACTTCACGCCGCGCTCGTGCAGCAGGCGCGCAGCCTGCAGCGAATACTGGCGGATCGAACCGGGACTCTTGGTGCCGTACGGCAGCCGTGCGGTGTCGCCGAGATAGACAAAGTCTTCGCCGGGCAGCCGGTCGAGCAGCGCGCGCAGCACCGTCAACCCGCCCACGCCGGAGTCGAACACGCCGATCGGGGAGGAGTTCGAGAGTGCCTGTCCGCTTTCCGGTTTGATGCGCATTGGTGTCTATTTTTCCGACGGTTCGCAGCATACCTGACGCGGCAATGGACATAACGCCACGGTACGTGCAGGAGCCTATTCACTCCTGACGCGCGGTGTGCATAATGGCGCGGCAACAGCCCAACGCATCGCATAAAAAAGAGAAGAGCTGAGCCGTGGAGAGAAGACTGACAACGCGCCACCGAGCGCGCACCACTGTGTACGTGCTCCTGCCGGGGCGTCATCACCGTCTCTGCCGCGCGCGTAACCTGAGCGCCACCGGCGTGTTCGTCGAGACCGGCGACATGGGCCTGCGCAAGGGCCAGACCGTCGACCTCGCGTTTCGCCATCAGCCTCGGCACCGTCACCAAGCTGCATCGCCGCACCGCGGTCGTCGCGCACGTCTCGCGCGGCGGCACCGGCCTGATGATGCAGAACCACGGCAGCTGAACGCATGGCGGCCGGCGCGCAGGCGACTGGCTTTCCCGCGGTTACGCAACGCGCAGTATTCCTAGGCACTAGCCCCGATTCATCGTTCCCGCACCGGGCCTAATGTCTGGTCTCGGACCTGTATCGCTCGGTCGAGCGTGAGGCTCACCCGCGCCGCTGCGATGCGTTCCTGCGGCGATGACGACAACAACTGCACCAGACCGGACCGTTGCCGACGCGATCGATCGCGTCCTCGAGGCTGAGCGCGCCACCGCCCTCGCCATCCTTGCAGCCGAGACCGACGCCCGCTCCAGCATCGACGCGGCACGTGAAAAACGGCGCGAGATTCTCGAGACCGCACGACAGCGCGTGATGCGCCTGCACGAGCGCGCGCAGGCACGCCTCGCAGGACGACTCGCGCAACTCGATGCGAATGCATCGATCGAGACCCTCGACGCCGCCGCACTGCAGGCCGTCGCGGCCGATGCGCTCGCAGCGGTCGCCGCAAGGCTGACCACGGACGAGTCGGCGTGAGCGTGGGCAGCGGTCACTTCGCGTATTCCCAGGCCCGTCTGCAGGCGCGTCTCGGCCAGTCCGCCGATCCCGCCGACCTGCAGCGCGCGCACGCCGCCCGCGACCTCGCGGCTTTCCTCAGCGCGGTACGCACGACTCCGCAGCGCCGCTACACGACACGCCTGGCACCGGGCATGGATCCGCACGAACTGGAACGGCACCTGCGCTTCGAGTGGTCGGCGCTCGTCGACGAGGTGGCGCGCTGGCAACCCGCGCCGTGGCAGGAAGCGATCCGCTGGCTGCGCTGGCTGCCCTACCTGCCGGCGTTGCAGAAGCTCACCCGTGGCGGCCGCCCCCCGCCTGGACACGGGCAGATCCGGTGCTTGGCCGCATCGTCGCGCTCGATCCCGTCGCTGCGCGGTCCTGCCCTCGCCGAGTCGCCGTTGCAGCCGTTCCGCGCAGCGCTCGAAGCGAACGATGGCGACGTCACCGCAGCGTGGCTTGGTCATTGGCGGGCGCTGTGGCCCGATTCCGGCCGCCACGCGCGCGCCCTGGACCTCCTGGCGCGCGATGTCGCATCGCTCGACATGAAGCTGCGGGAGGCGGTCGCGGGCGACAGTCGCGAACTGCAACAGGCGCTGTCGCTGCGGTTGCTGCGCATCTTCCGCCGGCACCCGCTCTCACCCGCGGCGGCCGTCGCCTACCTCGGTCTCGAAGCGCTCGGACTGCTCGGGCTGCGGGGTGGAGTGATGCGTCGCGCCGTCGTGGTGCCGGGGCCCGCATGAGCCTGCGCTCCGCCACCGCCCGCTGGTTCGAACTGCTCACCTCGCGCGAGGAACTCGGCGCAGCCCTCGACTGCCTGGCGCGGACACAGTCGGTCGAGCTGCAAGCCTACAGCCGGGCCGAATCGCGCCTGCCGCTCGGCGACCTGAAGCGCGTGCTCGACGACTTCGAGTCACTCGCGCGCCGCTTCCGGCCGTGGTGGCCGGCTGCGCTGCCCTGCACGGTCGATGCCGAACACGCACTGCTCGATGCGCCGCAGGCCGCGCTCGGCAAGCTGCGCACGTGGGCGGCGGCGGCGGAGCCGGTCGTGGCCGAGCTCGAGGCACTGTCGCTCGAACGGACGGAGATCGAAACCCTCGAACGCCTGTGCGCGATCGCGGGACCCGAGCTGCCGCGGCTCGATCGCATGGCGTCGGCCGGCCCCGTGCTCGCGAGCCGCATCTACGTGCTCCCGCCCGGCACGCCGGCGCTGTCGTTGCCGCCGGCACTGATCCACCAGTTGTGGACACCGGAACCCGGCCGCGAAACGTACCTGCTTGCAGTGGGCCCCGGCGAGGACATGGGAGAACTCGACGCCGCCCTGGCCGCGCGCAAGGTTCATCGCATCGCGCTCCCAGCGGACCTGCCGCAGGACCCGGGCGAATTGCACGCGAACCTGCAGCAACGGCGCACGGCACTCGACACCAGGGAATCCTCGGCACGCGCAGCGCTCGCCAGGCTCGACGCGGAGCACGAGGTGCCGGCAGCCCTCGGCGAGGTCGCGCTGGCCGCGTGGGTCGTGACGCACGTGCCGGAGCTGCCGGTCACCGAGCATTTCGCGTGGATCACCGGCTGGTGTGCCGCGCGTGACGATTGTGGCCTGCGCGAAGCGCTCGACCGCCAGGGACTGCATTACCTGCTGCGCATGACGGACGCGCCGACCGGCACGGTCGCGCCTTCCGTTCTGCGCAACCCGCGCTGGGCGCGTCCGTTCGAGACCATGACCGGGATGATGGGCGTGCCCGCCGCCGGGGACGCGGATCCGAGCCTGCTGATCGCCATCCTCGCCCCGTTGATGTTCGGCTACATGTTCGGCGACGTGGCGCAGGGCGCGATCGTCGCGCTGGCCGGGTTCTTCCTCGGCAAGCGCACTGCCCGCGCTGCGCCTGCTGTTGCCGGGCGGCCTGGTCGCGATCGTGTTCGGCTTCGCCTTCGGCAGCGTGTTTGCGCGCGAAGACGTGTTGCCGGCGCTCTGGCTGCATCCGCTGTCGCAGCCGCTGCCGGTGCTGGCCGTGGCGCTCTGCTTCGGCGTCGTGACGCTCGTGCTCGGTCTCGCACTCGATGCGCTGCAGTACTACTGGCGCGGACAGTTGCGGCACTGGTTGCTCTGCGACGCCGGCTTGCTGGTGGCCTACCTCGGACTGGTCGGCGCGGCGATCGACATGAGCGCCCTGTGGCTGCTGCCTCTCGGCATCGCGTGGTCGCTCGCAGGCGCGGCGTTCGCGAATCCAGGGACGCGCACCGCGGCCGTGGGAAAAGCCGCGGGCGAATCCGTGGAGCGGCTGCTGCAGCTCGGCGTCAACACGGTGTCCTTCGTGCGCATCGGCGCGTTTGCGCTGGCGCACGCGGGACTGTGCTCGGCCATCGTCGGCATGGCCGAAGCCGCGGGACCCGGTTACTGGCCGGTCCTGATCATCGGCAACGCCGCGATCATTGCGCTCGAGGGCCTCGTCGTCAGCATCCAGACGACGCGCCTCGTGCTGTTCGAGTTCTTCATCCGCTTCCTGACGGCGCGCGGCCGACCCTTCGAGCCGCTCACGCCGCCGCCGGCTTCGCTTCCTGGAGGCACGCCATGAAACTGCCCGCACGCTGGATCCTTGCCCTCGCCACGATGACGACGGCAACCGTCGCGGTGGCCACCTTCACACTCATTGCAGCCTGGCCCGCGCTCGCTGCCGAGGCCGCTGCCGTGCCACCCGACCCCGACGTACTCCGCTGGGGCTTCGCTTCCGCAGCGCTCGCGGCGGGACTCGCAGCGCTTGGCGCGGGCTACGCCGTGGCCCAGGTGGGCACCGCCGCGCTCGGCGCCCTCGCCGAAAAGCCTGACCTCTTCGGTCGCGTGCTCGTGATCGTCGGACTCGCGGAAGGCATCGCGATCTACGGCCTGATCGTCTCGATCCTGATCCTCAATCGACTGGGCTGACGTGGCACAGGTCGTCTACATCGGCGACGAGGCAACGGCGGCGGGCTTCCGGCTCGCGGGCGTCGATGCCCGGGTAGCCTCGGCAGGCGATGCCGCCGCAATGCTGCGGCAGGCATTCACCGAGCGGCCCGACTGCGTGCTGCTCGACGGCACGCTGGTCGACTACGTGCCGGCCGTGGAACTCGAACACGCACTCGTCGCGCTCTCGCCGCTGTTCGCCGTCGTTCCGGACATCCGCGGACGCGGCAAGCCTCCCGATCTCGCGCGCACGGTGCGCAACGCACTGGGAATCGACTGATGAACGACGTCGAAAGCCTGCTCGAAGCCCAGACCGTGGCGTTGCTGCGTCGGCTGGGGCGCGAGCAGGAATCGCGCACGCGCCACATCCGCGACGAAGCCGAGACGCAAGCTGCGGACATCGTGCGCCGCGCCAGGGCCGAAGCCCGGACACGCGTGCATCAGGCCGTCGATCGACACCCGGCGCGAGGACGAAATGGCGCTGGCAAGGAAGCGCGCGGCGCTCGACACACAGGCGCGGCGCAGCCGGCAGGCCACGATGCGCGAACTGCTCGATCGCGCATGGCAGGCCCTGCCTGCCGCATTGCAGTCGCGCTGGCTGGACCAGGCCGCGCGCGAGCGCTGGTGCGACGCCGCCTGCGCGTCAGCGCGGCGCAGCCTGCTGCATCTCGATCGCCTGCAGGTGGAAGTCGATCCGCAGTGGCTGGCCCATGTCGGCCCGCTGGTGCGGAACCGCCTCGATGACCTGTCGAACGTCGAGGTCACGGCGACGGAAGGTCTCGGCGCCGGACTCCGGATCCGCGCCGGCGACGCCTGCATCGACGCTACCCTCGCGGGCCTGCTGGCCGCCCGCGAACGCATCGCTTCCGAGCTGCTCGCCGAATTCGAGCAGCGGGCGGCAGCCCGGCGAGAGGAGCGCGCTCCATGAGCGAAGCACGCATCACGTGGATCGGCGGCCCGGTGCTCAAAGCCTGTGCCACGGGTCCCTTCAGCATCTTCGAAGCGCTCGCCGTTGGCGAACGCCGCCTGCTCGGCGAAGTCATCCAGCTGCGTGGCGACGAACTGGTCGCGCAGGTCTACGAAGACACGACGGGACTCGAGCCCGGCGTGACCGTCGTCGGACTCGAGCGGCCGTTGTCCGTGACCCTCGGCCCGAACCTGCTGGGCGGCATCTTCGACGGCCTGCTGCGGCCACTGTCGCTCGCCACCGACTTCCAGATCCAGCCGGGCGCCGCCGAACGCATCGCCGCGCGGCATCGCCTCGAGTTCACCGTGCAGGACGGCGACGCAGTGAGCGCCGGTGCCGTGTTCGCCAGGACGGTCGCGCCGCGACCGCAGTCGTTGCTGGTGCCGCCGTGGGCCAGTGGGCGCGTGGAAGCGCTGGTCGAACCCGGGGAGCATCGCGACGACGAGACGCTGCTGGTGCTGGTCGACGACACCGGTCGCAGGCACGAGCTCACGATGCAGCACGACTGGCCCGTGCGCCGGCCACGCCCCGTGCGCGAACGGCTCGGCGTCAACGCGCCGATGATCACGGGCCAGCGCATCCTCGACACGCTGTTCCCGGTCGCGCGTGGCGGACGCGCTGCCCTGCCCGGCGGCTTCGGCACCGGCAAGACCGTGCTGCAGGAAGCGCTCGCCAAGTGGTGCGACGCCGACGTCATCGTCTACGTCGGTTGCGGCGAACGCGGCAACGAGATGGCCGAGGTGCTCGACGAGTTTCCGCAGCTCGAAGACCCGCGCACCGGACGGCCGCTTGCCGAGCGCACGGTGATCATCGCGAACACGTCGAACATGCCCGTGGCGGCGCGCGAGGCGAGCATCTACACCGCGATCACGGTGGCGGAATACTTCCGCGACCAGGGGCTCAACGTCGCGCTGATGGCGGACTCGACCAGTCGCTGGGCCGAGGCGCTGCGCGAAGTGTCCGGTCGCCTCGGCGAGTTGCCGGGCGAAGCCGGCTACCCCGCCTACCTCAGTTCGCGCCTGGCTGAATTCTACGAACGTGCAGCGCGTGTCACGTCGCTGGCCGGCGCGGAGGGCTCGGTCACGATCATCGGCGCGATCAGCCCGCCGGCCGGCGACTTCTCCGAACCCGTCACGCTGCACACCAAGCGCTACGTGCGCTGCTTCTGGGCGCTCGACCGCCAGCGCGCGCAGGCCCGCTTCTACCCCGCGATCCATCCCGCTGCAGTCCTATGGCTCGGACGTGCAGGAACTCGCCGACTGGTGGAAGCGCTCCGGCAACCCCGACTGGCTCGGACAACGACAGCGCGCGCTCGAACTGCTCGAGGCGCAGGCGCACCTCGAGCGCATGGCGCGCATCGTCGGCCGCGATGCGCTGCCGGCACAGCAGCAGGTACGGCTGCTGTGCGCGGACCTGGTCAACGAAGGGTTCCTGCGGCAGTCGTCGTTCTCGAAGGTCGACCGCTTCTGCTCGCCTCCGCGCCAGGTGGCGATGCTCTCGGTGCTGCTGCACTTCGCGGATCGGGCCGACGCAGCCGTCGCGGCCGGCGTGTCACCCGCACGACTCGCGGCCATGCCGATGCTGCGGCAACTGCAGCGACTCGGCGAGGAATTCGGCGAGGACGACCTGCTGCGACTGCGGCAACTGCCGCGCCAGATCGATTACGAATTCGACCAGCTGCAGACGGTGGCCAGTCATGCAGGCTGACCTGCTGCTCGAAAACGCAGTGACCCGCATCGAGGGCCCGTTGCTCTTCGCGCGGCGCGAAGCCCGCGTCGGCCTGAACTCCGCGGTCGAAGTGCTGGCCGGAAGCGGCCCGCCGCGCCTCGGTCGCGTCGCGGCGCTCGACGAGACGTCGATGGTGATCGAGGTGCTGGAGGCAACGTCGGGTCTCGCACTGCGCGGGACGCGCATTCGCCTGCATCCGGAGCCGCTGCTGTTCGGGGTCGGCCCGAACCTGCTGGGCCGCGTGTTCGACAGCGTGGGCCGCCCGCTCGACGGCGGACCGCCCGTGGCCGCACGCACGCGACGTCGCATCGAGGGCCTCGCGATCAACCCGGCCTGGCGCGCGTTGCCGCGCGATTTCATCGAAACCGGCATCGCGACCATCGACGTGATGAACAGCCTCGTGCGCGGACAGAAGCTGCCGCTCTTCTCCGCGGGCGGCCTGCCGCACGACCGGCTGGCCGCGGAGATCGCGCAACGGGCGCGACTGCGCGGCACCAAGGGCGAGGAAAGTTTCGCGGTCGTCTTTGCCGGCATCGGCGTGCCGCACGACACGGCCGACCAGTTCCGGCTCGCGATGGAGTCGAGCGGCGCGCTCGGTCACACCGCGATGTTCCTGAACCTCGCGGACGAGCCGGGCATGCAGCGCCTGCTCACGCCGCGCTACGCGCTGACAGCGGCCGAGTACCTCGCGTTCGAGGAAGGACGGCACGTGCTGGTCATCCTCACCGACATGACCAACTACTGCGAGGCCCTGCGCGAGGTGTCCGCGAGCCACGGCGAGATCCCGGGGCGCAAGGGCTACCCGGGCTACATGTATTCGGACCTCGCTTCGCTCTACGAACGGGCGGGCTGCATCCGCGGCCGGCCGGGCACGCTGACGCAATTGCCGATCCTGACCATGCCCGGTGACGACATCGGCCACCCGATCCCGGACCTCACCGGGTACATCACCGAAGGCCAGATCGTGCTGGACCGCGAACTCGACCGTCGCGGCATCTATCCGCCGGTGCGCGTGCTGCCGAGCCTGTCGCGCCTGATGGATGCCGGCATCGGCGAAGGCTTCACGGACCCGGACCATCCGGCGCTCGCACACCAGTTGTTCGCCGCCTACGCGCGCGCACTGCGCGTGCGCGTGCTGGCGAGCGTGATGGGCGAGCAGGGCCTGCCCGAATCCGACCGCCGCTTCCTGGCGTTCGGCGAGCGCTTCGAGCGCCAGTTCGTCCACCAGGCCAACGCGCGCACGCTCGAGGACAGTCTCGAGGCTGGCTGGGCCGTGCTGCAGGGCCTGCCGCACGGCGAACTCACGCGCCTGTCGAACGCGCAGATCGGCCGGCACCTGCGCGAAGAAGCGCATGCCTGACATCGGCGAAGTTGCGGCAACGCGGGTGGCGCTGCTCGAGTTGCGCGACGAGCGCCGGCTGGTGCAGGAAGGGTACGAGCTGCTCGACGAAAAACGCGTGCATGCTCGCAACCGAGATCCTGCGTGACCTGCGCGCGCACGACGCGGCGCAGACGACGCTCGACCGGCTCTGGCTCGAGGCCCGCGAGGCGCTGGCAGGCGCGGTCGAAATCCACGGCTTCGAGGACCTGACGGTCGAGCCCCCGTGCCTGCTGGACACCGTGCTGCTGCGTCAGAGCCGAGCGCAGCTTCCTCGGCCTGCGCCTGGTCGAGGCCTCGCTCGACGCGGCGCGCTGCGTGCCCGACACCCCACCCGTGCGCAGCACGCCGGAACTCAGGCGCTGCGCGGACGCCTTTCGCCAGCTGACAGGCGACCTGGTCGCCCAGGCCGCCCGGGCCGCGAACCTGCGCCGGCTGATCGAGGAATACCGCCGGACGGAGCGGCGCGCCCGTGCGCTCGAGAACGTGCTGCTGCCGGAAATCGACCATTCCCTGAAGTTCATCGAGGAGCAGCTCGACGCCGTGGACCAGGAGGAAGCCGTCCGCGTCCGCAACGCCGCGCGCGAGCATTGATCCGGCCCGTACGCTTCCGGGCTTGACCTGTGGGGCAGCGGGTCGCTAGCGTGCGGCCTGACCCCGGGGAGGACACGCATGATCAAGGACGCCGTTTCACCGCTCGAACCTCGTTACGAGGACCTGGGAGGCGACGGGCCCGGCCGCAAGGCACGCCGGCTCTTCCTGGCCACGCGTCCGAAGTTCCTGACGGCTTCCGTCCTGCCCGTGCTGGTCGGCACGGCCTGGGGCGCCACGGTCGCCGGCGGACTCGAATTCGGGGTCGCCCTCCTCGCCCTGCTGGCCACCGCCCTGGTCCATTGCGCCAGCAACGTCATCAACGACGTCGGCGACGACATCACGGGCACGGACCGCGAAAACGTCGACTACATCCACCCGTACACCGGCGGCTCGCGGTTCATCACCAACGGCATCATGTCCCTGCAGGAGATGCACCGCTGGGGCTGGATCCTGATCGCCATGGCATCGGTGCTCGGCCTCGTCCTCGCCCTGCTGAAAGGCCCGATCGTGATCGCGCTCGGAATCGCCGGCATCGCCATCGCCTGGCTGTATTCCGCGCCGGCGGTGCAGCTGAGCGGCAAGGGCGTCGGCGAGTTCTTCCTGATGATCGCCTTCGGCGTGCTGCCCGTCTGCGGCGCCGCGTGGCTGCAGAGCGGGGTGTTCGACCTCGGCAGCCTGCTGCTCGCGATTCCCGTCGGCATCTGGGTGATGCTGATCCTGTGGATCAACGAAGTGCCGGATCGCAAGGCCGACGCGGACAACGGCAAGCGCACGCTCGTGGTTCGCCTCGGACTCGACCGCGCGCGCCTCGGCTACCGGTTGCTGCACGTCGCCGCGTTCGCCTCGATCGCCGCGCTGGTCGTGATGGGTTCGCTGCCCTGGTGGACCGCTGTCGGGGCGGCCGCCATCCTGGCGGGAGGCTTCAAGGCCGCCGCAGGCATCGGCGAGCAGGTCACGCGCCCCGTGCTGACGAAGAGCATCGAAATGACCATCGGCCTGCAGGCCGTGGGCTCGATCCTGCTGTTCGTCGCCGCGATTTTCTCGCACTGACCAGGGAATGCCCGCCGCCGAACCTGGCTCACTGCGGCTCGTCTTCGGCGCGAGCGGCTACATCGGCACCCACCTGGTGCCGCGCCTGCTGGCCGCAGGCAAGCGCGTCCGTGCGTCCGCCCGCAATGTCGAGGTGCTCGAGGCCCGCGGCTGGCACGACGTTGCGTACGTCGCCGCAGATGCCCTGAAGCCGGAAACCCTCGCCGCCGCGCTGCAGGGCGTCGACGTCGCCTATTACCTCGTGCATTCGATGGCCGCAGGCCGCGGCTTCGGTGCGCTGGACCGCGAGGCAGCGCGCAACTTCGGCGCGGCAGCCGCCGCGGCCGGCGTGCGTCGCATCGTCTATCTTGGCGGCCTGATTCCTGCCAACGCCCGCTCGGAACACCTGCGCTCGCGCGCCGAAACGGGCGACGTGCTGCGTGCCAGTGGCGTCCCGGTCACCGAGTTGCGCGCCGGCATGATCATCGGGCCGGGCTCTGCCGCGTACGAAGTGATCCGCGACCTGGTCAATCACCTGCCCGTCATGGTGACGCCGCGCTGGGTGAAGTCGGTCTCGACGCCGATCGCGCTCGACGACCTGCTCGCCTACCTGGTCGCGGTTGCCGACATCGACGACGCGGCGGGCAAGATCCTCGATGCCGGTGGCCCCGACACCGTGACGTACGAGGCGATCATGCGCTGCTACGGACGGCTGGTCGGGCGCCCGCCGCGCATCGTGCCCGTCCCCGTCCTGACGCCGCGGCTGTCGTCGTACTGGTTGCGGCTGGTGACGACCGTGCCGGTCGGCATCGCGCAGGCCCTGGTCGAGGGTCTCGAGCACGATTTCGTCGCGCACGACGACGAACTGCAGCGCCTGGTGCCGCGCGACGCGCCTGGGCCTCGAAGATGCGATCCGCGCCGCGATCGAGGCGGACCGGCAGCACGCCGTGATTGCGCGCTGGGTCGAAGGCTCGATCGCGTGCCGCAACTTCCGGCCCGAGTACGCTTTCTATGCCAAGCGCGAAGGTGCGACCGCGCACGGTGAAGTCGACGCCGAGCGCGTGTTCGCGACCGTCTGCACCATCGGCGGCGAAGACGGCTGGTTCTACGCCGACGTCCTGTGGTGGATCCGGGGCGCGGCCGACTGGATGCTGGGTGGACCGAGCTTCCGGCGGACGCGACGGCACCCGACCGAGCTGCGCGTCGGCGACGTCGTCGATTCGTGGCGCGTGATCGCGCTCGAGCCGGGCCGGCGGCTCACGCTGCTGATGGAAATGAAAGCCCCGGGCGCGGGCGTGCTGGAGTTCGTCGTGCAGCCGCAGGGCACGGGCGCGAGCGTTTCAGCGACGGCGTACTGGCATCCCGCCGGCGTGTGGGGACTCGTGTACTGGTACGCGCTGGTTCCCGCGCACATCTTCATCTTCAAGGGCCTCACGCGCGCGATCCTGCGACGCGCGGCGCGCTGAGCCCCGCGAAGAATTACTCGGCGGCTTCTTCCTCCGCCTTGGGCCCGCCGAACCGGTAACGCATCGACAGCGTCACGTAATTCACGTCGTAGTTGTAGGGATCGACTCCCAGGCCCAGCACGGTCGGCAGCGCCGCAGGCTGCGACGCGTATGCCCAGTCGTTCGTCTTCAGCGACTCGTACCACCACGTGAGCATCAGGTCGGTGCGCTGGCTGAAGCCGTACGTCACGCCGGCCTTGAACGAACTCAGCTCGCTCGTCACCGTCGGGAACTTGCCGCCGCCGGTGCCGGTGACGTTCGTGCGCGAATCTCCGGCACCGTAGGTGTAGTCGAGGTTGACGCTGATCTTGTCCGTGAACTGCGCGTTGACGCCCGCACCGTAGGTCTCGAAGTCGTCCTGCACGTTGCCGGTCCAGTTGGCAGCCGTGAAGTTGCTGCTGCCCTTGGTCGTCGAATCGATCTTCTCGCGACCCAGCGTGGCATACGCCGCGATCTTCTCGTTGACGGTCCAGTTCAGGTCGACGCCGTAGCGTCGGTCCAGGCCCGAGACCAGGCCGAGGTCCGACTGCAGGTAACTGTCGTCGCCGTAGTGCACGCTGGCGCCGAGCGACAGCGGCAGTGAACCGACCGCCACGTTGGCGAGCAACTCGCCGTAGGCGCGGTAGCGATACGCCTGGTTGTACTTGCGCATGAGCGGGTTCTGGCCGAACGACGTGCCGACGGACACGTCGTACTTGTCCGGGTCGCGTTCTTCCACGCCGCCCTTCACCACGAAACCCAGGTAACCGCTCGGGCGGAACTGCGCGCGGCCCCAGCCGTCGAGCACTTCTTCGCCCGACACTTCGAGCGCGGAGCCCGTGCGATCGGTCTTGCGCCACTCGCCGCCCACGCCGACCGTGAGGTCGTCGTACACGTCGAAGTCGGCCGAGCCGTTCAGGCGCGAGCGCTCGTAGCCGTAGACCGCATTGACGCGATCTTCGACGACCGGGAACAGGTCGGTGTGCACGATGGACGTGAATGCAGCCTGCTTGCTGTCGTTCTGACGCTCGTCGTAGGACGCGGAGCCACGCAGGCGCAGCCGGTCGAGCGGGCGCGCGGCGACGGTCAGGTCCGCTCGCGTCACGCTCACGTCGCCGTCGAGGTTGGCGAACGGCAGCGCGTCGACCGCGATGTTCGGGTTGATCGTGTACGGATTGAAGCCGGTGTCCTGCGTGCCCTGGCCCATGGCGCCCGACAGGGTGATCGCCGTGTTCCCGGGCAGGCTGTACCAGCCGAGCGACACCGCGACCTCGCTGTAGAAGTTGTCGGGCTCGAGCGACATCTGCCCGCGATCGCCGCCGGGGACGAAGGCGTTGAACGGGTTGTCGAACTGGAAGCCCGCGGCTTTCGTGTCGTAGATCGACGCGAAGTAGCCGAGCTGCGCGAACCAGTGCTTGCCCTGGTAGCGCACGTCCGCATTGATGCGATCGGTCGAGTCGTCGATCGGCCGCAGCATTTCGGTCGAGACGCTGCCGAACGAACCGTACCGCGGGCGCGTGCCGCTGCGTTCGTCGCGCTTGTAGTCGAGCCCGAACGTCCACTTGTCGCCGAGGAAGAAGCGGCCGTTCGCGCCGTAGCGGTCGCGATCGTAACCGACGTCCACCGGGCGCAGGCTCGTGCCCAGCGCGGTCATGCCTGCCGTGCTGCCCGCTGTCACCCAGCCGGCCGGCAAGGAGAGATCGGCGCTGCCGACGCCGCCGAAGATGGTCTCGCCGGTGTCCGAGATGCGGTGCGGGATGCGGTCGTACGACAACCCGAACTCGTAGGCGCCCTGCTTGCCGCCTTCGATCGCGGCTGCGCGCGAGTCGAGGCCGAGGTCGAGCAGTTCGTAGTCGATGCGGTAGCCGGACTCGAGCGCCACGCCGCCTGCGGCATTCGCGACGACGTACGCGCCGTCTTCGTCGAGGCCGGTGTAGTCACCGAATTTTGCGCTCGAGTCATCGAGGCCGCCCACGCCGAGTTCGGCTTCGGACGTGTAGCCCTTCGCGAACGTGCATTTCTTGCAGGCCCAGGCCGAGGTGTCCGGGGCGGCCGTTTCTTCGGCCTGCACGCCTGAGCTCGCCGCGAGCAGGATGGTGGCGACCGCGATCGATAATTTGTGGCTGCGTTGTTCCATGTCGATCACCGTGTCAGCGACGAACCCGAGGGGTGGTTCGATCCGTGCACTTGCGAGTGGCAGTTCATGCAATTGCCGAGCCCTAAAGCCGTCGTCGGCGACGAGTTGCCCGGCAGGCCCGACGGTCCGTACGCGAAGCTCGGGTGCCCCTGCTGCGAGTGGCACGACTGGCAGAGCACCGGACCGCGCATCTTGACCATGCCCGGGTTGCTCGAGCCGTGGGCCGCGTGGCAGGACGAGCAGTCCTCGGTGACCGGCTGGTGCTCCCACAACATCGGGCCGCGCTTCTCGGCGTGGCATTCGTAGCAGGTGTCGTTGATCGTGGCGCGCACGAGCTGCTTCTGCGCCGTCGTACCGTGCGGCTGGTGGCAGTCGCTGCAGGCGAGCTTGCCCTGGCGCACCGGGTGCGCGTACGGCTTCAGGAACTGGCTCTTCTCGGCGACGTGGCAGGTGTAGCAGACCTCGGGCTGCGTGACCTTCGACAGCACGGCGTCCTTCGCCTGGTGGCTGTCGTGGCACGCAGCGCAGGAGACGTCGTTCACGTCGTGCGGGCCGACGTGCCACTGCGCGGCCTGGGTTTTCTCGTGACAACCGAGGCACATCGCGTTCTGCACGCTGACCGGCGTGTCCGCGTTGCGGCCGAACTTGATCATCGACGGCCGCGATTCGCCCTTCTTCACCTTCTTCGTGTGATTGCCGCCGGGGCCGTGACACGCCTCGCACTGCAGGCCGCCCTTGCCGAACGGCGACCGCGCGTCGTTCGGTTGCGCGTGCGCGGTGTGGAAGATGTCGTTGACCTCGGGGCCTTCGTGGCACGTGAGGCAGGAGTCGGCACCCTTGGCGCTGTACGGCGCACCGGCGTTCGGAGCTTTCTCCGGCACCCCGGCGAACGCGAGCACGGATCCCAGACCCAGGCCGATGAGCAGCAGTCCTCGCGGGAACGCTTGCGTTAACTTCATTTCGGTGCGTCCGTCAGTTTTTGGGTTGCGCATCAGTTGTACGGGAACAGGCCGACGCCGTGGCGGACCTTCACGTCGGACGGTTTGCCGGGACCGTGACAGTTGGCGCACGTTTCGGAGGCCGCTTCGTTGCTCGTGCCGTTGGCGTTCTTGGTCGCGGTGAACGAGCCGCCGTTGTTCTCGATGTGCAGCTTCGCCTGCGCCGTGACGTGGCACGAGCCGCAGATCGCCGCATTCGGGGTGTAGGCGATGTCGTCCACCGGCGAGGCCGCGTTGGCGCCGCGCGTGATCGACGTTGCGAACACCTTGGCCGGATCCACCGGGTAGTACGTGTCGGGCTTGTGGCAGCCCTCGCAGTTGTTGATCTTGCCCGGGTACCTGACGGACGCGAAGCTCAACCCGCCGAAGTTGTAGGTCGCGGCGTGGATGGCGTGGATCATGCAGCTTGAAGTCCCACGGCCGGCCGGCGGCCAGCGTGGCGCCGCCGCGTTCTCCGGGTTGTGGCAGGTCGCGCACAGTTCCGTGTTGTCGTTGCGGTTGTCGCCGTGGAACGAGAGCTTCTGGTGGCAGTCGTCGCAGCGCGTCACGTCCACGATGTCGCGACGCGCAACCGGCGTGCTGTCGGTGATCGGGAACGCGACGCCGGCGGACGACGTCACGCCGACCTCGGCGAACTCCGGCGTCGACGTATCGCTGACGTCGACGATGGTGCGGCCCTCCAGGAACGACGCACCCGAACCGCCGATGAGGCCGGACGGCAGCGGCTTCGCGCCCGCCTTGCTGTACGAACCATCGGCATTCAGCGTGGGCGCACCACCCGCAGCCGCCGGCGAGCCCGCAGGCGCGGCCGCGGTCGCGAGGTAGTCGATCTGGATCGGCTGCGCCGGCGTGGCGCCGCTGCCCGGGTTGGTGAAGTTGATCGTGGTGTACGCGACACGCGCACGCAAGCGCGCCGTCGTCGGACTGCAGGTCGTGGCAGGCGGCCGCGGTGTGCAGGGAATGACGTTCGTGAAGGCCGCGTCGGAGAGCTTGTACGGCGTGCCCGTCACCGGGTCGCTGACCTTGATCGTCACCAGCGGGAATTCGCCCGGCAGCACCTTGCAGGCGATCGCCGTGGCCGCGCAAGCGGTGTCGCCCGGCGAACCGTCGAGCTTGATCGCCTGGACCTTCACCACTTCGAACTTGAAGCGCTTGGCGGCTTCGTTCTCGGGAATGACGTGCGCGCGCTGCACGCGCAGGTTGGCCACCTGGGCGTTCGGGACCGTGGCAGGACGTGCAGGTGTCGTCCGTCGCGGCGACGCCGCCGTGGTTCGCACCGGTGACGAAATTGACGTTGTCGTGGCACGACGTGCAGGTCGCCTTGTTCACGGTCAGGCGCCAGTTGCTCGCCTGCGGCGTGTCCGTGTCGCTTTCCTCGTGGCAGGTCGTGCAGTTGCGCTTGTCCTGCGGGTAGACGATCTCACCGAGGTCGGTGAACGTGTTGCCGAAGCCGAAGATGCCGTAGAAACCGCCCGCCTCCACGCTCGGCAGCGTCTCGCCCGAGTGGATCTTGTGGATCATCACCTTGAGGTCGATCGAGTTGCCGGACTGCGCGTCGAACGAGTACGACTCGTGGCACATCGCGCAGTACTGCAGGTCGAAGCGCGCGCCGCCGTGGAACGACAGGTTGTCGTGGCAGGCGTTGCAGGTGTCGTTGTCGACGATCTCGCGGCCCGACTCATTGACCGGCTGGTTGGTCGCCGGCGTAAACGTGTAGATGGCGTTGTTGGCGGGGATCGCCGGCGTGAGCCGGATCTCGAGACCGACGCGATGCGGCAGCGAACCGTCGAAGGGAATCTCGGCGTCGCCTTTCAGGCTCTTGGCGAAGGTGTAGGTGTAGACGCCGTTCTGCTTGTCCGTCCAGACGCCTGCCGTCGCGGTCTCGGTCGTGGCCTGGTTCGTCGGGCCGGTGCCCGTGACCCGGTCGGCCGGCGTCGGGGCCGGCGTGCCGGGGAAGGCCTCGGTCCTGCGGGTGATCGCGTGCCACGTGCTCGAGGCGCCGTTGGCCGCGGGCTCGAGCCGCGCCAGCACGAAGCGGATGTTGGCGGCAGGCAACCCCTTCAGCGAGAAGTTGTTCTCATCGCGCAGGTAGAGCTCGACGACGCGCCTTGCCGTCGTCCTGCATCGTGACGCGCGTGATCGACGCGACGATGGTCTGTCGCCGACGTGATCGGAATGGCAGCGCCACTGCCCGGACCGGGCGGAAACACTGGATCCGGCGGAGTGGTCGTTGTCCCCGGGCCCGTTGTCGCCGCTGCAGCCGGCCAGCCCGATGGCGAACGCTCCGAGGCCGGCGAGCAGGAGCGTCGTGAAAGGTGTCATGGAACGTCGTGTCATTGCGATTCTTCCGGTCACTGTGTGCACTGGCCGTAAGGCAGCGTGCTCGCAATGCAGCTTCTCCGTGTCGAAGGTCTGGCCCTTGCCGTGGCAGACCACGCAGCCTTCCGCGGACGACGAAGGCACCAGCGCCTTGGCAACGCCGAGGCTGCCACCCTGCGACTGCATGTGGGTCGCGGCAGCGGCCGAGGTGTGGCAACCCTTGCAGGTGCCCGCCGTCGCCGAATCGGCGAGGTCGTCCTTCCAGGCGAGCGTTTCCGCGCCGCTCTCGAGCGTCGTGCCCGCATCCACCGTGATCGGCAGCGCGCTCGTGCGGGCCACGTTGAACTTGCCGTCCACGTGGCAGCCCTCGCAACGGGCGAGGCTCTGCGGATAGGTGACCGCACCGAACGGCACCACGTTGCTGGCATGCAGGCCGTGGATGAACGCACCCAGCGCGAGCGGACCGAAGTTGTCGGTGCCGAACGTGCCGCCGACGCTCGAGTTGTGGCAGACCGTGCAGATGATCGGGTCGCCGGCGCGGCTGCCGCCGTGCAGCGCCAGCTGCTTGTGGCAGGTTTCGCACTTGGCCTGGTCGACGAGCTTTTCGCGAGCCGGCGCCGCCGCCGAAGGCGAAGGCGCTGTCCGGGTAGGCCTCGGAGCCGTCCGGCATCACGCGACGGCCCTCGAGCACGACCATCAGGCCCTTGCCGAGCGTCGCGTCGTCGAAGCCGGCAGGCAGCACCTGCGCGAGCGTGTAGCTGAAGGTGCCGTTGCCGTTGTCGACGATGCTCGCCTTGTTGGCGATCAGGTCGATGACGATGGCCTCGCCGCGATTGGCCGCGTACGGGTCGCCGGCGACGTCCGCCACGTTGTGGATGTCGGCCGTCGACCAGGCGAAGTCGAGGCGCAGCCGGCCCGTGGTGATGGCCTTCACGTCCATCGGCTTGCCGTCCGTGCCGAGGATCTGGAACGTCACCTTCGGAGCCTGGCCCGCGACGGCGTTTTCGACGCTCAGGACCTTGTACGTGAACAGGCTGCCGTTCTCGATGGCCTTGCGATCCGGATCCTTCTTGTGCGCGTCGAGGATGTCGCCTGCCGCGCCGTCCGCCCGGTGGCAGCCGCTGCAGGTGCCGTCGGCTGCCGTGTAGGCCGGCGGCAGGATCGTGCTCGAGTGCGTGTACGTGTACGTGTACAGGCCGGTCGTCGCGCTCGGCCCGGTCTTGTTCAGGCCCTGGTCGTGACAGCCACCGCAGGCTGCGGCACCCGGATTCGTCTTCCAGTCGTCGCCCTGCGGCATCGACGCCGACTGGACGTGGCAGGTTTCGCAGAACGCGATCGGCTGCGGATAGGTGACCTCGCCGGTGTCGAATTTCGTGCCGTTGAAGCCGTACACGACGTAGGCGCTGTTGCGCGCTTCGCCGCGGTGAATCGAATGCGCCATGTAGGCCAGGTCGACGGACTCGCCCGAGTCCGGGTCGATCGTGGCGGGGTTGTGGCAGACCGCGCAGAACTCCGTGCTGCGGCGTGGACCGCCGTGCTCAGCGAAGCGCACGTGGCAGGTCGTGCAGTTTGCGGTTGCCGCGATCAGCTTGTTCGAGGTGACGGCTCCGCCGTTCGGCACGAAGTCCTTGAACGGATTGTCCGGCGCGAGCGCGCGAGCGCTGCCCGTCATGTCGATCGCGACGCTGATGCGGTGCGTCAGGGTGGGCTCGTACGGCGACCGCGATCGGCGTCGTGACCGTTGCTGAGGTCCACCGCCGAGGTGTAGCGGTACTTGCCCGCTCCCAGCTCCTGCCAACCGGCGGCGACGCCGCTCTCGGTGTTCGCCTGCACGGCGCTGGTCAGCGCCGGGGTCGGGATGCTGGGCGCACCACTGCGGTTGATGTAGCTCTGCCAGCGTGACGGGAACCCGTCGGCCGCCGGCACCAGCTTGGCGACGCCGAGGCGGAGCGTGGTTGCCGCCAGGCCGAGCACGGCGCCGCCCTTGTCGGTCTTGACCGTGATCTCGATGACGGGCTTGTTGCCGGTGATCGTGGCGCTGTCGATCGACGCGACGAACGTGCCGATGTCCGCGATCTGCTGCGCGGTCAGCGTCGAGCCGGTCCCGACGTTCTTGACGTCGCCACCGAGGGAAATCGGCACGTCCGCAGGCCCGGTCGGCCCGGTTGGACCCGTCTGGCCCGAATCGCCACCATCGTCGGGACCGGTCGGACCGCCGCCGTCGTTGGTGCAGCCGGCAAAGCCGATCGAGGCCGCAAGCGCCAGCAAGGCAATCATGGGCACACGCGATCGCGTCGTAGACCGAGCGCTGGAGAATTTCATCACTGGCATCCTGGCTGTTTCGAATTGCACTGCGACGGACCTCGGTCCCAGATTCCGCCGGACGGGCGGTCGGACCGGAATTCCGAGCAGATAGTAGGCATCGGTTAATTGGACTCGTACCCGTATATCCCCGTATGAGCAAGCCCTCGCTTCTCGGCATAGCCGGATCGCACGGCGGCAGTTGTCTATTAGCAAGCCGCGGCTTGTCCATTAGACTGCCGCGCACAAGTACTCCCCCCACTTAACCGAAACCGGAGAATGCCCGTGCTGAAGGCCACCATTGCCAGCGTACTCGCCCTGTCTGCCGCCCTGTCCGTTGCCGGCTGCAACGGCAAGCCCGAGGAAGCCGCCAAGACCGGCGCCCCCACGGCCGCCCCGGCGGACGCGACTGGGACCCCGAAGACCCCCCTCGATCACCCGCCGGCACGACCGGTCGGTGAAGTCGACCTGACGGGCATCGCCAAGGCCGAAGGCGGCAAGAACGTCTTCGAGGTGTTCACCGAAAAGTCCGAGCTGGCGAACCAGAAGGTCACGGTGCGCGGCAAGGTCGTGAAGACCAACGCCGGCATCATGGGCAAGGACTGGTTGCACGTCCGCGACGGCTCGGGCGAAGAAGGCAAGAACGACCTGACCGTCACCACGACGGCGCAGCCGCTGCCGAACGTGGGCGACACCGTCCTCGTCACGGGCACGGTCGTGCTCGACAAGGATTTCGGCATGGGCTACCAGTACCCGGTGCTGGTCGAAGACGCCGAAGTGAAGATCGAAGCCGCCGCGGCGAAGTAAGCGAACCTGGTGGATGGCCGGACCTCCGGCCATCTCGCAGAGACTCGAAAGGCCGGACCCGTGTCCGGCCTTTTTCATTGGCGCTGTAACCAAGTGATCGCGCCGTGCGACGCATCCGGCCCGGACTGGCGGACGTTCGGTCCGGGTCTTTCCAGGAGCGGAGGCGACACGCTCCGACCCGGACCGAACGCCTGATCGACCGCACCTGAACATGCACCTTGGATGACCGTCGCCTGTGACCGTGCGCATCCGCCTGACGAACCGCTGACACAAAAGAGGTGGGCCCGTGGGCCCACCTCTCAGTGTCATCTAACCAGGCGGATGGAGGTGGGCCGGGTGGCCCACCTCGTCTCCGGGGTTACTTGAAGAACGTCATGATCCTGTTCGATCATCTTGTAGACGTACGTGTTGGCGGTGTCGTTCTCGACGTTGTAGCCGCCCATGCTGACGTGCGAGTGGAACGAGGCCAGCTTGGCTTCGTCGTCCTCGTTGATCAGCACGGCCTTGTGGCAACCGCCGCAGGCCCGCGATGCAGGACCCGTGACCAGTGCCGGGACGGTGCCGACGTTGCGCGGACCAGCGGTCGGGGCGCCCGTCGACAGGTCGACCCAGCCCTTCGTCAGCGTGTACGGCCTTGCGACTCGAGGCCCGGCAGCGACTTGGTGTTGTCCGCCGGGTTGTAGGTCACCGGCACGGTGCTGCTGGACGTCACGTGGCACGCTTCGCAGTTCTTGATCGTGAAGTTCGGGAAGCCATGCTCGATGTGCAGCGCGTACCGCTTCGCGAACACCTTGTCCGTGAAGTCGATGCTGCCGAGGTCGAAGGCCTGGAACTTGTGGATCGCGTGGACGTACGAGTCGATGCCGCGCGACTGCATCTCGAGATGCGAGCCACCCGACGTCGTCACGTGGCAGGTCCTGCACAGCGTCACGTTGCCGCCGTAGCCGGCCGAGTGGAACGTCGTGCCGAGCGCGTCGTGGCAGGCGTTGCACTTCGTGACGTCGGTCGACCGCGTTCGTGCCCTGGAAGTAGTCGGCGACGACAGCCTTGCCGACCAGGTCGAACGTCTTGGACGGGGCATTCAGCGCCACGTCGTCGCCGTTCGCATTCTCGAGCGACGGAATCACCACGATCTCGGCCTTCTTGACCTTGCCGGTGCGTGATCAGCGTCGGGATGGTCGGCGAGGCCCGTGTTGGTCGGGCTGCACGTACTTCGTGAGGTCCATCTGCACGTGCCAGGCGCCGGCCTTGCTGTCTGCCTGCACGGCGAACAGTCGGTTGGCGTTGGCAGCGGAGACCGGGTTGCCGTCGATCGTGATTTCGTAGCGGCAGGTGTTGCCGTTGCAGTCCTTCGCGCCGTTGTCACGAGTGTGCGAGCTGACGAGCATGTTCTTGGCGTCGTAGCCGTAGAACGAGAGCGTCAGTGTCGGGACGATGGCGGTGTTGCCCGCGCTGAACTTGACGTCCAGCACGTTGCCGGTCAGCGTCACGGAGTCGATCGAGACCTTGTTGGCCGCGATGTCGGCGTACCGCTGCTTCGACGCGTCGTAGATCTTGGCGTCGTAGCCCGTGTGGTATGTCTTGAACTGGCTGGCGACGCCGCCGGCCACGTGGCAGTCGCTGCACGTCAAGGCCCATGTTGTGGAAGGAAGCAACGTTGGCCGTTGTCCACAGTTCCTTCATCGCCGGTGCGCGCTTCGGCTGCGCATACTTCTCGCCTTCCCAGGCGGTCACGCCGTCAACCGGGTGGCAGCTCTTGCAGGTCGCGGCCACGAACTTCGAGTCCGCCGTGATGAGGTCGATCTTCGCCTGGCTCTTGTGGCAGGTGAAGCAGTTCGCCATCGACTGCGGATACGCAAACTCCATCGCGTGGGACTGGTGAGTGTCCTGCATCACGCTGGCTTTGTAGGCGTACTTGGTCTTGATGTCGCGTCAGGAATGGCTGCCGTGCCATTGGCCGCCCAGGCGGCCGGATCGTCGACCATCCACTGCCAGTCCTGGTGACTGCCAGCTGCGATCGTCGATAGTGGCACTCTTTGCACGCTGCAAAGTCGGTCAGGCCCGTCGACCACTGCCGCGCGATAGCCGTGCTTCAGGTACGGCGCGCCATGGCACTGTTCGCAACCTGCGACGTCCGCGGTCGAAACGTACTTGGTCGCCGAACCCGGGCAGCCGTACCGGCGGCGAGGCCTGTCGTCGGCCACGTCGGCGTAAAGCGTCATGCCTTCGACGTCGAGCGGCGCCTCGGCGATGTAGCCGTAGGCCTGCCAGCCGGCTTGCGCCAGCGGGTCGAACGGCGGCTGCTTGTTGCCGTCGCGGTGTAGAGACCGCCGCCGAGGCTCGTGATCGTGCTGAGGCTCGATGCGTCTTGGCGGCCTGGAACTCATCCGCCGCGCCCGCGAAGTAGCCCTGGACCACGAAGCGCTTCTGGTCGAGCGTACCGAGGCCCGGTATCGACGATAGGGCTCGAAGCTCGATGCCGTTCGCGTTCTGCTTCTGCACGTTGAAGTTCAGCGTGACGTCGTACTTGCCGGAGCCGTCGCATTCGCAACGACGCCAGCGACGTCAGCGCGATCTTGTACTTGCTCTTCGTCTTCGCGTCGAGGTAGTCGCGATAGACGCTCTGGTGATCCACGCCCGCATCACTGTGGCAGGTGAGGCAGCTCTCGGGCTTGGCCGAGGCGATTGGATCGAGGCCCGGGCCCGTGGCTCCGGTGGCGCCGGTGGCGCCAGTGGGTCCAGGAACGGTGCTCCCAGGACCGGCCGGGCCTTGTGCCCCGTCCTTGCCATCGTCACCCGAGCAACCGGCCAGGCCGATGCCGAGCGAAAACAGCGCGATGAGTGGCACGAATCCACGTGCGCCTCGAAGCTTTGCAAGTCTCATGTTTGACTCCCTAACTCGACTTCCGCCGAGCACAAAATCTGGGCGTTTCGTCCCAGTACTAGAATTTCACGGCGCTCATGGTAGGACTCATGTTGCGATGCAATCAGTTCGGATTACCGAAGTTTCGCTGCGAGTTAGGGAACTTTTTTCGTCCGCGGCGGACAGCCCGTGCGGAGGTGATTCTCGTTCGCAATTGCAGCGAAGACGGTCCGTGTCCGCGCAGACTCACCATCGTGGGCAATACGTAAACGCATCGTCCTAATGCGGATGCACAACCGTGCCGTTCTATTCATCTATGCGTAGCGATTCGACCGACGCCGCCGAGCCGGCCTCGCCTGACTCGTCGCGCGTTGCATGGCAAGATTGCGCCCCTTGGCCACACCGGCCGGTGCAGGAACACGGGGCATGCCCAGCAAAGATTGGTGGAGTTCGCTGTTTGCCACGATCGATGGCAAGCGCTCGCAGGAATTTGCCCAGTACCTGACGCCCAACGGTGAATTCCGCTTCGGCAGCCAGCCTTCCGTGCATGGCCAGGCGAACGTCGCGGCCTACGTCGACGCGTTCTTCGGGATGATCGGCGGCAGCCGGCACGAACTGCTGCGGACCTGGGACGCCGACGACACGACCGTGTGCGAAGGGCTGGTGCACTACACGCGGCTCGACGGGTCGAAGATCACGATCCCGTTCGTCAACGTGTTCTACCTGCAGGGCGACAAGGTCGCCCGCTATCTCATCTACATCGACAACGGGCCGTTGTTCGCAGGGTGATCTTCACCGCTCCCGCCCGCCCGGCTGGCGAATGAGAAAATCCCTGCCCCACCTTTCGGCGAAGCAGGGATCTTGAGTGGGGGGTCTCCAGGCTGCGCGAGGTGGGCCTTAGCGCCCACCCCGCTTGCCTGAAGGTCAGTACGAACATCAGATCACTTCGTATCGATGATGGTCTGACGACCGTTCTCGAAGGTCTGCGGCGTCCAGCCATTCTGGTACGCATGACCCTTGCTGTCGGTCGACTGATGGCAGCTCGTGCAGGCAGCCGCCGAGGCGCCCTGCAGCGTGTCGTCGAGCTGGTTGTCCCACGGGGCGGCACCCGCATCGAGCGTGGTCGCCATGGCCTTGGCCTGGTCAGGGATCACGTCGAAGGTACTCACGTGGCAGGCAGCGCAGTCGTTGCCTGCCCGCGGATACGTCGGGGTATGGAAATTGTGGGTCCGCATCACGGCCTTGCCCGTGCCATCGTCCGATCCGAACACCGGCTGGCTGCCCGTTCCCGGCCAGTTCCTGAGCAGCGTCACGTCCGGCGCCCAGGCATAGATGCCGTTGCTCCGGTAGATGACGATCGGGTTCTTCCCCGCTTCCCCGGACGAGTGAATGGCGTGCAGCATGCTCTTGAACTCGTACGTCTGGCCATTCAGGCCGTCGTACGAATCGGTCGCGTCGACCTTCATGCCTTCGCGGACGTTCTGCTCGCTCGATGCCGAGTTGTGGCAGATGACGCACATGTCGACGTTGTCGACGCGGTTGCCGCCGTGCTGATACAGCGAGCCCACATGGCACTTCAGGCACGCGCGCGTGTCGGCGATCGCGCGGCGCTTCGCGGCCGGCTCTGCACCCGTGCCCACGACGAACTCACGGGTCGGCGTCTTGGCGCGAACACGCATCGGGCGCGTTGTCCGCGTCGAGCACCCAGGGCTTGCCCTGGAGGGCCACGATGCCGCGACCCGCAGACGCCCGCATCCACCGGGATGGTCGTGGTCGCGACGTTGCCGGCGCACGTCGTGTTGGTCGTGGTCAGGTTAACCGCGAGAGCCTGGCCCGGAGCGGAGGTGCTCTTGCCGAGGATCGGAGTCGTCGCCCTGGAAATAGCTGCGCAACATGCTCAGGTTGCTGGCGGTGCCGGCAGCCGTCGATCCGGCATGGAACACCGGGGTGCCCGCTGCGAGCGCGGTGTTGCACGGATTCACGTCGACGCCGTTGTACTTGGCCGTCCAGGTGATCTTCAGGTTCGTCTTGTCGTCGACGATCCCGGTGATCTGCCAGTTGAACTTCGCACCTTCCGTGACTGACGTATCGACGCCGCCCCAGATCAGGCCGCCACGCTCCGTGACGATGCCGTTATGGAAGTCCGTGACCTTGACCAGCGACGCCGCGACGCCATTGACCCTGTGGCATTCCTGGCAGTCCGTCGTCTCGTTGTAGGCCTCGTGGAACGTCGCGCCGGAGGCCGCGAAATCCCAGCTCTCCATCGACCCGTGGCAGCTCAAGCAGCCCGGTCCCGTGACCGGCATCGCGTTGGCCGCCTGCAGCGTTTCCGTGCTGTCGTGGCACACGCTGCAATTGGTCATGTAGGTCGGGTAGGTGACCGAGAACTGGTCATTGGTCGTAGTTGCTGTTGTCCGTCCAGGTCGAAATCGACCGCTCGGCATTTCGTGCGAGTTGTGGATGCCATGAGCTAACTTGACCAGGCTGAATTCGTCAGGCGGATTTACCGCACTGTGGCAAGCCATGCAGGCTTCCGCGTTGAACGGATTGTAGTGGTGGCTGGTCAGCCTGCCCGCGAACGTGCTGTGGCAGTTCTGGCACGACTGGTTGCTGACCAGGTCGAGACGCGCGTATGCGGCGTCATCCGCATAGACGCTGGCCCGACGCGCTGGAGTGACACCGGTCGCCGTCTCCAGCCTGAAGTAGTACCGCGGAATCGGTGCCGACGTAAGCCTGCCAGCCCCGGCGATACGGAGCGTGTAATCGCCACCGCACCTTCGAGGGCGTGCCGACGAGCGAACCGTCGGCACGAAGTCGTAGGCTCGTCGTTGTACTGGTACCGGTGTCAGACGGTATTCGGCGCGGAGCCGGTGCGACCCCGTTGAATTCGACCGCACGCTGTAACCGTCGTGAAACTCGTTGAAGTTCGACGCCATCGACCTTGATGTTGAAGGTCACGTCAAGGTCGCTCGCCGATCATTTGCGGGCGCGGTGACGACCGCTAAAGGCGATCTCTCGGTCGATCGCGTGCGCGTCGTCGACGCCGTACGCCGAGCCGTTGTCGTGACAGACGCCGCAGGACTCACGCGGTTCTATCTTGGCGCTGGCACCCGTGGCGCCCGTGGCACCCGTGGGACCGGTCGGACCTACTGGTCCGGTTGCACCCGTGCCACCGGTTGGACCCGCTGCACCGTCCTTGCCATCGTCGCCGGAACAGCCGGCCATGCCGGCGCCCAGCGCCAATAGCGCGATGAACGGCACGAGTGAACGTGCCGCTCGATATTTTGAAGTTCTCATTTTTGACTCCCTGACATTTTCGCGATGGCACCGCAAGACTTATTGGTGCACCAAGTCCGGAATGACCGGCAAAACTTTGGCCCGATGTTAGGTTCGGTCCACCTTGACGGTAATTGCGGTTAACCGATGTCCGGGCCCGCCACGGGAACGACCAAAGCGAGCGGGAGAGGGAGTGATCAACAGATCCGCGGCAGCGGATCGTCCTCGAGTTCTTCGATCACGCGTTCGCCGCCGAGCGGCGTGCGCAGGATCAGGCGCTGCGGCTGTTCCTGGACACGGCCGATGATGGCGGCATCACGGCCGGACGGCAGTGCCCGCACGGCCGCAAGCGCCGCTGCGGCCTCGTCGGCGGCAACGACGGCGACGACACGACCCTCGCAGGCCAGGAAATACGGGTCGTAGCCCAGCATTTCGCAGACCGAGCGCACCGAATCGCGCACCGGCACCTGTGTTTCGTCGAGATACACGCCGAGCCCCGCCGCGTGCACGATCTCGTGCATCACGGTGGCGATCCCGCCGCGCGTCGGGTCGCGCATGAAGCGCAGGCCCTTGCAGCGTGCGAGTTCGAGCGTAATGGGCAGCACGCTGGCCGCGTCGGACTGCAAGTCGCCACGCAGGCCGAACTGCTCGCGGGCGAGCATGACCGCGATGCCGTGATCGCCGACCGGGCCGCTCACGATGATCGCGTCGCCCGCGCGGATCTCGCGCATGCCGAGCCGCAGGTTCGGGTTGCGTACACCGATACCGCTGGTATTGAGGTAGATGCCGCCGCCTTCGCCGCGGCGGACCACCTTGGTGTCGCCAGCCGCCACCACGACGCCGATCTCCTTCGCCGCCTGCGCGATCCCCGCGACGACGCGCTCGAGCACGGCGAACTCGAGGCCCTCCTCGAGCAGCACGCCGAGGCTCAGGTATTTCGGCACCGCGCCGGCGACAGCCAGGTCGTTCGTCGTGCCGTGCACGGCGAGCGAGCCGATGTTGCCGCCCGGAAATTCGATCGGCTGCACGGTGAAGCTGTCGGTCGTGAACGCCAGTTCGCCATCCGCCGCGTTCCAGGGCAACACGGCCGCGTCGGATTCCGTGTCGAGCAACGGATTGGCGAGGTGACGCGCGAAGATCTCGTGGATCAGCTCGCGCATGTAGCGGCCGCCGTTGCCGTGCGCCAGCGAAACGTGTGTGTCCTGCATCGTCATCGTCCAACCTCGCGCGCGGGCGTGCGGCCGATGGCCGACAGCGGCACCTTCGCTTCTTCGTTCCAGGTTTCGAGCTCGGCGCGGATGTGCTCGCGCATCTGTTCGCGCACCGAATTCACCGAGTTGAAGAACTCGGCCATCATCAGCACCCAGCAGTACATGCCGCGGTGCGTCAGGCGGATCGCGTCCGCATCGTGGCGCGTCGCGCCGATCGCACGCATCGCGAGCAGTTCAGGCGCCATGCAGCAACCAGAATGCCTTGCCGTAGCGCCGCTCGATGTAGTCGCGGCGCAGTTCGCCGCCGAAGAGCCGCACCAGGTAGTCGTAGCGCATCTGCTCCTTGATGCCCACCGGCCGGCGCTGCGTGATGCCGCTCTGCCCGCCCTCGATGCGGCGGCAGTAATGGTTCAGCGAGAACGTCGTCGAGTAGTACGCGCCGCCCACGTAGCTGAAGGCGCCGCTGCCGACGCCGACGTAGTCGTTCTGGTCGATGATGTATTCGTCGAACATGCCCTGGTTGCGCGAGAAGCACCACGCGGACGACGCCTGGTACTCCCCGAGCAGCCGCTGCAGGATCCGCTCGTACATCGGGTGACGCAGCGCCGGGTCGCTGAGACCCATGCTCTTTTCCATCTTGTGACGCGCGGTGGGCGCGGTCATCAGCGGATAGAACGAAACCTGGTCGGCTCCCAGCGCCTGCAGCACGTCGAGGTCGTACTCGAGCATCGCCAGCGTCTGTCCGGGCAGGTTGAAGATCATGTCGACGTTGAGCGTCGGGAAGATGCCCTGCACCGCTGCGATGCGTTGGCGGATCACCTCGCCGCTGCCGTACTTCTCGAGCCGGTCCATCCCGGCGAGCAGGCCGTCGTCGAAGCTCTGCACCCCCACCGAAAGGCGCGTGACGCCCGCGTCGCGATACCGCCGCAGGTCGTCCGGCAGCAGGTGATTCGGGTTCGTCTCGATCGAAACCGCGCGCACGGGCGACAGCGAACGCACCAGTTCCAGCGTTGCGATCAACTCGTCCGCGTTCACCGTCGGCGTGCCGCCACCGACGTAGACGTCGCTGAAGCGGAAGCCCCGGTCGTGGTAGAGGCGGATCTCGCGGCGCAGGGCCTCGAAGTAACGGCCCGTTTTCGATTCGTTGTAGCGGACGCGGTGGAACGAGCAGAACGGGCACAGCACTTCGCAGAACGGCACGTGCACGTAGAGCTGGCACGGCGCTGCCGGTGCGCTGGGCATCACCTCGGCGGTCTCGTCTTCCGTGAAGCGCATCGCCTGCGAATACTCGTGACGCAGGATGGCGAGGAACGGTCGTTCGAACCAGAGCATGGACACAGTCTATTCGTTTCCGCCGATGAAGTCGGCGACCTGGCCGTAGCTCAGCCCGCCATCGTTGCAAGGCAGCTGCACGGGCAGCAGGACTTCGAAGCCTTTCGCAGACAGGCCGGCAAGCGCGGTCTCCGTCAGCCGTCGATTCTGGAACACGCCACCCGTCAGGCCCACGAGCGACGAGCCGGACTGCGCACGCAGCCGTTCGGCCACCTGCACGATGCCGTCCGCAAGGGACGCATGCACCGCGCCGGCGCGGTCGGCCGCGTCAGCCGAGGGGTTCTGCAGCAGCCAGTCGACCAGCGGCGCCCAGTCGAGTTCGAGTCGTCCGTCGTCAACTGATCGAAGCTCGAGCCGCGGAAACGCGACCGGATCGCGCGCGATGGCCTCGAGCCACATCGGCCCCTGCCCTTCGAAGCTCGTCTCGCCCACGCCGAGGATGATGGCCGCAGCGGCGTCGAACAGGCGGCCGGCGGCGCTCGATTGCGGCGAATTCACGCGCCGTTCCCAGGCATTGCGGACGATCGGGTCTGGAATGTCGAGCGGACACTCACGACCGATCTCCCAGCACACGGCGGCCGCACTGCGCCACGGCGCGCGGCCGGCGTTGTCGCCGCCGGGAAGACGGAAGGGCCGCAGGCTGCGCGCGCACGCTGCCAATGTCCCGGCGTGCCGAAGAAGGTTTCGCCGCCCCAGAGCGTGCCGTCGTCACCGAGCCCGACGCCGTCCCAGGCGAAGACGATCGCCGGCGCGTCGGCCCTGCCGTGTTCGGTCACCAGTGCGGACGCGTGCGCGCGGTGGTGCTGCACCAGCCGGTGCGCCAGGCCGCTCGTACGTGCCCAGCGCGTCGTCGCGTAGTCGGGGTGTGCGTCGCTCAGGACGACCTCGGCGCGCACGTCGTAGAGCCGTTGCAGGTCTGCCGCCACCTGCGCGAACACCTGCTCGCTGCGCAGCGTGCCCATGTCCCCGATGTGCGGCGACACGACGATGCGCCTGTCCCAGGCCAGCGCGACCGTCGTCTTCAGGTGACCGCCGACGGCCAGCACGGGCTGCGGCACGGGACGCGGCAGTTCGAGTTCCAGCGGCGCGATGCCGCGCCCGAGACGGATCGGACGGGCACGACCCGCAATGATGCGCACGACGGAATCGTCGGCGGGCCGCGCGATCGGGCGGTCGTGGTGCAGGAAGGCGTCCGCGACCTGCGCGAGACGCTCCTGCGCTTCCGTCGCGGACGTCAGGACGGGCTCGCCACTCACGTTGCCGGAGGTCGCGACGAGCGGGCCGCCGAACCCGTCCAGCAGCAACTGATGCAGCGGGCTGTACGGCAGGAAGACGCCGACCTCGTCGAGGCCCGGTGCGATGTTCGATGCCAGTCCCGTGCGCGCACGTGAGCGCAGGAGCACGATCGATCGCGCCGGGTCGAGCAAGGCCTCACGCGCGGCGGGTTCCAGGTCGAACCCGTCGCGGACGACGTCCAGCCCGTCGTGACCACGCCATGGATACATCACCGCCAGCGGCTTGTCCGGGCGGTGCTTGCGCTCGCGCAAGCGAGCCACGGCTGCCTCGCTGCGCGCGTCGCACATCAGGTGATAGCCACCGATGCCCTTGACGGCGAGCACGTGACCAGCGCGCAGGACCGCCACGGCGGCGGCCAGCGCACGCTTCGTCACCGCCCGCCGATCTCGCTCGTGCCGTCGCGGCAACGAACGCAGGTGCGGCCCGCACACCGGGCAGGCCACGGGCTCGGCGTGAAAGCGGCGATCGAGCGGGTCTTCGTATTCCCTGCGGCACGCGTCGCACAGCGGGAACGCGCGCATCGTCGTGTTGGGACGGTCGTACGGCAGCGCCTCGATCAGCGTGTACCGCGGTCCGCACTGCGTGCAGTTGATGAAGGCGTACCGGTGACGGCGATCCCCCGGACGCGCCAGCTCCGCGAGGCAATCAGGGCAGCAGAAAAAATCCGGCGGCACCGAAATCTGCGGATGCAGCGCCGCACTGCTGGAGGCAATGTGAAAGCCAGGTTCAGCGGGCGGCATCGACGACGGTTTGTCCAGCGAGCACTGGACGCGCGAGTGGCGGCGCCCGCTCGATCACGTCGCGCGCAAAGCGCTCGATCGATGCCGCCGGACCGTGCAGCACGACTTCGACGTCGCCGCGCAGGTTGCGCACGAAGCCGTCGAGCCCGAGTTCATGCGCGAGCCGGTAGACGAACGGGCGAAAACCCGACGCCCTGCACGCGACCCGTCAGCAGCAGCCGTCGCGTGACTACGGCCGGTGCCGGTTGCGCCATCCTGCCCTGCTGCCGTGCGCTCGTCAGGCTTCTTGCGAGCCTTGCGGCCAGCCCAGACGTTTTCGCGGATGCCGTCGGCCCACCAGATGCGGCACGCACCTTCGTCGGACACCATGCACGGCCCGATCGGGTGTCGCGGCGTGCAGGCGGCGCCGTAGAGCCGGCATTCGTTCGGATAGATGCGGCCGAGCACGACCCTGGCGCAGTCGCAGCCCGGCGGCATTTCGCCGGCGCGCTTGCGCGACATCTCGGTGTACGAAGGCAACTGCACGCGCGAATCGTTGCACGGCGTGCTGCGGCTTGAGCACGTAGCCCGATGCCGGGATCGGCCCGATGCCGCGCCAGTTGCCGTCGTTGATGTCCATCGTCTCGTCGATGTAACGCTTCGCCGTGGCGTTGCCGCCCGGCCGCACGACCTGCGGATAGCAGTTGTCGAGGAAGCACTTGCCCTCGAGCTTCTGCCGCAACACCGAATACAGGGCGGCGAGCAGCGAATCCGGCGCGAAGCCCGCGACCGCGGTCGGAATGCCGTGCTCGCTGCGGGACGAACTCCCATTCCTCGGGGCCCATCACCGTCGCGACGTGACCGGGGGCGATCAGCGCCTCGAAACCCGGCTCTCCGGAGCCGAGCAGCATCTCGACGGCCGGCCACGTGCGGCGACCGGACATCAGGAACAGCAGGTTCGTCGGCGCGCCCTGCGCCAGCAGTGCCGCGGCCGGAGCCGTCGTCGTCTCGAAACCCGCCGCCAGGAACACGACCTTGCGCGCCGGATTCTCGCGCGCAATCTTCGCCGCCTCGAGCGGGCTCGCGATCGGACGCACGTCGGCGCCCGCCGCCTTGGCCTGCTCGAGCGATCGCGGCTCGCTCTTCGGCGCGTTGACCGGCACGCGCAGCATGTCGCCGTAGGCCACGAGGATCACACCCTCGTGCAGCGCGAGCTGGATCGCCTCGTAGATGTCTTCTTCAGGACAGATGCAGACCGGGCAACCCGGACCCGGCACCAGTTCGATGTTCGACGGGATCGCCTTGCGCAGGCCCGCGGTCGTGATCGACCGTTCGTGACCGCCGCAGACGTTCATCACCTTGATTTTCGGCGGCAGCGGCAACGCGCGGATGCGCTCGAGCCATTCGGCGGCGGTGGTCATGTCCCCCCCTTGCGGCTCAGGCCGCGGCTGCGCGGCGCGCAGCGATCTCACTGCGCAGCCAGCCGAGCCAGGCTTCGAAGCCCGGCCCGCCGCGTCGCGTGAGTTCGATGATGTCGCCCCGGAAACCCACCTGGCGCAGCGAGTCGCGCGCGCGCTCGACGCTGAACTCCTCGATGTGCGGCAGCAGGTCGACCTTGGTGATCAGCGCGAGGTCCGCGCCGCGGAACATCACCGGGTATTTCGCCGGCTTGTCGTCGCCTTCGGGCACCGACAGCAGCGTGAGGTTGCGGTGCACGCCGAGGTCGAAGCTCGCCGGGCACACCAGGTTGCCGACGTTCTCGACGAACAGCACGTCGAGGCCGTCGAGCGGCAGCGAATGCAGCGCGTCGTGCACCATCTGCGCGTCGAGGTGGCACGCGTTGCCCGTCGTGATCTGGATCGCCGGCACGCCGCAGGCGCGGATGCGGGCGGCATCGTTCTCGGTGGCCAGGTCGCCTTCGATCACGGCGATGCGGATCTCGCCCTGCAGGGCCTTGATCGTCGCCTCGAGCAGCGAGGTCTTGCCGGAGCCCGGCGAGGACATCAGGTTGATCGCGAGCACGCCGTGACCATCGAAATGGGTCGCGGTTGTGCGCGGCGACGCGATCGTTCTCGTCGAGGATCGCGGTGATCACCTCGATCGATTCGACATGACCCTTGCCAGGCCGGCTGCGCCGCGAACGGCGCGCGCGTGGCCGCGGGACCCAGTGAACAACCGCAATCACGGCACATCAGCGTGACCTCATCTTCATGGTTCTGGCCGTCTTCAATGGACGGGGTCTTCGGCCGTTTCGATCTCGACCCGTTGCAGCAGCATTTCCTCGCCAGCGATCACGTCGACGTGCCAGTCGTTGCAGCTGCCGCACAGCAGGCGGTTCGACGCGGCCTCGGTCTCGGCCTTGCAGGTGCGGCAGCGCACCCGGACCGGCACCGTCTCGACCACGAGCTGCGCGTGCTCTGCCACCGTGCCGGCCGCGGCGAGCGGATACGCATGCTCGAGCAGCTTGCGGCTCCACGCCGGACAACGGCCCGACGGACACGGTGATCGAAATGACCCTGCGTGCGGCATTGTCGCGGGCCACGCGCTGCACCTGCTCGATCAGCGCCTGGCAGATCGCGAGCTCATGCATGCTCGAGCACTTCGTCGAAGAGGTCCCACGTGATGCGGGCCTCCTCCTCGCTGATCTTCTGGATGGCGTAGCCGACGTGGATCAGCACGTGGTCGCCGACCTCGATGGGCTCGCCCTGCAACATGAACAGGCTCACCTCGCGCTCGATGCCCTTGGCTTCGCAGGTCGCGGTGAAGCCGTCGATGCTGGTGATCTTCATTGGAACAGCAAGGCACATGTCGTCTCACCCCGTGGCTGCGGAACCCGCAACTTGTGCGAGAGGCTCGCAAACGCCGCACGCCTATAAAAATAGGTAATTGCACTGACTGCGGCTTCGCCGCATCAGGCCGGCCCGTGGGCGGCGTGTCGGGCCGAGCATAGACCACCCGGCCGGGGCGGTCGATTCCGGGTGCCGCCGCGAGCGCAGCGGTGCGTGACTCACCGGGGCGCATCCGGCCCTGATCTGGGAAATCCGTGATCGCATTTCGCCCCCCTTGTGACATTCTTCGCCGGCCCCGCACCGGGGTCACAGCGTGAGCGTGCGTAACGATGACGAACCGAACAACCCTGGTGGGACTGGTGGCGCTTGGCTTGCTGGTCGCGGCGTGTTCCAAGCAGGCGCCGGCACCTGTCCCCGCCACCGACGAAGAGGCCGCACCGGCCGTCGCGGCCGAGCCCGAGCCTGCATGCCCCGACCTACGACCGTGCCGCGATGGCGACCGGCATGCTGGTGCTGATCGACACTGCGCCGCAGTGCCAGACCTTCCGCGACCAGCTCGAGGCGATCGCCAAGTCGCCTGCGGACCAGCCGATGGCCCTCGAGCCGAGCGCGATCGTCGCGCAGGCCAACGAAGCGGGTTGCGCGAAGAAGTAGCGGGCACGAACAGCGGCCAGTCGGCACGTCGGGCGCGGCCGCGGCGAAGCTGCGTGACCAGGCGGCCGATCATCGTCTCAACGCCCTCCTGGCGTGGCGACGTCCACCGAGAGCGTGAACGTCCGGGCTTCCGTGGTGCGCAGGGCGCCGACGCCGACGACCTGCCGCGAGATCTCCTCGCCGCGTTCGTTGCGGATCGAGAGCACCACCGAATATTCCCAGTCGCCGCCGCGCTCCGAATGACGCAGCGTGCCTTCGACGTTCAGCGCGGAAAACTTCGGCGTCGCATCGGACGCGGCCTTGGACGCCGCGCCGTGCTGCAGGTGATGGCGGCACTGCGGGCAGATCAGCGCGCTTTCGAGGATCGTCGCCTTGCAGTGCGGACAAGAGCGCGTCCTGCCCACACTGCCCGACGATCCTGAGCGTCCCGTGATCATCCGCTGGCGCGCGCGGCGCGCGGCTACTTCGCCGATTCCGGCCAGCCGAAGTCGGCGTTGCCGCGCATGCGCGAGCCCGCCGCGACCGTCAGCACGGCCGCCTTCACGTCGCCATTGATGACGCCCGTCTCGAGCAGCTCGACGCGCGAACTGGCCTGGATGTTGCCGTGCACCTCGCCGCTGACCATCACGGTGGCCGCGGCGATCTGGCCCGTGACGTGCGCGCCCTGCTCGATCGTCACGTTGCCCTGCACGTTGACGTCGCCCTTGAAGCGGCCGGCGATGCGGACGTGGCCGGCGCCTTCGATCTTGCCTTCGATGGTGACGTCGGCCGCGATCAGCGATTCCTTCGCGCTGCCCACGGCAGCAGGAGCCGCACGCTCGGTGCGTCGCGCCGGCTCGGCCGCGGCGGGCAGAAGCGGGACCGGTGTCGCCACGGAACGCATGGCTGGCTCGGCGGCCAGTGCGGCTGTTCCATCGGAACCGGGCATCGACGGATCTTTAGTCGGGTCTTTCCAGAGCGCCATGGCCTTTCCTCGTGTGAGTCTGCTCGATGTGGTGCCGGCTGAGGGATTCGAACCCCCGACCCCCTGATTACAAATCAGGTGCACTACCAGCTGTGCTAAGCCGGCCCGGTCCGCAAGGGGATCGGATTCTACCTTAACCGGCGGCGCCTGCTCCGGCCGTCGCAGGCTGCCGGGTTTGCGGGAGGCGTCACGTCGCCGGCCGGGCTGGTGGCCGGGCAAGCCCGCATGTCGTAGCGGCAGGCCGCCCTCCGGGGGCGCACCGAGCGACGTCGAGCGAAGGCAGGCTGCCGTTGGCCTGGCGGTCGATGTCGAGCCAGAGCACCTCCAGCGTCCGCAGGCGATCGCTGATTTCGGGAGTGAAGCCGGCCTTCTCCACGGTGGCGGCGACCTCCGCCGCCCGGCGCGGGTCGGCATACACGCCCACCGAGACCGTATTGTCCGGCTCGCCTTCGCGCCAGGACGTAGGCGTCGCCGAGGCCGGCCGCCTGCAGGGTGGCCAGGGCGTTGGTGGCGTCCGCGGGCGTCGCCAGGTTCGGCACGCGCACCCAGTAGCCGACGCGCACCTCGTCCTGCGAGACGCGCTTGCGGCTCGTGAACCCGAGCCGCTGCGAGTTGCGCGTTGGCCGCGTCCGCATGCGCTGGATCGATGAACGGCCCGACGCTCACGCAGGAAGCGGCCAGCAGGCCAGGATCGGACGAGTCGCCGGCGACTGGCGGCCGACGCATTCGGCGACTCGGTGCGCAGCCGGATGGGCTGCAGCTCGCGTCCGCCGGGTGCCGGCGACTCGATCGTTGCGGGCGTCACCGGCACGACCCAGCGGGTCCAGGCCAGGAACAGCACGTTGGCAAGCAGCAGCAGCAGGAACAGGACGCGCAAGGGACCGCCGGGTGAGTTCGACTGCGGCGGATGGTAGCAAATCAAAAACAGAAGGCCCGGCCGCATGGCGACCGGGCCCTCGATTCAGTCGACCGCGGCGTTACTTGCCGGCGGCCATGTAGGCCGCGAGGTCGGCGATTTCGGCGTCGGTCAGCTTCAGCGCCTCCTTGTGCTTCTGCGTGCCCGCCACGATCTTCTTCATCGTGTCGGTCAACGCGGCAGCGCTCTCGCCTTCGAAATCCGCCACTTCGTGGCATTCGGCACAGGCGGCCGTGAACTTCGCCTTGCCTGCCGCTGCATCGGCACTGGCGGTCGTGCTGAAGCCAGCAATGGCGAACGTGGCAACGGACAAGGCAAGAATACGCAGTAACTTTCATCGGATCCTCCTCTAGGACGCACCGGGAATCGGGGCCTGGATGACGCCGCAAAATGATAGCGGTCCGGGCGCGAAATTCAGACCGTGAATACCGCAATGCAACAAACGAAAAAACCGGGCTCGGTCCGAGTCCCGGGCCTCGCGTCCAGTGCGCGAGCCTGGACCGCCTTACTTGCCGCTGCGCCATGTAGGCCAGCGACGTCAGCGATCTGCGCGTCGGTCAGCTTCAGCGCCTTCTTGTGCTTCTGCGTGCCGGCGACGATCTTCTTGAGCGTGCCCTGCAGTTCGGCCGCGTCCTCGCCCTCGAAGTCGGCGACTTCGTGGCATTCGGAGCAGACGGCCGTGAACGTGGCCTTGCCCGCCGCGGCATCCGCGTGCGCCGCGGAACCGAAGCCCACCAGACCGGCAAAAGCACCCGCAGACGACGACCAAACGACTGAATTTATTCAATTTTTCTCCTGGAGACCCGGCAGGCTACGATGCCCCGCGCAGGCCCTGACTGTGACGACAGGACACCCTGTCACCTCGATTGGACAACAGCGGCCGGTCACCGTTCAAGCGTCGAGTCAGCGATGCGTGCCAGTCCGCGCAGGACGAGGTCCGGTACCGGCTCGCAGGTGGCAAGTACGTATGGCAGCACTTCGTCGCACCGCGCCGCCGGTGCAGTACAGGCGCGGAGCGGATTGCGTCCGTCGCGCCAGATCCGCGTACGTGCGGTCGACGAGTGCTGCGAGCGCCACCCGGCAGCCGCGCTCGATGGCGTCGCGCGTGTTGTCGGCAAACAGCTGCGCGCCACCGACGGGACTGGCGGCGGTGTGCGCAGCCAGGTTGCTCGTGCCCGCGTGCAGCGAACGAACCATCATCTGCGGCCCGGGCACGATGAAGCCGCCGAGGTGCTGCCCCGACGCGTCGACCGTATCGAGCGTCGCCGCCGTGCCGACGTCGACGACGCAGCACGCCCCGTGCGCGAGGTGATAGGCGCCGATCACCGCGACCCAGCGATCGACGCCGAGCAGCCCCGGATCGGGATACGCATTGCGCACGCCCGCCATCGCCGCCGTCGACGTCACGAAATCCACGCGCGACGCGCCGGCCAGGCGGGCCGCCGCTTCGAGTGCGTGCCGGCTGTCGACGCCCGCGACCGTCGCAGCAAGCACGCGCCCGACGGGCGGCCCGTCGAACAACTCGCGCTGCCAGTCAGCCGCGGACCAGCGCGCATGCTCGGCCGCGCGCTGCGGCGACAACTGCCCTGTCGACCAGCGTCGCCCACTTCACGCGCGTGTTGCCGATGTCGACGAGCAGCATCACCTGGCCATTGCCTCGGCTTGCAGCGACCGGCGCAGGCTGACGTCACCCGCGTGCACTCGCTCGATGACACCGCCTGGCAATTTCGACTCGCAGCGCGCCTTCGGCATCCGCGCCGCGTGCGATGCCTTCCAGCGGGCCGTCGTGGCGCAGCACGGTGACCGGCGCATCACGCAGCGAATCGAAGGCCGCCCAGTCGCCGGCAAACGACGCAAAGCCGGAGCGCGAGAATTCGGCGAGTCCCGCCAGCATGCGGCCGGCGACGCGCGCCGCCGTGTCGAGCGCGTGGCGGTGGCTTGCCGCCACAGGCCGTCTGCAAGGTCGGTGACGGGCGTGGCGAGCGGACTCTGGATCGCAGCGCGAGCGGCTTCAGGCAGCGCCAGGTTCAATCCCAGGCCCGCGACCACGTACGCCGGCCCGCCCGCCTCCGAGCGCATCTGCAGCAGCAGGCCGCCGAGCTTGGCGTGGCGATGCACGATGTCGTTGGGCCACTTCAGCTGCACGTCGGCCGCACCGAGTTCGCGCAGCGCGCGCACGACGCAGACGCCCAGCGCGAGACCGAGCGCCGACAGGTCCGCGGGCATCTCCGCGAACGTCCAGCCGATCGAGAACGTGAGCCCGGACCCGAACGGCGCGAGCCATTCGCGGCCACGACGCCCGCGTCCCGCCGTCTGCAGCTCGGCGAACACGAGGCGCGGTGCGCCAGGCAGCGGCGCGACAGCCGCATGCAGGTATTCGTTGGTCGAACCGAGCTCGAAGAACACTTCCGTGGCCGCCGGCAGCTCGATGCACGCTGCCGCTGCGCTCCGCCGCAGCGACTGCAGGTCGAGCAATTCGACCGGCTGCTCGAGCTGATAGCCGCGACGTTCGTGGCTCGCGACGGCGATGCCGCGTTCGCGCAGTTCGGCGACGATCTTCCAGACTGCCGCGCGCGTGACGCCGAGATCGGCCGCGAGTCGCTCGCCCGAGTGCATCTCGCCGTCCGCGAGCAGGCGCACCAGGCGCTCGGCGCTTGTCGCTCATCGCGGCCGCAGCAGCCAGAGACGGCGCGCGCGGTTCTCGATCCCGTCGCGCATGCGCTGCACGTTCGAGCGATGAGTGAAGACGATGAACGCCGCCATCACCAGGCCGAACACCACCAGCGGCATGCTGCGCGGCGCGACCGAGGCAAAATACAACGGCAACGTTGCCGTGCCGAGCATCGTGCCCAGGCCGACGAAGCCCGTGAGCATCACGGTCGCGAGCCACACCAGCAGCACCGGCACGAGCGCGATCGGCGCCAGCACGGCGACGGCGCCAATCAGCGTTGCCGCGCCCTTGCCGCCGCGAAATTCGTACCAGACGGGATACACGTGCCCGAACACCACGGCCGCCGCGCAGACGACAGCCAGCCAGTCGCGGTCCACGCCCGGATCGATGCCGATGCCGGGAAGTGTCGAGGCCGGGCAGCCAGCCGACCGCGAGCAGCGCCTTGCCCACGTCGACGACGACCACGCCGAGCGCGAACGCCCAACCCTGGGTGCGCAGCGCATTGGTGCCGCCGGCATTGCCGCTGCCCTGCGTGCGGATGTCGACGCCACGCAGCGGTGCCGAGCAGCAGGCTGCCGATCACCGACCCGAGCAGGTAAGCGACGAGGGCCTTGAAACCGAGTTCGAGCACGTTGCGTCCTCTCCGCGCGACGCGGCGATTCTAGCATCGGGTCCCGCGCGGTCGCGGGGTCAGTGCGGGAGGAACACCTCGGCGAGCATGCAACGGACGGACCCGCCGCCGAGCGTCTCGATCGTCGGAATCGGTGCGGCCACGATTCGATCGACGGTCGCCGCGAGGCGCTCGATCGCCGCCGGCCCGAACGAGTGCGTGCGCGGTCGCGGACATCGCCAGCACGCTGCCCGCATCCGCCGTGCGCAGTTCGAGCACGTTGCCCGCGAAGCCGGCCATCTGCGTGGCATCGATGATCTCGACGTGCCGGCCGGAGGCGCGCGAGGCTCGCCAGGACGCGCTCGCGGTCGCGCAGCGTCGATGGCGCCCGCGGCGACCACGCGTGCAGCGCGAGCCGACGGCCAGCATCACGTTGGTGTGATAGATCGGCACGCCCGCGGCGTCGGTGGCCGCGAACGTGCACGGCGCGTAGCCGAGTTCGTCGCAGAGTTCGGCCAAGCGGCTCGGGATGGGTGCGCGGCGACAGGCAGGCGTACGCGATGCGTTGCGCGTGATCGAAGACGATGCTGCCCGTGCCCTCGAGGAACCGGCCGTGCGACTCGTGCTGCGTCAGGTCGAGCAGGCGCATCGACCGTGCGGCCGTGCTCGGCAGCGAGCGACGCGATCAACTCCAGGCGACGTTCCAGCCGTCGATTGGGCGCGAGCATCGGGTACAGCACGACGGTGCCGTCGGCATGCAGGCTGACCCAGTTGTTCGGAAAGATGGCGTCCGGGCACACCGGCGCTTGCGGCGTCGGCGGCGACGGTCACTGCGACGCCCGCCGCCGCGCAGCTGCAGCACGAGGGCATCGAACTCTGCGCAGGCGCGCTGGTTCGCGTCGCCGGCCAGGCCGGGCTCGTCACGCTGGAAGCGATTGCTGGCCTGCGTCTGCGGATTCCAGCCGAAGCTGGCGGGCCGCACCATCAGCACGGCATCGGCCGCCTGTGCGTCCGCCGTCGGATGGGCTGGCAGTCGCGTGCAGCGGCAGGTCTGCAGGCATCGTGCCGGTCCGGCTCAGTGGCCGCCCGCGCGAGCGAGCGCCATCAGGTGACTGCGGTCGGAGACGACGACGCCGCCCACCGGCTCGAGCGTGACGGCGAACGCGACCGGTTGCGACACGCGCAGCGCCGGGCGGATCGGCACGGTCAGTCGACTGGCTGTGAACCGGCACGTCGAACACTCCGCCGTCCACGGGGTAGCGATCGTCGCGCGCCGCATCGAAGATCCACAACTGGTATTGGCGCCCCGCTGGGGCATTGGGCTCCAGGCCCGAGAGCGTCAGGTAGCCTTCCTGCCGTCTCGCCGTCCCAGACCACTTCGCCACGGACGTCGGCGGCCAGGCCCGATTCGTGCGTCCACGACCAGCGTCCCACGCGCTCGCCGCCGGTCTTCAGCAGGTGCTCGCGTGCGCGCTCGGCGTCGGCCTGCAGTGGCGAGATGCCGTAAGCCGCATCGATCGCGAAATGCGACGAGCCGCGGCCACCAGCCCGCGATCGCCAGCACGAGGCAGGCTGCGGCGGCATACCAGCCGCGACGCTGCGCGCGGACGTCGACGACGACTCGCTCACGCACGGAGGGAATGTCGGGCGATTCACCCTGCGCCGACCTGCACCAGGCTTCGGCGCTGGCATCGAGACGGCGGCGCAGATGGCGCGGCAGTGGTTGCGACGGCGCCTCCTCGGACTCGCGCGCAGGCGACGCCGTCGGCGGCTCCTTCAGGGAGTCGCCTGCTCCAGCTGCACCGGGTTTTCGATCTTCATCCACTGCCGTACCTGAATCAGGCCACGCCGCATCTGCGTCTTCACCGTGCCGAGCGGCATGCCGGTCGCCGTGGCGATCTCGGAATGCGTCATGCCCTCGAGCAACCCCATGCTCAACACCTTGCGCTGCTCCGGCCGCAGCCGTGCAACGACCGCCGCCGCCCGCTCGGCCTCCGCACGGATTTCGCCGTGGTTGCCGTGCTCGGCGAAGCGCACGTCCTCGAGCGCTTCCTCGCCGTCCATCATCGCATTCATGCGGCCGCGACGGATGCGGTCGATGAGGCGACGACGCGCGATCGTCGTGACGAACACCTTTTCCGAACCCTGCGCCGAGTCGAAGCGCGCGGCGCTGCGCCAGACGTCGACGAAAATCTCCTGCACCGCATCTTCCGCGTCGGCACGCGAGCGCGTCATGCGCCGCGCGATGGCCCACACCAGGCCGCCGAACTCGTCGATGCACTCACGGACCGCCTGCTGGTCGCCGCGGGCCACGCGCTCGAGGATGGACTCCGACATCGCTTGCTTCCCTCTATTCGGTCGAGGCGGAACCCGGTTTCAAGACTGGATCCGGTTCTGTACGAAGCGGAGTATAGACACGATCTGTACTAGTTTTGTCCATCGTTATTGTCTATGTCTTGCATAGGACATTGTCGATCGAACGGTCTCGGGCTGCGGCGCGGTCCTGTCGGACGGCGCAAGGCGTATAGCGGGTTTCCCTTGTTGCGAACGAATCTCATTAAGGAGAGACTGCGCTCCCTCGCATCCAGATACCCCCATCCCGCAATGTCTCCCGTCAGTCTGGCCACGCTGCGCAAAGGCGCCCGGGGCGTGGTCATCGATGTGCGCGACGACGCCCAGAGCCTCGGCGACGAGGCGCAGTCCACCGTCAGCCGTCGACTGCTCGAGCTCGGTTTCGTGCCGGGCGAATCCTTCGAAGTGATCGAGGAAATCTGGCCCGGCGGCGACCCGATCGCGGTGCGCCTCGGCAACACGACGTTTGCACTGCGTCGGCGCGAAGCGTCCGCCGTGATGGTCGAGCCCGAGGCGGTACGGAGCACGCCGTGAACAGCCAGACGGCGACCCTCGATCCCATGCGTCTCGCGCTCGTCGGCGTGCCGAACTGCGGCAAGACCGCGCTGTTCAACCGGCTGACCGGCAGTCGTCAACGCGTCGCGAATTACGCGGGCGTCACGGTCGAGCGCAAGGAAGGCTCGTTCACGGGCCCGCCCGGCAGCGCCTGTACAAGGTGCTCGACTTGCCGGGCGCCTACAGCCTCACGCCGACGACGCTCGACGAAGCGATCACGCGCGACTTCCTGCTCGGACGGCTCGCCGACGAGCCGCCGCCCGAATTCGTCGTCTGCGTGGTCGACGCGACCAACCTGCGGCTCAACCTGCGCCTCGTGCTCGAACTGCGCGACCTCGGCGTGCCGATGATCGTCGCGCTCAACATGAGCGACCTCGCGTCGAGCCGCGGCTACCAGCTCGATCGCGCGCGGCTCGAGCAGGAACTCGGCGTGCCGGTCGTCGAGACCATTGCGGTGGACCACGACGGCGTGCGCCTGCTCGTCGACAAGCTCGAGACCTTGCCGCATCCCGGCGCGCGCGGGCCCGTCGACTGGCGCGAGTCGACGTTCGACGAGATCCAGGGCACGCAGCGCGACGTGCGCCGCATCCTGCAAGGCGATCGGTTACACGGAGCCGCTGCGCAAGCAGGCGCTCGCGCGCCTCGACGCGCTCGTGATGCACCCGATCGCCGGTCCCGCGATTCTCGCCGCGATCCTGTTCTTCGTGTTCCAGGCGGTCTTCAGCTGGGCCGCGGTCCCGATGGACTTCATCAACGGCGTCGTCGGCGCGCTGGGCACGTGGGTGCAGCAGTCGCTGCCGGATGGCGCGCTGCGCAGCCTGCTGGTCGACGGCATCATCGCGGGCGTCGGCAGCGTGCTCGTGTTCCTGCCGCAGATCCTGATCCTGTTCTTCTTCATCCTCGCGCTCGAAGACAGCGGCTACCTGCCACGCGCCGCGTACCTGCTCGACCGGCTGATGGGATCCGTCGGCCTGTCCGGTCGCGCGTTCATCCCGCTGCTGTCGAGCTTTGCCTGCGCCGTGCCGGGCATCATGGCGACGCGCACGATCCCGAACCTGCGCGACCGCATGGCGACGATCATGATCGCGCCGCTGATGACGTGCTCGGCCCGGCTGCCGGTCTACGCGCTCGTGATCGCGGCGTTCATTCCCGTCGCGGCCCGTGGGACCGTTCAACCTGCAGGGCCTGGTGCTGTTCACGCTGTACTTCGCGGGCATCATCGCCGCGATGGCCGTGGCGTTCGTGCTCAAGCGCACGGCGCTCAGGACGGCATATCACCCGCTGCTGCTCGAGCTGCCCGAATACCACTGGCCGCACCTCAACAACCTCGCGATCGGGTTGTGGGAGCGCACCAAGGTGTTCCTGCAGCGCGTCGGCACGATCATCCTCGCGCTGATGATCGTGCTCTGGTTCCTGAGCACCTACCCTGCTCCGCCGCCCGGCGCCGAAGGGCCCGCGATCGCGCACAGCTTCGCCGGCATGATCGGCCGCGCGCTCGAAGTCGTGTTCGCGCCGATCGGCTTCAACTGGCAGATCTCGCTCGCGCTCGTGCCCGGCCTCGCCGCACGCGAGGTCGCCGTGGGCGCGCTCGGCACCGTGTACTCGCTGTCGAACGACGGCGACGTCTCCGGCACGCTGGTGCCGATGATCGCGCAGACCTGGAGCCTGGCGACGGCGCTGTCGCTGCTCGCCTGGTACGTCTTCGCGCCGCAGTGCCTGTCGACGCTGGTCGTGGTCAAGCGCGAAACGAACTCGTGGCGCTACCCGATCGCGATGGCGGCGTACCTGTTCGCACTGGCCTACCTGGCTTCGTTCGTCACGTATCGCGTCGCGAGCGTACTGCTCGGCTGAGGAGCGCACCCGCATGCTCGAGTCACTGCTCGTCGGCGCTGATCGTCACCGTTGCCGCGGTCTATGCCGTGTGGGCGCTGGTGCCGGGATCGACGCGGCTGGATTTGGCGAGAAAGCTGGGCGCCTGGGGCCGCGCGCCGGGCCGGCCGGCATGGATAGCACGGGCGACCGGCGCCATCGAGCGAACTGCGGCTGAGCGGCAGGGAGGCTGCAGCGGCTGCAGTTCCGCACGACCGGCAGAACCGCCGGACCGAGAGCCACCCAGTCGCTGAGCGATCGCGCCGGGGCGCCGGCGCCTGCGCGCCAGTATCCGCAACTTCGGTAAATGCGTGCAGCCCCTTCGGGGCCTCTTGAGGTGAAATTCGCAGGTGCCGCTTTTTGCGGTGCACGACGCATGGGCGAACGATAAATCGTCCCCTGCGCCGCCCTCAGAGGGAGTCCAAAGATGTTCCGGATTCGCCGCCTCGTCCCGTCCTGCGCGTTGTCCATGTTCACGTTGTTGCTCGCCCTGGCAGGGCCGCTGCCCGCCGCGGCGCAAGAAGCCGCTGCGGCACCGCAGGCCAGCACGACCGACGCGGCCGCCACCGAGCCTGCGATCCCGAATTCGAAGTGCCTCGGCTGCCACGACGACGCCGAGATGAAGAACGAGGCCGGTGAATCGGTCGCGGTGCACGAAGCGCAGTTCGCTGCCTCGGCCCACAAGAGGGTCGATTGCGTGGAGTGCCATACGGCCGCCCTGACCGTGAAGCACAAGGGCAAGCGCCAGCCGCTCGGGCCGGTGTCCTTCGACGTGTGCATGGAATGCCACGAAGAAGAGATCACGCCGTTCCAGAACAGCGTCCACGCCAGGGTCAAGGGCGGCAAGCCCGCGTCCTGCCAGGGTTGCCACGGCAGCGTCCACACGGTCGTGCGCAGCAACAACCCGACTGCGCCGATGGCCCCGCTGAACCAGGTGCGCAACTGCGGCGTCTGTCACGAAGAAATGATGGAGGGCTACCTCTCCAGCGTGCACGCCAAGTCCCTGTTCGTCTCGGGACTCACCGAGGCGGCACCCTCCTGCAGCGACTGCCACGGCAGCCACGACATCCTCCGTCACACGGATGCCAAGGCCACCTCGTCACACCAGAAGAGCCCGGAAACCTGCGGCAGTTGCCACAAGGGCATCCTCAAGGAATGGAATGAAAGCGCCCACGGCGCGCTGTGGCGCGACGGCAAAGACGGCCCGGTGTGCAATACCTGCCACGAGGCGCACGCGATCCAGCGGCCGACCACCGTCGAAATGCGCGCGCAGATGCCGAGCGACTGCGGCAACTGCCACGCGGAACTCTACAAGTCGTTCCACGACAGCTTCCACGGCAAGTCCACCAGCGTCGGCCGCGAAGCCGCGGCGATGTGTTCGGACTGCCATACGCCGCACCACAACCTGCCGGCGAGCGATCCGCGCTCCTCGACCCACCCCGACAACCTCGCCAAGACCTGCGGCTCGAGCAACTGCCATGCCGGCAAGGTCAATGCGTCGTTCCTGACCTTCATTCCGCACAGCGACCCGATGGACAGGGACCAGAACCCGTGGGTCCATTACATCTACATCTTCATGTCGCTGCTGCTGCTCGGAGTGTTCGGCTTCTTCGGCCTGCACATGGCGCTGTGGCTGCAGCGCACGCTGGTCGGCCGGCTGCGCGGCGAATTCAAGGTCCAGCATTTCGGCCCGGGCCCGTACATCCGCCGCTTCACGGTCACCCAGATGTGGCTGCACGTGTCGATCATCCTGAGCTTCCTGCTGCTCTCGGTGACCGGCCTGCCGCTCAAGTTCGCGGCGGCGCCCTGGGCCCCGGGCCTGATGGCGGCGCTGGGCGGTCCTGAGGTTGCCGCGTGGCTGCACCGCTTCGCCGCGATCGTCACCTTCGGCTACTTCGCCGTGCACCTCGGCATGCTGTTCCGCGACGTCGTGCTCAAGAAGCAGAAGGGTTACTTCTGGGGCTGGCGGTCGATGACGCCGAACCTGAAGGACGCCCAGGACCTGTGGGGCAACTTCAAGTACTTCCTGTACATGGGTCCGCGGCCGGCCTTCGACCGCTGGGCCTACTGGGAGAAGTTCGACTACCTCGCCGTGTTCTGGGGCGTCGCGATGATCGGCCTCTCGGGTCTCATCCTGTGGTTCCCCGACTTCTTCACCCAGTTCCTGCCGGGCTGGGCGCTGAACGCCGCCTACGTGATCCACAGTGACGAGGCCCTGCTCGCGACGGGCTTCATCTTCCTGTTCCACTTCTTCCACACCCACATCCGGCCGGAAAGCTTCCCGATGGATCCGGTGATCTTCACGGGCAGCATGACGCTCGAGCGCTTCAAGCACGAGCGGCCGCTCGAGTACGACCGCCTGGTGGAATCGAAGACGCTGGAGCAGTACTTCGTGCCGCCTCCCACGCAGGCGCAGATCCGGGTCGCGCACGTTTTCGGCTTCGCGGCCGTGGCGGTGGGCGTGGCGCTGGCGCTGTTCATCCTCAAGGCGCTGCTGAGCGGTGCGATGCACCTGTTCTAGCTTGATGACGTGTGGCTGCGGCCGGCCCGGGGCTTTTGCCCCGGACCGGCCGCAGCCGTTTCTGATACCGTTTCGAGTGTGCCGGCGTGACGCCGGCAGGTGCCGGGGGCCCTGGCTGTGGACCCTACCGGCGACGATTCAATACGCAGGCACAGCCGCGGGGTTCATTCATGTTCAAGCATTTTTTCGCGGGCATCACCAGCAACCTGATCAGCCTGGTCGGCACCGTGCTGGTCGTCGTCAGTGCCCTGCTGATGCTTACCTTGTTCGTCATGCAATCGATGGGGTTCGAGGGCAGCTCGTATCTCGGCATCCTCACCTACGTGATGCTGCCGTTGCTGTTCATCGTCGGCCTGGCGCTCGTGCCACTGGGCCTCTGGTGGCAGAAGCGAAAGGACGCGCGTGCTGCGGCCCAGGGCCAGTCGACGGCGCGGCATTTCCCGATCATCGATTTCAACAAGGAATCCACGCGCGGCCTCGTGCTGGGCTTCGTGCTGCTGGCGATCCCGACACTGGCGGTCGTTGCCGGACTGAGCTTCAAGGCCATCCACTACATGGACTCCGACAAGTTCTGCGGCACGGTCTGCCATACCGTGATGGAGCCTGAGTACACCGCGTACCAGCGCTCGCCGCACGCGCGTGTCGGTTGCGCCGGCTGCCACATCGGCCCGGGCGCCGAATGGTTCGTGAAGGCCAAGATCTCGGGCTCCTGGCAGCTGATCGCGGTGGCGTTCGACCTCTACCCCACGCCGATCAAGACGCCGGTGCACTCGCTGCGCCCTTCCAGCGGCACCTGCGAGCAGTGCCACACGCCGACCAAGTTCGTCGGCGAGCGCCTCAAGGTGCGCACGCACTACGCCGAGGACGAGCAGAACACCGAGCTCAAGACGGCGCTGATGGTGAAGGTGGGCGGCAAGGTCGGAACCGACTCGGCCGGCATTCACTGGCACGTCGACCCGAACAACTCGATCCGCTACCTCGCCGACCGTTCGCGCGAGACGGTCTACGAGATCGAGCTCACCAAGAAAGACGGCAAGACCGCGAAGTACAAGACCGAGACGCCGGCGCCCGCCGATGCGGAATGGCGGACGATGGACTGCGTCGACTGCCACAACCGCCCGAGCCACATCTATCGCGATGCGGAGCACGAGATGGACCTCGCCCTGGTCGAGGGGCGCATCGACCGCTCGCTGCCCTTCGTCAAGCGTGAGGGCCTGCGCCTCCTGAAAGAGGCCAAGTACGAATCGCACGAGGCTGCCCGCGAAGGCCTCGCTCGCGACCTGAAGGCGTTCTACACGTCGAACTACCCCGATCTCGCGAACACCCCGGCCGTCGAGCAGGCGGGCAAGGCGCTGGGCGACGCGTATTCGTGGAACGTGTTCCCGAAGATGAAGGTCACCTGGAACACCTACCCGAACCACATCGGCCACAAGCAGTCGCCGGGCTGCTTCCGCTGCCACGACAACAAGCACAAGACCGACGACGGCGCCAAGGTCGGCAAGAAGTGCGGCACCTGCCACAACATCGTGGCCGAGGAAGAGAGCGACTCCAAGGTGTTGCAGGAACTCGGCCTGCAGGAAGCGCCGGCCGAGCCGACGGCCGAGGAGCCGGCCGCGGATGCGACAGCGTCCGCCGCAGTTGCCGCAGCTCCCGCCGCGGGTGCCTGACGCGGACTGCTGGATGGCGGAGGGCGCGGGCATCGTGCGATGCTCGCGCCCCTCATGCCGCTGCTGAACCTTCTCAACGCCGAACTCGCCTTCGGCACCCACCCCCTCCTCGACCGTGCCGAGTTCAGTCTCGAGCCGGGTGAACGGATCGGGCTGATCGGCCGCAATGGCACCGGCAAGTCGTCGCTGCTCGAGGTGATTGCCGGCCGGATCGCCGCTCGACGACGGCGAACTGCAGAAATCCGGCGGCCTGCGGGTGGTATCGATCCGCCAGGAGCCTGAGCTGCCGGCCGCACCGACCTTGCGGGAATCGCTCGCGCTCTGGGCCGAGCTCGACTCGATCGACGACGATCGCGTGCGCTGGCGGGTCGATGCGCGCATCGTCGAGTACCTGCATCGCTTCGGGCTGGAAGGCACGGCGACCACCGCGGGCCTCTCCGGGGGCGAACGCAAGCGTGCCGCCCTGGCGGGCGCGTTTGCGCTCGAGCCCGACGTGATGCTGCTCGACGAACCCACGAACCACCTCGACATCGACGGCATCGAACGGCTCGAGGACCTGCTCATCGCGGGCAACCCGGCCGCCATCGTCGTCACGCACGACCGCTCGTTCCTCGACCGCGTCGCCACGCGCATCGTCGAACTCGACCGCGGCATGCTGCGTTCGTACCCTGGCAACTACGCGGCCTACGAGCGGCGCAAGGCGGAGCAACTGGCCGAGGAAGCCGTGCTCAACCGCAAGTTCGACAAGTTCTGGGCGCAGGAAGAAGTCTGGATCCGCAAGGGCGTCGAGGCGCGACGCACGCGCAACGAAGGCCGCGTGAAGCGGCTGGAGCAACTGCGGCGCGACCGCGAGGCGCGGCGCGAGCGGCTGGGCAACGTCAAGCTCAACGTCGATTCCGGCGAGCGCTCGGGCAAGCTGGTCGCGGAACTGCGCAACGTCACCAAGGCGTTCGACGGGCGTGCCGTGGTCCGTGATCTCGACCTGCGCGTGATGCGCGGCGACCGCCTCGGACTCATCGGCCCGAACGGCGCCGGCAAGTCGACGCTGCTCAAGCTCATCCTCGGCACGCTGGAGCCCGACGCGGGCGAAGTCCGGTTCGGCTCGCAGCTCAGCGTCGCGTACTTCGACCAGCTGCGCGCGCAACTCGACCTCGACGCCACGGTGGCCGGCACCGTCAGCCCCAACTCCGACTGGGTCGGCGAAGGCGAGATCCGCCGTCACGTCGTCAGCTACCTGGCCGACTTCCTGTTCCCGGCGCAGCGAGCCGATTCGCCGGTGCGCATGCTGTCCGGCGGCGAGCGCAACCGGCTGCTGCTCGCACGGCTGTTCGCGCGGCCGGCCAACGTGCTGGTCATGGACGAACCGACCAACGACCTCGACATCGAATCGCTCGAACTGCTCGAGCAGACGCTGCAGGACTACTCCGGCACGCTGCTGCTGGTGAGCCACGACCGCACGTTCCTCGACAACGTGGTGACGCAGGTGCTCGCGCCGCTGGGCGACGGCCGCTGGCGCGAATACGTCGGCGGCTACAGCGACTGGCTGCGGCAGCGGCCGCAGCCCAAGCCCTCACCCCAACCCGCTCCCGCCGGCTGGCGAGACGAGCGCTCGGGGTGAGGGCAGCAGAGAAGTTGCCGATCAAGCTGAGCTACAAGGAAACGCGGGAGCTCGAGCAACTGCCCTTGCAGATCGAAGCGCTCGAAGCCGAGCAGCGCGCGCTGGCCGAGGCGATGAGCGGGCCCGACTACCACAAGCGCGGCGGCGAGCAGATGCGCAAGGACGCGGCTCGTGCCACGGAGATCGAACAGGCAGCTCGAGGTCGCGTTCGAACGCTGGGCGGAGCTCGACGCGAAGAAGAGCGCGCTCGGCCGGACCTGAACGCGTCCGCTCAGCGTGTGTTCAGTGCTGCAGCCACTGCAGCTGCCAGAGATCCTTGCCCGTCGCCATGAGGATGGGACGCAGCGCGAGCTGCCCTGACTTGCCGAGGCTGCGCTCGAGATAACGCAACTCTTCGATCTGCGCCTTCAGCTCGTCGTCGAGCGGCGGCTCGTCGAAGCCGCTCTCGCGCAGCATCAGCACGCCCTTGGCGCGCAAGGCGAGTTCGCAGTGCAGGCGCAGGTAGCACAGCATGTCGGCGACCACCGGGCCGTCGAACCTGTCCCGCAGCGAGTGCACGTAGCGTCCGGCGTGCGAATCGAGGAACTCACCGGCATTGATCGTCTCGATCAGCTGCACGTCGGAGTCGAGGTCCGACTCGAGCCAGTCGCGCAGCGTCTTTTCGCTGTGCTCGAACGCGAAGTAGATCAGCGGCGGCAGCAGCATCAGCACGCCGAGGGTCGCGAACACCGGACGCACCAGCAGGCGTGTTGTAGACGCCGTGCAGGATCACGGCGGCGACCAGCCCGGGCAGGAAGACGCGCAGCCACTTGTCCGGGAAGCGCTCGGCCTGCGAGAGCCGCGACGATCGCGAAAACCGCCGTGGCGCCGCCGTGCATGATCGCCGTGCCGAAGCCGCGGATGACCTGCACGGCCGGATGCGTTTCGGGCCGCATCATCAGGTAGTACACGTTCTCGAACAGGGCGAAACCCGTGCCGACGGCGAAGCCGTAGATCGCCGCGTCGACCAGCATGCCGACGCGCCGGGTGCGGATCAGGTAGACGATCAACGCTGCCTTCAGCGATTCCTCGAGCCAGGGCGAGATCCAGCGCGAGTACGGCACGTAGCCGATGTCGATGCTGGTCGAGCAGGAAGCCGTTGATCCAGTAGCCGGCGAATGCGGCGAGCATGCCTGCCGCCGCGGCGATGATGATCGCCTTCGCGCGCACGACCTTGAAGCTGTCGAAGTAGATCAGCGCGCCGAGGAAGACCAGCACGGGCAGCAGCGCCATCGTGCCGCGCAGGATCCAGTGCAGGATCATGCGCGCACGGCCCCGCGGCGGCGACTTGCGCCTCAGAGCACCTTGAGCGACAGCATGAACTCGTCCTCGCCCTTGCCATCACCCTCGAACCCCCTCGCGTAGCCGAAGGACAGCATCATCGGCAGTCGGTTGCAGGACGTGCAACTGCAGGTCGAACTGCAGGCCGACGTTGAAGGCTTCGACCTTGTCGCGCGGCGAGTCCGGATTGGTCACGAGCGCCGTGGTGAAGAGGGCCGGCCGGATCCAGCTGCCGTAGAAGCCGGGGCTGCCCAGGGCCTCGAACCGGATCGGCGGCAGGTTCAATTCGAGCATGCCCTTGACGAAGGACCGGCCGTTCAGCGCGTCGATCTCGAACCCCGGCATGCTGAGCACGTCCCGATAGCGCTTGGCCTCGCCGTTGTCGACGTAGTTGTTGCGGAAGCCGCCGAAGTACGCGTTCGCCAGCGGATCCTCGACGATCGCCCGACGCGACGCCGGCGCCGGTGCGGATCCAGATCGACGAGTGGTCGAAGGGCAGCGGCCAGCCGACGTCGAACTTGCCGAACAGGCTCGGCGTGATGTCGCTTTCGGCATGGTAGGCGTGGGCCAGCACCGACCACAGGATGCCGGTCTCGTCATCGACGCTGCCGACCGAGGACGCGCGGGAACTTGTAGACGAGCCCGATCTCGGCCTCGCCGAGCTTGTCGGTCGGCGACTCGACGTTCTGGAAGCCGGGCAGCGTGTCGAGGTCGCCGAAATAGGCGACCTTGGCGACGAGGCTCAGCGTTTCCGGCGGCTCGTAGAGCAGCGGATGCTCGTAGGAGACGAAGCCGCTGTACCCCTTGCGGCTGCGCTTGGTCGGACCGAACAGGTCGTAGAAATCGGCCGGATTCCAGCGCAGGCCCGCGGTCCAGAGGTAGTGCTTGTAGATCAGCGACGCGTGCAGCCGCTCCTCGGACTGCAGCTCGTCGTCCGGGCTGTAGCTGACCGTCAGGTTCACGTTGTCGAAGCCGATCGGATCGCTGAAACGAGCGAAGGCCGCCGAAAGCCACCGAGTCCTTGTAACCCTCGACGATCGGGTACAGCGACTCGAGCGACATCTCGCGCTGCGGATGGTAGGGCGCATCGCGACGGACGCTGCGCCTGGTAGTCCACCTGGCTCGGCGGACCGGCGCCCCACTGCTGCACGACGGGATGCGTCGTGGCGATCGCCTCGCCGAGGAAGCGTGATCGCGCTCAGGTCCTCGGTGGGCTGGGGCTCGATCGTCGCCGGCACGAACCCTTCGCGCCGTGTAGTGGAAGACGATCAGTCGCTTGTCGTCGAGCGGCATCGGCCGGAAGAAGCCGACCTCGGCGTTGCTCAGCGCCTCGAGCTTCTCGGTCGCGAGCTCGTAGCGATAGATGTTGGAGACGCCCGTGTAATACGAGCTGCCGTACAGGTAGCGACCGTCGGGTGAAAACGTGAAGCCTTCGGGCAGCGCGGTGCCGAGCTCGAACTTGTGCAGCGGCGTCGGGTCGCCAGCCAGCAGCTTGCTCGGCGCTCATCACGCGCAGCTGCATGACCTGCACACCCGAGCGTTCGCCGTCGGGCCCCGCCATCGACAGCGACACGAGCTTGCCATCCGGCGAGACGTCGAGGTCGAACGGCACTTCACCGAACGGATAGACGTGCAGCGTCTGCCATTCCTTGTAGGGATACGGAATGCGCACGACCATCACGAAGCCGTTGTTGGTGCGCAGGCCCCAGAGCGAACGGTCCACCGGGTTGTAGGCGAGGTCGCCGATGCGCGCGCGCGGCGAACAGTTCGCGCGTCGTGCCGGTCTTGAGGTCGTACTCGTTGAGGTTGCGGTAGGTGAGGTTGTCGGTCGTGTAGAACAGCTTCTCGCCCTGCGGATCGTAGGCGAGCGACGAGACGCGATACGAGACGGCGCCTTCGATCTCCGCGAGTTCGGTGACCGCGCCGGTCGCCACGTCGATGCTGACCAGGTGCGGCACACGGCCCGCGTAGCGAACCGCCGCGTACAGCCTGGTCTTGTCCTTGCTCAGGTACGAACGCGAGATCGCGCCGAGCCCGCGGCGCGCGATCTCCGTGTACGGCGTGATCGGGTGCTCGCGCACCGCCTTGAGGTTGGCCTCCTGGAACTCGTGCTCCCAGCGGATCCAGTCCTGCCAGGCCTCCGGCAGCGGCTTGCCGTAGACGCGCTCGAAATCGCGCGCGTAATAGCGCTCGGTGCCGTCCGCGCGCCGCAGCCAGTCGATCAGTTTCTCCGGGCGTGTACTGCAGCGCGAGGTAGCTCATGAAGCGCGTGCCGTAGAGGTACGCATTCGCGCCGGACTGGAAGTCCACCTCGGTGCCCTTGGACACCAGGCCCAGCGGGTCGTAGAACGTGGCCTCGTCGCGCACCATGGCGCGGAAGACCATCTCGTCGTAGCCGCCCTGCGCGCGACCGAGTCCGCCGCCGTACCAGGTCTCCATGAAGACGGCACTGCCTTCCTGGTACCAGCGCGGCGTGGAGGCGCGCGGATTGGTGAGGTAGTTGTAGAGAATGCGTTTCGGGATGCTCCGCGACCGGCGCGACCTTGCCGCCCAGCCAGCGGCGCGCTGTCTCGTCCGCGATGACTCGCCTGGTCGCCGACGACGGTGTGCACCAGCTCGTGGTTCGACAGCGTGTAGACGCGCTCACCCGGGCTGAAGGTTTCGAACGACAGCACGGGCGGTGCGACGTCGATGAAGATGCGATTGCGGGGCGCGCCGAGGATCGCGCTCGCGTTGCCGCGGTCGCTGAAGTCCTGCAGCAGGATCGAGACCTTGCCGTCCGGCTGGTAGCCGAACAGCTTCTTCTGCGCGTTGAGGCTGTTCAGGAAACTCTGGGTGACGTACGGCGCGAGGTACGTGCCGGACGGATCGAAGTAGACGACCTGCAGGTCGTCGGTCTCGACGATCCTGAGGTCCTGCGCCGAGCGTCTGCCCGCCAGGCGACAGCCGCGATGGCAACCGACGCGCAGTCGCGCGAGATGCCCCTGCATCCGGCGCGTTATTGTTCTCATGACCGCCGCCCCCACTGCGGGCCCGACCGCGCGCGCCCGACCCGGAAATGAAAAAAGCGGACCCTTCCCGAGGAAGGGTCCGCTCTCGATCACATCAGCCCTGCCGAACGCAGGGCACCAGGCTCAGCGATTGGACGCACCGGCGCGGCGCCAGCAGCACCGGCCGCGCCAGCGGCACCGGCCGCGCCAGCAGCACCGAGCTGCGCCAGCAGCACCGGCCGCGCCGACGCAGCACCGGCCGCGCCAGCAGCACCGAGCTGCGCCAGCGGCACCGGCTGCGCCAGCAGCACCGGCGCGCACCGACGCAGCACCCTAGCAGCACCAGACGCGGCACCCGAGCGGCGCCTGAGCGGCACCGACGCAGCGCCCGAGCGGCACCCTAGCAGCACCGACGCGGCACCCGACGCAGCGCCGAGCAGCACCCGACGCGGCGCCCGAGCGGCGCCCGCAGCAGCCGGCGGCACCGACGCGGCAGCCGACGCGGCGCCGAGCAGCACCAGCGGCACCAGCGGCACCGAGCGGCACCCTGAGCAGCCCGCGGCGCCGGCAGAGCCGGCGGCACCAGCGGCACCGCGGAGCGCACCAGCAGCGCCGGCAGCGCCAGCAGCACCGAGCCGCACCGGACGCAGCACCACGACGCAGCACCCGACGCGGCACCAGCAGCGCCCGCAGCACCGGCAGCGCCGTTAACTCCGTTCGCGATGTTCACGCCCGACTGCGTCGCCGTCGAGTCACCCAGGATCGTCGCGCCACCGCCGTCCGCGCGGAAACGCTTGGCCGGGACGATCGTGCCCGACGCGTCTTCGCTGGCAGGCGGATAGTCGAGGGCGATCATGCCCACCACGCCGATGACGGCGAGTGCGCCGCCGGCGACCCAGAACTTCCGCGAATTCCCTTGATTGGCCATGAGTCTCTTCCCCTGCAGAAGCCCGGATGTCCCGGGCGTGGTTTATTGAGCTACAACTTCAATTACCGCGCACGCCACCTAAAGTTGGCGGCGACCGAAAAAATCAGCGTCCCGATCAGTGTGTCAGCTCCGATGCGGAGATTGCCGCGCTGCAGCACTTTGTCTGTCGCGTCGTCGACGACCTGCACTTCCACCGGCCGTCGTCATGCAAGTGCGTGACGATCGACACCGGCTGGCGTGGACTCGAGCGACGTCACGACCTGCGGCGCCTCGGCCGAACCCGTGCAGCGTGATCGAGCCGCGAACCTGGTCGAGATTCACGATCATCCGCGCCTCGGCATGCGTGGCTGCGGCGATCGTGCCGGCCAGCTGCCCTGCGCCGAGCTCCGTCGAGTCGAGCCTGCCGAACTGGAATGCCAGCGCGCTGACCAGCAGGCCGCCGCCGAATGCAGCCGCATAGCGCAGCAGCGGACGGCTGGCGAACGACGCGTGGCGGAGTCCGTGCGACTTCGGCGTGGCGACGGGCAGCGCGCGCCACGATGGCTTCGTGCAGGCCGGCCGGAAGCTCCTCACGCGGCATGTCGTCGAGCGCCCGGCAGGTTCGCGTCAGCTCGTCGCGCAACGCGCGCACGGACGGGTCGGCGAGCAGCAGGCGATTGAGCTCGGCCCGCTGCGGGCCGGTGATCACGCCGTCGATTTCGGCGTTGATCAGTTCGAGCGTGGTGTCCTGGCCGGTCATTCCGACGTCCATCCCTTGGTTTCCATGCGCAGTCTTGAGCAGCTGGCGGGCGCTGAACAGGCGCGATTTGACGGTTTTTTCAGGCAGTTCGAGGATCGCGGCCATGTCCTCGTAGCTGCAGTCCATGAAGTGCCGCAGCACGATCACGGCGCGGTATTCGGTGCGCAGGCTCATGATCGCGGCCGCCATGCCGTCGCTGAGCTGGCGCCGGTCGCAGACGCGCTCGGGCCCGGCGCGCCATCGGGCGTCTCGAAATCGAGAGCCGTCGGTGGGTTTCCGGCGCTGCAGGGACTTGATCGATTCATTGAGCGCGATCCGGTAGATCCAGCTGTAGAACTTGTGCGACGGGTCGTATTCGCCGAGGTGCTCGTACACCTTGAGGAAGACCGTCTGGGTGACGTCCCGGGCTTCTTCGCGATCGTGCAGCATGCGCAGCGCCGCGTTGTAGACCGTCTTTTCGTGCCGCCGGACCAGCGCCTCGAAGGCTCGCGGCTCCCCGCTGCACGTGCGTCTGACCAGTGTTCCGTCGCTCTCTTCGTTCATAAATACCGGCGGACGCCCAGAAAGTTGGTCAGGTGACCCGTGCAGCGGCCGCTAGCTGCCGGCCGGGACGATTTCGAAGATCCGGTCGAACCCTGCGTACTTGAAGATGTCGCGGATGTGCTTGTTGGCGTTGACGAGCCGCAGGCCCTGGCCCGACGCCATCACGCGCTTCTGCGTCTTGAGCAGCACGCCCAGGCCGGCGCTCGAGATGTAGTCGAGCCCGGCCAGGTCGACCACGCGCGGCGCCGGCGACGCCATCCATGAACTGGAGCGCCTTGTCGCACTGGGCCGCGTCCAGCCGCCCGGTCATGATGATCTCGCCCTGCTCGCCCAATCGAATCTCGAACATCCGGTCTCACCCTGCCTCGAGCGCCTTGGTAAACGTGATCGTGCTGCGCCGCTCCGCGTACTCGTACTGGAGCGTGGTCGCCATCTGCTGCACGAGATGCAGACCGAGCCCGCCCGGCTGCCGCTCGGCGAGCGGCTTGTCGATGTCGACCGTCGGCGCGTGCGTGACGTCGAAGGAATCCACGTCGAAATCCGTGATCCGCACGGTGAGCTGCTCGGGCGTGTGGCCGAGGCTCAGCGAAATGTCGTGCGGGCTCGTCGCGTTGTACTTGATGAAGTTGGTGAACAGCTCCTCGACGATGAAGCACACCGGCACGTGCAGTTCGGGGTCGAGCGAGCGGGCCGCGATGAAGTCGCCGACGAACCGGAAGATGCCGTCGAGCGAGTCGAGCGAGCGCGGAAAATAGCGCTGGACCGTGGTGCGGCCGGCGGTCTCGCCGCGGCGCGCGAGCAGCACGATCGTGATGTCGTCGGCCTGCGGATGGCCGTCCGCGAACACGTGCACGGCCTGCAGCAGCCGCGCCAGCAGGTCGGACATCGAGCCTTCGTGGCGCGTGCGCAGCACCTGCTCGACGCCTTCGGTGCCGAACATCGTGCCGGCCGGGTTCTCGCGTTCGAAGACGCCGTCGGTGATCAGGCCGAGGATGTCGCCCGGCGCGAGCTCGATCTGCTGCGGCGGATCGATCTGCGGGAAACTTCATGAATCCGAGCGGAAACGTCGTCGGCGACAGCCAGCGGCACGCGCCGGTCGCCGCCTGGAAATGCAGCAGCGGGCCCTGGCCCGCGGCGTGGTAGTCGACCTTGTGCGCGCGGTGTCGAGCACGCCGAAGAACGCCGTGACGAAGTGCTCCTCCGGCAGGTCCTCGACCAGCTGGTTGTTGACCTGCGCGAAGATCGCGTCGAGATCCGCGCCGAGCCGCAGCGCGACGCGCAGCATGCCCGTCATCTGCGTGGCGCTGAGCGCCGGCCCGATGCCGTGGCCGCTCGCGTCGCCGAGCAGCAGGAACAGGCGCTGCTCGTCGAGCGGCACGAGGTCGAACGTGTCGCCGCCCGGTCTGGTCGGCCGGGCAGAACTGGCCGGCCATGTCGTACTCCGCCAGCCGCGGCATCTCCGACGGCAGCGTGCTCATCTGGATCTCACGCGCGAGCTTGATCTCGCGGTCGAGCTTTTCGGCCGCTGCCAGCGAGCGCGACATGCGTTCGCGCTGGATGAAGACGACGCACTGCGCCGCGAGCGTCTCGGCGACGCGCTCGTCTTCGGTCGTGAACGCGCCATTCTCGCTGTCGACGACCTGCAGCACGCCGACCAGCTGCGACCGCTCGACGAGCGGCACGGACAGCATGCAGCGGACGTCGTTGTCGATGTCGAGGTCGACGGCCGGATCGAAGAGCGGCTCGAGCTTGCAGTCAGGAACGTTGATGACCTGGCGCGAACGCGCCGTCAGGCCGAGGACGCCCTGCGAGAGATTGGCGCCGGAGCGGCGGCGACGCCCGGCGGCCCGCCGGTGAGGACCAGCGCGCCCTGCTCGGGCTCGAACAGCCAGACCGTGGCGCGCTCGGCGCGCAGCACGCTGCGCGCGGCCTCGCCGATTTCGGCCAGCACCTCTGCCAGTTCGAACGGAGCCGCCAGCTTGCGCGTGACCTCGAGGATCTGCAGCAAGCGCTTCGGCGCGTAGTCCGACCGACGTCGTCGTCTCTGGGTGCACCGGCTCGCCCCTTTCTTCCCCCAAGGCCGTTACCCGAGGCCCGAGTGTGCCTGCGATACCTGCAATCTGCACGCAGTGCGCGCTGCGACACGAGTGGCGCCGGTGACGGAACCGAGTCGCGCAAAAGAAAAACCCCCGACAGGTTGCCCTGTCGGGGGTTTTGTTTGAGAGCCTGGCAGTGACCTACTCTTGCATGGTCGAAGTCCAAACTACCATCGGCGCTGAGCGTTTTCACTTCCGAGTTCGGAAAGGGATCGGGTGGTTCCCGCTCGCTATGGCCGCCAGGCAAACCGGTTCATGCACCCCGCTTGCGCGGGGGCACAGAATTCGAATCGGGGTATGACGGAGCGTGTCGCGTTCGTAAGCGATACACAGTCGCTGATATTATCAGTCACACGCCAACGGTCAGGAACCAGGTTCCAGACCGATTGGGTGTTATATGGTCAAGCCGCACGGGCAATTAGTACTGGTTAGCTAAATGCATTACTGCACGTACACACCCAGCCTATCAACGTCGTAGTCTTCGACGGCCCTTTAGAGACTTCGAGAGTCTAGGGAGAACTAATCTTGGGGGGGGCTTCCCGCTTAGATGCTTTCAGCGGTTATCCCGTCCGTATATAGCTACCCGGCAGTGCCACTGGCGTGACAACCGGAACACCAGAGATACGTCCACTCCGGTCCTCTCGTACTAGGAGCAGCTCACCCTCAATTCTCCAACGCCCACGGCAGATAGGGACCGAACTGTCTCACGACGTTCTGAACCCAGCTCGCGTACCACTTTAAATGGCGAACAGCCATACCCTTGGGACCTGCTACAGCCCCAGGATGTGATGAGCCGACATCGAGGTGCCAAACTCCTCCGTCGATGTGGACTCTTGGGAGGAATAAGCCTGTTATCCCCGGAGTACCTTTTATCCGTTAAGCGATGGCCCTTCCATACAGAACCACCGGATCACTAAGACCTACTTTCGTATCTGCTCGACCTGTCCGTCTCGCAGTTAAGCACGCTTATGCCTTTGCACTCTAGAGCGCGATGACCGACCGCGCTGAGCGTACCTTTGCACTCCTCCGTTACTCTTTGGGAGGAGACCGCCCCAGTCAAACTACCCACCATACACGGTCCCCGACCCGGATTACGGGCCTAGGTTAGAAGTCCGAACATTTCAGGGTGGTATTTCAAGGTTGCCTCCATGCGATCTAGCGACCACACTTCATAGGCTCCCACCTATCCTACACAGAAAGGTTCAAAATTCAGTGTAAAGCTATAGTAAAGGTTCACGGGGTCTTTCCGTCTTGCCGCGGGTACGCCGCATCTTCACAGCGATTTCAACTTCACTGAGTCTCGGGTCGAGACAGTGTGGCTATCATTACTCCATTCGTGCAGGTCGGAACTTACCCGACAAGGAATTTCGCTACCTTAGGACCGTTATAGTTACGGCCGCCGTTTACCGGGGCTTCGATCAAGAGCTTCGCCTTGCGGCTGACCCCATCACTTAACCTTCCGGCACCGGGCAGGAGTCACACCCTATACATCCACTTTCGTGTTAGCAGAGTGCTGTGTTTTTGATAAACAGTTGCAGCCACCGATTACCTGCGACCTTCATTCGCTCCAGGAGCAAGTCCTTTCACGATCGAAGGCATACCTTCTTCCGAAGTTACGGTATCAATTTGCAGAGTTCCTTAACCCGAGTTCTCTCAAGCGCCTTAGCAGATTATCTGCCCACCCACCAGTGTCGGTTTGCGGTACGGTCTATTGTTACCTGAAGCTTAGAGGCTTTTCCTGGAAGCGTGGCATCGAGCACTTCAGTCCACATGGGACCTCGTCATCACATCTCGGAATTGAACCACCGGATTTGCCTGGCGGTCCTTCCTACTTGCTTAAACCGGACTTCTCCGGCTGCTGTAGCCTTCTCCGTCACCCCATCGCAGTAACACCAGGTACGGGAATATTGACCCGTTTTCCATCGACTACGCCTTTCGGCCTCGCCTTAGGTACCGACTCACCCTGCTCCGATTAACGTTGAGCAGGAAACCTTGGGTTTACGGCGTGCGAGTTTTTCACTCGCATTAACGTTACTCATGTCAGCATTCGCACTTCTGATACCTCCAGCACACCTCGCAGTGCACCTTCGCAGGCTTACAGAACGCTCCCCTACCACCCACCCTTACGGATGGATCCGCAGCTTCGGCTCATGGCTTGAGCCCCGTTATATCTTCCGCGCAGGCCGACTAGACCAGTGAGCTATTACGCTTTCTTTAAAGGATGGCTGCTTCTAAGCCAACCTCCTGGCTGTCTATGCCTTCCCACATCGTTCACCACTTAGCCATGAATTGGGGGCCTTAGCTGGCGGTCTGGGTTATTTCCCTCTTCACGACGGACGTTAGCACCCGCCGTGTGTCTCCCGTGCGTTGACTTCCTGGTATTCGGAGTTTGCATAGGTTTGCTAAGCCGGGATGGCCCGCTAGCCTAAACAGTGCTCTACCCCCAGGAGTCCTACACGAGGCACTACCTAAATAGCTTTCGGGGAGAACCAGCTATCGCCGGCCTTGATTAGCCTTTCACTCCTATCCACACCTCATCGCCTACTTTTGCAACAGTAGAGCGTTCGGGCCTCCAGTAGGTATTACCCTGCCTTCACCCTGGACATGGATAGATCGACCGGCTTCGGGTCTATTCCCAGCGACTAAACGCCCTATTCGGACTCGGTTTCCCTACGCCTCCCCTATTCGGTTAGGCTCGCCACTGAAAATAACTCGCTGACCCATTATACAAAAGGTACGCCGTCACCCCTTGCGGGGCTCCGACTGCTTGTACGTACGCGGTTTCAGGTTCTATTTCACTCCCCTCTCCGGGGTTCTTTTCGCCTTTCCCTCACGGTACTGGTTCACTATCGGTCGGTAGGTAGTATTTAGCCTTAGAGGATGGTCCCCCTATCTTCAAGCAGGATTACACGTGTCCCGCCCTACTCTTTGTTGACCCACGAACGCATTTTTCGCTTACGGGGCTATCACCCGCTATGGCCTGACTTTCCAGACAGTTCAGCTAAATTTGCTCGCTTGATGTCAACTGGGCTGCTCCGCGTTCGCTCGCCACTACTTGCGGAATCTCGGTTGATTTCTATTCCTCCGGGTACTGAGATGTTTCAATTCCCCGGGTTCGCCCTGCATGCCTATGTATTCAGCATGCAGTACGGCCTAAGCCGTGGGTTTCCCCATTCGGACACCTCCGGATCAGAGCTTGTTTGCCAGCTCCCCGAAGATTTCGCGGGCTACCGCGTCCTTCATCGCCTCCTACCGCCAAGGCATCCACCACGTACGCTTATTCGCTTGACCATATAACCCCAATCGTTCTGGAGTCATGGACCAAATAAAATCAATCAGCTGGTATCTCTTACGAATGCGACACGCTATCGAATC
>CAWHEA010000033.1:0-45494 GCA_963828265.1 uncultured Gammaproteobacteria bacterium | reverse complement strand
TCCTGGCCGTACGTCACGTAGTCGACGCCGCACAGGTCGATCAGTTGTTCGAAGTGCCAGCCGGCCTCGTCACGCAGGGCCTGGCAGACAGCGAGCAGCGCGGCCGGCGCAACTTCGAACGTCAGTTCGCCGCAGCGCGAATCGACGCGCGCAACCTGCCCGGCGAAGCGGGCCGCGATCGTCTCGGCGAGTTGTTCCAACGCCTGGTTCATGAATCTGCTCGATCGTGCTCAGCGCGCAATCGTCTGCGTGCGGTGGATTTTCTTCTGCAGCTGGATGAGGCCGTAGATCAGGGCTTCGGCGGATCGGCGGGCAGCCCGGCACGTACACGTCGACCGGCACGATCCGGTCGCAGCCGCGGACCACCGCATACGAATAGTGGTAATAGCCGCCGCCGTTGGCGCAGGAACCCATCGAGATGACCCAGCGGGGCTCGGGCATCTGGTCGTAGACCTTGCGCAGTGCCGGCGCCATCTTGTTGACCAGCGTGCCGGCCACGATCATCACGTCCGACTGGCGCGGGCTGGGACGGAAGACGATGCCGAACCGGTCGAGGTCGTAGCGCGCAGCACCGGCGTGCATCATCTCGACGGCGCAGCACGCCAGCCCGAACGTCATCGGCCACATCGAGCCGGTGCGCGCCCAGTTCATCAGCGCGTCGACCGAAGTCGTGAACACGCCGCGATCCGGCGCGTCGGTGCTGCTCGTGCCTCTAGTCCCATTCGAGCGCCCCTTTCTTCCACTCGTAGATGAAGCCGACCACGAGCACCAGCAGGAACACGCCCATCGCGGCCATCGCGACGATGCCGATCGAGTCGAGCGCGACGGCCCACGGGAACAGGAATGCGATCTCGAGATCGAACACGATGAAGAGGATCGCGACGAGGTAGTAGCGCACGTCGAACTTCATGCGCGAATCCTCGAACGCCTCGAAGCCGCACTCGTACGGCGACAGCTTGGCGGTGTCGGGCCTGTTCGGCGCGAACAGATAGCCGAGCACGAGCAGGAGGACGCCGAGAGCGCCTGCGACTGCGAGAAAAATCAGGATCGGCAGGTATTGCGCGAGCATCTCGGCGGGCAGTCTCGAAGCGGGTTCGACTAGCCCACAATTCTAACAGCACCGATTGCAGTGCAGTAAGGGCGCCAATGAAAAAGGCGAGCCGTGGCTCGCCTTGTTCGTCCTGGTCCTGGTGCGGATGGAGAGACTCGAACTCTCACGCCTTTCGGCACTAACCCCTCAAGCTAGCGTGTCTACCAATTCCACCACATCCGCATCGTCGATCAGATCGTTCCCGCCTCAGTTGCCGGCCGGAGTTGGCGCGGGCGGCGGCGCCTGCTGCGCGGGCGCAGCGTCGGTGCCGGCAGCCGGCGGGTCGCAGCCGGTGCGGGCGAGTTCGTGGCCGGCGTCGCCGGGGGCAACGACGGCATCTGCGCGGGCGACGTCACCGGCGCCGGGGCTTCCTGCGTGGACGGTGTCGACGACGCTGGTGGCCGCCTGCTGCTGGCTGAACAGGTACGTCAGGCCCAGGCTCGTCAGGAAAAACAACGTGGCGAGCACCGCGGTGGTCCGCGACAGGAACGACGCGGAACCCCGCGCGCCGAAGACCGTACCCGAGGCACCTGCACCGAAGCCGGCACCGGCATCCGCGCCCTTGCCGCGCTGAAGCAGCACGATGCCGACGATGCCGACGGCCAGCAACACGTGGAAAACGACAGCGAGGGTCTGCAACCAATTCATCGAAAAGAAACCTTATGCCTTCTGGCGACGACGCTTCGCCGTCAACCTGCGCCAGCGCAGATCCGTGCGAACTCATCCGCCTTGAGCGACGCCCCGCCGACGAGTCCGCCGTCGATATCGGGCATCGCAAACAGTTCCTGGGCGTTGGAAGCCTTGACGCTCCCGCCGTACAGGATCCTGACCGATCCGCCTATTGTACCATCCCGCTCCGCCACCTTGGCACGAATCATCGCGTGCACTTCCTGGGCCTGCTCCGGCGACGCCGTGCGGCCCGTGCCGATGGCCCAGACCGGCTCGTAGGCGATGACCGCCCTGGCCAGCGACTTGACCCCGCTCACGGCCAGCACGGCCTCGAGCTGCCGGGCAACGACGGCGGCCGTCTGGTCGCCTTCGCGTTCCTCGAGGGTCTCCCCGACGCACAGCACGGGCACCAGGCCCTGGCCCTGGGCAGCCACGAACTTGCGGGCGACGAGCGCGTCGCTCTCCCCGAACAGCTGGCGGCGTTCCGAGTGGCCGACCAGCACGTAGCGGCAACCGACATCCTTCAGCATCGCGGCCGACACTTCGCCCGTGAAGGCGCCCTGGGACTCCGCGCAGACCGACTGGGCGCCGAGCGACACGCCGGAATCCTTCAGCAGGCGGCCTGTTTCCATCAGGTACGGGAACGGCGGGCAGAGCAGGATTTCGGCGCGCTTGCCCGGCTGCAACAGGTCGAGCAAACCGCTGACGAGGCTCGCGTTTTCGGCGCGCGACCCGTGCATTTTCCAGTTGCCGGCGACGAGCGGCTGACGCATGGTTGAAGTACCCCCGAAGACTGGTGGGCGATCCCGGCCCCGAGGGGCCGGCCGCGAAAGGCGCGCGATCTTAGCGGCGGGTCTGGGTTAAAGCAATTCGGGACGGCCGGCGGTCAAATGGCCGTGCGCACGACCTCGGCCAGTTCCTTCGCGTGCCGGGATGCGACCTCCTCGTCTTCGGCCTCGATCATGACGCGGATCACCGGCTCGGTGCCGGACGCCCGCAGCACCACGCGACCCGTCGTACCGAGGGCAGCCTCGACGCGACGGACGGCCGCCTGGATCACGGGCGACTGCGACGGATCGATGCGTTCCTTGACCCGGACGTTGATCATCACCTGCGGGAATTTCGGCATGCCCGCAACGAGCTCGGCCAGCGGACGCCCGGTGCGCTTCATCACGGCGAGCACTTCGAGCGCGCTGATCAAGCCGTCGCCCGTCGTCGTGCGATCAAGGCACAGCAGGTGACCGGACGTTTCGCCGCCCAGCACGCCGCCATGCTCCTTGAGCATGGCGAGCACGTAGCGGTCACCGACTTTCGCGCGCAGGAACTCCACGCCCTCCGACTTCAGCTTCTGCTCGAGCCCGAGGTTGCTCATCACCGTGCCGACCACCGGTCCCTGCAGGGTGCCGGTGCGCTTGCGATCGGACGCAATGACGTACAGCAGTTGATCGCCGTCGGCGATGCGCCCGAGGTGATCGACCATCACGAGGCGGTCGCCATCGCCATCGAGCGCAATGCCGACGTCGGCGTGCACGCCCGACACCGTCGCCTGGATCAGCTCGGGCGACGTGGAGCCGCAGCGCAGGTTGATGTTGCGGCCGTTCGGCGAGCAGCCGAGCGGGATGATCTCGGCGCCGAGATCGGTGAGCACGCGCGGCGCCACCTTGTAGGCCGCGCCGTTGGCGCAATCGATGACGACTTTCAGCCCCGAGAGGTCGGTGCCTTTTGGCAGCACCGACATGCAGAATTCCTGGTACTGCACCCGCGTCTTGTCGACGCGTGCCGCCTTGCCGAGGTGGATCGATTCGCGCGTGAGTGCGGGCTGGTCGAGGTACGCTTCGATCTGTTCCTCGAGTTCGTCGGACAGCTTGCTGCCGTGCTCGTCGAAGAACTTGATGCCGTTGTCCTCGTACGGGTTGTGCGAGGCGCTGATCACGACACCGAACTTGCAGCCGAACTTCTTCGCCATGTATGCGATGCCAGGCGTCGGCAGCGGCCCGATCAGGTTCACGTTGACCCCTGCCGCGACGAAACCCGCCTCGAGAGCGGCTTCGAACATGTACCCGGACAGCCGGGTGTCCTTGCCGACGAGTGCCGTGCCGCCATCAGGTGCGAGGACGCGGGCCGCGGCACTGGCGAGACGCAACGCGAACTCGACCGTCATCGGTTCGTGGCCGACCTGGCCACGCACGCCGTCGGTGCCGAAATACTTTCTTGCCATCTGCTGCTCGCTCCTCTCCGTGACACGCTCCGCTGCTCGCGTCACCGTACTCGTATTCGTTCGTGCCGTTATGCCGAGGCGCCGCCGCGCAGCGCGACGGCCACCTTGACGGCATCGACCGTGGCGGCCACGTCGTGCGCGCGGATGATCGCGGCCCCCGCCTGCACCGCGAAGGCGGCCGCGACCGCGCTGCCCACCAGCCTCTCCGAGGCTGGCCGACCCGTCATGATACCGATCACTCCCTTGCGCGAGACGCCGATCAGCAGCGGCAAGCCCAGTTCCGTGAAGGAGCGCTGGTTTCGCAGCAGGTCGAGGTTGTGCGGGAACGTCTTGCCGAAGCCGATACCGGGATCGATGCAGATCGAATCGCGGGCGATGCCCGCCGCAAGACAGGCATTGACGCGCTCACGCAGGAACTCGCGCACCTCGGCGACCACGTCATCGTAGCGCGGCGCGACCTGCATGGTCGCCGGCTCGCCCTGCATGTGCATCACGCAGACCGCAGCGTCCTGTGCCACCGCGGCTGCGAGCGCACCTGGCAAACGCAGCGCGCGCACGTCATTGACCAGGTGCGCACCGGCACGCAGCGCCGCCGTAATGACGTCGGCCTTGCTGGTGTCGACGGACAGCACGACGTCGGCTCTCGACGCGAGGGCCTCGATCACCGGCACGACACGATCGATCTCCTGCTGGGCATCCACTTCGGTCGCGCCCGGCCGTGTCGACTCGCCGCCGACGTCGATGATGGCGGCGCCTTCGTCGACCATGCGCAGTCCAGCCGCGATCGCGGCCTGCCGCTCGTAGTGCTGGCCACCGTCCGAAAAGGAGTCCGGCGTGACGTTCAGGATGCCCATGACGACGGGCACGTCGAGGGACAGCATGCGATCGCGGCAGCGGAGAAGCAGGAGGAAGGGGTTAGGGGTTAGGGGTTAGGGGTTAGTGCGGAAGGAGTATTGTAGCGTTCAGCGCAAAGCCTCTGAGCATTCGGCGCAGCCGCTAATTTGCACTGCATCAGAAAAGGAAAGGGCGGCAATGCCGCCCTTCCGACTAACCCCTAACCCCTACCCCTAACCCCTCGGCTAGTGCTGGGGGGCCGGTCGTCCGGACGGCGCATCACCTTCACCGCCGCGAGTCGGCCGCGGACGGATCTCGGGAGGCGAGCCCGGGTGCGGATCTTCCCAGTCGGCCGGCGGCTTTGGATCGCGGCCCTGCATGATGTCGGCGATCTGGGTGTCGTCGATCGTCTCGTACTTGATCAGCGCCTCGGCCATCTTGTGCAGCTTCTCGATGTCGCGCTCCAGGATGCTCTTGGCACGCTGGAAATTGCTGTCGATGAGGACGCGGATTTCCTCGTCGATCACGTGTGCCGTGACGTCCGACACCTGCTTGTGCTGCGTAACACTGCGGCCCAGGAACACCTCGCCCTCGTCCTCCGCATAGGTCTGCGGGCCGAGCTTGTCCGACAGGCCCCACTTCGTGACCATGCTGCGGGCGATTTCAGTCGCGCGCTCGATGTCATTGGAAGCGCCGGTCGTGACGTACTCCGGTCCGAAGATGATTTCCTCCGCCACGCGGCCGCCGAACAGCGTCGCAATGCGGCTTTCGAGCCGGCGCTTGCTGGTGCTGTAGCGATCGGCCTCTGGCAGGAACATCGTGATGCCGAGGGCGCGCCCGCGCGGGATGATCGACACCTTGTAGACGGGATCGTGGTCAGGGACATTGAGGCCGACGATCGCGTGCCCCGCTTCGTGGTATGCGGTGAGCCGCTTTTCGTTGTCATCCATGACCATGGACTTGCGCTCGGCACCCATCATGATCTTGTCCTTGGCGCGCTCGAACTCCTCCATCGTCACGGTACGACGGTTCGCGCGTGCCGCGAACAGCGCGGCCTCGTTCACGAGGTTGGCGAGATCCGCACCCGAGAAGCCCGGGCGTGCCGCGCGCGATGATCGAGGGCTTCACGTCCTCGGCCAGCGGCAGCTTGCGCATGTGGACCTTGAGGATCTGCTCGCGGCCGCGCACGTCCGGCAACGGCACGACGACCTGGCGGTCGAAGCGACCCGGGCGCAGCAGCGCGGGGTCGAGCACGTCCGGACGGTTGGTGGCGGCGATGACGATGACACCCTCGTTGCCTTCGAAGCCGTCCATCTCGACCAGCAACTGGTTCAGCGTCTGCTCGCGCTCGTCGTGACCGCCGCCGAGACCGGCGCCGCGATGACGGCCGACCGCGTCGATCTCGTCGATGAAGATGATGCACGGCGCGTGCTTCTTGGCCTGTTCGAACATGTCGCGCACGCGCGATGCGCCGACGCCGACGAACATCTCGACGAAATCGGAACCGGAAATGGTGAAGAACGGCACCTTCGCCTCGCCGGCGATCGCCTTGGCAAGCAGCGTCTTGCCGGTGCCCGGCGAACCGACCATCAGCACGCCGCGCGGAATCTTGCCGCCGAGACGCTGGAACTTGCCCGGGTCCTTGAGGAAGTCGACGATCTCGGAGACTTCTTCCTTGGCTTCGTCGACACCCGCCACGTCCGCGAACGTGACCGTGACCTGGTCTTCATTGAGCAGCCGCGCCCGGCTCTTGCCGAACGACATGGCGCCGCGGCCGCCCGCCCCGCCCTGCATCTGGCGCATGAAGTACACCCAGACGCCGATCAGCAGCAGGATCGGGAACGACGAGATGAACAACTGCATCAGGAACGACTGGCGCTCCGGCGGCGCCGCGCTGAAGGTGACGCCGCTCTTCTGCAGCGTGCCGATCAGTGCCGAGTTGTCCGTTTCCGGGTTGTAGACCACGAACTGCTCACCACTGGAGCGCAGCCCGCTGATCTTGTCGCCCGAGAAGGTGACCTGCGAAACGGAGCCGTCCTTGACGTGGGCCAGGAACGCTGAATACGGCATCTCCTGCACGGCCTGCCCGCGCGAGCTGAAATTGCTCACCACCGTGGCCAGCACCACGGCGATCACGACCCACAGGACGACATTCTTGGCCAAATCGTTCACTTCCTGACCTCGGATTTGCCGGATCTGCGGCGCGCATCGTGCACGCGCTTGCGGCTGAATTCACACTACACCAATTCGATACCCGCGTGCCAGAACGTAGACCTCGGCACTGCGCGCCCTGGAAGCCTTCGGCTTGCGCAACTTCACGGATTCAAAGCGTTCGCGCAGCTGGGCGACGAGCGGCTGGAAGCCCCGGCCCTGGAAAACCTTGGCGAGGAAATCGCCACCGGGACGCAAGGTCCGACCGGCGAAATCGACCGCAAGTTCCACCAGCTGCATCGAGCGATCGTGGTCCACGTCCGCAATGCCCATCATGTTGGGGGCTATGTCGGACATGACAAGGTCGACTTTGGTCGGGCCGACCATGGCGAGCAGCTGCTCGAGCACCGCATCGTCGTTGAAGTCGCCCTGCAGGAACTCGACCCCCGGGATGGCCGGCATGTCGAGGATGTCCATGGCGATGATCCGGCCTTTTCCGTCCAGCAGACGCTTCGTGTACTGGCTCCAGCTGCCCGGCGCAGCCCCAAGATCGATGATGGTCATGCCGGGCCGCAGGATCCGGTCGGATTTCTGGATTTCTTCCAGCTTGTAGACCGCCCGCGAACGCCAGCCCTCCTCCCGGGCCCGTTTCACGTACGGGTCGGACTCGTGCTCGGCGAGCCAGGCGGCGGAGGATTTGGTGCGCTTTGCCAAGGGGATAGGGGATGAGGGGTTAGGGAGGTCAGGAAGGTCAGGAAGGGGTTAGGGGTTAGTCGGAAACGTGCGCTCCGCGCCAGATGTTGGTGTCGATTCCGGTTGGCAATGTCAAATTCGTGCGAAATCAGCGTTGGTCAGGGATGATAGCGGCCCTTGGGGTCCAGCCGTGCTGGCTCGACTATCCCCTGCCCCTACCCTCCTACCTTCCTACCCCTCCCCTTCCCCCTTCCCCATGCTGTCCGACGCCCAACGCAAATACCTCCGCCGTCTCGGCCACGAACTGAACCCGGTGGTTCTCATCGGCAATTCCGGGCTCGGCCCGAACCTGGTGGCAGAAATGGACGGGGCGCTGGCTCACCATGAGCTGGTCAAGGTACGGGCACGCGTAGGCGATCGCGCAACGCGGGACGGCGTGCTGGCAGAGCTGGCAGCCGCGACGCGCTCGGAAATCGTCCAGCGCATCGGTCACGTCGCACTGTTCTACCGGGCCAATCCCGAGAAGACGAAGATCCTCCTGCCGGACGCGTAACGCCGCTGTCAGGCAGCCTGGGGCCGCGCCTTTCGGCACACCATCGAACTTGCAGGTCGCGCCGATCGACGACGCGAATGTTCCCTACTCGTAGCGAACGATCACGATTTCGTAAGAGCGGGTGCCACCCGGCACGGCGACATGGACTTCGTCCCCGGCCGACTTGCCGACCAGCGCCCGCGCGATCGGCGACGTAATCGAGATCAGGTTGCGGCGGATGTCGGCTTCCTGCTCGCCGACGATCTGGTAGACGACTTCCTCGCCGGCGCCGGTTTCGAGGTGCACCGTGGCCCCGAAAACCACCTTGTCGGTCTTGGGCAGGCTCGAGACGTCGATGATGTGCGAGTGCGACAACTCGTGCTCGAGCTCGTTGATGCGCCCCTCGCAGAAGCTCTGCTGCTCACGGGCCGCGTGGTACTCGGCGTTCTCGCTCAGGTCGCCATGCGCGCGCGCCTCGGCGATGGCCTGGATGATGCGCGGCCGCTCAACTTGCTTGAGCCGCTTGAGCTCTTCCCGCAGGCGCTCTGCACCCTTAGAAGTCATAGGCTTACGCGTCATATCCAAACTTCCTTGTGAAGATCCTGCAGGCGGTTCACCTCGACGTCCTGGAGGTGGTCGATGGCCTCGCAGGTAGCCAGCGCACCCGCGAGCGTCGTGTAGTACGTGACCTTGCGGGCCACCGCCTCGCGGCGGATCGAATTGGACTCGCGCACGGCCTGCTTGCCCTCGGTCGTGTTCACGATGAGGCTGAACTCGTCGTTCTTGATCATGTCGACGATGTGCGGCCGGCCCTCGCGGACCTTGTTGGCGCGCCGGCATTCGATGCCGTTGGCCTCGAGCACGTCGGCCGTGCCCTGGGTCGCGACGATCTCGAAGCCCTGGGCCCGGAGGCGCTTGCCGAGTTCGACCGCGCCCGGCTTGTCACGTTCGCGGACGCTGATCAGGCAGACGCCGCGGGTGGGCAGCGTTACGCCCGATGCGGCCTGCGCCTTGGCGTAGGCCTCGCCGAAGCTGCGGCCGGTGCCCATGACTTCGCCCGTCGACTTCATTTCGGGGCCCAGGATGGGGTCGGCGTCCGGGAACTTGCCGAACGGAAACACCGCTTCCTTGACCGAGAAATACTTCGGGACACGCTCGCGGGTCAGGTTGAGTTCGACGAGCGTGCGGCCGGTCATGACGCGGGCCCCCGCCTTCGCCATCGCCACGCCGGTGGCCTTCGAGACGAAGGGCGCCGTGCGCGACGCACGCGGGTTGACCTCGAGCACGTAGACCACGCCGTTCTGGATCGCGAACTGCACGTTCATCAGGCCGATCACGTTCAGCGCGAGCGCCATGCGGCGCGTCTGCTCGCGGATCTGGTCCTGCAGTTCCTTGCTCAGGCTGCTCGGCGGCAGTGAGCAACCGGAGTCGCCCGAGTGCACGCCCGCCTGCTCGATGTGCTCCATGATGCCGCCGACGTAGACGTCCTTGCCGTCGCAGATTGCATCGACGTCGACCTCGATCGCGAGGTCGAGGAAGCGGTCGAGCAGCACCGGGCTGTCGTGCGAGACCTGCACGGCCGTGTTCATGTAGACGCGCAGGTCTTCCTCGGTGAAGACGACTTCCATCGCACGGCCGCCGAGCACGTAGCTCGGGCGCACGACCAGCGGGAAACCCACCTCAGCCGCGAGACGCACGGCGTCGTCTTCGGTGCGCGCAGTGCGGTTGGGCGGCTGCTTCAGTTGCAGCTTCTCCACCAGCTGCTGGAAACGCTCGCGGTCTTCCGCAACGTCGATCGAGTCCGGGCTGGTGCCGATGATGGGCACGCCCGCCGCCTCCAGCGCCTTGGCGAGCTTGAGCGGCGTCTGGCCGCCGTACTGCACGATCACGCCGAACGGCTTCTCGACGTGCATGATTTCCATGACGTCTTCGAGAGTGAGCGGCTCGAAATACAGGCGGTCGGACGTGTCGTAGTCGGTCGAGACCGTCTCCGGGTTGCAGTTGACCATGATGGTCTCGAACCCGTCTTCGCGCAGCGCGAGCGCCGCGTGCACGCAGCAGTAGTCGAACTCGATGCCCTGGCCGATGCGGTTGGGCCCGCCACCGAGGATCACGATCTTGCGCTTGTTCGTCGGCCTCGATTCGCACTCTTCCTCGTACGTGGAATACATGTACGCGGTGGACGTCGAGAACTCGGCGGCGCAGGTATCGACGCGCTTGTAGACGGGCCGGACGCCGAGCGCGCGCCGGTGCGTGCTCACTTCCGCCTCGCGCAAGCCGATCAGCTTCGCAATGCGGCTGTCGGCGAAGCCCTTGCGCTTCAGCGCGCGCACGCGCGGTTCGTCGAGCGCCGCCTTGCCGCCCGCCACGATCGCGCTGCTCTTCCTTGATGATGTCCTCGATCTGCACCAGGAACCAGGGGTCGATGCGCGAAGCCTTGTGGACTTCAGCCATCGTCAGCCCGGCGCGGAACGCGTCGCCAACATAGCGCAAGCGGTCCGGGCCCGGCATGCGCAGTTCCTCGAGCAGCGCATTGCGCGCGTCGTCGTCGACGAACGGCAGCGTGGCGATCGGTGTCAGGCCGTCGATGCCGGTCTCGAGGCCGCGCAGCGCCTTCTGCAGCGATTCCTGGAAGGTGCGGCCCATCGCCATCACCTCGCCCACCGACTTCATCTGCGTCGTGAGCCGCTGGTTGGCGCCCGGGAATTTCTCGAACGTGAAGCGCGGGATCTTGGTGACGACGTAGTCGATCGTGGGTTCGAACGACGCCGGCGTGGCGCCGCCCGTGATGTCGTTGCGCAACTCATCGAGCGTGTAACCGATCGCGAGCTTGGCCGCGACCTTGGCGATGGGGAAGCCGGTCGCCTTCGACGCCAGCGCCGACGAACGCGAAACGCGCGGGTTCATCTCGATGACCAGCAGGCGGCCGTCGGTCGGGCTGATGGCGAACTGCACGTTCGAGCCGCCGCACTCGACGCCGATCTTGCGCAGCACCGCGATCGACGCGTCGCGCATCAACTGGTATTCCTTGTCCGTCAGCGTCTGCGCGGGCGCGACGGTGATCGAGTCGCCCGTGTGCACGCCCATCGGATCGAGGTTCTCGATCGCGCAGATGATGATGCAGTTGTCCGCCTTGTCGCGGACCACCTCCATCTCGAATTCCTTCCAGCCGATCACCGATTCCTCCAGCAGCACTTCGCTGGTCGGGGACGCGTCGAGGCCGCGCGCGACGATCTGCTCGAACTCCTCGCGGTTGTAAGCAATGCCGCCGCCGCTGCCGCCGAGCGTGAACGAGGGACGGATGACCGTCGGAAAGCCGATCTCGGCCTGGATCGCGAGCGCTTCCTCGAGGCTGTGCGCGACGCGCGAGCGCGGGCAGTCGAGCCCGATGTCGCGCATGGCATTGCGGAACAGCTCGCGGTCCTCGGCCATGTCGATGGCCTCGCGCGAGGCGGCGATCAGTTCGACGTCGTACTTCTCGAGCACGCCTTCGCGCACGAGGTCGAGCGCGCAGTTGAGCGCCGTCTGGCCGCCCATCGTGGGCAGCAGCGCGCTGGGTCGTTCCTTCTCGATGATCCGCGCGACCGTGCGCCAGTTGATGGGCTCGATGTAGATCGAGTCGGCCATCTCCGGGTCGGTCATGATCGTGGCGGGGTTCGAGTTCACCAGGATGACCCGGTAGCCCTCCTCGCGCAGCGCCTTGCAGGCCTGCGCGCCGGAGTAGTCGAACTCGCACGCCTGGCCGATGACGATCGGGCCGGCGCCGATGATCAGGATGCTTTCGAGGTCTGTGCGCTTGGGCATTCGAACGAGGACTCCTGCGATCAGACCGTCTTGCGCATGGGCGCGGTGCCGGCTTTGCGCAACATGGATTCGACGAACTGCGCGAACAGCGGCACCAGGTCGCGTGGACCCGGGCTCGCCTCGGGGTGACCCTGGAAGCTGAACGCCGGACGATCGGTGCAGGCGATGCCCTGCAGCGAGCCGTCGAACAGCGACTTGTGCGTGACCTTCACGTTCGGCGGCAGCGTCGTCTCGTCGACGGCGAAGCCGTGGTTCTGCGAGGTGATCATCACGCGGCCGGTCTCGATTTCGAGCACGGGGTGGTTCGCGCCGTGGTGGCCGAACTTCATCTTGACCGTCTTCGCACCCACCGCGAGGCCCAGGATCTGGTGCCCGAGGCAGATACCGAAGATCGGCGTGCCGTTCGCGAGGAATTCACGCGTGGCTTCGATCGCGTACGTGCATGGCTCGGGATCGCCGGGACCGTTCGAGAGGAAGACGCCGTCCGGCGCGAGCTCCATCACGTCCGCGGCCGAGGTCTGCGCCGGCACCACCGTCATGCGGCAGCCGTGGTCGGCGAGCAGCCGCAGGATGTTGCGCTTGATGCCGAAGTCGTAAGCCACGACGTGCAGGCGCTGGCCGGCCCGGCGACGCGGACCCTGCTCCAGCGACCAGTTCGTGCCTTCGTTCCACTGGTAGGCCCGGTCGGTGCAGACGACCTTGGCGAGGTCCATGCCCTTGAGGCCCGGAAAGCGGCGTGCAGCCTCGATCGCGAGATCCGGGCGCAGTGCCGCGTCACCGCTGGCGATGCAGCCGGCCTGGGCGCCCTTCTCGCGCAGGATGCGCGTGAGCTTGCGGGTGTCGATCTCGGCGATGGCGACCGTGTTCCGGCGGCGCAGGAACTCCGGCAGCGATTCGGTGGCGCGCCAACTGGAGTGCAGCAGCGGCAGGTCGCGGATCACCAGGCCGGCGGCGTGCACGAGGTTCGACTCGTGGTCGTCGGGGTTGGTGCCGGTGTTGCCGATGTGCGGGTACGTCAGGGTGACGATCTGCCGGGAATAGGACGGGTCGGTCAGGATTTCCTGGTAGCCCGTCATGGCGGTGTTGAACACCACCTCGCCGGTCGATGTGCCGGCGGCGCCGATGGAGACGCCGCGAAACACGGTGCCGTCCTCTAGAGCCAAGACAGCGGGTGTCGTCACGGGTTACCTCCGGCGCAGCGATCAGTTACTAGCGCGTGCGACCACCGCCGGGGTTGAGCTGGCGCTCACTCCGGTGAAGATTTGTCTCACGGGCTAAGTACCGGATTCTACGCGAGCGTCCCGGGTTGTGCCACGCGCTCTTCCTGCACCAGTCCCGTGCAAGCAGGCGAGGCGGAAAAGTCGCTTAGCCGCACGATGTCGTGCGCCCGCTCCGGTTCTCCTTCCGGCGAGCGGAAAGGCAGACACGCTCGCCGGAAGGAGAACCGGACCGGGCGCTACACACCCTCCGGCGACGCTGGGCTTCAGATCCGGCTCGTCCTGCCGAGATCGTGTCTGCCTTTCCGATCTCGGCAGGACGAGCCGGGTCGGAAGCCCGGGCCATCGCCTTTCGAGGACTTACTACCGCCTCAGCCGGAGAAACGGCGAAATCGTCAGAGCCCGAGGACGTCCGCCATCGAATACAGGCCCGGCGGACGCCCGACGACCCAGCGGGCCGCCACGAGCGCGCCGCGGGCAAAGCCCGAGCGGTCCTGCGCGTGATGCGAGAGTTCGATGGTTTCGCCGGGGCCCGCGAAGATCAGGCGGTGATCGCCGACGATGTCCCCGCCGCGCACCACGCTGAAGCCGATCTTGCCGACCTCCCGGACGCCGGTATTGCCGTGCCGCACGTACTCCGCGACGGCGTCCAGTTCGACACCCCTGCCCTTCGCCGCAGCCCGTCCGAGCCCAAGCGCCGTGCCACTCGGGGCATCGACCTTGTTGCGGTGGTGCGCCTCGAAAATCTCGGCGTCGTACTGCTCGGCCTTGAGTGCGCGCGCCGCAAGCTCCGCCAGCCTGAACAGCACGTTGACGCCCAGGCTCATGTTGGGAGCGAGCACGACCGGCAAGCCGCGCGCGATTTCCTCGAGCTCCGCGAGCTGCGCGCCAGAGTGACCCGTGGTGCCGATCACCATCGGCACGTCGAGTTCGCGACAGAGCGCTGCATTGCGCACCGACGCTTCCGCCAGCGTGAAATCGATGGCGACGCTCGCCCCGGCCAGGGCGCGACGCGTGTCGTCGGTGATTGCGACGGCAAGCGGCGCCGAACCCGCGAACGAGCCGGCATCCTGGCCGATCGCATTGTCACCGCGCGCGACCAGCGCGCCGCTCAGGCGCAGGCCGTTCGAATCGCCTGCGATCAGCGGGATGATGCTCCGGCCCATCCGGCCTGAAGCCCCGAGCATCGCGATGCTGATCGAATCGGCCATGGGGTGCTACTCGCCGAGGCTGGTAAAGAAACGCTTCACGCCATCGACCCAGGATTCCTCGCGCGGATGATGGTGCCGGCTGTCGCCGCGCAACGAATCGTCGAACTGCAGCAGCAGGTCCTTCTGCTCACGCGTGAGGTGCACCGGCGTTTCGACCACGACGCGGCAGAACAGGTCGCCCGTGGTGCCGCCGCGGACGGGCTTGATGCCCTTTTCGCGCAGGCGGAACACGCGACCGGACTGCGTCTCGTGCGGAACCTTGATCGTGACGTCGCCGTCGAGCGTCGGCACCTCGATGCTGCCGCCGAGCGTCGCCGTCTTGAAACTGATCGGCACTTCGCACGAGAGGTGCGCGCCGTCGCGTTCGAAGATCGCGTGATCGCGGACGCGGACTTCGACGTAGAGATCGCCCGACGGACCGCCGTTGCGTCCAGCCTCGCCCTCGCCGCTCAGCCGGATCCGGTCGCCCGTATCGACACCCGCCGGGACCTTCACTGCGAGCGTCTTCTGCTTGCGCGTGCGCCCCTGGCCACGGCACTTGCCGCAGGGATCGCTCACGACCTGGCCGCGACCCTGGCAGCGCGGGCACGTCTGCTGCACGGTGAAGAACCCCTGCTGCATGCGCACCTGGCCCTGGCCGTGGCACGTTTCGCAGGTGACAGGTTTCGCGCCCTTGGCCGAGCCCGAGCCCTTGCAGTCCTCGCATTCGCCGAGCGTGGCGAAGTCGAGATTGACGGTGTCGCCGAACACGGCCTGCTCGAGGTCGAGCTCGAGTTCGTAGCGCAGGTCCGCGCCGCGGAACACCTGCGAGCGGCCACGACGCCCGCCGCCGAAGATGTCGCCGAACACGTCGCCGAAAATGTCGCCGAACGCATCGCGCGGATCGAAGCCCTGCCCGCCGCCCGGTCCGCCGCGCGAAGCGGCATCGACGCCGGCATGGCCGAACTGGTCATAGGCCGCGCGCTTCTGGGCGTCCGAGAGGACTTCGTAGGCCTCCTTGGCCTCCTTGAATTTCTCCTCGGTCTCGTGATCGCCGGGATTGCGGTCCGGATGCAGCTTCATCGCCAGCCGGCGATATGCCTTCTTGATCTCGGCCTCCGTGGCAGACCGAGTCAGTTCCAGGACCTGGTAATAATCGCGCTTCGCCATCCGCTTCGGCTCGTCGTATCTCAGTCGGTTCAACGCAGAAACGCCGCGGGGTTATGCGCCCCGCGGCGGTCGATTCACAGCGCGTGCATCATAGCCATACGCGCCACCGCGCGCGGGCCGGATTGCGCCTCAGCCCTTGCGGTCCTTGTCCTTGTCGACCTCTTCGAACTCGGCGTCGAGCACCTCGTCCTTGCCGCCGGACTGACCACCCGGTTGGCCACCGGTGCTGCCGCCAGCGCCCGCGGCACCCGCTTCAGGTCCCGCCTGGCTGGCATAGGCTTGCTGCGCGATCTTCGCCGAGGCTTCGGCCAGGGCTTCCGCCTTCTTCTCGATGATGTCCTTGTCGTCGCCGCGCAGCACGGCTTTCAGGTCCGACGCGGCGGATTCGACGCGGGCGCGATCCTCCGACGAGACCTTGTCGCCGAGGTCCTTGAGCGACTTCTCGGCCGCGTGCACCAGCGCGTCGGCACGGTTGCGCGTCTCGGCGAGCTCGCGGAACTTCTTGTCCTCTTCCGCGTGCGCTTCGGCGTCACGGACCATCTGCTTGATCTCGTCCTCGGTCAGGCCGCTCGAGGCCTTGATGACGATCTTCTGCTCCTTGCCCGTGGCCTTGTCCTTCGCCTGCACGTTGAGGATGCCGTTCGCGTCGATGTCGAACATGACCTCGACCTGCGGCATGCCGCGCGGTGCGGGCGGGATGTCCGAGAGATCGAACCGGCCGAGCGACTTGTTGTCCTGCGCGCGGTCGCGCTCGCCCTGCAGCACGTGAATCGTCACGGCCGTCTGGTTGTCGTCCGCGGTCGAGAACACCTGCGTCGCCTTGGTCGGGATCGTGGTGTTCTTCTCGATCAGCTTGGTCATCACGCCGCCGAGCGTCTCGATGCCCAGCGACAGCGGGGTGACGTCGAGCAGCAGCACGTCCTTGACCTCGCCCGTCAGCACGCCGCCCTGCACGGCCGCGCCCACGGCGACGGCTTCGTCCGGGTTGACGTCCTTGCGCGGCTCCTTGCCGAAGAAGTCCTTCACGTACTTCTGCACGAGCGGCATGCGGGTCTGGCCGCCGACGAGGATCACCTCGGCGACGTCGTTGATCGAGAGGCCCGCGTCCTTGAGCGCGATCTTGCACGGCTCGATCGTCTTCTGGACGAGTTCCTCGACCAGCGACTCGAGCTTGGCGCGCGTGAGCTTCATCGCCAGGTGCTTCGGACCCGACGCGTCGGCCGTGATGTACGGCAGGTTCACTTCGGTCTGCTGGCTCGACGACAGCTCGATCTTGGACTTCTCGGCCGCTTCCTTGAGGCGCTGCATCGCGAGCGGGTCACGGCGCACGTCGACGCCGCTTTCCTTCTGGAACTCGTTCGCGAGGTAGTCGATGACGCGCTTGTCGAAGTCCTCGCCGCCGAGGAACGTGTCGCCGTTGGTCGCGAGCACTTCGAACTGGCGCTCGCCGTCGACGTCGGCGAATTCGATGATCGAGACGTCGAAGGTGCCGCCGCCAAGGTCGTACACGGCGACCTTGCGGTCACCGCCCGACTTGTCCAGGCCATAGGCCAGCGCGGCCGCCGTCGGCTCGTTGATGATGCGCTTGACGGTGAGGCCCGCGATGCGGCCCGCGTCCTTGGTCGCCTGGCGCTGCTGGTCGTTGAAATACGCGGGCACCGTGATCACGGCTTCCGTGACCGGCTCGCCGAGGTAGTCCTCGGCCGTCTTCTTCATCTTCATGAGCACGCGCGCCGAGATCTCCGGCGGCGCCATCTTCTTGCCGTGGACTTCGACCCACGCGTCGCCGTTGTCGGCCTTGACGATGTGGTACGGGACCATGCCCACGTCCTTCTGCACGACCGAGTCTTCGTACTTGCGGCCGATCAGGCGCTTGATGGCGTAGAGCGTGTTCTGGGGGTTGGTCACGGCCTGGCGCTTGGCCGACTGGCCGACCAGGACCTCGTCGTCCTTGGTGAAGGCGACGATGGAAGGCGTGGTGCGGTCACCCTCGCTGTTCTCGATCACGCGGGGCTTGCCGCCTTCCATGATCGCGACGCAGGAGTTGGTGGTGCCGAGGTCGATGCCGATGACTTTTGCCATGGTGGTGAAAGCTCCGAGGGAAGGCGTGAAATGTCGTTGCCGGCTAGTTGGGGGTCGATCGGCCGGGATTCAAGAACGGGATACGTCTAGTTGGCCGGATCGGGGCTGCGGGCAATGACGACGCGGGCCGGCCGCAGCAGGCGTCCGTTGAGCGTGAAGCCCTTCTGGACGACCGCCATGACGCTGCCGACGGGGTGGTCCGCAGTGGGTTGGGCCATGATCGCCTCGTGAAACTCGGGATTGAAGTTCTGGCCGACCGGGTCCAGGACGGCGATGCCAGCCCGCTCGAAGGCCTTGTCGACCATCCGCAGGGTGGCGACCGAGCCCTCGACGAACTTGGCGGCCTCGGGGGCCGCACCGGCCGCCGCGAGCCCGAGTTCGAGGGTGTCGCGGACTTCGATCATGTCGGCGGCAAAGCGCTCGACCGCGAACCGGTGGGCCGCCTCCACGTCACGCTGGGCACGCTTGCGGACGTTTTCCATCTCGGCCAGGGCGCGGAGCTGGGCCTCGCGGGCCTCCTGCAACTGGGCCTGGGCGGCGGCCAGTTCGGTATCGGCCGTGCCAGCCGTGTCCGGGGTGTCCTGCCCGGGGGCCTGGCCCGCCGGATCGTGTTCGGGATTGGTGCTCATTTGACCTGCCTGCAAGCAATGGACGCCCTGCCTCGGGCCCTGAAAGAGGCCCTCGGCACGGCTACTGGCCCGCTAAATAGGGCCTAGCGGCGGGAATTCAAGGCGGAGCCCAACAATCGGGCCGTGACGTCGACGATGGGGATGACCCGGTCGTAGGCCATGCGGGTCGGGCCGATGACGCCCAGGACCCCGACGGTTTCGTTGTCGAGGGCGTACGGGGCCGTGACCAGGCTGCAGTTATCGAGGATCTGGTACCCCGATTCCTGGCCGATGAAGATCTGTACACCCTCGGCACCGAGGCTCTGGTCGAGCAGGTGCAGGATGTCGCGCTTCGACGTGAAGGCATCGAACAGGCGGCGCAGCTTTTCGACGTTGGAAAGCTCGGCGAACTCCATCAGGTTGGTCTCGCCCGCCAGCACGTACTCGGGCCCGCCCTGGCGATTGCCCTCGCCCACCGCCTGCTGCGCCACGTGGATGGCGTCGCGCATGAGCTGGTTCAGCGTCTCACCGGCCTGGGTGAGCTCCTCCACGATGTCCAGGCGGATCTGGCTGAGTTCCTTGCCGCCGAACTGCTGGTTGAGGAAGTTCGCGGCACGGCGCAGCTCTTCAGCCGAGTAATAGCGTTCGAGGTGGACGATGCGGTTCTGCACGTCGCGGCCGTTGAGGACCATCACCACCAGCACGCGATTCTCGGACAGCGGCAGGAATTCGATCTGGCTCAGCGACTGGTGGGGCTGGCGCGGGATCGTGACGACACCGGCCAGGTGCGTGAGCGACGACAGCATCTGCGAGGCCACCGCCACGAGCGCCTTGGGGTCGCGGTCTTCTTCCTGCTCGAGCCGCTGGTTCAGCTCGCTGAGCATGTGCGCATCGTCGGGGCGCTGCCGCTGGCGCAACAGCGTATCGACGAAAAAGCGGTAGCCCTTGTCGGTCGGCACGCGACCGGCGGAGGTGTGCGGCGACGTGACGAAGCCGTACTCCTCGAGGTCCGCCATGACGTTGCGGACCGTGGCGGCGCTGAGATTGAGGCCCGAATCACGGGAGAGATTGCGCGAACCGACGGGCTGGCCTTCGCGGATGTAGCTCTCGACCAGCACCCGCAGCAGGTGCTGGGCGCGCTCGGTCAGGGGATCGTCGGGTGTTTCACTCATGGGTACGTCAAACCTAGCGTGGACTTTTTCGGCAAGTCAAGCAACGCATTTGCACAATGAAGACCATGGAATCGCGCTGGCCGGTGCGCTCGGCCCCATGCTAAAAGGCAGGCCACCTTATGGATACTCACCCACCCGGCAGAACCTGTGTCGCCCTCGCCGGCCGTGCGGTCGATCCGCGCGTGGGCGAAGCCATGCAAACGCTCGCGCATCACCTGCTGGGCAAAGGCTACACCGTGCGCGTCGTCGCTGACGAAGCACTGGCGCTGGCGGGTGAAGGCGTCCACACGGTGCTGGAGCGCGACCTCGCGCGCGACGCCAACCTGATCGTCGCCATCGGCGGCGACGGCACCATGCTGCATGCCGCGCGCATGGCCGCAACGGCCGACGTCCCCGTGCTCGGAATCAATCGCGGCCGGCTCGGGTTCCTGGCCGACGTCGGGCCCGAACAGATGATCCAGAGTGTCGACGACGCGCTCGGCGGCCGCTGCCGGGCCGAGCGGCGCATGCTGCTCGCGGCGCACATCCTGGCGGATGGCCAGCCCATCGACGCGCTCGCGCTGAACGACGTGGTCGTTGCCAAGCGCGAAACGGGACGCATGGTCGACGTTCGCACCTGGGTCAACGGCGCCTACGTGAATACGCACGTGGGCGACGGTTTCATCATCGCGACGCCCACGGGTTCGACGGCCTATGCCCTCTCGTGCGGCGGCCCGATCGTGCATCCGAGCCTCGACGCCGTCGTCCTCGTCCCGGTGTGCCCGCACACGCTTTCGGACCGTCCGATCGTGGTGCCATCCTCCAGCGTCGTCGAAATCGAACTGGCCGACCGCTTTGAATCCCGCGCGCAGGTGGTCTGCGACGGCATCGTGCTCTGCGATCTCGACCCGGGCGTGCGCCTGCGGATCGAACGCGCCAAGGTCAATGCCACGCTCTTGCATCCGCCGGGGCACGACTATTACCGGATCCTGCGGTCCAAGCTGCACTGGGGCCGCGGCACGCGCGAGGGGCAGCCGCCCGGCGCCTGATCCGCGGGCACACCTGCATGCTGACGCACCTACAGATCCGTGATTTCGCCATCGTCGAGGCGGTCGAACTCGAGTTCGGCCGCGGCTTCACCGTGCTCACGGGCGAAACCGGCGCGGGCAAGTCGATCCTGATCGACGCGCTGATGCTGGCCGTCGGTGGCCGTGCGGACAGCGGCTCGGTGCGGCATGGCGCGGAACGCGCCGAAGTCAGCGCAACGTTCGCGCTGGCCGGCAACGCAGCGGCACTGGCCTGGCTCGACGAGCAGTCGATCGCACACGAAGGCGAATGCCAGTTGCGACGGGTCGTCGGCGCCGATGGCCGCGGCCGCGCGTACCTGAACGGGCAGACGGTGCCGGTGCAATCGCTGCGGACACTCGGCGAATTGCTGGTCGACGTGCATGGCCAGCTCGAATTCCAGTCGCTGTCGCGACGCGGTTACCAGCGTGAAACGCTCGACGGCAGCGGCCAGCTGGACGCGCAGAATTCAGCCGTGCGCACCGCGCATGCCGCCTGGCAGGCGCTCGACGAACAGCGCGCCTCGTTCGAGCAGCGTGCGCGCGATCGCGAATCGCGGCTCGACCTGCTGCGTCATTTCGTCACGGAACTGCAGGCACTCGATCCCAAGCCGGGCGAAGCCGAAGCGGTGGTCGAAGAACGCAAGCGGATCTCGAGTCTCGGCCGCCTGGCCGAAGGCACCGCACAGGTCGAGGCCCTGCTCGCCGGTGACGACGGTGGCGTCACGTCGGCGCTCGCGCGTTCGCAAAGTGTCCTGCGACAGCTCGTCGGGCTCGATGCCGCGCTCGAGCCCGCGGCAGCGCAGCTCGAGGAAGCAACGATTGCCGCGCGCGAAGCGCTGTCGAGCCTGCGCCATTACAGCGATGCGCTCGACGCCGATCCTGCGCGACAGGAATGGATCGAGGCACGCCTGGCCGCACTCGAGGCCGTTGCGCGCAAGCACCGCGTCGAAACGCGGGAGCTGCCGGCCCTGCGCGATGCGCTCGGCGCCGAGCTCGCCGAGCTCGAGGCGGGCGCGGTCAGCGAATCGGAATTGCAGCAACGACTCGCGGCGGCTCGCAGCCATTACGTTGCTGCCGCGAAAATCCTCACCAGGGCACGGCAGCAGTCAGCCATCGCACTGGATCGCAAGGTCACGGAACTCATGCAGGCACTCGGCATGCCGGGCGGCGTCTTCGCCACCCGCGTCGAGCCGCAGGAGCCGCCGGTGTACTCGGCGCACGGCAACGATGAAATCGAGTTCATGGTCAGCGCCAACCCGGGGCAGCCACCGCGTCCGCTGGCCAAGGTCGCCTCGGGCGGCGAGCTTTCGCGGATCAGCCTCGCCCTGCAGGTGGCGGCGGTCGAAGCTGCGCACCTGCCCTGCCTGGTGTTCGACGAAGTCGATGCGGGTGTGGGTGGCGCCGTGGCCGAGATGGTCGGACGTCAATTGCACGCACTGGCCACCCAGGGCCAGGTGCTGTGCGTGACGCACCTGCCACAGGTGGCGTCGCAGTCAGACCACCAGCTGCGCGTGTCCAAGCACGTCACGGGCGGCAAGACGCGCACGCGGATCGAAGTCCTGGATGAAGCGGCCCGCATCGAAGAGCTGGCCCGCATGCTCGGTGGCACGACGATCACGGACCGCACGCGCGAGCACGCGCGCGAAATGCTGGCTTCGGCGCGCCAGTCCGGCGCCCCGCCCAATGCCAGCTCCCCGCCGAAGGGAGGACGCGCTAAGGGCGCTTCGGGCGGTGCGGACAAGCCTCGCGCACGCAGTGGCCGTGCAGGGTGAGCGAGTGATCGGTGATCTCGAAGCCGAGGCGCTCGGCGATCGCCCGCTGCCGCTCCTCGATGTCATCGTCTGAGAACTCTTCGACGCGACCGCAGTCTACGCACACGATGTGATCGTGATGCATGCCCTCGTTGAGCTCGAACACCGCCGTGCCGCCCTCGAAATGATGGCGGGTCACCAGGCCTGCGGACTCGAATTGAGTCAGCACCCGGTAGACCGTGGCGAGACCGATGTCCTCGTTGAGTTCGAGCAGACGCCGGTAGACGTCTTCCGCGCTCATGTGACGCACGGTCGCACTGGCGAGGATCTCGAGAATCTTCAGGCGCGGCGCGGTGATCTTGAGGCCGGCGCGACGCAGTTGCGAAGGTTCCACGGATTTGTTCCTTGCGGGGCGAGTGCCGCGCCGAAGCGCGGTTGGGTTATGATCGCGCCGCATTATCCCCGGGCCGGCCCGGTAACTCCAGACAGCAGAAGCCACCACGCATGAGCGCGTTTTCCCGTGCCGCCCTATCCCTGATCCTGGTCCTGGGCGTTCTGCTCGGATCGGCCGGATGCGTCTATCGGCCGAACATCCAGCAGGGCAACCTGCTGAAGACGGAAGACGTCGACCAGGTCACCGCCGGGATGACCCGCAGCCAGGTCCGCTACCTGCTCGGAACGCCGATGCTCGCCGACCCGTTCGATCCGCAGCGCTGGGACTACATCTACACGCTTGCAGCGCGGGCGCGACAAGAACTGGGATCGCGCGCATTTCATCGTGCGTTTCGAAGGCGACAAGGTCAGCCGCGTCGAGAAGCCCGGCCTGGCCGGACAGATGCCGCTCGACGCACAGCAACCGAAGGCGCCAGCTCCGGCCCAGCCGGAAGCCGCCGCCCCTGCACCGCCACCGGCCCCTGCGGTCGAGCAGGCTGCGCCGAAGCCGGACGGCACGGCCAACTGATTCCGCCGGTTCGCGCTGCGCGGCGCGCCGTCATCATTCAGCGTTTGCGACCCTGGCGCGCCGTGCTTGCCGCGCGTTCGCGCCTTTGCACGCGGGGATCGACACGGAGCGGCCGGTAGATTTCGACCCGGTCCCGGTCACGCAACGGGCGGTCTGGCGCGCAAACCGTCCCATGGATCCCGAGCACGAGTGGCCGGTCGCGCAATTCAGGGAATTCGTCCAGCAGGCCCGAGTGCTCGACGGCCGCCTGTGCCGTGAGCCCCGCCTCGGGCAGCGCCAGCGTCACGACCCGTTGCCGGTCGGGCAGCGCATACACGACCTCGACCTTCGACACACCCTCGCCCACGGTTACGACGACGCGCCGTGGACTTTCCTGGCGCGTGCCACGAACGCGTCGATCAGTTCGCCGACACTCTGCTCGAAGGCGCGGCCGAACAGCATCGACGCCACCGGGATTCGCAAATTCGAACTTCATGTCCAGCACGATCCTGGTGCCGGACGTGCCGATGGCCGTGAACGTCCACAGGCCGTTCAATTGCTTGAATGGGCCGTTCACGAGCTCGAGCGACATCCAGTCGGGCCGCTGCATCACGTTGCGCGTGGTGAAGCTCTGGCGGATGCCCGCGCGCTCCATGACCAGGCTGGCCTGCAGGTCGCGCTCGTTCTTTTCGTGCACTTCGGCGCCCGCCACCCACGGCAGGAACTCGCGATAACGCTCGACGTCGACCACCAGGTCGAACATCTGCTCGGGCGTAAAGGTGACGAGCGCGGTGCGCTTGATTTCGCGGATGGACATGGTCGATTTCGGTCCGGACGCGCGCAGTCTAAGCGGGGCAGATAGAATGCGCGACCCGCACCCAAGTATCGCCATGACCACCCCGCGCAAGGACAAGGACCGCAAGTCCGACGAAAACCCCACCATCGCGCAGAACAAGCGCGCGCGGTACGAGTATTTCATCGAGGAAAAACTCGAGGCCGGGCTCGCGCTGCAGGGCTGGGAGGTCAAGAGTCTCCGCGCCGGCAAGGCCCAGATCACGGAAGGCTACGTGATCATCAAGAACGGCGAGGCTTTCCTGATCGGCGCGCACATCACGCCGCTGCGCACGGTGTCGACGCACATCGTGGCGGACCCGACTCGCACGCGAAAACTGCTGCTGAACCGCCGCGAACTGGACAGCCTGCTCGGTGCGGTCGAGCGCAAGGGCCACACCATCGTGCCGCTCGAGCTGTACTGGAGCCAGGGCAAGGTGAAGCTCGAGATCGGCGTGGCCAAGGGCAAGCAGGCCCACGACAAGCGCGATACCGAGAAGGACCGCGACTGGCAGCGGGAGAAGTCGCGCCTGCTGCGCAGGCGCTGAGGTTAGGGGTCAGGAAGGCGGAGGCGCGGAAGTCAGACGTGCTCCTTCCGCTGACCTTCCTGACCTTCCTGGCCTTCCTGACCCCTTCCCCTTGTGTTCCTGCGCTTTGGCCCTACACTGGGGGTGTTCACGGGGGCGACCGGTTTCGACGTGGGTCGCGAAACTCCATGTGCATGCCGAGGTGCAAGATACCTCGTTAAACTACTTGCAAACTATTAGTTGCCAACGACGACAACTACGCTCTAGCGGCTTAATCCCGCTTAACCCCCGACTGGCGTGTGCTTGTGCATCCAGACCCGGGGGACGCGCTCACAAGCTCGCGTGTCCAGTGTGCTGAGGGCTGGCTCGCTAAAACGTTCCTGAGCTGGTCGGTCATCTTCCCTGCCGCTTGGGTAGTGAACGACGAGAATCAAAAAGACGGCTAAGCATGTAGGTCCTGGAATGTAGGGCTTGCGGACGCGGGTTCGATTCCCGCCGCCTCCACCATCCCCCTATGGGCAAAAGGCTCTCGAAAGAGAGCCTTTTTCTTTGGTGCTTCCCTCTGGCTGCAGCCTCGTCCTCGGTGGCATTCACCGCCACGGACGCCGTCCGATCAGCGCTCAACCCACCGGCCGCTGGCTGTACAGTCGATCGAACATCCGCTCGAGCCGCAAATTCACGCCGCGCGCCTGGTCCACGACTTCCTTCGCCCAGTCGAAGTATTTCTGTCGACGGTTCAGCGACCAGCCGGCCGGCGGGCTCGCCAGGATGTCCCGCAGGTTGCAGATCTTGTCGGCCAGCTTGACCTGCCGCGCGCGTTCACTGGCGCGTCCGGCCTTGGCGACCTGCAGGCGCTTGCGCGCCGTCGTGCCGAGGAATTTGGTGTCGGTCAGCTCGACCACGGTGTCGGCGACGTCCTCACCGAAGAGCCCGCGCAATTCATCGTACGTCGTTTCCGTATCCTCGATCGTGTCGTGCAGCAACGCAGCGGCGATCACTTTCGGGTCGCGCACGCCACCGTCGGTGTGCAGCACCTCGGCGAGGGAAATCGGGTGGTTGATGTACGGCGTCGCACGCACGTCCTTGCGCCGCTGATCTTTGTGCTTGTGCGCTGCGAACTGCACCGCGCGCAGCACCAGCCCCAACTCGTCCTTCGGCTTGGGCATCAGCCCTCCTCCTTCGAGTCGAACGTCTACTTGAAGGCGAAGTGATCCTTGTCGATCTGCATGACCGACGAGGTGGGCGCCAGGGCACCCGACCGGTGGGCGTCGGCGCGCGGCAGGATGCGCTCAAAGTAGAACGCTGCGGTCTGGATCTTCGCGCGGTAGAAATCCGCGGACTCTTTGCCCTGGCCAGTGGCAGACAACTCAGCCGCCCTGGCCGCTTGCAGCGCCCAGAAATAAGCCATCATCACGTAGCCCGAATACATCAGGTAGTCGAAGCTGGCGGAGCCCACCAGCTCGCGGTCCTTGCGTGCGCGCAGCATGATTCGCGTCGTGAGCAGGTTCCATTGAATCGCCCGCGAGGCCAGTGTCCGGGCCATCTTGCCGACGCTGCCCGTGGCCAACAGGTGCTTCCTCGAAAAGCGCCACATCGTCGCCGTGAAGTCGCGCACGCATTGTCCCTTGGTGCCCAGCAACACTTTGCGCCCAAGCAGGTCCAGGGCCTGGATGCCGGTGGTGCCTTCGTACAGCGTCGCAATGCGCGCGTCGCGCGCGATTTGCTCCATGCCATTCTCGGGAATGTAGCCGTGGCCGCCAAACACCTGCATCCCGAGGTTGGCGGCTTCGAGTCCCATTTCGGTCAGGAAGCCTTTGAGAATCGGCGTGTAGAAGCCGAGCGAATTCTCCAGCTCGTCATACCTGGCGGATTCGCCCTCCGTGGCCGCGTTGAGCACCTGGTCGGCCAGCTGTGCCGCGCTGTAGATCATGGCGCGGCCGCCTTCCGCGATGGCCTTTTGCGTCAGCAGCATCCGGCGCACGTCGGGATGCCAGATCAGCGCGTCGGCCGCTGCGTCGGGTTCTTTCTTGCCGGACAGGGCGCGCATCGAGCGGCGCTCCTGGGCATAGGGCAACGCGCATTGAAACGACGCCTCGGCGTGCGCGATGCCTTGTATCGCGGTGCCAATGCGGGCCGTGTTCATGAAGGTGAACATGGCTTCCAGGCCCTTGTTCGGCTCGCCGATCATGCTGGCCGCGGCGGCCTCGAAGTGCAGCACGGCCGTCGCCGAGGCGCGAATGCCCATCTTGTGTTCGATGGAGCCGCAGCGGACGGTGTTGCGTTCACCGAGCGACCCGTCGGCATTGACGTTCACCTTGGGCACGATGAACAGCGAAATGCCGCGCGTGCCCGCCGGCGCACCGGGGAGACGGGCGAGGACGATGTGGATGATGTTCTCGGCGAGGTCGTGCTCGCCGGACGAAATGAAAACCTTCGTCCCCGTGACCCTGAAGCTGCCGTCGGACTGCGGCTCCGCGCCGGTCCTGATCTGGCCCAGGTCGGTGCCACAATGCGCTTCGGTCAGGCACATGGTGCCGGTCCAATGGCCGCTCACCAGCGCCGGCAGGTACTGAGCCTTCTGCGTCTCCGTGCCGTATTGCAGCAGGGTGTTGATGCACCCGATGCTCAAGCCCGGATACATGCTGAACGACCAGTTCGCGGTCCCCATCATTTCGGACTTGAAGACGCTGACCGACGCCGGCAGGCCCTGGCCTCCGTATTCGCTGGGGAACGACAGCCCCTGCCAGCCGCCCGCCACGAATTGCGCGTAGGCCTCCTTGAAGCCGGCGGGCGTGGCGACGTCCCCGTCCCTGAAGTGGCAGCCTTCACGGTCACCCGACCTGTCCAGCGGCGCCAGGATGTCCTCGGAAAGTTCGGCCGCGCCTTCGAGAATGGCATCCACGATGTCGGGGGTGGCCTCTGCGCCGTTCGGAAGCCGTGCATAGTGAGCGGGGTAGTCGAAGACCTCGTTCATCTGGAAGCGCATGTCGCGCAACGGCGCTTTGTAGGGTGTCATGGACGCAACACTTCATTGCACTGTTGAGCCCATTGGATCACCAATGAAATCGGCCCGCCCTACGCACTTCCGGCAGTCCACGATGAATAGCCGTCCTGTAATCGCCCGCAACACACTCCCCCATGGCCGTGTCGCGCGATGGCTTGTCGCAGGGATCGTGGGCGCCCTGGCCGCCTGCTCGAGCGCTCCGTTTCAGCCGTCGACTGCGCCCACCGGCAGCGTGACCCGCGAGGGCGCGCGTTGGGTCCCGGCAACGTGGCAGGACTTGCCGGGCTGGAACGCGGACACCGCGTATGCGGCATGGCCGGCACTGCTGCAGAGTTGCCGACGCTCGACGCCATCCTGGACCACGCTCTGCGCCAACGCACAGCGCGAGCAGCCCGCGAACGACGCCGAGATGCGCGCCTGGCTGATGCGCCACCTGCAGCCCTATCGAGTCGAGTCGCTGGACGGTGGTGCAGCCGGTCTCATTACCGGCTACTTCGAACCGCTGGTTGACGCGCGGCGGCGGCCGGATGGGCAGTATCGCGTGGCCCTCTACGCGCCGCCGGCCGACCTGAGCACGCGACGCCCGTACTGGACGCGCGAGCAGTTGCAGACCCTGCCGCAAGCGCAGGCTGCACTGCGCGGCCGCGAAATCGCCTACGTCGCCAACCCGCTCGACGCGCTGATGCTGCAGATACAGGGGTCGGGTCGGTTGCGCGTCCTGGAACCGGACGGGCGGGTTCGTACGGTTCGCCTCGCCTATGCCGGGAACAACGATCAACCCTACCGCTCTGTCGGTCGCTGGCTGATCGACCAGGGCGAACTGCAGGCAGGCCAGGCAACGTGGCCCGCGATCAGGGAGTGGGCGCAGCACAACCCGGGCCGCATCGACGAACTGCTGTGGGCCAACCCGCGTTACGTGTTCTTCCATGAGGAGCCGCTGCTCGATCCCGCGCTCGGTCCGCGCGGCGCGCAGGGTGTGCCGCTCACGCCCACGCGCTCGATCGCCGTGGACCCGAAAAGCGTGCCCTATGGCACACCTGTCTGGATCGACACGACCGAGCCGCTGTCGAACGCGCCGTTGCGTCGACTGGTGCTGGCGCAGGACACGGGCAGCGCAATTGTCGGTGCGGTTCGCGCCGACTACTTCTGGGGCTGGGACGGCGATGCCGCCGAGCAGGCCGGCCGCATGCGCCAACCGATGCGCATGTGGGTGCTGTGGCCGCGTGGCGCGCGTTAAGTGACGCGGCCCCAGGTCAGGCCGCGCTCGTGCCTGCCATCGAACCGGGCGCGGCGGCGGCGACAACTTCGACGGGCGTACCGTTCAGCACCGCCGTGCCCGTGAGCGCGTCGATGCGGCGATCGTCGATCAGGTCGTTGATGCTCACACCCGCGTGAGCGCTCGCGACGCCCAACCGCACGCCGGCGCGACCGTGACCCCAGCCGTGCGGCAGGCTCACCACACCCGGCTGGATGTCCGGCGTGATCTCCACGGCAACCTCGACCGCGCCCACGCGCGACGTGCACGCGGGCGATTGCGCCATCGGCCAGGCCGCGCTCCGCTGCGTCGTCCGGGTGCAGCATGAGCGTGCAGCGCGGCTTGCCCTTCACCAGGCGCTGGCTGTTGTGCAGCCAGGAGTTGTTGCTGCGCACGTGGCGCCGGCCGATCAATGACAGCGACGGCACGGGTTCGCCGAGCGCCGCCGCGGCGCGACCGAGATCGGCCACGAACATCGCGGGCGCAAGGTCGATGCGTCGATTGGGCGTCGCGATACGACGCGGAAACGCGGGCTCGAGCGGACCGAGGTCGACGCCGTTCGGCTCGTCGAGCAGGCGTTGCACGGTCAGGCCCACTGGACGGCGATCGGGCGCAAGCATCAGCCGGCGCAAGGCACCGAAGCCCGGCAGCGCGCCGAGCAGCTTCATTTTCCCGGCATACGGCACGCCGTAGCGCCCTGTCTTGAGCATCCAGTCGAGCGTGCCTTCGGGCCCGAGGCGCCGCGACAACACGTCCTTCACTTGCAGTGACACGCGCCCCGACAGGAACCCGGGCGACTTGCGTACGCGCCGCGCAATCTGCGCCAGGATCTCGTGGTCGTGCAGCGAGCCCGCGGGCTTCGGGAACAGCGACGGCGAATACTTGGCGACGTTGCGAACCGCGAAACCACTCAATGCGATGTCGTAGTGGCAGCGCTCGAGCGGGCTGGTCGGCGGCAGGATGAGATGCGCATGGCGCGAGGATTCGTTCAGGTACAGGTCGATCGACACCATGAACTCGAGTTGCTCGAGTGCGGCGTCGAGCTGCCCACCGTTAGGCGTGGACAGCACGGGGTTGCCCGCAAACGTGAACAGCGCGCGCACCTGGCCCGCGCCGGGTGTCGATATCTCTTCCGCCAGCGCAGCCACGGGCAGCTCGTTCGAGAACTCCGGCAGCTTGCGCACGCGCGAGTGGAACTTGCCGTAGTGCCCGCGCGTACCGTACGCACGCGTGAGATCCACGGCCGGCTCGGCGAACATCATGCCGCCCTCGCGATCGAGGTGGCCGGTGACCGCATTGAGGCAATAGATGAGCCACAGCGTGAGACCGCCGAACTCCTGCGTGCATGCGCCCACGCGGCCGTAGACAAGCGCCCGCGGCTCGGCCATCAGGTCGTGGGCAAGCGCAATGATCCGCGAATGCGGCAGGCTCGTGCGAGCCGCGAGCACCTGCGGATCAAAGTCGAGCACGGCCTGGCGCAGGACATCGAGGCCGTCGACGTGCGGTGCCAGGTGCGCCAGGTCGATCCGCCCCTGCGTGAACACTTCATGCAGCAGCGCGAGCAACAGGTAGACGTCGGTGCCGGGCCGGATGCCGAAGTATTCGTCCGCGATGGCCGCGGATTCGGTGCGCCGCGGATCGACGACGACGAAGCGCCCTCCCCGCGCGCGCAGCGCGTCGATGCGCTTCTCGAAACCGGGGGCACCCATGATCGAGCCCGCCGACGCGACGGGGTTGCCGCCGATGCAGACGAACAACTGCGTGCGATCGACGTCCGGCACGGGCATCAGGAACTGGTGCCCGAACAACGCCCATGACGCCACCATGTGCGGCAACTGGTCGACGCTGGTGGCGGAATAGAGATTCTTCGTGCGCAGGGCGCGGATGAAATCGCCGATGCCGAGCATCGCCCCGAGGTTGTGCACCGTCGGGTTGCCCGCGTAAATCGCGACCGAGTCATCGCCGTGGCGCTTGCGGATGTCGCCGATACGCGCTTCGATCTCGTCGAACGCCGCGGCCCATGAGATTTCTTCCCAGCCGCCGTTCGTGCGCCGCAGCGGTGTGCGCAGCCGGTCGGGGTCCTCGTGCAGGTCCTTGAGTGCGACGGCCTTCGGGCAGATGTGCCCGCGGCTCAGGACGTCGTCGCGATTCGGCTTGATCGACAGCACCTCGCCGTTGCGGTGCTCGACCACGATCCCGCACATCGCCTCGCAGAGGCAGCAGGTCCGGTGATGCAATCCGTCGCTGGTCATCGGCTGCCCCTCTGCGTTATTGCTGACGATCAGGCCGTGCGACGCCTCACCAGGCCGAGCCCCGCGAACAGCAGGAGGACGGCCAACCCAGCCGAGCCACCGCCGCTGTTGCTGTTCTTCTTCTGGCCGCACTTCACGTTGCCGGTCACGGTGTCGCCCGCGAGGCTGTAGCGGAACAGGGTGCCGTAGCTGCAGTTGCCGGCACTGGCGGCGGCGCCGACGAACACGCCCGGCGCCGTCTCGAGCAGCTTGCTCGAGGGCAGCGAGCCGTCCTTGCCATCGAAGCTGTAGAGACGCGAGAAATTGGTGCCGGCGCGATCAATCGAAAAGATCGTGCCGAGCGTCGTCGTGGTACCCGACGAATTGACGCCGCCCGTCGATGTCACGCCGTAGAGCTTGCCGCTGCTCGCCACCATCAGTTCCGCGATCGGACGCGAGCCATCCGCACCGGTGAAGGAATGCAGGACGGTAAACGTAGAGCCATCCGCCGGAACAGCGAAGATGACGCCGTTGCCATCGGTGCCGCCCTGCGAGGTCATGCCGTAGAGGAAGCCGTCGCCGCCGTCGAGCAGGCCGCCCAGCGGTGTGGCGCCATCCGCGTTCTCGAGCAGGCCCGTCGTGGCGTCTGCAGTCGTGGCGCTGAACTCATGCAGGACCTGGAAGCCGGTGCCGTCGAACGCGATGCGGAACACGACGCCGCGGCCGTTCGCGCCACCCTGCGAGGTGGTGCCGTAGAAGAAGTTGTCGGTGCCCGCGACCAGCGGACCCGTCGGTGCCGCGCCGTCGACCGTCACGGTGAGTCCTGACGTGCTGCTCGACGTGACCGCGGCAAAACTTCGCAGCAGCTTGAAATCGGTGCCGTCGCGCGAAATCTTGAAGATCGTGCCGGTGCCGTTGGGGCCACCCGCGCGCGCCACGCCATACAGATAACCATCCGCGCCCTCGACGAGTTCGGCCTCCGGGTACGCGCCGTTGGTGTTGATCGGGTTCAGGTCCTGGTTGCTGCCCGTGACCGCGGCAAATCGATGAATGACCTGGAACCCGCTGCCGCTTGCCGCGATCTTGAAAATCGTGCCCGCGCCGTCGATCTGGCTGGCCTTGCCGAACTTGGTCGTGCCGTACAGCAGGCCGTCGCTGGCCAGCACCAGGCCGCCGGCCGGCGAAATCGCGTCATCCGCCTTGAGTTGATACAGGGTACTGACGTCGGAGCCATCCACCGTGGTGCGATAAATGGTGCCGCCGGAGAGCGACGTGGCCGGACTCGCGACGCCATACAGGGCGCCGTCGGCGCCTTTCACGAGGTTGCCAACGGGGTTCGACAGGCTGAAAGCGACGATCGTCGAAACGGCTGGCGCCGTCTGGGCATGGCCGGCAACGGCGAAAAGGCCCAGCGCGACGAGCGCCAATGCTGAACGGATACGGGACATCGGATCGGTGACTCCGGGACCCGGCGGACGGCCGGGTAAGCTGACTGGTCGTGAATTGTGCCGCACTTCGCCCTCTCCCGCCAAAGTGGGAGAATGCGCGCCCCTCCTGTGACAGCCCACCCTTGATCCAGTTCCGGCAACTCACCCTGACGCGCGGCGTACGCCGACTGATCGAGGACGCCTCGCTGCAGATCCACGCCGGCTGGCGGGTCGGCGTCGTCGGCGCCAACGGCAGCGGCAAATCGAGCCTGTTCGCGCTCCTGCGCGGCGAAATCCAGAGCGAGGCCGGCGATTGCGAGATTCCGCGCGACTGGCGGGTGGCGTCCGTCGCGCAGGAAACCCCGCCACTGCCGCAGGCGGCGATCGAATTCGTTCTCGACGGCGACGAGGAGCTGCGACGCGTCGAGCGCGCGATCACAGCCGCCGATGCCGCGCACGATGGCCGCGCGCTCGCCGAGCTGCACGTCCGGCTGGAAGCGATCGACGGCTACAGCGCCAAGGCCCGCGCCGCAGCCCTGCTCGCCGGTCTCGGCTTCGAAACGGCGGACCTCGAACGGCCGGTCGCCGATTTCTCGGGCGGCTGGCGCATGCGCCTGAACCTGGCGCAGGCGCTGGTGAGCCGGGCCGACCTGATGCTGCTCGACGAACCCACGAACCACCTCGACCTCGACGCCGTGGTCTGGCTGGAACGCTGGCTCGCCGGCTACCGCGGCACGCTGCTGCTGGTCTCGCACGACCGCGACTTTCTCGACGGCACCGTCACCCACGTCGCTCACCTCGAGCGCGGCGTGCTCACGCTCTACACCGGCAACTACACCGCGTTCGAGACGCAACGCGCCGCGCGCCTCGCCGTGCAGCAGGCGATGTTCGAGAAGCAGCAGCGCGAGATCGCGCACATGACGAGCTTCGTCGAGCGGTTCCGCGCGAAGGCGAGCAAGGCACGGCAGGCACAGAGCCGGCTGAAGGCACTCGACCGGCTCGAGCACATTGCGGCGGCGCACGTCGATTCGTCGTTCGATTTCGAGTTTCCCGAGCCGCTGCGCGCGCCGGACCCATTGCTGACGCTCGAAGACGCGTCACTCGGCTACGGTGACCGCGTCGTCGTGCGCAACGTGCAGCTTTCGCTGCGTCCCGGGCGCTCGACTCGGCCTGCTTGGCCCGAACGGCGCAGGCAAATCCACACTGATCAAGTCGCTTGCCGGCGGACAAGCCGCTGCTCGCGGGCCGACGCGTCGAAGGGCATGGGCTGGAAACCGGGTACTTCGCGCAGCACCAGGTCGAGCAGTTGCGTGGCGACGAGTCGCCGCTGCGCCACCTGATCCGGCAGGACCCGCGCGCGAAGGAACAGGAACTCCGCAACTACCTGGGTGGATTCGATTTCCGCGGCGACATGGCCGACGCGCCGGTCGAGCCGTTCTCCGGCGGCGAGAAATCACGGCTGGCGCTGGCGCTGCTGGTGCGCAAGCGGCCGAACCTGCTGCTGCTCGACGAACCCACCAACCACCTCGACCTCGAGATGCGCCACGCATTGACGCGCGCACTGGCCGGTTACGACGGCAGTCTCGTGCTGGTATCGCACGACCGCGCGCTGCTGCGCACCGTCTGCGACAGTTTCATGCTCGTGGCCGACGGCCGCGCCATTCCGTTCGACGGCGATCTCGAGGACTACCTGGCCTGGCTGACGGCCCGGCGCGATACAGCGCCCCAGGATGCGACTGCCGCGGGCGCCGACGGAGTCGCGTGAGACCCGGAAGGCACAGCGGGAAACCGCGGCCGCGGAGCGGCAGCAGAAGCTGGCGCGTCGCCGCCCGCTGATGAAAGAGTCGACGCAGCTCGAGGCCCGGATGGCCAGGCTCGAGGCCGAGCGCAAGGAACTCGAAGCGAAACTGGCCGACACCGCGTACTACGCGCAGACGCCCTCAGCCGAAGTCCAGGCGACGAGCCGACGGTGCGCCGATGTCATCGCGGAGCTTGGCGACGTCGAAGAACGCTGGCTCGAGGTGCACGCTGAACTGGAAGAGATCGGCGCCGCCTGAACCCCTCAAGTCGTGCGCAGCACGACCTTGCCCACCGCCCGCCGCTGCTCCAGCGAGGCGAAGGCCTGGGCATAGTCGGCCAGGGGATGGACCTCGCCCACGACCGGCTTGAGCTTGCCGGCCTCGAACAGCTGCCACAGTTCACGCACGTTGGCGAGCTGCACCTGCGGCTCGCGCTGCGCGAAGCTGCCGAAGAACACGCCGACCAGGGCCGCTCCCTTCAACAACAGCAGGTTCATCGGAATCTTCGGGATATCGCCAGCGGCGAAACCGACCACGAGGTACCGCCCCTTCCACGCCAGGCTTCGCACGGCGGGCTCCGCATACGGTCCGCCGACGGCGTCGTAGACGACGTCCACGCCCTTGCCGCCCGTGATTTCCTTGATCCGCTCGCGCAGGTCCTGCGTCGAGTAGTTGATCAGGTGGTCCGCGCCGATGCCGCGCGCGACCTCGAGCTTGGCGTCGGTGCTCGCGGCGGCGATCACCTGCGCACCCATCTGCTTGGCCAGCTCGATGGCGGTCGTGCCGACGCCGCTCGCGGCGCCCAGCACCAGCATCGTCTCGCCTGCTGCGAGTTGCGCGCGTTGCTTCAGCGCGTGGTAACTCGTGAAGTACGTCAGGCAGATGCCGCTCGCCTGCTCGAAGCTGAGCGTGGACGGCATCGGAATCAATCGCTCCTGCCGGACCACGGCGCGTTCTGCGGCGGCGCCGCCACCCGAGTACGCAACGACGCGATCGCCCACCTTGTGGCGCGTCACGCCCTCGCCCACCGCGGCAATCACGCCCGCCAGCTCGAGGCCCGGGATGAACGGCAACGGCGGCCGCTCCTGGTACAGGCCGCGCAGCATCAGCACGTCGGGAAAATTCAACGCCGTGGCTTTGACGTCGATCAGCACGGCTCCCGCCGTGAGCGCGGGCTCCGGCCAATCCTGCTCCAGCGTCAGCCCTTCGATGCCGGTCAGGGTGTGGCAGACGAGCGCTTTCATCGGGAATCCTCGGTTTCGGTGCGGCCGGGTTGGTCGGCAAGCGTCGCGCCCCAGTCGACCTGGGTGAGCGCGGCATGGAGATCGTCGTGGTAACCGCCCGGCCCGACGATGTCGAGCAGGCCGGCCTTGTCGAGCTTCGCCTTCACGCGCGGGTTGGCGCCGCACAGGATCACGTCGACGCCGCGGCGCTTGAGGTCGCGCAGCGCTTCCTCGAGGCTCTGGATGCCGGTGATGTCGATGAAGGGCACGCGCCGCAGCATCAGGATCAGCCGCTGCGGATCGGTGTGCGTCTGCGCGAGCGACCGTTCGAACGTGTCGACCGCGCCGAAGAAGAACGGGCCGTCGATCGAATAGACCATGACGCCGGGCGGCAGCGACTGCCATTGGCGCCGCTCGAGCGCCACGTCGAGTTCCGCGCCGTCGAGCGGCGACACTTCGACCGCCGTCGACATGCGGCGCAGGAACTGGAACATCGCGAGGATCACGCCCACGTTCACCGCGAGCACGAGATCCGAGAAGATGGTCAGCAGGAACGTGATCAAGCAGGACGGCGACGTCGGCACGCGGCGCGCGCCGCACCATGCCGGCGAAGTGACGCACCTCGCTCATGTTCCACGCGACCACGAACAGCACTGCGGCGAGCGCAGCCAGCGGCACGTACTCGGCCAGCGGCGCCAGGAACAGCAGCACGAGCACGAGCGTGAGCACGTGGAACAGGCCCGCCAGGGGCCCGGTGCCGCCGTTGCGCACGTTGGTGGCGGTGCGCGCGATCGCTCCGGTCGCGGCGAAGCCGCCGAACAGCGGCACCGCGAGGTTCGCGATGCCCTGGCCGACCAGTTCCTGGTTCGAGTCGTGGCGCGTGCCGGCCATGCCGTCGGCGACGACGGCGGACAGCAGCGACTCGATCGCACCCAGCATCGCGATCGTGAACGCGGGACCGATCAGTTCCAGCACGCGCGGCAGCGTGATCTCGGGCATCGAGAGGTTCGGCAGGCCGCGCGGGATGCCACCGAACTCCGTGCCGATCGTGGCCACGCCCCCGAATTGAAACGTCGCCTGCAGTACCGTCGCGATGATCAATGCCACGAGCGGACCCGGAACCCGCTGCAGTCCCGGCAGTCTCGATGAGAACAGGACGGCGGCGAGACTCAGCACGGCAAGGCCGGCGGTGGGCCAGTGCACCTGCGGCATGGCCTGCAGCAGCAGCCACACTTTCTCGTGGAAGTGCTCGCCGCCCGTCACGGGCAGGCCGAGGAAATACCGCCACTGGCCGACGAAGATGATGACGCCGATGCCCGCGGTGAAACCCGTGATCACGGGATCGGGAATGAAACGGATGATGCCGCCCATGCGGGTGAGGCCGAGCGCGAGCAGCATCGCTCCGGCCATGAAGGTGGCGATCTGCAGGCCGTCGATGCCGTGCTTGGCGGTGACGCCCGCGAGAATCACGACGAAAGCACCGGTGGGGCCGGCGATCTGCAGGCGACTGCCGCCCAGCAGCGTGACGAGTCCGCCGGCAATGATGGCCGTGTAAATGCCCTGCTCCGGCTTGGCGCCGGAAGCGATCGCGAAGGCCATCGCGAGCGGCAATGCGACGACGCCGACGACGAACCCTGCGATGAGATTGCGCAGCCAGTGCTCGCGCTGCAGCAGTCCGGCCTGCCAGGCCTCGCGAATCGCGATCATGTCTTGATCAGGTGCGGGCCGAGCTCGTCGAGGGAGTGGCAACCCAGCAGCGTCATCGCACGTTCCATCTCCACACGCAGCAGGCTCAGCGCGTGCGCTACGCCCGCCTCGCCGCCCGCGGCCAGGCCATAGAGCGCCGGTCGTCCAAGCATGACGGCGTCGGCCCCGAGCGCGATGGCCTTGAGCACGTCCGACCCGCGACGGAACCCGCCGTCGACGATGATCGACAGGCGGTCACCGACCTCAGCCGCGCACTGGCCGACGAGTTCGATGCCCGTCGCGCACGAATCGAGCTGCCGCCCGCCGTGGTTCGACAGCACGATGCCGTCTGCGCCGACCTCCACGCTGCGCTTCGCATCCTCGACGCAGAGGATGCCCTTCAGCACGAGCTTGCCCTTCCAGCGGCTGCGCATGCGCTCGATGTCGGCCCAGCTCAGCTGCGGATTGATCTGCGTGCCCATGAACCGCACGCCCTGCAGGGCCGAGCGCGCGCCCTCGGGCAGGAATTCGGTGAGGTTCGCGAACTCGGGAGCGCCTTTCGGCAGCATCACCTGCCAGAGCCAGCGCGGATGCAGCAGGACGTCGAGCACGCTCGACGGGCTCAGCTTGAGCGGTCGCGAATAGTTGCGCTGATCCCACTCCCGCGCACCGAGTGCCGGCACGTCGACCGTGACGACGAGCTTGTCGCAGCCCGGCCGCCTGCGCGCGCTCGATCAGCCGGTCGGACGTCTTCTGGTCCTTGAGCGGGTACAGCTGGAACCACGCCGGCCGCTGCAGCTGCGGGTTGAGCGCGAGCACGTCGTAGTTGCTGACGGTGCTGAGCGTGAAGGCGATGCCCGCCGCGTCGGCCGCCTTGGCCAGCGCCAGGTCACCCTGCGGCCACACCATCCCATTGAAGCCCGTGGGCGCGATGATCAGCGGCACGTGCAGCGCATCGCCGAGCACTTCGCGCGAGAGGTCCGGCAGGCCCGTGCCGACGAGCATGCGCGGCAGCCACGTGATGCGCTCGAAGATCGAGCGGTTGCGCTTCAGGGACACTTCGTCCTCGGCGCCGCCTTCGAGGTATTCCATCTGGAACCGCGGCAGCCGGTTCTGCGCGACCCGCCGCAACTCCTCGATCGACAGGGCGCGACGGAAGTCCGCGCCCGAGTAATACCGTCGCGTCATTTTCGAGCGTCGTCCTGCACCATCTGGGTGATCTTCGTCGCCGTTTCGAGCGCGCGCAGCCCGTCCTCGCCGGTGACCACCGGTGGCGTGCCTTCGCGGATCGACTGCAGGAACGCCTCGATCTCGAACCTGAGCGCGTCGCCCTGGTCGTAGGTGCGCTCCTCGATCAGCACCTGGCCCTTCGGCACGTCGGTGCCCGCCGGCGGCTTGCGGACGATCGTGAGCACCTTCTGCTGCAGGTCGATCGAGATGTAGGCGTCGTCCTGGAACAGCCGGAGCTTGCGCTCCATCTTCATGCTGACGCGGCTCGCGGTGGTATTGGCCACGCAACCGTTGGCATAACGGATGCGGGCGTTCGCGATGTCGAGCCCGGCGGAGAATACCGACGCACCCACGGCATCGATCGACACGATCGGCGCGCCGACCAGGCTCTGGATCAGGTCGATGTCGTGGATCATGAGGTCGAGCACGACGTTGACGTCGGTGCCACGTTCCTTGAACGGCGCCAGCCGGTGGGTCTCGATGAAGCGTGGCGTGCCGAGCGTGCCGGCCAGCGCCAGGATGGCGGCGTTGAAACGCTCGAGGTGGCCCACCTGCAGGACGCGACCGACGCGAGCCGCGGTGTCGACCAGGCTGCGGGCTTCCTCGAGGGTCGTGGTGATCGGCTTTTCGACCAGCACGTGGATGCCGCGTTCGAGGCACTCCTTCGCGATCGGATAATGCAGCGGGGTCGGCGTGGCGATGCTCACCGCGTCGATCTCGTCGAGGATGTCGCGGTAGTCCGCCACCGCGCGGCAACCCGTCTCGGCGGCGACTTTCTCGCGGTTCTCGGCGCTCGCGTCGACGACGGCGACGAGCTTCGCGTCCGGCAGCACCGCGTATTTCTGCGCGTGGAACCGGCCGAGGTAACCCACGCCGATGACCGCGGTCCGTACTTTCTGCATGTCCTGGGCCCTTGCCGCCCGGTGCGCGACGATGGCCGATGATAACCAATGGCGGGTCTTGCAGCCGGTTCGTCTTACCCTCACGATCAGGCAACGGTCCCCGCGGCCGCCACACGAAGATGAGACGTGACCGTGATGAATCCGCGCCGCGACAAGTTCTGGCTGCTGGCCGCCCTGGTGTTCGGGGTGCTGGTACTGCCTTTCCTCGTGCACCTCACCGGGGTCTACGTGCTCGGCAAGTACGCCGGCGGCGGCGCGGCGGCGTTCTTCGGCGACTACCTGCGCGGCCTGGTCACCCTGCAGTGGTACTCGTGGGTGCTGGCGCTCGGGCCGCTGGTCATCGTCGCGTCGTGGCGTACAGCACTGCGAGGCCGGCGTGCATAGCGCCCCACAGCGCCCCGACCGCCCAGTACGCCAGGAGGCCTGGCGCGCCTGGCCGATGAAACTGACGGCCGCGAGCGTGGTCAAACCGACGAAGATGGCCACATACACCGCCAGCAGCGGCAATTCTTCGCGGAAACGCGGGGTTTCGCCCGACAGGACCAGGAACACGATCAGCGTCGCGCCCAGCCCGAAGGTCGTCGCGACCGACGATCCGAGCACGATGGCGGTCAATACAGTGAGGGGTCGCACGGATTCACTCGCTCCGGGGTGGGTCCGGCCCTTGATTGGGTGCCGGGGTGTCTCTAGCCTAGTGTTCCGGCGGACCCCTTCGTGTCCGCCGTCCAGTTCGATGTCCGCCGAGGAATTTCCAAGTGTATCAGCCTGCTGAACAGGGGCCGTCCCCGTCGTCCCCCGCCCCAGAAGCCCGCCGCGGGGTCAGCCGCGCCGGCGCGGCGGTGCTGGTCGCGCTGCTCCTCGCCGTGGGCACGCTGCTGCTCGGCACGGCCCGGGCGCCGTCGGCGACGGCCAATGCCACGACCACCACCGACTTTCGCGCCGACCGAGCGTCACGCCAAGGTCGCCCGGCTGGTCAGCAGCATGTTCGAGCGTTCCCACTACCGCCAGGCCCCGGTCAACGACCCGGTCTCGTCGCTGGTGCTCGACCGCTACCTCGAATCGATCGACGGCAGCCGCAGCTACTTCCTGGCGAGCGACATCCAGGAATTCGAGAAGTACCGCTACGAACTCGACGATGCCATCACGACCGGCAAGCTCGAGCCCGCCTTCGCGATCTTCAACCGGTTCCAGCAGCGCAACCGCGAACGCATGGCGTACGCGCTCAAGCTGCTCGACACCGAGCCCGACTTCAAGCTCGACGAATCGTTCGAGTTCGACCGCGAGCACGCGCCGTGGGCGACGTCGCAGGAGGAACTCGACGAACTCTGGCGCAAGCGCGTCAAGAACGACGCCCTCTCGCTGATGCTCACCGACAAGACCTGGGCGGAGACGCGCGACGTGCTGAAGAAGCGCTACGAGCGCGTCGCGAAGCGTTCCGAGCAGATCACCGCCGACGACGTGTTCGAGAACTTCATGAACGCGTTCGCGCACGTGTTCGACCCGCACTCGAGCTATTTCTCGCCGCGCAATTCCGAGGAATACCGCATCGCGATGAGCCTGTCCTACGAGGGCATCGGCGCGTCGCTGCAGTCGATCGACGACTACGTGACGATCATGGAGATCCTGCCCGGCGGCTCGGCGCAGCAGAACGGCGAGCTGAAGACCAACGACCGCATCCTCGCCGTGGGCCAGGGCAAGGACGGCAAGATGGTCGACGTCGTCGGCTGGCGCCTCGACGACGTCGTGCAGCTGATCCGCGGCCCGAACGGCTCGTTCGTGCGCCTGCAGATCCAGCCGGGCAATGCGCCCCCGGGCACGCAGGAGCACGTCCTCACGCTGCCGCGCACCAAGATCACGCTCGAAGCGCAGGCGGCCAAGAAAGAAATCCGCAAGGTCAAGCGCGGCGACAAGGAGCTGAAGGTCGGCGTGATCACCGTGCCCTCCTTCTACCAGGACTACAACGCGCGCGCGGCCGGCGACGAGGACTATCGCAGCACCACGCGCGACGTGCGCAAGCTGCTCGACGAGATCAAGGCCGAAGGCGGCGTCGACGGCCTCGTGCTCGACCTGCGCGAGAACGGCGGCGGCCACCTCTCCGAAGCCATCGGCCTCGTGAACCTGTTCGTGCCGAAGGGTCCGGTCGTGCAGCTGCGCGAAACCGGCGGTCGCGTCGAAGTGCTCGAGTCCGAGGACAAGGACGCGGCCTACGACGGCCCGCTCACGATCCTCGTCGATCGCTTCAGCGCGTCGGCGTCCGAGATCTTTGCGGCCGCGATGCAGGACTACGGCCGCGGCCTCGTGATCGGCCAGCAGACCTACGGCAAGGGCTCGGTGCAGAACCTCTACCCGCTCGACCGCTATGCGCTCGGGCAGGATCCGGGCTATGGCCAGCTCACGGTCACGATCGGCATGTACTACCGCGTGACGGGCGACAGCACCCAGAACCGCGGCGTGATGCCCGACCTCGCGCTGCCCTCCGCGATCAGCACCGACGAAGTCGGCGAGAGCTCGCGCGACGGCTCGCTGCCCTGGAACCGCATCCGCTCGTCGAACTTCAGCCGCGACGGCGTGTTCACCCCGCTGCTGCCCGAACTGCAGCGCGAGCACGACGCCCGCATCGCCGGCGATCCCAACTTCCAGTTCGCGGTCAGCGAAATCTCCGCGCTCGAGAAGATGCGGGCCCAGAAGTCCGTCTCGCTCAACCTGGCCAAGCGCAAGGCCGAACGCGAAGCCCGCACGCAGGAACAGCTGGCACGCGAGAACGCGCGGCGGCAGGCGCTCGGCGAGCCGGCCCTCAAGGCCGCCACCGAGATCAAGGACCAGCCGGACGCGATCCTGGGCGAGGCCGCCGAAATCACGGCCGACCTCTCCCTGCTCGAGCCCAGGATGGTGGCCAAGGCCAGCGGCTCCGATCAGGGCGGCTGAGGCTTGCGGGGGCAGACAGCCCCCAGGTCGGGACAAGCACTAGAACGCTAGTGTTGTACTTGACTACAACACTAGAGTTCCCTACCATCGCGCCCAGTTCGAACCGATCCACAGGGGCTCGATAGCCATGACGAATCAACACCTGCAGTCAGCAGCTCCGCGGCGCAATTCCGTACGCTGGCTGGCCCTGATCGCCCTGGCGGGCGCTCTCGCTGCCGGCTGCAGCAACGGCAAGGCCAAGGACAAGGAAGGCGCTGACGCGGACAAGAACGCGACCGTGCCGGTCGAGGTCCAGCCCCTGAAGCGAGCCGAGATGGTGGCCGTGTACTCGGGCACCGCCCCGATCGAAGCCCACGAAGAAGCCACCGTCGTCGCCAAGGTGGGCGGCGAGGTGCGCCAGATCTTCGTCGAGGAAGGTGACACCGTGCAGGCCGGCCAGGTGCTGGCGCGGCTCGACGGCGACCGCCTCCGCCTGACGCTGGCCCAGACCGACGCCAACCTGCGCAAGCTCGAGCGCGACTACAAGCGCACGCTCGAACTCGCCGAGAAAGGCCTCGTGCCGAAGAGCACGGCCGAGAACACCAAGTACGACCTCGACGCCCTGCGCGCCGGGTACGACAGCGCCCGCCTCGAACTGAGCTACACCGAGATCCGCGCGCCGATCAATGGCGTGATCTCCGCGCGCAAGATCAAGGTCGGCAACACCATCGGCCCGAACGACCCGACGTTCACGGTCACCGACCTCGATCCCCTGCTGGCCTACGTGCACGTGCCGGAGAAGGAGTTCCGCAAGATCGCGCCGGAGCAGAACGCCGAAGTCGTGGTCGACGCGCTCGGCGGCACCCGCTTCATCGGCACGATCTCGCGCATCAGCCCGACAGTCGACCCGCAGACGGGCACCTTCCGCGCCCGCGTCGAAGTCCCGGACCCGACTCGCACGCTGAAGCCCGGCATGTTTGCGCGCGTCAACATCGTGTACGAGCGACGCCAGGACGCGCTGCAGCTGCCACGCACGGCAATCCTCGATGCCGACGGGCAGCAGTCGGTGTTCGTCGTCACCGGCGGCAAGGCCGAACAGCGCACGATCAGGACGGGCCTCTCGAACGGCGGCTGGATCGAAGTGCTCGACGGCCTCAAGGGCAGCGAGCAGGTCGTGACCGTCGGCCAGGCCGGCCTCAAGACCGGCACGCTGGTGAAGATCGTCGGTGACGGCGCGCCGCAACCGGCCGCGGCGGTCGCTGCCGACCAGGCCAAGGCGAAGTAACGCAACTGGCGGGACGCCGCGCGCGCGGCGTCCTCCCCCCGGGGACAATCCATGTTCAAGTCATTGATCGACTTTGCGATCGAGCGCCGCGTCACCATCGTGATGTTCACGGTCGCCATCGCCCTGTTCGGCTTCGTGTCGCTCTCGCGGCTGAAGCTGAACCTGCTGCCCGACCTCTCCTACCCCACCATCACGATCCGCACGGAACTGCCGGGCGCGGCGCCGCTCGAGCTCGAGACGCTGGTCACGCGGCCCGTCGAAGAGTCCGTGAGCATCATCCGCAACGTCCGCGAGGTGCGCTCGGTCTCGCGCGCGGGCCAGTCGGACGTGACGCTCGAGTTCCTCTGGGGCACGGACATGGACGTCGCGGGCATCGACGTCCGCGAAAAGCTCGACCTGCTGCAGCTGCCGATCGAGGCCAAGCGGCCCCTGCTGCTGCGCTTCGACCCGGCGAGCGAACCCGTCATGCGCCTCGCGCTGATGGACGAAGGCGCCGCGCACCGGCGCCGACAGCATCGAGCGGCTCAAGGCACTGCGCCGGTTCGCGGAAGACCGCCTCAAGCCCGATCTCGAAGCGGTCGAGGGTTCGGCCGCGGTCAAGGTGAGCGGCGGCTACGAAGACGAAGTGCAGGTGTTCGTCGACCAGCAGAAGCTCGCGCAGCTCGGGCTCTCGATCGACGTCGTCACGCGCCGCATCCGCGCCGAGAACGTGAACCTGTCCGGCGGGCGGCTCGAGCAGGGTACCCAGCGCTTCCTGGTGCGCACGCTGAACGAGTTCGAGAGCGTCGAGCAGATGGCGAACGCGATCATCGCCACCAAGGACGGCCAGCCCGTTTACCTGCGCGACGTCGCCAACGTCACGCGCGGTTACAAGGACCGCGAGGCGATCACGCGCGTCAACGGCAAGGAGTCGATCGAGCTCGCCGTCTACAAGGAAGGCGACGCGAACACCGTGGCGCTCGCGAACGGCGTGCGGGCCCGCACCAAGGAACTCGAGAAGAACCTGCCCGAGGGCACCCGGCTCCAGCAGGTCTACGACCAGTCCACGTTCATCGCCGCGGCGATCAGCGAAGTGAAGACCTCGGCGCTCATTGGCGGCCTGCTGGCGATCCTGGTGCTGTACGCGTTCCTGCGCGACGCGCGCGCCACGCTGATCAGCAGCATCGCGATTCCCGTGTCGGTGCTCGGCACGTTCGTGCTGATGTACGCCTTCGACATCACCCTCAACATCATGTCGCTCGGCGGCATCGCGCTCGCGGTCGGCATGCTCGTCGACAACGCGGTCGTGGTGCTCGAGAGCATCGTGCGCAACCACGAGAAGGGGATGACCCGGGCCGAGGCCGCCCGACGCGGCACCAACGAGGTCGCGACCGCCGTGTTTGCGGCCACGCTGACGTCGGTCGCGGTCTTCGCGCCGATGATCTTCATCACCGGCATCGCGGGCCAGCTGTTCAAGGACCAGTCGTTGACGGTCGCGTTCGCGCTCAGCTTTTCACTGCTGGTCGCGCTGACGCTGGTGCCGATGCTGGCCGCGGGTCGTGCCCGCGCCGCCACGGCCGAGGCTGCGGCTAACGTCGAACCGAAACCGCTGGGGCGCTTTGGACGTGGACTGCGCATCGTGCGCGACGGCATCGCGCGCGTCGGCGGGTGGATCTCGACCGGTTGCAAACTGGCGCTGAGCCCGCTCGTCAACGCCACGCAAGCCGTCAACCGCTGGGCCGACCGCAAGTACCCTGGCGCCATCACGTGGGCACTCGCCAATCCAGGCAAGGTGATCGGGGCAGCCGTCACGGTCTTCGTGCTGACGATGGTCCTGATCCTGCCGCGACTCGGCACGGAACTGATCCCGCAGATGTCGCAGGGCGAATTCAACGTCGACATGCGCCTGCCGCCGGGCACGCCGCTCGAGCAGACCGACCGCTCGGTGCAGGCTGCGCAGCGGGCGAGTGACGCGCTCGGCAACGTCGCCCTCGCGTACAGCGTCGCGGGCACGGGCAACAGGCTCGACGCCAACCCGGTCGAT
>CAWHEA010000032.1:0-73532 GCA_963828265.1 uncultured Gammaproteobacteria bacterium | reverse complement strand
TGGCACTGGAAAGCACTGACAGGGTTTTCGATCGCTCAGGGCAACGCAGCCCCGCGCGCGGCAACCAGTACCCGGTACCAGTCGGCGCGGGTCCAGACGACTCGGTACGCGTCGGCGGCCTCGCGGATGCGGTGCACCTGCTGGCTGCCGACGATCGGGATGATGCCGGCCGGGTGCGCCATGCTCCACGCGTAAGCCGCAGCGCTGCGCGAGACGCCGAAGCGCGTCGCCTGTGCGTCGAGTTCGGCACAGACACGCTTCGCTCGCTCATCGTCGCCCGGTGCGCCAAGGCGGCCACCCGCCAGCGGCGACCACGCGAGCACCGAGATTCCGTGCTGCATGGCGAGGTCGAGCGTGCCGTCCGCGAGCGGTTCGATCACGAGCGGAGAAAACTCGGGCTGGAGGCTGGCCAGCGGAATCTGCAGGTGCGCGACGAGCGCAGCCGTCTGCGTCGGTGTGTAGTTGGAAACGCCGACCGACCGGGCCTTGCCGCTCGCAACCAGCGTCTCGAGGGCCTTGGCCACCTCCGCCGGATGAGCCAGCACGTCGGGTCGGTGCACCTGGAAGAGATCGAGGTGATCGGTGCCGAGCCGGCGCAGCGAAGCTTCGCAGGCCGCGACCAGGTAGTCCGCGCTGGAGTCGTACGGCACGCCGGGGATGATGCCGCCCTTGCTCGCGAGCACCATCTTCCGACGCAAGCCCGGATCCGCAGCGAACAACCGACCCAGCAGGACCTCCGCGTTGCCGAAGCCATCGCGACCGTTGAAGCCGTAGATGTCCGCGGTGTCGAACAAGTTGATGCCCGCATCGAAGGCCGCTTCGACGAGTGCGCGAGCGCGGGCAAGGTCGTCGCCCTGAAAGCGCCACATGCCCCACGCGAGTCGTGACACGACCACGTCGGTTGCGCCGAGCTGCACGCGGTCGAGTGGACCATCGATCTTCATTGTCCCCACCTGCGAAATGCGCTTACTTTGCGTAGGTGGCGAGAAGGTACTCGCGAATCGCGTCCGACTCGAACATCGCCGTGCCCGTGTTCGGATCGACCAGGTACGGCACCTGCACCTTGCCCGCGCGCTTGAGCAGCTCGACCCGATTGCGACCCTCGACCGGCAACGTCGGGAAAAGCGTCGCCCGCAGCAGCGGCGGTCCGAGGTCCTGCCACCGGGCCTTGCCGGTGCTGCGCAGCAGGTAAGGGAGCTCGAGTTCGCAGAGCAATTCACGCACTCGCCGCGAATACGGGCTGGACTCGAAACTGAACAGTTCCAGCGGGCGCTTCGGCGCTTTCGACGGCCGGGCCTGGGCGCCTGCACGCAATCGCGGCATGCCCGAGAGCACCGACGAGGTGACGTCGAACGGGCGCAACAAACGCGGGGGTGGCGCACGTCCGCCGTAGCGTCGATACAGGTAGTCGATGATGGCGTCGGACTCGTACATCGACTCGCCGGTGTTGGGATCCACCAGGAACGGGAACTGCTGCTTGCCGCCAAGCTCCGCGACCTTCGGCCGGAAGCGCTTGCCGCCATGCGGCGTCGGGTAAATCAGCGCGTCGAGGTCGAGCTCGGTCAGCGCCTCACGCACCAGGCGGCAGTACGGGCAGGCCTCGAACTCGTACAGCTTCAGGTGCCTGGCGGGTTGCTTCACCGACCCGCGCGCATTGGTGCCGCGCCACAAACGCAGGGTCGAGGTCAGCGACGAATTCAGGACGTCGAATGTGTTGCCCATGCCGGCATTAAATCATGCGGCATCCGCGAGATGCGCCCGGCCGGATCAGAAGTCGTAACGCAGGCTGACGGAGGCGTTGAAGCCGGCGCGCGTGTAATACGGAATCAGGGGATCGTCCGCGACACGACCGCGGACGTCGGCCCATTCGATGTATTCGGTGTCCGTCAGGTTGAACAACCCGACGTTCAGCCGCAGCCTCGGAGCTGAGGCTGACGTTGGCGAGCCAATCGAGCGTGGCATACCCATCGGTGCGGTACAGGTCCGCCCGGCTGCGATCGACGTCGCGCTGTGCCTCCACGGCCGTCAACGCCAGTTCCGTTCCCCAGCGAGTCGAGGGTGCGTCGTACCGCACGCCGAGCACCAGCCGCGGCGGATCGATCGAGTTGAGCGGCTCGTCGCGCACGAGGTCGTCGCCGCGCGTCCACGAAGCCGCGAGTCGTCCGGTCCACCCTTCGAGTCCGGGCGACCATGCGCCGGCCGCGACGCGCGCATCCAGTTCGGCGCCGTAGATACGCGCCTCGGCGACGTTCTGCGACTGGAACAGCGTCACGCCCGTCGCCGGGTCGACGCCCAGGTTCACCTTCGACTCGATGAAGTCGCTGTATTCCGTATGGAAAACACTGGCCGTCAGTGCCACGGGAGTGCCCGTCAGCCGCAGGCCGGCCTCGAAGCCATCGCTCGTCTCGGGCTGCAGGTCTGGATTTGGAATCGCGCGGATGTTGAACAGCGGAACTTCGAGCCCGATGTTGACGTCCTCCGGCGGCGGCGAGCGGAACCCGTGCGCGTACTGGACGAAGACGCCGAGCCGGTCACTGACCCGATAGGTCGCGCCGAGCTTCGGCGCAAAGGACAATTCGTCCACTCCAACGGGCGACGTCGACGGGTTGTCCTCACGGTAGATGCGATCCGCCTGCGGCGAGAGATCGTAGTAATCCACGCGCAGTGCGGGCACGAGCGTCCAGCGTCGAGTCCGCGAATTGCATTTCGTCCTGCACGAAGGCGCCAACCTCGACCACCGTCGACAGCGGCAGGTCCCGCAGCGGGAACGTCTCGCCGAGTATCGTCGGCGTGGTGGCGCCCGTCGTGAGGTTGGTCTGCAATCCGTCCCGCAACTCCTCGAGCTCGGAGCGCGTCGCTTCGATGCCGTACACGACGTCGTGCATGAGCGAACCCGACCCAAGGCTCTTGAGCGCAGTGAACTCGAACCCCAGCGTGCTTTCGTCGAAATCGAACGTGCGATCGAGTTGCGTCGGCGGCGTGCGTGGCGGCACCGCCTTGCGCACCTCGTACGTGTCCTGGTCGGTCTCCGTGCCCTGCCAGTACACGCTCCAGTCGGCTGAATCGAATGCAGCGCTCGCTGCATCGAGTGACTGCTGCAGGCTCGCGCGATAGCGCAGCATCTCGTCGTCGCCTTCGAGCGCGGTGGTATTGACGAAGCGGCCCACTCCCAGGAACGCGTCCACCGAGCTCCATTGCTTGACGCGCCCGGCCTCGAGCGTCAGCGTGAGCGGACCGCCCGGCGCGTCCCCCGCCACCTTCAGCAGTGCGGAATCGTTCGTGAAATCGGCGGGGTTGGGCTCGACGTCGGCCGCAGTGCCGGCTTCCTGCCCCTCGCGTCGCGAGTACCCCAGCAGCCATTGCGCAGGGCCGATCTCGCCCGCTGCCAGCGCGACCGCACGCCAGGCCTCGTTCTCCGAATCGTATCCCGCCTCGGTGCGCACGGCGAAACCACCCTCGCCCCGGGCCAATAGCCGCTCCGGAGTGAGCGTCGTCATCGCCACCACGCCGCCGATCGCGTCGCTGCCATACAGGGACGAAGCCGGACCACGCAGGACCTCGACGCGATCGACGAACGCCGCATCGACATACGCCCTGCCCGAGTCCGCGTAACTGCCGACCGCAAAGCCACCTGCGGCCGGAATGCCGTCGATCTCGACCGCGACCCGATTGCCGCCGAGTCCGCGGACCGAAATCGTGTCGAGCCCGAAGCGGAAGGGATCGTTGCGGACGGTGAGTCCCGGCTCGTAACGCACGAGTTCGCGGATGTCCGTCGCCAGCGTGCGTCTCGATCCGCGCCTGGTCGATGACCGTCACCGTCGCGGCGACCCGGGAGACCGGCGTCAGGCGGCGCGCGTAGACCGTGATGGTCTCGAGGTCGGTATCCACCTGTGGCGCCGACGGGCGTGCTGGTCGCGGCTGCTGCCGACGCACTCAGCGCTGCAGCGACGATGCCCATTGCGACCAGCCGCAGCGGGGCGGTGGGCGGGAACTGGCGGATTCGCATGGGCTGCCTTTCTTGTTCGCTGTGGGCCGGACTGCCCGGGCCCCATGGGACAGCAGGCTGCGCCACCCGCGCGGGGACGGCCATGACCCAGGTCAATTGGTCCGCTCATTCTCGCGCCGTGCGCGATCCAGGGCTGTCAGCACTCACCGACATCAGGGCAACCAGGCCGGTTCTCAGAACCGCGGGATATGGCCCCAGACCAAGCGTGACTGCAGGGGCGTCGATACCTGCATGGGCGCTCCAAGCCTGCCTAGAATCCGCTCCCGCCCAACACAAGACAACCCGGACCCGACCCATGAAGCTCGAAACCCTCGTCGTCCACGCCGGCTACTCGCCCGATCCGACCACCAAGGCCGTGGCGGTGCCGATCTACCAGACGACGTCGTACGCGTTCGACGACACGCAGCACGGTGCCGACCTGTTCGACCTCAAGGTCGCCGGCAACATCTACACGCGCATCATGAATCCGACGACGGACGTGCTGGAAAAGCGCGTGGCGGCGCTGGAGGGTGGCGTGGGCGCGCTCGGGCTGGCGTCGGGCCAGGCGGCGATCACGTATGCGCTGCTGACCATCACCGAGGCTGGCCAGAACATCATCAGCTCGTCAGCGCTCTACGGCGGCACCTACAACCTGTTCGCGCACACCCTGCCGCAGTACGGCATCTCGGTGAAGTTCGCGGACCACCGCCAGCCGGAGGCGTTCGAGAAGCTCATCGACCAGAACACCCGCGCGATTTTCTGCGAGTCGGTCGGCAACCCGGCCGGCAACGTCACCGATTTCGCGGCGCTCGCCGAAATTGCGCACCGCCACGGCATTCCCCTGATCGTCGACAACACGGTGCCCTCGCCGTACCTGTGCCGGCCGTTCGAGCACGGGGCGGACATCGTCGTGCACTCGCTCACGAAATACCTCGGCGGTCACGGCAACAGCATCGGCGGCGCGCTGGTCGATTCCGGCAAGTTTCCCTGGGCCGAGCACGCGGACAAGTTCCCGCGCCTCAACACGCCGGACATTTCGTATCACGGCGTCGTCTACACCGAGGCGTTCGGCCCGGCCGCGTTCATCGGTCGCGCCCGCGTCGTGCCGCTGCGCAACATGGGCGCGGCGATCTCGCCGTTCAACAGCTTCCTGATCCTGCAGGGCATCGAAACACTCGCGTTGCGGATGGACCGCATCTGCGACAACGCACTCGCCGTCGCGAAGTACCTGCAGCAGCATCCGAAGGTGCGCTGGGTGAACTACGCCGGCCTGCCCGACCACCCGAGCCACGCATTGGCGCAGAAATACATGGGTGGCCGCGCGTCAGGCATCCTGACGTTCGGCATCGAGGGCGGCCTCGCCGGCGGCAGCCGATTCCAGGACGCGCTCAAGCTGTTCGTCCGGCTCGTCAACATCGGCGACGCGAAATCGCTGGCGTGCCATCCGGCGAGCACGACGCATCGCCAGCTGAACCCGGCCGAACTGGAGCGAGCCGGCGTCAGTGCAGACATGGTGCGACTGTCGGTCGGCATCGAACACATCGACGACCTGCTCGCGGACCTGGAGCAGGCCCTGGCAGCGGCGTGAGGCAATGCGACTCAGGCTGAGACGACGTGGCCCATGTCGGGGCGCAACGTCCACAGCACCCATTTGCCGAGCACCGTGAACGTCGAGACGATGGCGAACGCGAGCAGCGTGCCGCCGACGTACACGCCCGACGAAAAGTCGGCGTCGCCCGCGGCCAGCAGCACGAGCACCGGCGTCAGCAGGAAATCCTGCAGGTCCGGCCGTTTGCGGCCGAGCGTCAGGATCGCGAGCAGCAACGTCACCGCGCAGGCGGCACGCAGCGCAGGCTCGGCCAGGGTCTCGAACAACGCCAGCGCCATCAGCGTGCCTGCCAGGGCCAGCGCGAGCCTCGCCACGGCCTTGCCCGGTGTGCTGCGCAGCCAGGGCTCGCCCAGCGCGGCCACGGTGAGCGGCAGCCACCAGGCCTGCTCGAGCCCGGCTGCACGTGCGGTGAACCAGGCCACCAGCACCAGCACGGCCAGCAGCACGGAATAACTGAGCGCCGTCTTCGAATGCACGGCCAGCGGGCGACGCGCGACGAGCGTTCGCCCCGCGGTGACGACGAGCAGGAAGCCGTACATGCAGCCGCCGAACATCGACAGGCTGCGATAGGCCACGACGTCCGCCGTCGCGGGCTCGAAGGAACCGATCAGCGCAGCGGCGAGCATGGCCAGCAGGCCGCGGTGAAATCCGAGGGAGCTTGCCGCGCCGGTGGCTGCGGCGGAGGCGACGATGAGCGCTGCCACGCCGTCCGTGAAGTTCGCCGTCACTGCGGCCGCCGCGTACACGCCGGCGATCAGGAAACTGAACGGCGCGAGCGGTCGTGCGAGGACGCCGAGATGGAACGCCAGGGCCGTGCCCAGGACGAAGTTGCGCGCGATGTCCGGGTAGCCATACAGGTACGTGGCCGCGGCAGGCGCCAGCAGCAGCACGATGAGTCCTGTTACCCGCAAGAGCATGTCCCGTCGTCCCCACGCGATTGAATCAATCGCGCACCAAATCAATGCAATAGGCTTGCCATGTTTGCGAAGCCTTTAAAATCAATGGCTTGCTTATCCACCTGTTGCGGCGACGCCATGATATGTAAAAAAGGCCGACGTGCATTTGCGACCCCGGCTATGGCCGAAGTCCAGCGCCTGCGGGACACTTCGCCTCCCTCCCGCCCCGGATCGACCATGCCTGCAGCCCGACCCGCGACTCGTCCCCTGCTCCTCCTGGCGCTCACCGCCCTGACGACCCTTGTCGCAGCCTGCGGCGGGGGGTGGCGGCTCGGGTGACAGTGCCGGCGGCGGCACGGGTGGCGGCACCGACAGCCTTTGCGGCGAAACCGCCCGCAAGCAGTGGGTCCTCAATGTTTCACGTGAGTGGTACCTGTTCCCGGACCTGCTGCCAGCCTCGGTGGACCTTGCGTCCTACGCGACCGCGGAAGAACTGCTCGATGCACTGACCGCGACGGCCCGCGCGCAGGGCAAGGATCGCTACTTCAGCTACCTGACGACGAAGTCCGCCGAGAACTCGCTCCTCGGCGAAGGCCAGTTCGTCGGCTTCGGCTTCCGCTCACGCACCGACACCGGCAATCGTCCATTCATCCTCGACGTGTTCGAAGGCAGCCCGGCGGCGGAAGCGGGACTGCAGCGCGGCGACGAGGCGATCGCCGTCGACCAGGGCAGCGGTTTCGTCCCGGTTTCGCAATCGCTTGCGGATGGCACCACCTCGTTCACCGACCTGCTTGGAGCCGCTGACGCCGGTGTCCAGCGTGGCCTGCGCCTGCTGCGCAACGGACAGACCATCGACGTGCAGTTGACCAAGCGCACGGTGACGATCGATCCGGTGCCGGATTCGTTCGGCACGCGCATCCTGCCCGTGGCCGGAACGACCGGCGTGGGTTACCTGAACCTGCGCAGCTACATCAGCACGGCCGACCCGCAATTGCGCACGGCGTTCCAGGCGTTCCGTGCGCAGAACGTGCGCGATTTCATCATCGACCTGCGCTACAACGGCGGCGGCCTCGTGAGCACGGCCGAACTGATCGACAACCTGCTCGGCGGCGACCGCACTTCCACCGACATCCAGTACTCGATCGTGCACAGCGCGAACAAGTCGGGGCAGGACTCCACCGTTCGCTTCCAGCCGCAAGCGCAATCGGTGCGGCCCGTGCGCATCGCGTTCCTGACGACCGACGCGACCGCATCGGCGAGCGAGATCAACATCAACGCCATGGACGCCTGGGCCGAAGTCGCGATCGTGGGCAGCGACACGTACGGCAAGCCCGTCGGCCAGCTCGCTTTCGATCTCGCGAATTCCTGCCCGGACCGGCTGCGACTCGTCACGTTCAAGACGGTCAATGCGAACGGCGTCAGCGACTACTACGACGGGCTCGCGTCGAGCATGCGTTTCGCCTGCGCGGCCAGCGACACGCTCGGCGCCCCGATGGGCGACCCGGCGGACGGCCTGACGCAGGCGGCGCTGCAGTGGATCAACACCGGTGCCTGCGCGAGCGTGATCAGCACGTTCGTCGACGGACAGGCCAAGACGAGCCCGTCGAGCCGTTACCCGCTCTCGCGACAACCGTCCGCCGCCGAACGCTGGATTCCCGGCATCCAGTAGAAACGTCGAGCAGGGCCAGGCACTCGACGTGATGCGTGCCCGGAAAGAAGTCGAAGGGGGCGATCGAACACACCTCGTATCCCATCGCCTCGAACACGGCGAGATCGCGCGCGAGCGTGCCGGCACTGCACGACAGGTAGGCCAGCCGGTCCGGTCGCAAATCGTGCGCCAACGCCTCGAGCAAGAGGGGTTCGAGGCCCGAGCGCGGCGGATTCACGTAGCAGGCGCGGCGGGCATGAGCGCCGTGATGCCACCATTCGCGGACCTGCGGCATGCGCTGCTCGCACGTCCCGCGCAGCACGACGGCACCGGGCGCATTGATGCGTGCGCAATCGACCGCCCCGCCGGCGAGTTCGATGCCGAACCCTGACGCGCCCGCCTGCACCCATTGCCGCAGCGTCGAGCCGATTCCGCAGTACAGGTCGAGCACCGCCACGCCGGGCGCCGGTTCGAGATGCTCACGCGCCAGCGCGACCGACTCGGCATGCAGGTCGGGCAGGAGTTGCTGGAATGCAGCGGGTCCGTGCACGAGGCCCGCCGCGTCGAGCGAACTCGGCGCACCCCAGTCCAGGTACCAACCCGAGCGTGCGAACAGCTTGCGGCCGGCGGAGGCATGGCAATGGACCCACAGGCCTTCGATGCCCGTCGCAGGCAATCCCGCACGCAGCGCAGCGAGGCCGGCGGGCTCGTAGTTCCTCGCCTTGACGATCAGCGTCGCCTGCCCGCCCGCGACATGCAGGTACGCCAGCGGAAAATTCGCGTGGGGTGGCAACGTGGCCCGCAGCAGCGCAACGAGCCTGTTCACGCGCGCCGAATGCACGGGACAGTCGTGGATCGGGATCAGTTCGTCGCGACGCATCATCCCGAACCGCCAACCCGCCGCTTCGTCGCAGCGTGCGTTCAACGTGACTCGATCGCGATAGCCGTAACGCTGGTCATCGCGTGGCGAGCGCACGCGTTGCAGCACGGGCTGCCAGTGCCCCAGGACGCGCTGCAGGTAGCCGCTCTTTCTGCGCAACGCTCGCGGCCATGCTCAGCGTGCGATGACGGCAACCGCGGCACTCCGGCTCGCAGCCGGCGGGTAATGTTTGTTGTACGCTCACGCGTCTATGGTGCGACGATTCGTCCCGCACCGACAGGGGACCCCCGGCCCATGACCCGCATTCCCGATTTCGACGACGTCCGCGCCGCCGCACGCCGGCTCGAGGGGCACGCCCGTCGCACGCCCTTGCTCGCGGGCACGCCGCTCGACGGACTCACCGGCGGACGCATCCTGCTCAAGCTCGAAACGCTGCAGCACACCGGGTCGTTCAAGTTCCGTGGCGCCTGGAACCGGCTGGTGCAGCTGAACGAGCCGGAGCGCGCTGCCGGCGTCGTCGCTTTTTCGTCGGGCAACCACGCCCAGGGCGTGGCCGAGGCCGCGCGGCGTCTCGGTATCCGCGCGACCATCGTGATGCCGTCCGACGCCCCTCGGATCAAGTTGCAGAACACGCGGGACCTGGGCGCCGAAATCGTCGAGTACGACCGGGCACACGAGAGCCGCGAGCAGATCGCGGCCAGGCTCGCCACCGAACGCGGCGCGACGCTGGTGCCGTCCTACGACGATCCGGACATCATCGCGGGCCAGGGCACGGCCGGCCTCGAGATCGCCGAGCAGGCCGGCGAACTCGGCCTGACGCTCGACGACGTGGTCGTCTGCTGCAGTGGCGGCGGACTCACGGCAGGCATCGCCATTGCGATGGCGCAGCTCGCACCGCAGGCGGGCGTGTGGACGGCCGAGCCCGCGGCGTACGACGATCACCGCCGCTCGCTGGCCGCGGGCCGGCGTCAGCGCAATGAGCCGGGCGCGCCGCCATCGATCTGCGATGCGCTGCTCGCCCCGATCCCCGGTGAACTCACGTTCGCGATCAACCAGCCACTGCTGCGCGGCGGACTCGCCGTGTCCGACGACGAGGTGCGGCAGGCCATCGTGTTCGCGGCGCGCACGCTGAAGCTCGTCGTCGAGCCCGGCGGTGCCGTGGCGCTCGCAGCCGTGCTGGCCGGCAAGCTCGACGTCCGCGGACGCACCGTGGCGGTGACGCTGTCGGGTGGCAACATCGAAGACGCGCTGCTCGCCGAACTGCTGACGACGCACTGACCGCGCCTGCAACCGCACCCACTCGCCCGCCGCAAACCAGAACTTCCATCGAGGCCATCCGAATGCTCCAGACCTGGCTGCACGCCCTGCCCTTCCTGCTCGGCGCAGGGTTCCTGACCTGGCTCGTCGAGCGTCCAGCTGCGCAACGTCACGATCGTCGACACGCTGTGGTCGCTGATGTTCGTGATCGCCGCCTTCAGCTACGCATCGAGCACGATGCCGCTCGAGCCGCGCGCGCAACTGGTGCTGGTGCTGGTCACGGTCTGGGGACTGCGGCTCGCGATCTACCTCGGACGGCGCAACTTCGGCCACGAAGAAGACCGGCGCTACCAGAAGATCCGCCGCCGCAACGAACCCGGATTCGCGTGGAAGAGCCTGTACCTCGTGTTCGGCCTGCAGGCCGTCCTCGCCTGGGTGATCTCGCTGCCGCTGCTCGGCGCCATCGCCGGTGACGCGAGCCCGCTCGGCTGGCTCGATTACGCCGGCGCCGCGCTCTGCCTGGTCGGCCTGTACTTCGAGGCCGTCGGCGACTGGCAACTCACCCGCTTCAAGGCGAATCCGGCCAATGCCGGGCAGGTGATGGACCAGGGGCTGTGGGGCCTCACGCGTCATCCCAATTACTTCGGCGATTTCTGTGTCTGGTGGGGCTTCGGCCTCCTGGCGCTCGCGGCCGGCGCCTGGTGGTCGTTGGTCGGCCCCGCGCTCATGAGCGTGCTGCTGCTGCGAGTCTCCGGCGTGACGCTGCTCGAGCGCGACATCGGCAAGCGGCGGCCCGGCTACGCCGAGTACATCCGGCGCACCAATGCCTTCTTTCCGGGACCCCGGCGTCCCTGAAGAGACGACTGACGGGCGGCTCGACCGGTAATTCCCCTTGTCGCGGGGACCTCGCGCTGCCTAGAGTTGCGCGATGGTCTCGGGTTTCCTGCTCTCCGCACTCGCCATCGGCTACCTGCTGGTGCTGTTCGGCGTCGCGTTCTACGGCGAGCGTCGTTCGGTGTACCCGGGTCACGCGCGCCTGCGGCCGTGGATCTACAGCCTGGCCCTCGGCGTCTACTGCACGACGTGGACGTTCTTCGGCGCCGTCGGCACGGCCGTGCGCGACGGCTGGACGTACGTTCCGATCTACCTCGGTCCGGCCCTGGTGCTGCTGTTCGGCATGCCGTTCCTCGAGCGGCTGGTCGCGATCGTCCGCGCCCACAACATCACCTCGATCGCCGACCTCATCTCGTCCCGCTTCGGCAAGAGCCCGACCCTCGCCGCACTGGTCGCCGTGATCGCGCTGACCGCCGGCGTGCCGTACCTGGCGCTGCAATACAAGGCCGTCGGCACCAGCATCGACGTGCTGACCGGTGCGACGGGCGCGAACCCCGCGTGGTATGCGGACACCGCGCTGTGGGTGGCGCTGATGATGGCGGTGTTCGCCATCCTCTTCGGCACGCGCCGGCTCGACGCCACCGAGCACCACGAAGGCGTGATGCTGGCCATCGCGTTCGAGTCGATCGTGAAGCTGGTCGCGTTCGCGTCCGTCGGCGTCTTCGCCTTGCTGCACCTCGACGCAGCGCCGGCGCTCTCCACGACGCAACTGGGCACGCTCGCGCACGCGTTCCCCGCCGATTTCCTCATGACGACGGCGCTCGCGGCCGCAGCGATCTTCTGCCTGCCGCGGCAGTTCCTCGTCGGCATCGTCGAATGCGCCGATCCGCAGGACCTGCGCACCGCACGCATCGTGTTCACCGCCTACCTCGCCGCCTTCACCTTGCTGGTCGTGCCGGTGGTGCTGGCCGGCCTCGGTGCGGGACTCGCGCCGGCAGGCAATCCCGATTTCCTGGTGCTCACGCTGCCGATGACGAGCAACGTCCCGTCGCTCGCCATCATCGCCTTCCTCGGCGGCCTGTCGGCCGCGACGGCCATGGTGATCGTGTCGAGCATCGCGCTGGCCACGATGATCACGAACGACCTCGTGATGCCGGTGCTGTGGCGCAGCCGCTGGCTCAAGCCGACGGAAGGCAGCGACATCGGCCGTGGCGTGCTGTGGCTGCGTCGCGTCTCGATCCTGCTGCTGGCGCTGCTCGCCTACGCGTATCACCGCAACACGGTCGTGCCGGCGAGCCTCGCGTCGATCGGCCTGCTCGCGTTCGCCGCCGTGGCGCAGTTCGCGCCGCCGATCCTGGCCGGACTGTACTGGCGACGCGCCACCCGCAGCGCCGTGTTCTGGGGCCTCGTGACGGGATTCGTGCTCTGGACGTACACGCTGCTGCTGCCGAATTTCAGCCCCGATGGACTGTCGGGCGCAGCCAGCCTCGGCGCGAACCGGAACCTGCGGTTCCTGTACGAATGGTCCCTGCTCGCCCACATGAGTCCGGTCACCAGCGGAGCCTTGCTCGCGCTGACCGGCAACGTCGTGGTGCTGGTCGGGCTGTCGCTGCTGGGTCGCGTGTCACTGCGTGACCGCATGGCCGCCACCCAGTTCGTGCGTCCGGCCCTGCCCTCGTCGGCGACGCCGGCCGCGTCGAGCGCAAGGGTCGGCGACGTGCTGGCGATCGCGGAGCGGATCGTCGGCAACGCGGCGGCAGAAGCCTCGCTGCGCGAGCACTTCCTGCAGACGCTGCGTCCGCTGCCCCGGCACTCGGACCCCGCCGATCGCGGCCTGATGCAGCACATGGAGCGCGTGCTCGCCGGCGCGATCGGTGCGTCGTCGGCGCGGCTCATGTTCACGCATGCGTTGCGCGGACGCGGTCTCGCCGCCGAGGAAGTCGCGGAACTGCTCGACGAAACCTCGCAGGAACTGCGCTTCAGCCGCCAGTTGCTGCAGGCGACGATGGAAAACGTCGCGCAGGGCATCTCGGTGGCCGACAGCGAGGCGCGCCTCGTCGCCTGGAACGGCCGCTACCTGGAAATGTTCGACTACCCGCCCGGAGATGGTGCGCGTCGGCCGGCCGGTCGCGGACCTGATCCGCTGGAACGCGCTGCGGGGCGAGTTCGGCGCGACCGATCCCGAGGAGCAGATCCGCAAGCGCATCGACCACATGCGGGCCGGCACGCGCTACGTGATCCAGCGCCAGCGCCGCAACGGACGGGTGTACGAGATGCGTGGCCAGCCGATGCCGGACGGCGGCTACGTCACGACCTACACCGACATCACGGAATTCAAGCACAACGAGCAGCAACTGCTCGAGGCCAAGCAGACGCTCGAGCAGCGCGTGTCCGAACGCACGCAGGCACTGTCGATCGCGCTGCAGGCCGAGGCCGCCGCCAAGCTCGCCGCCGAGCAGGCCAATGCCACCAAGACGCGGTTCGTCGCCGCCGCGAGCCACGACCTGCTGCAGCCACTGAACGCCGCCCGCCTGTTCGCCTCCGCGTTGAGCGATGCGCCGACCGACGCGAGCTCCGTGCGCGAGATCGCCGGACGCATCGAAGGCTCGCTGCGCGCGGCCGAAGAAGTGCTCGACGACATGCTCGACATCGCCCGCCTCGAAAGCGGCTCGATGCGCGCCGAGATCACCGTGTTCGCCCTCGACGACGTCTTCGCCGACCTCGAACGGCAATTCTCCCCGGTCGCAGCGCGACGCAACCTGCGGCTGCACATCCGCCGCACGCGACTGCACGTGCGCAGCGATCGCGTGCTGGTGCGGCGCCTGCTGCAGAACCTGGTGTCCAACGCCCTGCGCTACACGCAGCGCGGCGGCGTCGTCGTCGGCTGCCGGCGGCACGGCGGGACGCGTCGAGGTGCAGGTCTGGGACACCGGTCCCGGCATCGCCGAGCAGCATCGCAAAGTGATCTTCGACGAATTCCGCGGGCTCGACCGTCCTTCGCCCTGGGGCGAGAAAGGACTCGGACTCGGCCTGTCGATCTGCGACCGCATCGCGCGCGTGCTGCAACTCGACCTGAGCCTGCGCTCGGAAGTGGGTCGGGGCTCGATGTTCAGCGTGCAGCTCGAAGTCACCGCCAGGCCGGCGCCTGCACCCGCGGGTGAGCCTGCACCGGCTTCGCCCGCGAGCCTCGTCGGCGGCACGGTGCTCTGCGTCGACAACGAGGAAGCGATCCTCGACGGCATGCAGACGCTGCTCGAGCGCTGGGGCGTGCGCGTGCTGCGCGCGAGCACGGCCGAGGAGGCCCGCCGCGCGTTCATGCAGCACTCGCCCGACGTCGTCCTCGCGGACTACCGGCTGGGCGACGACGATTGCGACGGGCTCGAACTGCTGCAGTCACTGCGCGTCGGAGGCGTGTCGCACGCGCCGGCCGCACTGGTGACGGCCGACCACGGCGCAGAAGTCGCGGAGCGCGCCCGCGTGCTCGGCTACAAGGTGCTGCGCAAACCGGTGAAGCCTGCCGCCCTGCGCGGACTGCTGGGCGCACTGCTCGCCACGGCGAGTCGCGGTTAGTCGAATTCCTCGGGCGGCGGCTTGACGCTGGCGCGATCGATGGCGAGGCGGCCCGCCGCGAGCACGGCCTGCGTGCGCGTCGTCACGCCGAGCTTGCGCAGGATCGCCGTGACGTGCGCCTTCACCGTCGCCTCCGAGACGTCGAGGTCGTAGGCGATCTGCTTGTTGAGCAGGCCCGCGCACAGCATGCCGAGCACGCGGAACTGCTGCGGCGTCAGGTCGGCGACGCGGTGCGCGATCTCGAGCTCTTCGGCGGAGGTGGCCGGCGCGCGTGGCGGCTGGTAGCCCGGCGGCGTGTAGATTTCACCGGCCAGCACCGCTTCGATGGCCTTGCCGATCTGGCCGGCTTCCGTCGACTTCGGGATGAATCCCTGCGCGCCGAAACGCAGCGACGCGGCGATCGTCTGCGGGTCGTCGTCGGCAGAAACGATGACGACGGGCAGTTCTGGCCGGCTGCCGCGCACGTGCGCGAGCGCATTGAAGCCGTGCGCACCCGGCATGTTGAGGTCGAGCAGCAGCAGGTCCGCGCCCGGATTCGCTTCGGCGGCGGCGAGCATCGCTGCGACCGAATCCGCCTCGACGAAACCGACCCCGCGGTCGAGACGGCCGACCGCGGCCTTCATCGCTTCGCGGAACAGCGGATGGTCGTCGGCGACGATGATCTGTCGTGACATCGGCCGCCAGATTACACGCGAGACCAGGTCTATCCAACGGTTCTCCCCTGCGACCAAAGGCGAATACCCATGCGCGCTGCAGCGGCTCACGATCGCCGCATCGCACGACTCATCCGGGGGATTCCGTCCATGCCGCACGCCCAGCACCTGCGTCGTCCATCCAACGCGCTGCGCCGCTCGATCGCGGTCGCGCTCGGCGTCGCGCTCATCGGCGCATCCACGCTGGCCGGCGCCGAGACCGCGAAGGAAAAGGAGCTCGAAGCTCGCGTCGCGGAACTCGAGAAGCTCGTCCAGCAGCTCGTCGCCGAGAAGAAGGCCGCGCCGCGCACCCGCTGCCGCAGGCACAGTCGCCGCCGCACCGGCTGCGGCACCCGCGAAGCCCGATGCGAAGGCCATCCAGCCGGGCACGATCCTGCCAAACGCGGCCCCCGGCACCAGCTTCGTGCTGACGGGCTACGCCAAGGTCGACGGTCTCTGGACCGACACCTCCGACGGCGAACTCGCGGAGAACACGCCTTCCCGCGACTTCTACGTGCCGGGCGCGACGCCGATCGGCCAGCCGGACGAAGGCACGGACTTCGACGCGCATGCGAAGCAGACGCGCATCAACTTCGGCACCGACACGCATCCTCGCCGGCGGCGACAAGCTCTCGACCCGGTTCGAGATCGACTTCTTCGGCTCGGCCACGGGCAACCAACGGGTCACCAACACCTATGCGCCGGTCCTGCGCCACGCGTACGTGCAGTGGCGCGAGTGGCTGGTCGGACAGACCTGGTCGAACTTCCAGGATGTCGCCGCGCTGCCCGACTCCGTGGACTTCATCGGCTCGACGGACGGCACGGTGTTCGTGCGGCAGCCGCAGGTCCGCTACACGAAGGGCGGCCTCTCGCTCGCCGTCGAGAATCCGCAGACCACCATGACGCCGTTCGGCGGCCCGGCCGATCCCAACTCGACGGCCTGGATCGTCGAGACCGACGACAGCTCCATCCCGGACCTCACCGCCCGCTACGCCTGGAAGGGCGCGTGGGGCCACGTCGCCGTCGCAGGCCTCGCGCGCGAACTCAAGTACGAGCGAACGGCCACCAGCACGCTGGCCGCGATCGATGCGAGCACCTGGTCGATGGCCGGCAGCCTGTCGGGCAAGTTCATGATCGGCAAGGACGACATCCGCTTCATGCTGCTGGGCGGCAACCTCGGCCGCTACGTCGGCCTGAACTTCACGACGGACGCGGTGCTCACCAGCAACGCCGGCAATGCCGACCTCGAAACGATCGACGGCTTCGCGGGCTCCATCGCATATCGCCACGTGTGGTCCGACAAGTGGCGCAGCAACGTCTACTTCGCGATGGGCGACTACGACAACGACGTCGATTACACCGGCGGAAGAGTCAACAAGTCGAGCGAGAGCTGGACGTTCAACACCTGGTACACGCCGCTGCCGAAGCTCGACATCGGCGCCGAGTTCCGCCACGCGGTGCGCGAACTCGAGAACGGGGACGACGGCTCGCTCGACCGGCTGCAGTTCACGACCAGGTATTCGTTCTAGCCTGCGTACGACTCGCGGCCGTCAGTCCACGTGACTGGCGGCCGCGCTTTCCTGCGCCCGGCCGAACCGATACTGCGCGGCATCGACCTTGCGCGTCTGCAGCCAGTAGCGCCAGGTCGAGTACGGCCAGATCGTGAAGTTGCGGCCGTCGGCCTGCTGGTACCAGCTGCGGCACCCGGAACTCCAGACAGTGTCCTTCAGGCCCCGCTGGATGCGCTCGTTGAACTGCGCCTGCGCGGCCGGTTGCACGTCGAGGTAATCCGCGCCGCGTTCGCGCAGCGTGCGGATGCAGTCACATGACGTACTGCACCTGTGCCTCGATCATGAAGATGATCGAGTTGTGCCCGAGCGCGGTGTTCGGGCCGACGAGCTGATGCAGGTTCGGGTACCCGGTGACCGAAATTCCGTAGTACGCCTCGGCCCCGGCCTTCCAGTCACGGGCGAGTTCATGACCGGGCAGGCCAGTGACGGGGAAGCCCTGCATGTAGATGCGCGGATCGACGACGAATCCGGTGCCGAGAATGATGCAGTCGACGGGACGCTCGACGCCGTCGGCGGTCACGATCGAGTGCTCGCGGATTTCGCGGATACCCTCGGTCACGAGTTCGACGTTCGGCCGGCGGAACATCGGGTACCACTCGTTGGAGATCAGCACCCGCTTGCAGCCGATCGTGTAGTCGGGCGTCAGCTTGCGTGCCAGCGCGTCGTCACCCACGGCGCGACGAATGTTCCACCGCGCGAGCCGCTGCAGCCCGCGCGCCAGGGCAGGATGAAAGATCGGCCAGACCCGCGACTCGTTGGTCCAGTACAGGCGCGCGCGATGCAGGCGCCGCAAGAAGTCGAACCGTCCGAAGCGCTTTTTCGCCGCCTCGCTGTAGGTGCGGACGTCGCGCGGGATCACCCAGGCGGGCGTGCGCTGGAAAACGTGCACCTGGGCCGCAGCAGGTGCGATGCGCGGGCAATACTGGATCGCGCTGCCACCGGTGCCGATCGATGCGATGCGTTTGCCGGCGAGGTCGTAGCCGTGATCCCACTGCGCCGAGTGGAACACCTTCCCGGCAAAGCGCTCGAGGCCGGGCAACCGCGGCAGGTTCGGCACGTGCAGCGGGACCGGTCGCCAGCACGACGTGACGGGCACGCAGTTCGAGACCTGACGCCATGATCACGCGCCAGCGAGCCGTCTTCGGGTCGAAGTGGAGCCCGGTCACCTGCTGGCTGAACCGCACGAACGGACGCACGCCGAAGCGCTCGGTGGTCTCCAGGATGTACTGCTGGATTTCCCGCCAGCCCGCGTAGCGCTGGCTCCAGTCGGGCTTGCCCGCGAACGAGTACGAATAGAGGTGCGACTGCACGTCGCACTCGGCGCCGGGGTAGGTGTTGTCGCGCCACGTGCCGCCGACTTCCGCGCCCTTCTCGAGGATCGCGAAGCGGCGCTCGCCCGCTGCCAGCAACCGGATGGCCATGCACAGGCCGCCGAAACCGGCGCCGACGATGGCGAATTCGAGTTCTTCCGGTGCGGCCGACGCGCGGTCGGGGGAGTGCGGCTGTGCGTTCATGGCGCCGCGCACTGTGCTGCGTTTCGCTGCGCGCGGCAACCGGAAAGACCGCTACGGCGCGCACAGGCAAGGCAGGGGCGCAGGTCTGCGCCCGCGCACCCTTGCCGTCGCTGGCTTCAGCCGGCTCGACTCTCAGGCACGAGCCGACTCAAGCGGGGTCGCGGTGACCGCCCGGGGTCCGCTGGCCGCCACCCCGCGATGCCTCACCGCCCTTGCGGCCTGCTTCCGCAGCACGCTGCGGGTTCCTGGCAAAGTTGCCGCCCGAGACCTCGCCACCCTTGCGTCCGGCTTCGCGTGCGCGCTCCGGGTTGTTGGCAAAGTTGCCGCCCGACGCCGAACCGCCTTTGCTCGCGATCGCGCGCTGCTTGTCGTGGTCCATGCCGGCGAAACCACGATTCGAGCCGCCGGTGCCACTGCCGACGGCGCCGCCGCTTCCAACACGAATGCCAGGATTGGCCATTGTGTCGACCTCCATATCTGGGACTCTGAACCGCAGGCCGGCAACCAACCCTGCGTGCGTTGCCGTCCGTTTATTCGGACCGCAGCGAGGCGGTCGAGTTCATCCAAAGGCGATTCCTTGTCCCTGAAAAGCATGGAAAACCTGCAATCCGCACAGCGCCGGGCGGGCCGTAGTCCCGTGCCTACAAGCGGCCGGGCACCCGGTTGACAGCGCTGCGCCCCTCCCGTATCTGCTACCTGGCCTGTATCCAAATCAGAACAATCAGGAGTTCGTCGAATCATGAATTTCCGCACTCTCGGCCTGCTCGGCCTGGCCGCCGGCCTCACGCTGTCCTCGGTCGCAGCGTTCGCGCAGGAACCCGCCGTCACGACCCCGGCTGCCACGGAAGCCACTGCAGTTGCAGCCGCTCCGGCCGCCCCGCTCAAGCTCTCGAACAAGTGGCGCATCAAAGTGCGCGAGGGCGCGAACAACACGGGTACGCTGCTGTTCCGCGTGACACCGGACAAGGGCACCGCGACGGACGTACTCGTGAACATTGAAAAAGGCCGCAGCGAGAACGGCGTGGCCACCGACGTCAAGAACACGTTCAAGAAAGTTCTTGACCCGAAGGTCTACCACGTCGAGACGGACGACGGCGAAGACGTGCTGGTGAAGAAGCGCAAAGGCCCGAACTACGAAGTGAAGTTCGTCGAATCGACGCTCAAGGGCACGCGCATCTACCTCGACAAGGAATGAGTCGCCAGCAGCTCAGCGCGCGGGCACCTGCACGGTCCCGCGCGTGAGCTGCGCGACGCGATGAAAGACCTTACTCAGGGCCCCGTTTCGCGGCAAGTGCTCGCCATGGCAGCACCGATCGCGATCGGCATGATCTTCCAGACGCTGTATTTCCTGATCGACCTCTATTTCGTCGGCCGGCTCGGGGACGATGCCATTGCCGGAGTCAGCACCGCGGGCAACGTCACGTTCGTCGTGATGGCCCTCACGCAGGTGCTCGCCGTCGGCACGGTCGCCCTCGTGTCGCACGCCGTGGGTCGTCGCGACCTGCCGGACGCCAACCTGGTCTTCAACCAGAGCCTCTCCCTGGCAGCGATCGTGGGGGTGACAGCGCTCGTGGGCGGCTACGTGCTCACGCCGGTCTACATGCATTACATGGCGGCCGACGCCGCGACAGCCGCCGCAGGAACCACGTACCTGGCCTGGTACCTGCCGGGCCTCGCGCTGCAGTTTGCGATCGTCGGCATGGCGTCGGCGCTGCGCGGCACGGGCATCGTCAAGCCGACGATGCTGGTGCAGGTGCTCACGGTCGTGATCAACGCCGTGCTTGCGCCGATCCTGATCGGCGGCTGGGGCACGGGCCACCCGCTCGGCGTCGCCGGCGCGGGCCTCGCGAGCTCGCTCGCGATCGCGACCGGCGTCATCGTGCTGATGTTCTACTTCCACCGTCTCGAACACACGGTGGCGGTCAACCGCGCCATGCTGCCCATGCAGTTCGCGCAGGTGCGGCGCATCCTCAAGGTGGGCCTGCCCTCGGGCGCCGAATTCCTGCTGATGTTCGTCAACATGGCGGTGATCTATGCGGTGATCGCGCGCTTTGGCTCCGAAGCGCAGGCCGGCTTCGGCATCGGCCAGCGCGTCATGCAATCGCTGTTCCTGCCAGTGATGGCCGTCGCGTTCGCGGCCGCGCCGATTGCGGGCCAGAACTTCGGCGCGGGCAACCATGACCGGGTGCGCGAGACGTTCAGGTTCGCGGCGCTCTTCGGTGGCAGCCTGATGCTGGTCATGAGCATCGCGTGCCACATCGCCCCGGCGACGCTGATCGCCGGCTTCACCGACGAAGCCCAGGTGATCGGGATCGGCGCGGAATTCCTCACGTTCATCTCCTGGAATTTCGTCGCGAGCGCACTGATTTTCACGTGCTCGGGAATGTTCCAGGCCCTGGGCAATACGGTGCCCGCGCTGCTGAGCAGCGCCTCGCGACTGCTGACGTTCGTCCTGCCACTGGTCCTGATCTCGCGCCTGCCGGGATTCGCACTGCACCACGTGTGGTGGCTGTCCGTCGGCACCACGACGCTGCAGGCGCTGTTCAGCCTCTGGCTGCTGCGCCGCGAGTTCCGCCTGAAACTGCGACCGGCAGGCGCTCAGCCAGACGTGATGCTCAGCACCGTCACGAAGTGACAGGCGACGCCCGCCAGCACGAAGACGTGCCAGATGGCGTGCGTGTAGGGCCGGCTCTTCCAGACGTAGAACGCGACGCCGAGCGGTGTAGCAGAGACCGCCGGCGACGAGCCAGCCGAGTTCGAACGTCGACAAGTGCTGCATCAGTGGCTTCGCGGCCACGACCGCGAGCCAGCCCATGGCGACGTACAGCGCGACCGACGTGCGGTGGAAGCGAAAGCCGAGCGACGTCGTCTTGAAGACGATGCCGAGCAGGGCGAGCGTCCAGATGATGGCGGCCAGTGACCACCCCCAGCTGCCGCGCAGTGCGCCGAGCGTAAACGGCGTGTAGGTCCCGGCGATCAGCAGGTAGATCGCGGCATGATCGACCCGCCGCAGGCGCAGCCGCGTTTGCGGGTTCTTCGCCGCATGGTAGAGCGACGAGGTGGAGAACATCAGCAGCGCGCTCAGGCCGAAGGTCAGGCCACCCACGAGCAGCCAGGGATCGCCCGTACGGTGAGCCGTCAGCACCAGCACCGGGAGGGCAACCAGGCTCGCGACGATGCCGACGACGTGCACCGCGCAGTTCAGCCATTCTTCCCGGGCCGAATAAGTACTGGAGGTCACGCCCTCGACTCCTGGCAGGAAACCTGCGAATGCCATTCTCGCATTCTTCGAAACCCCGGCGCTGTACTAAGATGTGCGCTCCACTGACTCTTCCACGGCCGCCATGACCTCCGTCCTGATCCTGTACATGAGCCGCGGCGGACACACGGCGCGCATCGCCCGCCGCCTGTGCGAGCACATCGGCTCGACCGGCGGCCACGCCGAAATGATGAACCTGGTCGAAGCCGAGCATGAAGGCGTGGACTGGAACCGCTACGACGTCGTCGTCCTCGGTGCCCCCGTGCTGTACGGCAAGTACGACAAGACCGTGATCGAGTTCGTCACCCGGCACCGCGCGCAACTCGAGGCCAAGCCGAACAGCTTCTTCAACGTGTCCGTGGTGGCGCGAGTGCCGGAGAAGTCGACCGTCGCGGGCAACCGCTACATGCAGAAGTTCCTGCAGCTCTCGCCCTGGCAACCGCGCGACCTGAAGGTGATCGCCGGCAAGGTCGACTACCCTGCCTGGCCGTGGCTGGACCGGTTCATGATCCGGCTCATCATGAAGATGACCCATGGACCGACGGACACCACCGCGGTCATCGACTACACCAACTGGGACGACGTGCGAGCCTATGGCGAGCACCTGCTGACGCTGCGCTGACAACTCGAAGCAAAAAGGAGAAAGAACATGCAGGTCATGGAAATTCTGAACCAGCTGGGCGGACTGCAGTCCGTCGCCAAGGAACTGGGCGTCGACGAATCGCAAGTCACCGCGGGCGCCGCCGCGCTCATGCCCGCCCTGCTGGGCGGGTTCAAGAAGCAGGCGCAGGCGCAGCCATCCGGACTCGAAGGCCTCGCCGGCATGCTCGGCAATCTCGGCGGCGGCGGACTGCTCGATGACGTGCTGAGCCCGCACCCGACGAACGTCGGTCGAGGCAACGACGTGCTCGGGCAGATTTTTGGTTCGCCCGACGTCAGTCGAACGGTTGCGCAGAACGCGGCTGCGACTTCGGGCATCGACCCGGCCCTGCTCAAGAAAATGCTGCCGATGCTCGCCATGCTGGTCGCTGGCTTCATGGCGAAGCAGGGCAATGGGCAGCCCGCAGCGCCGGCCGGTGGCAGCCTCGGTGACCTGGGCGGCCTCGGCGGCCTGCTCGGCGGATTGCTGGGACAGGGCGGCGCGTCGCAGGCGAACGGCCTCGCCGGCATGCTCGACCTGGACGGCGACGGCAATCCGCTCGACGACATCCTGGGGCTGGCGAGCAAGTTCCTGCGCTGAGCCGATCGATGAGACACGCCGCAGCGCAAGCCCGTCGCGCTGGTCATCGGCGCAGGTGACGCGACTGGCGGCGCGATTGCACGCCGGTTCGCCCGCGAAGGGTACGCCGCGTGTGTGACGCGTCGCTCGGCCGACAAGCTGCAACCCCTGGTCGATTCCATCCGCGCCGCAGGCGGCGAGGCGCATGGCTTCGGCTCCGACGCGCGGAAAGAAGACGAAGTCGCGGCACTGGTCGAGGACATCGAGAGCCGCATCGGCGACATCGACGTGTTCGTCTTCAACATCGGCGCCAACGTCCCCTGCAGCGTGCTCGACGAGACGGCGCGCAAGTACTTCAAGATCTGGGAAATGGCCTGCTACTCCGGCTTCCTGACCGGGCAGGCCGTGGCGAAGCGCATGGCGGCACGCCGGCGCGGCACGATGATCTTCACGGGCGCCACGGCGAGCCTGCGCGGTGCGGCCAATTTCTCGGCGTTTGCCGGCGCCAAGCATGCGTTGCGCGCCCTGGCCCAGAGCCTGTCGCGCGAACTCGGGCCCGCCAACGTGCACGTCGCGCACGTGATCATCGACGGCGCAATCGACACTGCCTTCATCCGGGACAACTTCCCGGAGCGCTACGCGCTCAAGAGCGAGGACGGCATCCTCGCGCCGGAGCACATCGCCGACGCGTACTGGTTCCTGCACCAGCAGCCGCGCGATGCCTGGACGTTCGAACTGGACCTGCGCCCCTGGTCGGAGCGCTGGTAGCGAAAATCCGGCTCAGGCCTTCCTGGCCTTCCCTGCCTTCCTGACCTTCCCTGCCTTCCTGGCCTTCCTGGCCTTCCTGGCCTTCCTCGGCCTTCCTGACCTTCCCCACCTTCTTGTCGCCGCCCAGGAAAACCCGCTCGAGCTCATCGATCGCCTCGCCCGTGTACACGGCGAGACGCTGCAGGTGGGGCACCTTGTCGGCGCAGCCGGTGAAACCGAAATACAGTCCGCCCGCGTAGCTCAGCACCGTGACGTTGAGCGCCTGGCCATGGAACAGCGCCGAGATGGGGTAGTACGCCTCCATCTCCGAGCCCAGGAAATACAGCTTGCCGCGCGGGCCCGGCACGTTCGAGATGATGACGTTGTAGGTCGGCGGCACGCGTGAACCGATGCCCGGCAGTCGCGTCAGGATCTGCGGCGAGCTGATCAGCACCGTGTAATCCATCAGCGCCTTCGTGCTCATCTGCTTGAGGAAGTCGCGCCCGGCGGTGCTGCTGCGACGGATGACGTCGAACCGTTCGCGCACGTCCTCGATGTCGGTGCCCAGGCGCACGTTGGCGAAGCTGATCGCATTGCCGCCGGCCTGGCTCGAATCGCGCGGCAATGCCACGGGAATCGACGTCACCAGTGACTTGCGCGGCAACTCGCCGATCTCGAGCAGGTAGCGCCGCATCGCCCCGCTGCTGGCTGCCAGCACCACGTCGTTGATGCTGCCGCCCGCGGCTTCGCCGATCGCCTTCAGGCGTTCGAGGCTGCTCGCCTGCGTGGCAACACGGCGTTGCGGCGTGACGTTCACGTTGAAGATCGTGCGGGGTGCTTCCGCGAGCGACGTGAAATCGGGATGCGGCTTCACGCCGAACAGGGCTTTCGCCGTGCCCGTCAGCCCCTGCACCAGGCTCGGCAACTCCTTCGCCTGGCTCGCGAAGGCCGCCTGCAACGTGCTGAATGCGCCGAACCGGCCCGGAATCGTCGGCGTGCGCACCTTGCGCGGCCGCTCAGCGGCCCAGATCGGCGGCGTCTCGCTGGCTTGGGGATCGGTCGAGAAGTTGAGCAAGCCGACGCCCGACACGCCGTCCGCCAGCGAATGGTGCAGCTTGCAGTACAGCGCGAAGCGCCCGCCCTGCAGGCCTTCGATCAGGTGGATCTCCCACAGCGGGCGATCGAGGTCCATCGGGTTCGAATGCAGGCGCGAAACGAGGATGCCCAGCTCGCGTTCGCCGCCCGGGTACGGCAGCGCCGAGTGGCGCAGGTGGTAATCGAGGTCGACTTTTCTCGGCGACCTCGAACGTGGGGCGCAGACGACCCGAACCCACGCCGCGCAGCCGGTAATTGAACGGGGCGGCCGTGACCGGGAAACTGCGCAGGTACTCGTAGACCTTGCGCGGGTAATCGCGCGGCGCGCCAGCCGGCAGCACGAAAGTCTGCAACCCCGCGACGTGCATCGGGGTCTGGCGCGTTTCCATGAGCACGAAGCTCAGGTCGAGCAGGTTGAGCAGCTTGCTGTCGGCCATGGGATCCCCTCTGTGTCCCGGCAATATAGGCGACTGCCAGACGCGGAGCTAGGAAATGACGCCGGCGCTGCTGATCGCCGCCTGCGCGGCAGCGAGCCGTGCGATCGGCACCCGCGGCGCCGAGCACGAAACGTAGTCCAGGCCGATCGAGTCACAGAACATGATCGAAGCCGGATGACCGCCGTGCTCACCGCAGATGCCGACCTTGAGCCTGGGCCGGCTGCGCCGCCCCCATTCGACGGCAAGCGCCATCAGCCGCCCGACGCCCTTGACGTCGAGCACCTCGAACGGGTTGTCCTGCAGGATCCCCCGCTCGTTGTACATCGGCAGGAACTTGTTCTCGGCATCCTCGCGCGAGAACGAGAACGTCGCCTGGGTGAGGTCGTTGGTGCCGAACGAGAAGAACTCCGCGACTTCCGCGAGATTCTCCGCCCGCATGCAGGCGCGCACGACTTCCACCATGGTGCCGAACTTGCACGGGACCTGCACGCCGTACGTCAGTTCCACCTGCTTCTGCACGGCGGACATGTAGTCGCGCACGAGGTTCAGTTCCTGGGCCGTGCAGACCTGCGGCACCATGATTTCCGGCTGCACCTCGACACCGGAGCGCAAGCAGTCGGCCGCAGCCTCGAGCACTGCGCGAATCTGCATCGTGTAGATCTCCGGATACGTGATGCCGAGACGCACGCCGCGGTGGCCCAGCATGGGGTTCACCTCGCGCAGCGCCCGGGCCTTGCGCAGGACCGCTTCCTTGCGTGCAATGATCGAGTCGATCAGCCGCGTCTCGCCCAGATCCCGCAGCGTGGCGGGGATCTGCGTGTCGGTGGCGAAGCGTGCGGCTTCCGTCAACACCTCCATGCCGCGAGCGGCACCGCGCAGGTCGTGCAGTCGCGCAATGTCGTCCTCGAGCTGCCGCTCCGTCGGCAGGAACTCGTGGATCGGCGGGTCGAGCAGCCGGATCGTCACCGGGTGCGGCGCCATCGCGCGGAAGATGCCGACGAAGTCGGCCCGCTGGATCGGCAACAGGCGATCGAGCGCCGCGCGCCGGTCCTCGGGTGTCTCGGCCACGATCATGTCGACGACGATCGGCAAGCGGTCGGCTGCATTGAACATGCGCTCGGTGCGGCACAGGCCGATGCCCTTCGCGCCGTAACGCAGCGCGCGTGCCGCGTCCTGCGGCGTGTCGGCGTTGGCGCGCACCTTCAGTCGCGCGTGCTGGTCTGCCCACCCGAGCAGCTTCACCAGCGCCGCCGAGAAATCGGCCTCGACCGTCGGCACCTCGCCACGGAAGACGCGGCCCGTGCTGCCGTCGATGGTGACGACGTCCCCTTCCTTGATCACCTGGTCGCCGACGAACGCAACGCGCATCGCCACGTCGACGTGGATTCCCTCGGCGCCGGCCACGCACGGCTTGCCCATGCCCCGCGCGACGACGGCCGCGTGCGAAGTCTTGCCGCCGCGGCTGGTCAGGATCCCCTGCGAGGCGAAGAACCCGTGGATGTCCTCGGGCTTGGTTTCCTCGCGCACCAGGATGACTTTCGTGCCCTGCTTGCCGAGCACCTCCGCGCGGTCGGCGTCGAACACGGCATGGCCGCTGGCCGCGCCGGGAGACGCAGGCAGTCCCGTCGCCAGCGGCTGGCTCCTGTGCTGCGGATCGAGGCGCGGAAACAGCATCTGCTCCAGGTGCGCGGGGTCGACGCGCGTGATGGCTTCTTCACGGGTCAGCAGGCCTTCCTCGTGCATTTCGACCGAGGTACGCACCCTGGCGGCCGCGTTCATCTTGCCGTTGCGGGTCTGCAGGCAATAGAGCGTGCCGCGCTCGATCGTGAACTCGAAGTCCTGCACTTCGCGGTAGTGGCGCTCGAGCCGGTTGCGCAGCTCGACCAGCTGCACGTACAGGCCCGGCATTTCCGTCGCCAGGTCCCCGATCGGCTTGGGCGTGCGGATGCCCGCGACCACGTCCTCGCCCTGTGCATTCGTCAGGTACTCCCCGTACAGCTGGTTTTCGCCCGTGGCCGGGTTGCGCGTGAAGCCGACTCCGGTCGCGCTGTCGTTGCCCATGTTGCCGTAGACCATGGCGACGACGTTGACGGCCGTGCCGTTCGCCAGCGCCGGCGTGATCTTGAATTCGCGCCGGTAGTCGATGGCGCGCTTGCCCATCCATGAATTGAAGACGGCCTTGATCGCGATCTCGAGCTGCTCGTACGGATCGGACGGAAACGGCTGCCCGGTGTGCCGCTGCACCACCTGCAGGAAGCGCTCGCCGATCTCGCGCAGTTCGTCCGCGCCGAGCATCACGTCCTGCTTGACGCCGACACGGGACTTCACGACTTCGAACTGCTCGTCGAACAGCGCGTCCGGGACGCCGAGCGCGACCTTGCCGAACAGCTGGATGAAGCGGCGCCACGCGTCGTAGCCGAAGCGCTCGTTGCCGGTGTGGCGGATGAGCGCCGCGAGCGTCGTCGCGTTGAGGCCCAGGTTGAGGATCGTGTCCATCATGCCCGGCATGGACATGGCGGAGCCGGAGCGCACCGAGACCAGCAAGGGATCGTCGCCGCCACCGAAGCGCTTCCCGGTCTGCTGCTCGAGCGACGCCATGTGCGTGCGCGCCGCATCGAGCAGGCCCGAGGGCAGGTTGCGCTGGGCGTCCCCGAGGTACGCGAGGCAGGCTTCCGTCGTAATCACGAATCCGGGCGGAACATTCAGCCCGATGCGTGTCATCTCGCAGAGGTTGGCGCCCTTGCCGCCGAGCAGCATCTTGTTGCGGCCATCGCCGTCTGCAAACGCATAGACCCATTGGGGCGCATTGGTGGTCATCGCTGGTCCTCGCTGCCTCGCTCGGCGGGGCTGTCAGACGTCAGAGATACCGGTGCCACGGCTCCCGCAAAATACGTAATAGTGGGTGTGATTCGGGGCGCGATCGCTACCCTGGGTCACCGTACGGGTTTCGACAAACCTACCCCAATCCATTGATTTATTTAAGTTAAGTAACTCTTCAGCGAGCCGTATGGCAAGGCTCGGGCAGCGTTGTATATAATGAGAATCATTTGCAACAACGCCCTACACCCAACCATGCACCGCTCCAGACCTTCCTGGCTGGCCCAGCCACTCGCTGCACTTTCAATCCTGTTGGCGGCTGCCAGCCCGGCCGCGGCCGAAACGCTGGTCGTCTACTCGGCACGCAACGAGCAACTGATCAAGCCCGTGTTCGACGACTACACGCGCGAAACCGGCGTCGAGGTGAAGTTCGCGACCGGCGATGCGGCGGTGCTGATCGAGCGCCTCGCGGCCGAAGGACGCAATTCCCCGGCCGACATCCTGATGACGGTGGATGCTGGCGAACTCTGGAATGCGTCGCAGCGCGGACTGCTGCAACCGGTGAAGTCGAAGGTGCTCGACAAGAACGTGCCGGCGAACCTGCGCGACCCGCAGGGACGCTGGTACGGGCTGTCGATGCGCACACGCACGATTGCCTACAACACGAAGAGAGTGGACCCGGCGACGCTCAGCACCTACGAGGCGCTCGCCGGCCCGCAATGGCAGGGCAAGCTGTGCCTGCGCACGTCGAAGAAGGTCTACAACCAGTCGCTGGTCGCGACGATGATCAAGGCGCAGGGCGAGCCGAAGACCGAGCGGATCGTGCGCGGCTGGGTGGACAACCTCGCGACGCGACGTCTTTGCGAACGACACGGCGCTGCTCGAGGCCATCGCCGCAGGCCAGTGCGACGTCGGCATCGTCAACAGCTACTACTACGGACGCATCGTGAAGGAGCGGCCGGAGTTCCCGGTGAAGCTGTTCTGGGCCAACCAGGGCAAGGGCGGCGTGCACGTCAACATCTCGGGCGCGGGGGTCGTCACGACGCTCGCGCAAGCCGGCGGCGCGCGACGAAGTTCCTCGAGTGGCTGTCGGCCGGCGAGGCGCAGGCGCATTTCGCGGCCGTCAACATGGAATATCCCGGTCAACGCGGCGGTGGCCGTCGATCCGTTGGTGAAGTCCTGGGGCGCGTTCGAGGCGAGCAAGGTCAACATCGCCGAGGCCGGGCGCCTGCAGCCGGCGGCCGTCAAGCTGATGGACCGCGCCGGTTATCGCTGAACCATGACCGCCTCCCGGGCGCGACCTGCGGCGGTCGCCGCGGTCGTGCTGCTTGCGATCCCGGCCATGCTGCCACTGCTGTCCGCGCTGGCCGCCTGGGCAGCCCCCGCCGGCGACATCTGGCAGCACCAGTTGCAGCACGTCCTGCCACGCGTGACCCTGAACACGATCGTGCCTGCTCGTGATCGTCGCGACAGCGACCGCGCTGCTCGGCACCGGCCTGGGCTGGCTCGTCGCGGGCCACGAGTTTCCCGGGCGCGGCTTTTTCAGCTGGGCGCTGCTGCTGCCGCTCGCGGTTCCGGGCTACGTGCTCGCCGTGGTGTTCGCGGGCGCGCTCGATTTCGCCGGGCCACTGCAGACCGGATTGCGCGCAGTCTTCGGCGACGGCACTGACGCTGCCTGCGATCCGCTCGCTCGGCGGCGCCGCGCTGGTGCTGACGCTGACGCTCTACCCCTACGTCTACATGCTGGCGCGCGTCGCCTTCGAGACTGCCGGCGCACGCACGCTGGAAGCCGCGCAGTCGCTGGGTCTCGACCGCCGCGCGGCCTTTCGCCGGCTGCTGCTGCCGATGGCGAGGCCTGCGATCGCGGCGGGCGTCGCTCTCGCCTGCATGGAAACGCTCGCGGACTTCGGCGTCGTGTCCGCGCTGAACGTCGACACCTACACGACGTCGATCTACCGCGCCTGGTACGGCATGTTCTCCGTCGCGGCCGCGCTGCAGATGGCCGCGGTGCTCGGCTTGTTCGCCATCGCGGGCGTGTGGCTGGAACGTCGCCTGCGCGGCAACCGCGGGTTCGCTGCCAACCGGGCGAGCAGCGACGTCCTGCCGCGACAGGAATTGAACGGCGCTGCGGCGGTCGCGGCCTTTCTCGCCGCAGCCACGGTGCTCGCACTCGCGCTTCGTGCTGCCGATGCTGCAGTTGCTCGAGTGGGCGCTGAAGCACGCGGACACCGACCTCGATGCCCGGTACTGGGGCTTCGCCGCCCGCAGCGTGTTGCTGGCGGGATCGGGAGCGGTCGTGGTGGTCACGTCAGCGCTGATCCTGGGGTACGCGTTGCGCGGCGAATCCCGTCGCTGGCTGCACGGCGCTGGGCCGCCTGGCGAACGTGGGATACGCCATCCCGGGGACGGTGCTCGCCGTCGGCCTGTTCGCTCCCATCGCCGCCGCTGAACGGCTGGCTGCAGGACTGGCTGGACGCAGGCTGGGGTGCGCAAGCGCCGCAGTTGTTCCTGCAGGGCACGCTGCTCACGATGCTGGTCGCCTACCTCGCGCGGTTCCTGGCCGTGGGCACCGGACCGGTCGAGAGCGGACTGGCGCGCATCCACCGCAACCTCGACGAAGCGGCAGAGAACCTCGGCGTGCGCGGACTGGGCCCGGCTGCGGCGAGTCCACCTGCCCCTGCTGCGCAACAGCCTGGCGGCCGCGTCGGTGCTCGTGTTCGTGGACCTCATGAAAGAATTGCCGATCACCCTGATGACGCGTCCGTTCGGCTTCGAAACCCTCGCGGTGCGCGTGTTCGAGATGGCGTCCGAGGGTGAATGGGAGCGGGCTGCCCTGCCCTCAGTGTTGATCGTGCTGGCCGGTATCGTGCCGGTCGTCCTGCTTGCGAGGCGTGTCATCCGTGTGGCTTGAAATCGTGGGAATCGAAAAGTCGTTCGGCGAGCATCGCGCGCTCGACGGCCTGAGCCTGACGCTCGAGCGCGGCGAGATCGGCTGCCTGCTGGGTCCGAGCGGTTGCGGCAAGACCACCGCCCTGCGCTGCATCGCCGGCTTCGAGAGCGATCGACGCCGGCACGATCGTCGCAGCGGGTCGCACGCTCAGCGGCCCCGGCCTGCAGGTTCCGCCGCACGAGCGCGGAGTCGGGCTGGTGTTCCAGGAGCACGCGCTGTTCCCCCACCTCACCGCACGCGGCAACGTCGAGTTCGGGCTGCGGTCGTTGTCGCGCAGCGAGCGGCGTGCCCGCGCCGAAGAAATGCTCGACCTCGTCGGCCTGCGCGACTGCACCGAGGCGCCACCCATCGCAGCTTTCCGGCGGCCAGCAGCAACGCGTGGCGCTGGCTCGTGCGCTCGCGCCGCGCCCCACCACCGTTCTGCTCGACGAGCCGTTCGCGAGCCTCGACGTCGCGCTGCGCGAGCGACTGGTGGCCGAACTGCGTGCGCTGCTGAAGTCCCTGGGCACTACCGCGCTCGTCGTGACTCACGACCAGCAGGATGCGTTTGCGCTGGGCGATCGTGTCGGGCTGATGCGCGATGGCAGGATGGAGCAGTGGGCGACGCCCTACGACCTCTACCACCGCCCCGCATCACGCTTTGCGGCCGAGTTCGTCGGCCAGGCGCGTTTCCTGCCCGCACAGGGGGACGCGCGCGGAGTCCTGCACACCGAACTCGGACCGCTGCGCAGTGGCTCGCCGCCGCCCGCGAGCATCGACGTCGGCGTCGGCGTCGTGGATGCGCTGCTGCGACCCGACGATGTCGTGCACGACGACGATTCGCCACTGCGTGCGCGCATCGTCGAGCGCATGTTTCGCGGCGCGGACTTTCTCTACACGCTCGAACTGGCGAGCGGCCGCCGCGTGCTGTCGCTGGTGCCGAGCCACCACGATCACCAGGTCGGCGAACTCATTGGCGTGCGGCTTGCGACGGATCACGTCGTGACGTTCGCGCCCGAACTCCTCAGTGAACCCGGGGCACCCGCGCGCCCTCAATACAAACCAACAATTTAATCAAAGGCTTACGACGCCTGGCCGGCATTCCTCCGTGACTGCTCTTATTGCCGCGCCACGCCGCAACGAGCAGCATTTGCAGCAGGATTGGGTTCGCCAGAGAGGTGCTGACGTCCATGGCGGCCCCGGGCACACCACGGGCCGTGCTCCGCGCGCGTAACCTCGGCAAGGTCTACCGCACGGGCGAGGTCGAAGTGCACGCGCTGCGCGGCGTGGACCTCGACCTGTGGGCCGGCGAGATGGCCGTGTTGCTCGGCCCGTCGGGCAGCGGCAAGTCCACGCTGCTCAACATCCTCGGCGGTCTCGACTCGGCCAGCAGCGGCGAGGCCTGGTTCGAGGACCATGACCTGACGCGCCAGGACGATCGAGCACTCACGCGGTACCGCCGCGAGCACGTCGGCTTCGTCTTCCAGTTCTACAACCTGATCTCGAGCCTGACGGCGCTCGAGAACGTGGCCCTCGTCACCGAAATCGCCACGCATCCGATGCAGCCCGAGGCTGCACTGCGGCTCGTCGGCCTCGGCGAACGGCTGCATCACTTTCCGGCACAGCTGTCGGGCGGCGAGCAGCAGCGGGTCGCGATCGCGCGCGCCATCGCCAAGCAGCCCGATGTCCTGCTCTGCGACGAACCCACCGGCGCGCTGGACAGCCAGACCGGCGTGCTCGTGCTCGAGGCGATCGAGCGCATTCACCGCGAACTCGGGACCACCACGGTCCTCATCACCCACAACGCAGTCATCGCCGACATGGCGGATCGAGTGCTGGTGCTGGGCGATGGACGCATCCAGCAGGAACGACGCAACGCGCAGCGCCGACCGGCGCGCGAGCTGGCGTGGTGACGCCATGAGGCTGCACCCCCTCGATCGCAAGCTGCTGCGCGACCTCTGGCGCCTGCGGGGACAGGTCCTTGCGATCGGACTCGTCATTGCGTCCGGCGTCGGCCTGCTGGTCATGTCCCTGACGTCGCTCGAGGCGCTGCGGAACACGTCGGCCGCCTACTACGAGCGCTATCGGTTCGCCGACGTGTTCGCGCAGGTCAAGCGCGCGCCCGCCAGCCTGGCGGAGCGCATCGCGGCGATCGATGGCGTCCAGTCCGTCGAGACGCGCGTGGTGCGCGGCGCGGTGCTCGACGTGGCAGGCTTCGACGAACCCGTCATGGGCCAACTGGTGTCCGTGCCGGAGAACGGCGAACCGCTCCTCAACCGGCTGGCGTTGCGCGCAGGGCGCTACCCGCAAGCGGGCAAGCCGGACGAAGTCGTGCTGTCGGAGCCCTTCGCGCTCGCGCACAAGCTCGGCCCGGGCGATCACGTGCGTGCCGTCATGAGCGGGCGCTGGCGCAACCTCGTGGTGGTCGGCGTGGCGCTGTCCCCGGAGTACGTCTACACGATGGGCCCGGGCGCACTGATGCCGGACGATCATCGCTACGGCGTGTTGTGGATGGGCCGCGAGACGCTGCAAGCCGCCTACGACCTCGAGGGCGCGTTCAACGAGGTCTCTGCCAGCCTGTTGCGCGGCGCCGATCCCGAGCGGGTCGTCGACGAAATGGACCGCTTGCTCGATCGCTACGGCAGCCACGGCGCCTACGTGCGCGCCGACCAGGCGTCGAACTGGTTCCTGTCCAACGAGATCGACCAGCTCGCAACGATGGCGCGCTTCCTGCCCACTGTCTTCCTGGCAGTGGCAGCGTTCCTCACCAACATGGTCATCGCGCGACTGGTGGCGGTCGAGCGTGCCGGAGATCGGGCTGCTGAAGGCGTTCGGCTACGCCAATACCGCCATCGCCTGGCATTACGTGAAACTCGTGCTCGTGATCGGCGCGGTGGGAACGCTGCTCGGCTGGTTCTTCGGCTACTGGCTCGGCCTCTACAGCACGACCATGTACGCCGACTTCTATCGGTTCCCATTCCTGCTGTTCCGGCCGAGCGCCGGCCCGTTCCTGCTCGCAGCAGGAGCCAGCGTCGGCGCAGCGTTGCTGGGCGCGATCGGGGCCGTGCGTCGAGCTGCGGCACTGGCGCCCGCCGCCGCGATGCAACCGCCCGCCCCGCCCCTGTTCCGGCGCAACCGGCTGCTCCTGCCATGGCTGTTCGAGCGGCTCGATCAACCCACGCGCATCGTGCTGCGCCAGACCGCGCGCTGGCCGCTGCGCTCGTTCGTCACCAGCCTCGGGATAGCGATGTCGGTCGCCGTACTGATCGTGTCGATGCAATGGCTCGACGCCATCCACCGCATCGTCGACGTGTACTTCTTCGAAGCTCAGGGGCAGGACGTGACCGTGGGGCTGGTCGAAGCCCGTTCCAGCGCGGCCGTGCGCGAACTGGCGCGCATGCCGGGCGTGCTCGCGGTCGAACCGATGCGCACGGTGGCTGCGAAACTGCGTTCCGGTCCGCGCGTGGTGCGGGAAGCCGTCCAGGGCGTTCCGTCGCACCAGTCGCTCTATCGGGTGTATGACGCGCAGGGCACGGCGCTGGACCTGCCGCCAGACGGCCTGGTGATCTCCACGGTGCTCGCGGATCGGCTGGCGGTGCGGCCGGGCGACACCATCACCGTCGAGGTGCTCGAAGGGCGGCGACCCGTGCTCGAAATTCCGGTGGTCGCAACGTTCGAGACCTACATCGGGCGACCGGCCTACATCGACATCGACGCGCTGAACCGCGCGATGCACGAAGCGCCGAGCGTGACGGCGGTGCACCTGCGCGTCGACCCGACGCAGGCGACTCGCCTCTACCGCGAACTGAAGCAGGTGCCGCAGGTGAGCGCCGTCAACCTGCGGAGCGCGGCGGTGGCGACGTTCAACGAGACGCTGGCGAAGACCATGCTGATCTACGTCGGCTTCTTCATCGTCTTCTCGGCGACGCTGGCCTGCGGCGTGGCCTACAACGCCGCCCGCATCGCGCTCGCCGAACGCGCGCGCGAACTGGCGACGATGCGCGTGCTCGGGTTCTCGCGGCGCGAAGTGGAGTACATCCTGATCGGCGAGATCGGCGTGCTGACCTTCGTCGCGCTGCCGCTCGGCGCAGGCATCGGCTGGTTGCTCGCGCGGTGGCTGGTGCGGGCGTTCGAAACCGAGCTCTATCGCGTACCGTTCGTCGTCGAGCCGTCGACGTTCGGCTGGGCCATCCTTGGCGGGTTCCTCGCGACGCTCGCCGCCGTGCTGCTGGTCCGCCGGCGGCTCGACCGGCTCGACCTCATCGCCGTGCTCAAGACCCGGGAATGAAACCATGACAACGGCAAGCTGGCGCAGGCTCTGGTTCTGGCTACCCGCCTTCATCGCGCTCGCGGGCGTGATTGCGTGGCTCTTCCGCCCGCAGCCCGTGGCCGTCGACCTGGCGACGGTCGCTCGCGGCCCGCTGCAGGTCAGCGTCAGCGACGACGGCGAGACCCGTGTCCGCGACATGTTCGTCGTGTCGGCGCCCCTGGCCGGACACATGCGACGCATCGAACTGGAAGCCGGCGACAGCGTCATCGCGGGCGAGACCATCGTCGCGCGCATCGAGCCATCCGATCCGTCGTTCCTCGACCGCCGCAGCGAAGCAGAAGTGCGGGCAGGCATCCGCGCCAGTGAAGCCGCGCGCGTGCATGCGGCAGCCGAACTGCGTCGTGCGCAGGCGGAGCGCGATTTCGCGGTCTACCGAATTGAAGCGCTACGAGGGCCTCGCCGCGAGCCGCACGATTTCGCAGAACGACCTCGAATCGGCGCGTCGCCGCGCGCGCACGGCCGAGGCTGCGGTCGACGAGGCCGTGGCCGGACTGCGCGTGAGCGAGTCCGAGCTCGAACAGGCGAAAGCCCGCTTGATGGCGCCCGGCAAGAGCGCGGATCCTCGCGCCGATTGTGATTGCGTCACCGTCAGGTCGCCCGTCAGTGGCAACGTCCTGCAGGTACTCGCGGAAAGCGAAGGCATCGTGGCGTCCGGCACGCCGCTCCTCGAGATCGGCGATCCCGGCAAGCTCGAGGTCGTCACGGACCTGCTCTCCACGGAGGCCGTCAAGGTGCGGACCGGGCAGCGTGCGCTCATCGAAGGCTGGGGTGGCGACAACGCGCTCGAAGGCGTCGTGAGGCGCGTGGAGCCTTACGGCTTCACGAAGGTCTCGGCGCTCGGCGTCGAGGAGCAGCGCGTCAAGGTCATCATCGACATCACCGAGCCGGCCGATCGCTGGCTGCACCTGGGGCACGGGTATCGCGTCGAACCCCGCATCGTGCTGTGGGAGTCGAGCGACGTGCTCAAGGTGCCGCTGTCATCGCTGTTCCGCCAGGCGAGCGAGTGGGCCGTGTTCGTGGAACGAGATGGGCGAGCGCGGCTGCAACCCGTCGCGGTCGGTCACATGAACGGGATCGATGCGGAAGTACTCAAGGGATTGGCAGCGGGCGACCGGGTGGTCGTTCACCCGAGCGATCGTGTCAGCGACGGTGCGCGAGTCGAACCGCGATGACGAAACCATTACAGGCACGCAGGGTGCGCCGTGTGGTGGTCGCGGTTGCCGCCTTGCTGACCGCCGTTGCCCTGGTCGTGACCGTGGCACTGATGGATCCCCTGCCGCCCCGGACGATCGTCATGGCGACAGGAGCGCAAGGTGGCGCCTACGCAGAGGTCGCCCGTCGCTACCAGGCCGTTCTCGCCCGCAACGGCGTGCGCCTCGAACTGCGGGAGACCCATGGCGGTGTGGACAACCTCGAGCTGCTGCGCGACCCGAAGTCCGGTGTGAGCGTTGCGCTGGCGCAGGGTGGCCTGACGAACGCGACGGAATCGCCAGACGTCCAGTCGCTCGGCACGGTCTTCTACGAGCCGGTCTGGATCTTCCTGCGGGGAACGAACTTGCCGCAGCCCGGCTCCCGCGGTTTCGCAGGCCGCGGCTCCATCGGCCAGCCCGGCAGTGGGACGCGCGCGCTCGTCGAGGAGTTGTTCGCGGCGATCGGGCAGGACATGAGTCTCATCGAACCCGTCGACATGACCACTGCCGAGGCCGGCGAGGCCTTGCTGCGCGGCGAACTGGATCTGGCGGTGATCGTGAGTGGCTGGGAGGCGCCGATCGTACGTCGCCTGTTGACGGCACCCGGCATCACTACAATGTCGGCAACGCGCGCGGACGCGCAGGTGGCGCTGCATCCACACCTCAGCAAGCTGGTCCTGCCGCGCGGCGTGGGCGACCTTGCCAGTGATCGCCCTCCGGCCGACGTACAACTGATGGCAGCCAAGGCTAGCCTGCTGGTGCGCAAAGACCTGCATCCAGCGATCCAGTACCTGCTGCTCGACGCCGCTGCAACAACGCATGGGGCTCCGGGCATCTTCAATCGCGCCGGACAGTTCCCGGCGGCCGAGCCGACCGATCTCCCGCTGTCAGCAACCGCTCTCCAGTACTACCGCAGCGGCCTCCCCTGGCTGCAGCGCAACCTGCCGTTCTGGCTGGCGTCGATCGCCTCGCAGTTGCTGGTGCTGCTGATCCCGATCGTCGGGGTCATCTATCCGATCTTCCGCCTGCTGCCGGCGCTCTTCGACTGGAGCATGCGTCGGCGCATCTTCCACCTGTATGGCGAGCTCAAGTTCCTCGAAGCCGAGATCGACGCGGTGGGTGCGCGCCATGCCGGGCCGGAGCTGCTCGCCAGGCTCGAGCAACTGGAGCAGCGTGCGAACCACATGCACGTGCCACAGGCGTTCGCCCACATGGTCTATACGTTGCGCCTGCACATCGGGATCGTGCGCAAGCGCATCACCGAGGAAGGCTCCGCGGCCTAGCGCAGCGACCGCTGCGACACGCGCGGGTTCAAGGCTTCGAGAACAGCACCTCGCCGTCGTCCGACAGATCGAACCGGCTCGACATCGGCACTTTCGGCAGGCCCGGCATGCGCAGGATCTCGCCCGTGATCGGGACGATGAATCCCGCCCCCGCCGCGAGCTGGATCTCGCGCACGGTGACGAGGAAGTCCTTCGGCCGTCCCAGCAAGGCTGGGTTGTCGGAAAGCGACTGCTGGGTCTTCGCAATGCAGATCGGCAGCTTGTCGAACCCTGCTTTCTTCAGCTGCTCGAGGTCGCGCTTGGCCCGGGCCGTGTAGTCCACCGCCTGGGCGCCGTACATTTCGCGCGCGACCGTCGCGATCTTGTGCTCGATCGTGTCGTTCCAGTCATACAGCGGCGTGAAGCCGGGCTCGGTGACTGCAACCAGGTCCCGCACGACTTCCGCCAGCTCGATGCAGCCGCTGCCGCCCTGCGCTGAAAGGCTGCGCCGCTACGGCACGGACGCCATGGCTGGCGCAATGCTGCTGCAGCGCGGCCACTTCTTCCGGCGTATCCGTCGGGAAACCGTTGATCGCCACGACGCAGGACTGCCCGAACTTGCGGATGCTCTCGATGTGCTTTTCCATGTTGGAAAAGCCGCGGATCATCGCTTCGACGTCGGGCTTGCCGACGTCTGCCAACGGCTTGCCGCCGTGCATCTTGAGCGCGCGGATCGTTACCACCAGCACCGTGCAAGCCGGCGCGAAGCCGCCGTACCGGCAATTGATGTCGAAGAACTTTTCCGCGCCGAGCTCGAACGCGAACCCCGCTTCGGTCACGACGATGTCGGCGTAGGAAAGCGCCGCGCGCGTCGCGGTGATGCTGTTGGTTCCGTGCGCGATGTTGGCGAAGGGCCCGCCGTGGACGAATGCCGGCGCACCTTCGGTCGTCTGCACCAGGTTCGGCTTGATGGCCTGGCTCAGCAAGGCCGCCATGGCGCCCACCGCATTGAGGTCGCTGGCCGTGACCGCCACGCCATCGGACGTGTAGCCGACGACGATGCGTCCGAGCCGCGCCTTGAGGTCCGGTATGTCGCTGGCGAGGCACAGGATCGCCATCACTTCGCTCGCCGCCGTGATGTCGAAGCCGCTCTCGCGCGGAATGCCTTCGGAACGACCGCCCAACCCGATGACGATGTCGCGCAGCGCGCGATCGTTCATGTCGATGACCCGCTTCCAGGTGACGTGCCGCGGGTCGAGCCGGGACTGGTTGCCGTTGTGCAGCGTGTTGTCGACCAGCGCCGCCAGCAGGTTGTGCGCGCTCGAGACGGCGTGGAAATCGCCGTTGAAGTGCAGGTTGATGTCCATCATCGGCAGCACTTCGGAAGCGCCACCGCCGGCGCCACCGCCCTTCATGCCGAAGACGGGCCCGAGGCTGGGCTCGCGCAACGCCGCCGCGCTGTGCACGCCGATCTTCGCGAGGCCCTGGACGAGGCCGATGGTGGTGGTGGTCTTGCCCTCGCCTGCCGGCGTGGGCGTGATCGCCGAGACGAGCACGAGCTTGCCGCGAGTCGGCCGGCCGCGGATGGCCGACAGGGGCAGCTTGGCCTTGTAGTGGCCGTACGGTTCGAGAACGGCGGGATCAATGCCGATGGCGCGAGCGACGTCGCCGATGGGTTTCATGAATCGTTCCCCCTGGTTCGGGCCGGTCGTCGTGCTGAGTTCCGGCCGCTATTGTCTGTATGTGTGGCGCGGAGTCTTGCACAGTGCGCCGGCACAGTGGACTGCGGCCCTTACGGATGCGCGCATCCCTGAGTGCAGGCCGTGGTGCACGAGCGGCCGCACCGCCCGTGATTAATGCGGCGCAACACGGGTACAGTGAGGCGACAGGATTCAAGCCAGCGTCGCCGCCGTGGAGGCCGCCATGACCGCCCTTTCAGAACGTCGCCCTCGCACCAGGTATCGGCGACTGCTGCGTTGCGACGCTGGGCCTGTCGCTCGTCGCCGGCTGCGTCGCACCCGCCCTCGCTCCCGCTCCGCCAGCCCCGGAACTGCAATTGCTCGGGTGCTGCAGAACTCGCCATCCCACGCGGGTGCGAGGCGACGCCAGGCGCGGTGTACCGCACGCACTTCAACGTCCAGCCGGATGGGCGAGTCAGCGACGCCGCCTCGGAGTCCGGTGACGGCTGCGTGCAACAGGCCCTGCGTACCTGGGTGACGACCTTCAGCTACGCCCCGCTCCGTGAGGTGACCCCCGTGGCATTCGACTGGATGATCGTGACCGCAGCCCGGAACAATTGACGGGCGACTCGCGGCGCTGATCAGGACGGATCGTTCACCGACAGGTCGGCCGGCGTATCGATGTCCTGCGCCGCCGACGGCATGGGCACGCCGATCACTCGCTCCGGATAGCGCGCAAGCACCGCGCGCGCGCCGCGATCGCCCTGCAGCTCAGCCAGCTCCCGGAACAGGTCGGCAGGGAAGATGGCGGGAACACCGATCGTGCCGGCGTACTGCGCGGCGACGATACGGTCGGGTTGCTGCTCCCAGCGTGAGACGAGTTGCCGCAGGTCGTCGGCCGTCACCGCAACCTGGTCCGCAAGCGCAATCAACGCGCCACGTGCATCGAAGGGCGCCTGCGCCAACCCCACGCGAATGGAACTGGCCATGCCCCGCGCGTGATCCGGATTGAAGGCCACGTTCGCCGACGCTGCGCGCACCAGCGGCTCGAGGCGCTCGGCGTTCGCGCCGAGCACCACGGTCACGGCGTGCCGTCGCTCCAGCTGCGAGCACCGTGTCGAGCGTGCGCGCGAGCATGGGCCGTCCCGCGATGTCGGCGAGCTGCTTGGGCGAACCGAAACGCGACGAACTGCCGGCCGCGAGCAGCATCACGTGCAGGCTCGACGCGGCAGTGTTGCGATCGAGTGCCTGCCCGTGTCCCTTGCCATGCAGGTGCGCCTGGATCTCCGCGGTGATCGCGAGCGCGATGCTCGCCGGATCGCGCCCGCCGAGTTCGAGGCCGACCGGTGCATGCAGGCGCGCCCCGAACTTCGCCGCGGTTGCCGTCCCGAGGTCGGCCAGCAGTCGTTGGCGACGCGACGCGGGGCCGAGCAATCCCACGTAGGGAATCTGCGTCGCGGCCAGTGCCTCGAGCGCCGCGAGGTCGGTCGCGATGTGATGGCTCATGACCACGGCGGCATCGAACCGCGTCAGGTCCACGTGCTGCGCCAGTTGCGACGGCGTGGTCAGCAGCACGTGTCGTGCGCGCGGAAATCGCGCCGGGTCGGCGTACGCCGGCCGATGATCCGCCACGGTCACGCGCCAACCCAGCGTGGCACCGAACTCCACCACGGGCAGCGCGTCCGGACCGCCGCCGATCAGCAGCAGTTCGCGTGGGGCGCCCGTGGACGCAACGAAACAAGCGCACGCGGGGACTGTCGAACTCGACGATGCCGGCGGTCGCTGAGGCCAGGTCGGTCCCGGCCTGCGCTGCCAGAAAGGCGGTCAGCCGTTCCGGCAATCCGTGCGGCGGGGCCGGACCGCCCGCCACCCAGAGCGTCGAGCCGACGGGCAGGGCCGGCACCGCGGAATCGAGCACGAAGGCATACCGGGCACGCACGCGCTGCTCGAAACACCGTGACAGGGTTGCGAAGGGCTCCCAGTTCGCCGCGGGATCGAGCCGGACGAGCCAGACGTCCATGCCGCCCTCGCAGCCGGCGCCCAGGCCCCACAACAGGTCGTCGTCGCCGCCGTTGTCGTACCGGACCATTTTTGGAGTGCCGGTCTCGAGCACCGACGCCGCGTGCGCGGCAAGGTCGCCCTCGAGACAGCCGCCGGAAAGGATCCCCTCGTAGCGACCGCCGGAGCCGATCAGCATCTGTGCCCCCGCCTTGCGGTAGGTCGAGCCCCGGGTGGCGACGACGGTCGCGAGCACGAGCGGCGTCCGCTCCGCGCGCGCCCGTTCGTACATCGGCAGCCAATTGATGCAATGATCCATCCATAAGACCGCTTTATACTAAATTCCGCTCGCCGGCCCACCGGCACCTGCATTCCTGCGCCTGGGGAAACTCCATGATTTCAATCTCGCTCAACGGCAAGACCGTGCAGTTGTCCGCAACGCCCGACACCCCGCTGTTGTGGGCCCTGCGCGATGAACTGGGCTACACCGGCACCAAGTTCGGCTGCGGCATCGCGGCCTGCGGTGCGTGCACCGTGCACGTCGACGGCAAGCCGGTACGTGCCTGCGTGACCAAGATCGAGTCGGTGGCCGGCAAGCAGGTCACCACGATCGAGGCCATGGATTCGGACCGGATCGGCCAGGCCCTGCAAGCGGCGTGGATCCGCAACGACGTGCCGCAATGCGGCTACTGCCAGAGCGGGCAGATCATGAGCGCGGCCGCCTTGCTGGCGCGGAATCCCAAACCCAACGACGCCGACATCGACGCAGCCATGCGCCGGAACCTCTGCCGCTGCGGCACCTACAACCGGATTCGCGCCGCCATCAAGGATGCGGCCGCGACGCTCGGCGCCTGAGGCACGGAGACAGCCATGAGCACCAATACGTCCACCACGCGCCGCGATTTCCTCAAGGGCTCCGCCGCCGCCACCGGCGCGCTCGTCATCGGGTTCACCCTGCCCATGACATCCCGGTTCGGCCAGGCTGCGGCAGCCGCATCAGGCACAGCCGCTGGCTTCGCGCCGAACGCCTTCCTGCGCATCGCCCCGAACGGAGCAGGTCACGGTCATCTGCGGCCTGTCCGAGATGGGCCAGGGCGTGCACATGGGCATTGCCTCGCTGGTGGCCGAAGAACTCGACGCCGACTGGAAGAGCGTCAAGCTCGAACAGGCGCCGGTCGACAAGGCCTACAACAATCCATTGTTCGGCATGCAGGCCACGGGCGGCTCGACCGCGATCCGCGGTCACTACGAGCCGATGCGCAAGGCGGGCGCGGCTGCACGCGAAATGCTGGTTGCTGCGGCCGCCACGCAATGGGGCGTCGATGCCGCCACGTGTCGAACGCAGGATGGCCGCGTCATGGGTCCCGACGGCAAGTCGGCCGGTTACGGCGAACTGGTCGCAGCGGCAGCGAAACTGCCGGTGCCGCAGAACCCCACCCTCAAGGACGCGAAAGATTTCCGCATCATCGGCAAGGGCCTCACCCGCATCGACACGCCCGCCAAGGTCAACGGCAGCGCGGACTTCGGCATCGACGTGAAGTTGCCGGGACTCCTCACGGCCGTCATGGTGCACGCGCCGGTACCGGGCGCGAAGATCGTTGCAGTCGACGACGCGGCTGCGAAAGCGATTCCGGGCGTGAAGCAGGTCGTGCAGATTCCGCAAGGCGTCGCCGTGCTGGCCGAAGGTTACTGGACTGCGCTGAAGGGCCGCGACGCACTGGTCGTGAAGTGGGACGACGGCGCGCTTGGCTCGTTGTCATCCGCAGGGATCTCGAAACTCCTGACCGACGCGACGACGAAGCCCGGCGTAGTGGCGCGCAGCGAGGGCGACGTCAGCGTCGCCGTCGCGAAGACGATCGAGGCCGTCTACGAAGCTCCCTATCTCGCGCACGCCTGCATGGAGCCGATGAACTGCACCGCCTGGGTGCGCGCGGGCGAGGCCGAACTCTGGGCGCCGACGCAGGGCCCGGGCCCGCACCAGGGCATCGTCGCGCAGTTGACAGGACTGCCGCCCGAGAAGGTACAGGTGCACACGACCTACCTCGGCGGCGGCTTCGGCCGTCGCTTTGCGCCGGACTTCGTCATCGCCGCGACGTTGATCTCGAAAGCGGCCGGCGCGCCGGTGAAGCTCGTCTACACGCGCGAGGACGACATGCGCGCGTGGTTCTACCGACCCGCATCGGTCACGCGCTTCACGGCCGGTCTCGACGCGGCCGGCAATCCGGTGTCGCTCACCGCACGCGTCGCGTCGCCGGCACTGTCGATCGCCGCCGGGTTCGCGAAGGAACTGCCGAAAGGCATCGACGAAGCCGCGGTCGAAGGCATCGGCGACATGCTCTACGCGTTCCCCAACCTGCGCGTGGAATACGCGCGGGCGGAGCCCGGCGTTCAGTCCTGGTTCTGGCGCTCGGTCGGCCATTCGCAGAACGTGTATTTCATCGAAGCATTCATCGACGAAGTTGCAGCTGCCGCCGGCAAGGACCCCGTCGAATTCCGGCGCTCGCTGCTCGCCAAGCAGCCGCGCCTGCGCGGCGTGCTGGATCTCGCAGCGGAGAAAGCCGGCTGGGGCTCGCCCCTGCCCAAGGGCATGCATCGCGGCGTGGCGATCACGAACTGCTTCGGCAGCTTCGTCGCGCAGGTCGCAGAGGTCTCGATGGATGCAAGCGGCAAGCCGCGGGTGCATCGAATCGTCGCGGCGGTGGACTGCGGTCGCACGGTGAATCCGGACATCATCCACCGCCAGGTCGAAGGCGCCGTCGTCTACGGACTCAGCGCCGCGCTGCACGAGAAGATCACGTTCAAGGACGGCCGTGTCGAGCAGTCGAATTTCGACGACTACCCGATGCTGCGCATGGACGAGATGCCCAGGGTCGAAGTGCACATCGTGCCGAGCACGGAGGCGCCGGGCGGCATCGGTGAACCGGGTCTCCCGCCCGCCACGCCTGCCGTGGTCAACGCGATGTTTGCAGCGACGGGCAAGCGCGATCCGGACGTTGCCGATCTAGGACTTGTTCAGCAGGGACGCCAGGTCCGCGAAAGGCGAGTGAGTGGCGCCGGCGCGGTCTTCCTCGCGCAACGCCGTGCCGCCCTGGTCGACGTAGCGCTGGTGCTCGTTGTCGTGGCAGTAGAGACAGAGCAGTTCCCAGTTGCTGCCGTCGGGCGGGTTGTGCTCGTGGTCGTGGTTCTTGTGATGCACCGTGAGCTCGTGCAGGTTGGCCTGCGCAAACTCGCGGGCACAGCGGCCACAGATCCACGGGAACAGCTTCAGGGCCTGGGCGCGGTAGCCCTGCTCGCGCTGGTCCCGCGCACGGCGCGCGTCGGCGACGACGCGATCGAGCCGGCCGAGGTCGGGAGTGACGCGCTTGCGTGTTGTCATGCGGCGATTGTGATCATGCAGGGGCAGATAGGAAAGGGCGCAGAGGGAGGTTGTCGCCAAAAATTCACACGGCTCACATCGGATTTTCATCTGGCCGGAGCGAAATGAGCACCGCGACGATGCCCTGCTCCCGTTCTTTGCATGATGAGGACCCCATTTGGCCACCGCCCAGCCGTGGCACGCTGGCCCACAGGCCGTAGGACCGACGGCGACGCGCCAGTTCCGTTGTTTCACGCTGCAATAGCTGACTTCTACGGATTCGCCCACCGGTCCAAAAGGGTAAATTCTTATCGAGGCGCGACCCGAACCGCGCAGGTGAGTCATTGCCAAGGAGGTAGGACTCATGGATACCAGCACCAGCACTGAACGACTCATGGCGGATCTGCAGGCTGTCGTCCGCGACACCGAGAATCTGCTGAAGGCAACGGCGGGCGATGCGAGCGAGCGTGCGACCAAGGCACGTGCGCATGCAGAGGAATCGCTCCACAAGGCTCGTGTCCGCATGAGCGAACTGGAGCACGACCTCGCGACCCGGGCGCGGGAGGCCGCGCAGAAGACGAACACCTACGTCCACGAAAACCCCTGGCCGTCGATCAGCGTGGCCGCGGGTGTCGGGTTCCTGGTCGGACTGCTGCTCGGCCGACGCTGAGCTCCGGCCGGCAGCGAGCACGGCAATGGGCGATTCCGACGTACCCGGAAGGACGACCGGCGGGCTGTTCGATTCCCTGCGCTCGCTCATGGCGACGCTGGTTGCGATGGCGCACACGCGGATCGAGTTGTTCGGCACGGAAGTCGAGGAAGAAATCCATCGCGTCCTGGCGTTGGCAGCCGGCGCGGTGATCGTGCTCGTGCTCGCGACCCTGGCGCTGCTGTTCAGCGGGCTCGTCGTCATCGCAGCCTTCTGGGACACGCACCGTGTAGCCGCGGTCGTGGGCGTGGCCGTTGGCTTCAGTGCGCTCGCCGTCGTGTCGTACTTTGTCGTACGCAAGCAAACCCAGCGCCGATCAAGGTTGTTGTCGGCGACCTTGGCCGAACTCGAGCACGACCTGGAGAAGCTGGGCAGGCGGAGCCCGCCATGAGTCGCCGCCAGGAGCTTGCCGCGCGGCGGGCGATGCTCGTCGCACGCTGTGAAACACAGCGCTGGGAACTCGCGATCGGCGCCGACGACCTGGCCCAGTCGCTGCGCACGGTCGACGCGGCGGTGGGTGTCGCGCGTCGGGTCGCGTCGCATCCGCTGCTGGTGGCCGGTGCGGTCGTGGCCGCCGTCGTCATCGTCCGTCCGCGTCGACTGCTGCAGGGGCTTACCTGGGGGCTGTCGGCGGCCGTGGCCGCGCGTCGCGCATCGGCGTTGTTCAGTCCTGGCGCGTGAGTCCCTGCGGCTGCTCGAGCCGTTCGTGCAGCACTCGCAGGGAATACAGGCTGAGCGCAGCGCCAAGCACTCCGCAGGCCACGAGCCAGCCGATGTGGCGATGGACCACGCCATTGCCGAGCAGGACGGCGCCGGCAGCGTACGGCAGCTCTGCCAATGCCAGTGCCGTGAAGTAGGTGCGCAAGCGCACGTTGAGGTACCCGCAGAGGTAGCCGGGAATTTCCGAGGGCAGCGCAAGACACAACAGCAGGACCAGGGCGAACGTCACTTTGCCCGGGGCACGCTGCCGGTAGAAGTCGAACTGGCTGGAGGTGCTGGACGCCCCCCACGGCGGCCTGCGCAGGCTGCGACCCAGCGCATAGGTGCAGAGGCCTCCCAACAGCCAGCCGAGCCACAGCAGACCGAGGGTGACCGTGGTGCCCCAGGTGTATATGGCCGGCGGCAGCAGCAGTGCGCTGGAGAAGAACGCGAGGATGGCCGACAACGCCGCGAGCCCGACGAACGCGACGGCACCGAGGTACGGATGGCCGGCAAGCAGCGGTTCTGCCGCAAGCAGCGCCCGCTGCAAGCCCGCGTAGACCGCGTCGGCGGACAGCAACAGGGCGAGGGACGTGCAGATCAGCACGACGACTGCGGCCCGGCCCCAACTGCGAATGCGGGGCTTCGAGGCAACGGCGTGGCGCGGCGACTCAGTCATCGGTTCGCGGCCACGGTGTGCGGACGACTCGTGCCGGGGAAATCCAGACCTGAGTCCTGCCGGGGACGACCCTCTCCGTGGCCGTCTCACGATGTAACGTTAACAGGCATACGCGACGGTGGCGCTGCCGGAATTTGCGTACTGCAAAAAGCGAGGGCTTGCGGATTCCGGCATGGACTACGGCATAGCGCGTTCGCTGGCCCCCCTGGGCACCCGCCTCGTCAGGAGTCCCCCAGTGAGAGAAACGAAACCCCGGTCGTTTCCAGCGACCATCGATACTGGCGATGCGGTGCTGCAGGGCGACGTCGTACTGCCCCACGCCGCGCAGGGCATCGTGCTGTTCGCACACGGCAGCGGCAGCAGCCGCTTGAGCCCCCGCAATCGTTACGTCGCCAACCACCTCGTGGAAGGCGGGCTCGGCACCCTCCTCTTCGACCTGCTCACGGCCGCAGAGGAAGTGCGCGACATGCGGGACGCGAGCTTGCGCTTCGACATCGACCTGCTGACGCGCCGCCTGGCGGGGGCGACCCGCTGGCTTGGATCGCAGGACTGGGCCACGAACCTGCGGCCAGGCTACTTCGGGGCGAGCACAGGCGCCGCTGCGGCGCTTGCTGCGAGTGTCGAATGCGACGTGCACGCGATCGTGTCTCGGGGCGGACGCCCGGACCTCGCCGGCCCTGCACTGCCACGCGTGACTGCGCCCACGCTGCTCATCGTCGGCTCACAGGATCCCGTCGTCATCGAACTGAACGAGCAGGCGTTGCGGCTCCTGCAATGCGACGCGCGGCTGGAGATCGTTCCGGGCGCAACCCACCTGTTCGAAGAACCGGGCACGCTGGAACAGGTAGCGGACCTGGCGTTGCGGTGGTTCCGACATTGGCTGGCCGAGTCACGAACGCAGGGCGCACCGCCATGATTGGACAAGCGCATCGGCCGCAACCACGATGTCAGCAGCGGTCGTCCCGCGGCCGAGCGAGAGCCTGACCGAACCGATCGCCTCGTCGGGAGCGACCGCCATCGCGAGAACGACGGCAGAGGCGCTCTCTCGCCCGGCATGGCACGCTGAGCCCGTGGAGGCTGCGATTGCCGGTGCACCATCCAGAATTGCATTGCCCGAGGTGCCCGGGAACCGCACGTTGAGCGTGTTCGGCAGCCGCAGCGTGCGGTGACCATTGAGTTGAATGCCGGGCACTGCCGCTGCGAGCCGCTCCCAGAGTTCGTCCCGCAGGCCGGCAACGCGCGCGCCCACGATCTCCATGTCGCGGCCCGCGATCTCGCAGGCCACGCCAAGACCCACGATCGCAGCCACATTCTCGGTGCCCGGCCGCAGGCCGCGCTCGTGGCCGGCGCCAAGCACGAAAGGGACCATCAGCGTGCCGCGCCTGACATAGAGCGCCCCGACTCCCTTCGGTGCGTAGAGCTTGTGGCCGGCAACGGACAGCAGGTCCACGCCGAGCTGGCGCACGTTCAGCGCTACTTTTCCGACCGACTGCGCAGCGTCGGTGTGCAGGACCGCGCCGAATTCGTGCGCCAGGCCGGTGATTTCCGCGACGGGCTGCAGCACGCCGGTTTCGTTGTTCGAGTGCATCACGCTGACGAGGGCTGTATCCGCAGCGATCGCCGCGCGCGCCTCGTCCACGCGCGCCCGGCCGTCGCCATCCACCCCGATGCGCGTGACGCGGATTCCGTGCCGCTCCAGCCATGCGCACGGATGCGCGGTCGCCGAGTGCTCGACGACTGTCGTGACGACGTGGCGTCGCACGCTGCGGGCTTCGACGACCCCACGGATCGCCAGGTTGTTGGCCTCCGTGCCCCCGGACGTGAAGATCACCTCGTCATCGTCGCAGCCGAGCAGGATCGCCACCTGGCCCCGCGCCCGCGCAATGGCATCGTGGGCACGCCTGCCGTAGACGTGGCTGCTCGATGGATTCCCGAAGTGCTCGCGCAGGTACGGGAGCATCGCGTCCACCACCTCGGGAAGGATTGGTGTCGTGGCGTTGTGGTCGAGGTAGATGGGTGTGTCGTTGGTCATGGTGGCCAGGGGACAAGCGCCTTGTCGGCGTCGGCGATGCTGCGCGCACCGATGCGTTGCCACAAGCACCGGTCCGGCGTGGACACGAACCAGTGGTCCGAATACGATCCCTGCGACATCGCGGGAGGCTGATGATGACGAGTCCCTCCGTCCAGTCCAGGACCGTCCACACGGTGCGCGGCGCCGAGCGGCAGAGCCGCGACGATTGCATTGCTGTCGAGGAGCCGCTCGAGATCCGGATTGCGCGCGAGGGCGAGCCGGGCCGGGGACGCGCCGTGTCGATTACGATGCGCACGCCAGGCTACGACGCAGAACTGGCCGCGGGGTTCCTGTACGGCGAAGGCCTCATCCGCCACCGCGACGATATCGTCGCCGTCCGGCCCTGCGGCGACAGCGGCAACGTCATGCGGGTCGAGTGGCCGTCGGCGGCCACGCTCGATCTCGCGCGCCTCGAGCGGAATTTCTACACCAGTTCGAGCTGCGGCGTCTGCGGCAAGGCCTCGATCGAGGCCGTCACGGCCACGGTGCCGGCTGGCGCCGTCGTGAGCGACCTCGTGGTGGACGCGGCACTGCTGCCGACGCTCGCCGAGCGAGCTCGTCGGTCGCAGCAGGTGTTCGAGCAGACCGGGGGCCTGCACGCGGCGAGCCTGTTCGACGAGCACGGCACGCTGGTCGCGTCGTACGAGGACGTCGGCCGCCACAACGCGCTCGACAAGCTGGTGGGCTCGCTGTTCTTCCGGGATGCGCTGCCGGCGGCGCGGAACATCCTGCTGCTGAGCGGCCGCGCAAGTTTCGAGTTGCTGCAGAAAGCCGCGACGGCGGGGATCCCGGTCGTCGTCGCGATGGGCGCGCCGTCGAGCCTCGCCGTGGAACTCGCCGATCGCGCCGGCATCATGCTCGCCGGATTCCTCCGCGCCGACTCGTACAACGTCTACACGCACACGGAACGGCTCCGCTAGCCCGCTGCGATGCAGCAAAACCGCTGCAATGGCGGGTGCAACTGCGTCTTGTGAGCACCGCACACCGGGCATAGACTCGGGTCGTCTGCCGACATGTCAAGGGGACTTCCAATGACTGACATGACCAGGCGCCAATTCCTGAAGATCACGGGCGCCTCGCTCGCCGGCTCCAGCCTCGCACTGATGGGCTTCTCGCCCAGCGTGGCACTCGCAGAGGTCCGCGAATTCAAGCTCGCGCGCGCCACCGAGACCCGCAACACCTGCCCGTACTGCTCGGTCGCCTGCGGCATCATCATGTACTCGCTGGGCGACAAGGCGAAGAACGTCCACGCCAGCATCATCCACATCGAGGGCGACCCGGACCATCCGGTCAATCGCGGCACGCTGTGCCCGAAGGGCGCGGCGCTGCTCGACTTCGTCAACAGCCCGAACCGGCTCAAGTATCCCGAGTACCGCGCGCCGGGCTCGGACAAGTGGGAGCGCATCTCCTGGGACGACGCGCTCGACCGCATCGCGCGGCTGATGAAGGACGACCGCGACGCGAACTTCGTCGCGAAGAACGCCGACGGCGTGACGGTCAACCGCTGGACGACGACCGGCTTCCTCGGCGCGTCGGCGACCACCAACGAAACCGGCTACATCACCCACAAGGTGGTCCGCAGCCTCGGGACGCTGGTGTTCGACAACCAGGCGCGTGTCTGACACGGCCCGACGGTGGCCAGTCTGGCCCCGACGTTTGGCCGTGGAGCGATGACGAATCACTGGGTCGACATCAAGAATACCGACCTCGTCCTGATCATGGGCGGCAATGCCGCCGAAGCGCATCCGTGCGGCTTCAAGTGGGTCACCGAGGCGAAGGCGCACAACGGCGCCAAGCTGATCGTGGTCGATCCGCGCTTCACGCGCTCGGCCGCGGTGGCCGACTTCTACGCGCCGATCCGCGCCGGGCACCGACATCGCCTTCCTCGGCGGCGTCATCAACTACCTGCTCGAGAACGACAAGATCCAGTGGGAGTACGTGAAGAGCTACACCAACGTCACGCTTCATCGTGAAGGAGGACTTCGCGTTCACGGACGGCCTGTTCTCCGGCTACGACGAGGCGAAGCGCGACTACGACCGGTCGACCTGGGACTACGAGATCGGCGAGGACGGCTTCGTCAAGACCGACCCGACGCTGCACCATCCGCGCTGCGTCTGCAACCTGCTGAAGCAGCACGTCGCGCGCTACACGCCGGAGATGGTCGAGCGGATCTGCGGCACGCCGAAGGACAAGTTCCTGAAGGTCTGCGAGATGATCGGCGCGACCGCGTCGCCGACGCGCGCGATGACGTCATGTACGCGCTCGGCTGGACGCAGCACTCCGAGGGCGCGCAGAACATCCGCTGCGTGGCGATGGTGCAGCTGCTGCTCGGCAACATCGGCATGCGCGGCGGCGGCATGAACGCGCTGCGCGGCCACTCCAACATCCAGGGCCTGACCGACCTCGGCCTGATGTCGAACCTGCTGCCGGGCTATCTGACGCTGCCGAAGGAAGCCGAGCAGGACTACCAGCAGTACATGGCGACGCGCGCGCTCAAGCCGCTGCGCCCGAACCAGATGAGCTACTGGCAGAACTACAAGAAGTTCTTCGTCAGCTTCCAGAAGGCGATGTGGGGCGACGCCGCGACGGCGGAGAACGACTTCGCCTTCGACTACCTGCCCAAGCTCGACGTGCCGCTACGACGTGCTGCAGGTCTTCGAGCTGATGGACCAGGGCAAGATGAACGGCTACATCTGCCAGGGCTTCAACCCGCTGCCTCGGTCCCGAACAGGGCGAAGATGACGGCGGCGCTGTCGAAGCTGAAGTTCCTGGTCGTCATGGACCCGCTGGAGACCGAGACGTCGCGGTTCTGGGAGAACCACGGCGAGTTCAACGACGTCGATCCGGCCAAGATCCAGACCGAGGTGTTCCAGCTGCCGACCACCTGCTTCGCCGAGGACGAGGGCTCGCTGATCAACTCCGGCCGCTGGCTGCAGTGGCACTGGGCGGGCGGCGAGCCGCCGGGCGAGGCCAAGCACGACATCGAGATCATGGCGCAGCTCTACCTGCAGCTGCGCGACCTCTACAAGGCCGAGGGCGGCGCGTTCCCCGACCCGATCCTCAACCTCGCCTGGCCCTACGCGGATGCCGGCGACGCCGACGCCGGAGGAACTCGCCAAGGAGTACTCAACGGCTAGGCGCTGGCCGACGTGCATGGACCCGAAGGATCCGACCAAGGTCCTGCGCAAGGCGGGCGAGCAGGTCGCGGGCTTCGCCGAGCTGCGCGACGACGGCACCACCGCCTGCGGCTGCTGGATCTATTCCGGCTGCTGGACCGAGCGGGCAACAACATGGCCCGGCGCGACAACTCCGACCCGGACGGGCATCGGCCAGACCCTGAACTGGGCCTGGGCCTGGCCGGCCAACCGCCGCATCCTCTACAACCGCGCCTCGGCGATGCGTCGGGCAAGCCGTGGGATCCGGCGCGCAAGCTGATCGGGTGGAACGGCAAGGCGTGGGCCGGCTACGACGTGCCGGACTATCGGGCGGACGAGGACCCGGCGACCGGCATGGGCCCGTTCATCATGAACCCGGAAGGCGTGGCGCGGCTCTTCGCGCGCGGCATGATGGCGGACGGGCCGTTCCCCGAGCACTACGAGCCGTTCGAGACGCCGGTCGCGGCCAACCCGCTCAACCCGAGCCAGCCGCTGGCGCTGAGCAATCCGGCGGCGCGCGTCTTCAAGGGCGACCGCGAGGCGTTCGGCGAGGCGGAGGAGTTCCCGTACGTGGCGACCACCTACCGGCTGACCGAGCACTTCCACTTCTGGACCAAGCACGCCCCGATCAACGCGATCCTGCAGCCCGAGTTCTTCGTCGAGATCGGCGAGGAGCTGGCCAAGGAGAAGGGCATCAAGGCCGGCGACCGGGTCCAGGTGTCGTCGAAGCGCGGCTCGAGGCCGAGGCGGTCGTCACCAAGCGCATCAAGCCGCTGGACATGCGACGGCAAGACGGTGCACATCGTCGGCATCCCCATCCACTGGGGCTTCATCGGCGTGGCGCAGGCAGGGCTTCTGGCCGAACTCGCTCACGCCCGTTCGTGGGCGACGCCAACATCGCAGACGCCGGAGTTCAAGGCGTTCCTCGTCGAACAGTCGGAAAAGATCTGAGGAGAGTGGCATGGCGCTCCAATCCCTCGACATCGTCGCGGCGCTCGGCGACCACGACCCCGTCGCCGCGGCGTGCGCGGGCCGGCCACCGGCGAAGTCGCCAAGCTGATCGACGTCTCGAAGTGCATCGGCTGCAAGGCCTGCCAGTCGGCCTGCATGGAGTGGAACGACCTGCGCGACGAGATCGGCACCTGCAACGGCACGTCTACGACAACCCGCACGATCTGACGCCGCAGTCCTGGACGCTGATGCGCTTCACCGAGTGGGAGAACCCGCAAGGGCAACCTCGAGTGGCTGATCCGCAAGGACGGCTGCATGCACTGCGCCGATCCGGGCTGCCTCAAGGCCTGCCCGGCGCCCGGCGCGATCGTGCAGTACGCCAACGGCATCGTCGACTTCCACCAGGAGAACTGCATCGGCTGCGGCTACTGCGTGAAGGGCTGCCCGTTCAACATCCCGCGCATCTCGAAGAAGGACAACAAGGCCTACAAGTGCACGCTGTGCTCGGACCGCGTCGCGGTCGGGCAGGAGCCCGGCCTGCGTCAAGGCCTGCCCGACCGGCGCATCGTCTTCGGCACCAAGGAGGACATGAAGCAGCACGCCGAGGAGCGCATCGCAGGACCTGCAAGTCGCGCGGCTTCGACAAGGCCGGGCTCTACGATCCGCCGGGCGTCGGCGGCACGCACGTCATGTACGTGCTGCACCACGCCGACCAGCCGGAGCTCTACAGCGGCCTGCCCGCCGAGCCGCACATCAGCGCGATCGTCGGCGCGTGGAAGGGCGTCACCAAGCCGCTGGCCGTTGCCGGCATCGCGCTCACGGCGCTGGCGGCGCTGTTCCACTATCTGCGCGTCGGCCCCAACGATACGACCGAGGAAGACGAGGCGGCTGCCGCGCGGGAACTGGAGAAGAACCATGGGTGACACAGCTCATCGCACGGTCATCGCCCGCTACACCGAACGCGAGCGCGTCAACCATTGGATCCTCGCGATCGCCTTCGTGCTGGCCGCACTGTCGGGCCTGGCGCTGTTCCATCCGTCGTTGTACTGGATGAGCACCCTGGTGGGCGGCGGCACGTGGTCGCGCATCCTGCATCCGTTCATCGGGCTCGTCATGACGGTCTCGTTCGTGCTCCTGGCGCTGGCCGTCGGCAAGCACAACAGGATGGAGGAGCGGGACTGGAAGTGGCTGCGCGAGATGCCGAAGGCGAACGTCGCACGACGACCCGCGACTGCCGGAGGTCGGGCGCTACAACGGCGGCCAGAAGATCCTGTTCATGGTGCTGGTCGCCAGCATGGCCCTGCTGCTCCTGTCCGGCATCGTGATCTGGCGCTCGTACTTCTCGGCGTATTTCCCCATCGGCGTCATCCGCCTGGCGGCAGTGGTGCACGCGCTGGCAGGGTTCGTGCTGGTCTGCTCGATCATCGGGCACGCTTACGCGGCGGTCTTCTGGGTGACCGGCTCGATGGGTGCAATTACGCGCGGATTCGTGACGCCGGGCTGGGCCTGGAGGCATCATAGAGCCTGGTTCCGCGAGAACATCCGTGCAGCGAATCCTCGAACCCGGGCAGATTGAGTCACTCGCCGAGAGGGCAGTCCCGCGCATTCGCCTGCCGGATCGCGCGCAGCTGTTCGCGTTGCGCGCCCAGCGCCTGCGCAAGCTCGGCGCCGGGGGGCACGCCATCGGCGACTACATGCACCTGATGGCCTCGCTCGCGGATGCGCAGCAGGCGGCGCTGGCAGGCTTCGAATCGTCCCTGCCCACGGCTGCACAGCTCGAGCTTGCGCGAACTCACGGCATGCCCGTCGCGCCTGCGGCCAGCTGGACGCGCGAAGGACGTTGGCGCGATGTGCTTGCGCGCCTGTGCGAGGCAGTGGCAGCGCTGCCGGAGACACCGCCCGGCGTGCGCGACCTGTGCGACCGGCTGCGCCAAGCGTCGGCCGAGCTACTCGAGGCGCAGGCCGACGCGTTGCTCGCGGGGCGGACCGCCGAGATCGACACGGCCGCCGCGCCGTTCCTGATGGCGGCGCTGCAGGTCTACTGGGTGGACCTCGCGTCCCGACTCGCGACCAACAGACGTCGCCGAACTGGGCACGCACGGCGTCTGCCCGGTGTGCGGCTCGCTGCCGGTCGCGAGCATCGTGCACTCGGACCCGCGATCCCAGGGCTATCGCTACCTGCATTGCGCCCTCTGTGCGACGGAATGGCACATGGTCCGCGTGACCTGCAGCCAGTGCGAGTCCACCAAGGGAATTTCCTACCAGGCGATCGAAGGCGCCGCGGATGCCGTCCGCGCCGAGTGCTGCGACAGCTGCATGACCTACCGCAAGATCCTCTACCAGGAGAAAGACGGCGGCGTCGAGCCGGTGGCGGACGATCTCGCGAGCCTCGCGCTGGACCTGCTCCTCGCCGAGGCCGGCTACCATCGCGGCAGCGGCAACCCCCTCCTCTGGCAGCCCTGAGGGTAAGATCGGGCGCGTGGACTCGTCGCCCGCGCCAACGCCGACTGCCAGTGCCACGGACATACCGTCCGTCGATCGCCTGTTGAATCTGCCGGCACTGCAGCCGCTGCTGGCCCGCTACGGGCGCACGTTGGTCACGTCCGCCCTGCGCACTCACCTTGACGATCTCCGCCACGCTGCCCTGGCCGGCCAGCTGGCGCGCGCCGCGCTGACCGAGGATGCGATCGGATCCGCGCTGGATGCGACACTGGCTGCAGCCTCGCGCCCTGCACCTGCGCCCGGTCTTCAACCTGACCGGCACCGTGCTGCACACCAATCTCGGCCGCGCCCTGCTGCCCGAGGAAGCCGTGCGCGCCGTGGTGCAGGCGATGACGGCGCCGGTCAACCTGGAGTTCGACCTCGACTCCGGCCGTCGTGGCGATCGCGACGCGCTGGTCGAGCGACCTGCTGCAGGAACTGACGGGCGCCGAAGCGGCGACCGTCGTCAACAACAACGCCGCCGCCGTGTTGCTGATGCTGAGCACGCTCGCGCAGCCGGCGCGAAGTCGTGATCTCGCGCGGCGAACTGATCGAGATCGGCGGTTCGTTCCGCATACCCGACATCATGCGGCAGGCCGGGGCGAAGCTCGTCGAGGTCGGCACCACCAACCGCACGCACGCTCGCCGACTACGAGCAGGCGCATCGGGCCGCGCACGGCGCCTGCTGCTGAAGGTGCACACCAGCAACTACGCAATTTCCGGGTTTCACGGCGAGCGTCGCGACGGCGGACACTCGCCGAACTCGGCCGTGCGCACGGGATTCCTGTCGCAGTCGATCTCGGCAGCGGATCGCTGGTGGACCTCTCCCGCTGGCGGCTGCCGCACGAACCGACCGTGCGCGAGACGATCGCGGCAGGCGCCGACCTGGTGGCCTTCAGCGGCGACAAGCTGCTCGGCGGGCCGCAGGCGGGCATCCTCGTCGGTCGTGCGGACCTGATCGCCCGCCTGAAGAAGAATCCGCTCAAGCGCGCCCTGCGCCTCGGGCAAGATGACGCTCGCAGCGCTCGAGGCGGTGCTGCGCGCTCTATCGACAGCCCGAGCTCGCTCGCGGAGCGACTGACCAGTCGCTGCGCTTGCTCACGCGCCCGGCGGCGGCGATGCGCGCGCAGGCGGCGCGCCTGGCACCCGTCGTGCAGGCGCGCCGTCGGCGGTGCCTACGAAGTCGAGCGGGTGCCGATGCTGAGCCAGATCGGCAGCGGCGCCCTGCCCGTCGACACGCTGCCGAGCCACGGCCTTGTCGCGCGCTGCGTCGCGGGCACGACGCGGCAGCCTGAATCGTCTCGATGCGGCGCTGCGTGCGCTGCCGCGGCCGGTGATCGGCCGGATCGCCGACGAAGGCGTTGTGGCTCGACCTGCGCTGCCTCGAGGAAGCGGACGAGGCGGACTTCGCCGCGCAGTGGAGCGCCTTGCGCCCATGATCGTCGGCACGGCCGGACACATCGACCACGGCAAGACGACGCTGGTGCGCGCCCTGACCGGCGTGGACACCGACCGGCTCAAGGAGGAGAAGGAGCGCGGCATCTCGATCGAACTCGGCTACGCCTACACGCCGCGCGGAGCGTGGCGACGTGCTCGGCTTCGTCGACGTTCCCGGCCACGAGCGGCTGGTGCACACGATGGTCGCCGGCGCGACCGGCATCGACTTCGCGCTGCTGGTCGTCGCGGCCGACGACGGCGTGATGCCGCAGACGCGCGAGCACCTGGCCATCCTCGGACTTGCTCGGCATGACGCGCGGTGCCGTGGCGCTGACCAAGGTCGACCGCGTGGATGCCAGCGCCTGCGGCGAGGTGCGCGCCGAGGTCGACGGCCGGCTCGCCGCCGACGCCGCTGCGGGCCGCGCCGGTCTTTCCGCTCAACGCGCCTCGCACCGGACGACCCGGGTGACCGCAGCGCTGCCGCCGCCACCTGCTCGACGCGGCCGCGCACAACCCCGTCGCGCAGGACGATGCGCTGTTTCGCCTCGCCGTGGACCGTGTCTTCACGCTCACGGGTCACGGTGTCGTCGCGACGGGAACCGTGTTCTCGGGGCGAGGTCCGGGCCGGCGACACGCGTGTCGTGATGCCGTCGGGCACTGCCCGCGCGGGTGCGCGGCATCCACGCGCAGAACCAGGCCGCCGACACGGACACGCGGGCCAGCGCTGCGCGATCAACGTCGCCGGTGTCGACAAGGACGCGATTGCCCGCGGCGACTGGCTCGCCGATCCGCGCCTGTTCGCACCGACGACGCGCATCGACGTCCGACTGCGGCTGCTGGCAGACAGCAATCTGCGACTGGCGCCCTGGGCGCCGCTGCACGTGCACATGGGCACGACGCACCGCGTCGCACACGTCGTGCCGCTCGAGTCGGGCACGACTGTCGGCAGGCGAGTCCGGGCGCGTGCAGCTGGTCTTCGACGCGCCGGTCTGTGCGGCCGTGGCGATCGCTTCATCGCGCGCGATGCGCAGGCCACGCACACGGTCGGCGGCGGCGTCGTGCATCGACCCGTACGCGCCGTCGCGAAGACGACGCTCGTCGACCGACTTCGCCATCTCGACGCGCTCGAACGGATGATCGCGGGCGACGGGATCGCGCCGCTGCTGCAACATGCGCGCCACGGTTTGCCGATGACGGCGCTGGCGCGCCTGACCGGTCGCGCCCCGGAGCAGGTTCCGCTCCCGGCCGACTCGCTGACGATCGAGGCGGGACCCGAACGCTTCGTCTTCCTCCCGTCTGCGTGGCTCGAACTGCGCCAGCATGCGGTGCACACGTTGCGAGAGTTTCATGCCCGGGCACCCGACGAGCCCGGTCCCGATGTCGGTCGCCTGCGCCGCATCGCGCAGCCTGACCTGCCTGCCGCGCTCTGGCGCACGTCTGGTCGACGAACTCGTGCACGAGCAAGTCGTGATGCGCAACGGGCCGTGGCTGCACCTGCCGGAGCACACTGCCAGGCTGTCGGAAGCGTGACGAAGCGCTCGCGCAGGAGCTGCAGCCGCTGATTGCCGCAGGGCGCTTCGATCCGCCGTGGGTGCGCGACCTGGCCACCGTGGTGCGCGAACCGGAGGAACGCGTGCGCCAGGTGCTGCGCAAGCAGGTCACACGGGGAGCCGTGTACCAGGTCGTGCGCGACCTGTTCTACGACACCGGACGCATCGGCGAACTGGCCGGGATTGCCGCCGCAATAGCGCGGGAGCACGGCGGCATCGATGCGGCGCGGTTCCGGGACGCGATCGGACTCGGCCGCAAACGGACGATCCAGATCCTGGAGTTCTTCGACCGCGTCGGCTTCACACGCCGCATCAACGACACGCACGTTCTGCGCATAGACAGCGGTTGGCGAGTCGCGCAATCATGAAGGCGTCCGGAAGGCATGCGCACCCGGCGGTGCGGCTGGGCTTCAAACCCAGAAGGGGGCGTCAGACGCTTCCTGGTAGGTTCGACTCCTGCTGCCTTCCGCCACTTTGCCCCGACTCGCGATTCGTGAAGGAGCGGTCGTGACAGCTGTCACCGACGCCTGCGACCGCGACTGACCTCGCTGTCACACGGCGGCGGCTGCGGCTGCAAGATCGCCCCGGGCATGCTGCGCGACCTGCTCAAGGGCTCGGCGACCACCGCTCCCTTCGCGCAGCTGCTGGTCGGCGCGGAAACGGCCGACGACGCGGCGGTCTACCGTCTCAACGACGACCAGGCGGTGATCGCCACCACCGATTTCTTCATGCCGATCGTCGACGATCCGTTCGATTTCGGGCGGCATCGCGGCCGCCAACGCGCTGAGCGACGTGTACGCAATGGGCGGCTCGCCGATCCTGGCGCTGGCCATCCTCGGAATGCCGATCAAGGTGCTGTCCGGGCGAGGTCATCCGCGAGATCCTGCGCGGCGGCGAAGCCATCTGCGCGCAGGCCGGCATTCCCGTGGCGGGCGGTCACAGCATCGATTCGGTGGAGCCCATCTACGGCCTGGCTGCACTCGGCCTGGTCCACCCGCGCCACCTGAAGCGCAATGCCGACGCGCGAGCGGGTGACGTGCTCGTGCTCGGCAAGCCGCTGGGCGTCGGCATCCTCTCGGCCGCGCTCAAGAAGGACAGCGCTCGCGGCGGCCGACTATCGATCGATGATCGAAACGACCACCCGGCTCAACGTCGCGGGCCCCGATCTCGCGCAGCTGCCGGGCGTCCATGCCATGACCGACGTGACCGGCTTCGGCCTCCTCGGGCATCTCCTCGAAATGTGCCGTGGCGCAGGCTTGCGCGCACGCGTGCAGATGTCGCGGGTGCCGTTGCTGGACAACGTGCTCGCGCTGGCGGAGGCGGGATTCGTCACGGGAGCGTCGGCACGCAACTGGGCATCGTACGGCGCCGACGTGCAGATCTGTCGCCGACGTCGATGAGGTGCGCCAGGCACTCCTGTGCGACCCGCAGACCTCGGGCGGCCTGCTGGTGTCTTGCTCCAGTGATGCCGTCGCCGGCGTGCTCGCGACGTTCGAGCGTCATGGTTTCGCGCAGGCGGCGCTCATCGGCCGGATGAGTGACGGTACGCCCGGCATCGCCGTGGAGCCTTGAGTCCGCCCGGACGAGATGGCGGCCCCGCTCCGCTCCTGGCCGTCCCGTTGGGACCGTTGCCGATGCGCTCCGCTGTCGCACGCGAATCGCCAACGTCCAACCACGCGGCGCGTGGTTGTCGACCTCCCGACGTCGTCGGGAGTTCCTGACGTCTCACCGGTGCCAAACCGTGAAATGAAAAAGGGGTACCCCTGACGGGATACCCCTTTTCCATTTCACATGGTGCGCCCGGAGAGATTCGAACTCCCGACCTTCTGGTTCGTAGCCAGACGCTCTATCCAACTGAGCTACGGGCGCGTTATGAACGTCCTGGCGGAGAGAGAGGGATTCGAACCCTCGAAGGGCTTTTGACCCTTACGCCCTTAGCAGGGGCGCGCCTTCGACCACTCGGCCATCTCTCCGTTTTTAGGAGAGCCGCGAAGGATAAACGTCTGGAGCCGCCCCGTAAAGCTCAGGCCGAAAAATGGTTGGCTGACGAGCGTGCCTGCCGTCAGGGAAACGGCTCGTGATCCATGCCATTGCCGGCATGGCCATTGCCATTCGTGCGTGCAGCAGCCGGGCGCGCGGACGTCGTCCCGCCAGCGCCTTCTTCTTCACGCTTGATGCGCTCGAAGATTTCTTCGCGATGGACAGCCACGTCGCGCGGCGCATTCACGCCGACGCGGACCTGGTTACCTTTGACGCCGAGCACGGTGACGGTCACGTCGTTGCCGATCATGACGGTTTCACCGACGCGCCTGGTGAGAATCAACATGAAGTTCTCCTAGCCTGATTGGCTCAGTACTTCGCCGGACTCGAATCCATTCAATGCCTATGCGTACCACCGGCCAGGAACGATTCCCTACTCTTCTTCGGGAATAATATGCGCATAAATATGCGCAGCATTTCAGCGCAGGAACAATAGCGCGTGCACCAACAAAAGTCAGTATGCGGAGACTACGGAAATCTCCTAATTGGTTCGATTTTTCTTACTCGATCGGAACGAAACTTTCCTTTCGAGTGCGCGCGTCAACTTGTCACGACACCTGCGGAGCGAGCCACGCAGCAAGACCGTCAAGCGCGGCAGCGAGGTTCGCTGGCTGCGTGCCACCGGCCTGCGCGAGATCCGCGCGGCCACCGCCTTTGCCGCCCACCTGCTTCGCCACGTGATTGACGATGTCGCCCGCTTTGACGCGCGCAGTGAGGTCGTCGGTGACACCCGCGATGAGCGTCACCTTGTCTTCGCCTGCGGGCGAACCCAGCACGATGATCGCGCTGCCGAGCTTGTTTTTAAGCTGATCCACGGCCGTGCGCAGCGCGGCCGCATCCGCGCCTTCGACGCTTGCAGCGACGAGCTTCACGCCGTTGCCGATCGTGAGCGCTTCGGCAGCCATGTCGCGACCGCTGCCGCTCGCGAGCTTTTCCTTCAGCTGCGCGATCTCCTTTTCCATGCGGCGCGCGCGGTCAAGCAACTGCTTGACCTTGTCTTCGACGTCGTCGCGCGAGCCGCGAACGAGTCCGGCCACGTCGCGCAACTTGTGGTCCGTCTCGACCACATATTGGTAAGCACCCTGGCCCGGTGACCGCTTCGATGCGTCGCACGCCGGCGGCAACGCCGCCTTCGCTCACGATCTTGAACAGGCCGATGTCGCCGGCGCGGCGCACGTGGGTGCCACCACAGAGTTCGGTCGAAAATGCACCGATGCGCAGCACGCGCACCTTGTCTTCGTACTTCTCGCCGAACAGCGCCATCGCGCCTGCCGCCACGGCGGCGTCGAAGTCCATGACCTTGGTCTCGGCGTCGGCATTCCTGCGAACTTCAGCGTTGACGATCGCCTCGATCCGCTGCAACTCGTCGGGCGTGACGCCCGAGTAATGCGAAAAGTCGAAGCGCAGCCGGTCGGGCGCGACCAGCGAGCCCTTCTGCGTGACGTGCGTCCCGAGCACCTGGCGCAGCGCAGCGTGCAGCAGGTGCGTGGCGGAGTGATTCGCGCGGGTAGCGTCGCGACGGACGCCATCCACCGTCGCGGCAACCGTATCGCCAACCTTCAGCGTGCCGGCCGCGAGCTTGCCGACGTGGACGTGCGCCTTGCCGAGCTTCTGCGTGTCGGCGACAGCGAAGCGGGCACTGGACGTCGAGAGCTCTCCGGCGTCACCCACCTGGCCGCCGCTCTCGGCGTAGAACGGCGTGACGTCGAGGACCACCTGGCCCTCCTCGCCCGCCTTCAGCTCGGTGACGGCGTCCTTGCCGCGGAACATCGCGACGATGCGGCCCTGGCCAGTCTCGCCGTCGTACCCGACGAACGACGTCTGGCTGTCGACGCTCAGGTCGCCGCGCAGGTCGACGTTGAACTTGCTGGCCGCACGCGACATCGCGCGCTGCGCATTCATCGCGGCCTCGAAGCCCGGCTCGTCGATCGAGAGGCCGCGCTCGCGCGCGATGTCGTTCGTGAGGTCCACCGGGAAACCGTAGGTGTCGTAGAGACGGAACACCGTCTCGCCCGGAATCTCCTTCCTGTCGCCGAGCGTGCCGATCGCGGTGTCGAGCAACGTCATGCCCTGCGCCAGCGTCTCGGCGAAACGCTCTTCTTCCTGCAGGATGACCTTCTCGATGTGCGCACGCTGCGCGGTGAGCTCGGGATAGGCGACACCCATCTCCTGCTCGAGCGTCCTCACCAGCGTGTGGAAGAACGGCTGGCGCTGGCCGAGCATGAAGCCATGGCGGATCGCGCGACGCATGATCCGGCGCAGCACGTAACCGCGGCCTTCGTTCGACGGCAGCACGCCGTCCACGATCAGGAACGACGTGGCGCGCACGTGGTCCGCGATCACGCGCAGCGAGTTCGAGGCGAGATCGCCTGGTGCCGGTGGCCTTGGCCGCCGCAGCGATCAGGTTGCGGAACAGGTCGATTTCGTAATTGCTGTGCACGCCCTGCATCACGGCAGAGACACGCTCGAGACCCATGCCCGTATCCACCGACGGCTTCGGCAGCGGCGTCATCGTGCCATCCGCCGCGCGGTCGAACTGCATGAACACGAGGTTCCAGATTTCGACGTAGCGATCGCCGTCCTCGTCGGGCGAGCCCGGCGGACCGCCGGCCACGTCGGGGCCGTGGTCGTAGAAAATCTCGGTGCACGGGCCGCACGGACCGGTGTCACCCATCGCCCAGAAATTCGACTTGGCGCCCATGCGCGTCAGGCGCGCCGGGTCGACGCCGATTTCCTTCAGCCAGATTTCTGCGGCGCCGTCGTCTTCTTCGAACACGGTGACCCAGAGCTTCGACGGCGGGATCCCGAGCGTGCCGGTGATGAAGTCCCAGGCGAAGCGGATCGCGTCCTGCTTGAAGTAGTCGCCGAAGCTGAAGTTGCCCAGCATCTCGAAGAACGTGTGGTGACGCGACGTGTAGCCGACGTTCTCGAGGTCGTTGTGCTTGCCGCCGGCGCGCACGCAGCGCTGCGAGGTGGCCGCGCGCACGTAGCTGCGCTTTTCCTTGCCGAGGAACAGGTCCTTGAACTGGACCATGCCCGCGTTGGTGAAGAGCAGCGTCGGGTCGTTGCCCGGGACGAGCGAGCTCGACGGCACGACGGCGTGGCCGCGGTCCTTGAAGAAGTCGAGGAACGCCGCGCGCAACTGCGCGCTGGTCATGAAGTTGGCCGGGGCCTGGGGCGTGCTTGTCATAAGTCGGGGTCGTCTTCGCCGGGGCCAAGGGCGGCCCGGATCTGGTCGGAAGAAAACCCGCGATATTGGAGGAAGCGTGCCTGTTTTGCACGTTCACGGTAGTCGGCCGGCGGCGCCAAACCGAACTTGCGGCGGCGGGCTTCCCGGGCCGCCTGGACCCAGTCGGTTTCCGTCGTGTCGAACGCCTGGTCGATCGTTTCGGGCTCGACGCCGCGCTCGCGCAATCCCATGCGGACGCGCAGCGGTCCCTGGCCACGCCCCGCGCGCTGGGTGACGAACTGCTCGGCAAACCGCTCTTCGCGCAGGAACCCTTCCTGCACGATGGCGGCGACCGCCGCTTCGACGACCTGAGCGCCATACCCCTTGCGGAGCAGGCGCTCGGTCAGTTCGTGGCGGCTGAAGTCACGCCCCGCGAGCAGGGCGTAGGCCGCGGTCTGGACGGTGCGCTGATCCGCCTCCGCCGCCGCCGCTCCTGGCTCAGGCTTCCGACGCCTCACCCGCGGCCGCCTCGCCCTTCTTCGGAACCAGCAACTTGGCCCGGATGGCGGTTTCGATTTCGCGCGCCGTGTCCGGGTGCTGGGTGAGGTACGTGCGGACGTTTTCCTTGCCCTGGCCGATGCGCTCGCCCTTGTACGAGTACCAGGAGCCCGACTTCTCGATGATGTTCTGCGTCACGCCGAGCTCGATGATCTCGCCTTCGCGCGAGATGCCGACGCCGTACATGATCTCGAACTCGGCCTCGCGGAACGGCGGCGCGACCTTGTTCTTCACGATCTTGACGCGCGTCTGGTTGCCGACGACTTCCTCGCCCTGCTTGATCGCGCCGATGCGGCGGATGTCGAGGCGGACGGAGGCGTAGAACTTGAGCGCGTTGCCGCCGGTGGTGGTCTCGGGGTTGCCGAACATCACGCCGATCTTCATGCGGATCTGGTTGATGAAGATGACGATCGTGTTCGAGCGCTTGATGTTGCCGGTGAGCTTGCGCAGCGCCTGCGACATGAGGCGCGCCTGCGCACCCATCTGCATGTCGCCCATCTCGCCTTCGATTTCAGCCTTGGGCGTGAGCGCGGCCACGGAGTCGACGACGACGATGTCGACCGCGTTCGAGCGGACCAGCATGTCGGTGATCTCGAGGGCCTGCTCGCCGTTGTCCGGCTGCGACACGAGCAGCTCGTTGACGTCCACGCCGAGCTTTTCGGCATAGGCCGGGTCGAGGGCGTGTTCGGCGTCGACGAAGGCGGCGGTGCCGCCGAGACGCTGCACCTGGGCGACGACCGTGAGCGCGAGCGTGGTCTTGCCCGAGGATTCCGGCCCGTAGATTTCGATGACGCGGCCTTTCGGCAGGCCACCGACGCCGAGCGCGATGTCGAGCCCGAGCGAGCCGGTGGAGACGACTTCCACGTCGTAGCTGTTGGAGTCGCCAAGGCGCATCACCGAGCCCTTGCCGAACTGCTTCTCGATCTGGCCGAGCGCTGCGACCAGGGCCTTCTTGCGGTTTTCTTCCATTGCGTTGCTCGTGAGTTAGGCGTGGGAGCCGGGCTGGCCCGGCTCGTGAAAGGAGATCAGCGGGATGGCTGCATTATTCCACAGCCCTGCCCGCGGGCGGTCCGAAAAATTGCCCGGAATCACCGGTTTCTCAGCCGCCTTCGACCGCGTGATTCCACCAGTCCAGAGGCTCATAGCGTGAGCCCGCCGGATCGGTCACCGAGCGCACGAGCGCAAAGCCGTTGGATTGCCACACGAACGGAGGCTCGAGCGGCACATCCGCGGCGGCTCGCACTTTGCGCGCGAGCGTCAGGTGCGGACAGAACGGTCGTGCGTCGAGCGTGAAGCCTTCCTCGAGCAGCGCAGCGTGCAACTGCGTGACGAGCATCGCGAGCCCGGCGGGAACCCGGCTCGCCACGAGGCACACGACCTGCGGCTTGCGCCAGTGCTCGACCCGATCGAACTCGATCGCGAGGGGCGACTGGCGCACGCGGTCGGCGGCAGCTCGCAGCGCAGGCTGCCGCTCACGCGGAACCTGGCCCATGAATTCGAGCGTGACGTGCCACTGGTCAGGGCGCTGCGCCTTGCCCTCGAGCGAGGCCACGATCGCATCGACGCGTGCACGCAGGGCCTGCCGCAGGGCGGGATCGGGCCACAGTGCGAAAAAGAGCCGGTCACTCATTCGGCGAGCAGTCGCTCCAGCGCAAGCCGCACCGTCCAGCGCCGCACCTCGTCGCGCCCGCCCACGAATCGTTCGCGGCGAGTTTCGGTTCGAAACGAACCGTCCTTTTCGCGCCAGGCCCAGGCCAGCCAGACCGTCCCGACGGGTTTGTCGGCCGTCCCGCCGTCCGGACCGGCCACGCCGCTCACGGCGACGGCCACCGTGCTGCCGGTACGAGCCAGGGCACCTGCCGCCATCGCCCGCACGACAGGCTCACTGACGGCGCCGTGCCGCGACAGCAGGTCCTCGGGCACGTCCAGGAAAGCGACCTTGAGGGAGTTCGAATAGGCGACCACCCCACCCTGAAACCAGCGCGAACTGCCGGCCACGTCCGTGCAGGCCTTGGCGATCCAGCCGCCGGTGCAGGACTCGGCCGTGACGAGCGTCTCAGCCCGGGCCTGCAAACGGTCTCCCACGGACCGGGCCAGCTGCTGCAGGTCAACATCGGTGGGGGCCGTCATGCGACAATTCTACCGGCCCCTTGCGAGCAGCGGCACGCCGTCGCTATCTTGCAAGCCGAGGCTTGGATACCCAACAAACAGGCAGGAACCCATGAAAATTGCTTCCCTTGCAGTGGCGCTGGCCGTCGCTGCCTTCCCCGTCGTGACCCACGCGCAGGCCGCCCCTGCGACGCAGAGCGTCAAGACGGACGAGCAGATCATCCTCAAGCAGGTCCAGACCGACAAGCGCGCCGTGTACGCGCAGAACCTGCAGCTCACGGATGCCGAGAGCCGCGCGTTCTGGCCGGTCTACGACGAGTACGAAGGCAAGGCCAAGAAACTCAACGACGAGTTCCTCGCGCTGGTCGACGACTACGCCGCCAAGTACGGCGCGATGACCGATGCCGACGCCACGGCAATGCTCAAGACGAAGATGCGGATCGAGAAGGATCGCGAGGCCCTCAAGCAGGCCTACACGAAGAAGGTCGCCAAGGCCCTGCCGCCGGTGAAGGCGCTGCGTTACGCGCAGATCGAGACCCGTCTCGACAACATGCTGCGGCGCGAAGTCTACGGCCTCATCCCGCTCGCACAATAAGCAACCAGGATTCCACGGAGCACTTACATGAAGAATTTCAAGATCGCCCTTGCCGCCCTCGCACTGCTGTCCGTCGCGGCGCCGTTCGCCGCCCAGGCGCAGTCGAGCTACGACGAAACCCAGCAGCTGATCGCGCAGATCCAGGCCGACAAGCGCGCCGTCGTGCTCAAGGCCATGGCACTGGACGACGCGCAGATGGCCGCCTTCACGCCGCTCTACGACGCCTACCAGGCCGACCGCAAGAAGCTGATGCAGCGCGGCGTGGACCTGGTGAATGCATTTTCATCGAACTACGATTCCATGACGGACGGCGCCGCCAAGGGCCTGCTCAAGGACTGGTTCAAGCTGCTGGACGAAGAGGAAGCGCTGATGAAGTCCACGGTCAAGAAGATGGACAAGGTCCTGCCGACGACCAAGGTGCTGCGCTTCGTGCAGGTCGAGAACAAGCTCAACACGCTGCTGCGCCTGCCGAGCGTCCAGGGCATTCCGCTCGCCAAGTAATCCGCGAGGTAGCCACCCATGTTGAATCTACGATTGACCCGCATGCCGTTCGTCGCCGCCCTCGTGGCGGCGGCGGCGCTCGCCGGTGGTTGCGCCAGCGGTCCGGACGTCCGTGGGGACTACGACCGTGCCGTCGATTTCGGCAAGTACAAGACCTACAACTTCCTCTCGGCTGTGAGCGGCAACCCTGCCGAATTCCAGACGATCTCCCAGCAGATGATGCAGCAGGCGGCGTCGCGCGAAATGGAAGCGCGCGGCTACACCAAGTCCGATAACCCGGACCTGCTGCTCAACTTCAAGGGCAAGCTGGAAGAAAAGACCGACATCCAGTCGACGCCGGCGCCGTATTACGGCCCGTCGTACGGGTATCGCGGCTGGTACGGCGCGCCCTACGGCGCCTACGGTTACGGCGGATCCGAGGTGACGACGCGCCGCTACAACGTGGGCACGCTGGTCATGGACGTCATCGACCGCGAGAAGCGCCAGGCCGTGTTCCAGGGCGGACTCGAGGACGTCGTGACGTCCAAGATGATGCAGGACAAGCAGGGCACGATCACGAATGCAGTCGCGGCGATCTTCGCCAAGTACCCGTTCGTCGCGGGCCAGTCGGCGCCCGTTGCACCGGTCGAGAAGAAGTAGCAGTCGCTGCCTGCAGCTGCAGGCATGAAAAAGCCGGGCCACGTGGCCCGGCTTTTTCTATTTACTTGGCGGGTGCTGCTTCGACCTTGATCGCGACCGCTTCGGTGAACGTCAGCTCGACCGTGTCACCCACGCTCACGCCCACGAGCTTCTCGGGGTGCAGCACCTTGATCGTGCGCGTATTGCCCGCCGGACCCTGGAACGTCACCGAAGGCACCTTCGGGTCGATCGCCGTGATCAGGACGGTCGCCGTGGTCTGCCGCGCCAGCGCGCCTGCCGGCCTCTGGCCGAGCTCGGCCGCGCCGCCCGCGATCGCCGTCGCCGGCGCCACCGCCGTGCCGCCCTTCTTCACTTCGTACGCCAGCGCTTCGCCGTAGACGACGTGCAGCACGTCGCCCGGCTTCACCTGCGCGAGGTTCTTGACGTCCTCGCTGAGCGACGAAAGTGACCTCAGTGCCGTCTTCCTTCTTCAACGTGACTTCACGCGTCGTCTGGTCGATCGCAGTCACGATCGCGGTCACCTCGACGGTCGCGACCAGGGTCTCGCCCCTCGGCGCCGCCGCCGGCGCCGGCTGCAGGTGCCGGTGACGCCGCTGCCGCGGGCGTGCCGCGACTTCAGGCGTGCTGCAACCCGCAGCACACGCCAGGCAGAGGGCGGCGATCGAAAGATTGACGAGTTTCATCGTTGAACTGCTCCAAATGATCTTGTTCAGGGACGACGCACGGCCGCGGCCCCGCGGGGCCCGAGCGGCGTCAGGCTATTTTCGGCCGCGCATTCTAATCCAGCGGCGGACCGGGCGACTTCGCTTTGCGCGACAACGCGGGTAGCGGTTAACCGAAATGCATGGCGGCAGGGACTGGATCAGCTCTCGAACCAGGCGTCCTGCATCTCGCGACAGGTCGGATTGCGAGCCGCGACCACGGCCAGCCACGCGTCGATCTTCGGCAGTTCGAAGTCGAAGAAATAGCGCGCCGCCTGGAGCTTTCCGCGCAGGAAGCCATCGTCCTTGCCCGCCGCCGCTGCGACAGCCGCACGCGCGACGTCGAGCCACAACCATGCCACGACGACATGGCCGAACGCCTGCAGGTAGGGGGTGGCGTTCGCCAGGGCTTCATCGGGCTCGCGCGTGCTCCAGGCCGCACGGGTCGCGTCCAGCAGAGCCTGCAGTCCGCGCGCGACCGCGGCGGATTCGTCCTTCAACTCGGCATGCTCGCCGGCTTGCTGCACCGTCTGGCCGATGCGCTGCACCAGCAGGCCGAGCGCCCTGCCCTCGTCCATCAGCACCTTGCGCCCCAGCAGGTCGAGGCCCTGGATGCCGTGAGTCCCCTCGTGAATCATGTTGAGACGGTTGTCGCGCCAGTACTGCTCGACCGGAAAGTCGCGCGTGTAGCCGTAGCCGCCGTGCACCTGGATCGCGAGGTTGTTGGCTTCGAGGCACCATTCGCTCGGCCAGCTCTTGGCGATCGGCGTCAGGATCTCGAGCAGTGCCTTGATCGCCGGCACGCTCTCCGCGGATCCGGTCCTGGCTTCGTCGACCAGCCGGCCGCAATAGAGTTCGAGCGCCAGGCCGCCCTCCACGTACGACTTCTGGGCGAGCAGCATCCGCTTCACGTCGGCGTGCTCGATGATGTTCACGGGCGGCGATGCCGGATCCTTGCCGGCCGGCGTGGACGGACGTCCCTGCTTGCGACTGCGGGCGTAATCGAGGCTCGCCTCGTACCCGGCAAAGCCGATGCCTACGGCGCCGAGCCCGACACCGATGCGGGCCTCGTTCATCATGTGGAACATGCACTTGAGACCGTCACCGGGCTTGCCGACGAGGTAGCCGACGGCGCCGGGTCGGCCATCCACCGGGAACGTGCCCTCGCCGAAATTGAGCAGCGTGTTCGGCAGCCCGCGCCAACCCATCTTGTGGTTGAGGCCCGCGAGCGCGACGTCGTTGCGCTCACCGGTGAGCTCGCCCGCGGCATTCACGAGCAGCTTCGGCACGATGAACAACGAGATGCCCCGCACGCCCGGCACGAGCTTGCCGTCCGCCGCGGGAATCTTGGCGAGCACGAGGTGCACGATGTTCTCCGACATGTCGTGCTCGCCGTTGCTGATCCACATCTTGTTGCCGGTCAACCGGTAACGTGGACCGAGTTCGTCGCGCTCGTGGCCTGGGCCGTCGGGCACCGCGCGGGTGAGGATGTCGGAGAGACTCGAGCCGGCCTGCGGCTCGGAGAGGCACATCGTGCCGAACCACTTGCCGTCGATTTCCTGCTGCGCGAAGGCCGTCTTCTGCGCCGGCGTGCCGTGCGCCATCAGCAGGTTGGCGTTGCCGACCGTGAGCATGCCGCCACCGCCGAGACCGACTCCCGCCTTCGCGAAGAACACATTGGCCGCAAGTTCGACCACGTATGGCAGCTGCATGCCGCCGACGTCGTAGTCCTGTGTCGCCGCGATCATTCCCGATTCGACGTAAGCACGCGCCGCGTCGTAGGCACATTGCGGCAGGATGACGGCCCCGTTCTCGAGACGGGGTTCCTGCACGTCGACCAGGCGATTGAACGGCGCGAATTTTTCGTCCGCGATGCGCTGGCAGGTATCGAGCACCGACTCGAAGGTTTCACGACTGTGTTCGCTGTACCGCTCGCGCGCCGCGAGCGAGGCAACGTCGAGCCAGTCGTTGAGCAGGAAATCGATCGTCTTGCGCATGCGGAATCCTCGCGGGCCGGGCCGGCCGGACCACCGTAGTTTGAACCATCCGGGGCGGGCCGATGAAGCATGGTTGCCGGCCCTGGTCGTCCGGCTCGTTCGCTGACCGACGGGGCAAGAGGCTAGAATCCGGCGGCGTGACAGAACAGCCCAAATCCCCGCCCAACACCCCCGTGATGACCCAGTACCTGCGCATCAAGGCGCAGTACCCGGACGTGCTGCTGTTCTATCGGATGGGGGATTTCTACGAGCTGTTCTTCGACGACGCCCGCAAGGCCTCGCGCCTGCTCGACATCACGCTGACGGCCCGCGGCACGTCCGGCGGCGAGCCGATCCCGATGGCCGGCGTGCCGGTCCAGACACTCGACAACTACCTCGCGCGCGCTGTCCGCAAGGGCGAGTCGGTCGCGATCTGCGAACAGATCGGCGATCCCGCCAAGTCGAAAGGCCCGGTCGAACGACAGGTGGTGCGCGTCGTCACGCCCGGCACCGTCACCGACGACTCGTTGCTGGAAGAGCGTCGTGACACGCTGCTCGCGGCGATCGCGCCCGGCGCCGACGGCTTCGGCCTCGCCTGGCTCGAACTCTCGAGCGGCCGCTTTCATGCGCTGCAGGCCGCGGGCGACGAAGCGCTCGCCGCCGAACTGGAACGACTGCGCCCCGCGGAACTGCTCGTTCCCGAAAGCGCGCTGGAGCGACTGCAGGGCCGCACGGATATCTGCGTGCGCCAGCGTCCGCCGTGGCATTTCGAAGCCGGCAGCGCGGAGCGGCAACTGTGCGAACAGTTCGGCACGCGCGACCTCGCGGGCTTCGGCCTCGCCGGACAGTCGCTCGCGATCGGTGCGGCCGGCTGCCTGCTCAACTACGTGCGCGAGACGCAGAAGTCCGCCCTGCCCCACCTGCGCGGCATCCGCACGGAACTGCGCGAGGACGCGCTGCTGCTCGATGCGGCGACGCGTCGCAACCTCGAACTCGACAGCAGCCTGTCCGGCCGCAGCGACAGCACGTTGATCGACGTGCTCGACCGCACGGCCACGGCCATGGGTGGACGCGAACTGCGCCGCTGGATCCAGCGCCCGCTGCGCGGCGTCGAACCGCGGGCACTGCGACTGCAGGCGATCGAGACCCTGATCGATGCCGGTTCGCATTCGTCGCTGCACACGCTGCTGCGCAAGGTCGGCGACGTCGAGCGCATCCTGGCGCGAGTGGCGCTGCGGTCCGCCCGCCCCCGCGACTTGTCACAGCTGCGCGAGGCGCTGGGTTGCCTGCCCGAACTGCAGGCACTGCTCGCGACACTGGACGCCCCGCTGCTGCAGCGCCTTGCCGCAGGCGTCGGTACGCATCCGGCGATCCATGAACACCTGGCGCAGGCGCTGGTCGAGACGCCGCCCGCGCTGCTGCGTGAAGGCGGTGTCTTCGCGACCGGCTTCGACGCCGGCCTCGACGAACTGCGGCGCATCAGCGAGCACAGCGACGAAGCGCTGCTCGACCTCGAAGCCCGCGAACGCGAACGCACCGGTTTCCAGAACCTGCGTTTCGGCTACAACCGCGTGCAGGGCTACTTCATCGAGGTGAGCCGCAGCCAGGCCGATCGCGTGCCGGCCGACTGGGTGCGCCGGCAGACGGTCAAGAACGCCGAGCGCTACATCACGAGCGAACTGAAATCGTTCGAGGACAAGGTGCTCGGCGCGCGCGACCGGGCGATGGCCCGCGAACGCGAGCTGTATGACGGCCTGCTCGACACGCTCACCGACACGCTGCCCGCATTGCAGGCGACGGCCGCCGCGCTCGCCGCGCTCGACGTGCTCGGCAACCTTGCCGAGCGTGCGATCACGCTGCGGCTGGCGCGTCCCGAACTCTGCGACGAGTCGCGCATCGACATCCGCGGCGGCCGCCACCTGGTGGTCGAGCAGCACATCGACGGCCCGTTCGTGCCGAACGACCTCGACCTGCGCGACGGCCGCCGCATGCTGATCGTCACGGGCCCGAACATGGGCGGCAAGTCGACGTACATGCGGCAGGCGGCGCTGATCGTGATCCTCGCCGGCATCGGCAGTTACGTGCCGGCCGAGTCCGCGCGCATCGGGCCGGTCGATCGCGTCTTTACGCGCATCGGCGCGGCCGACGACCTCGCGGGCGGACGTTCGACGTTCATGGTCGAGATGACCGAGGCCGCGAACATCCTGAACAACGCCACCCGCGACAGCCTCGTGCTGATGGACGAGATCGGTCGCGGCACGAGCACGTTCGACGGCCTCTCGCTGGCGTGGGCCTGTGCCCGGCACCTCGGGCGCGAAATCGGCGCGTTCACGCTGTTTGCGACGCACTACTTCGAACTGACGGCACTCGCGGACGAACTTCCCGCCTGCGCCAACGTCCACCTCGACGCCACGGAACACGGCGACCAGCTCGTCTTCCTGCACTCGGTGAAGGAAGGCCCGGCCAACCAGAGCTACGGACTGCAGGTCGCGCGCCTGGCAGGCGTGCCGAAGGCCGTCATCGGCGAAGCCCGCCGGTACCTGCACGAACTGGAGCAGCGCGAGCACGCGACCCGGCCGCCAACCCCGCAGCAGGAACTCTCGTTGTCGATGCCGGAGAACGAAACCGAATCCGCGCTGCGCCGGATGCTCGAGGGCGTCGACCCCGAATCGCTGAGCCCGCGCGCCGCCCTCGACGTGCTCTATCGGCTGAAGGAACTGCTGGACCAAGGCGACGAT
>CAWHEA010000031.1:0-8163 GCA_963828265.1 uncultured Gammaproteobacteria bacterium | reverse complement strand
GTCGTCACGCGTGTTCGAGTATTACCTCGAGCAGCTGCACCGCTCGGCGCCGAACTCTCGATGACGACGCTGGTCACCGACGTCTCACCCGAGCTGACAGCACTGGCCGACCGCTCGCCCGACACCAGCCCGCACCGTCGCGACGAGCCGTACCGGCGCGCGCTCACGGGCCTGTATGCGCGCATCGCCACGACCGCACGCGTGCTGGACCAGCACGAGGCGCTGCGGCACGCCGTTGGCGACGCCCCGCCGTATGCCGACGCGACCTCGTTCGCGGCCGACCTCGACATCATCCACCGCTCGCTCGTGAGCAACGACGCCGCCCTGCTCGCGCGCGGCCGCCTGCGCGACCTGCGGCGCGCAGTGAACGTCTTCGGCTTCCACCTGGCCGCTGTCGACCTGCGACAGAACTCGGACGTGCACGAGCGCGTGGTGGCCGAGCTGCTCGGCCTAGGGCGGCGGGACGCCACCGACTACGTCGTCGCTGGACGAAGCCCGCCCGCATCCGCCTGCTGGTCCATGAACTCGGGACCCCGCGGCTGCAGCTCGCGTCACGGCACGTCGAGTATTCCGCGGAGACCCGCAGCGAGCTGGCATCCTGAAGACCGCGGCGCGCATGCACACGCTCTACGGCGCCGAGTGCATCCCCAACTACGTGATCTCGAAGTGCGACGGCGTGTCCGACGTGCTCGAGGTGGTGCTGCTGCTGCGCGAAGTCGGCCTGTACAGTCCCGCCGACGCACGCCTGCACTGCAACGTCGTCCCGCTGTTCGAGACGATCGCGGACCTGCGCAACGCGGCCGGCGCGATGGACGCGCTGCTGTCGATTCCGGTGTACGCGCGCATGCTCGACTCGCGGGGCAAGGCGCAGGAAGTGATGCTCGGGTATTCCGACAGCAACAAGGACGGCGGCTACCTGACGTCCCGCTGGGAGCTGTTCAAGGCACAGACCGAACTCGTCGAGACCTTCCGCAAGCACGGCATTCGCATGCGGCTGTTCCATGGTCGCGGCGGCTCGGTCGGCCGCGGCGGCGGCCCGACGTACGAGGCGATCCTGGCGCAGCCCGGCGGCACCGTGCAGGGACAGATCCGCGTCACGGAACAGGGCGAGGTCATCGGCGCCAAGTATTCGAATGCCGAGGTGGGACGCCGCAACCTCGAAGTGCTCGCCGCCGCCACGCTCGAGGCCACGCTGCTCGGCGGTGCGGGACGCGCGCCCATGACGAAGTTATCTCGAGGCGCTGGAGGTGCTCTCGGGCAACGCCTACAACGCCTACCGGCACCTCGTGTACGAGACGCCCGGGTTCGAGGACTACTTCTGGGAATCGACCGTCATCAGCGAGATCGCCGAGCTCAACATCGGCAGCCGCCCGGCGTCACGCAACCAGTCGCGCTCGATCGAGACGCTGCGCGCGATCCCGTGGGTGTTCTCCTGGGCACAGTGTCGATTGATGCTGCCGGGCTGGTACGGGTTCGGGTCGGCAGTCGACGCGTGGCTCGAAGAGCACGGCGACGAGGGACTCGAGCTGCTGCAGGAAATGCACCGCGAATGGCCGTTCTTCGCGTCCGTGCTGTCGAACATGGAGATGGTGCTGTCGAAGGCCGACGTCGCGATCGCGTCGCGCTATGCCGATCTCGTCACCGATCCCGAGTTACGCGCGACGATCTTCAGCCGCATCCGCGCCGAACTCGAATCGACCGTGTCGGCCCTGCTCCGCATCATGGGGACCGACGAGTTGCTGGCGGGTAACCGCCAACTGGCCCGCTCGATCAAGTACCGGTTTCCCTACCTCGATCCGCTCAATCACATCCAGATCGAACTGCTGCGCCGGTTCCGCGCGGGCGACAAGGACGAGCGCAGCCGTCGCGGCATCCACCTGACCATCAACGGGGTGGCGGCGGGATTGCGCAACAGCGGATAGTCCCCACCGACATCCAGCGGATGCCGGTGGGGACTTCGCTGCAGACAGCGGCGACTAACGCTTTTCGTGCAGGTGCAGCGTCTTCAGGTTGGGATCGCGGCGGATGTCGCCCTCGGCGAAAGGCATCTTCACCCAGCCGTAGTTCGAGAACAGCTCGGTCATGTCGGCGAAATTCGGATTCGCGGGATCCGACGACTGCGAGTACGTGACGATCGCGCGCGCATCCGGGCCGCTGTCACGGAACGTGACCGCCTGGATGTAGCTCGAGCCATTGGTGATCGCGGGATAACCCACGCCCGGCAACCAGCGCCGCCGGCCCGATCGCGTTATAGACGCCGGAGCCACCCAGGCCACCGTGGATCGGGATCGTCTTGCCATTGCGAACCTCGAACTGCACCGCGCCCCACTGGCGGTCGAGCGGGATGCCGTTGTCGGCGAAGAACTTCACCGTCAAGGCGAGGTCGCCCATGAGCTTCGTTCGCGTTGCCGTGTTCGCGAGGTTGACGCCACGCGGCGTGTTGACAGGATCTGCCGGGTTGAACGGCACCGCATACAGGGACGCGGCCGGTGTGCCGCTTGCACGGCCCCAGAAGTTCGTCCACACGTGCGTGCCGATGCTGGCGGTCTTGTTACGACGATCCCAGTTTGCGAGCACGCTGCAGGCCTGCGCCGACGTTGATGGTCGCGCCACTGACGACCACATTGTTGTCTTCCTGCGCGCACAGCGTCAGCACGTCGTCGAGCATGATCTCGGCGCTGTAATGGCGGTTGCCGAACAGCACGTCCTGCAGCCATTGCCGCGTGAAGCCCGAGCCGGCCAGGTCATCGGCGCCTGCCATGCGGTCGTTGATCTGCGTGACGCCGAGGCGCGTGCGGAAGTTCTGCGGCAGCTTCTCGTCGGCGCCGATCAACCTGGAGTACCCCTCGAGACGTGCCGCCGGGTTCGACAGCCAGTAGCTGTCGTTGGAGTTCTGCACGTAGTCGGTCCGCGTCAGGCTCGGCAGGTTGCCTGGCCCGAAGATGCCGGGCACCGGCGCATCGGCATCGGTGCCCGGATCGCACTTCGCGAACGCACCGCTCACCGTATAGACGCGCTGTGCCGACAGCCCCTGCGCAAACGGGGAGCCCTTGCAGGTCGCATCGCTCAACTGCGCGTTGGTGATGTTGGGCACGGCCGTCATGTCGCCGTAATAGGCGTTGCCCTTGCGCGTCCGCCGCGATCGTATTCACCCAGGGCAGCCCGACATGCCGCTCGAGGGACTGCGAAAACTCCTCGACGCTGCGCGATGTCGCCATCTCACGGTACAGCTGGAACGCGCGCGTGTTCTCGAGGTTGACGTCCGTCAACGCATAGGCACGTGTCGTCGTCCACGGCGCGGCCGGCGGAATGATCAGGACCGGCCCGAACTGCGTCTGGTAGAACGTATGGCTGAACTTGAACGTGCCACCGGCACCGTTCGCCACGTCGATGGTCGTCACCTCCGGCTGCATCGGCACGACCTGGCCTTCGTAGACGTACGCGGTCGGGTTGCCCGGTGCCAGCGTCAGCTCGCGCACCACGAACCGGCGCGCCGTCGATACGGTATGGCTCCAGGCGAGATGGCGATTGAAGCCGATGTTGATCAACGGGAAGCCGTAGATCGACGCACCCATCGCGTCGTAGCGGCCCGGGATCGTCAGGTGCACGGAGTAGAAGCGCTCGATGCCACGCCACGGGAAGTGCGGGTTGCCAAGCAGCGCGCCGGCACCGCCCGTCAGCTCGCTGCCGAGCGCGACCGCATTGCTGCCGAAAAGTTCCGGCGAAAAGTCAGGCAACGTCGCGGCGGCGACGAGTCGCGATGCTGTCTTCGACCGTGCCGGCGGCAGCGACGGCGACTCCCCTGCCGCCGGGCCGGACGAGAACGCCACGGGCGCTGGCGGCGGTGGCGGCGCGGCGCCGAAGATCGAGGGCACGAAATTGCCCGTGCTCGCGCGCACCAGGAGCTTGCGCAGCGTGCGGTAGACGTCTTCGCCCGTGATCGGCTGCACCCAGGCCGCGCCGCGGCAATCGGCCGGAAGGTTCGCGTTGCCGGTGTCGCGGATGTAACGGTTGTAGCCGTCGGCATAACCGCGCAGCAGGTCGGTGGTCTCCTTGTCGAGCGTGGCCCAGCTTGCTGCGACGCGCGCCTGCGAATTGACCATCGCATAGACGGAGTCGGAGATGATGTTCGAGCTGTCGGTGCCGGGGCCGAAGTAGCGCGCTTGCGTGCCGTTGGCCGCGAGCACGTCGCGCGCCAGCACGCAGACGTTGTCCCGTGCAAACGCATAGCCGTAGCCGTAGCCCAGGCTGGCCCAGTTCTCGGCCTTGATGTGCGGAATGCCGTAGGAGGTCCACGAGATCTGGGCCTGATAGTTGACCTTGTCGTTCCTGGCTTCGACGGACGCGATGCTGGAACACAGAACGGACGTCGTGACGACGCCTGCGACGAGCGCATGACGGAATCGCATGGTTTCCCCCTCTTCCCGGATTATGTCTAATTGATTGCTGCGCGACGCATGCGAGGCCGGTCGCGTCGCCGGACTATAGCCCTGTCTGGATTCGCCGTCAGAACTGATAGCTGACGTACGCCTGCGCCGTGCTGCGATCGCGCATGTTGTTGTACGTGCCGCCCCACGTGGGGTTCCACGAAATCGCGGCGGTCCACTTGCCCGCGAGCACGGCCTGCAGCGACACGATCGCGAGCATGCGGCCCTCGAGCAGCATGCTGTCGCCCGACCAGCCCCAGACGTCGTGCCCGAATACCACCGACGGAATCAGGTCGAGCTCGCCGATCACCTTCGGGTACTTCAGGCCCGCACGCAGCCGATAGCCGAAAGCTTCCTGCGACACGTAGCCATCTGAGGAACACGACACCGGATCCGCCGGCGGCGGGCACACGCCGTTGACGGGCCCCTGGCCGAACACCTCGGCGCGCCCGAATCGCGTCACCGACGAATTCGGCAGGTCCGGCACGAGTTTGTAGACGAGCTTCGCAGCCGTAGCTCATGCCGGCTGCGCCAAGCACGTTCGGGAGCCCGCCCGCGGCGCCGAGCTGCAGCCTGCATCGCCTCGTGACGTTCCCACGCGCGCGATCACCGCACCTGGCGGCATGGCGTCGACCTTCGCGCGCAACGGACGTCGGCGCCGTGCGCGACACCGCCGCACCGATCACGTCCACCGAGTTGTACTGCAGCGGCTGGTTGGGACGGTAGGTGAGCTCGCCGAGCACCACGCCGCCCGGAATCTTTTTCTCGAACGACGCGCCGAACATGCGGATGTCTTCCGGGTACTCGGTGAAATACGTCGGATTGAGGCCGCCCGGATCGCCGGGAATGAACAGCGGACCGGTCTCGCGTCCCGACTTGGTCCCGCTGTAAAACGGGCATGCGCGAGTGGAACTGCGTGGCATAGAGCCCGAACTCGGTTCCCCAGGTCTCGACCGTGTGCTTCAGCGCGATGCCGCCCTGCCCCGAGTCCGCCGGATCCAGCGTCGCGGTGCGCTGCACGTAGACTCCCGGTCGCCACCGCGGTGCGATCGGAGAGGCCGCCGAACATCGCCTTGTCGCAACCCTCGGCCATGAAGTCGACGACCGAATAAAACGTGCCGCACCCGGGCAGCGCCGTGGGCTCGAACCCCAGCTGGTAGAACGCCTCGACGCTCGTCGCCTGCGACAACGCGACGCGACCGAACGCGGCCGGGAACGTGACGCGTGTTTCGTGCTCGCGGTCGACGCCGGGGCGCAGCGAGGCAGAGATGTCCAGCGGATTGAGCTCGCGCAACCCGCCCAGCGCCATCAGCCTCCTGCCCCAGTCGAGCGACTGCCAGCCAAGCCTCCAGTCGACAGCCAGGTCGCGGACTTCGTTATGACCGCGACCAAACAGGTCGTCCAGTACCACGCCGCTGTACTTCGAGCGCGACATCGCGCCCCGGTCGCTCAGCGGCTGCCACCGGTGTACCCGTTCTGCGCGTTGCCCCGCGGGTGACTCGAATCGGCCGCGGTGGCGTAGTCGTACCTGAGCCTGGCCGCTGACCTCGATCCCGTAGTTGCCCCGCGTGAACGAAACTCGACGAGGTAGCCCTTGAGCACCGTCATGACCGGGTCGCCGCGATCGAAGTTGAGGTTGCCGTCGTCACCGTTGCGGCCCGCACTCGGCGTCACGGCGTTGCCGGCAACCCCGATCAGCGCGCTGTTAACATTGGCGAGCAGTTTCGGGTCCCTGTCGTCCGTGCGGATCGCAGTACCCAGGTAAGTCGACCCGGTGACAGTGAACTTGCCCTCACCAACCTCGTAGTCGAGGCCATGCGCGCACGGGGCCAGCCCCAAAGCAGCGACTGCCGCTACAACGAGACGGCACGGCGCGCAGGTCCAGACAGCCATGTTTCCCCCGGTAACGAGTCGAGCGTCTGGCGATGGTCCACGCCGATGCAAGGCGTTGCATCGTGGTTTATCGCCAGTTCCACCGGCGCCAGAGCACCCACGCGTAGATCGCCCCATTGACCACCAGCACCAGCATGCCGAGCACGAGTTGCACCCGCTGGGTCAATCCAGCCGGATACAGCACCGACACGACGTAATGCTCGACGAACCCGCCCGGATACCCGAGTTCACCCGCCAGCCGTCGCCAGTGATTCTCGAGCGGCGTCAGCGGACAGATGCCGCCCATGAACTCGATGCCCGCACCCCACAGCGCCACGGGCACGTGGACCCAGGCGACGCGAGGCCAGCGCAACACCAGTAGTGCGCCCAGCATCACGAACGCCACGAACCCGGCGTGCAGGATGAGGACGAGGTCTGCCAGCAGTCGGTAAGGCATCAACCCGCGGCCCGGCGGGTCTGCCGCTCGAGCGTCGCAAACGCCTCACGCGTGTACTCCGCCAGCCGGCCGGCATGGGGCAACGCAGTGGCATTCGCGGTGTAGCCGATCACGACCTGCCCCGCGTAGGACATGAACGTGATGTTGAGGCCCATGCCCGAGATCAGCGTTGACACCGGGCAGAGCGCTTCGAGACGTGCCCCGGCCAGGTACAGCGGCTCACCCGACCCGCGCACGTTCGAGATCAGGACGTTGGCCGGCAGGAAGTAGTCCACGGACCCGCGCGGCACGAGCGCCAGCGTTTCCCCGAGTGCAAAGGTGAGCACCGCGTAGGCGTAGGCCACGTCCTTCGGCAGCGCGCGGATGCGCCCCTTGGCCGCGCGGGTATTGTCCATCACCTGGCGCATGCGCCGGCCGATCGACGCGGACGGATTGCCGAGCGGCGTCCAGAAGACGGACACCTGCGTCGTCGCCTGCTTGCGCTTCGGGTCGTGCAGCGAGACGGGACAGATGGCGACGAGCGCACGGTCGGCCGGCCGGCCGATGCTGCGCAGGTAGCGGTTCATGGCCGCGTCGAGCGCGCACAGCGCGACGTCGTTCAGCGTCGTGCCTGAGGCGCGCGCCACCGACAACATCGCCCGCAGCGGCAGGACGGTGTGCGCGATGGAGCGCGCGTTGCGGATCGGCTCGTTCATCGGGGTCAGCGGCGCGGTGAACGGACGAATCGCCTTGCTCGAGAACCCGCGCAGGCCCGCCAGGCTTTCCTCGAGCAGGCGCTCCCATCCCCAGCCGATCGACAGGGCCGTGCGCGCGGCAGTCATCACCTCGTGCTCGACACGTGGCAGCAGGCCGCCTGGGACGGCTTGGGCAGCGGCAGGAAGACTCGTCGAAATCACGGTGCGGATGCGCCGGTCGCGTGGCGAGCGTGACAGCGAACGATGCACCAGGGCGATGCCCGACTCGCCGTCCACCAGCGAGTGATGGATCTTGATGAAGACGGCGAACCGGTTCCGCGCCAGGCCCTCGATGACGTACACCTGCCAGCCCGGATGCCTGCGATCGAGCATCGGCGCGTGCAGTTCGGCGACGAGTTCGTCGAGCTGCGCGTCCGATCCCGGCGCCGGCAGCGTCCGGTGCCGGAAGTGGTAGCTCGTGTCGAGGCGGTCCACCTCGTGCCACTCGGGCAGCCCGACCCTGCGCAGGACGGGAATGCGATTGAAGGGCGGCACCGGGGTGGCGCGCCGGTACGCATCGACGATCCTGCCGACGATGTCGGCGCCGCCGCGGCGCGGCAGCTGGAAAATCAGCGTGGCGCCGACGTGCCTCGGGTTGTCCTGGCTCTCCGTGAGGAAGAACATCAGGTCGAGCATCGGTATCGGAATACCCATGGCTTCACTCCCCTGTTCA
>CAWHEA010000030.1:0-10638 GCA_963828265.1 uncultured Gammaproteobacteria bacterium | reverse complement strand
CACCAGATTGCTAGCCGTTGCCGCCGGGCAGGTTGATGTCGAGGATGGCGAGGTCCGGTGCTTCCGCTGCAAACACCTTCAAGGCTGTCGGCACGTTGGTCGCCTTGACGACGACGAACCCGGACTGGGACAGCGCGAAGCCGACGAGGGCGAGCAAGTCAGGATCGTCGTCGACGATCAGTATCTTCATGGCGAGACTGGCCCTCCGGCTGGCAATCGGACCACGAACCTGGTCAGTCCTTCAGGACTGCGCGTGGCGATCGCCGTGCCGCCGTGTCGCTCCACGATCGATTTGACGATCCACAACCCGAGACCCAGGCCGCGTGGCTCGGGCTCTTCCGCGGTCGCCCGGTGGAAGCGCTCGAAAATCGACCCGCGCTCGTTCTCCGTCACGCCCGGGCCCGCGTCGTCGATCGTCGCCTCGATCATGCCGTCGATGGCTCGTGCGGCGACGCTGATCGTGCTGCCCTCCGGTCCGAACTTGTTGGCGTTGGCAAGCAGGTTGACGAAGACCTGGATGAGCCGCGGCGCGTCCCCGTACAGCGACGGGAGATCTTCCGGAACGTCGACGGCGAGCGTCTGGCCGCGCTGCGGAAACAGGCTGCCCACGAGCTCAACCGCATCCTGCACCACCTCGTTCAGCTGCAGGTGCTGCTGCCGGATCGCGAGTTGCCCGGACTCGATGCGGACGCTCTCGAGCAGGTTGTCGATCAGTCGCGTCAGTCGCAACGAGCCGCGGCGCAGCGATGTCACCAGCTCTTCGAGTTGCTCGCGCGGCAGTTCGTGGAGGTTTTCCTGCAGCAATTCGATCGATGCAAGCTGCGCGGCGAGCGGGGTGCGGAATTCGTGCGAGATGTTGGCGAGGATCGAGTCACGCGCACGACGGGCCGCTTCGAGGTCGGTTTCGTCACGCATCACCTGCACCTGCAGGCCGTCGACCATGCCGGCGCTCGTGATGATCACGGTGCGCCTGGAGCCGTCAGCCCACTGCAGGAGCTCGGTGGCCTGCGCGTGGCCGCGCTCGCGCGAGGCTACGATCGGGCATGCCGCGTCGCACGGACGGCGTCCGTCGGGCAGCGCGCACGGTCGCAGCACGTCGCCGCAGAACTTGCCGACGGCCGCGCCCGCCTCGATACCCAGCATGCGCTCGGCCTGCGGGTTCAGGTACTTCACGTTGCGGTTCGCATCGACGGCATACACGCCTTCGACGATTCCGCGCAGCAGTGCTTGCGCATCGGCCTCGCGCCGGCGCAGCGTCGCAGTCAGCTCGACGAGGTGACGACGCATGTCTTCGAGCGTGCGCGCCAGCGCCACCACTTCCGGCCCGCCGCCCGCGACCGGGATCGACGCAGAAAAGTCGCCGCGGCCCAGGCGCGTCGCCGATTCCGCCACCGATTGCAGCGGGCGCACGATGCGGCGGGCGAGCAGCAACGCCGCCGCGACCGCGGCAATGCTGAGCAGGAACGCCGTCCACCCGAGCCGCCGGACGAAACCCGCCACCGCGGAATCACTTGCCGAGGCCGGCAGGCGCGCTTCGAGCAGTGCGATGCCCTCGCCGGTCGAGGCAAAGATCGGCGTGCTCGATGCGTACAAGTCGCGCGGCTCGATGCGACGAGCCACGCTTTCGGCACGCGAGAGCGCCGTCGAGTGCAGCTCCCTGAAATCGGGTTCGACGTTGTCGAGCCAGTTCGACAGCCGCACGAGGCGAATCGGCATGCCGGCCTGTTCGGACAGCGTGACTGCCAGTCGCTCGTCGAAGTAGCGCAACGCGACGACTCGAGTCTCGACGAAATTCGGCACCAGCGCAGTTGCGCCGATCAGCCCGTCCGGCTGCCACGTGGGCGCCAGCATGAAGCGCTCCCCCTGGTCGGACGTGGCTTCGAGCGCCTCGCTCCAGGCGACGCCGGGCTGGGTGCTCGCGATGACATTTGCGCCGACGATGACGGCACAGGCTTCCATGTTGAGCGAGGTGCAGGTGCGGCGCAGGAAGAACTCGGTCTGCGCGCGATTGCCCGCGCGAATCAATCGCTGCAGCGGCTGGCGGGACGCAAGGACGCGGGTCGTCGTGAGCGTGTCTTCGCTGAGCCGGCGAAGCTCTTCGCGTGCCGCAACACCTGCAAGCTGCACCCTGGACACCGCCTGCTGCTCGGCCTGCTTGCGCAGCAATCCCACGGCGCTGAAGGCGAGCACGAGGATGGCCGCGAGCACGAGCCCGCCGAGGGTCAGCGTCAGCGTACGCTCGAGAGTCGCCGGTCCGGCCGCGAGCCGTCGCAGGCTCGCCCACCAATCGCTCAGTTGTGCGGAGATCCTGTCCATCAACCCGTACGCCGGTCGGCGCGCCACTCCACGAAGGTCTTGATCACGAGCGTCACGATCGCGAGCAGCGCGAGCAGCGACGCCACCGCAAAGGCTGCCACGAAGAGGTACTCGTTGTAGAGGATCTCGACCTGCAGCGGCATGGTCGTCGTCAGTCCGCGGATGTGCCCCGACACGACCGAGACGGCACCGAATTCTCCCATGGCGCGGGCGTTGCAGAGAATCACGCCATAGATGAGACCCCAGCGGATCTTGGGCAGCGTGACGCGCAGGAACGTGGTGAAGGCGCGGGCGCCGAGCGTGATGGCCGCCTCCTCCTCTTCACTGCCCTGCTGCTGCATCAGCGGGATCAGTTCACGCGCGACGTACGGGAAGGTCACGAACATGGTGGCCAGCACGATGCCTGGCACGGCAAAGATGACCTGGATGTCGCGATCCTGCAGCCACGGACCGAACCAGCCGTGTGAGCCGAACAGCATGACGAACACGAGGCCCGCGATGACCGGCGAGATGGCGAACGGCAGGTCGATCAGCGTGATCAGCAGGCTCTTGCCCTTGAACTCGAACTTGGCGATCGCCCAGGCTGCCGCGATGCCGAACAGCGTATTGATCGGCACGACGATTGCCGCGGTCAGCAGCGTGAGCTTGATCGCGGCGAGCGTGTCGACGTTGTTGAACGATTCGAAGTAGACGCGCCACCCTTCGGCAAACGCCTGGCCGAGCACCGCACCGAGGGGCGCCAGCAGCAACAGGCCCAGGAAGGCGATCGAAATCGCGATCAGCGCGGCTCGACCCGCCCGCAGGACCGGCGACACATACTGGCGCTTTTCGAATCTCGGAGCCGCACCAGCCATGTCAACTAACCGCCTTTCGGTTACGCGGGCGGGCTCGCCGCTCGACTCGGCCACCGGATTGATCCGCGCCTGACTGACGACGGCGGCTCCAGCCCTGCACCAGGTTGATCGCGAGCAGCATCAGGAACGACACCAGCAGCATCATGAAGCCGAGTGCGGCAGCGCCGTTGTAGTCGAACTGCTCGAGCTTGATCACGATCAGCAGTGGCGTGATCTCGGTCTTGAGCGGCAGGTTGCCCGCGATGAACACGACCGAGCCGTACTCGCCGACGCCACGCGCGAAGGCCATCGTGAAGCCGGTGACCAGCGCCGGCATCACTGCCGGCAGGACGATCCGGCGAAACACCGTGAACGGTCCGGCACCGAGCGTCTCGGCCGCTTCCTCGAGGTCGCGTTGCGCCTCGACCAGGGCCGGCTGCACGGAACGCACGACGAACGGCAGCCCGATCAGGATCAGCGCGACCACCACGCCGATCCACGTATACGCGACCTGCAAGCCGAACAATTCCTGCAGCCGCACACCGAGCCAGCCCGTCGGCGAAAACACCGTAGCCAGCGCGATGCCGGAGACCGCCGTCGGCAACGCGAACGGCAGGTCGATCAGCGCGTCGACCAGGCGGCGTCCCGGAAACTCGTAGCGCACCAGCGACCAGGCCACGATGAAGCCGAAGAACGCATTGATGATTGCGGCGATGAAAGCGGCGCCGAAGCTCAGCCGGTACGAGGCGAGCGCACGCTCGTCCAGCACCGTGCCGATGAAATCCGACCACGTCATCGACGTGGTCTTGTAGACCAGGGCCGCGAGCGGCAGCAGCACCAGCGCGCTCAGGAAGAACGTCGTGAACCCGAGCGTCAGGCCAAAGCCTGGAAGAATGCTCGGCTGCCGGAACCAGGAAGCAGCCATCTCAGCCGTCCGGCGTCGCTTCGGCGCGCGCCGAATTGACGATCAGCACCGCACGCTGTGGCGAATTCTCCAGCAGGTCCTTGAGCCAGTCCCAGCGGATCGCCGCCGGATCCGACGTGCCGAGCACGAGCATGCTGTTGTCGTACGCGGCCAGCTCCTTCTGCAGCTCCTCGGCCACGTCGCCGGGACGGAGTTCCGTGCGCATGTCGAGGCCGTGGTCAGCCAGCGCTGCGGAACGGGCGTCGAGCAGGTCGCGCATGTGCGCGCCGCGATCGGTCTCTGGCGAAGCCCCAGGCTGGATGCCGATGTAGATCGCTTCGGCCGCCACGTGCCGCAGCAGGCTCGCGGCCACCGCGAGCGTCGCGCGGCGCGATTCGGCATCGAGCGTATGGATGACGACGTGGTTCGGCAACGGCGCCGTCGGCGGCACGCACAGCAACTGCACGGCACCGTGCGTCAGGTGCCATTCGGCTGCCTGCGCGCAGTCCTTGCCGGTTGCGATGGCCGGCATGCCGGGCGGGGCCCGCTCGAAGTGGCCGATGCGCGTGGCAACGCGGGTCTGCATGCGCGTGCCAAGCGTGGAGAGCAGCGGGGAACCGTGCAACTCGCGCGCGGCGGCTTCGTCCGCGCCCACCGCCGTGAAGCTCGAGATCGGCGTGGGCAGCACGTGAATGCGGCGGGCGCCGACGGCGATGCGCTGGCCCACGGCCACCGGAAAATCGCGTTGCTCGGGCAGCGTCCGCGACACCTCGAGCAGGGACCCCATGTCGAGCGCGCCGTCACGTCCGGGCGCGACGGGCACCGGGCCGTCGCTCGCCATTCGCACGCGCAGGCGCTCGACCGCGCCACCGAACAGCACTTCCTCGACGTTGCCGTGCCCGACGAAGTTGGACTTGATCTCGGGCTCGGCGGCGCAAAGCTCCACTTCCTCGGGCCGAAGCACGGCGACGACTTCTCGCGGCACGTCCCCACTCGCGGCCGGCGCGGAATTGAAGCGGACGCCGCGCGTGGTGCGATAGCCGAGCAGCAGGTTCGCCGCGCCCAGGAACGTCGAGACGAAGCGCGTGGCAGGGCGTGTGTAGAGATCGTCGGGCTTGCCGCATTCGAGCAGGCGGCCCTGGTGCATCACGCCGATCCGATCGGCGAGCGCGAAGGCTTCCTCCTGGTCGTGCGTGACGAGCACGGTCGTCATGTCGAGCTCGCGCTGGATCTGGCGGATGGTCCGGCGCAGTTCCTCGCGGATCTTGGCGTCGAGCGCGCCGAACGGCTCGTCCATCAGCAGCACTTCGGGCCGGTGCGCGAGCGCGCGTGCGACCGCGACGCGCTGCTGCTGGCCACCCGAAAGCTGCGCGGGCAGGCGGTCGTCCATGCCCTCCAGGGCGACGAGCTTGAGCAGTTCCTTGCGGCGGGCGCGGCGCTCCGCGCTCTTAACCTTGCGCACCCGCAGCGCAAACTCGATGTTCTCGCCGATGGTCATGTGGCGGAACAGCGCGTAGTGCTGGAAGACGAACCCGACCTGGCGTTCGCGCGCATTCACGTGCGTCACGTCACGACCGTGCAGCGAAACGCGGCCATGGTCGATTTCGGTGAGGCCCGCGACCGCGCGCAGCAGCGTGCTCTTGCCGCTGCCGCTCGGACCGAGCAGCACGAGGAATTCGCCCTGCCGGACATTCAGCGACACGTCGTTGACGACGGGTACGCCTTGGTACCGCTTGGTCACCTGGTCTAGGGCGATGGACATGCGCTGGCCACGGAGTTGATTGGATTTTCAGGCCATCCTAGGCCCGTGAGGTTACGCCGTCAGTCGCCCCGCGGTGACATTTCGGTAACATCCGGACCGTCCAGCTCGCCGTTGGCGCGTTCCGGACCCAAGGAAACCGACATGCCGCTCCCGTCCTACGAAAAGCTCGGTGTCTTCTATCTTGGCCGGGAGTACGACCCGGCCTCGCAGCAGCTCGGCGACGACCTGCTGTACGACTCGCGCGACCTGACCACGCATGCGGTCTGCATCGGCATGACTGGCAGCGGCAAGACCGGACTCTGCGTGTCGCTGATCGAGGAAGCTGCGATCGACGGCATCCCAGCCATCGTCATCGACCCGAAAGGCGACATCGCCAACCTCGCGCTGACCTTTCCGCAGCTGCGACCGGAAGACTTCAAGCCCTGGGTAGACGCCGGCGAAGCCTCGCGCAAGGGCCAGAGCGTCGACGAGTTCGCGGCGGCAACCGCGGCCACCTGGCGCAAGGGGCTCGAGGAGTGGGGCCAGGACGGTGAGCGCATCCAGCGCCTGCGCGACGCCGCCACGGTCGACATTTACACACCGGGCTCGAATGCCGGCCGGCCGCTGTCGATCCTCCGTTCGTTTTCGGCGCCCGATCCCGTCGTGGCGAACGATGCGACCGCCCTCAAGGAGCGCGTCGGTTCCGCAGTCGCCGGCCTGCTCGGACTGCTCGGCATCGACGCCGACCCGATCCGCAGCCGCGAATTCATCCTGCTCTCCGCCTTGCTCGACGCCGCGTGGCGCAAGGGCGAGAGCCTCGACCTCGCCGCCCTGATCCGTTCGGTGCAGAAGCCGCCGTTCGACAAGATCGGCGTCTTCGACGTCGACAGCTTTTTCCCGGCGAAGGACCGCACCGACCTCGCGCTCCGCATCAATGGCCTGCTGGCTTCGCCAGGGTTCGAAGCCTGGCTTGCCGGGGACGCCCTCGACATCCAGTCGCTGCTCTACGACGCAAACGGCAAGCCGCGCATCGCGATCATCTCGATCGCCCACCTGAACGACGCCGAACGCATGTTCGTCGTGACCCTGGTGACCAACGAACTGGTCGCGTGGATGCGGCGCCAGTCCGGCACGACCAGCCTGCGCGCGCTCTTCTACATGGACGAGGTGTTCGGCTTTTTCCCGCCGGGCGCCATGCCGCCGTCGAAGACACCGATGCTGACGCTGATGAAGCAGGCCCGCGCCTTCGGGCTCGGCGTCGTGCTGGCGACGCAGAATCCCGTCGACCTCGACTACAAGGGCCTGGGCAACGCCGGCACCTGGTTCATCGGCCGCCTGCAGACGGAGCGCGACAAGGCGCGCGTGATCGAAGGCCTGCTCGGCAGCGATGCGGCGGGTGGCATGGACAAGTCGCAGCTCGAAGCCGCGATGTCGGGCCTGCCGCAGCGCACGTTCCTGATGCGGAACGTGCACGACGCAGCGCCCGTTTTCCTGCGCACGCGCTGGGCACTCTCCTACCTGCGCGGCCCGCTGACGTCGGCCGAGATCGCCAGGCTGGCCGCATCACGATGGCCGGAAATCCGCGTCGCCGGCGCCCACACCGACGACCGCGACTGCTCCTGTTGCCACGGCGCGCGGACCGGTAACGGCGTCCAGCAGTCGCCCCATCGTTGCGGCGGGCGTGCCCGAGAAATTCATGGCGGCCGCGGGCAACCAGGGCGTCGAGTACGAGCCGCACATCGGCGCACGGGTGCGAGCGCACTTCGTCGACGCCAAGGCCGGGCTCGATGCCTGGGAAAACTGGTACTACCTCGCACCGTTGACCGCGCAGGGCCCCGACTGGGAGGCCGCCGAGATCTGCAATGCCGACGCGATCCAATTGCTCGATGCGCCGGCTCCCAATGCGACGTTCGCAGACGTGGCGGGCAGCGTCATCGCGACCAAGGCCTTCGCGCAGCACGGCAGGTCGCTGGCGGACCATGTCTACCGCACGTCGTCGCTATCGGTCATGCGGTGCCCGGACCTCAAGTTGACGTCGGCGCCGGGTGGCAGCGAAAGCGAATTCCGCTCACACCTGGCCCTGGTCTTGCGCGAGCGGCGCGATGCGGCCGTCGATGCCTTGCGCCGGAAGTACGCGTCGAAGCTCGAAACGATCGAGGATCGGGCGCGCAAGGCCGAACAGAAGCTCGTCCGCGAGAAGGAGCAGGCGAGCCAGCAGACGATGTCGTCAGCGATCAGCGTGGGCGGCAGCCTGCTCGGTGCGTTGTTCGGCAGCCGGCGCGGCGGCGCGTTCGGCAAGGCGTCGTCCGCAGCGAAGAGCATGGGCCGCATCGGCAAGGAACGAACCGACGTGACGCACGCCGAAGCCGACCTGACGGCACTGCGGCAGCAGCGGACCGCGCTGGAGGCGGAACTGGCGGACGAGATCGCAGCGCTCGAATCGAAGTTCGACGCCGGGACGATCGCCGTGGAGCAGTCCGCAATCAAGGCGCGCAAATCCGACACCGAAGTGACCGATCTGGCGCTCGTCTGGCGGCCCGCTTGACGTAGAATCAGTCCGGTTCGCCCCACCCGAGTGACAGCGATGGACGACCTGATCCGCAAGATCACCAAAGACCTGGGCGTCTCCAGGGACCAGGCCCGCGGTGGCGTCGTGGCCCTGCTCCGTGCAGGCCAGCAGAACCTGAGCCCCAGGGATTTCCAGGCGTTCGTCGCCGACGTGCCGGGCGCCGACAAGCTGCTCAAGAATGCCCCGCCGCCCAGTGCCCTGAGTTCGCTCGCGGGCGGCATCGGCTCGCTGTTTGGCGGCAGGAATTCGACCGCCGGGCGCTGGGCGGGCCTGGCCGCGTCGTTCGCGGAACTGGGCGTCGACATCGACACCGCGAAGAAATTCGGCCCGATCGTGATCGAACACGTCCGTCAGCACGGCGGCGAAGACCTGGTTGATAAAATGCGCGTCGCCCTCAAAGTCTGACGGCCCCACGGCCGAACCTGTCGCATGAACCGACTGCACCTGCCCCCCGCGGGTCGACTGCGAACGTGTGTTGCTCCAGCCCTGCTGCTCATGACGGCGGCGCTCATGCTCTCCGCCTGCTCGAAACCCGCCAACCGCGAACTGCAACCCGGCAGCTACCGCGCCACCCTCGAGCTGCCCGGCAAGAAATCGGTGCCCTTCGGCCTGGACGTCGCGCAGGAAGAAGCCGGCAAGGTGCTGTACGTCATCAACGGTGACGAACGCATCCGGCTCGACGAAGTGCAGGCCACTCCAGGCAAGCTGGAAGCGCGGTTTCCAGGATACGAAACGATCCTGACCGCCAAGGTGGCAGGCGACGAACTGACCGGCGACGTCGCGCTCGTCCACGCCGACGGCCAGGTGCTGAAGCTGCCATTCACGGCGAAGCTCGGTGAAACCTGGCGCTTCTACCCCGAGGCCCTGCCGGACAACGCGGATTTCGCGGGCCGGTGGGACGTGACGTTCACGGACCGCACGGGCCGTCGCACGCCCGGAGTCGCCACGTTCGACCAGAGCTTCGAGGACGTGACCGGCACGGTGCAGATGCCGACGGGCGACCAGCGTTACCTGGCCGGCGAGGCCCATGACGAGGAGTTGCGCCTCTCACGCTTCGATGGCGGTGCGGTCGTGCTCTACGAAGCGAAGCTCGACGCCAAGGGCGCGCTGGTGGGCGAAGCGTGGTCCGACCTTGGCGGCTCGCAGCGTTTCGTCGCGACTCGCAACCCGGACGCCTCGATCGACGCCGCTGCACTGGCCTCGCGACTGCGCGATCCCGACGCACCGTTCACGTTCGCGTTCAAGGACCTCGACGGCAAGACCGTGTCGTCCAGCGATCCGCGATTCAAGGACAAGGTGCTGCTGGTCACCCTCGCCGGCAGCTGGTGTCCCAACAGCCACGACGAGGCACGGCTGCTGGTGCAGCTCGACCGTCGGTACCGGTCGCGCGGGCTGGAAATCGTCAGCCTGATGTTCGAGCAGCACGCGGACTCCAAGCGCGCCGTTGCCGCCGTAAATCGCTTCCGGGCAGCGCATGGCATCGGGTACCCGACGCTGCTTGCGGGTGAGGCCGACAAGGCGAAGGCTGCGGCCGCGCTGCCCCAGCTCGATGCCGTGCTCGCCTACCCGACCGCGATCTTCATCGACCGCACCGGCCGCGTGCGCAAGATCCACACCGGGTTCGCGGGACCGGCCACGGGCGTGCAGCACGACCTCCTGGTGCATGAGTTCGAGGTCCAGATCGAAGAGTTGCTGCAGGCGGGCGGCGACGAGGCGCCGCTCAGTCCCTGAAGTTGGTGAACTGCAGCGGCAGTTCGTACTCGCCCTTCTTGATCAGCGCGATCGCATCCTGCAGGTCGTCGCGACTCTTGCCGGTCACGCGCACCTGCTTGTCCTGCAGCGCCGCCTGCACCTTGAGCTTCGAATCCTTGATCTGGCGCTGGATTTTCTTGCCGAGCTCGGTCTCGATCCCCTCGCGCAGCGTAACGACCTGCTTCGCCGTCTGGCCCGTGATCACCGGCTCGTCGATCTTCAGGCAGGCCACGTCGATCGTGCGCTTGGCGAGCTTCAGCTTGAGGATTTCAATCATTTGCTTTAGTTGAAAGTCCGCCGGCGCTGAAAGCGTGATGACGTGATCTTTCAATTCAAACTTGGCATTCGTTCCCTTGAAGTCGAAGCGCTGGCCAACCTCGCGGGAGGCCTGGTCCACGGCATTCGTCACTTCGTTCATGGGGAGCTCGGACACGATGTCGAACGAGGGCATGGGTGGGCTCGGGGCGTTGAAACGGACCGTAAGCCTAACGCGTGGCCAGCTTCCAGGCATCACGGCGCGTAT
>CAWHEA010000029.1:0-106402 GCA_963828265.1 uncultured Gammaproteobacteria bacterium | reverse complement strand
CAGCACCTGGTAGATCCAACGCACCCGCGCCCGGTGTGCTGCCTGCAGCACGGCCGCGCTGTCGTCCACGAACAGCGTCCGGGCGAGCGGCACGTCGTGCCTGCGCGCAAGCTCCACCCAGAACCCGGGATGTTCCTTGGGCACGCCGAATTCGTGCGACGAAACGAGTTCGTCGAAGTGCCGCGACAACTGCGTCTGCGAGTCCTTCACCCGCAGGCTGAGCGGATGGGCGTTGGTCGTGAGCAGCACGCGCTTGCCGAGGCCGCGCAGCAGGTCGAGGAATTCGGCGGCGCCGTCGAGGTAGCGTATTTCCTCGCGCAACTCGTGCTTGAGCGCGGGAATGTCGAGCCCGAGTTCCTCGCTCCAGTGATCGACGCAGTACCAGTCGAGCGTGCCGCGCTTCGCTTCGAACCGCGGCTTGAGCTGCGCCATGGCCGCGTCGTAATCGAGGCCGCGCGCTGCGCCCCAGCGCCGCGGCAGCACCTCGAGCCAGAACAGGTTGTCGAAATGCAGGTCGAGCACCGTGCCGTCCATGTCGAGGCACACGACGTCGATGCGGGACCAGTCGGGAAGCGGAAAGTCGGGCATCGGCGCAGGGCGTTCGGGGACGCAGACGGGTGGACGGGGCCGGTATGATACGGCCGTCCATTACCGGGAGATGAGCTTGAACGCTGCCGTGACCCGCGACCCTGCGTCGCTGTTGCCCGAAGTCCTGCGGCTCGTCGACGCCGCCGGCACCGCGATCCTCGAGGTGTACGCATCCGGCCACGACGTCGATTACAAGGCCGACGATTCGCCGATCACGCGCGCAGACCGCGCAGCGCACGACATCCTGAGCGCCGGGCTGCGGCGGCTCACCCCGGAAATCCCGGTGCTTTCGGAAGAATCGGCGGACGAGCACGCGCCGGCCGTCAGGCACCAGTGGCACGATTTCTGGCTGATCGACCCGCTCGACGGCACCAAGGAATTCATCAACCGCAACGGCGAGTTCACGGTCAACGTCGCGCTGATCCGCGACCACAAGCCCGTGCTGGGCGTCGTCTCGGCACCGGTGCTCAACCTCGTGTATTACGGTGTCGCAGGCGTCGGCGCGTTCGTCGTGCACGAGGGCGGCGCCGCGCGACCCATCCAGGTGCGCCTGCCCGCCGGCGACCCGCTGGTGATCGTCGGCAGCCGCTCGCACCGCGGCGATTCGCTCGACAGCGTCCTCGAACGGATCGGGCCGCACGAGATGCGGCCGATGGGCAGCTCGCTCAAGTTCTGCCTGGTCGCCGAGGGGACGGCCGACTTCTACCCGCGCCTGGGTCCGACCTGCGAATGGGACACCGCGGCCGCCCAGGCCGTGGTCGAGGCTGCCGGCGGGTCGGTCACGACGCTCGATGGCCTGCCCCTGCGCTACAACGAGCGCGACACCCTGCTGAACCCGCATTTTCTCGCGATCGGCGACACCTCCCGCCACTGGCACAAGCTGTTCTGAGCCGTACCCGTGGAACTCTCCTGGAGCCTGCTGCTCCTGTGCATCGCCTTCAGTGGCTTCGTGCTGTTCTGGCACGACGCGCTCGGGGCGCGTGAACGGGCCAACGACGCGGCCCGCGAAACGTGCGTCGCGACCGGCGGCATCCTGCTCGACGGGACCGTCGCGTTCCGGTCGATCAAGGTCGTGCGGGCCGCCGGCGGGCGGCTGGCCTTCGAGCGCACCTACCTCTTCGATTACACGCTCGACGGCAATACCCGGCGGCAGGGCTTCGTCGTGATGTTCGGCCAGCGCGTGGAGACCATCGGGCTGGAGTAGCTCCCTTTTTGCGCGGCCGGGGGCTAAAGTATCTGCCCCGTACCGGACCACGAACAGCGCCTGCGATGTCTGAACAGACGGACAACGTCGACACCGAGACGTTCCAGAACCTGCACCGCTTGCGGGGCCTGCGCATCGAGCACCGCGACCTCGACGACGTGATCCATCGCCTGCAACTCGACCTCTACGTGGACCAGGTCCAGCTGCGCCGGCTGAAGAAGCGCAAGCTCCTGCTGAAGGACCAGATCGCTCGCCTCGAGAGCCAGCTGATCCCGGACCTCAACGCGTGACGGGATGAGAACCGAGCTGCAGGCGATCGGCGACGCCCTGGCGACCCTGCAACAGCCCGAGAACTTCCTGCAGCTGGCCGTCATAGCCGGTGCGGTGGTGCTCGGGTGGTGGGCGGCCGTCTATGCGCGGGCACGCATCACCGTCTCGCCCGAGCCCGAGAACATTTCCGACCGTCTGCGCGAGCTGCTCTTCATCAGCGCGCCGCCGGCGCTGACGCTCGTGATCCTGGCCGCGGCCGACGGACTGATGCACGCGAGCGGACAGCGGGCGGGCATGGTCGATGCCGCCGTGCAGCTGACCGGCCTGGCGCTGTTCATCCGTTTCGTCGTGTACGTGGTGCGTGTGTCGCTCGGCACGCGTGCCCGGCTCAAGGGCTGGGGCGCCGCGATCACCGGCGTGATCTGGGTTTTCCTTTCGCTGCACCTGCTGGGCTGGGGCGACGAGGTCATCCGCGTCCTCGACGGCATCGGCATGCAGGCGGGCAAGACGCGCATCTCCGTCTGGTCGGTGATGAAGCTGCTGGTCACCGTCAGCGTCTTCGTGCTGCTCGCGCTCTGGGTCTCGCGCTGGCTGGAGCGGCGCGTGCTGAAGCTCGACGCGCTCGCCCCGACGATGCGCATCGGCATCGCGAAGTTCATGCAGGCGTTCCTGGTCGGCATCTCCGTGCTGGTCGGACTGAACGCGGCGGGGCTCGATCTCACGACGCTCAACGTGCTCACGGGCGCCATCGGCATCGGTCTCGGCTTCGGCCTGCAGAGCATCGCGGCGAATTTCGTCAGTGGCTTCGTGCTGCTGATGGACCGCTCGATCAAGCCGGGCGACGTCATCAGCTTCACGGGCACGACGGGCACGACGACCGAAGGCTTCGGCTGGGTCGAGGAACTGCGCGGCCGCTACGTCGTCGTGCGCGATCGCGACGGCGTCGAGACGCTGGTGCCGAACCAGCACCTGATCACCAACCCGGTGATCAACTGGAGCTACACGGATCCGCGCGTGCGCCTGAAGCTGCCGGTCCGCGTCAGCTACCGCGATGATCCGGAGGTGGCGATGAAGCTGCTGCTGCAGGCCACCGATGGGCACCCCCGCATCCTGCACGAGCCGGCTCCCGTCGCGCGCCTGATGGGGTTCGGCGACAGCGGCATCGAACTCGAGCTGCGCTTCTGGATTCCCGACCCGCAGGAAGGCGTGAACAACGTGCGCTCCGACGTGAACCGCCGGATCTGGAAGCTCTTCAAGGAAAACGGCGTGACGATCCCGGTGACGCAGCGCGAGATTCGCGTCGAGATGGCGCCCTCCTCGCCTGTCGCCACCCGCGACTGAGGCCGGGCCGTGCCCTTCGAGATCAACGAATCGCTGGCGATTCCGGACGACCTGATCGAGTTCCGCGCCGTGCGTGCGTCGGGCCCGGGCGGCCAGAACGTCAACAAGGTCTCGAACGCCGTCGAACTGCGCTTCGACTCGGCCGCATGGGACGGCCTGTGGCCGAATGCGCGTGCGCGCTTGAAGCGCCTGGCGGGACGCCGCATGACCGAAGCGGGCATGATCGTCATCGATGCGCAGCGCCTGCGCTCGCAGGAACAGAATCGCGCCGACGCGCTCGAGCGACTGCGGACGATGATCGTGGCAGCGCTGGTCGAGCCCAAGCCGCGTCGCAAGACGAAGCCGACCCGGGCATCGAAGGTGAAGCGCCTCGAGGGCAAGACGCAGCGCGGCAAGGTCAAGGTGCTGCGCCAGAAGAAGTTCGAGGACTGAGCGCGGCAGATCGAGCGAGTCGCCCGCGCCGGTCGCCGTCATCCATGGCAACGACCGGAGGCGGTGACCGGGTCTTCCTTGGCCCTGGGTTTCATCCCTGATCCCCCGAGATCACTGTAGGCACCGCGGAGCGGGCGCGAACTCGGCACAGTGTCCATGTGGCCGTAGGACACCCCTCACAATCGGCTCGCAGGCACCTCGTGCAGCAGGCCGACCTCGGCCCGCAGCGCTAGAATGACTGCATGGAATCCGGCAATAACCGCATTCGCGTGCTCGTGGCCGAAGACAACCGCGATCTGGCCGCAGCTATCCGCGCACTGATCGCGGCCGAGCCCGACATGCAGGTCTACGGCACCGTGGGTCGCGCCTGCGACTTGCTCGATGCGGCCGCGAAGCACGCTGCGCACGTGCTGGTGCTCGACCTCGATCTGGGTGGCGAATCCAGCGTGTCCGCCCTGATGCAGTTGCGACAGTCCTACCCGGCCATGGCCATCGTGGTCTACAGCGGTTACGACCAGCGCGACCTCGAGCACCGTGCTCGCGCAGACAGACCGCTGCGAATATGTTGCGAAGACCGGCGACCCCGACGAGTTGATCGGTGCCATTCGCCGCGCAGCGCAAGGCGCGGCGGGCGCCGGGAACTGAGTCCAGCGACCGGCGCAGTTCAGGCGCCCGGCGCTGCAACCGCAGCCAGTTCTGCGCGCGGCACCGCCAGTTCGACGATTGCGACATCGCCGCGGTGCGCTTCGCTCCACGTTGCTCCCATGGACTCGAGCCAGGAGCGCAGCGCCTGCAGGTCCTCGCTGGCCGCAGCGTCGCGGGCCTCGACACCTTCGACTTCGGCGAGCAACTGAGAGCTCGTTGCGCCTTCGCGCAGGCGCAAGGCGACACGACGCAGCGATCTTCCTTCCAGCAGCAGTTCGATGACGCGAAACGTCGCCAGGGACGCTGGCGCGGAGACGCCCCCGGCAAACTCCGGCAGGTCGAGCGTGTATTCCGCCCCGGCGGTCCGGCAGCGATCCTCGACGATGTGCCGCAACGCCACGGACAACCCGAAGTGGTCGAGCAGTGCCGGATGCAGGCGCTGCATCTCCGAACGTGCGTTCTGGATCACCTGCTCCAGGATCTGATCGACCCTGGCCACGTGGTCACGCAACTCGAGATCGTCCGCGACGCGAACGGCGATGCGCGACAGGTCCATCCGGGCGGCTGCAAGCATTCCTGCGACGTCGTTGTGCAGGCGTCGTGCAACGCGCGCGCGTTCGTCCTCGAGCCTGCGCTGCAGGTGCGCCACCAGCGCCGCCGTGTCGTCGGGCAGCGATCGTTTCGTGCTTTTTCTGGAACGAGTCAATTCCTGGAACTCCCCTGAGTCCACTCCCCCGCCCGCACCAGTATGCCTGCCTCTGGCAGCCGGTTTTCAGCGGTGTAGGATTGTTCCGACAGCGCCGCCGAGAGTGTCCGGCGCGGGGGTACACTGGCCGCGAACACCGCATGGCGCGGCGGCAGGATGCACAGTCATGAGGAAAACATCAGTCGTGGTGGTTGACGACCACCAGGTCGTCTGCGCCGGCTTGCGGTCGATGATCAACGCCCAACCGGACCTTGGCGTGGTGGCGGAGGCGACGTCGGGCAAGGAAGCGCTCGAGAGGCTCAAGGAGACGTCAGCGGACGTCATGCTGCTCGACCTCTATCTGCCGGACATGTCCGGCCTCGACGTCCTGCGCTACGCCCGCTCCCATTACCCGCGCACCAAGGTCCTGGTGCTCAGCAGCTACCCCGAGGCCCAGTTCGGCCTGAACGTGCTGCGTGGCGGAGCGAGCGGCTTCATCGGCAAGGGCACCGAAGCGCCCGAGCTGATGCGCGCACTGCGAACGGTCGCGCGCGGGGGACGCTATGTCGGTCCTGAACTGGCCGAGCAGCTCGTCGCCGGCGTGTGCGGCGACTCGAACGCCCCGCTGCACGGCAAGCTTTCGGAACGCGAGTTCCAGATCTTCTGCAAGCTCGCGCAGGGCGAGTCGGTGTCGCAGATCGCGGCGAAACTCTACCTCAGCGTCAAGACCGTCAGCACGTACCGGCGACGCATCCTCGACAAGATGTCGATGAAGAGCAACGCCGAGATCACGAGCTACGCGATCCGCAACGACCTGATTCGCTGACGCCGGCCCTCAGCGATGAACGACCTGCAGGATGGAATTACGGATCTGCTCGTGCAGCACGAACTGCGCGTCCGAGGCGACCGCCTCGAGCACCCGCGCATCGAAGACGAGCCTGCCCTCGGCAGCCTCGCTGATGACGTTGCGCGAGCGCAGGCGCTCGATGAATTTGCCGAACAGCGCGCGGTCGAAGAACTCGGGTGAATTGAGTTCGTACAGCATCGCCATGCGCTGCGCGGTCAGCTGGCACTGCCGCTCGAGCGCTTCCTGCGTCAGGCGTCCGCTGCCCGAGCGCAGCAGCAGGGAAATTGCGAGGTAGTAGCGCTCGAGGATCGGCACGCTGATGCGCGCCAGCACCGATAGCTGCACGGCCTCACTCGACTCAGCCGCCGGTCGCCGCCATTCGTTGCGGTCTGTCGGAGGCCGTCAGGAGGCCGTGGTTCAGCAGGTCCTCGAGCAGCTCATCGACCACCGCCGGCAACTCGTCCTCGCGCCAGTGCAGGAAGTACTCGTCGGCGACGTACGGGTAGACGCGGCCCGCCAGCCGCAGCAGGTCGACCCGCCGCACCGACGCATTGTTCAGGAACGCGCTCGCCAGCAACGAAGGCATCAGCAGCAGGTGCAGGACGTTGTTGCGGTAATAGCTCGACAGCACCGCGGTCGATTCCGTCATGCCGATGATGTCGCCGAGGGGATGCGATTGCCGGTACAGCATGCGCAGCGAATCGCAGTGCCGGATCATCGACTGGCCGTCGAGCGGCGTGACCCAGACACGGGGCGAATACGGGGCCTGCCGCATCAGCGACGCATACAGCTCGAGCTGCCGGGCCAGGTCGGCCTCGCCCATGCGCTGCCGTGGCGTCGCGAGCAGCACCGTGCCCATCAGGTTGACCGGCGTCACGCATGCGGCCGCATTGATGCGCGTCATGATCTGGTGGGCAAGGTCGACACAGAGCGGCGACAACCACGCGGGCTTTTCTTCCGTGACGGGCTGCTGTCGATTCCAGCCCGGCACGTGGCTTTCGAGCAGGTTGTCGAGCGGCAGTGGCTCGCCGAAGCTCACGTAGACCTTGCCGAAGCGGCTGCGCAGTTCGGGCAGCGTGCGCAGCATGCCGAGGACCGATTCCTTTTCCTTCGGGCGCCCGGACAGCTCGCCGATGTACGTGCGGCCTTCGACCAGGCGCTCGTAGCCGAAATAGATGGGCACGAACACGACGGGGCGCGCCGGATTGCGGACGTAGGCACGCACGGTCATGGCGAGCATCCCCGTCTTCGGATGCATCAGGCGCCCCGTGCGGCTGCGCCCGCCTTCGATGAAGTATTCGATCGAGTGGCCGCGCGCCATGATCGCGCCGAGGTAGCGCGAGAACACGGCCGAGTATGTCGCGTTGCCGCCGAAGCTGCGGCGCAGGAAGAAAGCGCCACCGCGGCGCAGGAGCGAGCCGATCACCGGCATGTTGAGGTTGATGCCGGCCGCGATGTGCGGGACCGCGTAGCCCTTGTGGTACACGACGTACGACAGCAGCAGGTAGTCCATGTGGCTGCGGTGGCACGGCACGTAGACGATTTCACTGCCTTCGTCGACCGACTGCAGGCTCGAGAAATTGGCGAGCTCGACGCCGTCGTAGAGCCGGTTCCACAGGCGGCCGAGAATTCCCGACGCAAACACGACGAACGCGTGCGAATAGTTGGCCGCGACTTCGTACGCGTACCCGCGCGCCACCTTCAGCGCGTCGCGCCGCGAGACCTTCTTGTCCCGGACTTCCTGGCGCACTGCATCGCGCACCGCCTGCGTGCGCAGCACTTCGGTCACGATCGTGCGCCGATGCGAGAGGTCGGGGCCGATGGTCGCCGCGCGCTGGTGGCGGAACTGGACGCGCAGCTGACGCCACATCCGGCGCGGACCGCGCGGCATGCCCCGCGTCTCCGACATCGCTGACTGCACGGGCATGGCCTCGCCGAACAGCACGAGCAGGTTGCGGCCGTTGATGAGCAGCGAGAGGAACTTGCGGAAGCGTCCGCCGATGTCCCAGTCCTCGGCGAGCAGCAGGCGGAACCACGTGCGCTCGCGGTCCGGGGCGCGGCCCCAGAACAGGCTCACCGGAATCAGCTCGGGATCGAACGCGATGTCCTCGCCAACCGCCGCGGTGAGTGCGCGCAATGCCTCGGGCATGCGGCGATCGATGCGTTGCCCGAAAAACCCGGTGCGGCGCTCGAGAAAAATCAGCGAATCCGCGCAACACCGGCCTGGTGCCGACCGGCAGGTGCGGATCCGGCAGACCACGCTCACGGCAGACGTACTCGAGCACCGCGAGGTCGATCACGCTGCGCTTCTCGAGTGCGTATACGGGAACACGGCCCGCCCCGAGCCGCGCCTTGGCGTCGTCCGGCAGCACCGACGGACGCACCCACAGGGCGACCAGGCCGCGGACGATCGGCAGGGCGAGCCGCTCGAAGGCGGAGAAGTCGCTCATCGCCGTGGCAGTCGGCCCGTGATGAGCAGATGCCGGTCGGAGACCGTCCTTACGCTCAATCCGTCGAGACCGTGCGCCCGCACTTGCGCACGAATTTCGTCCGGCTCGAAAGCGGCGCACAGCGATGCGAAGAAGTCCGCGCGCAGCACTTCGGGCTCGTTCGCGGCGTACTGGTCGACGATGGCGCGTGCCGCCGCCGCGGATTCGGGCCGGAACAGGTCCATCACCAGCACCGCCGCGCCGGGAACACCTGCCTCACGCACCGCACGCCAGAACACGCCCGGATCGTGCAGATGATGCAGCAGGCTGTTGCTGACGACCGCGTCGTAGCCCGGCAAGGGCAGCGTGGCACCCGGCAGCCGTCCCTCGATGAATTGCACGCGGCCACCGAGTTCCGGGGATTCGTGCAGGCTTTCGCTGGCAAACCGCAGCATCGCTGCCGACCCATCGATCCCGTGCACGGTGAGGCCGGTGCGGCGAGTGGCGAGCCGCAACACGATGTCGCCCGGGCCGCAGCCGAGGTCGAGCACCGACCCTGTCTGCAGGTCGGGAAACTCCGTCTCGAAATAACCCACGAAGCGTTCGTTGGGTTCGGCGAAGTCGGCCATCGCATAGGCGCGCGCCTGCTCAGCCTCGTCCATGAGTTCGGGTTCGGGAATTCGCTGCATGGTCTCGCTCCGCCGTAATCGCGGCGCGACGCTAGTTGTCGCCCGACTCGTCGCTCGCGCCGCCCGTCTGGGCGTCGACCGCCTCGTCGAGGTTGCGCTTGGCGTCCATGGTCACGCCCTCCACGGCACGCGCCCTGTCCTGCGTCTGGATCATGTCGTCCAGCACCGTCTTGTCCGTATCCCGACCCAGTTCCCGCGCTTCCGCCTCGTTCCGCGGCATCGTCCTGTCGGTTCAGGCGCGGGGGATCCGCACGCGACGAGCAGCAGCGTTGCGATGGCGGCGAAAGACAATCTGGCAGCGACAGGCATGGTGATTCCCCGGGGCGGGCGCCCGGGATGGGATTCTATAGGAAGGGGTTAGGGGTTAGGGGTTAGGGGTTAGGGAGGCAGGGTTAGTCGGAGGCTGCAGCTGCAGCATCGATGCTTCAGCTGCGCCTCCGACTAACCCCTAACCCCTAACCCCTAACCCCTCTCCTCAGAGGAACTCGTCGATCTGAAACAGGAAGTACGCGAAGAAGTGGTTGATCGCGCGAATCTGGTCGAGCAACCGATGGTCCGAGTCGACGACGTGCAGCGTCGCCTTCTGTTCCTTCGCGAAGCGGATGCTGTTGTCGACCGGGATCACTTCGTCGCGCCAGCCGTGCACGATCGTCGTCGGGCAGTGCGCGGGCCGCGGGCTGAACTTCTCGTAGCCGGGCATGTAAAGCGCCGGCGCCAGCAGGAACATGCCGCGCGCCTGCAGCAGCGACGAGCCCGCCACCGACACGTAACCGCCCATGCTCGAACCGACCAGCACCAGCGATCCACGCAGGTCCTTGCAGAAGGCGAGCAGTCGCGTCACGCGTGCCTGCGGATCCTCGATCCCGCGATAGTCGACGGATTCGACGTGGAACCCCTCCTCGCGCGCAATTTCTGCCATCGCGGCGATCTTGCTGCCCCACGGCTCGCTGTCCTTGCCGTGGGAAAAAACGACGTAGCGCTCGGTCATCCGGGAATTGCTCCAGTCCGCATGCCGTCGATGATACGGCTTTCGCGCACTGCGTAACGCGGTGTGGGTCTCATTCGCCGGACCACAGTAACTGGTCCAGATCGCCCACCGGCGCGCCCCAGCCGTGCCGTATCAGGTCTACTCGGCCGCGTGCGGCATCGACCCCTTCGGCACGCAACCGGGAAATCTGCCGCTCGCGTGCCGGCGAGCCTTCCGGGAAGGCGATGCGCCCGCCAGCCGCCACGACACGCTGCCATGGCACCCCGCTGTCCGGGGGCAGACCCGCAAGCACCTTGCCGACGAGTCGAGCCTGGCGCGACAGTCCTGCGCGTGCCGCGACGGACCCGTACGTCGTCACGCGGCCACGAGGAATCCTGCGCACGACCTCGACGATCGCCGCGATCCGCCGCTCGCGTTCATCGCTGTCGGCAGGTGCGCGCGTGCGAAGTGCGGGGCGCGCGGGCCGGGCAGGACGTGCAGGCTTCGACATGATGTGGCGCATCATGCCATGCCCCGCGTTCCGGCCCGCCCAGGCAAGACCTTGGCGGAGCACGGATTCGACGGGCAGCACCAGAGCGGGTGGTTGGTCTGACAGAATACGGACTGCCTGCATGGGAGCCGGTTTCGATTGCCGAATACTGAACAACGCGAGACGGTCGGCTGGGCGTTCGCCGTGGATCGAGGCGGTACGTTTACCGACGTGGTCGGCACCGCGCCGGACGGTTCGCTGCATACCTGCAAGGTCCTGTCGCGGGATCCGCATCGACCCGCTGACCCGGCACTGCGCGGCATCGGCCTGCTGCTCGACCAGCACGGCGCCACCTTCGGTCGTCACGTCACCTCGGTGCGGCTCGGCACGACCGTCGCCACCAACGCATTGCTCGAACGTGCGGGAGCGCCGACGCTGCTGGTCACCTCGCAGGGGATGCGCGACGCCCTGGTGATCGGCTACCAGGAGCGACCCGACATCTTCGCGCGCGCGATCCGTCGCCCGTCCCCGTTGTACCGGCACGTCGTGGAAATTCCCGAACGCGTGGATGCCCAGGGACAGGTTCTGACTCCCTTGGACGAGGACGCGCTCGGACGCGCACTCGCAGCGGCGCGAGCAGCAGGTATCGAGGCCGTGGCCATTGCGTTCCTGCACGGGTTCCGCCATCCGGCTCACGAGATCCGCGCTGCAGCGATTGCACGCGCTGCGGGATTCGACGAAGTGATCGCATCGCACGCCGCCGCGCCGCTCCTCGGCTTCGTGGCTCGCGGCGACACGACCGTGGCCGATGCCTACCTCTCTCCCATCCTCCTGCGCTACACGCAGGACTTCCGCGCGAGCCTGCGCGCAGCGCACGGCGACGCGACCGTCGCGTTCATGCAGAGCAACGGCGGGCTCGTCGATGCGGAGGGATTCCGCGGCGTGAACGGTGTCTTGTCGGGCCCCGCGGGAGGCGTGGTCGGAATGATTGCGGCCGGGACCTCGGCAGGCCCACGACGATTGATCGGCTTCGACATGGGAGGCACGTCGACGGACGTCAGCCTGTCTACCGGGGAAATCCCGAGGCGATTCGCCGCCGAGATCGACGGGGTGCGACTGCAGACGCCGCTGGTCGACATCACCACGATCGCCGCGGGCGGCGGTTCGGTATTGCGGTTCGCCGACGGCCGCCTGCAGGTGGGGCCTGCCTCGGCCGGCGCCGATCCCGGGCCAGCGTGTTACCGCCGCAACGGGCCAGCGACGATCACCGACTGCAATGTCGTGCTGGGACGGATTCCGCCGGATCGCTTTCCACACGTCTTCGGGCCGGCCGGCGACCAGCCGATCGATCCGTCCGCCTCACGCGCGCGACTCGCCGAACTGGCCGCCGCGGCCCGCAACGAATCGGGACTCGAGTACAGCGTCGAGGCGCTGGCCGAAGCGTTCCTGCAGGTTGCCTGCGCGCGCATGGCGAATGCGATCCGGGAGCTGGCGCTGCACCACGGCGAAGACCCTGCACGCTTCGGCCTCCTCGCTTTTGGCGGCGCCGCGGGGCAGCATGCCTGCGCGGTTGCGGAACTGCTCGGCGCCAACGAAGTCCTGCTGCATCCGCTCGCGGGCGTGCTGTCCGCGTACGGCATCGGACTGACCAGTCGTCGCGCGATCCGCCGACGCACGGTCGAAGCTGCGCTCGATACCGCGGGACACCAGTCCGGCCTGCAGGCGCTGGGCACGCTCGAAACCGAGGCGCGTGACGACCTGCTGCGACAGGGCATCGACGCAGCGCGGATCGAGGTACGAGCCACCGCGCACGTGCGGCTCGCGGGCTCGGACACCACGATCGAAATCCCGTGGCAGCCAGCGGCTGCGCTGCGCGTCGCATTTTTCGATGCGCACATCCAACTCTACGGTTTTGCCGACGCACACCGCGGCGCTGGTCATCGGCTCGGTCATGGCCGAAGCGATCGAGCGTGTGCCCGCGGCAAGTCCGGCCGTCAGTACCGGCGCGCCGTCGTTGCATGCCGTGGGCGCGGTACCGCCCTCCTCGAGCGCTGTGGTATGGATCGACGGGACCGCACGCACGGTGCCGGTCGTCGCGCGCCGCGATCTCGCGCCGGGCACCCGGCTGCACGGCCCTTTGCTGCTCTGCGAAGACGGCGCGACGAGCTGGATCGCGCCCGGCTGGGCGGGCCACGTTGCACCAGGCGGATTGCTGATCCTGGATCGGCTGCAGGCCGCTCAACGCACGACGCACGCAGACGCGTCCGTCGCCGAGCCGGACCCGATGCGTCTCGAAGTGTTCAACGCGCTGTTCATGCACGTCGCGGAGCAGATGGGCGCGGTGCTGCGGCACACGGCCAGCTCGGTCAACATCAAGGAGCGGCTCGATTTCTCGTGCGCGATCTTCGACGCCCACGCCAACCTGGTCGCGAACGCCCCGCACATGCCGGTGCACCTGGGATCGATGGGCGCGAGCGTGTCCGCCGTGCTCGAGACGTTCCGCGACGACATGCTTCCCGGGGACGCGTACCTCGTGAACTCGCCGTACGCCGGAGGCACCCACCTGCCGGACATGACGGTCGTTTCACCAGTCTTCGACGAGGGCCGCTCGCGCATCGAATTCTTCACGGCCTCGCGTGCGCATCACGCCGACGTGGGCGGGATCTCGCCGGGTTCCATGCCGCCGGACAGTCGCACCATCGACGACGAAGGTGCGTTGATCGCGCCCACGCGGATCATGCGCGATGGGGTGCTCGATGAGGCCCGGCTGCGGCAGCTGTTCTGCGGCAATCCCTGGCCCGCGCGGAACTTCCCGCAGAACCTGGCGGACCTGCGGGCACAGCTGGCAGCGAATTCCCGTGGCGAACGCGAACTGCGGCGCGCGGCGGCCGACCATGGACGCGCCACCCTGCTCGCGTACATGGGTCACGTGCAGGACAACGCCGAACGCTGCGTGCGCCGCGCGATCCGCCGGCTGCGCGCCGGCAGCTTCCGCTACGAGATGGACAATGGCCAGGCGATCGCCGTGCGCATCGCCGTCGACGCCGAGGCCGGCACGGCCACCGTCGATTTCACGGGCACCTCGTTGCAGCAAGCCAACAACTTCAACGCACCCCGCGCCGTCACGACGGCGGCGGTGCTTTACGTCTTCCGTACGCTGATCGACGAGCCGATCCCGCTCAACGCGGGCTGCCTGCGACCACTGACCATCGTCGTGCCGCACGGGTCGATGCTCGATCCGATCGCGCCCGCAGCCGTGGTCGCGGGCAACGTCGAAACGTCGCAGTGCATCGTCGATGCGCTGTATGGAGCGCTGGGGCTGCAGGCCGCGTCACAAGGCACGATGAACAACTTCACGTTCGGCAACGAGCGTTACCAGTACTACGAAACCATCGCGGGCGGTGCGGGCGCCGGTCCGGACTTCGACGGCGCGAGCGGCGTGCAGACGCACATGACCAACTCGCGGCTCACCGATCCCGAGGTTCTCGAAACGCGATTCCCCGTGCTGTTGCGCGAGTTCTCGATTCGTCGCGGCTCGGGCGGCGCGGGCCGGCACCACGGTGGCGACGGTCTCGTGCGACGCGTGGAGTTCCGGGAGGCGATGACGGCGAACGTGCTCGCCAATCATCGACGCATCGCGCCGTTCGGTCTCGAGGGAGGCGCGCCCGGGGCGCCGGGGCGCAATACGGTCAGGCGGCGCGGCCGCGCAGACTCAGAAACGGTCGCCGCGACGTTCGGGCTCGCCGTAGAGCCGGGCGATGAAATTCAGATCGAGACGCCGGGCGGCGGCGGCTTCGGGTCGCAGTGTGTCTGAGGGCGCGGCGGGCCGCTGATCGGGCGTCGGCGCGAACAACTCCTGCGCCAGCGTCCGGCGTGGCGCGGTGTCCTCGAGCGAATCGTCGATCCCGGGACGTGGCCGCTCGCGCACGGTAAAGCGCGTGCCCGGCGGCAATTCCCGCGGCTTCACGGCCCGCACGTGTGCTGCCCTCGAGTCGATGGGTGAGCATGAACGAGCGGTACTCGCCGATGCGCGGCGTGGGCAGCGAGACCAGGCAATGCACCACGCCATTCCTGACGTCGTCCAACGTGTTGATGCGCTCGTCGCAGACGACCTCGAACTGCTGCAGGTCGGCACCCTTGCCGAAGGCGCCACTCGCGGCAAGCCCGAGCAGGAACGTATGCACCTGTCGCGCGAGGCGCGGCCAGGTGTGGCGGTCGCGCCCTTCGAAGCGCGCCCAGCGCGTGCCGCTTTCGATGCTGTTGATCGTGAGCAACTGCCGCCGGCGGAACGTGAGCAGCGAACTCTCGGGACCGGCCCCCGTTCCACGCGCCAGCGTCTTGAGCGGCGCGGTGCTGGCAACGCTCGCTCGCACGGAATGCAGGGGATTGATGCCCTGCGCCGTGAGCCTCTGGCAGTCCGCGTCGGTCAGCAGCTGCACGGGTCGCGTGCCGGGGCGCAGCAGGATCTGCTCATCGGGCAGGCCGTCCCACGGCGAACGGTGCGAGTCCATGCGCGCGAGCGCGCCGGCGACCGATCCGCTGTTGGCGAAGGGCTCGTAGCGGCCGCGCAGCCGGTCGAACGCCTGCACGCGCGGAAAGCAGAGGAACGCCGAATCGCTCTGGAACGCGAGCTCGCGCAGGCCCTGCAACGCATCCTCGCTCGTCTGCCACGCAGCGGGCGGATCGACGACGAGCAGCGCGCGGTGGTCACGGCAGAATTGCGCCGCGACGAGCAGCACGCCGGGCCCGATGTCGCGATCGCGCGCAGGCGGCGGCACGCAGACGAAATGCAGGTCTTCGACATCGCGCAACGCGAAGAGGCCGGTGCCGCGCTCAGCCGAGCCGATCAGGTCGTAATCGGTAAGGGGCGAGCCGTCGTCACCGTCGGGATTCGAGTCGACGTAACCGATCGGATGACGCGCGCCCGCACGGAACGTGCGGTCCGGACGGACGTGCGGCACGGCGCCGCGCACTCGCACCAGCAGGGATTCCTGCAGTGCCGCGACGACAAATCGTGTCGTGCCCGGTTCGGTCGAAAGCCGCCGGAAAATCTCCTGGTCCTCGATGTGCTCGGAACCGAGCGAGCGCACTCGCTGCACGACGAGGTTGAAGCGGTCTTCCTCGTTGGGCGCGATGTTGTCGTAGTCGACGGAGGCTCGCAGCACTTCGCGCGAGCCGGGGCTCAGCGCCTCGAGCACCAGCTTTTCTGCGCCACACGGCAGGCTGATGGTGGCGGGCGCTCCGCCGTTCACGACGCGCACGATGACCGCTTCGCGGCCGCCGTTCTCGAAGTACTGCTCGACGGCATAGGACAGCATGCTCGGCTGCCACAAACCGCCGAACACCTGCTGGTACTCGGCGTAATTGCGCACTCGCACCGGACGGTTCACGGGACCGCGCAATGCACGACCGACGAAGCCCGTCGTCGCCGTCGGCAAGCGAACGATCGGCTGGTCTGCGCCAACCGCTTCCGTCACCGTGATGCCGCCGTGGGCAATTTCGCGCAAAGCCGCGCCCCGCCTGAAAAATTTGCCTTAAAATACCACAACTTATTGGGCTTCGAAGCAGTCCACACCCCAACGGGTGGTGGTTGCGGTCAGTTTGAGGCTGCGACGGGCGGGGACGCCTTGCGGCGACTGCCGCCGCGCAGCGTGAGCTTGCCTGACCTCTTTGCGGGTGCCGACAGGTATGCGCGGCAGCAGTCGGCAAACCAGCGCAACCCGGCCTCGCCGGTCGCGATCGGGCCCGTTTCATCGGCGCCCAACGCCGCAAGTCCCTGCTGCACACGCGCGAGAATGCGCGTGTCGACCGCGAGTGCCTGGCGTCGCACACGCTGGTGCGTGTAACGCAGCAGGCGCATCTCGCGGCTCGAATCTGGGGCTGCGTAGCGCAGTTCGCGGAACGTGCTTTGACCGGTGGTGCCCGGCAATACCTGCAGGATGGAAAGACCGTCGGGCGCCAGCTGCAGCAACAGGTTCGGCCAGAGGTAGACGTATTCTGCGCGCGCCGAGGCCGGCTGCTGGTCGAGGAGCAACTGGCGGTACATGCGGGACGACCATGTGTCGCCGACCGCACCCGTAGCGACTTCGGCTGTCGCACGCAGTGCCTCACTCCCCCCCTGCTCGAACACTGGCGGCCCGAACAGGCGCGGCTTGGGGACGGGTCGCGCAATGTCGAAGTGCGCGGTGTCGAGCGTGTGCTCGCAGGCGAGCTTCCAGTCGGCCGCGCAGGGCGTGGCGCGCGGTTCGATCACGCGACGCATCGACGTCAGGTCGGGCCAGGCTCCGGCGACGGAGTCGAGCACCTGCTCGACCGCAAGCCGCGGCGTCTCGAAGGCCACGAAGACGAGGCCGCGCCACTGGGCGACGTGCAACGGATGCAGTGAGTGAGCCGCGGCGTCGAATGCATCGAACTGCTGCCCTGCGGGAATGCTCGCGAGCGCGCCCGACTCGTCGTACGTCCAGCCGTGGTACGGACAACGGAAGCGCCCGTCGACGCAGAAGGCCAGCCCAGTGTGCGCGTCACCTTCGACGAGCCGAGCGCCCCGGTGCCGGCAGGCGTTGCGAAATGCGTGCAGGCCTCCCGCCTTCGTCCGCAGCACGACGGCGGAACGGCCACCGCAATCGAAGCGCACCGCGGTGCCGGACGCGGGCAGGTCCGAGGCGTGACAGACGAACTGCCAGCTCGGCGCGAAGATGGCGGAATATTCGAGTGGTGCGCGTGCGGCGTCGAGGTAGCAGCTGGCGGGAAGTCCGCGCACGGTCGCCTAGCGTCCGCCGCTCGCGACGACCGGTGCGGCGGTCGCTGCCGCCTCATGGATCGGCACGGGCCGGTCGCTGCCGTCCCACGTCGCGCCCGCCGGAATGCGGTTCTCGACGAGCCGCGCCGACGCCAGGAACTGGTCGAGGCCGACGGCGGGCAGCGAGACGGGCACGGCCACGCCTTTCGATGCGTTCACCACCTGCTCCGCGAGCGTCCAGTCGATCGTGACGGCCGCCGGCTTGGCGCGCTGCGCCATTTTTTCCTGCACTTTCTTGTTGAAGCGCTGGCCCTTGGCCGCCGCTTTCGCTTCCGGGTGTTCCTCGTGCGGCGGGAACGACTGCACGTAGAGCTGGCCGTCCTGCACCTTGTAGAGCAACGGCTGGTTCACGACAGTCACCTTGGTGCCGACCGGCAACTGCGGGAACAGCGTCGCGATGTCTTCCGGATACAGCCGGATGCAGCCATGGCTCGCGCGCATGCCGACGCCCGCGGGCTTGTTGGTGCCGTGCATGAGGTAGCTCGGCCAGCCTAGATTCATCGCGAACGCACCGAGCGGATTGTCGGGACCGGCCGGCACACGCGCGGGCAGGATGTCGCCTTCGGCCGCGTGTTCCTTGCGCACGGAAGCCGGCGGGGTCCACACCGGATCCTTGCGCTTCGACACGATCTTCGTCGTGCCTTCGGGTGTCGCCCAGCCGACCATGCCGATGCCGATCGGCACCGTGACCACGACGCGCTGTTCGCCCTTGGCGGGCTTCGGGAAGTAATACATGCGCAGCGCCGCGAGGTTGACGACCACGCCGTCATGCGGCGCGTCCGGCAGCACGAACTGCGTGGGCAACACGATTCGCGTGCCCGCCTTCGGCAGCCACGGATCGACGCCCGGGTTGGCGTTCACCACTTCGTCGTAGCCGAGGTTGAAGCGGCGCGCGATGTCGGGAAGCGTGTCTTCCTCGGTCGCGATCGTCGCCTGCAGCGTGCCGACGACCGCCGTGGACTTCGGGTCGTACGGGAACGTATGTGTCGCGAGCGGCTCCGCATACTGCGGCTTGGGTGGTTCGGCCGGACGGCAGCGGCTCCTGCTTCGGGGTGAAGATGCTGCAGCCCGAGAGCGTCATGAGTGCGACGACGAGCGCAGCACGCCGAGCGTCATGCAAGCCTGGAAAAATTCGAAGTTCGTTCACGTTCCACCCTTGGTCAGTGTCGAACGGCCCACGGCCGTTCAGAGCACGGCGGGGCGGTTCGGCAGTTCGTCTTCGTCGCGCCCGCCGGGTAACGGCGGGTAGTGACGGGCCAGCAGCAAGCCGGCTGCGTGCACTCCTTCCACCGCGCCCCGCTCATATTGCCCGGCGCGGAACTTCTCTTCCATCGTGTTGCAGACTGCGGACCACTCCTCCGCGCTGACACGACCGTTGAATCCTCTGTCAGCCACGATCTCGACGTCGCGATCGGCCAGCAGCACGTAGATCAGGATGCCGTTGTTCGCTTCGGTGTCCCAGACCCCCAGGGCGGCGAAAACCTGCAGTGCCCGGGCCCGCGGCGTCTTGCCCGCCCAGATCTCCTCCGGCTCGAGCGCTGCTTCGATCGCAACGCGGATCTCGCCGCTGTGAGCCAGCTCGGACTCGGTGACCGCGCGTTCGATGGCCTCGAGCGCTTGGACCGGAAAGGCGCGCGCAAGTTTGCGTCGCGTCGAAAATAGATGACGGAACAGACGTTTCCAGTCCATGTTCATCACCAGCCGCCAGAGGCGCCGCCGCCCCCGAAACCGCCGCCTCCGCCGCCGAAACCGCCCCCACCGAATCCACCACCGCCGCCGAAGCCACCGCCGTAGCCCCAGCCGCTGCCATGGCGTCGGCTGTACCAACCGTTACCGCCGGCGCCCGGCCCGCCGCCTCCGCTCATACCGCCCAGGAGGGCAAAAATGAAGGCGACGATGCCTGCAAACACCGAAATGCCGAGGATGCTGATGAGCATCCAGGTCAGGAAACCGACCAGGCCGCCGGTGGCCAGTGCGCCACCCACGCGACCGAAAAGGCGCCGGAAGATCGAGCCGCCGACCAGCGCGAAGATGAACAGGAACGGCAACAGGTTGAAGAGCCCCGGAATGTCGGCAGCGGGCGGGCTGATCTCGGGTTCCGGCAAGGGCTCGCCCTCGATCACACGCATGATGCGATCGACGCCGGTATTGATGCCGTCGTAGTAATCGCCGCGCTTGAACGCGGGCGCGATGTCCTGCTGGATGATGCGGTTGGCCGTCGCGTCGGGCAGCGCGCCCTCGAGGCCGTAGCCGACCTCGATCCGCACCTTGCGGTCGTTCAGCGCGATGAGCAGCAGCACGCCGTCATCGACCTTGCCGCGGCCGAGCTTCCACTGCTCGACGACGCGGATCGAATACTGCTCGATGGCCTCGGGCTGCGTCGTCGGCACGATCAGGACCGCGACCTGGCTGCCCTTCGACTGCTCGAACGCCGCGAGCTTGGCTTCGAGCGCCGACGACTGGTCGGCCGTCAAGGTGCCGGTGAGGTCGGTGACCCGCGCGGTGAGCTGAGGCACGGCGACGAGGCCCTGCTGCGCGAATGCCGGCGCGACGACTGCAGCCATGAGCCACAGCCACGCCGCGAGCAACAGGCCTCGCAGCAGCGGACGGGATTCGAGCGGGAACGACGCGGCGACCATGGGATCACCCCGCGTCGCGCCCCGTGGGGGGCGCGACGCGAGGAGTGCCTCAGTTGGTCGCAGGTGCGGGCGTGGGCTCCGGCGCCGGAGTGGCCGGCGGCGCGCTGAAGTCCACGGTCGGCGGCTTCGCGATCGCGGCTTCGTTCTCGACCGTGAAGTTCGGCTTCACCTTGTAGCCGAAGATCATGGCCGTGAGGTTGGTCGGGAACTTGCGGATCGTGACGTTGTAGTCCTGCACCGCCTGGATGTAGCGGTTGCGCGCCACGGTGATCCGGTTCTCGGTGCCTTCGAGCTGCGCCTGCAGGTCACGGAAGTTCTGGTCCGACTTGAGCTCGGGGTACTTCTCGACCACGACCATCAGGCGCGAGAGCGCGCTCGACAGCTCGCCCTGCGCAGCCTGGAACTGCTGCAGCGAAGCGGGATCGTCGGCCTTCACCTGCACCTGCGTCGCCTTGGCGCGAGCCTCGGTGACGCCGATGAGCACGGCCTGCTCCTGCGCGGCGAAACCCTTCACCGTGTTGACGAGGTTCGGGATCAGGTCGGCACGGCGCTGGTACTGGTTGACGACTTCGGACCACGCCGACTTCGTCGCTTCGTCCTGCACCTGGATCGTGTTGTAACCGCAGCCGGACAGCAGCAGGGCCGCCGCCGCCAGCAGAAGTGCTTGCAAGGCTCGCATCGGAAAGTTCTCCTTGATTACCGATCGACCCACCCCTGAATCGAACGCGACATTACCAGATTGGATTACCAGATACGGACGACCTGATCCGGCGGCAGGTACAGCTTGTCGCCTTCCTTCACGTCGAACGCCTTGGCGAACGCCGGCATGTTGCGCACGATCCCGTTCGCGCGGTACTCGCTCGGGCTGTGCGGATCCGTCTTCAGGCGCTTGCGCAGTTCGTCGTCGCGGTACTTGCGCGCCCAGACCTGGCCCCAGCCGATGTAGAAGCGCTGCTCGCCCGTGAAACCGTCCAGCACCGGCGCTTCCTTGCCGTCGAGGGCGATGAGATAGGCCTTGTGGGCCACGGCCAGGCCCGACAGGTCGCCGATGTTCTCGCCGAGCGTGAGCTGTCCGTTGACGTTCATTCCGGCAATCGGGCTGTACGCGTTGTACTGCTGCACCAGCGCGTTCGCACGTGCCATGAACAGTTCATTGTCCTTGGCGGTCCACCAGTCGCGCAGCACGCCCTTGCCGTCGAACTTGCGGCCCTCGTCGTCGAAGCCGTGGCTGACCTCGTGGCCGATCACTGCGCCGATGCCGCCGTAATTCACGGCATCGTCCGCCTTCATGTCGAAGAACGGCGGCTGCAGGATCGCCGCGGGGAACACGATCTCGTTCGCGAGCGGGTTGTAGTAGGCGTTGACCGTCTGCGGGGTCATGCCCCACTCGGTCTTGTCGACCGGCTGGCCGACCTTCTTCAGTTCGCGCTGGACGTTCACTTCGCGTGCGCGCAACACGTTGCCGAGCAGGTCGTCCTTCTGCGTGACGAGGCCGGTGTAGTCCTTCCACTTGGTCGGGTAGCCGATCTTCACCGTGAAGTTGGCGACCTTGTCGTGCGCGGCCTTCTTGGTTTCCGGGCCCATCCAGGCGAGCTCGTCGATCGAGACGTCGAATGCCTTGAGCAGGTTGCCGACCAGCTGGTCCATGCGCTGCTTCGCTTCCGGCGGGAAGTGACGCTTGACGTATTCCTTGCCGAGCAGGTCGCCGGTCGAGCCTTCGAGCTCGCCGAGCGCGCGCTTCCAGCGCGGCTTGATCTGCGGCGTGCCGGTGAGCGTGCGCTGGTAGAAGTCGAAGTTCTCGTCGACGAACGCCTTGCTGAGGTACGGCGAATACGCGTCGATCGTGCGCAGCGTGAGGTAGTCCTTCCACGTGGCGAGCGGCACGTCGTTGACGACCTTGCCGACTTCCTGGAAGTAGTCCTTCTGCGTCAGCACCATCTGGCCGGTGCCCGGCAGCTTCATCTCCGTGAGCCACGTCGACCAGTCGAGGCCCGGCGTCGCCTTCTCCGCGCCTTCCACCGACGTCGGGTTATAGAGCGCCTCGATGTCGCGCATCTTCACGGCCGGCCACGAGGCCTTGGCCAGGCGCGTCTCGAACGCCATGAGCTTCTTCGCGACTGCGGCGGAATCCTGGCGCCCGGCGAGCTTGAACACGTTGTCGATGTGCTTCTCGTACGCGCCGCGGATTTCCGTGAAGCGCTGGTCCTTCGAGAAGTAGTAGTCACGCTCCGGCAGGCCGAGGCCCGACTGCGTCACCCACAGGGTGTTCAGGTCCGGGTTGGTCGCGTCGGCAAAGATCTGCGCGCCGATCGGGTTGTCGATCATGAGCAGCTGCGCACGCGACAGGTACGCGAGCAGCTGCTTGCGGTCCTTGATGGCGGCGATCCGGTCGAGCTCGGGCTGCAGCGGCGTGAGGCCGAGCTGCTCTGCCTTCGCCTCGTCCATGAAGCTCGTGTAGAAATCGCCGATCAGCTGCTGGTCGGAGCCCGCAGCGGCATTGGCCGTGGCGGCTTCCTCGACGATCACGCGCAGGTTCTTCTCGGCTTCGTCGGCGAGCAGCGTGAAGGCGCCGTAGTTCGACTTGTCGGCCGGGATTTCCGTGTTCTTGAGCCAGGTGCCGTTGACGAACCGGTAGAAGTCGTCCTGCGGGCGCACGGCGCGGTCGAAGTTCTGCAGGAACAGGCCGGACGTCAGCGCCGGCGCGGCCGGCACCGCGGCAACCGCAGGCGCGGCCGGGGCGGCGGGTGGCTCGGGCGCCTGCGGCGTGGCGCAGGCAGCGAGGGTGATCGTCAGGGCAATGGGCAGGGACCAACGGAACTGCATGTCTCAGGACTCCGTGACGGGTTCGGGACGCGGCCGCAGCGGGCCGCAAGGCCGGCAAGTATAGAGCAATCAGTTTCGACCCAGCCTGAGGTGGATCGGCCAGTTGAGACGAAGCGTGCCAGCCGCAGGCCAGAGCGTTGCCAGCTCCGCCTCGACCGCCGGCAGCGGGTCCTGGCCGGGGTGGGCGTCTCGATAGCGCTGCACCGACAGACCAGCTGGCGAGGTAGCCGATGGCCTGCTCCAGCGACCATTCGGTCTGCAGCTGGAAAGACGGCGCGGGCACCTCGGCCCAGGGGAACGGGAGCGTCGCGTAGGCCTCGTCGACGTAACGCCGCTCGGGCGGCCAGTACGGCCCGATGACGTGCACGTAGAACTGGTCCATGACCGCGTCGACGGCTGGGCTGGCGCGGAACTTCTCGTACGTCCAGACGGCCACGACACCGCGCGGCTTCAGGACGCGACGGCATTCCGCATGGAACCGCTCGAAGTCGAACCAGTGCACGGCCTGCGCCGCGGCGACGAGTGACACGGATGCATCGGGCACAGGCAGGTGCTCGGCCATCGCCCGCTCGTAACGCACGCGTGGATGCGGCTGCGCATGCTCGAGCTGCGCGACGCTGCCGTCGACGGCGAGCACCGTGTCGAAGTGTTCCGCCAATGCGACAGCCGCCTGGCCGTTGCCCGTGGCGCAATCGACCGCCAGCGTTCGATCCGGCGCTTGCGCGGCCACCCAGGCAATGAGTTCAGCGGGATAGCCCGGCCGGTAGCGGCTGTAATCCGCCGACTGGCGCGAGAAGTGATCCTTGAACGTGGGAGCCGTCATGCGGCGATGGTGCGGGAGGTCACCGTACGCCGCAACGCACGTACGCATACAATTCGCGCCATCCCCCGCGAGATCACTGCCATGGACGGAATCAAGGTCGTCGACATCGCCCACGCGATTCAGCTCGCGCTCGCGCCGGTGTTCCTGCTGTCCGGCATCTGGGTGTTCCTGGGCGTGCTGATCAGCCGGCTGGCGCGAATCGTCGACCGTGCGCGCAACATGGAAAAGGAATTGCGCTTGCCCGACGCCCGCGATGTCGATCGCATCCGCAGCCAGCTGCATGCCTTGTCGCAGCGTGCACGCTACATCAACATCGCGGTCACGCTCGGTACCGTCGCCGCACTGCTGGTGGCGCTCGTCATCGCCCTGCTGTTCTCGAGCACGTTCATACCGCTCAATCTCGCGCCGCCGCTCGCCCTGCTGTTCGTGCTGGCGATGTGCGCGCTGGTCGCAGCGTTCGTGAGTTTCCTGATCGAGGTGCGGCTCGCGATCGCGGTGCTGCGGATCGGGGACGTGTAAAAAAGCCCCGGGCTTTGGGGCCCGGGGCTGGAGTCGGCGGACTTTGGTCGAAGGGAAGGGAAAAGTCCGCCAGGGGAACCGTTGCGGCGTGAAGCTCAGTGCAGCCTCGCCCACTGCAGGACCTTGACGTCCTGCTGCGAGCGGCCGAAGTTGCGCGCGATGATCCGGGTCGCTTCGTTCATGCCCTTGTTGGGGCGCGGCTGGCCGTCGAGTTCGACGACGCCACGGAATTCCTCGAGCCCCCGCGGCTGCGGCTGCTCGACCAGGAAATGCGCATAGAACTTGATGGCCATGGACGGCAAGCTACTGCCCGGACCCGGTCTTTTCCGTGACCGCGTGCACACTATTCCGGCGCCCGGCGCCTGCCTGCAGAAAACATGACCCGCTACCGAATTCCCACCACGCCAGGCTCCAAGTATTCGACCGCCGAGGGTGAGCGCCGGCTGCGTGCCGAACTCGACGAGCTGTGGCGCGTCCTGCGCCCGCAGGTCACCAAGGCCGTGCAGGAAGCAGCGGCGCAGGGTGACCGCTCCGAGAACGCGGAATACATCTACGGCAAGCGGCAGCTGCGCGAAATCGACCGCCGGGTGCGTTTCCTGCGCAAGCGACTCGAGGGAATGATCGTCGTGACGCGGCCACCGGACGACCGCGGCCGGATCTTCTTCGGCGCGTGGGTGCAGGTGGAAGACGACAACGGCACCGAAACCGAGTTTCGCATCGTCGGGCCCGACGAACTCGATCCGGCGCGACGTTACGTCAGCATGGATTCGCCGCTCGCGCGCGCATTGATGGGCAAGCGCGTCGACGACGAAGTCACGATCGAGATTCCGGGCGGACGGCGTTCTTATGTCGTCGTCGGCATCCGTTACGAGGAACCGGACGCCTCGTGACGCGGCAGGCCGTCGTGGATCTCGCCGATCCACGGCACGTGCTCCGCCCAGTGCACGTGCGCTTGTGGCTGCAGCTGCGCGGCCAGCAGCGGATCGACGCTGCCCAGCGTGATGTGCAGCTCACCCGGCCAGCGGGTCGACTCGAAGAAGAGCGGCGTACCGCAGCGACCGCAGAAGCTGCGCGTCGCCTCGGGCGATGAACGGTAGGTGCGCAGGCGTCCTGCATCGCCAACGAGTTCGAAATCGCTCGCCGTTGGTGCCGACCCACGTGACGAAGCCGGCGCCCTGGGCGCGTCGGCACATCGTGCAGTGGCAATGTGCCACCCAGAGCGGCGGCAGCGCGAAGCGATAACGGATCGCGCCGCAGAGGCAGCCGCCCTCACCGCCGGGCATGGTCACACCACGCGGACGTTCTTGAACTGCCAGGGATCCGTTTCGTCGAGGTCTTCGGGGAACATCCGGCCGCGATCGACCAGCGGGTGCCACTCGGAGTACTCGCCCACGACCAGGCCAAGGTAAGGCCGGCAGATCTCGAGGATGCGCTTGTAGTCGATGTCGTCGGGCTCGACGATGCCGCTGTTCGGGTTCTCGATCGCCCAGATCAGGCCCGCCATCGCCGAGACCGTGACCTGCAGCGACGTCGCGCTGTTGTGCGGCGCGAGCTGGCGGGCTTCCTGCACGGAGAGCTGCGAGCCGTACCAGTACGCGTTCTTCTTGTGACCCGCGAGCAGCACGCCGAGCTCGTCCACGCCCTTCACGATGTCGTCCATCATGATTCGCTTGCTGTCCTGCATGCGCCAGTTGCGGCCGGCGAGCTCGTGCACGGACAGCACCGCGGCGTCGCTCGGGTGATAGGCGTAATGCACCGTCGGTCGATACACGACCTGCTCACCTTTCTTCACGGTGAGGTAGTCGGCGATCGAGATGGCCTCGCCGTGCGTGATCAGGAAACCGTGGAACGGGCCGGCCATCGGCGTCCAGGTGCGCACGCGCGTCGCCGCGCCGGGCTGCATCAGGTAGATGGCGCTGCCGCGGCCGAAGTCGTGCTTCTTGCCGTCGCGCGGCCAGTTCTTTTCATGCGAGCCCCAGCCGAGCTCCGCGGGCTGGCAGCCTTCGCCGACGAACCCGTCCACCGACCAGGTGTTGACGAACTCGTTCGGCTCCTTCGGCCGGTTGCCCACCTGCGTGTCGCGCTCGGCGACGTGGATGACCTTGACGCCCAGCTTGTGCGCGAGCGCAGCCCAGTCGGCCCGCGTGGCCGGCTCGGCCGTTTCGACACCCGTGTCCGCAGCGATGTTGAGCAGCGCCTGTTTCGTCAGGTGCGAGACGAGGCCCGGGTTGGCGCCGTGCGTGAGCACCGCCGTCGGCGCGCGCTGCTTCGAATCCTTGAGCGTCAGCGCTTCTTCGCGCAGCGCATAGTTGGTGCGGCGCGCGGGCGAGACCGTGGGATCGGTGTAGCCACCCGGCCACGGCTCGATGCAGGTGTCGAGGTAGAGCGAGCCCTTTTCCCAGCAGAACTTGATCAGCGCGAGCGACGACACGTCGACCGACAGGTTCAGCAGGAAGTCCCCGCGACCCACGATCGGGTCGAGCACGTTCTTGAAGTTCTGGCGCGTCAGCGCGTGCTTCACGAAACGCACGCCGTATTCCTGCGCGATCTTCTCGCCGGCCTCGTCGGCCGTGACGATCGTGATCTGGTCGGCCTGGATGCCGACGTGGCGCAGGATCAGCGGCAAGACGCCCTGGCCGATGCTGCCGAAGCCCACGAAGATCAGGCGGCCGGGGAAGACGACGTGAACGGGATAGCTGGTCATGATTTTTCTATCGGGAATCCTGTTTGGCCGACCCGCACGGGCGGCTAGCGGTCTAGTTTACCGTGAAACCTCCCGGGGCCGGATGCACCGCCCTGCCACGGGGTCAGCTCCGGTTGGCCAGGTCGCGCCAGTGCGGCGGATAGGACCGCTCGTACCCCGGCATCTGTTCCATGCGCCCGATCCAGCGGGCAATCGCCGGATAGGTCGATTCCATCGGCAGGAAGCGCGACCGGAGGTCGCCGGCCTCGCGCTTTTCCATGGCACGGCGCAGCAGCATGATGCCCGGGAAGACCGTCAGGTCGGCCGCCGACGGCTGCTCTCCGACGAGCCAGTCCGACTTGCTCAGCCGCCCCTCGATGGTGCGCGCCTCGCCCCCGACGATGTGCATCGCCTTGGTGATTTCCTCGGCCTGCTGGTCGAGCTGGTCCAGGAACACCGCCGACACGATCTGCGTCACGTGCTGTTCGGCGTACGCCTGGTACTCGCAAATGACGCGCATGATCGTCCCGGCCTCCTCGGCCGACGTGCCGAAGAGCGGGTACTCGGGGTACTTGCGGTCGAGGTAGAGCAGGCAGGCCAGCGACTCGAACACGACGTAGTCGCCGTCCTTCAGCACGGGCACGCGGCCACGCGGATTCATCCGCAGCATCTGCGGCGACTTGTGCTCCTGCTTCGAGAACTGCAGCAGGTGCGAGTCGTAGGCGAGACGCTTGTACTCGAGCGCGAGCAGCACGCGCCAGGAGTACGGGCTGCCGCTGCCCCAGTAGATTTCGATGGCCATGAATCCTCCGCCGCGCCCCTTGCGGCGCAGGTTCATCCGGATTGTACTGGCAGCCACGGAGGAAGCGACGATGGCATGGCAAACACTGGTGAGCGCGGAACAGGTCGCCGAGCGGCTCGGCGATCCGCGCCTGCTGGTCTTCGACTGCCGTTACGAACTGGCGCGTCCCGACGCTGGCCGTGAGGCCTACCTGCGCGGCCATCTGCCGGGCGCCATCCACGCCGACCTGCATCACGACCTTGCGGGGCCGACGTCGCCGACGAGCGGCCGGCATCCCCTGCCCGATCCGCAGGACTTCGCGGCGCGGCTGCGGCGCTGGGGTGTCGACGACGACTCGCTGCTGCTTGCCTATGACGACGCCACCGGCATGTGGGCGTCGCGTTTCTGGTGGATGACGGCGAAATGGCTCGGTCATCGACACGTCGCCGTCATGGATGGCGGACTGCGGCGCTGGTTGCAGCTCGGCCTGCCGACGACGACGGATCCGGCCCCGACGCGCCCGGCGGGCGACTTCGCGGCTCGTCCCGATGCGGGCGCCTATGTCGATGCCGATACGACGCAGGCCGCTGCGCTCGATCCGCAGCGCCGGGTGCTCGATGCCCGCGCCGCGGAGCGTTATCGCGGCGAAGTCGAGCCGATCGATCCGGTTGCGGGCCACGTTCCCGGCGCGCTCAACCACCCGTCGTCGGGTGTCGTCGCTGCGGACGGCCGGTTCCTGCCGCCCGCCGAACTGGCCAGCGCGTTCTCGCAAACCCTCGGTCCGGTCGCTCCAGCCGACACGATCACGATGTGCGGATCGGGCGTCACCGCCTGCCACCTGCTGCTCGCGATGGAGCACGCCGGCCTGCCCGGAGCGCGTCTCTACCCCGGCAGCTGGAGCGAGTGGTCGCGGGATCCCTCGCGCCCGGTGCGCGCGGAGAAGGGTAGGAAGGACGGTAGCTAGGAAGGTCAGGAGGTCAGGCAGGGAGAGTCGGCAGCTGCGTCTGAGCCGTGCCGGCTCCACTGCACCTCCTGACTCTGACCTTCCTGACTGCCTCCTATCCTCCTGACCCCTAGCCCTTTCTCCCCAGATTTCTGTTTACGTCAGCCCCCACAGTGACTATCGTGCGCGCCTCTTTTTTCCGGCCTGAACACCGGACACAGGTGGAACGACCAAGACAGTGGAAAACCCCGAACGCAAGACTGGCTACACCGGCCCCTGGAACGTCGACGACTCGCTCGAGCTCTACGGCGTCAACGCCTGGGGCAACGGCTACTTCGGCATCAATGCCGCGGGCCATGCCGTCGTGCGTCCCGACTGGACCGAGGGCCGGGAAATCGACCTGCACGAGGTCGTCACCGGTCTTGCCGCGCGTGACCTGTCCACGCCCGTGGTCGTCCGTTTCTCGGACATCCTGCGTCACCGCCTGACGCGCCTGCGCGACGCGTTCGCCACCGCGATCGCCGAGAACGAATACAAGAGCCGCTACTGCGCGGTGTTCCCGATCAAGGTCAACCAGCAGCGGCTGGTGGTCGAGGAAATCTACGGCTATGGCCGCGAGTTCGGCTTCGGCCTCGAGGTCGGCTCCAAGCCCGAACTGCTGGCCGTGATGGCGCTGACCGAAGGCGAGTCCGAGCGGCTGATCATCTGCAACGGCTTCAAGGACGACAGCTACATCGAGGCCGTGATCCTGGCCGCGAAGCTCGGCCGCACGATCATCCCGGTCGTCGAGAACTTCAGCGAGCTGGCCCTGATCCTGAAGCACGCGAAGAAGTACGACGTGCGTCCGCGCCTCGGCGTGCGCGTGAAGCTCGCGAGCGAAGGCGCCGGCCGCTGGCGCGAATCGTCGGGCGAAAAGAGCAAGTTCGGCCTGTTCGTCACCGAAATCCTCGACCTCGTCGGCGTGCTCAAGGAGCACGGGATGGAGGACTGCCTGCAGCTCGTGCACTGCCACCCGGGCAGCCAGCTGCAGGACATCCGCCGCGTGAAGGACGCCGTGACGGAGCTGGCGCACGTCTACGCCGAGCTCAAGCAGATGGGCGCCGGCCTGCAGTACATCGACATCGGCGGTGGCCTGGGCGTCGACTACGACGGCAGCCGCACCAATTACGAATCGTCGATGAACTACACGCTGGCCGAATACGCGAGCGACGTGGTCTACCGCATCGCGAACGTGTGCAACGCGCGCGGCATCGAGCACCCGGTCATCGTCAGCGAATCGGGCCGCGCGATCGCCGCGCACCACAGCCTGCTGATCTGCGACGTGCTCGGCAGCTCGCAGCTCGACCGCTTCCGCGTGACCGACGCCGACGAGCAGATGGTCCGCGGCAAGGAAATCCCGCAGCCGGTGAAGGACCTGCTCGACGCCTACCGCTCGGTCTCCGAGCGCCGGCTGGTCGAGTGCTATCACGACGCGCTGCAGGCACGCGAACAGGCGCTGCAGATGTTCAGCGTCGGTTACCTCGGCCTCGAGGCCCGCGGCCTGGTCGAGCGCCTGTACTGGGCCACCTGCGCGAAGATCCGCGATCTCTGCCGCAAGCTGGATTCGGTGCCCGAGGAACTCGAAGGCCTCGAGACGATCCTGAGCGACATCTATTTCTGCAACCTGTCGATCTTCCAGTCGCTGCCCGACAGCTGGGCCATCGACCAGTTGTTCCCGATCATGCCGGTGCACCGGCTCGACGAGCGTCCCGCCCGCACGGGCGTGCTGGCCGACATCACCTGCGACTCCGACGGCAAGATCGATCACTTCGTCAGCCTGCGCGAGACGAAGCGCTCGCTCGAGCTGCACGACCTGAAGCCGGACGAGCCGTACTACATCGCGTTCTTCCTCGTGGGCGCCTACCAGGAAACGCTCGGCGACCTGCACAACCTCTTCGGCGACACGCACGTCGTGCACATCAAGCTGCACGACGAGGGCGGCTGGTGGATCGAGGAAACGGTGAAGGGCGATTCGGCGACCGAAGTGCTGCGCTACATGCAGTACGACGTCGAGCGGCTGGTGCCGCAGTTCGCGCGCGACTGCGAACGCGCGGTGCGCGAAGGCCGCATCACGCTGCCCGAGAGCCAGGCGATGCGGCGGTTCTACGAAGCCGAACTCGCCGGCTACACGTACCTCGAGCCCTAGCGCTATCCCCAGGCGTGCACCAGCAGCCGCGGCAAGCCGGAGTTGTTGACGGTCTATTGCTAAAACCAGGTACTGTAATTCAACAAGGTACTGTTCTAGCAAAACTATGGCTGCCGAATCCAAGCTGGCTCCGATCCGCAAGGGACTCCTCGAGTTCCTGGTGTTGAAGATCGTGGGTGCGAAGAGCATGTATGTGCCGGACATCCTGCGCGAGCTCGCCGGCACGGAATTCGCCACCCAGGAAGGCACGCTCTATCCCCTGCTCAGCAAGCTGCGGCGCGAGGACCTCGTGCAGTACGAGTGGAAGGAATCGGACGCGGGACCACCGCGCAAGTACTACCGACTCACGGACACCGGTCGCGCACAGCTCGCGGCGCTCGACGACTACTGGAACCTGATCAACCGCACGATCGCGAACTTCGGACACTGAACCATGCAACGCATCGCCACCACCGTCCGCCTCAATCGCAGCGTCCTCCAGTTCGACGACGCGGCACATGCGCGACTGGAACAGTACCTCGCCGAGTCGGCGAGCCTGCTGGAGGGTGATCCGGACCCGCAGGAGATCCTCGCGGACCTCGAGCAGGCCGTGGCTGACCAGTGCGAGCGTCGCCTGCGTCCGGAGCAAACCGTGGTGACGCTCGAGGAACTGGCGCCCGCCCTCGAGGAGATCGGGTCCGTGCAGGCGCCGGGCGATGGGCCCGCGTCGCCGTCGCCCGCGTCGACGAGGGCCCGGCAAGATCGCGGCGTGATTCAGTGCCGTGCGGAAGGCACGGCGTACGGTGACGGGCGCATCGCCTTCACACGTCGTGTGGTGGACCGGGCTTAGCCGAGCGAGCCGAACCCGAGCAGGACGGACACGCCGAGCGCGAGGAAGATCGCGGCGGCGATCCGGTGCACGATGTGCATCGGCAGCTTCTTCGCGGCCACTTCGCCGAGCAGCACGCCGGGACGTTCGCCAGCATCATGCCGAGCGTCGTGCCCGCGACGACCGCCACCAGCGAGCTGTACTTCGCGGCCAGCGCGACGGTCGCGATCTGCGTCTTGTCGCCCATCTCGAGCAGGAAGAACGCGATCAACGTGGTGACGAACACGCCGAAGCGCGGAGCGGCGTCTGTCTTCTCATCGTCGTCGTACTTGTCGGGCACCAGCGTCCAGGCCGCCATCGCGATGAACGACAGGCCGAGGATCCAGCGCATCGCCGTCGGTCCGACCAGCGCCGAGATCCAGGCGCCGGCCGCACCGGCCACCGCGTGGTTGACCACCGTCGCGACCAGGATGCCGAGGATGATGGGAACCGGTTTGCGGAACTTCGCCGCGAGCACGAGCGCGAGCAGCTGCGTCTTGTCGCCGATCTCGGCGAGTGCGACGACACCGGTCGAGACGAGGAAGGCTTCCATGGGACGGGGCTCGGGCGAAGGCAGCCGCGGACCTTAGCACCGCGCCCGGACGCGCGCCGCCATGCGCATCGGCAACCGGCCGCGCGTGCCGGACGGTCGCGTGACTCACGTCGCAAGTCATTGAATGTTCACGGTGGCGTTCATGGCGGCGTTCATGGGTCGGCGGTGCAATATCGCCATGTCACACGAACCACGGATGTCACCCGCGATGCTCGAAGAAGCCCTCGATCCCCGGCCGGCCGTGCCGCTCGATTTCGCCCGCCTGCTGGCGGGATCGGCGTCGGCCAGCCGATCTCGGCGGAGGTCCTCGCCCAGGTGTGGAACGACGACGTGTCGTTCTGGAGCAACCTGCGGACCCTGGAGTACTGGATCGACCGGCGCCCCGCCGCTGACACTCCTCGCCATCGCCGGCCATCCGGCGGCGCCAGTTCCCTGGTCTATCGCCGACCAGCGCGACGTTCATCCCGCGGCCTGGTCGCTTTTTTTGCGCTGCATCAACGATTTAGGTTGCAGCCTCCCAAAACTGCAAGTACATTCGGCCTTGGTCAGTTTTTGACCAACGAGCGCCCAGCGCGAAAACGGCACCGAGACGCAATCTGAATAACGAGCCGAGTTCCGAGGATTCAATCCTTCGCTTCGCCTGGTGCCGACCATTCCATGACGACCCTGCCCATGGGCTCACTGCCCCTCGCCACCCCGCTCCGGCTTGCCGCCGTTAGACTGGGTCTGGGCGTGCGCGCAGGTCGCCCGGCCTTGATTTTGGGGGGTGTGTGATAGCATGCGCCGCGATCGTTGCCCGTACGTGTCTTGCAGAGCGCCTGTCGGCGCCTCTAGTTTCGAGCCGAAACGTCTTCGATCAGGTGACAGGAAACGTCGCTGGAGCGCCGGCTGGATCAGCCAGGCGACACGAATGACTCACGGCTGCGAACCCCTGTTTGAATGAGTGTTGAGTAGTGCCGGCCAGGCAATGACGCCTGTGTTCCGGTTTGATGTGTTACTTCTGAGGATGTTCGAATGACCAAGATTTACGTGGGCAACCTGCCTTTCACAGCGACGGAACCTGACGTGCGCGAGCTTTTCGCCCAGCACGGCACCGTCGAATCCGTTGCCCTCCCGACTGACCGCGAGACCGGCCGGCCGCGCGGCTTCGGCTTCGTCGAAATGCCGCAGGCTGATGCCCAGCGCGCCATGCAGGCGCTCAACGGCTTCAACATGGGCGGTCGTCCCCTGCGCGTCAATGAAGCGCAGGATCGTCCCCGCACCGGCGGCGGTGGCGGCGGCGGCGGTCGTCCGGGTGGCGGTGGCCGTCCGGGCGGCGGTGGCGGCGGCTACGGCGGTGGTGGCGGCGGTGGCGGCGGCTACGGCGGCGGCGGTGGTGGCGGCGGCGGTCAGCGCCGCTGGTAACCCCGTTCGGGACTGAGGCCTGAAGCCCGGTCCCGGCCGAACCAGCAAGCCTGATGAAGGCCGCAGCCTACGGGTTGCGGCCTTCTCTCCCTGGCGCTCGAAGCACCCGGCCAGGGTGCGGCGGGATCGCGCGCCTGCGGCGAATCTTCGATTCGCCTGCTTACCACATGTCCCGCAACCGGTTCGCGACGTCGATGCGCGGGCCATCGGCTGCCTTGTGTGCGCCGAATCCTTCCTTCGTTTCCCCGGCGGTCACCCGCTGGAATCCCTGCATGACCGACTCGGTCAGGAATCGACTGCGCGCGCCGTGCACGTAGCGGTCGCCCAGGCCCTGCTGCTGCGTGACGTAGAAGCGCACCGGGGCGATCAATCGCAGCTCGGTGCGGGCCCGCGTCATCGCCACGTACAGCAGGCGCCGCTCCTCCTCCAATAGCTCGGCCCGGCCGGCCGCGAACTCGGACGGAAACGTGCCGTCGGTGACGTTCAGCACGTGCACCGACTCCCATTCCTGGCCCTTCGACGAGTGCACCGTCGACAGCACGAGGTAGTCCTCGTCGAGCAGCGGATCACCCGCGAGGTCGCCGGTGGCCTGCGGTGGATCGAGCGTGAGTTCGGTGACGAACGATTCGCGCGTGACGTGCTGCTGGCTCAGGCGTTCGAGCTGGTCGAGATCGCCGCGCCGCGCGTGGGCTGCCTCGTACAGGCGCTCGAGCTGCGGCTCGTACCACTGGCGCACCCGCGCTACCTGCCCTTCCCACGGCGCGTTCTCGGCGCCGATGTCGCGCAGCAACGTCGTGAGCGGTGCCCAGGTTTCGCGCGTCGCCGCCGGCACCGGATGCGCTGCCAGCGCCTGCCACGAGAAGCCCGCCGCTTCGAATGCCTCGCACGCGCGCTGCGCATTCGCCGGACCCATGCCGGGCAGCAGTTGCAGCACGCGGAACGCCGCGATGCGGTTGCGCGGGTTGTCGGCCCAGCGCAGCACGGCGAGCAGGTCCTTCACGTGCGCGGCCTCGAGGAACTTGAGGCCGCCGTACTTCACGTACGGAATGTTGCGGCGCATGAGCTCGAGTTCGAGCACGTCGCTGTGATCGGCATTGCGGAACAGCACGGCCTGCCGGCGCAGGTCGACTCCGCGTTCACGGGCTTCGAGCACGCAGTCGGCGACGAAGGTGGCCTGCGCCTGCTCGTCGAGCACCGTCACGTACTGCGGCAACGCGCCCGGCGCCGCGCACGCTGTGCAGGTGCTTGCGGTACTGCCGGCCGCCTTCGGCCATCAGCGCGTTGGCGACGTCGAGCACCGGTTGCGTCGAGCGGTAGTTTTCCTCGAGCGTGACGATGCGCGCCGGCGGCGTGAACCGCTGCGGGAACTGCAGGATGTTCTCGATCGAGGCGGCACGGAACGAATAGATGGACTGCGCGTCGTCGCCCACCACGGTGAGGCCGGCGCCGTCGGGCTTCATCCGCAGCAGGATCTCGGCCTGCACGACGTTGGTGTCCTGGTATTCGTCGACCAGCACGTGATCGAAGCGCGCGCCGATCTCGGCGGCCAGCGCCGGATCGGCCGTCATGACGTGCCAGTAGAGCAGCAGGTCGTCGTAATCGAGCACCTGCTGCTCGAGCTTCGCCTCGACGTACGCGCGGCACAGCGCCGTCAGCTGCTCCTCCCACTCGAGGCACCACGGGTACGCCGTCTCGAGCGTGTGCCGCAGCGGGCGCTGCGTGTTCACGCGATGCGAGTAGATCCCGAGGCACGTGTCCTTGCGCGGGAAACGCTTCACGGTCTTCGAAAAGCCGAGCCGGTGGCGCACGACGTCCATGAGGTCGGCGGCATCGCCACGGTCGAGCACGCTGAAGGCGGGATCGAGGCCGAGCCGCGGCGCGTATTCGCGGATCAGGCGGTTGCCGATCGAGTGGAACGTGCCGGACCACGGCAGTCGCAGGTTCTCGGGAACGCGCGACGTCGAGCCGGCCTGGGCCGCGAGCGCCTCCGCCATGACTTTCTGCGCACGGCGCGTCATCTCGAGCGCGGCGCGGCGCGTGAACGTGAGCAGCAGCATCCGCTCGGGCGGCACGCCGGCGAGCAGCAGCCGTGCCACGCGGTGCGCGAGCGTGCTGGTCTTGCCCGTGCCGGCGCCGGCGATGACCAGCAGCGGTGATGCCAGCAGGCCGCCACCCACGCGCGGTTCACCGTGCGCGACGGCGTCCCGTTGCGCGGTGTTCAGCTTGGCGAAGGCGGTGCTCGAGAGGGGCATGGCAGGCAGTCACTATAGGCAGCAGCTGTATGGATATCCAGTACCGAAGGGGTTAGGGGTTGGGGGATAGGGGTTAGTAAGATGCCGGCCCCAAGGGGTGTCGTTTCGATCACAGAGGGTTGGACAAAAATGGCGAAAGGGAACAGCGACGAATTCGACATCGGCAGCGTCGTCCTGCGCGTGGTGTTTTCACTGGCGATCGTCTTCCTGACCTTCAACCCGACCGGGCATTCGTACTACCACTGGCTGCAGCAGAACCTGACGCCGATCCAGCCGGTGGTCGTGATCGCCGGCATCCTGCTGCTCGGCGCCTGGCTGTTCTTCATCCGTTCGACGTTCTCGTCGATGGGCACCGTGGGCGTCGTGCTGCTGCTCGCGTTGTTCGCCGCGATCGTCTGGTGGATGGTCTCGCAGGGCTGGCTCTCCACGGCCGACAAGTCGACGATGGCCTGGGTGGTGCTGACCTGCCTCGGCCTGCTGCTCGGCATCGGCATGTCGTGGGCCCACATCCGCGCGCGCATTTCGGGACAGGCCTCGGTCGACCGCGTCGACCAATAAATCGCCTGCACGCAACGACAAGGAACCCCGATGAGCAGCAAGCCACCGCCAGCCGATCGCTACCCGTCACAGCCGCCGCACGTGACGGCGCTCGACCTGCCGGTTCCGCCGCGGGAGTCGCTGCCGCCCGACCTGCAGAAGTATTTCGGCATCTGCGACGAGAAGATCGGCTTCCTGCCGAACGTGCTCGCCGCCTACAGCTGGAACGAAAAGAAGCTGCGCGCGTTCAGCGGGTTCTACAACGACCTGATGCTCGACGAATCGCCGCTCAGCAAGCTCGAGCGGGAGATGATCGCCGTGGTCGTGTCGTCGGCCAACCGCTGCTACTACTGCCAGGTGGCGCACGGGCAGGCGGTGCGCGAACTGTCCGGCGATCCGGCGCTCGGCGAGCTGCTGATCATGAACTACCGTGCGGCGGTGCTGACGCCGCGGCAGCGCGCGATGCTCGACTTCGCGCACAAGATGACGGTGTCACCCGACGCCATCGTCGAAGCCGACCGGGCCGCGCTGCGCGACTGCCGGTTTCGACGATCGCTCGATCTGGGACATCGCGTCCGTGGCGGCGTTCTTCAACATGACGAATCGCGTGGCAACGGCCATCGACATGATGCCGAACGCGGAGTACCACTCGAAGAACCGCTGAAGTCGGGGCCTGCGACATCACACGGGGGGAGTCGTGCCGAGAAGTCCGCGGTCGATCCTGTGCACGCTGCTGCTGATGGCAGCAGCGACCTCGACCGGCTACACGGAAGAACCCCGCTTCGAGGTTCCAGCCTGGGCGTTTCCGGGGTACACGAACCCACCACCGCCGGATGCAGAGTTCGACGACGTGGTGCAGCTCCGCGTGCCGGAGAGCCGTGTCGCATTCACCCGGGCGCAGCTCCAGGACTTCTTCGCGGCGCCCGACTGGTTCCCCGAACGTCACCCGCCGATGCCGGACATCGTCGCGCGAGGTCGTCGGCCCGACACCCTCGCCTGCGCCTACTGTCACCTGCCGGACGGCACGGGCCGGCCCGAGAACGCCGCGCTCGCCGGATTGTCGGCCGACTACATCCGCGCGCAGGTTGCCGACATGCGCAGTCACGTTCGCAAGCGCGCGTGGACGGGGCCGGACCGTCCCTCGGGCCTGATGCAGCAGGTTGCGGAAAGCGCGACAGAAGCCGAGATTGCCGAGGCGGCGGCGTACTTTTCGCAACTGCCGATGCGCCGCAAGGTCGAAATTGTCGAGTCCGCGCGCGTGCCCAGGACCGAGGAAGTGCGCTTCATCTACTTCGCGATCGAAGGCGGGGGCGACGAACCGCTGGGTGCTCGACTGATCGAAGTGCCTGTCGACTCCGGGCGGCACGAGGTGCGCGACCCCAACGTGACGTATCGGGCCTACGTGCCCGTCGGCAGCCTCGCGCGCGGCAAGGCGCTGGCAACGACGACGGGCGCGGACGGCACCACGATCGCTTGCGTCACTTGCCATGGTCCGGATTTGCGCGGCAGCGGCGCCTTCCCGCCGCTCGCCGGGCGCTCGCCGAGCTACCTGTTGCGCCAGCTGTTGTCGTTCAGGGCAGGCACGCGGGCCGCGCCGGCGGGTGCCGCGATGCAGCCAGTCGTCGCGAATCTCGGCATCGAGGACATGATCGCCGTCGCGGCGTACGCCGGATCGCTGGAACCCTGAGCCGCATCACCCCGCGGCAGGGGTGCCGCAGGGTGCGCGATCGCTGCAGTTCGCCGTGCGACTACTTCTTGCCTAACGGCTTGTACGAGAACTTCTGCCCCGAGACCGAGGCCTCGTACATGAGCCCGCCCTTCGAGATGACGAAGATCGCCGTGCCCTTCTCGTACTTGCCGGCAGTCTTCGCGTCCTTCTTGCCGCCGCTGGCCGTCGCGGTCGAGCCCGTGGTGGTGGCAGTCCCCGACGCGGCCGCGGTGATCACCACCGCACTGACGTTCGCGCCGAGCTCGAAATTGCCGGACGTGAATTCGTCGAAGGCACGCTTGTCCTGGAAGAAAATCATCTCGCTGAAGCCTTCTGCGCCGGCCTGGAAGCCGATGCTCAGCTGGGTCATCTTCGTGTCGCCGACGTACTTGCCCTGCTCGTAGACACGACCTTCGCCGTGGGCGCCGCCGATGCCGAGCCCGGCCTTGCCAATCGTCGGAAACACCGCGTAGCCGTAACTGTTGCCGAAGAACGTCGCGCTCTGCCCGGCGTTCTTGAACAGGCTCACCGTGTCGCTGTACTTGTCGGCAAGGGCCGGCCCGGCCGCCAGCAGCAGCGCAGCGATGAACGGGAATGCGCCTTTGATCGTTTTCATGATCTGTCTCCTATCGCGAGTCACGGACCTATTTTACCGCAGCGGAGTCGGATCTCAGCGAACCAGTTCCATGACCTTGCGCTTGAAGTCGGTGTACGGCGGATACCGCAGGGGCGCATCGAAGCGGAAGCTGCGCTTCATCACCGGCTTCATGTGACTGAACGTCTCGAAGCCGTACCAGCCCGTGTAACGACCCATGCCGCTGTTGCCGATGCCGCCGAACGGCAATTCCGGCGACACCATGAAGATCACGGCGTCGTTGATGCAGACGCTGCCGGCACTCAGCCTGTCGAGCACCGCATCCTCCAGCGCCTTGCTCTTCGTGAAGAGGTAGAGCGCCAGCGGCTTCGGCCGGTCGGCGACGAACTGGATCGCGTGATGCATGTCATCGACGGTGATGATGGGCAGCACCGGGCCGAAGATTTCCTCCTGCATCAGCTCGGATGCGGGATCCGGATCGAGCACGATCGTCGGCGCGACGTAACGCGTCGCCACGTCCACCTGCCCGCCCGTGTGGATCTTCTGGCCTTCGAGCAGCCTGGCGAACCGTGCCGTATGGCGCTCGCTCGCGATGCGGCAGTAGTCCGGGCTCTGGCTCGGATCCTCGCCGTAGAACTCCTTGATCTTCGTCGCCAGGATGTCGGCGAACTGCGCAGCCACCGACTTGTGCACCAGCACGTGGTCCGGCGCGACGCAGGTCTGCCCCGCGTTGATGAACTTGCCCCACGCGATGCGCGACGCCGCGACGTCGAGGTCGGCGCTCTTGTCGATCAGGCACGGGCTCTTGCCGCCGAGCTCCAGCGTCACCGGCGTGAGGTGCTTCGCCGCCGCGGTCATCACGATGCGCGCCACGCGCTCGTTGCCCGTGTAGAGAATGTGGTCGTAGTGATTCGCGAGCAGCTCGGTCGTCTCGTCCACGCCGCCTTCGATCACTGCGAACGCATCGTTGTCGAGGTAGCGCGGTATGAACCGGGCGAGCGCGGCAGACGTATGGCTCGTGATCTCGGAGGGCTTCAGCACCGCACAGTTGCCGCCGGCGATCGCACCCACCAGCGGCGCGCACACCATCGACAACGGATAATTCCACGGCGCGATGATCAGCACGACGCCCTTGGGCTCGGGCTGGATGTAGCTGCGGCCCGGGAGCGCCATCATGGGCGTCGATACGCGCTTGGGCCTGGCCCAGCGGCGCAGGTGCTTGCGCGCGTATTTCGCTTCGCTCGCGACGAAGCCGAGCTCGCTGAGCGCCGTTTCGAACGCGCATTTGTGCAGGTCCGCCTGCAGCGCCTCGGCGAAATCGGCCTCGTGCTCGCGCACCATCCGTTCGAGTTCGCTCAGTTGCTTGAGCCGCCACTCGAGCGGGCGGGTCTTGCCCGTCGCGAACGTGGTGCGCAGCCGTTGCAGCGCGTCCGGGATCGTCGTCGTAGTCGTCATCCCAAGCTCCCCGCGACAGGCATCCGCTGCCGCTGTCCCGCCACGCTACCACACGGTGGGCTGGCATGGTGCACCGCACCAAATGCAGAATGGGGGATTGGTGACTGGGGGGGTACGGATGACCGCAGGGATTCGCAACGTTTACCGCGGCAAGGTCCTCCAGCTCAACATCGAGCGCGTCAAGCTGCCGAACGGCACGGTCGCGGAGCTCGAGATCGCCCACCATCCCGGTGGTGCCGTGGTGGTCGCCGTGGACGCGGACGACCGCGTCTGCCTGCTGCGCCAGTTCCGGCATGCCGCCGGTGGCTGGATCACGGAATTGCCGGCCGGGAAGATCGACAACCGCGAGCCGCCCCTGGAATGCGCCCAGCGCGAACTCGCCGAAGAGGCCGCCGTGCAGGCCAGGCAGTGGGACTCACTCGGACAGTTCTTCAGCTCGCCCGGCGTGCTGACCGAGGTCATCCACGTATTCCTGGCCCGCGGCCTCTCGCCGTGCGATGCCGCCCCCGAGGAACATGAGGTCTTCGAGGCGCGCTGGGTACCACTGACCGAGGCCGCGGCCCAGGCGGCGGATGGCAGGCTGCAGGACGCCAAGACGATCATCGGCCTGATCTGGGCCCAGACCCGCCTGCAGGCCGAGCAGCGGGCGGCGCAGGCACTTCGACCCAGTACGTGAACTATCTCTCATTCCCGGCGTGTGGATTTTGTAACATCGCCACTGGACCTCTGTCCGTCACAAGACCGAGCAATACCCTCATGGCCAACGATACGACGCGCAAACCGCCGGGAAATCCGGCCAAGCCGCGGCCCTCCACCGGGCCGACCGGGCCCGGTCGCGTGGCGGAAAACGACCGCGGCAACATGGCCTGGGAGTGGGCGAACGACGACACGCTGCAGTCCGACGACACCGCTTGGCGGCATCGAGCGCCTGCGGGCGCTGGTGGATCCATCCCTGGTCGTCGTCGATGACGACGCGCCAAATTCGCTGAAGCACAACGCGAAAGGGCTGAAGGTCGGCTACAACCCGTACGACAGCGGGGCACTCGGCAAGACCGAGCGGAAGAAGAAGAAGAGCCTGCGCGAACTGTCGAAGTGGATCGAGACCAAGCGCAGGGTCGCTGAAAAGAAAGACGGCGACGAATGACCGTGTCGGCCTGACGGCGGGCGAATTGCAGCGGTCGCCGGATCGGCTCACGCACCGGTGCCAGGCGTGATCGGTTCAACGGTAGCGCAGCATGAAAGTCTTCGGCATCGTGGGTCGCAAGAACTCCGGCAAGACGCACCTGGTCACGCGGCTGGTGCGACTCGCGTCTCAGCGTGGACTGCGCGTGTCGACGATCAAGCACGCGCATCATTCGTTCGATGTCGATCGTCCCGGCAAGGACAGTTACCTGCATCGCGAGGCGGGCGCGCACGAAGTGCTGGTCGCATCCGCCGAGCGCTGGGCGCTGCTGCACGAGCATCGTGGCGCACCGGAACCCGCGCTGTCGGAACTGCTGGCGAAGCTCGCGCCTTGCGACCTGGTGCTGGTCGAGGGCTTCAAGCGCGAAGTGAACCTGCGGCTCGAGGTCTATCGCGCCAGCTGCGGGCAGGCACCGCTGGCCTTCGAGGACGCGGGAATACTGGCCGTGGCTACCGACGATGCCGCGACTTTCGCCGCGCGCAGTGACCTGCCCTGCCTGCCGCTCGATGACGAGGCGGCGGTGCTGGACTACGTGCTCGCGCGGGCCTGAACCGCTCGCGCAAGAGCAGGCGCCAGTTCATCCAGACCACGGATGGTGAGTTCGGGTGGCGCGGATTCACGCGGCCACGCCGCGGCTTCGCGATTCAGCCAGACCGGCAGCACGCCTGCGGCACGCGCGCCTTCGACGTCGGCTTCCGCATCGTCACCGACGTGCACGACCTCATGGGCTGCGAGCCCGACACGCTCGAGCAGGATCTCGAAGATGCGCGGATCGGGCTTGAGCATCCCCGCGTCGCGCGCCGCCAGGCCCAGCTCGAAGTACTGGCCGATGCCGCACAGGGAGAGGTCGGCATTGCCGTTGCTGAGCGCGAACAGCCGGTAGTCACGCGCCAGCTCGTCAAGGGCAGGCCGCACGTCGTCGTAGAGCGTCACCTCGTTGCGTGCCCGGTAGAACGCCTCGAAGGCCTGGTCGGCCATCGCCTCGGGGTACTCGGCCTCGCGCGCGTGGTTACGCAGGGCCTCGAGCCGCAGCCAGGTGAAGTCGTGCCGCATCGCCGGATGGTCGAGCGCCATGCGGGCACGCACGTCGCGCATCGAGCGCAGGTCGTGTCGCTCGGTCACCCGGGGATAGTGGAGCGCCAGGAAGTCGTGCATCGCGTGTTCGGCGCGCACGATGACCGGCCACACGTCCCAGAGGGTGTTGTCGAGATCGAAGATGATCGCCCGGATGCCGCCCATGGGGATTGCCGTATGATTCGCCGCGAATTCACGCAGGCGGCGAGTCTACATGAGGACCTTCGGCACGAGGTTTGGCGAGCGCATGGCGCGGCCCACGGGCGCGCTCGAACTGATGGCGGACCTCGGTTCCGCCATGGCGCACGGCGGCTCGCATGTCCGCATGCTCGGCGGTGGCAACCCCGCGCGCATCGCCGCGGTCGAGGCCGTGTACCGGCGGCGACTCGCGGAAATCGCGGCGGACCCTGCGCAGTTCGGCCGGTTCATCGCGGGGTATTCGGCGCCAGCAGGCGACCTCGGGTTTCGTGAAGCGGTGGCGGAGACGCTGTGGAATGAGTTCAGCTGGCCGGTGACGGCGGGCAACGTCGGGCTGACGAGCGGCAGCCAGTCGGCGTTCTTCTTCCTGTTCAACCTGTTCGCCGGCGAACGCACCGACGGCGGACGATCCCGCATCCTGCTGCCGCTCGCCCCGGAGTACATCGGCTACGCCGACGTCGGCCTGACGCCTGGGATGCTGCACGCGCAGCCGGCAGGCATCCGTGAACTCGATGACGGGTACTTCAAGTACTTCGTGGACTTCGACCGGCTCGACGTGCCTGCCGACATCGGCGCGCTCTGCGTCTCCCGCCCGACCAATCCGTCGGGCAACGTGCTCACGCTGGACGAGCTGCAGCGCCTCGATGCACTGGCCCGCGCGCACAAGGTGCCGTTCATCATCGATGCGGCCTACGGCCTGCCCTTCCCCGGCATTCAGCACGAGCACCTCGACTCGCTGTGGAATCCCAACGTCGTGCTGTGCCTCAGCCTGTCCAAGCTGGGACTGCCGGCCGCGCGCACCGGCATCATCGTGGCGGACGAATCCATCATCGAAGCGCTGACCGCGTTCAATGCGACGGCCGCACTGGCACCGCCGTCGACCGGACCGGTCATCGTCGAGCCGCTGCTGCGCAGTGGTGAACTGGCCAGTCTTTGCCGCGATCACCTGCGCCCGCATTACGCTGCGCACAGTGCCGCGGCCGTGCAGGCATTGCGCGAAGCCTGCGCCGGACTGCCGCTGCGAATTCACCGGCCCGAAGGCGCGTTCTTCCTGTGGCTGTGGTTCCCGGGCCTGCCGATCTCGAGCGAAGAGCTGTATCGGCGGCTGAAGCAGCGCGACGTGCTGGTGCTGTCCGGACATCATTTCTTCCCGGGCGTCGCGCAGGACGACCCGCACCAGCACGAATGCCTGCGCCTGAGCTACGCGCAGCCGCCGGAGAGCGTGCGGGCGGGCATCGCGATCCTGGCCGAGGAAGTGCGCCGCGCGTACGAGTGCGGCTAGCGCGGCCCGCGCTCGGCCAGGAACTCCGACAGCACGCGCGACGTATGCGATTCGCGCGGCGCCGCGGCCAGTTGCTCGGGCGGGCCTTCGGCCACGACGCGTCCGCCGCCCGAGCCACCCTCGGGACCGAGGTCGACGATCCAGTCAGCCTCCGCGATCACGTCGAGGTTGTGCTCGATGACCACGACCGTGTTGCCGGCATCCACCAGTCGATGCAGCACGCGGATCAGCTTTTCGACGTCCGCCATGTGCAGGCCGACGGTCGGTTCGTCGAGCACGTACAGCGTCTGCAGCGCGCCCTCGCGACCCGGACGCAGGCGCGCGAGCTCGGTGACGAGCTTGATGCGCTGGGCCTCGCCGCCAGAGAGCGTCGGGCTGGGCTGGCCGAGCGTCAGGTAGCCGAGACCGACGTCCTGCAGCAGCGTGAGCGCGTGGTGCACCTTCGGATGTGCCTCGAAGAAGCCCACCGCGTCGTCCACGCTCATGGCGAGCACGTCGCCGACGCTGCGGTCGCGCCACGTCACGGCGAGTGTCTCGGCGTTGAAGCGACGACCGCCGCAGACGTCGCACAGCACCTTCACGTCCGGCAGGAAGCTCATCTCGATCGTCTGCACGCCCTGGCCTTCGCAGGCCTCGCAGCGTCCGCCCGCGGTATTGAACGAGAACCGCCCCGGGCCGTAGCCGCGAACCTTCGCATCGGTCGTGCCGGCGAACAGCTTGCGCACGTCATCCCAGAAGCCGACGTACGTCGCCGGACACGAGCGCGGCGTCTTGCCGATCGGCGTCTGGTCGACCTCGAGCACGCGCGCGATCGCCTCGGCTCCGTCGATGCGGTCGCAACCGACCCATTGCGGCGCCTTGCGCCGGCTCTGCTTCGACGTGCGCACGCTCATGTTCGCGTGCAGCACGTCACGCGCCAGCGTCGACTTGCCCGAGCCCGACACGCCCGTGACGACCGAGAGTCGGCCGAGCGGAAAGCGTCCTTTCGTCTTGCGCAGGTTGTGCAGCTGCGCGCCGCGCACGACCAGGCTCGGTGTCGTGCGCGTCACCGGGCGGCGCGGCACGAGCGGATGGCGCAGCGGATGCGCGAGGAAGCGGCCGGTCAGCGACTGCGGGGAGCGAATGAGGTCCGCGACGGTCCCCTCGCCCACGACGTGACCGCCGCGCGTGCCGGCGCCCGGCCCGAGGTCGAGCAGGTGGTCGGCGCGACGGATCGTCTCCTCGTCGTGCTCGACGACGAGCAGCGTGTTGCCCTTGCTGGCGAGCTTCTGCAACGAATCGAGCAGGATGCGGTTGTCGCGCGGATGCAGGCCGATCGTCGGCTCGTCCAGCACGTAGCACACGCCCTGCAGGTTCGAGCCCAGCTGCGCCGCCAACCGGATGCGCTGCGCCTCGCCGCCCGACAGCGTCGGCGCCGAACGGTCGAGCGAGAGGTACCCCAGCCCGACGTCGTTGAGGAACGCGAGCCGTGACTTCGCTTCCGTCTGCAGGTCGCGCGCGATCTCGGCCTCGCGCCCCTGCAACCGCAGCGTGTCGAAGAACGACAGCGCCTTCTCGACCGGCAACGCAGACAGCTCTGCAATCGACTTGCCCTTGAACGTGACGTTGAGTGCGACGGGGTTCAGCCGCTGGCCGTCACAGGCCGGGCACGCCGTGGCTTCGCCTTCGAACCAGTCGTTCCACCAGACTTCCTCGCCGGACTGCTCCTCGTCGAAGCCGCTGATCTGCAGGCCGGTGCCGAAACAGTCCTCGCACCAGCCGTGCTTGGAGTTGTAGGAGAACAGGCGCGGATCGGGCTCGGCGAAACTGCGCGCGCACGACGGGCAGGCGCGACGCGTCGAGAAGACGCGCGTGCGGCCCTTGTCGACGATGTGTGCCACGCCCTTGCCGAACTCGAGCGCGCGGTCGAGCGCGGCCCGCAGCGGCGCTTCCGTCGCGGCACCGACCTTCACGGTGCCCACCGGCAATTCGATCGTGTGCTCGCGGAACCGGTCGAGCCGGGGCCACTGGGCGGTCGGCAGCATTGCGCCGTCGACGCGCAGTTCCGCGTAGCCCTTCGCGAGCGCCCACTTCGCGAGGTCCGTGTAGTAACCCTTGCGCGACACGACCAGCGGCGCGAACAGCTCGATCTTGCGGCCCTTCGCCTCGCGCAGCAGCAGCGCGGCGATCGAATCGGCGCTCTGCGGCTCGATCGGCACGTGGCAGTCGGGGCAGTGCTGCACGCCGAGCTTGACGTACAGCAGGCGCAGGAAATGGTGCACTTCGGTCAGCGTGCCGACGGTGCTCTTGCGACCGCCGCGGCTGGTGCGCTGCTCGATCGCGACCGTCGGCGGAATGCCGAAGATGGCATCGACGTCGGGACGCGATGCCGGCTGCACGAACTGCCGCGCGTACGCGTTGAGCGACTCGAGGTAGCGTCGCTGGCCCTCGGCAAAAATGATGTCGAAGGCGAGCGTGGACTTGCCGGAACCGGACACGCCCGTCAGCACGGTCATGCCATCGCGCGGAATGGTGACCTCGATGTCGCGCAGGTTGTGCTCGCGTGCGCGGTACACGACGATCGAATCGCGGGCGCGGTCGGCGACTGCGTCACGCACCACCGCGGGCAACGACAGCGCCGGGATCAATGCACGGCCGGCCTTGAGGACCGCCGCACGTTCCACGTCGAAGTCGAGCAGCGCACGACCCGTGTGCGATGCGGGCTCGGCCATGACCTGTTCGGGCGTGCCTGCCACCAGCAGCCGTCCGCCGCCGTCGCCACCTTCCGGGCCGAGGTCGAGGATCCAGTCCGACGCGCGGATCACGTCGAGGTTGTGCTCGATGACCAGCAGCGAATGCCCCGCATCGAGCAGGCGCTTGAACGCGCCGAGCAGCTTGGCGACGTCGTCGAAGTGCAGGCCCGTGGTCGGCTCGTCGAACAGGAACAGCGTGCCGCGGAAATCGGGGACGCTCACCGATTTCCCCTTGGCCGGCTTCACGTCGGCCAGGTGACCCGCGAGCTTCAGCCGCTGGGCTTCGCCGCCGGACAGCGTCGGCACCGGCTGGCCGAGTCGCAGGTAGTCGAGACCGACCGCGGCGAGCGGCTCGAGCCGGTCGAGCACTTCGCGGTCGTCGGCGAAGAACACCACGGCTTCGGAGACAGTCATCTCCAGCACGTCGGCGATGCTGAGCGCCTTGCCCTCGTTGCGACGGATCCGCACCTCGAGGATTTCCGGGCCGGAAGCGCTTGCCGTCGCAATCGGGGCAGCGCAGGTACACGTCGGAGAGGAACTGCATCTCGACGTGCTCGAAGCCGTTGCCGCCGCAGGTCGGGCAGCGCCCGTTGCCGGAATTGAAGCTGAACGTGCCGAGCGTGTAGCCGCGCTGTACCGCGACGGGATCGCGGGCAAAGCGCTTGCGGATCGCGTCGAACGCGCCGACGTAGCTCGCGGGGTTCGAGCGGGTCGTGCGGCCGATCTGCGTCTGGTCGACCATCACGACTTCGCCGACGAGGTCTGCGCCTTCGAGCGCCCGGTGCGCGCCCGGCGTTTCGGTCGGCTTGCCGTGCGCGCGGCGCAGGCCCGCGTAGAGCACGTCCTGCACCAGCGTGGACTTGCCCGAACCCGACACACCCGTCACGCAGACCAGTCGTCGCAGTGGAATCTCGACGTCGAGGTTCTTGAGGTTGTGCTCCGTCGCGCCGCGGACCTTGATCGCCGGCGCACCGGGCTCCGGCGCACCGCGCCTGCCGGCTGCCGTCACTGCGTCGAGGCGGCCCGACAGGTACTTTGCCGTGAGCGTGTCGGAGCGCGCCGCAAGTTCGGCGGGCGTGCCTTCGAACACGATCTGGCCGCCGTGCTCGCCGGGGCCTGGCCCCATGTCGATGACGCGGTCGGCCGTCAGCATGATCTGCGGGTCGTGCTCGACGACCAGCAGCGAGTTGCCGTTGTCGCGCAGGCGGTGCATCACCTCGATCACGCGGCGCATGTCGCGCGGATGCAGGCCGATCGAGGGCTCGTCGAGCACGAACAGCGTGTTGACCAGCGACGTGCCGAGCGCCGTGGTCAGGTTGATGCGCTGGACTTCGCCACCCGAGAGCGTGCGCGACTGGCGGTCGAGCGTCAGGTACCCGAGGCCCACGCGGACCAGGAAGCCGAGCCGCGAGCGAACCTCGCCGAGCAGCTGGTCGGTGGCTTCATCGAGCGGCGCGGGCAGCGCGATGCGCTCGAAGAACGACAGGCACGCGTCGAGCGGCAGCAGCATCACTTCGTGGATGTTGAGGCCGGAACCCGGCTCGCTCGCGGTCCGCGAGCCGCCACAGCAGCGCTTCTTCCTTGAGCCGCGCGCCATTGCAGGCGTGGCACGGCGTGTAGCTGCGGTACTTCGCGAGCAGCACGCGCACGTGCATCTTGTAGCTCTTGGTTTCGAGCCACTGGAAGAACCGGCGCACGCCGTACCAGACCTTCTTTTCCCAGGGCCCTTCGCCTTCGAGGACCCACTGCTGCTGCGCCGCGGTGAGCTCTCGCCACGGCGTATCGACGGGAATGCCCCGCTTCTTCGCGAAGCGCAGCAGGTCGTCCTGGCATTCGCGGTTCGACTCGGTCTGCCACGGCTTGATCACGCCGCCGCGCAGCGACTTGCTCGTGTCCGGGGTCACGAGCCCGAAATCGATGCCGATCACGCGGCCGAAGCCGCGGCATGTCTCGCAGGCGCCGAGCGGAGAGTTGAACGAGAACAGGCTCGGCGTCGGGTCGCGGTAGTGGATGTCGCAGTCGGCGCAATGCAGGTCGGTCGAGAAGCGCCAGACCGTTTCAGGACCCTCACCTGCTCCGCTGCCAGCTCCGTCTCCCGCTGCAGCGGGCGAGCGCTGGGGTGAGGACACTCGCACGTTCACGCGTCCGCGGCCGACCCGCAGTGCCGCCTCGAATGCATCGATGACCCGGCCGCGCTCGACGTTGCCGAGCCGGAAGCGGTCCTGGACGATCTCGAGCTTCTGCGTTTCGCTCGCATGCACGCGGGTATAGCCCTGCTGCTCGAGCAGCTTGAGCACTTCCGTTGCGGTGAAATTAGCAGGCACCGTCACGGGAAACGTGACGAGCAGCCGCGGATCGTCCGCGGCCTGCGCACGCTGAACCAGCGTGTCGTAGATCGAATCCGGCGTGTCGCGGCGAACCGGACCGCCGCAGCCCCGGCAATGCAACTGGCCGGCGCGCGCATACAGCAGCTTCAGGTGGTCGTTCAGCTCGGTCATCGTGCCCACGGTCGAGCGCGAGGTCCGCACGGGATTGGTCTGGTCGATCGCGATCGCGGGCGGAATGCCCTCGATCCGTTCAACCTGGGGCTTATCCATGCGGTCGAGGAACTGCCGCGCGTACGGCGAGAACGTCTCGACGTAGCGGCGCTGGCCCTCGGCATAGACCGTGTCGAAGACGAGCGAGGACTTGCCCGAGCCGGACACGCCCGTCACGACGACGAGCTGGCGGAGCGGAACGTCCAGGTCGAGGCCCCGCAGGTTGTTCTGCCGGGCCCCGCGAATGCGGATGCTGTCGTGGGGCGACTTTGACATGGGAATCGAGGGGGCCCGGGGGAAACTACGGGCCTGCCAACGCTACCACGATCCGTCCGGATCGCAGATACTTCGCACAGAACGAAACCGACAGGCCTGGGGGTCCGAAATGCGGTGGTTGTCCGCCCTGATGCCGCGCGAGACGCGGTTCTTCGCGCTGTTCGACCGCCACGGCGCGCTGATCGTCGAGGGCGCCAATGCGGTCGTCGAACTGGTGCAGCACTACGGCGACACGGTCCGCCGTGCCGAGCTGATCCAGCGCATCGGCGACATCGAGCGCAGCGCCGACAAGATCACGCACGAGACCGTCTCGGTCCTGCACTCCACGTTCATCACGCCGTTCGACCGCAACGACATCCACCGGCTCATTTCCGGCATGGACGACATCCTCGACCTCATGCAGGACGCGGCCGAGTCCATGCACCTGTTCGACATCCAGACGCTGCCGCCCGCGTCGCTGCAGCTGGCCGAGCTGCTGCAGCAGTGCTCGGTCAAGGTCCAGGCCGGCGTCGCGCTGCTCAAGTCGATGGACGATGCCGAAAAGGCCCTCGCGCTCACCGAAGAAATCGACCAGCTCGAAAGCGACGCGGACAAGGTGTCGCGTGACGGCATCTCCCGCCTCTTCCGCGAGGAAATGGACGTCCGGCAGCTGATCAAGCACAAGAACGTCTACGAGTACCTCGAGGAAGCCATCGACAAGTGCCAGGACGTGGCCAACATCATCGAATCGGTGATCGTGGAAAACGTCTGATGGACGCCGGGCTCACGATTCCGCTGGCGACGCTGGTGCTGCTCGTCGCGCTGGCGCTCGCGTTCGACTTCATGAACGGCTTCCACGACGCGGCGAACTCGATCGCCACGGTGGTCTCCACCGGCGTGCTGCGCCCGCACTACGCGGTGGCCTGGGCGGCCTTCTTCAATTTCGTCGCGATCTTCATCTTCCACCTCAAGGTGGCGGCCACCGTCGGCAAGGGCATCGTCGATCCCGGCGCCATCGACCACTACGTGATCTTCGGCGCGCTGATCGGCGCGATCATCTGGAACCTGATCACCTGGTACTACGGCATCCCGTCGAGTTCGTCGCACGCGCTGATCGGCGGCATGATCGGCGCCACGATCGCCAAGGCGGGCGTCGATCCGCTCGTGATGAAGGGCATCGTCCGCACGGTTTCCTTCATCTTCATCTCGCCCGTGCTCGGCATGATGCTCGGCGGGCTGATCATGGTCGCGGTCTCGTGGATCTGCCTGCGATCCGCGCCCAGCAAGGTCGACCGGTGGTTCCGGCGCCTGCAGCTCGTCTCCTCCGCGGCCTACAGCATCGGCCACGGCAGCAACGACGCGCAGAAGACCATGGGCATCATCTGGCTGCTGCTGATCTCCGCCGGCGTCACGTCGACCGACGCGGCCATGCCGCCCAACTGGGTGATCGTGAGCTGCTACATCGCCATCGCGCATGGGCACGATGTTCGGCGGCTGGCGCATCGTGAAGACGATGGGCCAGAAGATCACCAAGCTGCGTCCCGTCGGCGGCTTTGCGGCCGAGACCGGCGGCGCCATCACGCTGTTCATGGCGTCGAGCCTGGGGATCCCGGTGTCGACGACGCACACGATCACGGGCGCCATCGTCGGCGTGGGCTCGGCGCAGCGCGTGCGGGCCGTGCGCTGGGGCCTGGCCGGCAACATCGTGATCGCCTGGATCGTCACGATGCCGGCGGCCGCGATCATGGCCGCGCTGGCCTACTACCTGGGCCGGCTCATCCTCTGACCCGACCGTCCCGACGGCGGTTCAGCCGCCGCGGAGCCTGGCCATCAATCCGCGCAGCGAATCGGCCAGCGTGTCGAAGCGCAGGTCCGTCATTTCGCCGGCGTCGAAGAACGTCATGCGGCAAGGCACGCAGCGGTCGAGACGGATGTGCTGCTGGCCCGGCGCCTGGATCGTATGCATCTGCGCGCCGCAACCCGGACAAGGGACGTCTGACTTCTCGTTCCAGCGCCGGCCCTCGCGCGCCGCACCGGGATCGATCTCGCGCGGATCGTGCTTCGGCCAGAGGAACCACTGGCGCTGCAGGTCCGAGAGCGCGTCGTCAGTGCACGCGATGCCGTGGCAGCTTTCGCAGCGGTGGATCGTGGCCGAAAATCCCGCTGAAAACGGGCTCAGCGCAGACCCGCACTTCGGACATTGCATCAAGGAACCTCCCCGGGGCGATCCTGAGACAGTACCACGGAGGAGCGCGCAACTTAAGCTGCGGGACATGAACCCGCCCTACCCGCACCTGCTCGCTCCCCTCGACCTCGGCTTCGTGAAGTTGCGCAATCGCGTCCTCATGGGCTCGATGCACACGGGGCTCGAGGACGACCCGAAGAAGTTCACGCGCCTCGAGGCGTATTTTGCGGAGCGCGCGCGCGGCGGCGTCGGCCTGATCGTGACCGGCGGCTTTGCGCCGAACATCGAGGGCTGGGCCGCGCCCTTCTCCGGCCGCCTCACGACCCGTGCCGCCGCCGCACGGCACCGCCCGATCACGGCTGCCGTGCACGCCGAAGGCGGCCACATCGCGCTGCAGATCCTGCACACGGGCCGGTACGGCTATCACCCGCTGGCCGTGGCGCCGTCGCGCTTGAAGTCGCCGATTTCGCCGTTCACCCCGCGGGCACTGAGCGAGCGCGGGATCGAGCGGCAGATCCGCGCTTTCGTGCGCTGCGCATCGCTTGCGCGCGAGGCCGGGTACGACGGCGTCGAGATCATGGGATCCGAGGGGTACTTCATCAACCAGTTCATCGCGGCGCACACGAACCGGCGCACCGACGGCTGGGGCGGCAGTTTCGCGAACCGGATCCGGTTGCCGATCGAGATCGTTGCGCGCACGCGCGAGGCCGTGGGCAAGGACTTCATCCTCGTCTACCGGCTCTCGATGCTGGACCTCGTGCCCGAGGGCAGCGACTGGAACGAAGTCGTGCAACTGGCGCAGGCGATCGAACGCGCGGGCGCGACGATCATCAACACCGGCATCGGCTGGCACGAAGCCCGCGTGCCCACGATCGCGACGTCGGTGCCGCGCGCGGCGTTTGCATGGGTGACGCGCAAGCTGAAAGGCGCAGGTCGGCATTCCGTTGTGCGCGACCAATCGCATCAACGCACCCGACGTCGCCGAGCAGATCCTTGCGGACGGCGATGCCGACATGGTGTCGATGGCGCGTCCACTGCTGGCCGACCCGGACTTCGTGAACAAGGCGGCCGCGGGGCGCGCGGACGAAATCAACACGTGCATCGCCTGCAACCAGGCCTGCCTCGACCACGTCTTCCAGCGCAAGATCGCCTCGTGCCTGGTCAACCCGCGCGCCGGCCACGAAACGGAACTGCGCTACGAACCGACGCAGAAGCAGCGGAAATTCGCAGTCGTCGGCGCCGGTCCTGCCGGACTCGCGTGCGCCACCGTGCTCGCCGAGCGAGGCCATCAGGTCGACCTGTTCGACTCCGCCGCCGAGATCGGCGGCCAGTTCAACCTGGCCAGGCGCGTGCCGGGCAAGGAAGAGTTCGCCGAGACGCTGCGCTACTTCCGGCGGCGACTGCAGGTCACGGGCGTCAACGTGCGGCTGGGCGTGCGCGCCGACGTCCCGCTGCTGCGTGACAGCGGCTATGACGAAGTGGTGCTGGCGACCGGCGTGACGCCCCGCAATCCATCGATTCCCGGGGCCGACGAGCACCGCGCCTCGGGCCGCGTGCTCGGGTATGCCGACGTCCTGCTGGGCCGTCACGAATGCGGGCCGCGCGTCGCCGTGATCGGCGCCGGTGGCATCGGCTTCGACGTTGCCGAGTTCCTGGTCTCGGCCAGGCACTCGAGCGCCCTCGACCTCGCCGCGTGGCAGCGCGAATGGGGCGTGACCGATCCGGCCATGGCGCGCAGCGGCCTGGCCACGCCTGCGATCGAACCGCCCGCCCGCCAGGTCTACCTGCTGCAGCGCAAGTCCACGCCGCTCGGCAAGGGCCTCGGCAAGACCACCGGCTGGATTCACCGGGCGGCGCTGCGCATGAAGCGCGTCGAGATGATGGGTGGCGTGAACTACGAAAGCATCGACGAACGCGGCTTGCTCGTGAGCTTCGGCGAGGCACGCACCCAGCCCACGCTGCTCGAAGTCGACAACGTGGTGCTTTGCGCGGGACAGGAGCCGCTGTGCGAGTTGTACGAACCGCTGCAGAACGCCGGCGTCACCGTGCACAAGATCGGTGGCGCGGACGTCGCCGCCGAACTCGACGCGAAGCGCGCGATCGACCAGGGATCGCGCCTGGCGGCGCAGCGGTTGTAGCGCCATCGTCAGCGGATCATTCGAGCGGGAACGGCACGCGCGCCGTGCCGGTCGCGTGTTCTTCCACGCGCTTGGCCGCGAGGATCGACTTCAGCAACTGGGCATGGTTGTGCTCGTCCTGCCCGGCCACGAGGTACCGGTCGGCCAGGGCCAGCACTTTTTCCAGGTACGCGCGACGCTGGTCGAGATAGAGCAGCGTCTTGCCGAGGAACTTCGGATCGCGGGCCTCGACGTGCAGCACCTCCGCCGCCTGCAGCGCGATGCCGTACTCCTGGTCCGTCGGCTTGCGGTGGTAGACACGGCCCTCCGGCGTGTCTTCCTGCGGCGGCGCTGCGGGGGTCAGCTCCGCCTCCACGGCGCCGCGCCGGGGTGGCCCGTGCAGCAGGGCGCGGATGATGTCCGTCGTCGTCACGATCCCGATGACACGTTCTTCGTCGTCGACGATGGGCATCGCATGCACGCCCGACTCGATGATCAGGCTGGCCACTTCGTCCAGGCTCGTGGACGGCCGGCGACTCGTGACCGGCGTCCGCATGATCTGCTCGATGCGCAAGCGTGCATCGAGGAAGGCCGCGCGATTACCCGTGCCTCGCGGCGCGAAGAACTCCACCTTGATGAGGTCGGCGGAACTCAGCATCCCGACCAGGCGGCTGTCGCGCACGACGGGCAGGTGATGGATCGGATACTGCAGGAAGCAGTCGAGCGCTTCGCTGACGGGACGGTCGACTTCGATCACGACCACCGTCTCGGTCATGATCCGCGATACGGGTTCTTCGGGTCTCATGGTCGGCGTGTCCTCCGCGGCAAGGATAACGCGGAACGTTTCTTCGACTTTGCGACGGGAACCGCAGTGTCGACAGGTGCCGCTGCCAACGTCACTTAGCGGTCTGGGTATTTCCGCTTAGTCCAGGGCGCGGCGGGGAGCCACGTCCATGCGTGGTCACGCGCGATTGGCGTGTGGCGCGACGCCGGACCGGTCGAGCAGCATCTCCACCTTGTCGCGGAAGCTGCGGCTCAGCTTCACTTCCTGCCCCGACTGCAGCTTGAGGAAGCATTCGCCGTTCAGGTGCGGCCGCAGCGAGCGCACGCGCGCCAGGTTGACGATCGTGGAGCGGTGCACGCGCTGGAACACCTGCGGATCGAGCATGTCCTCGAGTTCCTTCATCGTGGCGCGCAGCACGTGCGTCTGCCCATCCGCGTGCAGGCACATGTAGTCGCCCGCGGCATCGATCCAGTCGATGGTGGTCACGTCGAGCCGGATCGTCTCGCGGCCCGAACGGATCGGCAGCATCCTCGCGTAGCGACGTGCGTCGGCCGCACTCGCGGCGGCGGCAGCGCTTTCCGGCGAGATCTCGCCATTGCCCTTCACGTCCGCCAGCAGCGCCATCAGCTGTTCGCGCTGGGCGATCGCCTGCTTCTGCTGCCACTGCGCGCGCACCCGGTCGAGGGCGGCCGCGAGACGCGCGTCGTCCACGGGCTTGAGCAGGTAGTCGAGCGCGTGGGCCTCGAACGCATTGATGGCGTAGCGGTCGAACGCCGTCACGAACACGACCATCGGCATGCTTTCCTGCGGCACCTGCGCGACCACCTCCAGCCCCGACAGGCCCGGCATCTGGATGTCGAGGAACATGAGGTCCGGCGCTTCCTCGGCGATGGCGGCGATCGCTTCGCGACCGTTGGCGCACTGGCGCACGATCGTGATGTCGGCTGCGTCCTTGAGCCGCAGTTCGAGGCCCCGTCGTGCGAGGGGTTCGTCGTCGACGATGAGGGTGCGGATGGTCATGTCGGTTGCGTCGCCCGTTCGAATGGCATCGTGATCTCGAGCCGGAGGCCCGGCCTGGAAAAGCGCACGGCGAGCTTCTGCTGGTCCCCGTAGAGGACGGCAAGCCGCTCGCGCGTGTTGCGGAAACCTACGCCACGGCCGGCACCGAGTTCAACGCCCACGGGCAGCCCGGGGCCGTCGTCCTGCACCACGAGCTTCAACCGGCCCTGCTCTTCGCGTGCCTCGATGCGGAGCCGGCCGCCTTCCTCGCGCGGTGCGACGGCGTACTTGAGCGAATTCTCGACCAGCGGCTGCAGCACCAGCGACGGCACGAGTGCCTGCGTGACGCTCTCGTCGATGTCGTAGTCGAGCTTGAGCCGGTCGCCGAAGCGCAGCTGCTCGATGCCGAGGTAGAGGTTCAGCGCGTCGAGCTCCTGCCGCAGCGTGACCTTCTTCATCGGGTCCTGGTCGAGCGTGTAGCGCAGGAAATCCGACAGCCGGCCGACGGCCTGGTTGGCGATCTTGCCCTGGTTGTCGAGGATCAGCGTCGAGATGGCGTTCAGCGTGTTGAACAGGAAGTGCGGGTTCAGCTGGTACCGCAGCATCTTCACCTGGGCTTCCTGCGCGAGCGCGGAAGCACGCAGCATCGATTCGCGCTGCTCCTGCAGCGCCTCGTAGTACTTGATGCCGAAGTACAGGCCCGACCAGCACAGCAGCAGGTAGGTCGAACTGAGGGTGCCGGCGAAGATGCCGTACCACGGCTCGCCGGCCATCGACCCGGTCTCGACCCAGTGCAGGTACGACGAGTTGATGATGACGCGCCAGCAGAGCGCGACGAACCAGGACGCGAACAGCACGGCCGGAACGACCAGGACGAACCGCCGTCCCCAGAGGCGGCGATAGAGGTAGCGCAGCGGCGCCGAGAGCAGGAAGCCGCCGGCGGCCGCCGCGAACACGACCTTGACGTAGGACGTCGGCTTCTCATACAGCAGCGCACCCAGGTACTGGGTGATGAGGTACGCGCTCCAGCCGAGCGTGTGCAGCGCCCAGAAGAGCAGGTTGCGGTTGCGGCGGAGGTCGTCGAGAGTCACCGCGGGAGCTTAGCGGGGCGACCCATGCCGCGGTAACGATTCGTCGCACGCCGCGCACCACTCGTCCCACCTTCACTGCGCAAACCCGGTGACGTAGGCCGCGCAGCCCGCCTCGAAGCCCGGCCCGGCGCCGGCGCAGTGGCAGCGATCCTCCAGTTCGTTTTCGCGCGCCCACTCGAAGCCGGCCTGCTCCGCGGTCACCGCCTCGTCAGCGAAGGCACGGCACCCCTCCGCGAACGCCGGGTCGTTGCGCGACGCGCAGGCACGAGCGTCGGCGATGCCATTGCGCTCGGCCCAGTCGAAACCGGCCTTGTGCGAGCTGCAGCGATCGTCGCGGCAGGCGTAGCCGAGAAAGCCACGGGGCGCATAAGGCTCACGACCCGAGCGACTGCCGGGCAGCTCGAGTGGCGGGACGGCTCGCCCGGCAGGCCGCGCGCTCGCACCGCATCGCTGCGATCACGAGCGAGACGGCCACGAGCGACAGGGTCCAGCGCGTCAGCCACTGATCAAGCGTCGGTGCGGTCTTCATGCGTGTGCCTCCCGGGCCTCCATGGCCCGACGGCTCTACGCTAGCCGCCGCAAGTCCTCGTGCCGCGTCGCATTTGAGTTCGGTTCCGGCAGATTCGCGGCACGGGCAGAATGCGCGCATGCATAGACGCCTCCATGCCCTGCTGTTCGCCCTGCTCGTCGTCACGACCAGTGCTGCCGTCGCCAGTGACCGCCCGGTGCTGCAGGGGGTCGTCGTGGGCGTGGTGGATGGCGACACGGCCGACATCCGGCTCGACTCCGGGATGATCCGCATCCGCTTCCATGCGATCGATGCGCCGGAGTCCGGCCAGCCGAACGGCAAGGCGGCGAAGGCCGCGCTGTCGCAGCTGATCTTCGGCAAGGCGGTCGAGGTGGAACCGTTCGAGCAGGACCGCTACGACCGGCTGGTCGCGCGCGTGTGGCTCGATGGGCAGGACATCAACGCGGAAATGATCAAGTCCGGCAATGCGTGGACGTACCGTCGCTACGCCGACGAGCCGGCGTACTGCGCGTACGAGCAGGCCGCGAGGGACCTGGGCCGCGGGCTCTGGCGACTGCCACCCGCGGACCGGGTGGCGCCCTGGGAATGGCGGCAGCGCAAGTCACGCGCGGGGCACTTCACCGACTATTCGCAGGAAACCGTCGCCGCGTGTGTCGCGGCGTTCGGTCGGTGAGCCGGCGCTGACCGGACCGCCGGTGACGGCCTCAGACGTGCTTGATGCCGCCGATGCTTCACGCGAGGCAGCGGCTACCGCCTTGGGTGACCCGGGCTTGCGCGCACGCGCCGTCTCCCAGGCCGAATGGACGGCATGTTCGACGACGTCCAGGCCGACCAGCGCCAGCAACATGACGGCCAGGAGGTCGAGGCCAAGCAGTTGGAAGGTTTCCATCCAGGTCATTTCCATGATCGTCTCCTCCGTCGGTGCCCGACTGGACGGTGATCCTAAACCTGTTTTGCTGCTATGCAGCAGAACTGGCTCTCACTTTTGACGCAACCAACTGATCGCGGCTACGTAATACCAGCCAACCGCCTAGTGGTTAATCGATAGGGAAATGGACCTATGACCGCGTGGTTGGACGTGATCCAAAAACCAGAAGGCCGGCATCGCCGGCCCTCCGACTGACCCCTACCCCCTAACCCCTAGTCACTTTCCCCTCAGGGGAACTGGATCTTTCCACGAGGCGGTGCGCCCTGGCCCAGCGCGGCGGCCGCGCCGGCGTCCGGAATCACGATCGACGACGCCTGCTGCCGGCGCATCTCCTGCAGTTCCTTCATCGTTTCGTCGAAAGCGATCTTGGCGCCTTCGGCAAAGCCCTCGCAGGCCTCGGCCGAGGTTGGTGGCCGGAATTTCGAACGACAGCGGCAGCACGCCGGCCGGCGTCATGATCTGCGCCTGGCCGACATAGATTGACGCGCGCGCCGGATCGGTCGAGCCGTCGGACTTCACCGGCGTCATCACGCGGATCGTGCCGACCTTGCGATCGGAATAGGTGTCCTCGCGATAGAGGTCGTTCACGTCCATGCGGGGATCGGGTGCGTTCGGGCCGGCCATGTCTGCGTCCTCAAAGTGTGTGCGTGCCGCGCGACGCGCGGCGAATGTCGCGGCACGTTATCAGAATTTCGCGTCGCCTTGGCTGTCCCCGGGGCCGTCACCCGGGCCACCTCGGGGCCGCCCGTCGGACCGTTCCAGCGACCTTCGCGCGGCCAGGGCGACAGCGCGAGGTAGTAGAACAGGACCAGGTTCACGAGCGGGATCGACGCCATGATCGCGAGCCAGGCGGGGAACCCCATGCGCGGCAGGATCTTCCAGAACGCGACGAGCTGCAGCAGCGAGAGGATGAAAAACGCGCGGATCATTCGGCTCTCCGGGAGCGGACGGCTCCAGTGACGGCGGGAATGATATAACGCCGCCCATGAACGACTCGAACCGCTACCGGACCCAACGGGGTCCGATCCGCGCACCGCACGGCACGCAGCTCACCGCGCGCAGCTGGCTCACCGAAGCGCCGCTGCGCATGCTGATGAACAACCTCGACCCGGACGTCGCCGAACGCCCGGACGAGCTGGTCGTGTACGGCGGCATCGGCCGCGCCGCGCGCGACTGGGAAAGCTACGACCGCATCGTCCATTGCCTGCGCGAACTCGGCGACGACGAGACGCTGCTGGTGCAGTCGGGCAAGCCCGTCGGCGTGTTCCGCACGCACGCGGATGCGCCGCGCGTCCTGATCGCGAACTCGAACCTCGTCGGCCGCTGGGCCACGTGGGAGCACTTCCACGAGCTCGACCGCAAGGGCCTGATGATGTACGGCCAGATGACGGCCGGCTCGTGGATCTACATCGGCAGCCAGGGCATCGTGCAGGGCACCTACGAGACGTTCGTCGAGATGGGACGCCAGCACTACGGCGGCAACCTCGCGGGCAAGTGGATACTCACCGCGGGCCTCGGCGGCATGGGTGGCGCGCAGCCGCTCGCGGCGACGATGGCAGGCGCCTCGATGCTCGCGATCGAGTGCCGCCGGGATCGGATCAAGAAGCGCCTCGAGACGCGTTATCTCGACGTCGGCGTCGAATCGCTCGACGAAGCACTCGAACTGATCGCGCGCGCGACTCGCGCAGGCAAGGCGATCTCGGTCGGCCTGCTCGGCAACGCCGCGGAAGTGCTGCCCGAGATGCTGCGACGCGGAGTGCGGCCCGACGCGGTGACCGACCAGACGTCCGCGCACGATCCGGTGAACGGCTACCTGCCCGAGGGCTGGACCGTCGAGCAGTGGGACCGGACGCGAGCCAGTGATCCAGCGGCGGTCGAAAGCGCTGCGCGCAAGTCGATGGCAAAGCACGTGCGCGCGATGCTGGCCTTCCAGCAGCTCGGCATCCCGACGTTCGATTACGGCAACAACATCCGGCAGGTCGCGTTCGACGAGGGCGTCAAGAACGCCTTCGACTTTCCGGGCTTCGTGCCCGCGTACGTGCGGCCGCTGTTCTGCCGCGGCATCGGCCCGTTCCGCTGGGCTGCGCTGTCCGGCGATCCCGAGGACATCCACCGCACCGACGCGAAGGTGAAGGAGATGATCCCCGACGATCCGCACCTGCACCGCTGGCTCGACATGGCGCGCGAACGCATCCAGTTCCAGGGCCTGCCGGCGCGCATCTGCTGGGTGGGACTCGGCCAGCGTCACCGGCTCGGCCTGGCGTTCAACGAGATGGTGAAGCGCGGCGAACTCAAGGCGCCGATCGTGATCGGGCGCGATCACCTCGACTCCGGTTCGGTCGCGAGCCCCAACCGCGAAACCGAGGCGATGAAGGACGGCTCCGATGCCGTCGCCGACTGGCCACTGCTCAATGCGCTGCTCAATACGGCGAGCGGCGCGACCTGGGTGTCGATCCATCACGGCGGTGGCGTCGGCATCGGCTACTCGCAGCACTCGGGCGTGGTGATCTGCTGCGACGGCACCGAGGCCGCCGCACGGCGCATCGAGCGGGTGCTGTGGAACGACCCGGCGACCGGCGTGATGCGTCATGCGGACGCGGGTTACGAGATCGCGGTCGACTGCGCGCGCGAGAACGGCCTCAACCTCCCCTTCCTCGATTGAAGGCGACTCTTCCTTGCTGAAAGTCACCGCGACATCCGCCTGCGCCGGCCCTTCCGACCTAACCCCTAACCCCTATCCCCTAACCCCTTAAATGCGCAGCATCTGGCGCCACCTCTCCCTCCTCACCTGCGACGACGATCGCCGCGTCATCGTGGACGGCGCCGTCGTCACCGAAGGCGACACGATCACGTGGGTCGGTGCAGCGAAGGATTTGCCCGCCGGCCTTGCGCCCGACCGCACGATCGAACTCGCGGGCCGCTGGCTGACGCCCGGCCTCATCGACTGCCACACGCACATCGTGTTCGGCGGCCAGCGCGCCGCGGAATTCGCGCGCCGCACCGCCGGCACGAGTTACGCCGACATCGCGCGTGAAGGCGGCGGCATCCTGAACACCGTGCGCGCGACTCGCGCCGCGGACGTCGACGAACTCGTGCGACGCAGTGCAGCCGCGGTTGCGCGCGCTGCTGCAGGAAGGCGTGACGACGGTCGAGATCAAGTCGGGGTACGGCCTCGATTTCGAGTCGGAGCGTCGCATGCTGCTCGCGGCCCGCGCGTTGGAGCAGCAGCTACCGGTGACCGTCGTGACCTCGTTGCTCGCGGCTCACGCGACGCCGCCGGAATTCAAGGGACGCGAGGACGACTACATCGACCTGGTCTGCCGGGACTGGTTGCCGCGCTTCGCGCGCGAGAGGGCGCTGGTCGACATGGTCGATGCGTACTGCGAAAGCATCGCGTTCAGCGCCACGCAGTGCGACCGGCTCTTTACCGCAGCGCAAGCAGCACGGCTGGCCGGTGCGACTGCATGCCGAACAGATCAGCAACATCGGCGGCAGCCGCATGGCTGCGCGACACGGCGCGCTCGCCTGCGATCACCTCGAGTACGCGATCGAAGACGACGCGATCGAGCTGGCGCGGGCCGGCACCGTCGCCGTGCTGCTGCCCGTCGCGTATTACGTCCTCGCCGATCCGCGGTTGCCACCGATCGACCACTTCCGTACGCACGGCGTGCCGATGGCGGTCGCGAGCGACGCGAATCCCGGGCTCGGCACCGGGCGCGTCGCTGCAGACAGCGATGAACATGGCGCGCCGGCTGTTCGGCATGACGAGCGGCGAAGTGCTCGATGGCGTCACGCGCAATGCCGCCCGCGCGCTGGGCCTGGGCGATCGCCACGGCCAGATCGCGCCGGGCTTCCGCGCAGACTTCGCAGCGTGGTCGATCGATACGCCCGACGAACTCGGGTACTGGATCGGCTTCAATCCCTGCAGCATGGTCGTGCGCGGCGGTGAGATCGTGCTGGAGCGGGACGCATGAACGAAACACACAACGACATGAGCGACTGGCGTGGCCGCGTGGATGCGATCGACGGCGAGGCCGGTCGACGCTGGCACCAGGTCGTGCGGCCAGGCGAACTCTGCGAGCGTCCCGGGCGTCGCACTGCTCGGTTTCGCCAGCGACGCAGGCGTGCGCAGGAACCACGGACGCGTGGGTGCCGCCGCGGGTCCCCGGGCCCTGCGCAAGTACCTCTGCGAACCTGGCGTGGCACGGTGGCTCGGTCGGCGGCGCTCTACGACGCCGGCGACGTCGGCTGCAGGGACGACGGCCTCGAGGCCGCGCAGGCGGACTACGCCCAGCACGCCGCGCAACTGCTGCGCGCGGGTCACCGCGTCATCGGTCTCGGTGGCGGTCACGAAATTGCATGGGCTTCCTACCAGGGCATCGCGGCCGCGTTTGCCGGTGACAGGAAGCTCGAGCGCCTCGGCATCGTCAATTTCGACGCGCATTTCGACCTGCGCCAGCCGGAGCAGCCGGGACGCGGCAGTTCGGGCACGCCTTTCCTGCAGATCGCCGCAGCGCGCGCGGCGGCGGGACTCGCGTTTCGTTACCTCTGCCTCGGCATCAGCGAGACGGCCAACACTCCAGCGCTGTTCGCGCAGGCCGCGAAGCTCGGCGTCGAACACGTGGCCGACGTGGAGATGGGCGATGCGGCCGTGGATGCGCAGCTGCGTGATTTCGTCGCGGGCTGCGACGGCATCTACCTGACGTTCTGCCTCGACGTGCTGCCCCCGGCCGTGGCGCCGGGCGTGAGCGCGCCCTCGGGACTGGGTGTGCCGCTGCATCGAGCGATGGCGCTGGTGCGCCAGCTGCGCCGCGACTGCGCGAACGCGCCGGGCGGCGACAAGCTGTTGCTGGCGGACGTCGCGGAATACAGCCCGTGCTTCGATGCGCCGGACGCGCGCACGGCGCGGACAGCGGCGCGGCTCGTCTACGAGCTGGCCGCGATCAGTCGGTGACGAACGCCGGCTTTTGCGGCGTCCCGGGGGCACGGCGTATCCTGCGCGTCCCGACCCTGGCCGCCTATGCGCGAAATCCCTGCAATGAAGCTGCAACCAGTCGTCTTCGGAAGCGCTCTCGCCGCACTCCTGCTGGCTGGCTGTGACCGCCGCAAGGAAGAACCGCCGCCCCCGCCCGAACCCCAGTCGGTGTCGGCAGCGGCAACCGACGGGCGAGAGTCACCTGCCGCCGGGCATCGAGTGGTTCGGCGGCGACGTCGACGCGGCGTTCGCTGCAGCCAAGGCTGCCAACAAGCCGGTGTTCCTGTACTGGGGCGCCGAATGGTGCCCGCCCTGCGCGCAGATCAAGACGACGATCTTCAGCAAGCGCGAATTCCAGGAGCGCTCACGCCTGTTCGTGCCCGTCTACCTCGACGGCGACACGCCCAGCGCGCAGAAGCACGGCGAGCGCTTCGGCGTGGTCGGCTACCCGACCATGATCCTGTTCAAGCCGGACGGGACGGAGATCACGCGCCTGCCCGGCGGCGTCGACGTCGCACGCTACGCGAAGATTCTCGACGTCGCGCTCGCCGACGCGCGTCCCGTCAGCGACATCCTTGCGGCCGCGCGCAGCGGCGGCGCCGTGACGTCCAACGACTGGAAGCTGCTCGCGTATTACTCGTGGAGCACCGACAACGGCCACGTGCTGCCGGCCGACCAGGAGCTGGCGACGTTCCGCGCGCTGGCAAATCGCTGCCCCGCCGAGCTGCCGGCCGAATGCGCCCGCTTCTTCTTCGACTACCTCGGCGCCGCTGCCGGCGCCTCGGAGCCCGGGAAGCCGGCGCTCGACGGCCTCGAGCGCGCCGATGCGCGCCGCAAGCTGCTGGCCATGCTGCCGTCGCCTGCCGTCCAGGCGGCGAACGTCGACAACCTGCTGTACGGACCCAAGGACACGATCGGCCTCCTGTCGAGCGACGGCACGCCGGAGCGCACACAGCTCACCGGCGCCTGGCGCGACGCCATCGGCCAGCTCGGCGGCGATGCCAAGCCGCTGTCGGCGTCGGAGGAATTGCTGCGCGTTCGCGCGCGCGTGCTGCTCGCCAAGCTCGACGCACCCGATGCACCGCTGCCGCCCGCACTGCTCGACGAAGCACGCCAGGCTGTCGCGCGCGTGGACGCCACGACACCCGAGGGCTACCCGCGCCAGGCAGCGATCAATGCGGCCGCGAATCTGTACTGGGAAGCCGGTCTCGAGGCCGAGGCCAACACGCTGCTGACGGCAGAACTCGGCAAGTCGAAATCGCCGTACTACTTCATGCTCGACCTCGCCGACCTCGCCGAGAAGGCGGGCCGCAAGCAGGAAGCGGTGGACTGGCTCGCGCGCGCGTACGCCGGCGCGAAGGGACCGGCCACTCGCTTCCAGTGGGGCTACAACTACCTCGTGGGCCTGCTCGAGATGACGCCCGAGGACGTGCAGGGCATCGAGCGCGCGGGCCTCTCGGTGCTCGGCGAGCTCGACGGCTCGCCCGACGCGTTCTACCAGCGCACCCGCATGCGGCTCGAGCAGCTCGACACGAAGCTGCTGGAATGGGGCCAGACCGGCGAAGCCTCCAAGGTGATCGACACCTTGCGCGCACGCACCAGCGAAATCTGCCGCAAGCTGCCGGAGAAGGACGCGGGCCGCACGAACTGCGAGAAATTCCTTACCGCGAAAGCGCGACCCACTCAGGCCGCGTGATCGCGAACTGCAATGAGCGCCGCAGTTTACGATTTCCGCAGCGACAACGTCGGTGCCGTCGCGCCCGAACTGCTCGAGGCCATCGTGGCCGCCAACCACGGCACGGCCGCGCCGTACGGCGACGACGACTTCACGCGAGCGATGACCGCCCGGTTTCGCAGCGTGTTCGAACACGAAGGGCTGGCTGCGTTCCCCCTGTCGACCGGCACGGGCGCGAATGTCGTCGCGCTCGCCGGACTCGCCAATCCCTATGGCGCGATCTACTGCCACGAGACGGCGCACATCAACGTGTATGAATGCGGCGCACCCGAGTTGTTCACCGGCGCGAAGCTCGTGGGACTCGGCGGCGAAGGTTACAAGCTGCATGCTGCCGCGCTCGACGAGGCGCTCGCACTGGCGGGCCGCGGCAACGCGACGCGCGTGCAGCCTTTCGCGCTCAACCTGACGCAACCGACGGATTTCGGCACGCTGTACTCGGTCGCCGAGCTGCGCGACCTGAGCGAGGTCGCGCATCGCCACGGACTGCTCGTGCACCTCGACGGCGCGCGCTTCGCCAACGCCATCGCGGCGCTCGGCTGCACTCCGGCCGAGATGACGTGGCGCGCCGGCATCGACGTCGTGTCGTTCGGCGCGACCAAGAATGGCGCGATGAATGCAGAGGCCGTGCTCGTGTTCGATCCCGCGGTGGCCGCACGGGTGCCGTTCCTGATGAAGCGCGGCGGCCAGGTCGTGTCGAAGGCACGCTTCCTGTCGGCCCAGCTCGATCGCTACCTCGCCGATGGCCGCTGGCTCGAGCGCGCACGCCAGTCCAATGCGAACGCCGCGCGGCTCGCACAGCGCTTGCGGGCGATTCGCGGCGTCGAACTGATCGGCAAGGTCGAGATCAACATGCTGTTCGCACGGCTGCCCGATGCGGCTGTCGCCGCGCTCGATCGCGGTCCGTTCCGGTACTACAAGCTCGGCCGTGACCAGCGCTTCGTCTGCCGGCACGACCAGGAGCCGGCGGGCATGGACCTGCTGGTCACGACCATCGAGCGCGCGCTGGCATGAAGCGCGCATTGCGATCAGCATTCGTCGCGCTTGGACTGTGTGCCGGCTTGCTGGGCGTGATGCTGGTCGTGGCGCCGTCCGTGCAGGCGCAATCGCTCGCAACCATCCCGCTGCACTACCGCACGGCGGAAGACCTGCTGCCGATCCTGCAACCGCTCGTACCGCCGGGTGCCACCATCACCGGCACCGGCGACATGCTGTTCGTGCGCGCGGATGCGGCGACGCTCGGGCACATACGCGAAGCGGTTGCGAGCCTCGACCGTGCGCCGCGCCAGTTGCTGATCACGGTCGGCCAGGTCACGAACGCAAAGGGCAGCGGCACGTCGGTGCGTGGCTCCGGCACGATCGGGTCGGGCGACGTGCAGGTTGGCGTCAATCGCCCGCCGCAGGCCAGCACTGGCGGTCAGGTCGTCGTCCGCAGTGGCACCGCGAGCGACGACATGCGCAACGTCTCGAGCGTGCGCGCACTCGAAGGCTACGAGACGTATGTGTCACTTGGGCAATCGCGCCCGTTCACGTCCACGACGGTCACAGGCGGGGCGCATTACCCGCCGGTCGTCTCCCAGTCGACCGGGTTCCGCGACGTCCAGACCGGCTTTTACGCTACGCCGCGCGTCAGCGGTGACCGCGTGACGCTCGAGATTTCGTCGCGTCAGCAGCGATTTACAGGTGACGCGCGCAACGCGCCAGTGACAACGGGCAGCCTGACCACGACGGTGAGCGGACGGATCGGTGAATGGATCCAGATCGGGGGCAGTGTCGACGATGCGGCAGGCTCCGACAGCGGGCTCGTCACCTGGGGCACACGCTCGGAATTGACGCAGTACGCGGCATGGGTCAAGGTGGAAGAAGTTCGCTGATCGACCGCAGGATGCGCCGGGACAACAAGGACACATGGCGACCGAGCCGAACCGCAGATTGCCGCTTGGAAGGCGCTGACCGTCGCAGTCGTGGGCGCCGGCCGCATCGGCTCGGAGCTCATCCGCAATCTCGGACTGATGGGCATCGGCCGCATCGACGTGTTCGAACGTGATCATCACGTCGCCGATCCCCTGCGCAGCCGTTACACGGTCTACGACGGCGATTTCTGGGACACGCTCACGCTGGCCCGCCTGCAGGCGTACGACTTCGCCGTGTGCACCATCGGCGACCAGGCGGCCCGGCTGCGCATGAACCGCAAGTGCCTGGTCGCCAACGTCAACCTGGTGCAGGCGTGGACCGAGGGCTCGCTCGCCGTCGTCGGCGCCTATCCTTTCGCGGCGCTGGCCGAGTCCGCCTGTTTCGAATGTGAAACGTCGCGCGCGGCCATCCCGCTGCCCATCGCTTCACTCAAGCTGTCGGTGGCAGAAGCGCCAGGTGCCGCTGCAGCGGCCACCCGGATCGCAACGGCGAGTGTCGCTGGTGCGCTGGCCGCCGCGCTGATTGCGCGCATCGCGGCCGGTTCACACGGATCGGTGGCGCGCCGCGCGACGCTCGACGCGACGCTCGGCCAGGGCGCGTCGGTTGAAGTTCGACGCGACCCGCACTGCCCGCGTTGCGGGACGCTGCAGCGACCGGTGCCGATCGTCCAGACGCGCAACCGCTGGGAGGTCTCGGCGTCGGTGGCGGAGGCGTGCCCCGACATGCTGAACCAGCGGCTGCAACTCAGCGACGAGATCGAAGGACTGCCGGTGGAATCGTGCTGTGTCGCGTGAACTGGCCGCGCGCTTTCATGGCGGGCCGATCCCGGCCAAGTTCGCGCTGACGGAAGTCGGCGGCCGTGTCGTCTGTCTCGACTTCGAAGAGCGCGAGTCGGGCTCGGCACCCGCCGTGTCACGGGCGGCCGCCGGCCGTCATCCCAGCAACTGACCGTCAGGGCTGCGCAGGCAGTGGCACGGCAGGCTGTGCCGGCGCAGGTGCCGCCGAGGGTTCGACGCTGAGCCCCGAGGACGGCCTGGCCGGCTCCGGCGCGTTGATGATCTCGAAGCGATCGGCGAAATAGTCGGTTTCGCCGAAGCACGTCGTCGGCAATCCGCGGTGCTCTTCGTAATGGATCCGCACCTGCTGGCCAACGGCCTTGTGCAGCTGCTCGGCGACGAGCGGGTCGCGGACGCTGAAATTCCAGATCTGCGGCGCGACGCCACCGACGATGTATTGCGCAACCTCGCCTTCGTAGGTCTTGCAGATCCAGCCGCGCTTGGAGAATTTCTGCAGCACGCCGGCGCGTTCGCCTTCGGAGTAGCTCCACCAGAGCATGAACAGCGTGTAGAGCCCGATCAGGACCAGCGCGCCGATCAGGCTGCCCCAGAAGAACGACCGGAAGCTGCGCCGCGGCGGCTTCAGCGGCGGCGCGCGCAGGTGTCGCGTCGATGAGCTGGCAGCGGCGGGCGTTTCGGCCATGATCGGATCCCCTGTGATTCTTCGTTCTGGTCCGCGCGTCCCACCCTGCGCGGCAGCGCGAATCGTACCAGACGTAGGCCAGACGCCCGGTCCCGCTCTAAGGCGTGCCTGCCATGAAGGACTCGATCCGTTCGACGACGTAGGAGTGAAACGGGTTGCTGCGCTGGCGGGTCAGCATCCAGTTCGGGACGTTCAGCACGCCGTTCTCGCCACGGATCTCGAGCCGGCCCAGTTGAATGTGACGGTCCGACTCCGGCGCAGCGAAGCCGTAGAGCGGATCGTCGGGGGGAAACGGCAACGCGACGTGCGACAACGAAAAGACGTTGCGCGGCCAGGCCAAGTCGAGCGGCCTTGCGGTCGTCGGCCCGCCCAGCGCGGGCGACCGCTGCTCCATCACCTGCAGCGTCTGCGTCGACGCGTTCGTGATCAGCGTCAGCGCGAACGGGCGATGCGTCTGCGCCAGCAACCGTCGCGTGAGCGGCGCGGGATCCGCGATCAGCATCGGCTGCACGACCGACAGCCGATTGACGTCGAACAGCACGAGTTCGTGGCCTTCGGGTGCGAGCCGGCCGAGCAGCGAATCGGTGACGGCGGTCGCCTGCACCGTCGAATCGACGGTGGAAACGAACGCGAGGATCGGCGGCATGCCGCGCAACGGGCCCTGGCTCGGCGCTCGCGGCGATGCGCCGGGTCGAGGCGGCTGGTGAATCTCTGCGTCACGCCGGCCGCGTTGAAGCTGAACGACTGGTACTTGTACGGGTCGACTTCGAGTGCGATCAGCTGCCACGCGGCGCGCCCGAAGCCCTGCAGGTCGGACAGGCCCGGTGCGGATGCGGCCGATGGCCGCGAGCCTGGTGATGCCGATCGCAGGCGAGATCAGCACCAGCCCCGCCGGTCGCGGCAAGCTAGCGTCCGTACGTCGCGTCGAGCGCGTAGCTGACGGCCAGCGCGGCGCCGTTGGAGTACCCGATCATGTGAATCGGCTTCGCTGCGCCGAGCGACGCGCGCAGGTCGCGCATCGCCAGCTGCGTCGCCGCTTCGAGGTCCTCGCACCTCGAACGTCAGCAATCCCGAAGGCGCGGTGCCGTGCCCAGGCAGGCGCAGGCCGACGACCCGATAGCCGCGCGCCGCCAGCGCGACGGCCGATGCTGCGCAGGCTGTACGGCGAGTCCGTCAGGCCGTGCAGCAGCAGCACGCCGCCGATGGGCTCGCCCGCCGGCTGCAGGACGAACGTGCGGTTCCAGTTGAACGCCCAGACGTTCGGATCGCTGAGACTGCCCGGAGTGAACCGGTTGTAGGGCAGCCGGTCGGCCGCGTCGAGGCGCCTCGCAATGTCAGTCCGGACTTGGTCCAGAAGCAGCTGCTCGCGCTCGCGGTATCGCGCGAGTGTCGTGACACGCCCTGCGGCGTAGTCGGCGGCCGTGAATTCGGCGGTGAAGCGCACGCGGTGCCAGGGCTTCAGTTCGGGCCCGGACCACAGGAAATGCAGGTAAAACCCGAGTCCGACGAGCAGCAATGCCGTCAGCAACGAGCCTGCTGTCCGGCCCAGCCAGCGCAGCGCTGCGCGCACGATCTGCTCCCCCCTGCGTTCCCGGAATCGTTCCAGCCAATCATAGTCGGTTTGTCGCGCCTCTCGTAAAACCCGAATGGTCCGGGGTCGCATAAGGCGAGAGCATTCAGTTCGTTATCCAGGTCGCCCCCGTGGGCGCGACGAACGGGAGATGGAACGACTCACTGCAGCAGAGGCTGGAGCAGCGGTCACGACCGTTGCTTCGCCAGTATCCGGTGCGCACGCGCTCGATTTTGCCGACCGCCTGCGTGAAGCCGCGGACCTGTTGCACGCGCAGGGCGCCAATCCCTATCGGGTTGCCGCGTATCGCAAAGCCGCCGATACGCTCTGCCGCCTGCCTGCCGGGGAAATCGTGACGCTCGTCGATCGCGAAGGCGTGGAAGGCCTCGATCGCCTGCCGCACGTCGGGCGCGGCATCGCAACCGCGATCGTCGAAATGGTCCGCACCGGTCACTGGTCGCAGCTCGAAAGGCTGCGCGGCACCGCGGATCCCGTCGCGCTGTTCACGGTGGTGCCGGGCCTCGGTCATCGACTCGCCGAACGCATCCACGAAGAACTGCACCTCGACACGCTCGAAGGACTCGAACTCGCCGCGCATGACGGCAGGCTCGAGAACGTGCCGGGTGTCGGGCCGCGACGCGCCGCGGCGATCCGCGCCAACCTGCACGCCATGCTCGTTCGTGGCCGTGACGCCGGCACCGCGCCACCATCGTCCGTGGGTCCGGTGCCTGCGGTCGGCGCGCTGCTGGCGATCGATCGCCAGTACCGCGAGCAGGCGGCTGCCGGCACGCTGCCGACCATCGCTCCGATTCGTTTCAATCCCTCGCAGGAAGCGTGGCTGCCCGTGCTGCACGCGGAGCGCGATGGGTGGCAGTTCACCGCGCTCTTTTCCAACACGGCCCAGGCGCACCAATTGAAGCGCACCCGGGACTGGGTGCGGATCTTCCACTACGACTCGGAGAACTCCGAGGGCCAGCACACCGTCGTCACCGAGACGCACGGACCGCTCGCCGGCAAGCGCGTCGTGCGCGGACGCGAGACCGAGTGCCGCGCGCACTACGCCTGAAACGGCGGCGCCTTCAACGACGACGACGACTTGAGGCGCGGACCCTGCGCCGGACCCGTCCGGATACAAACGCCCCGCTCCCGCAAAGCGCTCGCGATAGTACGGATCGTCCAGGCTCGCCTCGCCCACGCTCCTGCCCGTCTGCGGCGCGTGCACGAAGCGACGTTGCCCCGTGTAGATGCCGACGTGCGTCACTTCGCGACTGCCCGGGACGAGGCGGAAGAACACGAGATCGCCGGCACGCAGCGCATCAGGGTCGACCTTGCGTGCGGCGGCGAACTGCGCCGCAGCCGTGCGAGGCACGCTGATGCCCTCGGCCGAGTGCGCGTAACTGACCAGGCCGCTGCAATCGAAGCCGCGAGCGGGATCGGCGCCACCGTAACGATAAGGCGTGCCCACCTGGGCGAGTGCCTGCTGCGCGATCACGGCGCCCACGCCCTGCTGCGAGATCGACGACTGCCCGCCGGCCGCGGGTCCGGACGGCAGGCCCGGACGAAACGGGGCGCACCCGCTGGCCAGCAGCGCCAGCGCCAGCAGCGCCAGGCCTGGCAGCAGCGAGCGGTGATGTCCGCAACCGTGGTTCATCGCTCGTCCTCACTCACCCGGAGGCCGGACCTTGCGCGTCGGTGTCGCCGCATAGGGATCGTCCGGCCAGTAGTGCTTAGGATAGCGACCCTTCAGCTCCTTCTTCACTTCGACGTAGCCGCGGGCCCAGAAGCTCGCCAGGTCGCGCGTCACCTGCACCGGGCGTCGCGCCGGCGACAGCAGTTCGAGCGTCACGGGCACGCGACCGCCGGCGAGTCGCGGCGACTCCATCCAGCCGAACACTTCCTGCAACCTGACGGCCAGCGCGGGCGCCGCGCCGGAGTAATCAACGGCAATCCGCGAACCGCTCGGCACCGTCAGGTGCGTGGGCGCCCATTCGTCGAGCCGACGCTGCGCGTTCCAGTCGAGCAGGCCGTGCAGCGCACCGCGCAGGTCGACACGCGAGAGGTGATCGCGACGAGTCACGCCATCGAGCCACGGCGCCAGCCAGTCTTCGAGCGTCGCGAGCAACGCCTCGTCCGACACGTCGGGCCATTCGGCGGCCTGTTCCGGCGTCGTCGCACTGTTGCGTATCAGGGTGACCCGCGCCCGCCACTGCTGCAGGTCCTTCGTCCACGGCAGGCAGTCGAGCCCGAGTTCACGAATGCCCGCGAGCATCGCGGCTCGCGCATCGGCTTCGACCCCACCGCGCAGCGGACGCTCTTCGAGCACCAGCGCACCCAGGCGCTTCACCCGACGCGCGACGACGGCAGCCGTCCGTGAGTCCCAGGCGACTTCGTCCTGCTCCGTGACCAGCGAGCCGAAGTGCCTTTCCAGCAGCGCGCGCTCGAGCGGCGCCGCAAGGTACAACTTTGCTTCGCGTTCGCCGGCGTCGATCTCGGCGGCGACGATGAATTCACTGCGCGCAAGCGCGGAGGGTCCGGGCAGCGCGGCCCCGCGACCCTGGCTCAGAAGGTAACGCCCGCCCTCACCGCCCCGCGCCATGCCGATGCGGTCCGGGTAAGCGAACGCCAGCAACAATCCAACGGCCTGGTCGCGCGCGAGCTGCGGCTGACCCTGGCTGCGCGCCGAACCGTCGCGGCCGATGCGCCGGGCAAACAACTCACTGGAGCGCCGCACCTGCTGCAGCGCCCGGCCATCGACTGAAAAGCCCGCCGGTGCCGGAGCGCCGCGCAGGACATCGACGCGATGTCGCAGGTCGGGGTCACGCGTCATGCCCTGCGCGCGCAGCGGATCGCGCTCGCTGACGAGCCCCGCGATGTCGCACGCCAGGTCGGCAAGACCCAGCGCCGCGCCGCGTTCGATCATGTGTGCGAGCCGCGGGTGAGTACCCAGGCTCGCCATGCGGCGCCCGATGGCCGTGGCCTGCCCGCGCTCGTCGATCGCTTCGAGCCGATGCAGCAGGTCCTTCGCCTGCGTCAGCGTCGCCAGCGGCGGGGGATCGAGCCAGGCGAGCGAGTGCGGATCGCTGGCACCCCAGCACGCGAGTTCCAGCGCGAGCGGCGCGAGATCGGCCTCGAGAATTTCCGGGGCGGCCTGCGCCGCCAGCGACGCATGCGCGGACTCGGACCACAGCCGATAGCACACGCCGGGAGCGGTGCGCCCTGCCCGACCGCGGCGCTGGTCGGCCGACGCCCGCGAAATCGACACCGTTTCGAGTCGGCTCATGCCGCTGTTGGGATCGAAGCGTTGCCGTCGCTCGAGACCGGCATCGACGACGATGCGCACGCCTTCGATGGTGAGGCTCGTTTCGGCGAGATTCGTCGCGACGACGACTTTGCGGCGCCCCGCAGGCGCGGGCCGCAGCGCCGCGTCCTGCGCCGCGGCGTCGAGATCGCCGTACAGCGGCAACACCTGCAGCGACGGGTCGCTCGCCCCGGCTGCGATGGCATCGCAACAGCGGCGGATCTCCGCAGCGCCCGGCAGGAAGACGAGCACGTCGCCGGGGTCGGCCTCGAGCGCGCGCAGGACGACGCGAGCGGCGCGCTGCTCGATGGGTTCGGGCCAGCGGTTCACGCCGACGGGCGCCGGAGCCGAGTACTGCGTGGTGACGTCGAACGCCCGTCCCTCCGATCGCACGGAGCCTGCATCGCCGAGCACCGCTGCGACCGCAGCGCCGTCCAGCGTCGCCGACATGACGAGCAGGCGCAGGTCGTCGCGCAGGTGGCGCTGCGCATCGAGTGCCAGCGCGAGGCCGAGGTCCGACTGCAGGTTGCGCTCGTGGAACTCGTCGAAGATCACGCAGCCGACGTCCTCGAGCGCGGGATCGTTCTGCAACCGGCGCGCGAGGATGCCTTCCGTGACCACCTCGATGCGGGTCGCGGCACTGACACGCGTCTCGAGCCGCGTGCGATAACCGACCAGCTGTCCCGGCTCGGAACCCGCGATCTGCGCCAGCCGGCGTGCGACCGCACGTGCGGCGATCCGGCGCGGCTGCAGCATGACGATGCGCCGGCCTGCGCCGAGCCAGGGCTCATCGAGCAGCGCGAGCGGGACCACCGTGCTCTTGCCCGCGCCCGGCGGCGCCTCGAGCACCGCGTTGCGATGCGCACGCAAGGCCGACCGCAGGGCCGGCAGCGCGTCGAGGATCGGGGTGGCGGGCAGCGAAAAGCTCAAGCGAAGGGCGTCCCTGTGACTAACGCGCCGGCAATGTGCATGATTGGCCCATGGAAGGGAACAACGTGTGGATGTGGGGCCTCGCCGTGCTCATGGTGCTCGGCGGGCTGGCCGGTGCAGTGCTGCCGGCGTTGCCGGGCGTACCGCTCGTCTTCGGCGGGCTCGTCGTGGCCGCGTGGGCCGACGACTTTCAGCGCGTCGGCTGGATCACGCTGACGTTTCTCGGCGTGCTGACCGTCGCCTCGTTCGTCATCGATTTCGCCGCGACGGCGATGGGCGCGAAACGCGTCGGGGCCTCCAGGCTCGCGATCGTCGGCGCCGCGCTTGGGCGCGCTGGGCGGCATCTTCCTCGGCATTCCGGGCCTGATCCTGGGGCCGTTCGTCGGCGCGGTCGCTGGCGAAATGCTGTCGCATGGCGAATGGCGCAAGGCCACGCAGGCGGGACTCGCGACGTGGATGGGCCTGCTGTTCGGCACGCTGGCCAAGCTCGCGCTCGTGTTCACGATGCTCGGCATCTTCCTGTTCGCGTACCTGATCGGCTGAGTCCGGCGAGCGAGGCGACTGAGCTGGGGCGCAGATCCTGCCTTCCCGCGAGCGGAAAGGCAGACTGGCGCTGAGGGTAAGCGACTGATCCGGGGCCTTCCCCCGAGCTTGGAAAGGCAGACACGCGCTCGGGGGAAGGCCCCGGATCAGTCGCTTGTAGTACGCGGCACCTGAGCAAGTTTTCCGCCGAGCCGGAAAACTTGCACGGTGCACGCAGCGCCCACCGGATCCGGCGTCGAGTGCGGCATGAATCGCGCCCACCGTTCCGCCGCACCGGTGTGCCGCCATCGGTGATCGTGGCCGCCCCTGGCTGGCTGCATGCGCCGTGCGACCTTTTCCGCTGCGCGGAAAAGTCGCTCAGGCGCCGTGTCGCAAGCGGTCGATCCGGTACCTTTCCCCGAGCGCGTGTCTGCCTTTCCAAGCTCGGGGAAAGGTACCGGATCGACCGCCTGCAACCAGCGTGTGTCTGCCTTTCCAAGCACCGAGCAAAGGTACCGGATCGACCGCCTGCAACGAGCGCGAGCCGACAGTGCTACGAACGCACCATCCGGTTGTCGACGAGCTGCGCGACCACGCCCGGATCGGCCAGCGTCGAAATGTCGCCGAGCGCCTCGTGCTCGTTCGCCGCGATCTTGCGCAGGATGCGCCGCATGATCTTGCCCGAGCGCGTCTTCGGCAGCCCCGGCGCCCACTGGATGTAATCGGGCGTCGCGATCGGACCGATCTCGCGCCGCACCCAATCGCGCAGTTCCTTGCGCAGCTCTTCCGTCGGCTCGGCATCGTGCACGAGCGTGACGTAGGCGTAGATGCCCTGGCCCTTGATGTCGTGCGGACAACCGACGACAGCCGCTTCGGCGACCTTCGAGTGGGCCACCAGCGCGCTCTCGATCTCGGCCGTGCCGAGCCGGTGTCCCGCCACGTTCAGCACGTCGTCGACGCGACCCGTGATCCAGTAGTAGCCGTCGGCATCGCGCTTGGCGCCGTCGCCGGTGAAGTAGCGGCCCGGGAACGTGCGGAAGTACGTGTCGATGAAGCGCTGGTGATCGCCGAACACCGTGCGCATCTGGCCCGGCCAGCTGTCGTTGAGCACGAGGTTGCCTTCGTTCGCGCCCTCGAGCGGTGCGCCGTCGTTGTCGACGAGGCCGGGTTTCACGCCGAAGAACGGCTTCGTCGCCGAGCCCGGCTTCTGGTCGATCGCACCCGGCAACGGGCTGATCAGGATGCCGCCGGTCTCGGTCTGCCACCACGTGTCGACGATCGGGCAGCGGCCGTCGCCGACCACGCGGTGATACCACTCCCAGGCTTCGGGGTTGATCGGCTCGCCGACGGTCCCGAGCAGGCGCAGCGTGGAACGCGCATGCTTCTTCACCGGCGCCGTCGCCTTCGCGCATCAACGCGCGCAGCGCGGTGGGCGCGGTGTAGAAGATCGTGACCTTGTGCTTGTCGCAGACCTGCCAGAAGCGATCCGGACCCGGATGGCTCGGCACGCCCTCGAAGATCACCGACGTCGCGCCGTTCGCGAGCGGCCCGTACACGACGTAACTGTGGCCCGTGACCCAGCCGACGTCCGCCGTGCACCAGTACACGTCGTCCTCGCGCAGGTCGAACACCGCCTCGTGCGTGAGCGCGGCGTAGACGAGATAGCCGCCGCTCGTGTGCAGCACGCCCTTCGGCTTGCCGGTGGAGCCCGACGTGTAAAGGATGAACAGCGGGTCTTCCGCGTCGACCGCGACCGGCTCGCATTCGTCGGCTTGCGCGTCGACGACTTCGTCGTACCACTTGTCGCGGTGATACATCGCGACCGTCGACCCGGTGCGCTTCACGACCAGCACGTGCTGGACCGTCTCGGTGCCCGGCGCCGACAGCGCCTGGTCCACGTTGGCCTTGAGCGGCACCTTCTTGCCGCCGCGCACGCCTTCGTCCGCCGTGATCACGACGGTCGACGCGCAGTCCGCGATGCGCCCGGCGAGCGAATCGGGCGAGAAGCCGCCGAAGACCACGGAATGGATCGCACCGATCCGCGCGCACGCGAGCATGGCGACGGCGGCTTCGGGAATCATCGGCAGGTAGATGGTGACGCGGTCGCCCTTCTGCACGCCCAGGCTCTTCAGCGCATTCGCGAGCTTGCAGACGCGGTGATAGAGCTCGCGGTACGTGACGTGCTGCGAGACCTCGGGGTCGTCGCCTTCGTAGATGAACGCCGTCTTGTCGCCGCGCGTGGCGAGATGCCGGTCGAGGCAGTTGTACGAGACGTTGAGCTTGCCGTCGTAGTACCAGCGGATGTGGAAGTCGTTCGCGTTGAAACTGACGTCCTTCACCCTGGTGTACGGCTGCACCCAGTCGATGCGCTTGCCCATGCGGGCCCAGAAGCCCTCCGGGTCGCTGATCGATTCGGCGTAGGCCTTCTCGTAGTCGTCCTTGCGGAAGCGGGCCCTGGCCGCGAACGTCGCCGGCACTTCGTACAACTGCTTGTGCATCGTCAGACTCCCCTGCGCCCGGACTGCTGCCGGGACGCGTTCACCGTCATTCGAGCGCGGCCCGCACGCGTGCGGCGTGCTCCGCGAGTACCTTGTGATCTGCCATGTCGCGCGCGTGGAAGCGCAGGTCGAGCCCTGCGTGGCGCGGCAGGACATGGAAATGGATGTGGAAGACGGACTGGCCGGCCGCGCTGCCGTTCAACTGCGCGATCAGGATGCCGGGCGCGTCGAACGCCTTCTTGACGGCCCTGGCCACTCGCTGCGTCGTCAGGATCGTCGCAGCCAGCGACTCGGGCGGCACGTCGAGGATGTTCTCGGCCGACGCCTTGGGAATGACGAGCGTGTGGCCGTCCGCCTGCGGCATCACGTCCATGAACGCGAGCGTGTGCTCGTCCTCGTAGACTTTGTGCGCTGGAATCTCGCCGCGCAGGATGCGCGCGAAAATGTTGTTGCTGTCGTACGCCATGGTCGGTGGAACCCTGCTCCCCGGTCTACCGTGCGCCGAGTATAGCGGCGGTCCCGCGACGCCCCGACCGCCATTCGACCAAAGGATGAGACCGGTCGTTTACTGCCCGAAAACCCACTGCACCAGGGCCGTCTGGATCGCCTCGCCGGGACCCTGCGATGCGGTGGAGTGATTGAGGATGACGACGGTGACGAAGGTCCGCCCGCTCGCGGCATTGACGAAGCCCGCGAGCGCCGTGACGTCCTCGAGCGACCCGGTCTTCATGCGCAACCGGCCCTGCATTTCGGGCGCCTTGAAGCGGCGCTTGAGGGTGCCGTCGGTGGCCGACAGCGGCAGCGACGCGGCAAATTCGGGCATGTACTGGCTGCGATAGGCGGCCAGCAGCACGTCCGCCATCGTCACGGCGCTGATGCGTTCGTTGCGGGAGAGTCCCGAGCCGTTCTCGAGCACGAGTTCCGGCGCCGCGATGCCCTGCTGCGCCAGGAACGCCACGACCGCCTCGCGACCCGCGGTGGTCGTCGCCGGACGACCCGGGAAGCGCTCGGCTCCCATCGTCAGGAACAGCGCGCGCGCCATCGAGTTGCTCGAGTACTTGTTGACGAGCCGGATCACCTCGGCGAGCGTCAGCGACTCGTGCGTGTAGAGCAGCTTCGCATCGGCTGGCAGCGCGCCGAGGCGCATGCCGCCGCCGATCGTCCCGCCCGACTGCTGCCAGAACGTGCGGAACAGGCCGTACGCGTAATCGGGGGCCTTCATGACCGCGCGCGGCACTGAAAACTGACCGCACCCCGCGGCGTACCGGCCCGCGAGTGCGATGCGGTTACCGGTGGGGCCCTCGGGCATCGCGACCACGATGCCGCCCGCGCCCCGCTTGCACGGGCCGGGGTCGAGGCGGACGTTGTTGTCGAGCGCGAGGTTCGCGGGCCAGGGGTTCGCGCTGACTCGCACGGAACCGGTGGCCGCATCCGGAACCGCGTTGATCGTGACCGTCTGGAAGTTCACCAGCAACGCGTCGGGCAGCACGTTGTACGTGCGGTACGGACGGTTGTCGAAGGCGCCGCGGTCGTCGCCCTGGGCCGCGAAAAAGCTGTTGTCGATGATGACGTCGCCGGCGATGCGCGCGACGCCGGCCTGGCGCAAGCCGCTGACGAACGCCCACCAGCGCTCATGCGTCATGAACGGATCGCCGCCGCCCACCAGCACCAGGTTGCCTTCGAGCACCTGGTCGCGGATCGGGCCGGTGGCGTACGCGCGGGTCCGCCACGTGTAGGCCGGCCCGAGGGATTCGAGCGCGGAGTAGGTCGTGACGACTTTCATCGTCGACGCCGGATTGCGCGGCACGGTCGAGTTGTAACTGACCAGGGGCTCGTGCGCGGCCGACCTCGCGCACGAACACGCTGAGGCTGGTGCCCGGCACCTTCTGCCGCTTCATGGCCTGCTCCACTTCGGGCGGCAGGTAGTCGCGGTCGCGCGCGCCGGCGACGCCTGGCGCATCGAGCAGCGCAGCGGTGAGCAACCAGGACAGCAGCAGGCGGGGCAGGATGGGGCGCATCGAACTCGATTTCGTGGGCCGCTGAATCATAAGCGATGCGGTGGCGGCGCGCGGCGGCGCTCTGCATACTCCTTGCCCGTCGGCAGCAGGAACAGCATGCGCAAGATCTGGAATACGGTGTTGAAAGGGCTCGTGGCGATCCTGCCGCTCGGCCTCACCGTGTATGTCGTTTACTGGCTCGCGGTCACCGCCGAGCGCTTGTTCTCCAAGGTCATCAAGCTGCTCGTCCCGGAGCCGTACTACTGGCCGGGCCTCGGGCTGCTCATCGGACTGGTGGTGCTGTATTTCGTCGGCCTCGCCGTCAACGCGTACTTCGTCGGCCGCGCGCTGCGCATGTCGGATGCGTTGTTCGCGCGCATCCCCGTCGTCAAGACGATCTACCTGGCGATCCGCGACTTCATGCGGTTCTTTCCGTCGTCAGGACAGGGCAGCGACCTGCGCCGGGTGGTGCTGGTGCAGTTCGGACCGGGCAAGGTCATCGGCTTCGTCACCGCCGAATCCGACGAGATGCTGCGACGCTCGACCCCGGCCGGCGACGACATGGTCGCCGTCTACCTGCCCATGAGCTACATGGTGGGCGGATACACGATCTTCCTGCCGCGGGAACTCGTCGAGACGACGTCACTCTCGGTCGAGGAAGGCATGCGCATCGCGCTGATGGGCGGCGTGCGCAGCAACGCGACGTCCGCCGTGCCGGATGCGTCCACAGGCAGGGACTGACGTGCAGGCCGTCGTCATTCCCGTCACGCCGTTTGCCCAGAACTGCTCGCTGGTCTGGTGCCCGCGCACGCTGGAAGGCGCGGTGATCGACCCGGGTGGCGACCTCGAGAAGGTGCTCGCCGAGGCGAAGAAACACGGCGTGAAACTCACGAAGATCCTGCTGACGCACGCCCACATCGACCATGCGGGCGGCACGGCGAAGCTCGCGCGCGATCTGCACCTGCCGATCATCGGCCCGCATCCGGGCGACCAGTTCTGGATCGACGGCATCGCCGAGCAGGGCCGCATGTTCGGCTTCGGGCACTGCGAGAGCTTCGTTCCCGACCAGTGGCTCGACCAGGGCGACAAGGTGAAGGTCGGGGACGTCGAGTTCGACGTGCAGCATTGCCCGGGGCACACGCCGGGTCACGTCACGTTCCACTGTGCCGCGGACAAGATCGCGTTCGTGGGCGACGTGCTGTTCGCGGGTTCGATCGGCCGCACCGATTTCCCGGGCGGCGACTACGACACGCTGATCCGCTCGATTCGTGAACGGCTGTTTACGCTCGGCGACGACGTGCGCTTCGTGCCCGGCCACGGGCCGATGTCGACGTTCGGGGACGAACGGCGGTCGAACCCGTTCGTGAGCGATGCGGTCGTGGCGTCGAAGCGCGGCTGAGCCGCGGTCGGCTCGAATCAGCCGGGCTTGTCGGACTTTGCGCCGGCCGCGGCCCTTCTGCGACACGCTGGTCGGCTTCCGTCCAGCCATCCATCGCCACACCCATGTCGCGCGCACGCCGGGGTCCGGCACGACGGTCGTCGTGGTGCTGGTAGAGACACTGCAGTCGTCGCTCGAGCAATCCTTGAGCGGCAGTGACGGAGCCTCGCGCGACAGAAACCGATGGCCCTGCAGCGCGCGCGCCTCCTGGCAGCAATTACGGCCGGCCTGGATCGTGACGGCATGGAACGTCTGCGTCATCTTCTTCGCCACGGGCTTGGCGGGCCTCGCGGCCGCGACAGGCTCGTCTCGCAGGAACATGCCCCGCGCACGGTCGAAAAAAGTGGTGGCCACGACTATTCCTCTACAGTGTGGATGGAACACTAGCCACGATGCCCGCCACCCCGGCGTGAGCGGCGTCACAGAAACGCACTTGCCCGGCCCGATGGGGAAGCCGACACTTTCGGCCTGACCGGACGAGACCCCTGCATGCCGCCGACCCTGGAAACCCGCCGCACTCGCGTGCCGCAACTCGCGGAACTGCCGTTCCATTCGATCTACCGCCATGGCTTCGTCCGGGTGGCGGTGGCCACCCCCAGCGTCGAGGTGGCCTCTCCGGCGGCGAACGTCGTCGAAATGGTGCGGATCGCGCGCGAAGCAGCGTCAAATCAGGCGATCCTGGTGGTATTTCCCGAGCTGGGACTTTCCGCCTACTCGAACGAGGACCTGTTCCAGCAGGACGCCCTGCTCGACGGCTCGGTCCAGGCCCTGGCCACCCTGGTCGAGGCCAGCAAGGACATCGCCATCACCCTCGCCGTGGGCATCCCGCTGCGGGTGGACGACCGCCTGTTCAACTGCGCCGTGGTCCTGCGCCGCGGGCAGCTGCTGGGCGCCGTGCCCAAGAGCTACCTGCCGAACTACCGCGAGTTCTACGAGAAGCGGCAGTTCGCGCCGGCGGCGCAGGCCCTGTCCACCTCGATCCGGCTGCTCGGGCAGACCGTGCCCTTCGGCACCCGGCTCCTGTTCGAGGCGAAGAACGTGCCCGGCTTCGTGCTGGGCCTCGAAGTCTGCGAGGACGTCTGGGCCCCATTGCCGCCGAGCACCTACGCGGCGCTGGCGGGGGCGACGGTGATCGCGAACCTGTCGGCGAGCGACGTCACCGTGGGCAAGGCCGATTACCGCCGCCTGCTCTGCGCCTCGCAATCGGCGAAGTGCGTCGCGGGCTACCTCTACTCGGCCGCGGGTCCCGGCGAATCGACGACCGACCTGGCCTGGGACGGCCACGCACTCATCTACGAGAACGGCGCGCGGCTGGCCGAGTCGATGCGCTTTCCGCTGCAGGGCGGCTTCATCACGGCGGACCTCGACCTCGACCACCTGCGCCAGGAGCGCATGCGGTGGACGACCTTCGGCGACTGCGTGCAGGCGCACCGCGCGCAACTCGAGGGCTACCAGCGCATCGAGATCGAACTCGACGTGCCGGCCGATCACGTGCGGCTCGATCGCCGCATCGAACGCTTTCCGTACGTGCCGTCCGACCCGGCGCGTCGCGACGAGCGCTGTGCCGAGGTGTACGACATCCAGGTCGAGGCGCTGCGCAAGCGGCTCGCGGCCACGGGCTTGAAGCGCGTCGTCATCGGCATTTCCGGCGGGCTCGACTCGACGCAGGCCGCGCTGGTGGCAGTGCGTGCGTTCGACCGGCTCGGCCTGCCGCGCACCAACATCCTCGGCTACACGCTGCCGGGCTTCGGCACCAGCCGCCAGACGTTCGAGAATGCGCACGCCCTGATGCGGGCGCTCGGCATCACGGCGGGCGAGATCGACATCCGCCCGTCCGCCGAGCTGATGCTGCAGCACATCGGCCATCCGGCTGCGCAGGGCGAGCCCCTGCACGACATCACCTACGAAAACGTGCAGGCGGGCGAACGCACCTCGCACCTGTTCCGGCTCGCCAATCGGCACAACGCGCTCGTGCTGGGCACGGGGGACCTGTCGGAGCTGGCGCTCGGCTTCACGACCTACGGCGTGGGCGACCACATGTCGCACTACAACGTGAATGCATCGGTGCCGAAGACGCTGATCCGCCACCTGATCCGCTGGCTGGTCGGCGCGCGGCAGTTCGATGCCGCGACGATCGGCGTGCTGACACGCATCGTCGAGACACCGATCTCGCCGGAACTGGTTCCAGGCGCCGGCGACAAGCCCGAGCAATCATCGGAGGCCGTCGTCGGACCGTACGAGCTGCAGGACTTCCACCTCTACTACATCAGTCGCTTCGGCTACCGGCCGAGCAAGGTGGCGTACCTCGCGCATTGCGCATGGGGCGATGCCGGCACCGGCGCGTGGCCGGACACGGTGCCGCTGGACGAGCGGCGTGCGTACGATCTCGCCGTGATCACCGAGTGGCTCGAGGTGTTCCTCAAGCGGTTCTTCCAGGACAGCCAGTTCAAGCGCTCGGCCATGCCGAACGGCCCGAAGGTGGGCTCGGGCGGATCGCTCTCGCCGCGCGGCGACTGGCGGGCGCCGAGCGATTCGCCGGCGACGGTGTGGCTCGACGAGTTGCACGCGAACGTGCCGGCCTCGCTCGCGACCGAAGTCGCGCGGATCGCGCCGGCGGTAGGGATCACCTGGCGCACGCAGCGCACATGTACAGCCGCGTTGTAGGAATTGCCCCCGGACGGGATGCGTATTCGTACGATTGGTGACGAGCGGACCGGGGCGAGATAGTCACCCACGGCGCGCAATGGCGCGCAGGGGACTGGAATGCTTGCTCCGGGCAAAGAATCAGGCGGCGTGCGGCCCTCGTCCGCGGCGGGGCTCTATTACCCCAAGGAAGCCGAAGGCCTCCGTTGCGCGCTGCGGACGCTGCTCGGCAGCGGCGGCAAGACCGCGCGTCGCCTGCCAAAAGCACTGGTCGTGCCGCACGCGGGCTATGCCTATTCCGGTGCCGTCGCCGCCGTCGGCGTACCGCACACTCGAGAGCGATGCGGCGGCCGCGATCCGTCACGTGGTGCTGCTCGGGCCCGAGCCATCGCGTCAAGATGCACGGCCTGGCGCTGCCCTCGTGTGACTACTTCGCGACACCGTTCGGCCAGGTGCGCATCAACGACGCAGGCCGCCGGCACCTGCGGGAACTCGGACTGGCAGGCATCGCGGACGCGCCGCACGCGCTCGAGCACTCGCTCGAGGTGCAGGTGCCCTTCCTGCAGTCGGTGCTGAAGGACTTCGACCTGCTGCCGATCGCGGTGGGGCTGGCCCCGCCCGAGCAGGTCGGTCGCGCGCTCGAGGCAGTCTGGGGCGGTCCGGAGACACTCGTCGTGGTCAGCTCGGACCTCAGCCACCATCACACCCACGTCGAGGCCCAGGCGCTCGACCAGCAGACCGCACTGCGCATCGTCGAGCGCCGCAGCGACCTGTCCGAAGTCGCAGGCCTGCGGGGCCGACAGCATCAATGGGCTGATGGAAGTCGCGCGCCGTCGCGGCCTCGAAGTGCAACTGCTGGACCGCCGGACCTCGGGCGACACCGCCGGGGACAACCAGCGCGTCGTCGGTTACGGCAGCTTCGCGCTCTACGCCCGCGACTGAAGTCGAATCCGCGCCGCGGTGCGCGTCGAACCGACCTGCATGAACGGCCGCATCGCCCCACGCGGCGCTGAGAGACCCACCCATGACTTCGCTGTCGCTGCGCCTGCTCGAGCGAGACCTGTTGCCCGATGCCGTGATCCGTTTCGGCATTCGCCGGCTGCTGGCCGGCGGCTGCGCGACGAGCGCAGGAGCGACGTCGAGGCGCAGCAGGCCAGCCTGATGCGGCTGGTCGAACGGCTGCGCGAGAGCCCGGTCGCGATCGCGACAGGCGCGAGGCCAACGAGCAGCACTACGAAGTGCCGACCGCGTTCTTCGAGCAGGTGCTGGGCCGGCACCTGAAGTACTCGTCGTGCTACTACCGTCGCCGGCGTCACGAGCCTCGACGAAGCCGAGGCCGCGATGCTCGGGCTCACCTGCGAGCGCGCCCGGCTGCGCGACGGCGAAGACATCCTCGAACTCGGTTGCGGCTGGGGCTCGCTCACGCTGTGGATGGCGGCGCACTATCCCAACGCGCGCATCACCGCCGTTTCGAATTCGCGCACGCAGAAGGAATTCATCGACGCGCGCGCCGCGGAGCGCGGGCTGCGCAACGTCGAAGTGATCACCTGCGACGTCGAACGTGCTCGACTTTCCGGCCGAGCCGGCGCTTCGACCGCGTGGTCTCGGTCGAGATGTTCGAGCACATGCGCAACTACGAGACGCTGCTGCGCCGCATCGCCGGCTGGATGCGGCCCGAGGCGACGCTGTTCGTGCACATCTTCACGCACAAGGAGTTCGCCTACCCGTTCGAGGTCACGGGCTCCGGCGACGGGCCGGGTGACTGGATGTCGCAGGCACTTCTTCACCGGCGGCATCATGCCGAGCGACGACCTGCTGCTGTACTTCCAGTCCGACCTGCAGCTGCGCGAGCACTGGCACGTGCCAGGCCGTGCACTACCAGAAGACGGCCGAAGCCTGGCTGGCCAACATGGACCAGGCCCGGGCCTCGATCCTGCCGCTGTTCGAGTCCACCTACGGCAAGGCCGACGCCCGCAAGTGGTGGGTGTACTGGCGCGTCTTCTTCATGTCCTGCGCCGAGCTGTGGGGCTACCGCGGCGGCGAGGAATGGATCGTCTCGCATTACCTCTTCCAGCGCCGCTGACCGATTGAAGCCGCGCCGCGCGCGTGTCAGTCTCGCGCCGTGAATGCCCGATCTCCACACCGTGGTGTCCCGGTCCAGCGCGCGGCGCCTGTGGCTCGTCGTGATCGCGTTGGCCGGCCTGGCGGCTGCAGGCGCGTCGTTCGCGCAGTCCGTCACTCCGGCGCCCGAGGCACCGGTTGCGACGCCCCGGCCAGCGACGCCGGCAACGCGGCGACCGCAAGCGCGACCGACGCCTACACGAGCTTCCGCACCGAGTTCGACGCCGGACGCTACGCCGAGGCCGTGCCGCATGCCGAGCGCGTACTGCAACTCGCGGAGACGCAGGCGGCGACGCCGACCGCCGAGGAAGTGCAGGTCGCGCTGATGAACCTCGGCATGGTCCAGAACCTGTCGGACGACTACGTCGGCGCCGAGGCGACGTACCTGCGGGTGATCGAGCTGATCGAGAGTTCGGGCCGTCCGCTGCACGACCGGCTCGCGCGAGCCTACGCCGGCCTCGCTTCCGCCTATCACGACGGCAACCGGCACGACCTCGCCGTGAAGAGCTTCGACCAGGCCATCGCGCTGAAGCGCCGCCACGAAGGCCTGCTCACGGCGCGGCAGGTGCCGCTGGTCGAGAAGTACATCGATTCGCTGACCGAACTCGGCCGCTACCAGGACGCGCTGCAGGCGCAGAAGTACCTGCTGCGCATCGCGACACGCGAATACGGGTCGACCAGCGCGAAGCTCGCGCCGACGCTGGAGGACATCGGCCGCTGGTACGCGAGCATCGGCGCCTACGACCAGTCGCGGCGCACGCTGAAGGAAGCGATCGAGATCGTCGAAGCGGCCGAGGGACCGAACTCGCCGCGGCTCGTCGGACCGCTGCTCGCGCTCGGCACCTGCAACCGGCTGCAGCTGCTCGATCCGGCCGCGCAACCGCACACGACTCCCGACGACGACCGCGCCAGCATGTTTCATGACTCGGCGCTGCGATGGTCCAGTCCGGATATTCGACCGGGCATGATGGCGACCGAAGGCGAGCGCGCACTGCAGCGCGCAGCGGACATCGTCGATCAGGCACCGCAACCTGCGCCGGTGCAGGTCCTCAACGGTCCGCACCCAGCTCGGCGACTGGTATCAGTTGCGCAACCAGCCGGAGCGGGCAGGCCCGCACTACCAGCAGGCCTGGCGTGCGGCCGCGCAACTGACCGAGAAGCTCGACGGCAAGAGCTACACCGAAGTGATCTTCGGCAAACCCGTCCTGCTGCACATGGTCCGGCCCGAGCGCTGGAACCGCTACGCGCAGCGTCCGCCCACCGAGGTGGAGGTGCGCAACGTGCTGGTCGAGTTCACGGTCGATGCGCTGGGGCGGCCGGACGCACTCGAGGTGCTCGACGATTCGGGCGACGTGAAGCGCGGCGAGAGGACCGCGTGCGTCGATCAAGAGCACGGCGCGCTACCGGCCGCGATTCGAAAACGGCGAGCCCGTGGCGACACCGGGCGTGCAGTTCAACCAGCCGTGGATCCTGCTGTTGCCGCCTCCACCGGCAGCAGCGAACGCCCGCCGATCCGCCGACGGCAGCCGCCAGCCGGCGACGCAAGTCCTAGCGAATGGCTCGACCGTCAGTTGCGCGGCGGGGGCGGCGGCAGTTCCACTTCGCGCGGCGACGACCGGTTGCGCCGAGGGCAGCAATCCGCGCGCGATGGCCTGCTCGTGGAATTCGGCCGCCAGCTTTGCGCCCGCATCGCGCATCGCGAGCCGCGTCGCCATGGCCAGCGCCTCGTCGCCCTTGCCCGGGAACTGGCTGGCGGTTGCGAACCGTACCCCGTGAACGTCCAGCTTTCGGCCAGCTCGCCCTGCGGCGAATAGAGCCGGATCGTGTAACGCAGGCTCGCGGCGTACGTCGACGTGCCGGAGTCGCGCCGGCGTCACGAACGCGTAGTCCTCGAGCACCGGCTGCAGCACGCCGCGAATTTCCGGATCAGTCGCCGCTGCCGTCCTGCGGTGAAGCGACGGGAACCACGCGATTGAACATCGCGTTCAGCACCCGCATGAACCCCGCCGACTGCGCCTTGCCGAGGCCGATGCTGTACTCGCCGCCGCCCGCCTCGCGCTTTTCCTCGTACACCTTGCTGGTGAACTCGAGCGGCATGTGCACGCCGATCACGACCGGAATCTTCTCGATCAGCGGCTGCGGGATGTCGGACTGGGTCTCGAACTTCGTCGGCGCGCACGCGGCGAGCAACGCGAGCACCAGCGCCGAGCACGAACGGGCTGCGCAGCGAGCGCAACTGCGCGCCGCCGGAGCGCGATGTGACAGAGGCTATGCATGCGCGCCAAGATACACCTCACCGCCGGTAACTGGCAGGCTCGTTCAGGCCGACGAACGTGCCGCCGTTGCGCGCGCAGAGCACGCGCATCAGGGTTGCGAAGCGCACGCTGGTGAACTGCGGCGCGTCCGGACGCACCGGGAAGGCGAGCGCGTGGATGCGGACCCGTCGCTGCCCGGTGCGATCCTCGCGATTGATCAGGTCGACTGTCCGCACGACCGAGTCGACCGAGGAGCCGGTGAATTCGTCGCCGAGCACGTACAGGCTGATGCGCCGGCCCGAGCTGTAATACGTCTGGATCGCCTCGACGATGCCCTCGACCGGGCTCGAGTTGCTGAACGGAAACCAGTCGCGCAGCCGGTCGAGCACGAGTTTGCGCTGCGCGGGCGTGTCGGGCAGCCAGCGTCCGCGATACGACGGGTACATGTAGGTGCCCTCGTCGCTCATGACCTGCCAGCCCTTCACCTGCGGGTAGGCGTCGAGCACTTCCTGCATCTTGCGCAGCATCAGCGGCCACGCGTAGTTGGCCATCGAGCCCGACGTGTCGATGATGAAGATGATGTACTCGCTGTCGACGGGCAGGCCGGCGACGGCATCGTTCGGCGCGCGGCGATACTGCGCGCCGAGCACCTTCTTCATCTCCTCGGTGAGCTGCTGCTGCGCCGAGACCAGCTGGCCCTGCAGCTTGTTCGCCACCTCGGCGTCCTGGTCGCTCGCCTTGTACTTGCCCTTGACGTCGCTCAGGTCCCCGCGCAGCCGCGCGAGCTTCTGCTTCACCTCCGACAGCTGCCGCTCGCGCTCGGTGAGGTCGCGATTGAGGATCTCGGTCTGGCCGCGGATGTCGTAGCGCTCCTCCTGCAGCTTGAGCAACCGTCCCTCGAGATCGAGCCGCGACTTCTCGAGCGCCGCGGGCTCGCCGAACTTGCTCAGCATGAACAGCAGGATGATGGCGCCGAAGGCGCAGCAGATCGTGTCGAGGAACGACATGCTGAACACTTCGAAATCGCGCGCGCGGCGCCGGCTTCTCATGGCCAGTCCTTCGCCGGCATCAGGAACGAGCCGTTGGTGCGGCGCGCCAGCGCCCAGAAGGCGCCCGGTGCCGCCGGGTCGCCTTCCATCGGCATCAGGATCACGTTGGCCGGCATCCGGTTGGGATACTTGCCGAGCGCGCGCTCGAACAGCTTGAGCCGTCCGTCGCCGTCGATCGTCTTGCGGATCGCCGGGGGCGTTGCGCCCTGCGTCGGCAGGCCGTCGGTGATGATGAAGACGTTGTCGGGCGCGGGGCTCAGCGTGTTCATCAGCGTGAACGCGTTCTCGAGACTGGTGCCGTCCGTGGGCACCGTGCGGCGCAGGTTCGCGACGACGTCGGTCAGCGCCTGTGCATCGCTGCCGTCGAGCCAGCGTCCCGTGCTGCTGGGCACGACCGGCCACGCCTTGACGTTGAACGCGAGCACCTGGAACTTCGACTTCGGCGGAATCTGCGTGGTGAGCCAGTCGACGGTCGCCACGGTGCGCCGCCACTTCTCGGACATCAGCCGGCGCGTCTCCGACATGTTGCGCAGCCGGATCACGTTGACGACCGTTTCGTCCAGCATGCTCGCCGAGACGTCGACGAGGATGACGATGCGCTCGCCGCCGAGCTTGAGGCCGCTCAGGTACTGGCGATCGCCGGTGCCGACGAAACCCTTCACGCGGTTGCCCGGTTTGCCAGGGTCCGGCGTGCCTGCGACGAGCCGCTTCTTCTCCTCGTCGATCTGCTTCAGGTCGGCCTTGAGCTTCTCGATCGCCTCGCGGCGCGAGATCGTCGTCTTGTCCGCGTCGGCGAGCTGCTCCCTGGTCTTCTCCGTTTCCTGCAGCACGCGGTCGGACAGGCCTTCCGCGCGCTCGGCCTCGGTCGTCGTCGTCTTCATGCTGTTGCGCAGCACGACGAGGTCGGCATAGCCCTGCAGCACTTCCTCCTCGAGCTTGCTCACCTCGGCGCGCAGCTCCGAGTCGTGGGCCTTGAAGGCCTTGTTGCCCTGTGCATTCAGGATCATGTACAGCAGCACGATCGCGCCGAACGCGCAGCAGATCGTGTCCAGGAAGGACATGCTGAAGATGTCGAACTTTTTTCTACGACGCGCCATGGTCCGGCAGCACGCGGATCAGTTCGAGCGCAACGCCTGGCGCGCCGAGCCGCAACACGTCACCGACCTTCAGCGCGACGTGGCCGCCGACGCGCTCGTCATTGACGAACGTGCCGTAGGTGCTGTGGTCGGAGACGACGGACTGGCCATCGCGGCGTTCCAGGGTGCAATGCGAACGGGAGACGCCGGCGATCCCCGCCGGCAATGTCAACGCGCGGACGCCCGCGCCGACGGACCATCCCAGCGTCAGTGGCGTCGCCGAGATCGGCCAGGCGCGACCGTTGAACAGCACATGCGTCGGGATGGCTTCGGCGGGGACAGCGGCTGACTGCTGGGCCGGGTCGTCAGCGACCGCGGCACCGGCAAGCGGCAGGCGGTGCACGAGCGTAATCGCATCGGCCGGGCGGACGATGGCAGCCGCGGACTGCAGCGCACCCGTCGCGGCAGCGCCTGGCGCGAGCTCGACCATCACGCAATCGCGCAGGCTCGTGAGCCGTGCCACGAGGCCGGGAATGGCGGCGATGCGCGGCGAGAAGCACAGGTGCATCAGCGCACCGGGCGGACGCGTGGACTGCACCAGGCGCAGGACCTCGGTCGTGAGCGCCTCGACGGCGTCGACGACCTGCGCGCGCGAAAGGCGGATGCAGTAAGCCGTCGCGCCGAATTCGATCTCGGCTTCCGTCTCGTCGGCACTCGGCAAGCGCCTGCAACCAGGCCGGCAACAGGTCGTGCAGGCGTTGTTCGGTCGCCGCCTGGTGCAGCGGATCGAAGCGGGTCTCACGGACGAAAGTCGTCGCAACCGTCGCGGCAACCGCCTGCCGGAACGCGAGCTGGCCCGCGCCGGGCAACAGTTCGTAGCGCGTGCGACGCAGCGTGCCGTCGGCGCGCGACGTCTCGAGCAGCGTCGCGGCCACCTGGTGCAGCTGCAGGTCGAGATGCAGCATGCACGGCGACGGCGCGACCGTCGACGCCGCGGCGAGCCCGGCATCGACCAGGCCGCGCACGACGACGCCGCATTCGTTCGCAATGCCGACCAGCAGGCCGAGCTGCTCGCGCGTGTAACCGGACGGCACGGCGAGCAGCAACTCGCGATCGCCTGCGCGCACCCCCGGCTCCAGCACCGATGCAAGATGCGCATGCGCGAGGTCCGCCGCCGTGGCGAAGCCGCGGGTCGACCAGGGCAGCGGATCGAGGCCGAGCGCCTGCCAGAACCGGTTCTGCGCGTGCAGCGGGGCGACGCGGTGACGTCGCGCGGCTTCGGCGCCGACGTGAACGCGGCCTTCGTGCAGCACCGCGAACCCGGGACTCTCCTCGCCGGCGACCACGGGCGCGCCGTCCGCGCCCATTCGCGCGAGCAGCAATCCGGTGTCGTTGATTTCGACGGCGAGCATGCCTGGAGCGTCCGTGGCTCAGCGGACCATCATCTGCCGCACGACGTTCTCGTCGAGGAACGCCTCGGTGTCGAGCACCGCCCGCTCCTGGCGCAGCTGGATCTGGTGCAGCATGAACATCACCAGGATGCTCAGGCCCAGCGCGACCAGGGTCGAGTTGAACGCGATGCCGAGGCCCGCCACGACGCCGGACACGTCGCCTTCGACGGCCTTGTGCGCCTGCTGCAACGCCTCGCCGATGCCGCGCACGGTACCGATGAAGCCGATGGCGGGAATCGCCCAGGCGACGTAGCGCACCATCGCCAGTTCCGCGTCGAGCCGGCCGAACTCGAGTTCGCACGTGTCGTGAATCGCCGACGACACGTCCTGGATGTTGCGCGTGGCGCCGAACCGGTGCAGGCCGCTCATCAGCGCCCGCGGCAGCAGTTCATGGCGCATGTCGTCGCGGCAGCGCTTCGACCTGCCGGGCGTAGTCGCGCGAATCCTCGGGCAGGATCTTCATGCCTTCCGGCAGGCGCAGCAGGTCCGCGCCCAGCAGCTTCTGGCCGCGCCGCAGCGAGAAGCCCTTGTAGCCCATGATCGCGACGGACCAGAGCGCGAGCATGAAGCAGACCTCCTGCTCGTAGTCCTTGATGATGACGTAGAAGTTGCGCGGCGGGGCGTAGCTGGGATCCTTCGCCATGGCCGCCACGTCCGCGGCGGCGACCGCAGCGGCCTGCGGACGCACCACGGTGGCGTAGAAGCCCTGCACGATGATCACGATGACGATCAGCGAAAAGACCTCGAACATGAACTCACTGGTCTTGAACTTCTTCATGGTGCGCTGGGGCCTGCGGTTCAGATGTCGACGGGAAAGGCGACGTCGAAGTCGGGACGGACTTTTTCGGTGGGCTCGAAACGTTGCGGCGAGCCTTTCGCGGCAGCGGGCTTGGCGGCAGGCGCTTTCTCACCGGTCTTTCCCGCTGCCGCTGCGTCGTCACCACCCGCCTCTGCGCCCGCAGCGGGTGCCGTTGCCGCAGGACCCGCCGGGGCGGGCGTCGGCGCGGGCAGGTTCTGCTGCGCGAAGGCGAGGCCGGCCGCCAGGATCGCCAAGCCGATCAGCGGTGCCAGCGACACGGGAGTCGAGCGTCGTTCTCGTCTATTCGGCATAGCGTGCGATCCTGAAGCCGACGTCGTCGCGCCGGCCGTTGCCTGAATCCCGGTAAGCGGCGCGCAGCTCCGTCACGGTGGCGTGACGCCAGCTCGAGCCGCGGATGACGTGCATGTTGCCCGGCGCGGCCGCCACCGGATCGACGGCCACCGCGCTGCTCGCAGGTTGCACCGTGTAGAGGTCCGTCGTCCATTCCGCGACGTTGCCGCCGAGGTCGTAGAATCCGAGCGGGTTCGCTGCGAACGCGCCGGTGGGTGCCGTGGCGGCGTAGCCATCGTCGAGGTCGGCGAGGATCGTCTGCAGCAACGGCTGCGCACGGCGATCGCCGTAGTTGCCCGCGCCCGCGGGCACCGGCAGCGCGTCGCCCCACGGATACTTCCGCAACGAACCGTCGCTGATTCGCGCGCGCCGCCCATTCCCATTCGGCCTCGGTGGGCAACCGGTAGCCCGTCGTGGCGGGCTGCACCGGCGCCAGCTTGCCGCCCTGCGACTGGTACGCCGGCGGCAGGCCGTCCTGCTGGCTCAGCCAGTTGCAGTACTCGGCCGCGTCCTGCCATGTCACGTTGACCACCGGCTGCCGCTCGAGTTCGAGCGTGTTCTGGCCGACGAACCCCGAGCGGTGCTGCGTGCGGAACTGCTTGAATTCACCGTTGGTGACTTCACGTGTCGCGAGGTAGAAGCGGCGCTTGCAGTTCCACTGCGCGCTGCGATTCGTTGGCGCGGCGACCGGACTCGCGCCGCGGACTGCCCATCGTGTAGCTCGCCGGCCCGAGCAGTCGCAGCTCCGCGCCGGACTTGGTGCGGATCGTCGGCGTGACGGCTTTCGACGTCACGGCGGCCACCGCTTCGCCACTCGCTGCACCTGTTGCAGCGGCACCGCCTGCCGCCGCGGCAGCCGCAGCCGGGGTCGTGTCGGTCTGCACCCCGCCCCGCTTCGAGCCGCACGTTGAGCACCTGCGGCAAGCCAGGGCGCGGCGTGACGGCCGTGCGAAAGCTGCGGAATCCCGCGAGTCGCACTTCGATGTCGGTGCGGGCAGCCGGCAACTTGATGGCTTGTCCCGACTTGCCGACCGCACGGCCGTTGGCGAACACCTCGGCGGACGCCGGCTCCGCCAGCACCGTGACCTCGCCGAAGATCGGTGTCAGCGACAACTGCACTTCGCGTCGCTCGCCCGCGCCCACGGTCAGCTGCGTGGTCGCGGGTTCGTAGCCCTCGCGTGACGCGACCAGCGCCAGCGCGACGTCGGGCCGCACGTCGAGCGTGACGGGCGCGCGACCGCGGAATGCGCCGCCGACGCTGACGCTGGCGCCCGCGGGATCCGTGCGCACGACCAGCGTGCCGTCGGGCAGGCCGAGCCGCACCGGACCCAGCGTCTGCGGCTGGTTCGCGACCACCTGCACGTCGGTCACCCAGTCCTTGAATCCAGCCTGGCGCAGCTCGATGCGATGCGTGCCGGCGTCGAGTTCGAGCTGTCGCCGGCGTAGCGCCTTGCGCGGTGCCGTCCACCAGCACCGTGGCGCCCGTCGGTTCGGTGAGCACCGTGACCGGGGCCCACGCCGCGACGAGCTTCGCCGTCAGCGACTGCGGCTGTTCCATGCCCTCGATGTCGACGGTTGCCTTGAACGGCAGGTGCCGCGGCGCCGTGACGAGTATCTCGTGACGGCCGGCCGGCAGCCGGACCTCGCCGGGCGCCGGGCCGACGTCCTTGCCTGCGACGATGATTCGAGCGGCGACCGGCGTCTGTACCTGCAGGATGCCCGGCAGCTTTGCCAGCCTGTAACTGGAAGGACTGGTTCGGCGCGTCCGTCACCTTGACCGGCGCGCGCAAAGGCTCGTAGCCCTTGCGCTGGATCTCGACGGTGTAGTCGCCGGGACGCGCGAAGTGGTTGCCACCCACGGGCAACACGAGGCCGCCGTGCATCCGGACCGCACTGTCGGCCGGATCGACGTCGATCTTCACGGCGTGACCGGTCGCGAAAAACCACGTCGCCCACGCGAGCACGGCAACGAGCGCGCCGCCGAGCAACGCGTGGCGCGATGCGTCGGTCGGTCGCGGCCTGCGTGTCGGGACGACGGAACGTGACGGCCTCGATGCGTTCCTCGCCGTCCTCGCTGCCGCCACTGACGACCTCGACGAGCGGCGCCTCGGGCGGCACGGTCAGGTTGCCGCCGCTGCCATCCTCGACGTCGAGAATGCGCCGGCCATCGCGTCGCGCCGAGGCGCAGCCGGCCGCGCGCCACGTCGATGACGTCGCCTGCACGCAGCCACGTCGGACGCGACACCGGTGCGCCATTGCAGAGCGGAGGTTCGCGTCCTTCGACCGGCTGCAGGAACAACTGGCCGTCGTGCAGCGCGATCCAGGCGAGCGTGCCCGCGCCTGCACCCGGCAGCACGATCGTGTGCCCGGGGCCGCCGACACTCACCGGAAAATCCGCAGCCGACAGCGCGCGCTCGCCGAGGGGATCGCGCAGGATCAGTTCGGTGGAACTCAAATGGGTTCCTCGCAGCGGACGACGAGCGTGGACGGCTGCGCGCCCGGCAGCAGGTTCAGCTCCTTGCGCACGTCGCGATAGCCCTGCCGTGTGCCCACGACGGTATAGCGGCCAGGCATCAGCTCGAGGTCCCGGTGTTCAAAGAGGCCAAGCTTACCAATCCGGTAGATCTGCACGTCCGTCGCGTTGTCGGAGGCCAGCGCCACCTTGATCGGCGTCTCGGCCTGCCGCAACTGCTCGGCCAGGCGTGCCTGCTGCGTCTGCAGGCGCGTGCCCGGCGCTGCAACGCGGGCCGCGCGCTCGAGCACGTTGCGGGCGATGTCCCGGCCCGCAGGGCTGTAGAGTCGTTCGGGCTTGTCGATGAACGACTGCAGTTCGGCGTCGATCTGGGCCCGCGGCTCCGCGCGCTCGACCCCTTCCTGCGCGGGCCGCAGCGCAGGTTCGGCCTTGAGCGCCTCGCCATACAGCGCGAGCGCTTCCGACCACTGCTCCGCGCGCTCGGCCGCGGCAGCGCGCTCGACGATGGAGGTGAGCGATTTCGTTTCGGTGGCACGACGGATCTGCTGCAGGCCATCGGCAACTTCCGGTGTGCCGGGCCGGATGCGCCCCGCCTGCTCGAACGAGCCCTGCGCCACGGCGTAGTCGCGACGCGCCAGCGCAGCCATGGCCTGGGCCATCGCGGTGGCGTACGCGTCGTCGGCCTCGCGCGCGCCGAGTCGCGCGATGCCCTGCGCGCGCCACCGTCGCTGCCGGATCGAGTTTCAGCGCGCGCTGGTAGGCCGCGACTGCGGCCCTGGCATCGCCGGCCTGTTCGGCACGGGCGCCGGCCGCCGTTTCGCGCAGCACTTCGTCGAGCACCTGCGAGCGGGCGAGTCCCGCTGCGAGCGGCGGCATCGTCGGGCGCGACCTGCAGCACGGCGGCGTATTTTTCCTGCGCCTCGGCGGCGCGCCCGGCGTCGAACGCGGCTTTCGCCTCGGCCAGCCGTGCACGAACCACCTCGGGCAGTCTCTGCTCGAGCTGATCGAGCCCGCGCGCCATCGAATCGAAATGCGCGAGCGCGGACTCGAACTCGCGCTCGACCATCGCCGCGTCGCCGGCCGCCAGGTCGTTGCGAACCTGTGCGTACGGCGGGCCACCCCAGGTCGCTGCGTCACGTCGTTCGAGTTTCTCCAGGCGCGCTGGCAACGGCCCGCGACGCTCCTCCGCCTTGCGCTTCAGCTCTGCGAGCCGCTCGAAATCCTCGACCGGCTTCGCTGCCGGCGCCGCGACCACTGGCGCAGCAGGCGCCGCGGGCGCGGGCGTGTTCGAGTCGACGAGACCCGGCAGGACGAAAAAGGTGAAGCCTGCCGCCGCGAGCGCCAACGCCATGGCGCCCACCATGAGGCCGCGGCGGAATCCTTCGCTGCGCAGCGACTTCGCCGAGGGCGCCTCGCCCGTGGTGCGCCGCCATTGCGGCTGCACGGGCAACGCATCGGCAGGCGGCCGTGGCTGCCACGCCGCAACACTCGGTGCGGACGGTTGCAACGCGGTTCGATCGGGGCCGTCTGCAGGATCTGTTGCAGCTCTTCGTGGATGACGCGCATCGAGGCCGGCCGGTCAGCGGGGCTCTTGGCGAGACAACGCGCAACCAGCGCGCGGAACGCCGCGGGCGGATCGGGCCTGCCGGCAACCGGTGGCGGGATCTCGTCATGCACGCGCTGCGGCGTGACGTCGGGGTAGAACGGCGGATGCCCGCTCACGAGTTCGTAGAGCAGCACACCGAGCGCGTAGATGTCGTCCGCCGCGGCCGCAGCGGCGCCGTCGAGCCGTTCGGGGCTGGTCGAATACGGCGACGCGCCGGCCGGTTGCGTCGAACCGATCCTGCGCGCGCTGCCGAGATCGACGAGTCGCGGCAGGCCGTCGCCGTCCAGCAGCACGTTGGCCGACTTGACGTCGCCGTGGACCCAGCCGGCCGCATGGAGCTGCGACAGCGCATCGATCACCGGCAGCAACCGGCGCGCGATCAACGTCCAGGGACGTCCGCGCAGGCGGCCGATCTCGCCGCCCGGCAGGTAGTCGAAGACATCGAAGGTTTCGTCGCCGGCACTGTGCGTAGCGAGCGGCGCGAGCAGCGTCGGGTGCTCGACGACTGCGTGGATGCGCTCACCGGCCACGTCGCCGCTGGTTCGAAAACGCAGCACGACGTCCCGGTTGGCCTGGGTATCGCGCGCGAGCCACGTCGCGCCGTCGTGGCCGGCCGCGAGCGGCCGCGCGAGCTCGTATCGCGCAGCCACGACCTGCCCGCCTGCGAGCGCCGTCATGTTCGTCATCGATCTGGACTCAGCGCTTGCCGGCCGCCGGCTGGGTGGTGTCCGCCGCCGTCGCCGGCAGGCCCGTCTCGTTCTCGTACAACTCGCGCAGCAGCCGCCGCCATTCCGCGTACTGCTGCTCCGCCGAGCCCTTCAGCTCGAGCGTGCGGCCCTCGATGTCGACGACGCTCGGCTGCACTTCGCTCTGGAACGAGCTGCCGAGCTGCTTGAGCGATTCGCCGTGCATCTTGATTTCGGAACGCATGTCGAGCGCGCCCTTGAACGCGTAGATGCCGCCGATGACGGCTGCGGTCGAAGCGGCCGAGCCCGCGCTGCTGTTCGTGTTCTGTCCTGCCACGACGCCGCCGATGATCGCCGCGGCGCCGAGCAATCCGCGGGCCAGCGCCTTGCGCTTCGCCTCGGCCTCGGCCTCGAGTTCTTCGTGCGAGTACTTGCGCCAGTTGACGTAAGCGTCGTCGATGGTCTCGCCGAAGCTCGTGTAGTGCTCGTTGAGCGTGTCGATCAGCGCGTAGTCGCGCTCGTGCACGCGATCCATGCGCTGCACCACCGGGATCGTCTTCCGCCGGCAGGCGCGCGATGGCGTACGTGCCGCGCTTCGGGTCGTGCGCCAGGTACGGCTTGAACGCGTACGGCGCGAGCTCGGACGCGAAACGCAGGTTGGCGACCTGGTGCACCTGCACGCGCTGCTCGCGCGTGAGCGCGTTGCGCGCGGCGAGCAGGTCGTTCGCGATCGTCGCGTACACGTTGTCGAACGGATCGCGCGGCTTGACCGGCACTTCCTTGTAGGCGCGCGTGTCGGCGGCGCCTTCGTAGTCCTTGCGCAGCCACGTGCGGCCGGTCGCGTCCGTCACGGTGACCGCGAGCTTCAGCATCGCTGCCGTCGGATTCGATGATCCGGGCGTCGATGTTCACGTCGCTGCCGGAGCTGTCCGCAGGCAGCACGCGCACCTGCCCCCACTGGCCGGTGCTCTCGAGCGTGTCGCGCAGCAGGACGGGCATGTAGCGCGACTCGGCCTTGCGCACGTCCGGGTAGATGCCGCGCTTTTCCTGCTCGGCCGGGTCCGCGCGGGATGTTGGGATCGAACATGCGCACGCCGACGTCGAGCAGTTCCGCCTGCGGAATTTCGGCGGTCGCCTTCTGCGCGACGACGGGCGCCATCGGGCGCTGGTCCTGCACGACACAGCCGGCGGCGCCGAGCGCGAGGGCCAGCACGACGCAGCACGTGCGCCAGAGTGGCTGTAGACAGCGGAAATGATCGAAGACGTCACTGCGTGCTCTGCTTGTACTTGCGGTATTCCTCCCAGAGCCGCTCGCGCAGCTCGGGGTCCGTTTCCTTCATCGCGGCCTCGCGCAACTGGCGCGCGACGATGTCGTCGTCGCGGCCGTCCGGGATGTCGGACGGCACGTCGCGAGGACCGCCGCCGCCCTTGCGCACCGCCGCCCACGCCGCCACCACCGCCCTGGGCGCCGGAGCCAGCGGCAACATCGCCGCCCTGGCCGCCCTCGCTGCCCGTGCCGGACCCGCGCCTTCCTGCCCTTCCTGCCCTTCCTGGCCTTCCTGGCCTTCCTGTGCCTTCCTGCCCTTCCTGCCTTCCTGTCCTGCCGTACCCTCGGCGCCACTGCCGCCCGCCGAACCTGCACGGCCGGCGCGCTCCTGCGAGATGGTCTCCTGTTCCGTGCGCATGCGTTCGTCGAACACCGCGAACGTTTCGTCGAAGCGGCGATCGATCTGCGCACGCTTGTCTTCGGTGGTCATCGGGCCACTGCCGCCGCCGCTGCCCGAACCGGCGCTGGTGCCGCCCGCAGTCCGCGATCCGCCGGCGCTGCCACCGGTGCCCGCGCTGCCGGGCGTCGGACCCTGGCCGCCTTTGCCGGCCGAGCTGGCTGACCCGTGTCCGGACTGACTGGACTGGCCGGATTGCCGGCCGTGCCGCCTGTTGCGTCGACCTGCTGCCTGCGACCGCGCTCGTGGCCCGGTGGCCGGCTGCTCCGGGCTGACCTGCGCCGCCTGTCGAGCCGGTCGACCCGACGGGCCGCCACTGCGTCTTGAATCGCCCTGCGTGCCGGGAGCGCCCCCGGCGGCGCCACCACCGGCCGGTGATCCAGACGAGGACGGTGTGCTGCCCTGCGCATCCGCCTGTGGACGGAGGCGTGGGCCAACCTTGCGGCTGCGGCGGTGGGGGCGACCCGGAACCGCCGGAGCTGGAGCCGCCGCCCGGAGACGATCCGCCGGACTGGGATCCGCCCGGCGCAGACGACCCCGCGCTACCGGGAGAGCCCGGAACTACCGGAAGGCGACTGCTGGCCGGAACTCCCCGACGATGAGGGCGAGGGCGACCCCTGGCTCCCCGACGACGAGGGCGACTGCTGACCCGTGCTGCCGCCCGAACCGGGGCTCGAAGGCGAAGAACTGCCGGAGGAGGACGGTGACGAGGGTGGGGAACTCGGCATGCCGCTCGGCATCGAGCTGGAACTGGTCGTGAGGCAGCCGCTGGTGGCGAGCGAAGCCGCTGCCACGAACACTGCCGCCGTCAGTCCTGAAATGCGTTGCATGCGTCTAGAGCCCCTGGACGGTGGCCGGCGTGGACGATCCCGCAGCCCTGGTCCTACGTGCTTGGATGCGCCCGGAGGCCGGCGGTTCAACCGTCAACGCGAACCCGTGGCGCCGGCCGCCCCGGCAGCGGCCGCCCGGGGCCGACCAGGTCGTCCCCGACGAGGAACGCGCGCAACTGCTCGCTCAGGCGATCGCAGGCGGTCTTGCGCACCGGCGTGATGATCGGGATCGGTGCGATGGCGCCGATCAGCACGGAAGTGCCGCTGACGTCGGTGCTGACCGAGCCGACCTCGCTCGCGTTCTGCATGTCCCAGACCGACGCGACGTAGCCCGACTCTTTCTCCCACCAGCCGACGCCGAAACAGCCGCCGCCGCCCGGCCCGACCGCGCACGCGACGCTGCCGCCGCTATCGGTCTTGCGGGTGTTGCCGTCGACCCAGACGACGTAGCGGACGCCGATTTCCTGCAGCCGCTCGGTGACGCCGGGCCGCTGCAGCAGCACGCGCAGGCCATCCGCGTTGGCGGGCGCCGTGCTCGGCTCGAACCACGGAAACAGCGCGTCGGTGAACTCCTGTTCGCCGTAGATCTTGAACGGCGTGCGCGCAGCCTTGCGCGACTGCGTGCTCTGTCCCTTTTCGGGATGGACGAGCTCGCCGCCGAGGCGTTCCTGGACGCAGTCGAGGAATTCTTCCTCGGTGCCCACGCCTTCGAGCTGCGGCTTCTTCAGCAGGACGATCGACTCGTTGGCCTGGATCGGCGACGCGACCTGGCGTGTCTCGTCGACCTTCGACGTCATGCAGCCGGACGCCGCGACGCCGAGCACGGCCACTCCCGCTGCGGCGCGCAAACGCGCGCGGACGCTCGCCGGAAGACGGCGATCGAAGCTTGCGTGAGCCATGGCAGTCCTCCTGCGGCTGCGCGCACGAGCGCAGCGGCGACGAAGTTGGAGACGTCCGAGTATACGTCAAGGATTCCGGCCGCAAAGTCGGTGCGACCGAGTCAACTTCATGTCGAACAATCCCGCCTGCTGCGGGGCGCCGGGATCGCGCAGGAACTGCTGTGTATCGAGCTGCGGCGCGGCTTCCTGGTTGAGCCCCAGGCGCCGGCAGGCACCCGCAAACCGGGCCGCGACCATCGCCGCATAGGCGCCCTCGCCGCGCATGCGGTGACCGAACCGGGGATCGTTGAGACGGCCGCCGCGCATCTCGCGCACGTGGTTCAGCACGCGGTCGGCGCGCTCCGGGTAGTGCTCGCGCAGCCAGTTCTCGAACAGGGACGCGACCTCGAACGGCAGCCGCAGCATCAGAAACGCCGCGCGTCGCGCCCCCGCTGCGGCCGCAGCTGCGAGCAGGCGCTCGATCTCGTGGTCCGTCAGGGCCGGAATCACGGGCGCCATCATCACGCCGACCGGCACGCCCGCCGACGTGAGTTCGCGCACCACGCGCAAGCGCGCCTGCGGCGACGCCGCGCGCGGCTCGAGCGTCCGCTTCAGCGTTTCGTCGAGGCTCGTGATGCTGATGAACACCGACACCAGCTGCCGCTCGGCCAGCGCGCGCAGCAGGTCGAGGTCGCGCAGGATCAGGGCGCCCTTGGTGATGATCGACAGCGGGTGCCGCCGCTCGAGCAGCAACTCGAGCACCGCGCGCGTGGAGCGCAACTTGCGCTCGGCCGGCTGGTAGGGATCGGTGTTGCCGCCGATGTGCAGCACCTTGCAGACGTAGCGCGGCGACGAGATTTCCCGCGCGAGCAGCGCCGCGAGTCCGGGCTTGTGGAAGATGCGCGTCTCGAAGTCGAGGCCGGGACTGAGATTGAGGTAGGCGTGCGCGGGCCGGGCGAAGCAGTAGATGCAGCCGTGCTCGCACCCCTGGTACGGGTTGAGCGACTGGTCGAACGGGACGTCCGGGGAACGTTGGTGGTGATCGCGTGCCTCGGAAACTCCGCAATCAGCGTCGTCGCGGGGTTCGGCAGCGGCTCGTCGAGGCTGCCCCAGCCGTCATCCTGCCGGCGTGAGCGTGGTCGATTCGAAGCGCCCGGCCGGGTTCGTGACCGCGCCCCGGCCCTTCTCCACCTGATGTCGGTCTGCCCGTCGCATGCACCGAGACTACTGTATGCATATACAGCTGTCACGCCCGGTCGGGAAACCGGTCCATCCGCCAGAGTTCGGGGAACAGACGGGTCCAGGTGATCGCAACGAACAGTGTCGCGCAGCCGCCAATGACCACCGCGGGCATCGCCCCGAGCCATGCGGCCACCAGGCCGGACTCGAATTCGCCGAGCTCGTTCGACGCGCCGATGAAAACCGAGTTCACCGCGCTGACGCGGCCGCGGATTTCGTCGGGCGTCTCGAGCTGCACCAGCAGGTGGCGGATGTAGACGCTCACCATGTCGCCCGCGCCGAGCACGGTGAGCGCCACCAGCGAAATCCAGAAGCTCGTCGACACGCCGAACACGAGCGTCGCGAGCCCGAAGACGATCACGCCGCCGAACATCCAGTGACCGACGCGCTGGGTGACCGGCAAGACGCCCAGCACGATGCCGGTCAACGCCGCGCCGACGCCCGGCGCCGCACGCAGCCAGCCGAGTCCGCTCGGGCCGACGTGGAGCACGTCGGCGGCATACACCGGCAACAGCGCCGTCGCGCCGCCGAACAGCACCGCGAACAGGTCGAGGGAAATTGCACCCAGCACCGGACGCCGCCCGCGCACGAACCGCAGTCCTTCGAGCAGCGCATGGCGGTCGAGCGGCGCCGTGCTGGCGGCCGCGCTCGCTTCGCCGCCGCGACGCAGCGTCGCGAGCATCACCAGCGACACGGCCAGCAACGTCGCCACGGTGGCGTAAACGGTAGTCGCACCCGCGAGGTACAGCAGGCCGCCGAGCGCCGGGCCGACGATCGTGGACACCTGCCAGAGCGAGGAATTGAAGGCGACGGCGGTGCCGAAATGTTCACGCTCGACCAGGTTCGGCAGCAGGGCCTGGCTCGCCGGCATCGCGAAGGCGCGCGCGACGCCGAACAGCGTCATGATGCCGAACACGGGCCACGCGCGTGTGCAGGCCACGCCACGAGAAAGCGAGCAGCAGCAGCGCGCAGAGCAGCAGCAGCACGTAGCAACCCGTGATGATGCGGCGGCGATCGCGCGTGTCGGCGAAGTGCCCCGCCGGCAGGATCAGCAGCACGAACGGCAGGAACTGCGACAACCCGATCAGGCCGAGGTCGAGCGGGCTGCGCGTGACTTCGTACACCTGCCAGCCGACGGCCACCGTCTGCATCTGCACGGCCAGCGAACCGAGGAAGCGGGCGAGGATGTAACGCGTGAAGTCGGCGTTGCGCAGCAGTGCCCGGCGCTCGCTCTTCATGCGCGGCCGTGCCCGCAGTGGCGTGGAATCTGGATGACTCATCGGTGTGCGGCAGGATAGCCGATGCACGCTCGCGGCGTGGACCGCCAGTAGCATCGGGACACGACTTCAAGTGACAATCGGTCACTTGCCATCTCCTCGTGTCCGCGTCGCAGACAGCGACGCGCGCGTTCGCCTCCGGAGCGTCATCCATGCACCGAACTTCCACCCTCGTCCGCTCCTGCTTCGCGCTGCTGCTGCTGGCGTTCTGCGTCGCACTGCAGCCTGCAGCACTCGCTGCCGGCAGCCAGTCCCGACGCGCGCTTCGATGCGCTGAGCAAGCGGTACATCGACGAGTTCGGCCGGTACTCGCCGGTCTCGGCCACCCAGCTCGGCGATCACCGGTTCGACGGCGAACTCGACGACTTGAGCGCGGCGGGCCGTGCTCGCACGCTCGCGTGGGTCAAGGGTGTCCTCGGCGAACTGCAGGGCATCGATCACACGCAGCTGTCGCGCGCCAACCAGGTCGACGCCGCGATGCTCGGAGAACCAGCTGCGCTACTCCGTCTGGTCCGAGGAAAAATACCGTGACTGGTCGTGGGATCCGCTGGTCTACACGCAGCTCGCCGGACAGTCGCTGTACGGCCTGCTCGCGCGCGAATTCGCGCCGCTCCCGCAGCGTTTGAACTCAGTGTCCGCCCGGCTCGAGAAGCTGCCCGGCCTGCTCGAGCAGATGCGCGCCAACATCGTTCCAGCGCGCGTCCCGGCAATCCACGCCGCAACCGCGGTCAAGCAGAACCCGGGCGTGCTGAGCCTGGTCGACGAACTGGTCGTGCCGAACCTCGCGCAGCTGCCTGCGGCCGAGCGCGCGCGCCTCGAGCAGGCGATTGCCGCTGCGCGTGCCGCGGTGAAGACGCACCAGCAATGGCTCGAGCAGACGCTCGTGCCGCAGGCCAAGGGCGACTTCCGCATCGGCCGCGAACTGTACGACGAGAAGCTCGGCTTCGCGCTGATGTCGCCGCTCAACCGTGCCGAGATCAGGCGTCGCGCCGAAGCCGAAGCGATCACCACGCGCGCAAAGATGTACGAAGTCTCGCGCAAGGTGCTCGCCGGTCGCGCCGATGCGCCGCCGACTCCCGTCGCTCCCACGCCGGCGCGAGCAGCAGGCCGCGATCAAGGCTGCGCTCGACGTCGCGAGTGCCGAGCGCGCGCCGCGCGACGGCGTCGTCGATTTCGCGAAGCAGATGCTGCGCGAGACCACGGAGTTCGTGCGCGCGAAGAATTTCGTGACCGTGCCGGACGAACCGCTCGAAGTGATCCTGATGCCCGAGTTCCAGCGCGGCGTCGCGGTCGCGTACTGCGACTCGCCGGGGCCGCTCGACAAGGGCCAGCGCACGTTCTATGCCGTGTCGCCGATCCCGGCGCGAATGGACCAACGCGCAGGTCGATTCCTTCCTGCGCGAATACAACACGCGCTCGATCGCGAACCTGACCATCCACGAAGCGATGCCCGGACACTACCTGCAGCTCGCGCACTCGAACCGCTATCCGTCGGTGCTGCGCGCAATGCTGGGTTCGGGCCCGTTCGTCGAGGGCTGGGCCGTCTATGCCGAGCGCGTGATGCAGGAACAGGGGTTCCGCGACGGCGACCCGCTGATGCAGCTGGTGCAGCTCAAGTGGTACCTGCGCTCGATCACGAACGCGATCATGGATTCGGCGATCCACGTCGACGGCATGACGCAGGACGAGGCGATGAAGCTCATGGTCGACACCGGCTTCCAGGAGGAGCGCGAAGCCGCCGGCAAATGGGTGCGTGCACAGCTCACCTCCGCGCAGCTGTCGACGTATTTCGTGGGCTACCAGGAGCACTCCGACATGCGCGCCGAAGCCGAACGACGCGCGGGCGCGAAGTTCGACCTCAAGTCGTACCACGACCAGGTGCTGTCGTTCGGCTCGCCGCCGGTGCGGCTGGTGCGTGCGCTGGTGTTCGACGAGCCGATTCGCTGAGCGGTCGGCGCGGCTCAGCCGGCATCGACGCTGAACAGCGCGTTCAGCAGGTTGTCCTGGAAGCTCGCGTTGCCCGTGAGCTGCTGGTGCTTCTCGCACAGGAACACGGTGTGCGCAATGCGCAGCGACTCTTCCGCCGCGCGCGGGGCGGCGATGTCCAGCGTCCGGCGCCCGAGCAGCGAGGAGCGCGTGACGACGGTGTCGCCGGGCTCGTGCATCAACTGCTCGTAATCGCGGGCCGCGGGAGCGGCAATATCGGCCACGCGTTCCCGGGCAAAGTGCCTGCCGCCGGCACGTTCGAGGACCAGCCGCGCCAGCGTCGGCGCGCAATCGCCGCCGAACACCCAGGTCGGCACGTCACGCGGGTCGGGTTGCGTCGCGAACGAGTTGGCGAACGCGCGTCCCCGGCCCAGGTTGCGTGCCAGGTACTCGCGGAGCACGGCGAGATAGCGCCGACCCTCCGCACCGCCGCCGTGGCCGGCGACCGTGCGCTCCGCGATGCCCGGATCGAACACCGACCAGCCGAAGTCGCGCCACGTCGCGATGTCGTAAAGGTCGGCATCGACGCGCGCGCCCTGCAGGTCGATGAGCCAGGGCACGGCCGGATGCGGCATCATCTCCGTGATCCCGGTGCACGTCGCGACGACCTCGGGCGGGATCTTGCGCAGGCCGATCTCCTCGCCGCGCAGCAGGGACAGCACGGGCTGCATCGTGCCGAGATTGGGAGTGCCAACGAGCAACAGGCGGCGGATCGCTGCCGCACCCTCGTACGTCGGTTCCAGCACTCCCGTCGCAGGCAGGTCCCGCGTGCCGTGACGCACGAAATAGCGGGCGACCATCCCGCCGCCCGAATGCGCGACGACGTCCACCTTGAGCTGCGGATCACCGAAATCCGCCCGGATTCGAGCGATCAATTCAGCGAGTCCGCGCGCGGCGCGCACGCCGTCCAGGCGGAAATCGTACACGTAGTGGTAGAGCCCGCAGCCACTGCCATCGCGCGGGGGAACGCCTGGCAGCCGGCGCTCATAGCCACCCACGCGCTGCAGCGTATCGATCAGGTCGCCATAGAAATCACGGCCGAGCCCCTCGCGGAATACCGCGTAGGCCTCGGCGTTGTGAGCGTCGGGCTCGAGCGTCGCAGAGTCGATCGGCAGCCCGAGTTCGCGGTAGTCGCTGAACAGCAGCTTGGCGTTGGAGACGGGCCAGATCTCGCGACCCGAACTGCGCTTCCGGAGACTCGAACCAAACGCGCCGGGAATCAGGATCAGCGGCGGCTGGTCGTCGGGGCGGGAAACGCTCCCATACATGACCCCGAGCCGTGGCCGGTCGAATGCGACACAGCCAGCGGCTGCGAGGCCCGAAGCGATGACGCTGCGTCGGGTCCAGAGCTGCACTGCGGCCTCCTACCCCCCACGCATCGAGTATCCCGCCGCCGTACGGCTGCCGCATCGCGGGAAGTGTCCGGTGATTGCGGCGAATGCGCAGCGGTCACGCGGTCCCTGCCGGCAGCGCCTCACAGTCCCGTGGCGGACTCCCACTTGTACCGCAGGGAAGGCTGCAACCGCAGCAACTGGCGGTCGTGAACGCGCTCCAGCAGCAACTGCGCCGCGATGGCCC
>CAWHEA010000028.1:0-13504 GCA_963828265.1 uncultured Gammaproteobacteria bacterium | reverse complement strand
TTGCTGCCTCTCCCGCGCCAGTGGGAGAGGGTTGGAGTCAGGGCCGCGGCGTAAGAGTCGCATGACTTCCCGCAACATACTGCTCACCTGTTTCCGCGCGGCACTCGTCGCGGTCGACGGTCGTCGTGCCGTTCACCAGGAACTCACCCGACGCCCGCTGCACGGCCAGTGGCGCCTGGTTGCCATCGGCAAGGCCGCGGCTGCCATGGCGCAAGGCGCGGTCGATGCGCTGGGTGCGCAGATTGCCGGCGGCGTGATCGTCGTCCCCGTCGATCATCTGCCGTCCGGGTTCAATCCGGCTGCCCACGGTCTCGTCGTGCGCTACGGATCGCACCCGATGCCCGACGGCGCGAGCCTCGCTGCCGGTGAGGCCGTCGTCGATTTCGTGTCAGGCCTGGATGCGGGGGCACAGGTGCTGTTCCTGGTTTCAGGCGGCGCCTCCAGTCTTGTCGAGTGGCTCGTGCCGGGCGCCAGCCTCGACGACCTGCAGGCGCTGAATCGCTGGGCACTGCAATCCGGTGCACCCATCGCGCAGGTCAACGCGACGAGGCGCCGGGTCTCCAGGCTGAAAGGCGGCGGACTCGCGCGCATCGCGCAGGGTCGCCGAACGCAGGCCCTGATGATTTCCGACGTGCCGGGCGACGATCCGCGCGTCATCGGTTCAGGTCTGCTGCATGCGTTTGCGGATGAGCGTGCCGACGAGCCATGCGCGGCGGCGTTGCCGCCTGAGTTGCACGAACTTCTCGATCGGATCGATGCGACGTCGACGGTCAGCGCAAGCGTGCCTGACGTGCCGGTGCGCATCGTGGCGTCGCTCAGGTCTGCCTGTCGTGCTGCGGCCGCCGCGGCACGCGCACAGGGATTGAGGTCGCGGGTCGTGCGTGAGCGCATCGGGGGTGATGCGGCCGAACTCGGTGTCCGCTGCATAGCATCGCTCGCGCGGCAGCCCGAGGGCATCGTCCAGGTTCGGGGTGGTGAGTCGACGGTGCGCTTGCCGGCGCAACCCGGTCGCGGTGGCCGCAACCAGCACCTGGCGCTGGCCGCCGCGCTGGAGCTCGAACGGCGTGGGCTCCTCGGTGCCAGCCTGCTCGCCGCCGGCACGGACGGCATCGACGGCGCTTCGAGTGATGCCGGCGCGCTCGTCGACGCCGCGACCTGCCAGCGCGGACGCGACGTGGGTCGCGATCCCAACGTATCGCTCGCACGCGCGGATTCCGGTACTTTTCTCGAGGCGGCAGGTGATCTGCTGCATACTGGACCGACGCTGACGAACGTCGGCGATCTCGTGCTGGGGTTGAGGCTGGGAGGGCATCGATGACGTTGCGGGCATTGATCGTGAGCGACCGCGCCGATTACCGGCAGCTGCTCGCGCATCACGTCACGCTCGAATGGCGCGATGCGTTGCCCGCCGAATACGAGCCTGCCACTCGCGGACGCCTGCCCGCGGGGTTCACCGGCGTCGCCTACGACGTCGTGCTGCTCGACCACGAGGTGCAGGATTCGCGCGGCCTGGAATGGCTCGAGGACCTGACCGATCGCTCGGCCTTTCCGCCGATCGTTTATCTCGCGCCCGGCGGCGATGGCGCGGTGGCGCAGAAAGCGAAGTCGGTCGGCGCGCTGGCCGTGCTGCCGCGCACGGATTTCGAGCACGCGGACCTGTGCGGCGCACTGCGGACGGCCTTGGCCAGGCGTCGTAACGTACTGTCAGAAACGTCACGCGCCGCGCTGGAACAGAATCCACCCGATCGCTTCGGCTCGGTGCGCATCCGCGGCCATCGTTGCCTGCGACGCCTTGCCGTCGGCGGCTCCTCGAGCGTGTTCCTCGCCGAAAACGTGCGCACGGGTGAGCAGCGCGTCCTCAAGATCTTTCGCCAGGTGCCGGACATCGTCGAAGGCAGCACGACGTTCGATCGCTTCCTGCGCGAATTCGAACTCGTGGCGCACCTGCGGCACCCGAACATCGCGCGGATCTTCGATATCGGCGTCGCGGACGATCACCTCTACCTGGCCATGGAATTCTTCCCCGGCGGCGACCTGCGTTCGCGCATGCGCGAGCGTCTCGATCCGCCGCAGGCGCTGGGCTATGTCCGGCAGATGGCGGCAGCGCTCGGCGCATTGCACGAGGTGGGCGTCCTGCATCGCGACGTGAAGCCGGGCAACCTGCTGCTGCGCGAGGACGACTCGGCAGCCTTCATCGATTTCGGCCTCGCGCGCCAGCTGCGCCTGGAAAGCGACATCACGGGCGTAGGCACGATCTTCGGCACGCCGCACTACATGAGTCCCGAGCAGGGCCATGGCTCGTCGCTCGACGAACGCAGCGATCTCTACAGCCTCGGCGTGGTCCTGTACGAGATGCTCGACGGGTACCAAGCCGTACAGCGCGGAAACGCCGCTCGCGGTGATCTACATGCACGCGAATTCGCAGATTCCGCGCCTGCCGCAGAACCTTGCACACCTGCAGCCACTGCTCGATGGATTGCTGGCGAAAAAGCCGGCCGACCGCTATCCGTCGGCCGCTGCGATCGTCGCAAAGATCGACGAACTGCTGAAGAGCGCAGCCGCCTGAGGCCTTGCCGGTGAGCGTTCCTGTAGTCCTGCAGTCGACGACCGATCCGCGCTGGTTCCAGCTGGCCGTGGTGCGCTGGCAGGACTTGCTGCTCGATCACGCGAATTGCGAAAAGAAGGCCGCGTCCACGGCGCTCGCCCTGATGTTCTCGTACCCCGAAGACTTCGAGCTGGCCGACCGCATGTCGCGCCTGGCGCGCGAGGAACTGCGGCATTTCGAACTGGTGCAGCAGCAGCTCACGGCGCTGCAGGTGCCGTTCCGGCGCCTGAGCCCGTCGCGCTATGCCGAAGGCTTGCGCAAGGCGCTGCGACGCACTGAACACGAGCGTCGCATGGACCTGCTGTTGATCGGCGCGTTGATCGAAGCGCGTTCGCACGAACGCTTCATCGGCTTGATCCCGTTGCTCGGGGAGCCGCTCGGTCCGTTCTACGAGTCACTCGCGGTGGCCGAGGCGCGGCATGCCGGGCTTTACCTGCGGCTGGCGGACAAGCGGGGGGAGCGGGCGCGCGAACGCCTGCAGCAACTCGCGGCCGTGGAGGCGGAGTTGGCGGTGGCCCCGGACGCGGAGTTCCGGTTTCACTCAGGAACCCCTACCTAGCGCGGCAGCGCGCGCAGTTCCACCCCATCATCCCGCCACTCCAGCACGCTGCCCTGCGTGTACCAGTCGCCCAGCACGATCCGGCGCGCGGGCTTGCCGTCCACCGTCGAGCGCATGAATCGCGGGGCGGTGGGTGTGTCCATGCACCAGCGTGCTGACGCGCGCCCGACGCAGCGAGTCGACGACTTCGGATGGCGTCACGTCCATGATTTCGGCTGCGGTCGAGCCGACGTGCATCTGGCTGCCCGCCCGCAATTTCCGGCCCAGCCTGCGTCGCGACTCGAGGCCCAGGTGCCGCAGCACGAACAGCGTGAGGGGATTGCGCAGGATTCGCCGCAGGCGCTGGTAGCTCGCGTCGGCGGTGCAGAGCACGTCGCCGTGCATCAGCAGCACTCGCTCGCCGTGCAGGTCGACGACCGTGCCGTCGTCGAGCAACGTGCACCCGGTTTCGGCGGCGAAGCGCGAGCCGATGAGGAAATCGCGGTTGCCGTGCAGAAAAAAGGTGGGCACGCCGGCATCGCTCAGCGCGCGCAGTTCCGCGACGATCGAGCGCACGGCCGGATCGGGATCGTCGTCACCGAGCCAGACTTCGAACAGGTCGCCGAGGATGTAGAGCGCGCGTGCTTCGCGCGCCTCGCCGCGCAGGAAATCGACGAACTGTCGCGCGATCCCGGGTGCCGATGGATCGAGATGCAGGTCGGAAATCAGCAGGGTCTTGCGGCGGGCGGAATTCACTTGGGCGTTGCGGCCTCGCCGACGATGCGGGCCGTCGTGATGACGACCGGTTCCAGCGGCGCGTCTTCGCCGAACGTGGCGCGTGACCCGGTCGCGACGCTGGCGATCCGGTCGATGACATCCATGCCTTCGACCACGCGCCCAAAGACCGCATAACCCCAGCGCGAGGGGGATGGGTCGAGCGCGATGTTGTCAGCCACGTTGACGTAGAACTGGGACGTGCCGCTGTGCGGGTCGCCGGTGCGCGCCAGGGCGACCGTGCCCCGCCGGTTGCTGAGGCCGTTGCCGCTTTCATTGGGCACGCCGCCGCGGACCGGCTTTTCGGTGCCGTCCGGCAGGTACCCACCGCCCTGGATCACGAAGTTGCCGATGATGCGGTGGAAGATCGTGCCGTCGTAGTGCTGGTCGCGCGTGTACTGCAGGAAGCTTGCGGCACTGAGCGGCGCTCGCACCGGGTCGACTTCGATGGTGAACGTGCCCAGCGTCGTCTCGAAGCGGACTCGCTGCGGTCCGGCCGGGATCACGTCCTGCGACCAGGCGGGCGCGCACAGCCCCATTGCCAGGAGCAGGGGCAGGACGACGCGCGCGAGGATAGGGAAACTCAGGGACATTCGGCACCCGCTGAACGGATAAACGCAGCGCGGATGGTAAGCGTCCCGGGGCCCACGGGCCAGCGTCGGACGAGGAGGTGATCCAGCCGATCCGGCCGATCCGGTAAGATGCGCGGCCATGCCTGCCAATGCTCAAATCACGCGCTTTGCACCGAGCCCCACGGGCGCGCTGCACCTGGGCAACGCCCGTACGGCGCTCTTCAGCTGGCTTGCCGCGCGCGCGTCGGGCGGTCGTTTCGTGCTGCGCGTGGAAGACACCGATGCCGGCCGCAGCCATGACACGCTGCTCGAGCGGCAGCTCGACGAGCTCCGCTGGCTGGGCATCACCTGGGACGAAGGTCCGGGCGTGGGCGGTCCGCACGGCCCGTACCGGCAGAGCGAGCGCAGTTTCGTTTACGCCGAGGCGCTGCAGAAGCTCGCGGCGAACGGCCAGACCTACCCGTGCTTCTGCTCACCCGAAGAGCTGCAGTTGTCGCGCAAGACGCAGCTGGCCGCAGGCCGGCCGCCGCGGTATGCGCGCACCTGCGCCGGGTTGAGCGCGGCCGAGGTGCAGCGACGCATCGACTCCGGCAAGACGCCGGCGATCCGCTTCCGCGTGCCGGACCATCGCACCGTCGAGTTCGTGGACCGCGTCCACGGCCCGCAGCGCTTCCAGTCCGACGACATCGGCGACTTCGTGATCCGTCGTGCCGATGGCAGCGTGTCGTTCTTTCTCGGCAACGCGGTGGACGACTCCGCGATGGGCATCACGCTCGTATTGCGGGGCGACGACCACCTGGCCAACACGCCGCGCCAGCTTATGCTGTTGGAGGCCCTCGGCATGCCGTTGCCCGAGTACGGCCACTTGCCGCTGGTGCTGGCTCCCAGCGGCAGCCCGCTGTCGAAGCGAGAGGGCGCGGCCAGTCTCACCGACCTTCGTGCGCAGGGGTACCTGCCGGCCGCGATCTGCAATTACCTGGTCCGCCTTGGCCATGCCTGCGGCCACGACGGCTGGCTTGCGCTGGATCAGCTCGCGTCGTACTTCGACCTCTCGCGCACCAGCCATTCCGCCGCACGCTTCGACGAAGCGCAGTTGCGGCACTGGCAGCGCGAAGCCGTGACGCATTCGACCGATGCGCAGATCGAGCAGTGGCTGGGCACGCACCTCGATGCGTTGCAAGCGGGCGAGGAGCGCAGCGCGTTCGTCGCGGTGGTGAAGGGCAACGTCCTGTTTCCGGCTGAGGTCGACGAGCTTGTGGGCGTGGTCGCCCGCGATGCGGTGCCGATATCGGCGGAAGCGACTGCGCAGATCGCCGAGGCTGGTCCGCAGTTCTTTGCGAGCGCAGGCCAGTTGTTCGCCGCGCATGCTGGCGACTTCAAGGGCTGGACGCGTGCCATCGCCGAGGCGACAGGCCGCAAGGGCGCGAAGCTTTTCATGCCGCTGCGCTCGGCGCTGACCGGCGCGACGCACGGACCGGAACTCGCGCCGCTCGTCGGCCTGATGGGCGCGCAACGTGTCCTCGGCCGGCTGGAATCGGCGCGGCTGCTCGCCGCGCGCAACTGACACAACGGGAAAATAGGGGACGCTCACCTATTTCCTATTTCTGAAATAGGTGAGCGTCCCCAATTACGAGGGATACATGCTGCAGATCCAGAACTCGCTGACCGGACGCAAGGAAGCATTCAAGCCGCTCGAGCCGGGCAAGGTCCGCATGTACGTCTGCGGCATCACGGTCTACGACTACTGCCACCTCGGCCACGCGCGCATGCTGATCGTGTTCGACGTCGTGCGCCGTCACCTCGAGGCCTCGGGCTACGACGTCACGTTCGTCCGCAACATCACGGACATCGACGACAAGATCATCCAGCGTGCGCAAGCCAACGGCGAGCCGATGCAGGCGCTGACCGAACGCTTCATCAAGGCCTACCAGGAAGACTGCGCGGCGCTGGGCGTCCGCCTGGGTGATCGCGAGCCGCGCGCGACCGAGTTCGTCGCGCAGATTATCGCGATGGTGCAGCGCCTGGTGGACAAGGGGTACGCCTACGCGGCCAGCAATGGGGACGTGTACTACGCCGTCGCCAAGTTCGAGCCGTACGGCCAGCTCTCGGGCAAACGCCTGGCCGACCTGCGGGCGGGCGCGCGCATCGAGGTGGACGAGGCCAAGCGCGATCCGCTCGATTTCGTGCTGTGGAAGGCGGCTAAGCCGGGCGAGCCCGCCTGGGAGTCGCCATGGGGCCCGGGGCGCCCGGGCTGGCACATCGAGTGCTCGGCGATGTCCGTCGACATCCTCGGCCCGCATTTCGACATCCATGGTGGCGGCATGGACCTCAAGTTCCCGCACCACGAGAACGAGATCGCACAGACCTGCGCGGCGTGCGACTCGCCGTTCGTCAACGTGTGGATGCACAACGGCTTCGTGCGTGTCGACGACGAGAAGATGTCGAAGTCGCTCGGCAATTTCTTCACGGTGCGCGAAGTGCTGGAGTGGGTGCGTGACCCGGAGGTCGTCCGTTACTTCATCGTGAACAGCCAGTACCGCGGTCCGATCAATTACACCTCGGACAGCCTGGCGCAGGCGGACGCGGCGCTCGAGCGCCTGTACACGTCGCTGCGCGGCGTGCCGGTCGTTGCATTGAAGGCAACGACGAAGGCCACCGAGCGGTTCGTGGCTGCGATGGACGATGACTTCAACACGCCGATCGCGGTGTCTGAACTGCAGGCGCTGGCGCGCGAGGTCAACACGGCCAAGGCAGCTGGAGATCTCGACAAGGCGGCGGGGCTGGCTGCGGAAATGCGCACGCTGGGCGTGCGGCTCGGCTTGCTCGGCCTCGAACCGGAAGTGTTCCTGCGCAAGCAGGCGGCCAAGCAGGTTACGGCGAGCGGTGAGGTCCCAGCGGCAGGTTCGGCAGAAGCGACTGCCGCGCTCGCCGATGCCGACATCGAACGCCTGATCAATGAGCGCGCAGCAGCGCGCAAGGCGAAGGACTTCAAGGAGTCGGACCGCATCCGCGACCTGTTGGCGTCGAGCGGGGTGCTGCTCGAGGATCAGCCGGGCGGTCGGACGCTCTGGCGGCGGGGATGAGGCATCAGGCGTCGGATCCTTGGTGTCCTGGCGCGCGCGTGTCTGCCTTTCCAAGCGCGCGCGGACACCAAGGATCCGACGCCTGACGCGTACCGCCCCGCTAGCAGGGCGAGGCGCCTTCAGTGCTTGATCCGCTGCAGCGCCGACTCCAGCGTGTTCTTCATCAGCATCGCGACGGTCATCGGGCCGACGCCGCCCGGCACGGGCGTGATGAACGCTGCGTTACGCCGCGCGGATTCGAATTCCACGTCACCGACGAGCTTGCCGTCCGGCATGCGGTTGATGCCGACATCGATCACGACGGCGCCGGGCTTCACCCATTCGCCGCGCACGATGCCCGGCTTGCCGACCGCGACCACCAGGATGTCGGCCATGCCAACGTGCTGCTCGAGGTTCTGCGTGAAGCGGTGACAGACGGTGACCGTCGCCCCCGACAGCAGCAGTTCGAGCGCCATCGGCCGGCCGACGAGGTTCGAGGCGCCGACGACGACGCAATGTTTGCCCTTCGCGGGGATCCCCGTCTTTTCGAGCAGGCGCGTCACACCGTACGGCGTGCATGGACGCATCAGCGGATGGCGCAGCGCAAGCCGGCCGACGTTGAACGGATGGAAGCCATCGACATCCTTCGCCGGATCGATCGCTTCGATGATGTGGCGCTCGTCGATGTGATCGGGCAATGGCACTTGCACCAGGATGCCGTCGATCGAGTCGTCGGCGTTCATCTGTTCGATGAACGTCATCAGCTCGGTCTGCGTGGTGGAGTGGGGCAGGTCGTGGCTCACCGAGACGATGCCGCACTCGTCGCAGGCCAGGCGCTTGTTGCGCACGTAGACCTGCGAGGCGGGATCGTCGCCCACCAGGATGACCGCGAGGCCCGGTCGGCGCAGTCCACGGGCGACCAGGCGGTCGCTGGCCGCGCGCACTTCGCGGCGGAATTCCTGCGCGATGGCCTTGCCGTCGATGATTCTGGCGCCGGAATCGTTGCTGGACATCGCTGAAAGCCTCGCAGGACGGGCCGGACGGCCGCCAAGCCCGCTATTTTCGCAGAGCCTGCCGGTCCGTGTCGCCAGATGGATACATTCCTAAATTGACGCTGTGAGGGTCGATCCGTATGATTCGCGCTCCCGTGCGGGTCCGCGGTCGACGGCAACGTCAAAAGCGGCCTGGCGACGACGGCAGGTCAGTCGAGCATGGCGGGGCATGGCGCAGTCTGGTAGCGCATCTGCTTTGGGAGCAGAGGGTCGGGGGTTCGAATCCCTCTGCCCCGACCACTCGGATGAGGCGATACTGCTGTAGCGCATGCGCCCGTAGCTCAGCCGGATAGAGCATCGGCCTTCTAAGCCGAGGGTCGCAGGTTCGAGTCCTGCCGGGCGCGCCATCACTGGATGGCGCAGGTTGTCGGGAACGTGTTTGTGTCTTGGTTGACGATGGTGGATGTAGCTCAGCTGGCAGAGCTCCGGGTTGTGGTCCCGGCGGTCGTGGGTTCGAGCCCCATCGTCCACCCCAATCACCATCTCAGGATGGGCCGTTAGCTCAGTTGGTAGAGCTGCTGACTCTTAATCAGTAGGTCGTAGGTTCGAATCCTACACGGCCCACCACTTTCAAGTTTTTGATCCGCACGAGTTCTCGGGCGTCACCCGCGGACTATCGGGCGTCGTTTCCTCGAGGTACTTGCGCACGCTTGATGCCCGCGGCGCGACTTCCCGATCGCTCGCCCGCGATCCAGCGTCGACGAATGCGGCTTTACCGTCTTCACCACACGTGCGTTCCGACGGATCATCGCGCCATGGACAAGACCTTCATCACGGCGAGCGACCTGCTGCAGGATTCCTTCCGGCTCGCGGCGCAGATCCACCGCAGCGGATTCCTGCCGGACTTCATCATCGGCATCTGGCGCGGCGGCACGCCGGTCGGCATCGCGATCCAGGAGTACTTCGAGTACGTCGGCGTGCGTCCGGACCACATCGCGGTGCGCACCTCCGCGTACGTCGGCATCGGCGAGCGGGCGAAGACGATCCGCGTGCACGGGCTGCACTACATCGTCGACGAGGCGGACGCCGACGATTCGCTGCTGATCGTGGACGACGTCTTCGACTCCGGTCACAGCATCGAGGCGCTGCTCGCGGAGCTCTCGGCCAAGATGCGGTTGAACATGCCGCGGCAAATACGCATTGCGACGCCGTGGTACAAGCCGGGCAACAATCGCACGAGCCTCGTGCCGCACTACTACCTGCACGAGACCGATGCCTGGCTCGTCTTCCCGCACGAGCTCAGCGGACTGACGTACGACGAGATCAAGGCCGGCAAGCCGGAGCTCGCGTCCGTCGTCGACCTGCTGCGACCACCGCAAGACTGATGTTGCGGTCACACACAATGGCTGCGGTCGACCGGTTCGAATAGAGTCGCGCCCGATTCTGGTTGCCGGAGGATGGTCCGTCGGCAAGCCGACACCCTCCTGCAGGCCACGCGATGACGTTCCTCGAACGCACCTTTCAGCTCAGCGCGAACGGAACCACCGTCCGGACCGAAGTGCTGGCCGGGTTCACGACCTTCCTGACCATGGCCTACATCGTCCTGGTCAATCCTTCGATCCTGAGCACCACCGGCATGCCGGCCGCAGGCGTCGCCGCTGCGACCTGCCTCGCCGCGGGCATTGGCTGCCTGCTGATGGGGCTCATCGCCAACTACCCGATCGCGCTCGCGCCGGGCATGGGGCTGAATGCCTACTTCGCCTTCACCGTGGTGCAGGGGATGGGCGTGCCGTGGCAGACGGCGCTCGGCCTCGTCTTCATCTCCGGTGTCCTGTTCCTGGTGCTGACCTTCGCTGGCGTGCGACAGCTGATCGTCAATGCCATCCCGCGCGCGTTGTTCTCGGCGATCGCTGCCGGCATCGGCCTCTTCATTGCATTCATCGGCCTGCGCGGCGCGGGCCTGGTGGTGACCAACCCCGCCACCGTGGTCGGACTGGGCGACATCCACGCGCCTGCAACTCAACTCGCGCTGCTGGGCCTCGCGATCCTTTCGGTCCTGACCGTGCTGAAAGTGCGCGGCGCGATCCTGATCGGCATCGTCGCGACCGCCGTGCTCGGCTGGGTCCTGGGCCTCGCGGTGTGGGCGCCGCAGCCCTACGACGTCGAGCAGATGACCGGGACCGCGTTCCAGCTCGATATCCCGGCCGCGCTCGGCATCGGCGGCCACGGCTTCGGCCTGGCGCTGCTGGAGATCCTGTTCGTCTTCCTGTTCGTCGACCTGTTCGACAACGTGGGCACGCTCGTGGCGGTCAGCAAGAAGGCGGGACTGGTGCAGCCTGATGGCACGATACCGCGCCTGAACCGCATCCTGTTCGCCGACGCCAGCGCCACGGTCGTGGGCTCGCTGGCGGGCACGTCCACCGTGGTCAGCTACATCGAGAGCGCCTCGGGCGTCTCGGCGGGCGGGCGCACCGGCCTGACTGCGGTCGTCGTCGGTCTGCTCTTCCTCGCAACGCTGTTCGTCGCCCCGTGGGCGCAGGTAATCCCGGCGGCTGCGACGGCACCGGCGCTGATCCTCGTGGGCGGCATGATGATGGCCCCCTTGATGGAGATCGACTGGGACGACCCGGTGGTCGCGATCCCCGCATTCCTGACCTTGATCACGATCCCGCTGACGTTCTCGATTGCCAACGGCCTGTCATTCGGCGTGATCGCCTTCGCCCTGCTGAAGATTGCCGCTCGTCGCGTCAGCCGCGCCGACTGGTTGCTCTACGCGCTCGCGGCCTTGTTCGTCGTGCGATTCGTCTACATGGCCTTCGAGGCCTGATGTTTCTTGCGGGTAAGAGCATGAACCCTGGATCTGCGCTGCTGCTGAGTCTGTCGTTCGCGTGTGTGATTTGCAGCGGGACGGCGCGAGCCCAGCCTGCGGTGCCGGAGGCGTCCAAGGCTGCGCCTGCGGACTCGAAGCCGTTCATCAACTGGTCCGACAACAGCTTGACGCTGCTGCCTTATGGGTGGGGATTCGAAGTCGATCCGGACGAGCAGTCGGCGTTCACCTACGAGCACGTTCACGATTCGAGGATCGGCGACCTCTTCATGTTCGTCGACTTCATCAAGTTTCACGGCGCCCCGAACGGGGCCGACGACAGCACGTGGTACGGCGAGATCAGCCCGCGGCTCAGCCTCGGCAAATGCTCGACAATGACCTGTCCTTCAAACCCATCAAGGACGTGTTGATCGCGGGAACGTACGAGCGCGGCGAGGATGCCGATGTGGCCGAAGCGGCCCTGGTCGGCGTCGGCTTCGACCTCGACGTGGGTAAGTCGGGGCTCAGGTACCTCCAGCTGAACGTGTACGGGCGCAGCGAACTCACGGAAGGCACGAGGAACGGCTTCCACGACGTGCAGGTCACCATGGTCGCGGCCCGCCCATTCTCGGTCGGCAAGACCCGATTTCTCGCGGATGGCTATTTCGACTGGGTGCTCGGACTCGGATCGGAGCAGTGGAGCTATCACCTCAATCCGCAGGTTTCCGTTGACCTCGGCAACCTCTGGAACACACCCGACAAGCTGTTCGCGGGTGTCGAACTGGACTTCTGGTGGAACAAGTACCAGATCCCCAGTTCAGCGGCGTTCGACACGAACCAGTCTGCCGTGAGCCTGATGTTCAAGTATCACCTGTGAACGGTTGAGGTCGCCGTTCAGTCGACGTGCCGGCGGCCTGAACCGAAGACCAGGTAGAAGGCCGCGCCGAACAGCGACACCGCCGCGGTGAGCACGAACGGCGCGCCGAACGTGCCCGTGCGATCGACGAGCCAGCCCGTGACGTAGATGCCGACGATGCCCGGCAGCGTGGCGAACGTGTTGCTGATGCCCCAGATGACGTCGGCGTACTTCGGCGCGATGTCGAAGCAGTTCGGGGCGAAGCCGGACATCGCGCACGCCGAGGTGCCCGTCGCGCAGCACATGATCAGGACGGCGGCCAGCGGCGTCGTCGCCTGGGTCAGCAGCAGCAGGAAGACGGCACTGCCACCGAGCGCGATGGTCTGCATCAGCTTGCGGACGTAGCCGGCGCTGCGCCCGTGCTGCAGCATCCGATCCGCCCATGCGCCGGCCAGGTTCGCCGCGACGAAGTTGACCAGCCACGGTGCGGCGGACAGGACGCCGGCGCTGGCGAGCGAGACGCCGAACGTGCTCTTGAAGTAGGTCGGCATCCACGCGAGCAGGACGTACAGGCCCCAGTTGCTGGCGAAGTGGGCCACGATGATGGCCCACACGGCCGGCAACCGCAGCAGTTGCCCCCACGGGATGGCGCGGTTGGCGGTCTGCGGCGACGCCACCGACGAACTCGCAGGAACGTCGTCGCGGGCAAGGAAGTGCCATGCCGCGTACCACACCAGTCCGATGGCCCCGAACAGGTAGAAGGGCAGTGCCCAGCCGTACTCGCGCACCAGCCAGCCCGTGGCGGGCAACGCGAACACCGTTCCGAGCGAGATCGCGCTGATGATGAGCGCGGTCGCGCGCGACCGGCGCTCCGGCGGCACCCAGCGCGAGATCATGTTCATGGAGGCGGGGAACACGGCAGCTTCGCCGAGCCCGAGCGCGATGCGAGCCGCGATCAGCGCGCCGAGCGACATCATCGCGGCAGGCGGGGTGAGTGCCGTCCACGCCGACCACCAGAGCACCGCGACGCCGAGAACCAGCCAGCCGCCGTAGCGGTTCGCGAGCGCGCCGGTCACGGCCATCAGCAGCAGGTACCCGACGAAGAACGCGGAGAGCACGACGCCTTTCTGCGTCTCGGTCCAGCCGAGGTCGTCCTTCATCGCGATGGCGGCCACCGAGATGTTGGTGCGGTCGATGTAGGAGATGAAGACGGCTGCGAAGAGCAGCAGCACGACCGTGTAATAACGCGGCCACGCCAGGCCACTCGCCTCGCCCCGTGCACTGGACATGAACGCCTCC
>CAWHEA010000027.1:0-14388 GCA_963828265.1 uncultured Gammaproteobacteria bacterium | reverse complement strand
TCGCTCCCTCTCCCACGACAGCGGGAGAGGGTTGGAGCGAGGGCAGCGGCGTGAGAGTCGCATGACCGCCCGCAAAATCCTTCTCACCTGCTTCCGCGCGGCGCTCGACGCGGTCGACGGTCGTCGTGCCGTTCACCAGGAACTCACCCGACGCCCACTCCAAGGTAAATGGCGTCTCGTTGCCATCGGCAAGGCCGCGGCGGCGATGGCGCAAGGCGCGGTCGATGCGCTGGGTTCGCAGATTGCCGGCGGCGTGATCGTCGTTCCCGTCGATCATGTGCCGTCCGGGTTCAATCCGGCTGCACACGGTCTCGTCGTGCGCTACGGATCGCACCCGATGCCCGACGACGCGAGCCTCGCTGCGGGCGAAGCCGTCGCTGCTTTCGTGTCAGCCCTGGATGCGGACGCACAGGTGCTGTTCCTGGTTTCAGGCGGCGCCTCCAGTCTCGTCGAGTGGCTCGTGCCGGGCGCCAGCCTCGACGACCTGCAGTCGCTGAATCGCTGGGCACTGCAATCCGGTGCGCCCATCGCGCAGGTCAACGCGACGAGGCGACGGATCTCCAGGCTGAAAGGCGGCGGACTCGCGCGCATCGCGCAGGGTCGGCGAACGCAGGCCCTGATGATTTCCGACGTGCCCGGCGACGATCCCCGCGTCATCGGTTCCGGACTGTTGCATGCGTTTGCGGATGAGCCTGCCGACGAGCCATGCGTGGCGGCGTTGCCGCCTGCGCTGGACGAACTCCTCAATCGGATCGATGCGAGACCTATGACCAGCGCAAGCGTGCCTGACGTGCCGGTGCGCATCGTGGCGTCGCTCAGGTCGGCCTGTCGCGCCGCCGCCGCCGCGGCACGCGCGCAGGGATTGACGTCGCGGGTCGTGCGTGAGCGCATCGAGGGTGACGCGGCCGAACTCGGTGCCCGCTACATTGCATCGCTCGCGCGGCAGCCCGAGGGAATCGTCCAGGTTCGGGGTGGCGAATCGACCGTGCGCTTGCCCGCGCAACCCGGACGCGGTGGCCGCAACCAGCACCTGGCGCTTGCCGCCGCGCTGGAACTCGAACGACGTGGGCTGCTCGGTGCGAGCCTGCTCGCCGCCGGCACGGACGGCATCGACGGCGCTTCGAGTGATGCCGGCGCGCTCGTCGACGCCGAGACGTGCCAGCGCGGACGCGACGGGGACTGCGATCCCAACGTATCGCTCGCACGCGCGGATTCCGGTACTTTTCTCGAGGCGGCAGGTGATCTGCTGCATACTGGACCGACGCTGACGAACGTCGGCGATCTCGTGCTGGGGTTGAGGCTGGGAGGGCATCGATGACGTTGCGGGCATTGATCGTGAGCGACCGCGCCGATTACCGGCAGCTGCTCGCGCATCACGTCACGCTCGAATGGCGCGATGCGTTGCCGGCCGAATACGAGCCTGCCACGCGCGGCCGACTGCCCGCGGGATTCACCGGCGTGGCCTATGACGTCGTGCTGCTCGATCACCAGGTACAGGACTTGCGGGGCCTCGAATGGCTCGAGGACCTCGACCGATCGTCCAGCCTTTCCGCCGATCGTTTATTTCGTGGCCGGCGGCGATGGCGCGGTGGCGGAGAAGGCGAGGTCCGTCGGCGCGCTGGCCGTGCTGCCGCGCACGGATTTCGAGCACGCGGACCTGTGCGGCGCACTGCGGACGGCATTGTCCAGGCGTCGCAACGTGCTGTCAGAAACGTCACGCGCTGCGCTGGAGCAGAATCCACCCGATCGCTTCGGCTCGGTGCGCATCCGCGGCCACCGCTGCCTGCGACGCCTTGCCGTCGGCGGCTCCTCGAGCGTGTTCCTCGCCGAAAACCTGCGCACGGGCGAGCAGCGCGTGCTCAAGATCTTTCGCCAGGTGCCGGACATCGTCGAAGGCAGCACGACGTTCGAACGCTTCCTGCGCGAGTTCGAACTCGTGGCGCATCTGCGGCACCCGAACATCGCGCGGATCTTCGACATCGGCGTCGCGGACGACCATGTCTACCTGGCCATGGAATTCTTTCCCGGCGGCGACCTGCGTTCGCGCATGCGCGAGCGTCTCGACCCGCCGCAGGCGCTGGGCTATGTCCGGCAGATGGCGGCGGCGCTCGGCGCCTTGCACGAAGTCGGCGTGCTGCATCGAGACGTGAAGCCCGGCAACCTGCTGTTGCGCGAAGACGACTCGGTCGGCCTTCATCGATTTTGGCCTCGCGCGGCAGCTGCGCCTGGAAAGCGACATCACCGGCATCGGCACGATCTTCGGCACGCCGCACTACATGAGTCCCGAGCAGGGTCATGGCTCGCCGCTCGACGAGCGCAGCGACCTCTACAGCCTCGGCGTGGTCCTGTACGAGATGCTGACGGGTACCAAGCCGTACATCGCAGAAACGCCGCTCGCCGTGATCTACATGCACGCCAACTCGCCGATACCGCGCCTGCCGCCGAACCTGGCGCACCTGCAGCCGTTGCTCGACGGACTGCTGGCGAAAAAGCCGGCCGACCGCTATCCGTCGGCCGCTGCGATCGTCGCGACGATCGACGAGTTGCTGAAGAGCGCGGCCGCCTGAGGTCTTGCCGGTGAGCGTTCCCGTAGTCCTGCAGTCGACGACCGATCCGCGCTGGTTCCAGCTCGCCGTGGAGCGCTGGCAGGACCTGCTGCTCGATCACGCGAATTGCGAAAAGAAGGCCGCGTCCACGGCGCTCGCCCTGATGTTCTCGTACCCCGAAGACTTCGAGCTGGCGGACCGCATGTCGCGCCTGGCGCGCGAGGAACTGCGGCATTTCGAACTGGTGCAGCAGCAGCTCACGGCGCTGCAGGTGCCGTTCCGGCGCCTGAGCCCGTCGCGCTATGCCGAGGGCCTGCGCAAGGCGCTGCGACGCACGGAACACGAGCGTCGCATGGACCTGCTGCTGATCGGCGCGCTGATCGAAGCGCGTTCGCACGAGCGCTTCATCGGCTTGATTCCGTTGCTCGGGGAGCCGCTCGGCCCGTTCTACGAATCACTTGCGGTGGCCGAAGCCCGGCACGCCGGGCTCTACCTGCGCCTGGCGGACAAGCGGGGGGAGGGGGCGCGCGAACGACTGCAGCAACTCGCGGCCGTCGAGGCCGAACTGGCCGTGGCGCCGGACACGGAGTTCCGGTTTCACTCGGGCACGCCGGGAAGGGGTTAGGGGATAGGGGTTGGGGGTTAGTCGGAAGGGGCTGCTGAAACTGACGCCGTCAGCTGACACCTTCCGACTAACCCCTAACCCCCAGCCCCTAACCCCTCGGCAAGGAGCGCAGCTCGACGCCGTCATCCCGCCACTCCAGCACGCTGCCTTGCGTGTACCAGTCGCCGAGCACGATCCGGCGCGCGGGCTTGCCGTCCACCTCGAGCGCATGAATCGCGGGGCGGTGGGTGTGTCCATGCACCAGCGTGCTGACGCGCGCGCGCCGCAGCGAGTCGACGACTTCGGACGGCGTCACGTCCATGATCTCGGCCGCGGTCGAACCCGACGTGCATCTGGCTGCCCGCCCGCAGTTTGCGGCCCAGCTTGCGCCGCGACTCGAGGCCCAGGTGGCGCAGCACGAACAGCGTGAGGGGATTGCGCAGGATGCGTCGCAGGCGCTGGTAGCTCGTGTCGGCGGTGCAGAGCACGTCGCCGTGCATGAGCAGCACGCGCTCGCCGTGCAGGTCGACGACCGTGCCGTCTCGAGCAGGATGTCGCAGCCGGTCTCCCGCGGCGAAGCGCGAGCCGAGCAGGAAATCACGGTTGCCGTGCATGAAATACATGGCACGCCGGCATCGTGCAGCGCGCGCAGCTCCGCGACGATCTAGCGCACGGCCGGGTCCGGATCGTCGTCACCGAGCCACGCCTCGAACAGGTCGCCGAGGATGTAGAGCGCGCGTGCCTCGCGTGCCTCGCCGCGCAGGAAGTCGACGAACTGCCGCGCGATCCCGGGTGCCGATGGATCGAGATGCAGGTCGGAAATCAGCAGGGTCTTGCGGCGGGCGGAATTCACTGTGCGGCGTCGGTCTCGCGACGATGCGGGCCGTCGTGATCACGACCGGCTCGAGCGGCGTGTCTTCCTCGAACGACGGCGCGTGACCCGGTCGCGACGCTCGCGATCCGGTCGATGACCTCCATGCCTTCGACGACGCGGCCGAAGACCGCATAACCCCAGCGCGTGGGTGACGGGTCGAGCGCGATGTTGTCGCCGACGTTGACGTAGAACTGCGACGTGCCGCTGTGCGGGTCGCCGGTGCGCGCCATGGCGACCGTGCCGCGCCGGTTGCTGAGGCCGTTGCCGCTTTCGTTGGGCACGCCGCCGCGGACCGGCTTCTCCGTGCCGTCCGGCAGGTACCCGCCGCCCTGGACCACGAAGTTGCCGACGACGCGGTGGAAGATCGTGCCGTCGTAGTGCTTGTCGCTGCACGTACTGCAGGAAGCTCGCGACGCTGAGCGGTGCCGCGCGCCGGGTCGACCTCGACGGTGAATGGCGCCCAGCGTCGTCTCGAAGCGGACCCGCTGCGGCCCGGCCGGCAGCCGTCCTGCGACCAGTGCGGCGGGACGGCCCCGGGCAGCAGCAGGGGACGGCAGCGACACGCGAGAGGAGCCGGGAAACGCAGGAATTCGGAACCAGGCGACGGGTAAACGCCGCAGATGGTAAGCGTCCCGGGGCCCACGGGCCAGCGTCGCGAGGACGGAGCCGCGATCCGCCGATCCGGTAAGATGCGCGGCCATGTCTGCCGACGCTCACCATCACGCGCTTTGCACCCAGCCCGACGGGCGCGCTGCACCTGGGCAACGCCCGCACGGCGCTGTTCAGCTGGCTCGCGGCGCGGGCCTCGGGCGGTCGCTTCGTACTGCGCGTCGAAGACACCGATGCCGAGCGCAGCCAGGACACGCTGCTCGCAGCGGCAGCTCGACGAGCTCCGCTGGCTCGGGCTCGACCTGGGACGAAGGTCCGGGCGTCGGTGGTGCCGCACGGGCCCGTACCGGCAGAGCGAGCGCGGCGTTCGTTTACGGGGAGGCGCTGCAGAAGCTCGCGGCCACGCATGGCCAGACCTATCCGTGCTTCTGCTCGCCCGAGGAGCTGCAGTTCTCGCGCAAGACGCAGCTGGCCGCGGGTCGGCCGCCGCGGTATGCGCGCACCTGCGCGGGTTGAGCGCGGCCGAGGTGGAGCGACGCATCGACTCCGGCAAGACAGCCGGCGATCCGCTTCCGCGTGCCGGACGATCGCACCGTCGAGTTCGTGGACCGCGTTCACGGCCCGCAGCGTTTCCAGTCCGACGACATCGGCGACTTCGTGATCCGTCGTGCCGATGGCAGCGTGTCGTTCTTCCTTGGCAACGCGGTCGACGACTCCGCGATGGGCATCACGCTCGTCTTGCGGGGCGACGACCACCTGGCCAACACGCCGCGCCAGCTGCTGCTGCTGGAGGCACTCGGCATGCCGTTGCCCGAATACGGCCACTTGCCGCTGGTGCTGGCTCCCAGCGGCAGCCCGCTGTCGAAGCGAGAGGGCGCGGCCAGCCTCACCGACCTTCGTGCGCAGGGGTACCTGCCGGCCGCGATCTGCAATTACCTGGTCCGTCTTGGCCATGCCTGCGGCCACGACGGCTGGCTCGCGATGGACCAGCTCGCGTCGCACTTCGACCTCTCGCGCACCAGCCATTCGGCCGCGCGTTTCGACGAAGCGCAGTTGCGGCACTGGCAGCGCGAAGCCGTGACGCACTCGACCGATGCGCAGATCGAGCAGTGGCTGGGCGAGCACCTCGATGCGTTGCAGGCGGGCGAGGAGCGCAGCTGCGTTCGTCGCGGTGGTGAAGGGCAATGTCCTGTTTCCCGCCGAGGTCGACGAACTCGTGGGCGTGGTCGCCCGCGATGCGGTGCCGGTATCGGCGGAAGCGGCCGCGCAGATCGCCGAGGCAGGCCCGGAGTTCTTCGCGAGCGCAGGCCAGTTGTTCGCCGCGCATGCTGGCGACTTCAAGGGCTGGACGCGTGCCATCGCCGAGGCGACAGGCCGCAAGGGCGCGAAGCTGTTCATGCCGCTGCGCTCGGCGCTGACCGGCGCGACGCACGGACCGGAACTCGCGCCGCTCGTCGGCCTGATGGGCACGCAGCGTGTCCTCGGCCGGCTCGAGTCGGCGCGCTTGCTCGCCGCGCGCAACTGACACAACGATTTCAGAGAAAAAGTCGAACGCACCATGCTGCAGATCCATAACTCGCTGACCGGACGCAAGGAAGTCTTCAAGCCGCTCGAGCCGGGCAAGGTCCGCATGTACGTCTGCGGCATCACGGTCTACGACTACTGCCACCTCGGCCACGCGCGGATGCTGATCGTGTTCGACGTCGTGCGCCGTCACCTCGAGGCGTCGGGCTACGACGTCACGTTCGTCCGCAACATCACGGACATCGACGACAAGATCATCCAGCGCGCACAGCAGAACAATGAGCCGATGCAGGCGCTGACCGAGCGTTTCATCAAGGCTTACCAGGAAGACTGCGCGGCGCTGGGCGTGCGCCTGGGCGATCGCGAGCCGCGTGCGACCGAGTTCGTCGCGCAGATCGTCTCGATGGTGCAGCGGCTGGTCGACAAGGGCTACGCGTACGCGGCCAGCAACGGCGACGTGTACTACGCCGTCGCGAAGTTCGAGCCGTACGGCCAGCTCTCGGGCAAGCGCCTGGCCGACCTGCGGGCGGGCGCGCGCATCGAAGTGGACGAGGCCAAGCGCGATCCGCTCGATTTCGTGCTGTGGAAGGCGGCGAAGCCGGGCGAGCCCGCCTGGGAATCGCCGTGGGGTCCTGGGCGCCCGGGCTGGCACATCGAGTGCTCCGCGATGTCGGTCGACATCCTCGGTCCGCATTTCGACATCCACGGCGGCGGCATGGACCTGAAGTTCCCGCACCACGAGAACGAGATCGCGCAGACCTGCGCGGCGTGCGACTCGCCGTTCGTGAACGTGTGGATGCACAACGGCTTCGTGCGCGTCGACGACGAGAAGATGTCGAAGTCGCTGGGCAATTTCTTCACGGTGCGCGAAGTGCTGGAGTGGGTGCGCGACCCGGAGGTCGTGCGCTACTTCATCGTGAACAGCCAGTACCGCGGTCCGATCAATTACACCTCGGACAGCCTGGCGCAGGCGGACGCGGCGCTCGAGCGCCTGTACACGTCGCTGCGCGGTGTGCCGGTCGTTGCGCTGAAGGCGCCGACGAAGGCCACCGAACGTTTCGTGGCCGCGATGGACGATGACTTCAACACGCCGATCGCGGTGTCTGAACTGCAGGCGCTCGCGCGCGAGGTCAACACGGCCAAGGCGGCCGGCGATCTCGACAAGGCGGCGGGGCTGGCTGCGGAAATGCGCACGCTGGGCGTGCGGCTCGGCTTGCTCGGGCTCGAACCGGAAGTGTTCCTGCGCAAGCAGGCGGCCAAGCAGGTTACGGCGAGCGGTGAGGCCCCAGCGGCAGGTGCGGCAGAAGCGGCTGCCGCACCAACGCTGACCGATGCCGACATCGAGCGCCTGATCGACGAGCGTGCCGCGGCCCGCAAGGCGAAGGACTTCAAGGAATCGGACCGGATCCGCGACCTGCTGGCGTCGAACGGCGTGCAGCTCGAAGACCAGCCGGGCGGTCGAACGCTCTGGCGGCGAGGCTGAGGCATCAGGCGTCGGAGCCTTCATGTCCTGTCGCGCCTGCAAAAGGCAGACACGCGCCGGTTACAAGCGCCCGATCCGGGGCCTTCCCCCGAGCTTGGAAAGGCAGACACGCGCTCGGGGAAAGGCCCCGGATCGATCGCTTGCGCGACGGCGTTTGAGCGCCTTTCCCGTCAATGCTTGATGCGCTGGAGCGCTGATTCCAGCGTGTTCTTCATCAGCATCGCGACGGTCATCGGGCCGACGCCGCCCGGCACGGGCGTGATGAACGCCGCGTTGCGCCGCGCTGACTCGAATTCCACGTCACCGACGAGCTTGCCGTCCGGCATGCGGTTGATGCCGACATCGATCACGACGGCACCGGGCTTCACCCATTCGCCGCGCACGATGCCCGGCTTGCCCACCGCGACCACCAGGATGTCGGCCATGCCGACGTGCTGCTCGAGGTTCTGCGTGAAGCGGTGACACACGGTGACCGTCGCGCCCGACAGCAGCAGTTCGAGCGCCATCGGACGGCCGACGAGGTTCGAGGCGCCGACGACGACGCAATGCTTGCCCTTCGCGGGGATCCCCGTCTTTTCGAGCAGGCGCGTCACGCCGTACGGCGTGCAAGGGCGCATCAGCGGATGACGCAGCGCAAGCCGGCCGACATTGAACGGATGGAAGCCATCGACGTCCTTCGCCGGATCGATCGCCTCGATGATGTGGCGTTCGTCGATGTGATCCGGCAGCGGAACCTGCACCAGGATGCCGTCGATCGAGTCGTCGGCGTTCATCTGCTCGATGAACGTCATCAGTTCGGTCTGCGTGGTGGAGTGGGGCAGGTCGTGGCTCACCGAGACGATGCCGCACTCGTCGCAGGCCAGGCGCTTGTTGCGCACGTAGACCTGCGAGGCGGGATCGTCGCCCACCAGGATGACCGCGAGCCCCGGTCGGCGCAGTCCACGGGCGACCAGGCGGTCGCTGGCCGCGCGCACTTCGCGGCGGAATTCCTGCGCGATGGCCTTGCCGTCGATGATTCTGGCGCCGGAATCGTTGCTGGACATCGCTGAAAGCCTCGCAGGACGGGCCGGAGGGCCGCCAAGCCCACTATTTTCGCAGAGCCAGCCGGTCCGTGTCGCCAGATGGATACATTCCTAAATTGACGCTGTGGGGGTCGATCCGTATGATTCGCGCTCCCGTGCGGGTCCGCGGTCGACGGCAACGTCAAAAGCGGCCTGGCGACGACGGCAGGTCGGTCGAGCATGGCGGGGCATGGCGCAGTCTGGTAGCGCATCTGCTTTGGGAGCAGAGGGTCGGGGGTTCGAATCCCTCTGCCCCGACCACTCGGATGAGGCGATACTGCTGTAGCGCATGCGCCCGTAGCTCAGCCGGATAGAGCATCGGCCTTCTAAGCCGAGGGTCGCAGGTTCGAGTCCTGCCGGGCGCGCCATCACCGGATGGCGCAGGTTGTCGGGAATCGTGTTTGTGTCTTGGTTGACGATGGTGGATGTAGCTCAGCTGGCAGAGCTCCGGGTTGTGGTCCCGGCGGTCGTGGGTTCGAGCCCCATCGTCCACCCCAATCACCATCTCAGGATGGGCCGTTAGCTCAGTTGGTAGAGCTGCTGACTCTTAATCAGTAGGTCGTAGGTTCGAATCCTACACGGCCCACCATCTTCCTCGAGCACTTGTCCGCACTGCTCCAGTAACGCCATAGGCGCGACTTCCCCATTCGCTCGCCCGCAATCGAGCGTCGACGAATGCGGCAGTTACCGTCTTCACCACGCGTGCGTTCGGACGGATCATCGCACCATGGACAAGACTTTCATCACAGCGAGCGACCTGCTGCAGGATTCCTTCCGGCTCGCGGCGCAGATCCACAGCAGCGGATTCCTGCCGGACTTCATCATCGGCATCTGGCGCGGCGGCACGCCGGTCGGCATCGCGATCCAGGAGTACTTCGAGTACGTCGGAGTGCGTCCGGACCACATCGCGGTGCGCACCTCCGCGTACGTCGGCATCGGCGAGCGGGCGAAGACGATCCGCGTGCACGGGCTGCACTACATCGTCGACGAGGCGGACGCCGACGATTCGCTGCTGATCGTGGACGACGTCTTCGACTCCGGTCACAGCATCGAGGCGCTGCTCGGCGAACTCTCGGCCAAGATGCGGTTGAACATGCCGCGGCAAATACGCATTGCGACGCCGTGGTACAAGCCCGGCAACAATCGCACGAGCCTCGTGCCGCACTACTACCTGCACGAGACCGATGCCTGGCTCGTCTTCCCGCACGAGCTCAGTGGACTGACGTACGACGAGATCAAGGCCGGCAAGCCTGAGCTCGCGTCCGTTGTCGACCTGCTGCGACCACCGCAAGACTGATGTTGCGGTCACACACAATGGCTGCGGTCGAACGGTTCGAATAGAGTCCGCGCGATTTTGGTTGCCGGAGGATGGTCCGTCGGCAAGCCGACACCCTCCTGCAGGCCACGCGATGACGTTCCTCGAACGCACCTTCCAGCTCGACGCAAACGGAACCAACGTCCGGACCGAAGTGCTGGCCGGGTTCACGACCTTCCTGACCATGGCCTACATCGTCCTGGTCAATCCTTCGATCCTGAGCACCACCGGCATGCCGGCCGCAGGCGTCGCCGCTGCGACCTGCCTTGCCGCGGGCATTGGCTGCCTGCTGATGGGGTTCATCGCCAACTACCCGATCGCGCTCGCGCCGGGCATGGGGCTGAATGCCTACTTCGCCTTCACCGTGGTGCAGGGGATGGGCGTGCCGTGGCAGACGGCGCTCGGCCTCGTCTTCATCTCCGGTGTCCTGTTCCTGGTGCTGACCTTTGCCGGCGTGCGACAGCTGATCGTCAGTGCCATCCCGCGTGCATTGTTCTCGGCAATCGCCGCCGGAATCGGCATCTTCATTGCATTCATCGGCCTGCGCGGCGCGGGCCTGGTGGTGGCCAACCCCGCCACCGTGGTCGGACTGGGCAACATCCACGCGCCTGCAACTCAACTCGCGCTGCTGGGCCTTGCGATCCTTGCGGTCCTGACGGTGCTGAAAGTGCGCGGCGCGATTCTCATCGGCATCGTCACGACCGCCGTGCTCGGCTGGGTCCTGGGCCTCGCAACGTGGGCGCCCCAGCCCTACGACGTCGAGCAGAATGACCGGGACCGCGTTCCAGCTCGATATCCCGGCCGCGCTCGGCATCGGCGGCCACGGCTTCGGCATGGCGCTGCTGGAGATCCTGTTCGTCTTCCTGTTCGTCGACCTGTTCGACAACGTGGGCACGCTGGTGGCGGCCAGAAGAGGCGGGATTGGTGCAGCCTGACGGCACGATACCGCGCCTGAACCGCATCCTGTTCGCCGACGCCACCGCCACGGTCGTGGGCTCGCTGGCGGGCACGTCCACGGTGCGTCAGCTACATCGAAAGCGCCTCGGGCGTCTCGGCGGGCGGGCGCACCGGCCTGACTGCGGTCGTCGTCGGTCTTCTCTTCCTCGCAACGCTGTTCGTCGCCCCGTGGGCACAGGTGACCCCGGCGGCCGCGACGGCACCGGCGCTGATCCTCGTGGGCGGCATGATGATGGCCCCATTGATGGAGATCGACTGGGACGACCCGGTGGTCGCGATCCCCGCATTTGCTGACGCTGGTCACGATCCCGCTGACGTTCTCGATTGCCAACGGCCTGTCATTCGGCGTGATCGCCTACGCCCTGCTGAAGATTGCCGCTCGTCGCGTCAGTCGCGCCGACTGGCTGCTTTTCGCGCTCGCGGCCTTGTTCGTCGTGCGATTCGTACATGGCCTTCGAGGCCTGATGTTTTCTACGGGTGGGGCCGCGAACCGATCTTGCGCTGCTGCTGGGCCTGTCGTTCGCGTGTGGGTTGTATCGGGACGGCGCGAGCCCAGGATTCGGCGCCGGAGGCGTCCAAGGCTGCGCCTGAGACTCGAAGTCGTTCATCAACTGGTCCGACAACAGCCTGACGCTGCTGCCTTATGGGTGGAATTCAAATATCGATCCGGACGAGCAGTCGACGTTCACCTTCAAGCACGTTCACGATTCCAGGATCGGCGACCTCTCCATGTTCGACTTCGTCAAGTTTCACGGCGCCCCGAATGGGGCCGATGAGCACGTGGTACGGCGAGATCAGCCCGCGGCTCAGCCTCGGCAAGGTGCTGAGCAAGCTGTCGTCCAAGCCATTCAAGGACGTGCTGATCGCCGCAACGTACGAGCGCGGCGAGGATGCCGATGTGGCCGAAGCGGCATTGGCCGGCGTCGGCTTCGACCTCGAAGTGGGTAAGTCGGGGCTCAGGTACCTCCAGCTGAACGTGTACGGGCGCAGCGAACTCACGGAAGGCATGAGGAACGGCTTCCGCGACGTGCAAGGTCGCCGTCGGTCACGGCGCGCAACTCTCGGTGGAGGGCGAGGCCCAATTTCTCGCGGATGGCTATTTCGACTGGGTGCTCGGACTCGGATCGGAGGAGTCGGGCTATCACCTCCGAATCCGCAGGTTTCGAGGTTGACCTGGCGAACCTATCAAAGCGTTCGCCCGACAAGCTGTCGCGGGTGCTGAACTGGACTTCTGGTGGAACAAGTACCAGATCCCCAGTTCAGCAGCGTTCGACACGAACCAGTCTGCCATGAGCCTGATGTTCAAGTATCACCCTGTGAACGGTTGAGGTCACCATTCAGTCGATCTGCCGGCGGCCTGACCCGAACACCAGGTAGAAAGCCGCGCCGAACAGCGACACCGCCGCGGTGAGCACGAACGGCGCGCCGAACAGACCAGTGCGATCGACGAGCCATCCCGTGGCGTAGATGCGACCGATGCCCGGCAGCGTGGCGAACGTGTTGCAGTCCCAGATGACGTCGGCGTACTTCGGGGCGATGTCGAGCAGTTCGGCAGCGACATCGCCGCCGCGCCCGCAGTACCAGTCCACCCACATAGATCAGGACGGCGGCCAGCGGCGTCGTCGCCTGGGTCAGCAGCAGCAGAAACCGGCAGCCCACCGAGTGCAATGGTGACGGCTTGCGGAGCGTAGCCCGCGCTGCGCCCGCGCGCTGCGGCATCCAATCCGCCCACGCGCCGGCCAGGTTCGCCGCGACGAAGTTGACCAGCCACGGTGCGGCGGAAAGTACGCCGGCGCTGGCGAGCGAAACGCCGAACGTGCTCTTGAAGTAGGTTGGCATCCACGCGAGCAGGACGTACAGGCCCCAGTTGCTGGCGGAGTCGCCGCGATAATTGCCCACACGGCTGGCAGCCGCAGCAGATCCCGCCCGGTATTGCGCGGTGTCGGCTGCGACGACGCCACTGACGAACTCGGAGCAGGAACGTCGTCGCGGGCAAGGAAGTGCCATGCCGCGTACCAGACCAGTCCGATGGCGCCGAACAGGTAGAAGGGCAGGGCCGAGCCGTATTCGCGCACCAACCAGCCCGTGGCGGGCAATGCGAACACCGTGCCAAGCGAGATCGCGCTGATGATGAGCGCGGTGGCGCGCGATGGAGTACTACGGCGGCACCCAACGCGAAATCATGTTCATGGAGGCGGGGAACACAGCCACTTCGCCGAGCCCGAGCGCAATGCGCGCCGCGATCAGCGCCCGGAGCGGGACGTCATCGCGGCAGGCGGGGTGAGCGCCGTCCACGCCGACCACCAGAGCACCGCGACGCCGAGGACCAGCCAACCGCCGTAGCGGTTCGCAGCCGCGCCGGTCGCCATCAGCAGCAGGTACCACAACGAAGCAGGAAAGCACGACGCCTTTCTGCGTCTCGGTCCAGCCGAGGTCGTCCTTCATCGCGATGGCGGCCACCGAGATGTTGGTGCGTGTGGATGCTCGGAGATGAAGCGGCGGCCGAGCAGCAGCATGACGGTGTAATAACTCCAGCCACGCAGGCCACTCGCCTCGCTCCGTGCACTGGACATGAACACCTCCCCGATGCGATGGCGTCGATGCTACGCTCTGGCGCACCCGACATTGAAGATTTGGCGTGAACCAAGGTGTTGCAGATCGGTCCGCTGTCACTGCCGTACTCGGTGTTGCTCACCTTCGTTGCCGTCGCTGCGGTGGATTCGTCGCCAACCGGCTCGCGCGGGCAGCGGCATCGAGGATCGAGCCGACGCTGACGCCGATGCTCTCATTGGCCTGGTCGCTGCTCGACTGGCCTTTCGTTTTGCGATGGCGCGACCAGTTGCTCGAACTTCGCTGAGCATCCTGAACTGCGCAATGGCGGCGGAACCGCTGCACGCTGGTGGCCTTGCTGTTCGGCCTGCAACGCGCGCACCGCCAGGCTGGCCTGCGCAAACCCGTGCTCGCTGCTGCATTGACAACGGGCACGGTGCTGCTGCTAGGCAGCATCGCCACCTTCATCATGGCGCCTGCGGCCGCTCCCTTGCCGCCGCTGACCTTGAGTACGCTGGAAGGCCGGTCCATCTAGCTCGCCGACTTCCAGCAAGCCCACCGTGGTCAACCTGTGGCCACGTCCTGCGCCTTCGCCGCGCCGAGGATGCCCGCTGCGGCGGGGCGGGGAGCCAACCCCGACGTGAACATCGTCTTCGTCGATCAGGGCGAAGAGCGCGCGCCATTGCCCTGTTCCTCGACCGGCACGGACTGGCGCTGCGCAATGTGCTGGTCGATCCGCAGAGCCGCGCCGGCGCGGCGCTGGGCCACAGCGCCTTGCCGACCACGCTGTTCTTCGACGCGCAGGGACGGCCGGACACTCGCATCGGCAAGTCGCAAGCCTGGCTTCATCAACGCCTGGCAAGCC
>CAWHEA010000026.1:0-125059 GCA_963828265.1 uncultured Gammaproteobacteria bacterium | reverse complement strand
TCCGTCAATACAACCTCCAGCGAGACTATGCAGAGATCGGTGACAAGTCCGCGGAAGGGTTCCATCACACGCCGCCCAAGCGGAGCCTCTTGCACATGGGCGCGCCTGCACCGCGATGTCGATCAGCAAATCAACTGGTACCTCCCGGGAAACGGTGCGGCGCAAAATCCGTGCACTCATCAAGAGAGGCTGGTTAAAGCAGGCTGGGCCGGACAAACTCGTTGTGACCGCATTACCCGGAAGCACGTCACCGAATTCGACCGGGACACCATCGAGCGGTTTCACGCTGCGGCTGACGAAGTCCTCGAACTGGCAAAGAAACGCGGCCGGTGAGTTTTCAACACTTTGCCGGAACGTCCAGCCTGCGAGGGGCTTCCTTGCTCTATCAGGGCACCGATGCGTCGAGCGACGGTTGTGACAACCGGCTCTGCTGCGAAAAGTATCGCGCCGCGGCCGGGTGCAACGGGATCGTGACACCGTCGAGCGCACGTTCCTTCGAGAGTCGCGTCGCCTGAACGCCGGCGCCACCGCTCGCAGCGGACGCGAACAGCAGGTCGAGCGTGCTGGTGACGATCTCGTCGGGCACGTCATCGCGCGCCACCAGCAGTGCCGTGGCCGCCACGGTGGGCACGGGCTCTGCCTGGCCGGGATAGGTCCTGGCCGGGATCGTCAACGGAAACAGGCCGTGCGCCCCGGTCGCGATCTCGAGCCGCGCGTTGAGATCAAGCGGCACGAGAACGAGCGGCACCGTGTGCATCGCATTCTCGAGCTGCCTCCAAGGAGCCGACACGACCTCTATCACGGCGTCGATCTCGCCCCTGACGAGCCGGTCGAGCGCTTCGGCGGTGAATCCGCTTCCGTGTCCTCGAGTTGCCGGACGTCGACCCCAGCCGCTTCGAGCAACCGCCTGGCCGTCTGCCTCGTGCCGGACGACACCGCGCCGAGTGCGACGCGACGTCCGGCGAGTTCCGGCAGGCTCGTGATGCCGGAGTCCGCACGCACGACGACGTGCACAGGCTCGGGAAACAGTCTCGCCGCGGCGCGCAGGTGCGCCAACGGACCCGTGCCCGCGAACAGGCCTGCGCCCGTCACGGCTGCGGCGGCCGCGTCGCTCTGCACGATACCGAGTCGCGCTCCGCCGCGGTCGATCAGCAAGACATTCTCCACGCTGCCGTCGCTGGTCGCGACCTGCATCGGCGCGGCTTCGCGGATGCCCGCGACGACCGACATGAGAAACCGTGAGTACTCGCCACCTTCCGGGCCCGGCTAAAACCATCAGAGCGTTGCCTGCTTCGCCAATGCGGAGCTGGATGTTGTCGACGGCGCGACTCAGTTCCTCCGCGATGATCTGCTTGTCCCGGACGCCGCGGGCGGGCGTCTTCTGCACCAGTTCGGCGAGGCGATGCAGCAGCGCATCCGCCTGCGAAGCGGGCGCTTCGGCACGGCGAGCGCGACCGTCGCCGGCTGGCTCTCCGACACGCCGGCCGGCTGCCAATCGTCGCCGGACTTGCGGTAGACGATCGAACCGTAGGCGCGCAACTCGGTGCCGGGCAGGTTCGGTCCCGACTTCAAGCCCGTGATGCCCTCGTCCGCGGCGCCGAGCGCGTTGGCGATCATCGTCGGACTCAGGCCCTCCCAGTCGGACGGATCGTAGACCTCGGCAAAACGCAGCACCGCGTTGTAGTACACGATGATCTGCTTTGCACCGTCGTCCGCTGCGCGATAAGGCGCGCTGCCCTGCCGACGCAACGTCTCGACCGACAGCACCTTGCGGCCAAACAGAGCATCGACGCTGGACTGCACGTGCTGCTCGAGCCGAGGCGTCTCCGGCCCGCGCGAGCAAGCACCGATCACCAGTGCGAGTGCCGCGATCGCCACTAACCTTGGTAGCGCGTGCATAGCTAGAACCCCAGCATCGGCAGCGCGAAATACGCCTGCAGCACGATGGCGTTGGCGATGTCCGCGAAGAACGCGCCGACGATCGGCACCAGCAGGAACGCGAGCGGCGCCGGGCCGTAGCGATCGCTCAGCGCCTGCATCACCGACATGCCGACGGCCGTCGTCGAGAGGCCCGCCGCCCCACGGCGCCAGCGCTGACGACCGCCGCGTCGTAATCGCCGCCCATCGCGCGGCTGATCACAAAATATGCGAATGCAGCGGTCGCGGCGGCATTCACAAGGACGATCAGAATCAGCGGACCGGCGAGCGTCGCGACGTCGTAGATCCTGAGACCCATCAGCGCGATGATCAGGAACAGCGAAAGCGACACGCTGCCGACTGCCTGCACGGCACGACCGTTGATGCCTTCGAGCTTCAGCAGCGTCGCTGCGTTGCGCACGACCATGCCGATCAGCAGTGCCCACAGGAAATCAGGCAGCAGGATCCCGCTGCCCTTCATCCAGCCATGCACGATATGCGCGGCCCCGATGCACACCAGGCACACCATCAGCACGAACAGCAACTGCTCGGCCGAGACCGGCGCAAACACCGCCGCGTCTTCGCGGGATCGCGTGCTCGGTGACACGCTCCCCCGCGCGCCGGCGGCCGCCCGTTCGCCGGAGCGACGCATGATGCGCTCGGCGACGGGGCCCGCGAGCAGGCTGCCGAACACGAGCCCGGCGGTCGCAGCTGCCATACCGAGTTCGAGCGCGCCCTGCAGGTTGCGCACGTCAGTGAAGCTCGCAGCGTAGGCCGCAGCCGTGCCGTGCCCGCCGATCAGCGAGATCGACCCGCCGAGCAGGCCCACCAGCGGGTGCAGGTCGAGCAGCCAAGCCATGCCGAGGCCGATCGCGTTCTGCATCACCATCATGGCGACGAACAGCAGCAGCAGCACAACCAGCTTGCGGCCGCCCTTTGCCAGCGAGCGCACGTCGGCACCTAGCCCGAGCGTGGCGAAGAACGCAAGCAGCAGCGGATCCTTCGGCGACGTATCGACGTAAAGCTGTACGTGTGCGACAGGACCAGCGATCGCGATTGCGACCGCGAACACTACGCCGCCCACGACCGGCACAGGGATGCTGTACCGCTGCAGAAACTCCGAGCGACCCACGATGAAGTGGCCGACGAAGAACAGCGCCGTCGCAAGGACCAGCGTCTGGAGCAGGTCGAGGCCGATGGTGGTCAGGACACATTCTCCATTGGGTACCCGCCTACCGCTGCAGGTAATCGCTCAACGCGACGCCCAGGCCGATACGCCTGACATGGTGGTCATAGTCGAGCAGGCTCTCGCCGTAGCCATCGTAGTACTGCACGTAGGCGCGCAGGATGCGCGTGAGCGGGTAGCTCCACGTGGCCTCGACGCCAGTTCCCTCAGTGCCGGGCCGGACCATCAATGTCCAGGTGCTGCGGCCCGGCGTCCAGACTGCCCGCAGGTCGCCGTAGCCCAGGTAGCGGTACTCGTTCGGGTTGTTGTCGTCTTCCGCGTTCTCAGGCAGCCGATACCAGGCTCGCATGCCGAGCACGATGTCGTCGGTCACCTGTAACCCGACCTGGGCGATCGCACGGTTCCAACTGCGCGACAGCGGCTCCGCTCGACCGTTCGACTGATGATTGAGGCCGACATCCCATCCGATGACGTCCAGGCCGAGGATCGACGGTCCACCATAGTGGCGCAGGAAGACCTCGGGTTCGTAGTTCGACTCACGGAATGGCGACGAATTGTCGGTGTTGTACACCTGCCAGTACGACTGGCTCGTGAACGCGAAGTACAGGTCCGCGTCGTCGATGCCGAGCGGGTTGCGCCACAATGGCAGCTTGAAACTGATCTGGAACTTCGCTTCTTCCTCGTCGAGCAGGTCGCCCTGCACTGCACCGGTGAACGGCGCCTGGTTCGGACTTGAGTTGTAGGTGATCGGCAGGATGTACGTCGGGCGATGTGCGGTCAGCAGGAACGACTCGCCCAGAGTCGCAGCTTCCAATGCCCGTCGAGTGTCACTCGCCCGCAGGTCCTTGGGTTCCGTGACAGTCCGCGCGCATCGGGATCGCAGTTCGCCCACGGTCATGTCGTCCGGCGCGGACGCGACCGCATCCAGGATGCACTGCGAGTCGTTTGCGGAATTCGCTGCCGGCACGATGAGCAATGAGGCCAGGGCGAGCGCTCGCCGCGCAGCGCGCCGACGGCGCGTGCGGCCGATGAAATGCACTGCTCACAATCTTCAGTCTCACAGGAGGATTGTCCGTCGTCACTCGCAGCACCTACCTTCTACGATTTCCAACGAGTCGGCGCCTGCCGCATGTGCCCAAAACGGGCACTCCGGCGGCCGAGTGCCGCAACTCGCCCTCTTCGACATGCTCAAATGCAGCTTTCGTCGACGCCACGCCCGCTCGGACATCGACACGAAGTACGCCCGCTTTCGACAGTTGAGCCACCCCACGCGCGTGCTCGAACCCCGCCCGGATTCGATCATGGCCGACCAATCGAAAGGGGCACCATGCATGAGCACTGATACTGCAAACATTGATCGCCCGCCCGTCTCGTCCTGGCTCCCGCCACTTGCTGCCTGTGCCCTGCTGGCGTCCACGTTCGCCGGACTCCTGCCGGGTCACTCGGCCTGGGTGATCGTCCCAGCTGTATTGGTCCTGGTCGGCACTGTATTTGCGGCCGTGCACCACGCCGAGGTCATCGCGTGCCAGGTCGGCGAACCGTTCGGCACCCTGGTCCTGGCACTGGCTGTAACTCTTATCGAGTCTTCGCTGATCGTATCGCTGATGCTGTCGTCGGGAGACGATGCGGCTACCCTGGCACGCGACACCGTCTTCGCGACGGTGATGATCGTATGCAATGGCGTTCTTGGGCTGTGCCTGTTGGTCGGCAGCGCGCGGCACTACGTCGTCAGTTTCCGGCCCGAGGGAACAACCCCGGCCGTCGCCGTGCTTGCGACACTCGCGACACTCACACTGGTGCTGCCGCAGTTCACCCTTGCCAGCGTGGGGCCAACGTACTCGACCGCTCAACTCGTCTTTGCGGGGGTCGTGTCGCTGCTGCTCTATTTGGTCTTCGTCTTCGTCCAGACCATCCGTCACCGCGACTTTTTCGTGCCCGATGGTGACGACAACCTGGACGAGCATGCTGTACCCCCGGGCCGCCGTGCTGCATGGCTGAGTCTCGTCGTGCTGCTGATCGCCCTGATCGGGGTGGTGGGACTGGCCAAGCTGCTCGCGCCGACGATTGAGGTCGCCGTCGTTGCCGCGGGCATGCCTCTCGCCGTGGTTGGCATCGCCATCGCCCTGATGGTCCTGCTCCCCGAAACCCTCTCGGCGCTGCGTGCGGCGCGCAGTGGTCGCCTGCAGAGCAGCATGAATCTCGGGCTGGGTTCCGTACTGGCGGCTATTGGTCTCACCATCCCTGCGGTGGTGGTTGTTTCGATTCCCGCGGGCCTGCCTCTGGTTCTCGGACTGCCGCCCACGGAGATGGTACTGCTCGCCCTGACACTGCTACTGACCGCAATGACCGTGTTACCCGGCCGAGCCACGGTGCTACAGGGCGCCCTTCATCTAGTGGTGTTCTCCATCTTCCTCTTCCTCGCGATGGTTCCGTGAGCCCGCAGAATCCAAAGTGGCCCAAGCGTGTCCAACGACTATCAGCCGCCGTGCCCGAGTCGACGGAACTGCTCGCGGATTCGGTCCACGACGCCACTGATGGCCTGCTGTGTCTCATCCGCGCCAACCGCCTCGATCGAGCGCGCACGTGCCACGAAGTGCAGCATCAGCATTTCGCGCATGCGCCGGAACGCCTCCGGGTTGTCCGTTTCGCACACCGTGCTGTCACCACTGATGACGCGACGGACATTGGCATCCTTCGTCAGATCCACCCGGCACAGCAGCGCCAGACGGGCGAGGGTCTGGACGATGTCGTCGAACTGCTGCTCCAGCCTGAGCTGCTCATGTGACAAATCGTTCGTGTCGGACATCGGGAATGCTCCTCCTCGCGGTGACTGATCTGCGCAAGTCGAGCTAGTTCAGCTTCTTGTTGCGGTAGTACTTTGTACCCTTGGCGGTGACGTCCAAGGCCAGTCCGTCCCGGAAAACTGGTACAGCCACACACCGGGGCGCACTGACATCGCACCCGTAAACAGGCTGCCACCCTGGTTGTTCAATGCCGCCGACGCCGTCGTCTGCGCACCCAGTTCCCACCCTGAGTTGATGAAGCGGTCGAGATCGCTGGCGTTCTCGAACACCCAGATCTGCTGGTACTTCTTCATCCGGAAGCCGAGTCCCGCCTGGATTTCAGCCATTTTCATGTAGGTAACGGACTGCCCGGTGCGGTCGAAGGCGACGCCGTTGCCGGATCCGCCGCCACCGATGAACAGCTTCAGGCCGAAATTGCTGAACACGGCATAACCCGCCGCGCCCTCGAGTGCTTCGCGCGCCTTGGGCTGCACCTCGTAGAGGTGCTCGATGGCGGAGCGTGCCACGGACCGAATTTCCTGCCGTTGCTGCTCCGCCTTGTCCACGGCGGCCGCCGACGCAGACAGCGAGAACAGTGCAGCGATAGCAGTGACGACTCGCAGCGATGCCATTCGAATCATCGTGATTTTCTCTGAGCGCCTGATGCAGGCGGTTCGCCCATCGGCTGGGATGCGGATTGCAACACAACCCATACTGGTGGCGAGCCGGATGGTGCCCAACTTGAGCACACAGCGTCGAGGCCAGCCCCCCCCCCGGCGGCACTGGCGGTGCCTGCCGTCAGTCCTGCGGCCCGGCTCGCCAACCACCCCCCAGTGCCAGGTAAAGCTGCACCACCGCCTGGTGATGATCGCGCGTCACCTGCGAGAGGGCGATCTCGCTGTCGAAGAGTTGGCGTTCGGCATCCAGCACCTCGAAGTAACTGGTGATGCCGGACAGAAATCGCGCGCGCGTGACGCGCAGGCGTTCCGTGTTGGCCTTGACGACTCGGCTGCTGGCCTCGCGCTGCACGCCCAACTGCTCGAGGGCGACGAGCGCATCGCTGACCTCGCGGAAGGCCTGTCGTATAGCCGCCCGGTACTGCTCGACGAGGATGCGCTGCTGCGCTTCGGCCCGGTCGACGCCCGACCGCAAGCGTCCGGCGTCGAACAGCGATACGCCGACGGCGGGCTGTACGGACCAGGCATAGCGGCCGCTGTCGAACAGTTGCCCCAGCTCGGGGCTGGCCAGGCCGAGCATCGTGCTCAAGGTCACGCTCGGCAGAAAGGCCTTGCGCGCCGCGTCGATGTTGGCGGTGGCGCCGCGCAGCGATTCCTCGGCGGCGAGGATGTCGGGTCGGCGCTGCAGCAGTTCCGAAGGCAGCCCGGCCGTGGCCCCGGCCGGGATCACCAGCGCATCGAGCGACACCGAGCGGCCGATCGGGCCGGGGTTGCGGCCGAGCAGGATCGACAGCGCATTCTCGGTCTGCGCAATGAGTCGGCGCTGCTGTGCGATGGCCTGCTCCGAGGACGCGACCAGCGATTCGGATCTGGCGCACGTCGAGGATCGAAGACACGCCCTCGTCGAAGCGGGCGCGCGTCAGGCGCAAGGACTGGCGCCGGCTGTCCAGCGTGCGAAGGGTGATCGCGAGCTGGTTGTCGAGGTCGAGCAGGTCGAGGTACAGCGTGGAGACCTGTGCGGCCAGACTGATTCGTACGCCCTGCGCCAACGCTTCGCTGGCGAGCACGTCGCGACGGGCGGCCTCGCTGCGAGCCGCCAGCTTGCCCCACAGATCGATCTCCCACGCGGGCATGACCAGCCCCAGGTTCGCACCCTCGGTGATGACGTTGCCCGACGGGTCCGCGCCCGGCATCCGCTGGCGCACGGCCGAGCCTGATGCGTTGACCGACGGGAACATCGACGCACGCTCCAGCCCGTATTGCGCGCGCGCCAGTTCGATGCGCTCGACGGCGACGATCAACTCGCTGCTGCCGACCAGCGCCTCGTCGATCAGCGCCGTCAGTTCCGGCACGGGGAAGACCTGCGCCCACGGCTGGTCGGCCAGGCTGGCCTTGCCGCCGTCCGCAGCGGCCGGCGCCTGGTGCGCCCACTGGGCGGGCACTGGCACCTCGGGCGCGACATAAGGCGTGGTCTGGCAGGCGGCCAATGCGCAGGCCGGCAAGGCAAGCCAGAGCCGCTTCATGCTTCGACCTTCTGCTCGCTGACGCGGATGCGGAAAACGACCGAGTACAACAAGGGCACGACGACCAGCGTCAGGACGGTCGCGAAGATGAGGCCGAACATCATGGTCACCGACATGCTGCGGAAGAACGGGTCGACGAGCAGAGGCGCCACCCCCAGCACGGTGGTTGCGGCACCCAGGAACACCGGCCGCGCGCGGCTCGCCGCAGCGTCGAGCACGGCCTGGTAGCGCGCCTTGCCTTCACGGATCTCGACGTCGATCTGGTCGACCAGCACGATCGCGTTCTTGATCAGCATGCCGATCAGGCTCAGCAGCGCCGAGGATGAGCCATGAAGTCGAACGGCGCCCGGACACGAGCAGCCCGATCGCTACGCCGACCACCGCCAGCGGCACCGTCAGCCAGATCACCGCGGCTGGCGCAGCGTCTTGAACAGCAGCACGATGGTCAGCACCATCGCGGCAGGCCCAGCGGTAGCGGCGCTGGCAGGCCTGCGTTGGCCTTGCGCGAGGCCTTGAACTCGCCGTCCCATTCGACACGTAGCCGGCGGCAGCGTATCGCCTCGACCTCGGTCGCGCAGCCGCTGGAACAGCGGCGCCGACAGCTGCCCGGCCGGCGGATCGGACTGCGCCTTGATCATCGGGAAGCGGGCGTCGCGGCGCGCTGCATCGCGTCCTCCCAGCGGGTGTCGACCTCCGAGACACTGGGTCACCGGCACGAAGCGCCCGGCCGCGCGGGCTTCACACTGCACGTCGCGCAGGTCCTGCGCGCCCCGCGCTCGGCCTCGGGCGCGGCCCAGGATCGGCATCAGCTGCTCGCCGTCGCGGTACAGCCCGACGGAGTGGCCCTACGGCGTACTGGAGCCCGGCAGCGAGGTCCTCGCGCGGATGCCGAGCTGGCGACCGACCTGCTCGTTGAATACCGGTCGCACCACCTTCACCGGCTCGCGCCAGTCGTCGCGGATCTCGCGTGCCTCGGGGTCGGCGCGCATCATCGCTTTCGCCTGTTCCAGAGCCGGCGCAGTTCGCCGGCGTCGGGCCCGTGGAAGCGCACCTCGATCTTGCCGCGCGCCCCGGGCCGATGCGCATCTGCTTGAGCTCCGGATCGATCCACGGGAGTTGGGTGCGCAGGTACCCGGCCACCGCCTCCCACACCGGCGCGATGCCTCGCGGGTGCTCGGTCGAACCAGGATCTGGGCGTACGCCGCCGAGCTTTCCGGAGTCGTAGACCAGCGTGAAGCGCTGGTGCGCGCCTGCCGATCACCGCACTGGTCTGCACCACGCCGGGTTGGCGCGCAGGTACTCCTCCACGCGCAGGGCGTCCTCGCGGGTCTTGCGGATGTCGGTACCCTCGGGCTCCCAGATGTCGACGAAGAACAGCGGTGTATTCGAGGTCGGGAAGAAGCCGCTTTTCACGAAACCGAAACCGGCCAGCGCGGCGAGGAACAGCGCCGCCCGGCACCGAGCGTTGCGAGGCGATGGCGCAGCGCCACCGTCACGAGGCGCCGGTACGGCAAAGCCGGCGCCGGCGTAGGGATCGCGCGGCGTCGCCTCGGCGCGGCCTTAGACCGTTCAGCAAGCGCACAGCAGCGGCGTGGTGCTGATCGCCGTCAGCCACGACAGCAGCAGCGAGATCAGGATCACCCAGAACAGCGAGCCGGCGAACTCCCCGGTGGCGTCGGGCGACAGGCCGATGGCGGAGAAGGCCAGGATGCCGATCGCCGTGCCGCCGAGCAGCGGCCACACGGTCGTGCCGACGCTCTCGCGCGCGGCCTGCGGCGCCGACATGCCCGCCTGCATGCGCACCAGCATGCCTTCGGCGACGACGATCGCGTTGTCGACCAGCATGCCGAGCGCGATCACCAGCGCGCCGAGCGAGATGCGCTGCAGCTCGATGCCGAAGAGTTGCATCACGAACAGCGTGCCGGCCACGGTGATCAGCAGCACCGCGCCGATGATCACGCCGGTGCGCAGGCCCATGAAGACAGCAGCACTACCACGACGATGCCCACCGCGCCGGCCAGGTTGGCGACGAAGTTGTCGACCGCCGCTCGCACCGAGTCCGACTGGTACGACACCACGTTCAGCTCCATGCCCACCGGCCGCTGGCCGTCGAGCTCGGATAGCCGCTGCTTGACCGCGTCGCCCATCTGCACGACGTTGCCGCCGAGCACATTGGACACGCCCAGGCCGATGGCCGGCCGGCCGTTATGCCGCATCAGCACGGTCGGCGGCGTCGTGTAGTCACGCCGGATGTCGGCGATGTCTTCCAGCCTCACCAGGCCGCTGGCGGCGTCGCCGGCGACGACCAGGCTCTTCAGCGAGGCCACCGAATCGACCGTCGCCTCGGGCTGGATCTGCAGTCGCAGGTCGCCGGCCAATACGTTGCCGGCCGGGCTGACGACGTTCTGCGCGCGCAGTGCCGCGTAGACCTTGTCCAGCGGCACGCCGAACTGCGCGGCGCGGGCGCGCGAGATCTCGACGAAGAGCGCTTCCTTGCGCTCGCCGAGCAGCGCGACGCGTGCCACGCCGGGCACCAGCACCAGCTCACGGCGCAGGACGTCGACGTAGTCGTACAGCTGCGCGCGGGCTGTAGCCGTCGCCGGTGACGGCGAAGAAGAGCGCGAACACGTCGCCGAAGTCGCCCATGACCACCGGCTGCGCCGCGCCCGGCGGCAGCGCGCGCGAGACCTCGGCGATCTTGCTGCGCAGCTTGTCCCAGGCCTGGTCGAGTTCGGCCTGGTTGCGCGTGAACGCCAGCTTGGCCTCGACCTTCACCAGCGACTCGCCGGCGCGCGACACCGAGGTCACCGTCTTCACCTCCTGCATCTGCTGCGCGGCGCCTTCGATCAGGTCGGTGATCTCTTCGGCCACCTGCGCCGGCGACGCGCCGGGGTAGGCCGTGACCACCACCGCCTGGCGGATCACGAACTCCGGGTCCTCGTAGCGACCCAAGGCCCTGGTAGGCGATGTAGCCGCCCACCAGCACGAGCAGCGTCGCGACCCAGGCGATGACGGATTTCTGGATCGTGTAGTCAGCCGGATTCACGCGCGCTCCCCGTCACGGCGCATCGAGCGGCCTGACTTTCATGCCCTCGCGCAGTGCGCCGACGCCGGCGGTGACGATTCGCTCACCGGCCTTCAGGCCCGAAGCCAGCGCCACGTTGCCGCCGATGACCTCGCCCGGCACCACGTCGCGCCTCGCCACGCGACCATCCGCGTCCACCACCCAGACGAACTTGCGGCCGGTGGCATCGGCGGAGATCGCGGTCAGCGGAATCGACAGCGCCGCTGCGGCTGGCGCGGCCTTCGCCGCCAGGGGCAGCACCGTCACCGCCAGGCCGGGCAGCAGGGTCACGCCCGCCGGGCGCGACTTCAGTGCCAGCACGACCTCGTAGGTCTGCGTCTGCGGGTCGGCCTCGGTGGCGTAGGACTTCAGTGCCACCGGCACCGGCCGATCTTCGTGCCCGTCGAAGTAGGCGAGCGCCTCGGTGCGCGCGCCATCGCTCCGCAGCAGGCGCTGCGGCACGTTGATCACGACCTCCAGCGCGTTGAGGTCCTGCAGCTCAGCGATCGGCTGCTTGGCCTGCACGCTGGAAAAGGCCTCCAGCCGGCGCCGCGTGATGACGCCGGCAAACGGCGCCTTGATCAGCGTGTCGCCGAGGTCCTGCTGCGCGGCGGCCAGGTTGGTGCGCGCCACTTCGAGCCGGCTGCGCCGGTCGTCGACCTCGGAGCGGGCGACTGCGAACTCGGTCTCCCACAGGCGCTGGTAACGCTCGAGATCAGTCTTCGCGCGGTCGAACTCGGCCTGTGCCGAGTTGACGCGGGCCTTGAATACCGAGTCGTCCAGCCGCGCGATCACCTGCCCGGCCTTCACGGCGCTGCCTTCGGCCCAGGCGAATTCGGTGACGAAGCCGGCCACGTTGAACGACAGCTCGGCACGTTTCGTTGCCCGCAATCGGCCCGGAAATCGCAGCTTGGCCGCATCGTCGCTGGCGCCCACCTGCTGGATGACGGCGGGCCTGACCACCTCGGGCGCGGTGTCCTGCGGGACTTTGTCGCCGCAGCCGGCCAGCGCTGCAGCTACCAGCGCCACCGCTGTCATGGTCACCGTCACCCCGAGGCGCTGCGGCAGTGCCGCGCATACGGTGGTCTGCGAAAGGCCGAGTTTCAGAGAATCAACCATGGCGCCTCCCTCGTGCATGGATGAATCGCTCGACGGCGCAGCCAAGGCAGGCGACGGCAAACGCCCACGAGGGAGACGGGCATGGCCGGCAGTGATGGTTGTCGCATAAAGCTTCCGAAGATACCAACGCATCGCCAGCGGCGGGGCCAGAGCTGCTCATTTTGGGCACGAAGTGGCGCGCCGCCCGTCTGCAAACGAAATTCCTACCGTCCCTGCGCGCCCGGACCCGCTGCCGCCGACCTCTCAGCGACCGCGACAAGCGCTGAGTCCAACGCGCCAGGCCACGGTTGCCTGATGGACGCGCAGCGCATTCCGCGACGACCTTATTCGGCGTTGAGTTGCTTGCGGGCCGCCGCCAACTCCTTGCGCTTCGCGGGCCCCACCACCGGGTAGTGCAGCTTTAGCCGAGCCATGGCCCCCACGACCGCCACCGCCACCACCAGCCGAGTGAACCACTTGTTGTCCGCGGGCACCACGTACCAGGGCGCCTCCTTCGACGCAGTGTTGCGGATCGCCTCCTCGTAGGCTTCCTGATACTCGGACCAGTGCTGGCGCTCGGCGACGTCGGCTGCGGAGAATTTCCAGTTCTTGTCGGGGTTGTCGAGCCGTTCCATGAAACGACGCTTCTGCTCTGCCTTCGACACGTGCAGGAAAAACTTGAGCACCAGCACGCCGTTGCGGATCAGGTACTTCTCGTAGTTCGCGATGTCCTCGTAGCGCTCGTCCCAGATCTTCTTCGTGACCAGAGACGGATGCATCTTCTGCCGAGCCAGCAGCTCCTGGTGCACTTTCACCACCAGCACTTCCTCGTAGTAGGAGCGGTTGAAGATGCCGATCTGGCCGCGGGCCGGCACGTTCCGCATGTAGCGCCAGAGGTAGTCATGGTCCAGCTCCTCGCTTGAGGGCTGCTTGAAGGACGTGACCGCGCAGCCCTGTGGATTGATGCCGGAGGTGACGTGCTTGATGGTGCCGTCCTTACCGGCCGCGTCCATGGCCTGGAACACCAGCAGCACGGCCCAGTGGTCCTGGGCGTACAGCTTGTCCTGCTCTTCCGTGAGCCAATCCACGCCGCGGGCCAGCATCTCCTTGGCGTCGGCCTTGTCCTCGGACTTGAAGTGCGCTGTGTCGCCCGGGTCGATATCCTTCAGCCGAAAGCCCTTGCCGCGTGTCACGCGGTAGGGAGAAATGAATTTGTCGATGCGCTCGAGCTCTGACTTCTTCATGTGGTGACATCCAGACTGACCGCAATTCTCGAGAAATCTAAGGCGTTGGACCGGTGCCGCCGATCGCCCGGGTGCGATCGAGGCGCTCGGTGATGGCGTCGAGATAGCGGGCCCATTGGGTAGGTTCGGATTCGGTCATGGCAACTGATTCAGGGTCTGGCAATTTCCCGAGAATTGCCGTGCGCCTCGGAACACGCTTTCGAGGGAGCGATGCCTCCTTCGCAATGGCCCGATCCACGCAACGTTGCGCTGCCTGCCCAAATTGGACACAACAATTGACGCGCCAGCAGACAACCGCGATATTCGGCCCCCGGTGCACAGGGAGCCGCAACGTGCTCGATCGAAACAAGAAGCCCGAGCACGATTTCGAAGCAAGCTTCCTGCTGGGGCGCTTCATGACGGAACACCTCAGTCGTGTCTACAAGGCATTCGACGGCGACATCACCGCCGCCATCGTGCTGGGCACCATCGGGCAGTACAACTACCACCGCTACTATGCGGAGATCGGCGCAAAGTCACCTGACGGATTCCAACATCTCGTCGCCAGGGGCGAGCACCTTGCGTATCAGCGCCACTGCAACGCAATGTCGATCAGCGAATCGACCGGGATTCCCCGGGAAACCGTCCGCCGCAAGATCCGTGTGCTCATCAAGAAAGGCTGGTTGAAGCAACTGGGGCCGGACAAACTCGTCGTGACCGAAGACGCCCAGGAAGCACTTCGCGGAATTCGACCTGGATTCCCTCGAACGATTTCACGAGACGGCCGAGTTGATCCTTGCGCTGGCCAGGAAACGCGGTCGGTGAGTTGCAGAGGACAGGCGCGATCGCTGAGCCTGGGGTTGACTTTAGACGGCCCGCTGATCGTTCAGAACGCGTACGCGAACCCAGCCAAACCGGATACCTGCGTCGATCTCGCCGTAGTCGGGCTGTCCTTCGCGTCGCCCATGAGACGACCCGCACCGACGCGGCCGAACGCCGACCATTTCGGTGTCAGAGCGTAGAAGCCGTGCACCATCCCGCCCCACGCGACGAACCCTGACCCGGCCTCGTAGGCAGCGAAACCGGAAGCCGCGGACTGCTGCGGCGTCACGCCGAAGTAGGCCTGCGCGTAGTTGGCGTCCGCCCATCGCGTACCGACATAGAAGGTCAGCGCCGCACGTGGGCCGAGCGGCATCGGCACGGAAGCGCCAAGTTCTGCGCGGGTCCCCTCGCTGCCATTGAACAGGTGAGTGACGTTCGCGGACAGCGTTACCGCTCCGATGCTGTATCCGCCCGTCGCGACCGCCGTCCCGCCGCTCTCGATCTCGCCCATGCCTCTAAGCCGATTCCCGTCCACGTCGGCGTCGCGGCCAACGTCGTAGCCGAGCCCGACCGTCAGCGTCGCGCGCTCGGACTCGACCAGAAAGTATCGCAAGGTCGCGGAGTCGAACCCGAACCGCCGCCAGCGCGCTGTGAGCACCGGATACGCTTCGGTATCGCGGTCGCTCGCGCCCTCGTACTCCGGGCCGTAAGCGACGCCCAGGCCGAGCGCGACGCTCCAGTCGCGCTGCGTGTCGAAGAGTTCCGCGCCGGGCCGCCCGTCGGGGGCAAGGCCGGTCGGATCTGCGGGGGCTGCCAGATCAACGGCAGTTGCGACCGGGCTGGTCGCGACAACAGACGAGAGCGACGGCGGCCCGGAACCGCGTAACCGGTGTGAAACGACCAATCAATGACGGCGAGCTGCATTGTTCGATTCTCTTTCGAAAACAGAAGCGCGAGTGTGAGGCTGCGCGTGAGCGATGTCGGACCGCACCTGCCCGAACTGGGCACCTGCGCGCCTGTTGAGGTCGATCAGTCGTTGCAGAGGATGCCGACCTTGCGGGCCGCCAGGTCAGCCGCCTCGGCCGTCGTCGCGTTGACGAGTTCGTCTTTGGCCACCGCGCAGGCGCCGGCCTCGCGCTGGAACTCGCTTTCGAGCGACCTCACAGCACCCTGCGATGCCGCGTCGCACGCGGTCGGAGCCAGTCGGCGGATGTTCGCCGTGCTGCCTGACTCCTCGACTGCAACACAGTCGCCGGCGATGATCCCGGTCTGGTCGCTCACGATGCGGACGCTGGAGCCAGCGCCGGTACTCACCGTGTAGATCGTCCCGCTCCGGCCGCCCTGTGCACTCCCGGCGATGGCCGACCCCGCCGCCGCACCGATGATCGCGTTGCGGGCCTTCTTGCCACTGCTCTTGCCGGAACCCGCGGCCAGTCCAAGCACGCCGCCGATGAGCGCGCCACTCGGTGCCTTAGAGTCCAACCGCGTCGGCTCTGCCCGGTCCACCGTGCCGATGGTGACCTTCGAACTCGCCCCTGGCCTACCCTGGGCAAGCCCTTCGAGCGGCGCCGCGATCAGGATGGCGAATGCGCTGAGCGCGAACAGGCGAGTGAACATGTGGCTGATGCTCCTGAAGGGGTTGGGCATCCAAACACGTGTGGCGTCCCGGTGTCAGCGGTGACGCGCGTCAACATGCCCGAATTGGGTACGCCCAACTCTCGGCAACGCGGACCGTTCCCTCCTGCGCCGTTGCTTGTCATCAAGCGAGCGGCACTCCACTTACAAACGGCGGCAGTGATCGCGTGATCCACCCGTGAAAAATTGACCGGCGCCAGCTAAAGGCTTGGCGCTTTTTTGAACGGGAATAGCGTGGAGAAATTCACACCCCGCAGGGCGACATAAGAGTCGCAAGTGACACACAATCGGACGGGCTCAAGGGCCAAGCCCGGATTAGAGCCAATTCCCGAAGAGGATCAGACACCTCTTTGGTTTCACGCCGTCTACAGAACCGAACTTGCAAAGGATTGGAGCGGGTGATGGGAATCGAACCCACGTGAGTTGCCCTGCCCCGCTCGCCAGATCAGGTACTTACCGACGACGGCGACGCTGCGCGTGATTCACGTGTGAACGACCGTTGTGGTCGAAACGCGCTCGTGCTCGCAAAGCATTCGACGCCGCCAGTCCCCAAGCGATCTTCCGTGCTGGCACTCAAGCAAATATGCTACATCTTGCATACACTTGAAGACGCGCGTAGGCTTGGGACATGAAGCCTGTCATCTGGCTCGGGAACTCTAAGGCAGACCTCAAGGCGTTCCCGTCGTCGGCCATGGATGACATGGGTCATCAGTTGTTCCGGGTTCAGTGCGGGCTCGATCCGGACGACTGGAAGCCGATGCCTGCATTCGGAACAGGTGTACGCGAGATTCGTGTGCGTGATTCATCGGGTGCCTACCGGACGATCGATCTTGTAGCTCGGGCCGAAGGCGTCTACGTCTTGCATTGCTTCCGGAAGAAGTCGGCGAAGACTGCGCGAGAAGACATCGAGTTGGCGCGACAACGTCTGGCCCGTGTCCCCAGGAGAACATCTCATGGCTAAGAAAAAGGTTCAGAGCGTATTTCGCGATCTGTATCCGGAGGATCAGGCCGCCGAAATGGAGATGCGCTCGCTGCTGCTGCAGGGGCTTGGGAATTGGTTGGCTGGGGCGGACATGACCCAGACTGAAGCAGCGAAGGTTCTTGGAATCACCCAGGCCAGGGTGTCCGACATCAAGCGCGGGAAGATCAGTTCCTTCAGCCTCGACCTTCTCGTTCGGTTAGCAGCCAGGGCTGGGCTCAATCCAAAGCTGCGACTCGCCGCTTGAAGACGTTGTTGCGGCGTTGCTCCAGGTAGGCGTCAGTCTAAAGGAAGGATGGAGCGGGTGATGGGAATCGAACCCACGCTAGTAGCTTGGGAAGCTACAGTTCTACCATTGAACTACACCCGCACCGGTCGCCGATTGTAGGCGAATTTTCCGGGCGGATGAACCTTCTCCCCTGCCGGACATGCCTCGGGGCCTTGGCGTGACCAAGGTCATCGATTTGGCCCGGCCAACAGGGTGTAATGGCGGTACCGATGACCGCCGTCCAGTTCCGCAACCCCGAAGTCCGCCTCTCCGAGGCGCTGACCACGACGCGCCACGCGATCGAAGGGCACCAGGTCACCTTGCGCGAGCTGCTCACGCTCGTCGGCGAACAGGGCTTGCTCGTCTTCTGCGCCATCCTGGCGATGCCGTTCCTGCTGCCAGTGTCGCTGCCGTTCATGAGCACGGCGCTCGGAGCGCCGATGCTGCTGATCGCGTACGCGGTCACCATGAACCAGGTGCCTTGGTTGCCGGATCGCCTGCTCGATCACTCATTGCCGAGCGCAACGGTGCAGCACGTGCTCGAGCGTGCGGCCAGGGCCGCCGATCGATTCGAACATCTCGTGCGCCCGCGCCTGCTGGGCCTGACGGGAACGCCTGCCGTAAATTCCGTGAACGGCGCGGTGCTCATCGTTGCAGTACTTGCCTTGATGGCGCCGCTACCGCTGATCCCCCTCGCCAACACCTTGCCTGGCATCGGCATCATCCTGCTTTGCCTCGGCATGGCCGAGCGCGATGGCGTGCTGCTGCTGTTCGGACACCTGGTGGTACTGGTGTCGGTGCTGTACGTCGGCATCCTGCTGTACTTCGCCGCCAAGGCCGGCAGCAATCCGCAGGCGACGCTGGACATGGCCCTGCAATCTCTTCGAAAGGCTGTTTCGGCGGGTAAGATTTCACCAAGGAGCGCTCATGCAATTGAAGAACCTGCTCACCACGCTGGCCAGCCTCTCGCTGTTGGCGATGGCGCCGAACCTTGCGCTGGCCCAGCATGAGCATCAGCAACACCAGATGCACGGCTCCGGTGGCGCCGTGGCGCAACTGCAGCTGAAGGACGGCCAGAAATGGCAGACGGATGCTTCGCTGCGTAAAGGGATGGCCAGCATCCGCGCCGCCTTCGATGCGGACCATCCGGCGATCCACGCGGGCAAGCAGACCGACGCGCAGTACGCCACGCTCGCAACGCACATCGACCAGCAGGTGAAGTCGATCGTCGCCAACTGCCGCTTGCCGGCAGATGCCGACGCGAACCTGCACTTCATCGTCGCCGACCTGCTGCAGGGCGTTGCGCTCATGCGCGGCGAGGACCCGCAGCGCTCACGTCACGACGGCGCGGCACTGGTCCACGGCGCACTGAATGCGTACGGCCAGTACTTCGACGATCCGGCGTGGAAGCCGGACGCGTCCGATGCACGAGCAAGTAACGCAGGAGATTGCGACAGCAGTGGCGCGTCACGACGCCGAGCCGTCAGTGCGCGCTAGCTGAGAATGTCGTCGAGACTCCACTCGTGCTGCCGCTCGTAACGCTCGGCCAGGAATTCGACGAACGAACGCACCTTGGCCGACAGGTGTCGCCGGCTCGGGTAGACCGCGGCGATCGGTGACCGCGGCGGCCGGTAATTCGGCAGCAGCGGCACGAGTCGTCCCGCGCGGATATCGTGCGCGACGATGAAGTCCGGCTCGTAGACGACGCCCATCCCCTGCACCGCGAGCGACGCGAGCACCTGGCCATTGTTGGCGCGGTGCCGCGGCGGAATGCGCACCGACACCCGCGAGTCGCGCCCGTCCTTGCCTTCGAAACTGCCACGTGTTCGGCATGCCGACGTTGGTGTAGCTCAGGCACTCGTGATGCGACGAGGTCGGCGGGGGTGTGGATCGGTTCGCTGCGCCGCGCAAGGTACGCAGGCGACGCGCAGCAGACGATCTGCGTCCAGCCAAGCCGCTTCGACACCATGCCCTGCGAACCGACGTGCCCGATGCGGATCGCGAGGTCGAACCCGTCCTCGACCAGGTCGACGACGCGATCGGAAAGATCGAGGTCGAGCAGCAGGTCCGGATGAAGCGCGCCGAACTCGGCGAGCGCCGGCGCCAGGTACTGCATGCCGAAACTGACCCCGCACGTCACGCGCAGCGTGCCCTTGGGCTCCGCTGCCGCCACACGCACCGAGGCTTCGGCATCCTCGAGGTCGGCCAGCAGCTGGACGCTGTGCTCGTAGAACGACTGCCCGGCTTCGGTGAGCGACAGCCGTCGCGTCGTGCGGTTGAGCAGCCGCACGTTCAGGTGCGATTCGAGTTCCGACACCTGCCGGGACACGGCCGAGGTGGACAGGCCGATGCGTTCCGCCGCCCGCGCAAAACTGCCCAGTTCGACGACTTTTGCGAAGGTACTGACGGCCAGGAAGCGATCCATGGAGCCTATTGTTGCATTTTCTGCAATTATCAATCCACTCGAGACCGTATTTATCCCTCTATATGGCTGGATCAGGATGCACTCACGCCCAGGTTACAAGACCCGGGCACGAACACCTGATCAACCCCAGTCAAAGACCAACCAAGGAAGACTCAACCCATGAAGCTGTACTACACGCCGGGCGCCTGCTCGCAGGCCCCGCACATTGCGATCAACGAACTCGGCCTGGCGTACCAGCCGGTCAAGGTGGACCTGGCCAAGCACACGCTGCCGGACGGCACCGACTTCTACTCGATCAATCCGAAGGGCTACGTCCCGATGCTCGAGCTGGACGACGGCACGCGGCTCACGGAAGTGGGTGTCCTGCTGCAGTACGTCGCTGACCAGAAGCCGGGCACGATCGCGCCCGTCTTCGGCACCAAGGCGCGCTGGCAGCTGATGGAGTGGCTCAACTTCATCTCGACCGAAGTGCACAAGGGCTTTGGTCCGTTGTGGAACCCGCAGAACGCCGCCGATGTGCGCGAGCGGACCGTGCAGGCGCTCGGCAACCGGTTCACGTTCATCTCGAAGACGCTCGAGAAGCAGCCGTTCCTGACGGGCGACACGTTCTCGATTGCCGACGCCTACCTGTGGGTCGTGCTGAACTGGGCCGACTACCACAAGGTCGACCTCGCACCGTGGCCGGCCGTGCAGCAGTTCCGTGCGCGCGTCGCCGCGCGTCCGGCGGTGCAGGCGACGCTGAAGGCCGAAGGCCTGGTGAAGTAACGCCCTCACCCCCTCTCCCGCTCGCGCGGGAGAGGGCGCTGGATCCGCGCGCAGAGGAGGCAGATGAACCGTTTCCCCACACTGTTTCTCTCGCACGGCTCGCCGATGCACGCGCTCGATCCAGGCGGCGCCGGCAAGGCGTGGCGCGCGATCGCGGATTCGCTGCCGAAGCCGCGGGCGATCCTGATGGTGTCGGCGCACTGGGAAACGTCGCTGCCGATGCTGACGGGCGGCGCTCAGCTCAAGACGATCCATGACTTCGGCGGGTTTCCCCGAACCGCTGTACAAGCTGCGCTACGACGCGCCGGGCTCGCCCGCACTCGCCGACGAAGCAGCGGCCTTACTGCGCGACGCGGGGATCACTTCATCGATCAACGGCTGTCGCGGCATCGACCACGGTGCGTGGGTGCCGCTGCGCTGGATGTACCCGGCGGTCGACGTGCCCGTCGTGCAATTGTCGGTGCAGCCGGGGCTCGGCACCCCGCATCACCTGCAGATGGGGCGTGCACTGCAGCCGCTCACGGAGCGCGATGTGCTCGTGATCGGCTCGGGGCATGTCACTCATAACCTGCGTGACTGGATGATGAGCCGCGACGCGTTGCAGCCGCTGCCGTATGTATCGGCGTTTTCCCAGTGGCTGGAAAGTCACCTGGCGAGCGACGACGAAGCGGCACTGCTCGCCTACCGCGAACAGGCGCCTGAAGCCGCGCGTGCGCACCCAACGGAGGAGCACTTCCTGCCGTTGTACGTGGCGCTCGGCGCAGCCGGGTCCGATGTGAAATCGAGCCGGATCTACGCGGGCATGGAAGGCGCGGCGCTGTCGATGGACGCCTACCGCTTCGATACGCACTGAGACGTCAGTGATCGAGCAAGTCACGCCCGTGGTGTCGCCGGTGCAGCCACAGGGTTGCCACGCGTCGAACAGACAGGACGGCGGGCAATCCCCACGTGAGCAGCCGAACGATGCGGCTCGGCCGCAGCACGACGGCCGCCACGACGACGAAGCCCACCAGCAGCGCGGGATGTGCGGCCGCCCGCCGCGACGCAACGATCGCGGCATCCACGACCCAGAGCGATCGCCCGACCTCGTCGGCCGTGAGGGCCAGGTCGCGACGCTGCGAACCGCACAGCGCGATGAGCTCGGCCCGTCGCAGGGCGAGTGACTCGCTGCGGCTCATGGCGCGCGCGGGCTGAGTTGCTCTAAGTCACGCTCGAGTTCGCCGAGTGTCGCGGCCAGCAGTCGCGTCGTTCGCTGCCCGCGGCGCGTGGTCACGATGTAAGCGACCACCGCCAGGATGACGAAGCCCACGGCCACCAGCGCGGTCGCTGCGACGCGATGCGTCTCCCAGGCGGACACCACGATCGTCAACGCGGCAAACAGCAACGCCAGGCTCGCGAGCGCGAGCACGATCATCGCCCCGACGAGCATCCCGACGATCCGGCGGAGTTCCTGCTCGAGTTCGTTGCCGAACAGCTCGGCTCGTGTCCGCGCCATCGCGACCAGCGTCCCGAGCAGCGTCCGCACGGACTCGAACAGGCCGCCGGGCGTTCGCCCGGGTGATTCCTCATGGCGGACCAGGGGCATGTCCATTGCCGCCGTGGCTCAGCGCCGGCCGACCAGCAGTCCGGCGACGAACGCGACGCCAGCGGCAACGCCGATCGACGGCCAGGGGTTTTCGTGAACGTAGCCGTTGGTTGCGTGCGCAGCGGCCTTTGCTCGCGCCATCATCTCCTGCTCCATTTCGATGATGCGAGTCCGCGCGTGACGCAGCGACTCCTCGGCGCGCGTGCGGGCCTTGACGGCTCGCTCGGTGACATCGCCTGCGGTGGCATGCATCAACGCTTCCGCATCGCTGACGACGGCCTTCAGGTCCTGCACGATCTGTCCGTTGCCCATGTCCATACGTTCCATAGTCTTGCTCCCTGATGCATTGATTGATGAGTGACCAGCGGTGGTGGTCATGACGGGAAGGCGACCAGCAGGTCGGCGAGCTCGTCGGCGTGCTCTTCTTCCACCGCCATGATCCCTTCGAGCATGCGGCGCGTGGTCGGATCCTTGTCACCCAGGTACTGGATGAATTCGCGGTAGCTGTCGATCGCGATGCGCTCGGCCACCAGGTCTTCCCTGATCATCCCCGCGAGCGAGTCGCCGGCGATGTATTCCGCGTGGCTGCGGCGTGAAAGGCCGTCCGGCGCGAAGTCCGGCTCGCCTCCAAGCTGCACGATCCGCGCGGCGATCAGGTCGGCGTGCCCCTGCTCTTCGTTCGAATGGACGAGGAACTCCTGGGCAACGCTCTGCGACTGGATGCCTCGCGCCATGAAGTGATGGCGACGGTAGCGCAGGACGCAGACCAGTTCCGTGGCCAGCGAGTCGTTCAGCATCTGGAGCACGGCGGCGCGATCGGCCGTGTAGCCCGCAGTGACGGCACCCTCATCGATGTGGGCGCGAGCGCGGATGCGGATGGCCGCGAGGTCGGTCTGTACGGGTGGATGTTGCATGCTGTTTCCCATCGAATGTGGGATTCAGCTTGCGACTTCGCGCCTTGTGGTTCCGTTCGCTATCGCACCCACCGGTGCATCAAGCCAAGGTAGCCGCCCGGAAAAGTTGAGGCCCGGACTGTGCCGGGCCTCATCTTCGTTACGCCTGCGAGCCGTAGCTCCTGGGCTTGGGGCGACGGGCGCCACCGCCGGCCGCTGCCCGGCCGCCCATGCGACCTGGCCTGCCGGCCGGCGTGCGCTGGCCCTGCGGCTTGGCGTGACGCTGCTGCTGGGCACGCGGATCGACGTGACGCGGTTCGCGCGTCTTGCCTTCACCCGACGGACGCGGAATCTGCGTGCGATCGAGCGGCAGCACGTTGATCTTGCGGCCGAGCACGCGCTCGATCGCCCGGAGGCGATCACGCTCGTCGTCCGAGACCAGCGACAGCGCCTGGCCCGTGGAGCCGGCACGACCGGTGCGGCCGATGCGGTGCACGTAGTCTTCCGGCACGTGCGGCAGCTCGTAATTGACGACCTGCGGCAGTTCGGTGATGTCGAGGCCGCGTGCTGCGATGTCGGTCGCGACCAGCACCTGCACCTTGTATTCCTTGAAGTCTTCGAGCGCGCGCGTGCGTGCACTCTGCGACTTGTTGCCGTGGATCGCGGCGCACTGCAGGCCGTCGTGCGTCAGCTGCTCGGCAAGGCGATTGGCGCCGTGCTTGGTGCGGGTGAAGACGAGCGTCTGCGCATTGGGGCCGGACTTGAGCAGGTGGCTCAGCACGGCGCGCTTCTCGCCCTGCGAGACCAGGTGCACGCGGTGGTCGACGAGCTCGGTCGGCGCATTGCGCGGCGCGACTTCGATCGTGAGCGGATTGCGCAGCAGGCCGTTCGCGAGTCCGCGGATGTCTTCCGAGAACGTCGCCGAGAACAGCAGGTTCTGGCGGTTCGGCGGCAGCATCGCGAGCACGCGACGGATGTCGCGGATGAAGCCCATGTCGAGCATCCGGTCCGCTTCGTCGAGGATGAGGTAGCGCACGCTGCGCAGGTCGATGTTGCGCTCGTTCGCGTGATCGAGCAGGCGACCCGGCGTGGCGACGACGATGTCGACGCCGCGGCGCAGCAGGTCGATCTGCGGGCGCGGGCTGACGCCGCCGAAGATCAGCGCCGACTGCTGGCGCAGGTGGGTGCCGAGATCGGCGATGGACTGCTGGACCTGTGCCGCGAGTTCGCGCGTCGGGACGAGCACGAGTGCACGCGGCGCACGCGAACCACGCGGGTTCGGCTGGTCTTCGTGCAGCTTCTGCAGCAGCGGCAGCGCAAAGGCGGCCGTCTTGCCGGTGCCCGTCTGGGCGGCGGCGAGCAGGTCACGACCTTCGAGCACCGCGGGGATGCCGCGCGACTGGATGGGGGTTGGCTGCGTGTAGCCCATTTCGACGACCGCACGCACGAGTTCGGCCTGGAGGCCGAAATTTTCAAATGACATTTAGATGACTTTTCCGGGCGCCAAACCTGCGCGTGCAAGCACGTGCAGGCACCGGACTGGCGCCGTAACTTTGATGAATCGAGCAGCGAAATGCAGACTTCGATCAGTCTGCAGGAGGGGCCGCATAGGCATTCCCATGAAGGGAAGCGCTGAAGACTCTCGTGCGCAGACCGGACTGCGCGGCGGCAAACTGTGGACGCAGTATGCCTGAAACCGTCTATTTCGTGCCAGCCAGCGTAGTGAGCAGCACGTACCAGTGATCGAGACCGGCATAAAACGCCGCAACTGGAATGCGTTCGTTCAAGCCGTGCGCGAATTCGTCCGATTCCTTCATGAAGAGGCTGCTGACGCCGTACGTTGGAATGCCTGCACCACGGAAGATGGAGCCGTCGGTGGCGTAAGGCGCCATGTCCGGCACGATCGGCACGCCGGGATGGCTCGCCTGGACCGCCTTGGTCACGGCCGCCATGACGTCACTGCGCATCGGGGACGGCGGGCTCGAATGCGGCTCGCCGAGCACCTTCACTTCGATCCTGTCGCCGACGACCTGCTGCAGCGAGTCGCGCACTTCGGCAACGCTGGTGCCGGGGAAGATGCGGCAATTGACCGTGGCGGTCGCCGACTGGGGCAACGCGTTGTCCGCATGTCCGCCGCGTGAGCATCGTCGCGACGCAGGTGGTGCGGGTGCGCCCGATCATGGCCGGCGTTCTTCGCCAGGACGGCAGCGGCCTCGGCATCGCCCGGGTGCGCCGCGAACTTCGCCATGGCCTGGCCCAGCTCGCCGGGCGTGACGGGAGCCGACGCCTTGAAGCTGCCGATCGTCCAGTCGTTCCACATCACCGGGAACGAGTATCCCTGCAGCGCCTTGAGCGCATCGGCGAGTTCGTAGATGGCATTGTCGGGGCGCGGCTGCGAGCTGTGGCCACCCGGGTTGCGCGCCGTGAGCGTATAGCTGGCGTACGACTTTTCGGCGCCCTGCAGCGCGTAGAACCGCGGCTTGCCCGTCTCCTCGTCGAGCGTGCCGCCACCGCCGTCGCCGTTCAGCGCGAACTCGGCGTCGGTCAGCGTCGCGGTACTTGCGTCGCGAGTTCCCGCGTCGTCGCCATCGTCGTCTCCTCGTCGCCGGAGAAGGCGATGATGAGGTCGCGCGTCGGCACGAACTTCTCGGCCTTGAGCCGCAGGAACGTGGCGGTGATCAGGGAAATCTCGCCCTTGACGTCCATCGTGCCGCGACCGAAGAAATAGCCGTTCTCCTCGATCAGCTTGAACGGATCGCGCTCCCAGTCCTCGGGCTTCGCCGTGACGACGTCCATGTGCGCGAGCAGCAGGATCGGCTTGCCGCCCTTGCCGGTGCCGCGATAGCGCACGACGAGCGACGCCGTTTCACCCGACGGCAGGATGTGGATGTCGTCCTCGGGGAAGCCGGCCGCCCGGAAGCGATCCGCCAGGTACTGCGGCGACTGCCGGCACCTGGCCGCGGCCGGCGGAGCTCGGAATGGAGATGATCTTGTCCAGGATGTCGCGCGCATCGGCGCGTACGTCGGCCGGCGCCTCGGCGTGCGCCGTCGCTGCAAGGCTGCACACCAGAGCCGCCATCGATCCCATCAGTCGCATCCGCATTCGGGCACCTGTTTCGTTCATCGGCATTGCAGCCATTCGCTTCGTTCAATGGACGTCATTGTCGCTTACGTACGCCCGCATGGCTCGTTCAAGCTCACGCGCGGGCTCGCCAGCGGCCTGTGCGCCGGCCAGCCACTCGTCCACGACCACCTGCAGCGCCGGGTCGCGCGCCATCAGAATCCGCTTTTCGCCCCGGGTCAACGTGCCGGGATACGTTCGGCACAACTGGCCGGGTCGCCGGCGAGCCTGCAGTTCGGCTTCGACGTCGTCGGTGACCATCACGTCGGCCCGGCCCGCCGCAATCTCCGCGAACACGCCGCGGTTGTCCGGATGCACGAGGATCTGCGCCTGGTGCACGTGCTCGCGCACGTAGCGTTCGTTGGTGCCGCCCGGATTCACGATCACGCGCACACCGGGGCGATCGATCTCGGCCGGAGTGTCGAACCGTTCGCGGTCGGCGCAGCGCGCGATCAACGTCTTGCCGCCTTCATGGTAGGCGGCCGAGTAGAGACCCAGCGCCGCACGCTCCTCGGTGTAGCTGATGCCGCTCAGCGCGACGTCGAAGCGTCCGTCGCGCAGGTCATCGGCCAGGCTGGGCCAGCTGGTGCGGACGAACACCGGCACGGCACCAAGATGCGCGGCCAGGTCGCGAGCCAGCTCGATGTCCGCACCGGACAAGTGCCCATGGGCTTCGAGACTGAACGGAGCGTAATCACCGGTGGTGGCGACGCGGAGCACGTGCGTCGCCCGCACGCGGTCCAGGACCGGGCCGCCCGGCGACCGCACGACGTCTCGCAAGGCCGTCGCCAATGCGGCGGCTGTCTGCCGCCGGGAGTCGCGTGGTGCCGAACCGTGGCCTGCATCTGCTCCATCACCGTGGCTGCCGTGTCGTCACGCAACGGCGCCAGCAGGTACAACGCGGCAAACTGCTCGTTCATTCGTCGCATCGATGCGCTCGCGCACGGCCTGCAGATCCGCAGGCTCGTCGCAGGGTGCACAATGCCCGGCCCGCTGCCATTCGTCGTGCCAGTGCTGCTGCAGATCGCGAGCGAGACGGATCTGCTCGGCGAAGAATGCTTGCGTCGTCACAGGATCGAGGCCGAGCGACTGGGCCCGCGCCGCAACCTGCTGCAGCACGACGGCTTCACGTGCTGCATCGAGGATCGGCGCGCCCGACAGCCATTTCGCGGCAGCCACGTCGCGCATGATCGTCAGCCGCTCGTCGATGGCTTGCACGAGGGACTGCGCCGCCTTCGCGTCGGCAAATTCGGCCGGCGGTGTCGCGATGGTGCCCGTCGCCAGCGCGGGCGTGACTGCGGCTGACATCGGTCTTCGCACTGCTGGAGTCGCGGCGCAGCCCGAGATCACACAACCGACCGCGACCAACGCCAGCAGCGCGCCGAAACCACCGCTCGCAGCGAACGAGCGCGTTTCGACCCGATCGAGGATCATGACTTCGCCCGGCCCGGCCACGACGACGGCTCGCAACCCGAGCCAGCGCGCGAGCAGGTCGAGTTCGTCGCGCAGCGCCGGCATCGACGACGCGCCGGTCCACGTCCGGTTCGTAATGCGTCGCGATGACGCGCAACTTGCCCGCCGCGCGGTCGGACTTCAGGTCCACGCGTGCCACGAGCTGCTCGTCCAGCAGGAACGGCAGCACGTAGTAGCCATGGATCGCGCTTGTGCGCCGGCGTGTAGATCTCGATGCGGTAGTGGAAATCGAACAGGCGCTGCAGCCGGTCGCGAAACCAGACCAGCGAATCGAACGGCGACAACAGGGCGCGGGCCTCGATGCGCGCGGGCACCCTGGCTCCGGCAGCCAGGTACGACGGGCCTTTCCACCCTTCCACCTGCACGGGCACCAGCTCCCGCGACTCGACGAGTTCGGCGACGCGCGCCTTCGCATCCGCCGGCCCGAGCCGGAAGTAATCGCGCAGGTCGCGCTCGGTGGCAACGCCCATCGCCACGCTCGCGATGCGCAGCAACTCGCGGTGCGCGTCCTCGACGGCCGGTGTCGGCGCATCGACGACGGCTTGCGGCAGCACCCGCTCGGTCAGGTCATAGACGCGCTCGAAGCGTCGCCGCGAATGCGTGGTGACCTGCCCGGTCCAGAACAGCCACTCGAGGGCGACCTTGCCTTCGCTCCAGCCCCACCAGCTGCCCTTGCGGCGGTCGCCGGTGCCGATTTCGGACACGCCGAGCGGGCCTCGATCACGAATTTCCGCCAGCACCTCGGCGCAGAAGGCGGCACGGTCGCGACCGAATCGGGCGACGTTGCCCCAGGTGCCGTCGCCGTTCTTCGCGCGCTGCATGCGCCAGCGCAATAACGGCTGGTGCTCGACCGGCAACAGCGACGCCTCGTGGCCCCAGTACTCGAACACCTGCCGCCGCCGCCCGCCGTAGGCCGCCTCGTCCAGCAGGGGCATCGCGTACGCCCCGAGCCGGGAGAACAACGGCAGGTAGTGCGACCGGACGAGCACGTTGACCGAGTCGATCTGCAGCAGGCCCAGAGCGCGCACGGTGCGCACGACGTCGGCCTTGACGACGTCCCGATCGGGTCGTGGACGGCCGAATCCCTGGGCCGCCAGCGCGACCCGCCGCGCCTCGGGCAGCGACAGCGATTCGCGTGGCCTGCGGAGGTTGCTCATGCAGGCGATGATACCGTCGCGTTACGCTTGGCATCTCGCCATCCTCCCCGGAGTGGTCGAATGATCCGCTATTCGGCAGACGTGATCGTGATCGGCGCCGGCATTGCGGGCGTGACGGCGGCCATCGAGTTGCTCGACCGCGGCCGGCGCGTCCTGCTGCTCGATCGCGATACCGAAGAGAACATGGGCGGTCTCGCGAAGGAGAGCTTCGGCGGCATCTGGTTCGCCGGCACGCCGCTGCAGAAGCGCTATGGCATTCGCGACGGCGCGCAGCAGGGCCTGCGCGACTGGCACGCATTCGCCGACTTCGGACCGGACGATCACTGGCCGCGCGCCTGGGCCGAGGCCTACGTCCACCGCGCCAACGAAGAAATCTACGACTGGCTCCGCGGCATCGGCGTGCAGTTCATGCCGATGCCACTGTGGGTAGAGCGCGGCCTGCACACGCCGGGCAACTCGGTGCCTCGCTGGCACATCGTCTGGGGCACCGGGCACGAGTTGCAGGTGGTGCTGAACACGCACCTGCTGGCGCGGCCGAATCGCGACCGGCTCGACTTGCGGTTCGATCATTGCGTCGAGTCGCTGGTGGTGACCAATGGCCGCGTGACGGGCTGCCGCGGCCGGCTCGAAGGCAGCGACGACGAGTTCGAGGCGAGCGCCGAGAACGTCGTGATCGCGAGCGGCGGCATCAACGGCAACCTCGACCGCGTGCGGCAGAACTGGCATGCGGACTGGTCGCAGCCGCCGGCCACGCTGCTGAACGGTTCGCACAAGTACGCCGACGGCACGCTGCACGACGCGGCGGCTGCGCACGGCGCGCGCATCACGCACCTGGACTGGCAATGGAACTACGCTGCGGGCGTCCACCACTGGCAACCGCGCAAGCCGTCGCACGGGCTCTCGCTCGTGCCGCCGAAATCGGCGCTGTGGCTCAACTGGCGCGGCGAGCGCATCGGCCCGATGCCGCTGGTGACGGGCTTCGACACGCACGACCTCGTCGCGCAGATCTGCCGGCAGGAACGCGCCTATTCGTGGCAACTGCTGAACCGCCGGATCATGCTCAAGGAACTGGCGATCTCGGGCGGTGAGTTCAATCCCGCGTTCCGACGCAAGAACCGGCTGGCAGTCGCGCGCGACATGGTGCTCGGCAACCACTGGCTCTACGACCAGATGACGCAATTCTGTCCGGACGTCGTGGTCGCGCCCACGGTCGAAGCGCTGGTCGAGAAAATGAACGTGCTGGCCGGCGACGGGTCGGTCGACGTCGATGCGGTCCGCAAGGCGGCGACGAATTACGACGACATCATCGGTCTCGGCCCGCGGTTCCACACCGACGAGCAACTGCGCCGCATCGAGTTCGCGCGCCGCTGGGTCGGCGACCGGCTGCGCACCTGCAAGTTCCAGCAGATCCTCGACCCGTCGGCGGGTCCGCTGATCGCCATTCGCGAGTTCATCATCAGTCGCAAGAGCATGGGCGGACTGCAGACCGACCTGGAATGCCGCGTGCTGGGCCACTCCGGCGAACCGATTCCCGGCCTGTATGCAGCGGGTGAAAGCGCCGGCTTTGGCGGCGGCGGGATGAACGGCAAGCGCGGACTCGAGGGCACGTTCCTCGGCGGCTGCCTGCTGGGCGGTCGCATCGCAGGCAGGATCGCCTGAACGGACACCTCTCCCGCTGACGCAGGAGAGGTGCAGCGTCACACGAAGCGGTTCGCCATCCGCTCCGGCAGGTTCTTCACCTTGAAGGCGAAAATGATCTTGAGCACGCCCATGATGATCGCCCACGTCGCGATCATCAGGATCACGGACAAGCCGCCCACGGCGGGATTCACGATCACGAGGATGCCGAACAGGATCGACAGGCCGCCCGTGAGGTAGAGGAGCCATTCGCGCTCGGTCGCCGCTCGCACCTTGTAGCCGAGCATCACGAGGAACACGCCGAGCAATGAATGCCTCGAAGGCAACCAGCAGGATGAACGCCTTCATGCTGACGAGCGGATTGAGCAGCGCGTAGCCGCCGACGACGACGCCGAGCACGCCCGATCAGCAGCATGATCCACCAGCCGTCCTTGTCACGGTTCCGGATCGAACCGAAGACGTTGGAGGCGCCATCGACCAGGATCGCGGCGGCGAAGAAGACCGCGACGACCAGCCAGGCTGTCATCGGCTGCGAGAAAGCCAGCAACGCCGAAGATCACGCTGGCGATGCCGCCAACCAGGAACACCCACCACGTGCGCTTGCACAGGATCTTGGCGTCGCCGCCGAGACTGGTCGAGCAACAGTCGGTCCGATTGGGCCATCGTTTTTCTCCACGCCCGTTGGCCGGGCCTTATGATTGCAATCCCCCCAAGCCAACGAAACTTTAGACCCTTGCCGTCATCGAAGCCAGACGCCGAGAACGCAGTCGCCGCAGCAGCGACCGCGCCCGACACGTCGCACCACCGTGCGATCCGCAGCTTCGTCGTGCGCGCAGGGCGCATGACCGGCGCCCAGGAACGCGCCTGGCGTGAACTGTGGCCCGCGCTCGGCATCGAAAACGGCGACGAGCCGCTCGATTTCGCAGCCGCATTCGGTCGCGACGCGCCCGTGGTGCTCGAGATCGGCTTCGGCAACGGCGAGTCGCTCGTCGCGCTCGCGTCCGCCCATGCCGAACGCAATTACCTCGGCCTCGAAGTGCATCCGCCCGGCGTCGGTCACCTGCTGCTGCGCTGCGAAGCCGAAAAGCTGGGCAACGTGCGCGTGATCTGCGAGGACGCCGTGCAGGTCCTGCAGCGGCGCGTGCCTGACGCATCGCTCGACGAGGTACTGCTCTACTTCCCGGACCCGTGGCCCAAGAAGCGGCACCACAAGCGCCGCATCGTGCAGCCTCCGTTCGTCGAACTCGTGGCGCGCAAGCTCAAGCCGGGTGGCGTCTTCCGCATGGCGACCGACTGGCAACCGTATGCCGAGCACATGCTGGCAACGGCAGGCGGCAGCACGGCATTGAAGAACGAATCAGCGACGGGTGATTACGTGGACCGGCCGGACAGCCGTCCGCTGACGCGCTTCGAACGGCGTGGCCAGCGGCTCGGACACGGCGTGTGGGACCTGGCGTTCCGCCGGGGAAGCGTAGGAAGTGAAGGACAGCGAGTCAGCTGACGACGCTGCGCAGTGCCGCCTTCCTACTTCCTGCCCTTCCTGCCCTTCCTCGCCTTCCCTCACGCCATCGCCCCGCGCACGCCGTCGATCACGAACTGCGCCGCGAGCGCAGCGAGCAGGACGCCGAGCAACCGGCCCAGCACCGCACTGCCCGTCACGCCGACGACGCGCATCACCGGTCCCGTCACCAGCATCAGCGCCAGCGTCAATGCAAGCACCACGCCGATCACGGCGAGCTGCGCGAAGAACTGCAGCGAACCGAATGGCACGCGCGGCAAACGCCAGCAGGATGGTCGCGATTGCGCCGGGCCCGGCGATCATCGGAAACGCCAGCGGGAACACCGAGATGTCGACGCGGTGATGGGCTTCCTCGCCTTCACCCGGCGTGATCGAACGCACGCCCGATTCGCGCGCGAACACCATCTCGATCGCGAGCATGAACAGCAGGATACCGCCGCCGATCTTGAAGGCGTCGACGCTGATGCCGAGCACCTTGAGCAGCGCCGTGCCGCCGACAGCGAAGAGGACGCACACCAGCGCAGAGATGGCGACGGCCTTGACGGACATGCGTCGCCGGTAGGCGTCGTCCGAGCCTTCCGTCAGCCCGGCGAGGATGGGCAGGAGCGACAACGGCTCCACCACCACCAGCAGGACCACGAAGAATTTCACCAGTTCGTCGAACATCGTGCCTTCGCGTGTTTCGCGACTTGAACTCCGGGCCGCGCAGGTCTAAAACAAACACAGGATACCAAGCGCAAGGACGTGTCGAGGACAAGACGATGAGCAACCCCGCACCTGTCGTTGGCAAATGGTACGCGCGAGCCGGCGGAGACTCCTTCGAGGTGGTCGCGATCGACCGTGACGATTCCACGATCGAGCTGCAGTACTTCGACGGCACGATCGAAGAACTCGACCTCGACGAGTGGCGCGAGGAAGAGATCGTCGTCGCCTCGGCGCCCGAAGACTGGACCGGCTCGGTCGACGTCGATCCGGAAGATACCGAGAACGAATTCGACGTGGAGCCCGGCAGTGGCAACAGCCCGTTCGAAGCCATCGATCGTGGCGAGGCGGACGGCTACTCCGAACTCGAATTGCCCGAAGAACCGCAGGAGCGTCCCGCGGGCTGAGCAGCGATCAATTCGGGTCGCGCAGCGGCACCGAATCGTCGAGCAGCACGTAGCCGTGCCGGACATGCACCGGCAGCGGCTGCAGTCCGAGCCCCAGGCAGGGGCCGGCGAGGCAACTGCCCGTTTCCATCTCGAACAGCGCGCCGTGCATCACGCAGCGGATCGTCGTCGCCGCCGGGGACGAGAAACTGGTCGGGCTGCCAGTTGAGCGGGAAGCCGGCGTGCGGGCAATGGTTGACGTAGCCGTAGACCTGCTCGCCCTGCCGGACCACGAAGCCCTTCAAGGGCCACTCGCCCTGCCCCATCGTGAATCCGCGCGCACCGGGGTCCGCCAGTTCATGCAGCGGGCAGATCACTCGCGTCAGGTCGATCTCGTTGGCCACGCGCGGCTCACCTTGCTTCCTGCCGCATCTTGCGCGCAGAGGAAGAACAGCAGCACCAGCGCGGGCAGGCCGAGCGTCGAGGTGTAGACGAAGAACGCCGGATAACCGATGGCATCGACGACGAAACCGGACGTGCCCATCAGCAGCTTGCCCGGCAGCGCGTACATCGACGAGAACAGCGCGTACTGCGTCGCCGTGTACGAAGCGCTGGTCAGGCTCGACAGGTAGGCGATCAATGACGTGCCGGCGATGCCCATCGCCAGGTTGTCGACGCTGATCAGGAACGCGAGCCCGTCGATGTTCGGCTCGTTGAGCGACGCGAAGACGGCGAACATCAGGTTGGCGATGATCACCGAGCACGCTGCCGAGCGCGAGCGAGCGCACGACGCCGAGCCGCGCCACGGCGCATGCCGCCGACGCAGCGTGCCGAGGATCGACCAGAACACGCCGAAGCCCTTGGCGACCGCGGCGATCTCCTTCAGCGTGAAGCCGATGTCGAGGTAGAACGGATTGTCATCACGCCCATCGTGAAATCGGCGAGGCGATAGCTGCCGATGAAGGCGAGCATCAGCACGGCGAGCTTCACGCCGTAGCGCGTGAAGAAATCGATGAACGGGTTCACCACCGAGCCGACGAACCAGGCGCCGAGGTTGCGCAGCGCCTTCCGGCCAGTGCGCCTTGCGCTCGAGCCAGTCGGAGACGCGGGCTTCCTGCGCGAGCGTGTGCTTGATCGACGCGCGCTTCGGGCTCGCGAGATCACGAGCGTCGTGACGATGCCGATGCACGCGCACACGGCCATCGACGTGTACGACACGGTCCAGCCGTGATCCGCCGCGATCCAGAGTGCGCCGGCACTCGCCACCATCATCGCGATGCGATAGCCGAGCTGGTACGCCGCCGCCATGACGCCCTGCATCTCGACCGGCGCCGCTTCGATGCGCCAGGCGTCCACCGCGATGTCCTGCGTGGCGGACGAGAACGCCACGAGCAGCGCCAGCGAGGCGACGACGGCCAGGTTGCCGACCGGGCTCATGTGCGCCATGTTGAGCAGGCCGATCGCGATGCCGACCTGGCCGAGCAGCATCCAGCTGCGCGCGGCGCCCGAGCAGGCGGTGCAGCAGCGGCAGCTCGCAGGCGATCGACGACCGGCGCCCAGAAGAACTTGACCGAGTAGATGATGCCGACCCACGACAGCATGCCGATCGTGGCGCGCTCGATGCCGACTTCGCGCAGCCAGGCCGACAGCGTCGAGAACACCAGCATGAACGGCAGGCCGGCCGAGAAGCCGAGGAACAGCATCGCCAGCACGCGCGGATGCTTGTACGCACGCACGCGCGTCGCCCAGCCGCGCCACCAGGGCTTCTTGACGCGGGTTCGGCCGGCGGCTGCGCCTGCGCTCGGTCGGTCACAGGTCGTACGTCACGGTGAGCGGCGCGTGATCGGAGAAGCGCTGCGCCTTGTAGATTTCGGCGCTGCGCACGCTGCCGCGCAGCCCGGGGCTCAGCACCTGGTAGTCGATGCGCCAACCGACGTTCTTCGACCAGGCCTGGCCGCGGTTCGACCACCACGTGTACTGGTCCGGCTCGGGGTTCACTTCGCGGAACGCGTCGACGTAGCTTCACGTCGTCGAACAGCTCGTCGAGCCAGGCGCGCTCCTCGGGCAGGAAGCCGGAGTTCTTCTGGTTCGACTGCCAGTTGCGCAGGTCGATTTCCTTGTGCGCGATGTTCCAGTCGCCGCAGAGGATGTAGTCGCGCTTCTTGCGCTTCAGGGCCCGCAGGTACGGCATGAATTCCGCCAGGAAGCGGAACTTGGCCTGCTGCCGCTCCTCGCTCGACGAGCCCGAGGGCAGGTAGAGCGAGACCACGCTCAGGTTCTTGAAGCGCGCCTCGATGTAGCGCCCCTCGCTGTCGAATTCCTTCGAGCCGTGGCCGGCCACGACCGTCAGCGGCTTGTCGCGCGAATACACAGCCACGCCGCTGTAGCCCTTCTTGACCGCGTCGAAGTAGTAGCAGTGGTAGCCGGCCGGGTGGAACATGCGGGCTCGGTGATCTGGTCGCGCTGGCACTTGGTCTCCTGGACGCAGACGACGTCGGCGTCCTGGGCCGGCAGCCAGTCGAAGAAGCCCTTGCGCGCCGCAGAGCGGATGCCGTTCGCGTTGAGGGTGATGATGCGCATGGGCGCAAAGTATAAAGTACACGCCCATGCACCAACCCGACTTCATCCGTCTCTGCCTCGAGCTCGGCGTCCTGCGCTTCGGCGAGTTCACGCTGAAGTCCGGCCGCAAGAGCCCGTACTTCTTCAACGCGGGCCTGTTCAACACCGGCCACGCCATCGGCTCGCTCGGCCGCTTCTATGCCCGCACGGCCACGCAGTCGGGCGTGCCGTTCGACATGCTGTTCGGCCCGGCCTACAAGGGCATCCCGCTGGTCACGGCGACGGCCGCCGCGATGGCCGAGCACGAGGGCCGCAACCTCCCCTTTGCCTTCAACCGCAAGGAAGCCAAGGACCACGGCGAAGGCGGCACGATCGTCGGCGCGCCGCTCAAGGGCCGCGTGCTGATCGTCGACGACGTGATCACGGCCGGAACGGCCATCCGCGAGTCCGTCGAGATCATCCGCTGCGCAGGGGGCGACCCCGGCGGCCGTCCTGATCGCGCTCGACCGCGAAGAGCGTGGCCAGGGCGAGAAATCGGCGGTGCAGGAAGTGCAGGATTCGTTCGGCCTGCCGGTCATTTCGGTGCTGCGGCTGCGCGACCTGATGGCCCACCTCGAGGCCACCGGTGACAGCGCGGTGCTGCAGACGGTGCGGGCCTACCGCGACCAGTACGGGGTCTGAAGGCGCCCCCAGTTTGAAGCAGGTCACAATGCTGAGCCCTGCCGACACCAAAATGCTGCAATCCGGAGGGGGTCTGGCCTCAGAATCCCCGTCATGCGCGCAGTGCCTCTGACCGCCTCTTCGCCCGGCACCCGCCCGAGTCCGTCTCGGCGTGGCTGCCGCCCTGCTGCTGCTGGCCTGTGCCCTCGGCGGCCGGTGTCGCCGATGCCGCGCAGAAAAAGAAGCAGGTCGAGCGGGCCCTCGCTCAGCGACGAGCACATCTACCGCTGCAAGAGCGCGTCCGGCCAGAGCTTCGTCGGCCAGAACATCCCGCCCGAGTGCATGGGCGCCGACGTCGACGTGCTCGACCAGACGGGCCGCGTGGTGCGCATGATTCCGGGCGCGAAGTCGCTCGAGCAGCTTGCCGCGCAGAAGGCGGCGGACGACGCCAAGGCCGCGCGGCCCAGCGCGACCGCACGTTGCTGGCGACGTACCTGACCGTCGCCGACATCGAACGCCTGCGTGACCAGCGCATCGACCTGCTCGAGCAGCAGAACGTCGTGACGCGCCAGTACATCACCAACCTGCGCGCGCGCGAGGCGCGGCTGATGGAATCGGTGCAGCGCTTCCGCCCCTACAACGCGAAGCCGAACGCACCGGCGCTGCCCGAGCAGATCGCGAGCGAAATCGTGAACACGGTGAAGGGCCTGCAGGTCTACGAGCAGGAACTGACGAAGAACACGACCGAACGCGAACGCGTGACGCAGGAATTTGCGGCGGACATCAGCCGGTTCAAGGAGCTGAAGGGCATCAAGTAGGGGCAGGAGGCCAGGAAGGTCAGGAGGTTAGTCGGAAGCGCGCTGCGCGCGGAGCGCGCTTCCGCGCCTAGCGCTTCCGACTAGCCTCCTGACCTCCTGCCTTCCTACCTCCTTCCCGAGCTGCCGAACCCCCCGGCTCCCCGGTCGCTGGCGGTGAACTCCTCGACGACCTCGAACTCCACCTGCACGACGGGCACCACGACCATCTGCGCGATGCGCTCGCCCGGCTCGATCGTGAACGCGGCCTGGCCGCGATTCCAGCACGAGACCATCACCTGGCCCTGGTAGTCGGAGTCGATCAGGCCGACGAGGTTGCCGAGCACGATGCCGTGCTTGTGGCCGAGTCCCGAGCGCGGCAGCAGCACGGCGGCCAGGCCCGGATCCTCGAGGTGGATGGCGATGCCGGTCGGGATCAGCTGCGTCTTGCCCGGCTCGAGCACGAGCGGTGCATCGAGGCACGCGCGCAGGTCGAGTCCCGCGGAACCGGGCGTCGCGTAATGCGGCAGCGGATAGTCCTTGCCGATGCGGGCATCGAGGATGCGGACCTGCAGCTTCGGTCGCTGCGCAGCTCATCGCTGATCGGCTCCCCGCAAAACGCTCGGCGATCACGGCGACCAACTCACCGGCGAGCCGGCACTTGGGCGCGCGCTCGAGTTCGCGCTTGCCGCCCTGCCAGTACAGCGTGAGCGCGTTGTCGTCGCAATCGAAGGCGAGGCCTTCGCCCACCTGGTTCGCGGCGATCATGTCGAGCTTCTTGCCCTCGAGCTTGAGCAGCGCATTGCGCTCGACGTTCTGCGTCTCGGCCGCGAAGCCGACGACGAACGGGCGCGGTGATCCGGCCGCCACGGTCGCGAGGATGTCGGGCGTGCGCGCCAGGTGCAGCGACAGCTCGTCGCTGGTCTTCTTGATCTTGTGTTCCGCGATCTCGCGCATGCGGTAATCGGAAACGGCCGCGGCAGCGATGAAGATGTCGGTGTCGGCGATTTCGGCCTGCACCGCATTCATCATCTGCTCGGCGGTCTCGACGTCGACGCGCTTCACGCCGGGCGGCGTGGGCACGTTGACCGGACCGCTGACGATGACGACGCTGGCGCCGGCATCGCGCGCGGCCTCGGCCACCGCGTAACCCATCTTGCCGGAGCTGCGATTGGTGATGAAACGCACGGGATCGATGCGCTCGCGCGTCGGGCCGGCGGTGACGACGACCTTGCGGCCGTGCAGCAAGCCCGCGGTTGCGACGCGCGGCGTCGCCAGCACGGCCTCGACGATTTCCTGCGGTTCGACCATGCGGCCGGCGCCGGTTTCACCGCAGGCCTGGCTGCCTTCGGCGGGACCGAGAATCGTCAGGCCACGCTGGCGCAACGTGGCGACGTTCGCCTGCGTCGCGGGATTGGCCCACATCAGTCGATTCATCGCGGGCACGACGACGATCGGCACGTCGGTCGCGAGGCACAGCGTCGACAACAGGTCGTCCGCCAGGCCGTGCGCGAGCCGTGCGATGAAATCCGCCGTCGCTGGCGCGATGACGATGCGCTGCGGCCAGCGCGCGAGTTCGATGTGTCCCATGGCCGCTTCGGCCGCGGCATCCCACAGGTCCGTGCGCACGGGACGGCCCGACAGCGCCTGGAACGTGAGCGGCGTGACGAACTGCTGCGCGCCGGCCGTCATGACGACCTGCACGTCCGCGCCGCGATCCTTGAGTCGGCGCGTCAGTTCGGCGCTCTTGTAGGCGGCGATGCCGCCCGTGACGCCGAGCACGACGCGCATCGTTGGAGGCTTCTGGTGCTGACATGGCGGGCGATTATGGGGGCGCGCCGCGGGGCGCGGCAAAGGGACTGTCCGCATTTCGGCGCAGCGGTCTCAGGTCATAACCGCCGGCTCTGGCGGCGGGGCGCGCAGTCGGACCCTGCCGTTCGCCCCTCACCCGGCGACTATTTCTGGCAGACGGGGCAGAAATACGTCGAGCGCTGGCCCTGGACCAGGTGCCGGATCGGGGTCTCGCAGCGTCGGCAGGGCTCCCCCGCCCGCTCGTAGACGAACAGCTGCTGGCGGAAGTAGCCGGGCGTGCCGTCCGCATTCACGTAATCGCGCAGCGTGGTGCCGCCCTGGCGGATCGCCTCGCCGAGCACCTGCCGGATCGACTCGACGATGCGCTGCCATTCCGCCGGCTTGATCCGTCCGGCGGCCCGGCGCGGGCGGACGCCGGCGCGAAACAAGGCCTCGCTCGCGTAGATGTTGCCGACGCCGACGACGACGTGCTGATCCATCAGGAACAGTTTCACCGCGGCCTTGCGGCGCTTCGCCCTGGTCGCGAGGAGTTCCGCCGTGAAGCCGTCTTCGAGCGGCTCCGGCCCGAGCGCGGCCAGCAGCGGGTGCTCGTGCACCGGTCCCGTGCACCAGAGCAGGCTGCCGAACCGGCGCGGATCGTTGAAGCGCAGGCACTGGCCGGAGTCGAGCACGAGGTCGTAGTGGTCGTGCAACAGCCGCGGCGAACCGGCCGGCATCACGCGCAGGCTGCCCGACATGCCGAGGTGCGCGATGAGCGAGCCGCGGTCGAGATCGATCAGCAGGTACTTGGCGCGGCGGCGCACGTCGTGGATGCGCTGGCCGACCAGCTCACTGCACGAGCGTCGGCTCGACGCGCCAGCGCAGGCGCGGCTCGCGCAGGTCGAACGCCGTGATGGCGTGGCCGACGATGGCTTCGCGCACGCCGCGACGCGTGGTTTCGACTTCGGGTAACTCGGGCATCAGGCTCGCGACGTTCCGCTATTTGCGGTCGCTGGCAGAAAGAACAGAGGGCGCCAGAAACGAAAAACCCGCCGGATCGGCGGGTTCTTCAGGCATCCGGCAGCACCGGACGCGGCAAGCTCGACCAAGGATTACTTGATCTTCGCTTCCTTGTAGGCCACGTGCTTGCGGGCCTTCGGGTCGAACTTCTTGACCTCGAGCTTCTCCGGGTGGAGACGCTTGTTCTTGGTGGTCGTGTAGAAGTGGCCGGTGCCGGCGGTCGAAACGAGTTTGATCTTGTCGCGCATTTGAGTGACTCCTGCGGCTGGCGGGCCGTCAGACCTTGACGCCCTGGGCGCGAAGCTCGTTCACGACGACTTCGATGCCCTTCTTGTCGATCGTGCGCATGGCATTGCCGGACACGCGCAGGCTGACCCAGCGCTTTTCCGTTTCGAGCCAGAAACGCTGCGTGTGCAGGTTCGGCAGGAAGCGGCGGCGCTTGCGGTTGTTGGCGTGCGAAACGGTGTTGCCGCTCATCGGCCGCTTGCCGGTGACCTGACAGACTTTCGACATGGTGCTGATCCTGTAACAGACGGGCCGGCCGAATGGCGGACCCCGATAAACGAGCCGCGTTTTATACCAGTGCCGCCGGCTTGGGGCAAGCCCCGAGCCGGCTAGGGGTTAGGGGATAGGGGTTAGGGGTTAGTCGGAGGTGCTGATAAGACCGACGCTGCAACCGTACCTCCGACTAACCCCTAACCCCTATCCCCTAACCCCTTGTTTCCCCTAACCCCTTGTTTCTACAGGAGCCCACGCTCGGCAAAGGAGACACAGGCGCCGTCCCCGACCACGATATGGTCCAGCACCCGGATATCGACCAGGGCCAGGGCATCCCGCAGCCGGCCGGTGATCAATTCGTCGGCCTGGCTGGGCTCGGCGATGCCCGACGGGTGGTTGTGGGCCAGGATCACGGCCGCCGCATTGCGGGTCAGCGCCAGCTTGACGACCTCGCGCGGGTGGACGCTGGCGCCGTCGATCGTGCCGCGAAAAACTTCGTCAAAAGCGATGACTCGGTGGCGATTGTCCAGAAAAAGACAGCAAAAGACCTCATGTTCTCGATCCCGGAGCCGCGCCTTCAGGAAGTCTCGCGTGGCCCGGGGGTTCGCCAACGGCGGACCGGCCAGCATCTGTTCCGCGTAGTGCCGCCGGGAAAGCTCGAGCGCCGCCTGCAGCAGGGCGAATTTGGCCGAGCCGAGGCCCGGGGTTCGGCAGACCGCCTCACGCTCGGCCGTCAGCAGGCCACGCAACGACTTGAACTCGCCCAGCAAGCCGCGGGCGGTATCGACCGCCGTGCGACCGCGCGTTCCCGTCTGCAGCAGGATCGCCAGCAATTCGGCTTCCGAAAGCGCCGTCGCGCCCAGTTTCAGCAGCTTTTCACGGGGACGTTCGGCTTCGGGCCACAGGGGCAGCGGCAACGACGACATCGGGGCTCCTCGGTCGGGGAGCACCATGTTCGTGTCGGCCGCAAGCGGCCACACGGCCCATATGCGCTGGATGCGCCACGAAATGGCGCGACGTGGCGGCCGATGCCGGAACGCCTTACAGGCGGGCGGACCTCAGAGCGCTTGCTTGGCGAAGCGCGCGCGCAGGGCGTCGGCTACGGCCGGATGCACGAACTCGGAAATGTTGCCGCCGAGGCTCGCGATCTCGCGGATCAGCGTCGACGAGATGAAGTTGAACTGCTCGGTCGGCGTCAGGAACACCGTCTCGACCTGGTCGGTCAGGTGGCGGCTCATGGTCGCGAGCTGGAACTCGAACTCGAAATCCGACACCGCGCGCAGGCCGCGCATCATCACGTTGAGCCCGTTGGCGCGCGCGAATTCCACCGTGAGCCCCGTGTAACCCATGACTTCGACGTTATCGAGGTCGGCGAGCACGATCTTGACCAGCTCGATGCGCTTCTCGAGCGGAAACAACGGCGCCTTGCCCGGGTTCGCGGCAATCGCGACCACGACCTTGTCGAAGATCCGGCTCGCCCGCCGGACCAGGTCGTTGTGGCCGTTCGTAAATGGATCGAACGTGCCTGGATACATCGCGCGACTGCTCATTCGGTTCCCCGTGCCTGTTTGTTGTCTTCTGGGGCCGGCACGCCCCGGCGAGCGAGATGATAGCCGACGTCGCCCGCGCGTTTGCTGCGCAACAGCGTCCAGCCGGCCGGCAGCGTCGGCTCGCCGCGCGCCGCCGCGTCTTCCAGATAGATCCATGCCCCGGGGGCGAGCCATCCGCCGCGTTCGAGCTTTTCGGCCAGGACGGGCAACCACGCCTTGTCGTAGGGCGGATCGAGGAAGACGATGTCGAAGGGTTTCGAGGGGAGCGGTCCGCGCTCGAGCCACGCCAAGGCATCCACCTGTTCCACGCGCCCGCGATCGCACCGGAGCTGGGCGAGCATCTCGCTGATCGCCCGGGCGGACACCGGATCGCGCTCGACGAAGACGACTTCAGCGGCACCCCGCGAGAGCGCCTCGAACCCGAGTGCGCCACTGCCGGCGAACAGGTCCAGGCAACGCGTGCCGGCCAGTTCGAACTGCAGCCAGTTGAACACGGTCTCCCGGACTCGGTCCGGAGTCGGACGCAAGCCTGCCGATGGTGGGAAATGCAGCTTGCGACCGCGCCATTCGCCACCGATGATTCGTACTTCGAAGCGGCCGCCTGCAGAGGCAGCCGCGCGGCGTGTCGGGGGACCGCCTGCTGGACCGTTTGTTGCTTTCGCAAAACGGCCCGTCCGCGGGGTTTCCGGGCGATTGTTGCGCGGCATCGTCAGGCGAGCGTAGGCTTCGTGACGACTACTAAACGCGCGATGCTACGCGCGGTTTAAACCGAGGGGAAAGCAAATGTTCGAGTCCAGGAACAGGCCGTTCGCGCCGGCGCTTGCAGCGGTATTGGCAGGCATCGCGCTCGGCGGGTGTCATGCGTCGACAGGACGGACCAGAGTCGCCGCCGCCGCCGACGGAAGTCGCATTCGCGAATTTCAACATCAACCTCGCGACGCGGTCCTAGACGTGCCTTACCCGTTCGACCTCTTTTCGCGATCCCGGACGCTCCGGTGGACGGCACGCTCAACCTGCCCACCGTGCCGTGGCGCCCGCTGCGATGCAGCCGGCGCTGAACTGCGCTCGACGGCTGGTCGACGACCTCGTCGCTCGACACGAGCTTCTCGCTGCCGCATCGATCCCGCGTCGATCAGCGGCAGCTCAGTGAAGATCGTCAAGCTGTGGCTGGACCCGACCACCAAGGCGCCCGCCGACCAACCCGGCCTTCCTGCCGACGGGCGCGACGAGCCCGGTCGCCGGCGTCCTGACCTACGGCACCGACTTCACCGCCGACGTCTCGCCGGACGTCGACGTCGGAGGCAAGATCCTGCGGATCACGCCGCTCAAGCCGCTCGGCTTCAGCACCGGCCCGGCCGTCAACGACAGCGGCCCGAACGCCGGCAAGGTCCTGAACGTCGGCTACCTCGTGGTCCTGACCAACGGCCTGAAGGCGACCGAGCGGCGCAGCCATGCGGCCCGACACGCTCTACGCAGCGTTCAAGTCGGCGCCGGCCGATTGCAGCACGTTCACCGATGCGACGCTAGAAGGGCTCTGCCAGCTCACCAAGGCGCACCTCGGCATCGCGCAGGCGGTCACGGGCATGAACCCGGCGAATCGTGATCCTGTCCTGGAGCTTCTCCACGCAGTCGATCGACGACGTGCTGCGACGTCATCGTCGCAAGACGTCGACGCCGCAGCAGACGCTGATCGTGCCGACCGGCCTCACGACCAAGGACGTGCAATCGCGTGCGCTGCCGGCAAGGCCAACATCTACGTCGGCTCGACGAAGTTGCCGTACTACCTGACGCCGCCGGCCAGCGCGACGGACAGCGCCTCGGTGCTGACCAAGTTCTGGACCGCGGCCGGCCCGTCGCACGGTGCCGGGCATCGACGCGACGAGCCGCAACCTCACGATGTTCAACCCGGTGCCGGCCAAGGTCGCCGACGTCACCGTGCCGCTCGCTGGTCACGATCCCGAACGCCACGTCGGCCTGCCCGGGCAAGCCCGCCGGCGGCTGGCCGGTGGTGATCGTGCAGCACGGCATCACCGGCAACCGTTCGCAGGCGCTCGCCATGGCGGACGCCTTCGCCGAGCCAGTGCTTCATCGTCGCGGCGATCGACCTGCCGCTGCACGGCATCACGCGACGGCGCGACGACCCGCTGACGGGTTCCACTGCTACTGCCGCGCCGGCGCAGCCGCAGTGCCTCGGCGCCACCGAGCGCACGTTCGACGTCGACCTCGTCAACAACACGCACGGGCGCGCGGCCTCGCGACGGCAAGATCGATGCCTCCGGGCGCGCACTTCATCAACCTGTCGAGCCCGCTCACCGGGCGCGACAACCTGCGCCAGGCCGAGGCCGACCTGATCAGCTGACGAAGTCGATCCCGGGCCTTGCCGATCGCCCGGGCACGCCGGCCGCCGGCCGGCCCGGTCGGCGTCGACGCGACGCGCATCAGCTTCACCGGCCTGTCGCTCGGCGCCATCGTCGGTGGCTCGCACGTCCACTTCGCGCAACGACCTGCGCACGGTGACGCTGTCGGTGCCGGGCGGCGTGATCACCAAGCTGCTGCTCGACTCGCAGACCTTCGGCCCGCGCATCACGGCGGGCGTCAACGGCACAGGCCTGCGCCGGGCAGCTACATGCTACAACCTGTATCTTCCGCGACTTCCAGGCCGTGATCGACTCGGGCGACCCGATCAACCACATCAAGGACGCGCAGGCGATGCACCCGATCGCACCTGTTCAAGGTGCTGAACGACACGGTCGTGCCGAACAACTCGACCGATCGCCTGATCGCTGCGGGTGGCCTGCGCAAGCTGAAGACGCTCGGTCCGAACGCGGTCGGCGCGGGCACCGGCGCCTACACGTTCTTCACGAAGGGTTCGCACGGCACGCTGTTCGATCCGACGGCCAGCCTCGCCGGCGACCATGGAGATGCAGGCGCAGAGCGATGCTGCTTCGCGGCCACGGCCGGCAGCCGGGCGGCCCGTTCGTGCGTGCCTCACGGACCCGACGGTGCTCGACCTGAACTGACGCACCTGCGGTTGGCATGAGCGAAGGGCGGGAGCGATCCCGCCCTTCTTTTTTGGGGTCCGCTACAATCGCCGCTCCTGACGCCTGGACGACGACGCAACACCATGGGTTTATTCGGTTTCCGGTCGAAGAAGACCAGCGAGGGCGACCAGCCCGACGCCGAGGAAGCTGCGCCCGCCGTTCCCGCATCCGCGTCGGCCGTGACCGAAGCGCCGAAGCAGGGCTGGCTCGCGCGCATGCGCGCCAAGCTGAACCGCGGCGACTCGTGGCTCACCTACGACCTCGCCAACCTGCTGCCCGGCGGCAAGATCGACGAGACCGTCCTCGACGAACTCGAGACGCGCCTGATCGCCGCCGACGTCGGCATCGAGACCACCGAGAAGATCCTCGGCTCGCTGCGCGGTCGCGTGCAGCGCAAGGAACTCGGCGACCTGGACGCGCTGCTCGCCGCGCTGCGCTCGGCCATGCTCGAAATCCTGCAGCCGGTCGCGCAACCGCTGGTCATCGATGCGGCGAACAAGCCGTTCGTGATCCTCGTGGTCGGCGTCAACGGCTCGGGCAAGACGACGACGATCGGCAAGCTCGCGCACCGCTACAGCGCCGAAGGCCGCAAGGTGCTGCTCGCCGCCGGCGACACGTTCCGCGCCGCAGCGATCGAGCAGCTGCAGGTCTGGGGCGAGCGCAACAACGTTCCGGTGATCGCGCAGGGCGCGGGCGCCGACCCGGCCGCGGTCACGTTCGACGCGCTGCAGTCCGCGCAGGCGCGCGGCACCGACGTGCTGATCGCCGACACCGCGGGCCGCCTGCACACGCAGAGCAACCTGATGGCAGAGCTCAAGAAGGTGCGGCGCGTGCTGACGCGGCTCGACCCGACGGCGCCGCACGAAGTGCTGCTGGTGCTCGACGGCAGCCAGGGCCAGAACGCGCTGGCGCAGGCGCAGCAGTTCCAGCAGGCCGTGGGCGTCACGGGCCTCGTCATGACCAAGCTCGACGGCACGGCCAAGGGCGGCATCGTGCTGGCCATCGCCGACACGCTGAAGCTGCCGATCCGCTACATCGGCATCGGCGAGACAGCGGCCGACTTCGACGTGTTCGATGCCGGCGCATTCGTCGACGCCGTGTTGTCGCCTCAGCGCACGGGAGCCGGCGCGTGATCCGTTTCGATCACGTTTCCAAGCGTTACCCGAACGGACGCGAGGCGGTCAGCGACCTCTCGCTCGACATCGCGCGCGGCGAGATGGTGTTTCTCACGGGTCACTCGGGCGCGGGCAAGAGCACGCTGCTCAAGCTGATCGCGCTGATCGAGCGCCCGAGCAAGGGCACGCTGGTCGTGAACGGCCAGAACACGTCCGCCCTGCCGCGCTCGAAGATTCCCGCGTTCCGCCGCCAGATCGGCGTCGTGTTCCAGGACCACAAGCTGCTGATGGACCGGCCGGTCTACGACAACGTGGGCCTGCCGCTCGTCATCGCCGGCGTGCCCGAGAAGGAAATCCAGAAGCGGGTGCGCGCCGCGCTCGACCAGGTGGGCCTGCTGGGCCGCGAGCGCACGCGCCCGATCGAACTCTCGACCGGCGAGCAGCAGCGCGTCGGCATCGCGCGCGCAATCATCGGCAAGCCGGCACTGCTGATCGCCGACGAACCCACCGGCAACCTCGACCCCGATCTCGCGATCGAGGTCATGAACATCTTCAAGCGCTTCAACGAAGTCGGCGTGACGGTGCTGATCGCGAGCCACGACATCCACCTGATCGAGCGCTTCGGCGTGCGGCGCGTGATCCTGGCGCAGGGCCGCGCGGTCGACACGTGGGATGCCCACCCCGAGCCGCTGCTGCCGGAAATCCGGGCGGACTGACCATGAACCAGTGGTTCGAACGGCACGTGCAGACGCTGGTGGGCTCGCTGGGGCGGCTCTGGCAGCAGCCTTTCGCGACGATGCTGACGATCGTCGTCATCGGCATCGCGCTCGCGCTGCCGGCCTGCCTGCACGTGCTGGTGCAGAACGTGCGCGTCGCGAGCGGCGGCTGGAACAGCGCGCTCGACATCTCCGTCTACATGAAGCCGGATGCGTCGCTGGACCAGGCGAAGCGCGCGGCCGAGCGCATCCGCCAGCGCCGCGACGTCGACGAAGTCACGCTGATCGAAGCCGACGCGGCGCTCGCGGAATTCCGCCGCAACTCGGGCTTCGGCGCCGCGCTCGATGCCCTCAAGGCCAACCCGCTGCCGCACGCGCTCGTGGTGCGCCCGGACGCCGAGTACCGCGAAGCGGGACGCGTGCAGGAACTCTCGAACGAACTCAAGAAGATCGACGGCGTCGACATCGTGCAGCTCGACACCGAGTGGGTCAGCCGCTTCAACGCGATCCTCGACGTGATCCGTCGCGGCGTGTTCCTTGCGGCCGTGCTCTTCGCGCTCGGCATCCTCGTGATCATCGGCAACACGATCCGCCTCGACATCGAAAACCGGCGCGGCGAGATCGAAGTGACCAAGCTCGTCGGCGGCAGCGATGCCTTCGTGCGCCGGCCGTTTCTCTACAACGGCGTCTGGTACGGCCTGGCCGGCGGCCTCATTGCGGGCCTCATCGTCGCCATCGTCGTCGCCGTGCTCAGCGCGCCGGTGCAGCGCATTGCCGGCCTGTACGGCAGCCAGTTCGAGCTGCAGGGCGTCGGCCTCATTGGCTGGGTCGCGCTGCTGCTCGGCGGCGCGCTGCTCGGCTGGCTCGGCTCGTTCATCGTGGCCACGCGCGAACTGCGCGAGATCGAGCCGAAGTAAACGCCGCGGCTCACTCGCTGGCCGCACCCTCGTCCGCCGGCTTTTCCTCGTCGGGCAAGCGCTCGAACGGCGCCCACGCAGAAGTCTTTGCCGCCCAGGTCACAGGCAGATCCGAGCTCGGGCAACGCGATTTCCAGGAAGGCACGCATTTCGTCGGGCTGCGAGATGATCACCATCAGGTCGCCCTTGTCCTGGAAGCGCACGGTGTACTGCAGCGAGTCGAACGAGTAGCCGGTCGGGCGGTCGTCCTTCAGCTCCTTCAGCAGTACCCAGACCGGCAACGCGCCGCAGATCTCGATCCGGTCGGACTGGATGCGCACGAGGTACTGGCGATAGAAATCGGCGGGCGTCGTGGTGTGGAATTCCGCGAGCAGTTGCCCGTTCAGTTCGATGAAGCAGACTTCGTCGCCCGCCTCGTCGGATTCGCCGTCCTCGATGTAGGTGACCTTGCCCGCACGGCACTGGCCTTTGTCGTCAGGCCGATGGTCGACGACCAGGATGGAGACGTCGTCCTCATCGGTGGCGAGTCGCCAGCGCCCATCGACCGTCGGCACGTCGGGCGTTTCCTGCGACCTTTTCGCGATCGAATGGACCGTGATGGCATCGCCGCAGCCGGACAGGCCGATCGCGATGGCCACCACCGTGCCCGCGAGAATCCATGCGCGTCGCCCGTTCATCGTCGCCTCCAGCGGCCGGGACTGTACTCAAGGTGCTCCGAGGCGCGCGCAACGCCATCAGGGAATAATCAGCCGGGGCGGATCGCTCTGTTAGCCTGTTGTTTTAATTGACTTTTTCTGACCATTTGGAATGGTTATGAGGAACTTCCAGGTCATTTAGCACTCCAACTCGCAGACTGCTAATATTGGCTTCACACAGGTACTGAGAGGTACTTCGAACCGATGACCACGGCCACCGCCCTCGTTCCCCGCACGCCCGCTGAACTGGCCCTTGCCGGTCCGATCGGCAGCTTTGACGCGTACGCCGATACGGTCAGCCGCATCCCGGTCCTGAGCCGCGAGGACGAGCAGGAACTTGCCGTCCGCTATCACCGCGATGGCGACCTCGACGCTGCGCGCCAGCTCGTGCTGTCGCACCTGCGTTTCGTGCTGCACATCGCGCGCGGCTATGCCGGTTATGGCCTGCCGATGGGCGACCTCGTGCAGGAAGGCAACGTGGGCCTCATGAAGGCCGTGAAGCGCTTCGACCCGGCGGTCGGCGTGCGCCTGGTTTCGTTCGCGGTCCACTGGATCCGCGCCGAGATCCACGAATACGTGCTGCGCAACTGGCGCCTGGTGAAGGTCGCCACGACCAAGGCGCAGCGCAAGCTGTTCTTCAACCTGCGCAAGTTCAAGAAGAACCTGGGCTGGTTGTCGGCCGCGGAAACCACTGCCATCGCGCGCGACCTGGGCGTCACCGAGCACGACGTGACCGAGATGGAGCGGCGCCTCTCGTCGCGCGACGTCTCGTACGACCCGACGCCGGAGTCGGACGATGAAGACTCGTCGTCGTATTCGCCGTCGGCGTACCTGCCGGCTCCGGACTCCGACCCGGCCGTGGCGATCGAAAACGCGGAATGGGACGACGACGTCGGCGAGCGCGTTGCGCACGCGATGACGCAGCTCGACGAACGCAGCCGCGCCATTCTTCGCGCGCGCTGGATGGAAGAGCCCAAGGCCACGCTGCACGACCTGGCCGACAAGTACGGCGTGTCCGCCGAGCGCATCCGCCAGATCGAGGCGAATGCGATCAAGAAGCTGCAGAAGCTCGTCGTCGCGCTGACGCGCGACCACTCGCTACAAGGGGTCAGGGGATAGGGGTTAGGGGCTAGTCGGAGGAGCAGCTGCATCATCCGGCTCACCTGCACCTCCGACTAACCCCTATCCCCTAACCCCTATCCCCTTTCCTCAGCCCTGCTTCGCCTTCTGCACGCTTTCCTCGGTCACCGGCACGATCGTGATTTCCACGCGCCGGTTCTGCGCACGACCGTCTTCCGTTTCGTTCGTCGCGACCGGGTGACCCTCGCCAGCGCCGATCGTCACCATGCGTGATCGATCCACGCCGTGGCTCGACAGGTACGCCGCCACGCTGTTCGCGCGCCTCTCGGAGAGCTGCTGGTTGTAAGCGTCGCTGCCGACGCTGTCGGTGTGACCGGCCACTTCGATGACCGTCTTGTTGTACTCGCTGAGCGTGCCGGCCACCTTGTCGAGCACCGGGTAGAACTGCGAGTTCAGGTTGGAGCTGTCGAAGGCGAACGTCACGCCGCCCGGGATGTCGAGCGTGATGTTGTCGCCGTTGCGGACGACGTCGACGCCGGTACCGGCCATCTGCTCGCGCAGCTTGGCTTCCTGCTTGTCCATGTAATAGCCGACGGACCCGCCGACGAGCGCACCCGCCGCCGCTCCGATCATCGCGGACTTGAACGGGTTGTTGCCCGCGCTGAGCAGGCCGACGACCGCGCCGGCGGCTGCACCGTAGCCGGCGCCCTTGCGGGTCTTCTCCTTCTCGGGGTTGGTGGCCATGTCTTCCATCGAGGCGCACCCGGCCAGGGCCACCGAGGCAGCGGCAAACAGGGCGATGAAGCCGGATCTGGCGGAACGATTCATGAGCAACTCCTGATTAAAAATTTCACAGTCCGTTAGCAGGCCTGCGTTTATTGGCTGATTATAAAAGTGCAGTTGATACTGGTTCGATCGCGGCTGCGCGCACTGCGGCAGTGACGGCCCGATGAGTATCTAGATTCAGTGGATCGGGTAAGAGTTCCTCGAGGGCGCAATCGCGATGGCAGACCCGCTCCACGTGTCCGGGATTTTCACGGCATTTCGTCCGGCCGATCAGCATAGGGCCGGCGCGGGTGTCGGGCCACCGTTTCCATTAGAATCGCGCCCCCGAACAAGAATCCGACCGGGAGTTCCCGTGCCCGCCAATGCCCTGAATCCGCTCGACCTGTACGACGTCCGCGCCTCGCTCTCCGAAGAAGAGCGCATGGTGCAGGACTCCGTGGCGCGCTTCGTCGACGACGCCGTGCTCCCGATCATCCGGCCGCACTTCGAGAACCACACGTTCCCGCAGGAACTGGTCGGCGAACTCGCCGGGCTCGGCCTGCTTGGCAGCTCGCTCGAAGGCTACGGCTGCGCGGGCATGAACGCAGTGAGCTACGGCCTCATCTGCCAGGAACTCGAGCGCGGCGATTCGGGCCTGCGCAGCTTCGTGTCGGTGCAGTCGTCGCTCTGCATGTACCCGATCTACACGTACGGCAGCGAAGAGCAGAAGCAGCGCTACCTGCCGCGCATGGCGAAGGGCGAAGTGATCGGCGCGTTCGGTCTCACCGAACCGCACGGCGGCTCGGACCCGGCCAACATGAAGACGCACGCGAAGCGTCGCGGCAGCGACTGGGTGCTGAACGGCGCCAAGATGTGGATCACGAACTCGCCGATCGCCGACGTGTTCATCATCTGGGCGCGGGCCGAGGAAGGCATCCGCGGCTTCCTGGTGGACCGTGGCACCAAGGGCCTCGAAACGCCGGAGATCGAGAACAAGTTCTCGCTGCGCGCGTCGGCCACCGGCGCGATTTTCCTGAACGACGTCGTCGTGCCCGATTCCGCGATGCTTCCCGGCACCACCTGCGGCATCAAGGCACCGCTCTCGTGCCTGACGCAGGCGCGCTACGGCATCACCTGGGGCGTGATCGGCGCTGCGCAGGCGTGCCTCAAGGAAGTGCTCGAGTACTCGAAGACGCGCATCCTGTTCAACCGTCCGCTCGCCGCGACGCAGGCGATCCAGATCCGCCTCGCCGAGATGTCGCGCAAGATCACGCTGGCGCAGCTGATGTCGCTGCAGCTCGGCCGCCTGAAGGACCAGGGACTGATGTCGCCTTCGCACGTGTCGCTGGCCAAGTGGAACAACTGCCGCGCGGCGATCGAAGTCGCGCGCGATGCACGCGACATCCTCGGCGGCTCCGGCATCAGCGCCGAGTACGTGCCGATCCGGCACGCGCTCAACCTCGAGAGCGTCATCACGTACGAAGGCACCGAGACGATTCACCAGCTCACGATCGGTCGCGAGCTGACGGGCATCAACGCGTTCTGACCCTGCTGCAGACGCTACTTGCGCGTGACCGCGTACTCCACCGTCACCACGGCCTTGACCAGCTTCTCGACCGTGCTCGTGTCGTAGCTGCCGTAGTCGGCCGTTTCCGTCGAATTCGGCGACGTGATCTGGAACACGCCCTGCGACGCCGAGCGCAGCGGCCCCACCGTCACGCCACTGTTCGCGGCGAACTGCTGCGCTCGCAGCAGGGAATCCTTGGTCGCCGCGCCGATCAGCCGCACTTTCACTGCGTTGAGGTCGGTGAAGAAGTACTGCGGCGGCATCGCATTGATCGCAACACCGTCGCTGATCAGGCGTGATGCGCCCGTGGCAATGATGCCGATCTGCGCGACGTTCTGTCGACGAGAACTCGAACTGACGGCTCAGTTCGTACCCGAGAACGCGACCGGTCTGCACGCCACCGGGGCCGAACTCATAAACGGTCTGCGTATTGACGGTGCCCTGCTGCAGTCTCTCTGCGTCGGCACCCACGACCGACTCGATGTACGTCACGACGCGTGCCGAGTCGGCGTCGAGCTTGCCGTAAGCCGTGGCCAGGTCAGGTGCGCGCACGCTGACGATGGCGCGCCAGGTGCCGGCGTCGGAGATCACTTTCTCCTCGGCGTAGCCCTTCACGGTGATCTTGTCGCCCGCCAGCTTGATGCGCTCCAGGCTCGACGCAACGATCCACGCAGCCAGCACGAGACCGATGGCGAGCGCGGCGCCGAGCGCGAGGAAGGCCACCGTGGACTGGCCGCGCTGCCGCGCGACGGCGGGTGCCGGGTGAAGCCCGAGTTTCGTCATGAAAGTTTCCTTGCGTGGCAGCGACTTACGCGCACTTCGTGTCGGCATTTTTTACGAAAATGACGTGCTGCGGCAGCCCGGAACGGCCCAGATCTGCACCGAAGTCCTGCAAGCCACTGAAAATCATGCGGCTTTTTTCTGCTGGCACGCAGCTTGCTTATACACATTGTCCTTCATTGGCCCAGAAGAGCAGAAGAAACGCCGCAGGGCGAAGGACGGGCAAGCCAGCTCAAGGTGGGGATGTCCGCCAGGGGATTGAATCCGAAGGAAAAGACTCGACAAGACAGAGCGTGCAATAAGAATTCTGGTTGCAGAACGCGCACAAAAAGTAGAGCAGAACAAAAAGAAAAACAGCGTTCGATCAGTGACCCCGGCCCCGCACATGCGGGGCTTTTTCTTTTCTGCCTTACTCGTTCGAGTCGATGGCGATGACGCGGTCGCCCGCTTCGATCCGCAGCGTCGGGTCGGTCCAGCATCCGAATCGGCTTTGCCCGCGACGAATCTCGACGATCACGGTGCCCTCGGTTTCTCGCGCGAGCCGCCCGACTTCTTCCGGACGGGCCTCGCGTTCGACGAGCTGGCACTTGCCGCGGTATGACAGCAATTCCGACACGAAGTCGATCGTGCCCTGCGTGCCGACCGCATCGGCCATCAGGTAGCCGCCGACGCGCGACGGCGAGACGATCTCGTCAGCGCCGCCCGAGCGCACGATCTTGACGTTCTCCGGTTCGGCGACGCTGGCGATGATGCGCGCCCCGTGCGCCAGCGCGCGTACCGTGAGGACGATCAGGACGGTGGTGTCGTCACGACCGACACTCACGATGACCGAGTGCGCGCGCTGCACGCCGGCCACCCGCAGGATTTCCTCGCTCGACGCATCGCCGTGCAGGCCGATGAAACCGCGGTCGGCCGCGCGAGTGAGTTCCTCGCGGTCCGGGTCGATCACGACGATCTGCTCGGGCTCCCAGCCCCGCAACAGCAGCTCGGCGGCGGCGATCGAGCCGCTGTGACCGTAGCCGCAGAGGATGACGTGGTCCTTCAATTCGCGCTGCAAACGCAACATGCGCCATTCCTCGATGAGTCGCTGGATGATGAGCTGGTAGGCCGTGCCCAGGAACGTGAGCCAGACGAAGATCCGCACGGGCGTGACGAAAAACGCGTCGATCAGACGCGCCTGGTCCGAGACCGGAACGATGTCGCCGTAACCGACGGTCGTGATGGTGACCATCGTGAAATAGATGACGTCCGAGACCGAGACGTTGCCGTCGATCTGGTCCCGCAGGCCGTCGCGGTCGAGCAGGAAGACGATGAACACCGATGCGACCAGCGACAGCACGAAGCCGACACGCAGCAGCAACGTGACTTCGGGGGGCCGCGCGGCGCGCCGGACGAGGAGGGGCAACGCATCGGCGCCCCGTTCCGCCCGGATGCGGCGCATCGTGCGGCGCACCCAGCCGAGTCGAACCCGTCGTGACCCGGTCATGTGGCCGGTCCGGCGCGAAGAAGAGACATTGATACCCCGTCAGGGGCGGCGGATCGCCGCCCTGCGCAACGCGGAATATAGCGCACGCCGCCGCGGGGTTCGGCGGCGTGCCAGTAAAACCGGTCGGGTCAGGCGACCGCGAGCGGCGCCAGTTCGTACCCGATGATTTCGCGGGTATGCGGATCGAGGATCGGCGTGCCGCTGTTCCAGCGGCCGGCGACCCTGGCCGTCTCGAGCAGGGTGCGGCTTGGCACCACGGACGCCAGCATCAACCCGCCCTGGGGATCGCGCACGAAGGCGGTCACCGACAGGCTCGGGTTGCCGGCCGCAGCCGGCTCGGGAAACAGCAGGGCGAGGACTTCCTCTGGACTGATCGTGTCGGACATCGTCGTTGTGTGCAGGTGTTCTCGAGGAAGGAATTAGCAACTTGCGTGCCAACGCACCGGACCAGCATTTACGACCATTTCGGATGGTCCGGCCGGCACGTGCCTGACAGTACACGTCCATCTCGGTGACCGGCACTGTCCATGTGTGAAGCCCGTCACATTGCGGGACGATCGACTGCGCAGTCACCAAGCGCGCATTGTCGCACATTAAGTAAACTCCGCGTCCGGGACGCATCCGCCAGTGCGGAGGAGAACAATGAACGACAACGACACCCGGCTGCCGGACATCATTGCGCATCGCGGCAATGCCATCGAGTTCCCCGAGAACACGTTGCAGGCACTGGAGTCGGCCGTGGCCCTCGGCGTGCGCCACGTCGAGTTCGACGTGCAACTGACGGCCGACCGCGTTCCCGTCGTGATCCACGATGCGGATCTCGCCCGCGTGGGCAACCGTCCCGAGAGCGTGCACTCGCTGTCCTGGTCGCAGCTCGCTGCAATCCCGGTCGGCGAAGCCGGCCGCTTCGGCGACACGCTTCGCCGGCACCTGCGCCCCGTCGCTGGCGCAAGCCGTGGCTGCCATTGCCGGCTGGGGCGACGTCACCGCTTTCGTCGAAGTGAAGCGCTCGAGCCTGCGCCAGTTCGGTCGCGAAACCGTGCTGCGCCGGATGAGCGAAGTGCTGCAGCCCGTGCTCGACCGCTGCGTGCTGATTTCATTCGACCTCGCCGCCGTCAAGATCCTGCGCCTGATGACGGGCGCGCGAATCGGCTGGGTGCTGGACCATTACGACGCGGACAGCCTGCGCGAGGCCACGGAGCTCGCGCCAGAGTTCCTTTTCTGCAACCTGGAGCGCGTCCCCGCCGCGACGGAGAAGCTGTGGCCTGGTCCGTGGGACTGGGCGATCTACGAAGTGCGTGACCTCGAGACCGCACGTCACTGCCACGAACTCGGCGCGAAGTACGTCGAGACGATGGCGGTGCGCAGCCTGCGCGCCGCGTACGACGAGGCTGCGTCCAGAGCATGAGTGCCCGCGACGGTGACGAGGACCTGGCCTGGCTCGCCGGTGAACTGAGCGCCATCCGCCGCGAGCTGCTGCCGCCCGGCGAATCCCGTGCGTTGTTCCTCGCGCTGGACCAGGGTGGCACGTCGAGTCGCGCCGTCCTGTTCGACTCGCTCGGCCGCGAAGTGGCGACCGCCCACGTCCCGATCAATACGAGAAGGATGGGCGACGATCGCGTGGAGCACGATGCGGCCGAACTGCTGCAGTCGCTGCGGACGGCGGCGCACGACGCCTGCGAATCACCGCTGGCAGCGGGACGCCCGATCGTGGCCGCAGGGCTCGCCACGCAGCGCTCGACCATCTGTTGCTGGGACCGCACCGACGGGACGCCGCTGAGCCCCGCGCTCTCGTGGCAGGATCGACGCAACGCATCCTGGCTGCAGGAACACCTGGGCGCCCGCTCCGGATGGGTGCGGGAACTCACGGGGCTGCCACTGTCGCCGCACTATGGCGCGAGCAAGATCCGTTGGTGCCTGGACGAGCTGCCCGCAGTGCGGCTGGCGTTGCGCGACGAACGGCTCTGCGCGGGACCACTCGCCAGCTTTCTCGTGCAGGGCCTGTGCGCGGCAGATGAGGCCTGCGCGGATCCAGCCAACGCATCGCGAACGCTGCTGTTCGATCCCGCGGTCCTCGACTGGTCGCCTCCCCTGCTGGAGGCCTTCGGTATCCCTGCTGCCGTGCTGCCACGTTGTGTCGGCACCAATCACGATTTCGGCACGATCGCCGTCGATGCAACCCGGCGCGCGCCGTTGCTTGCCTGCAGTGGTGACCAGTCCGCCGCGGTCTTTGCGTTCGGGCCGCCCTCGACGACCACCGCTTACGTCAACGCTGGCACAGGCGCGTTCGTGCAACGCGTGCTGCGTGACGGTGCGGGCCCGGTGCCGCGTGGGCTGCTGAAGAGCGTGCTGTACGCCCGCACCGACGATGCCGCCGGTGCGCTCTATTGCCACGAAGGCACCATCAACGGCGCCTATGCCGCGCTCGAGTGGCTCGGCAAGCGCGTGGGCGTCGACGTCAGGCGCACGCTCACGACGTTGTCGGCATCGCTTGCCGGTGGCGACGTGCCGCTCCTGTTCATGAATGGCGTCGGCGGGCTCGGCGCGCCTTACTGGCTGCCCGATTTCAGGAGCGAGTTTCTGCCGGTCGCGGGCAGCGCCGCCATCAGCGTGGATGACGCGACCGAACTGCAGCAGATCGGCGCGGTCGTCGAGAGCATCGCGTTCCTGATCGCGGTGAACGTCCTCGCCATGCATCGTGCCGCGCCCCTGCAACGACTGACGATCACCGGCGGACTCGCGGCGTGCGACTACCTGTGTGAAGTCCTGGCCGAGGCGACGCAGATGACCGTGGAGCGACCCGCGGCTCTGGAAGCGACGTCTCGCGGCATCGCCTATCTTGCCGCGGGCCAGCCGCAGGACTGGTTGCCCGTGCCGATCGAAAAGTCTTTTGCGCCGACGGGCGAGCATCCCGTCATCGACCGGTTCGAACAGTGGCGTGTGGCGATGTCCGTGCGCGCCGGCGCGGAATAGCACTCAGCCGGGCTCGCCAGGCTCGCCAGACTTGAACGACGCGAGGATCTGCCGCTCGACCCAGGTCGGCCCGGCGACGCCGTCGTAATAGCCGCAATGGCCACCGTAACGCGTGCGCGTGATTTCGAGCACGGACGGCCGCGCCACGCGCTCGAGGTCGGCCGCGGGAATGATCGGGTCGTCGTCCGCCGCAATGATGCGAACGCGTGCATCACGCAGCGCTTCCAGCGGCTCGAGCACCCCGCCGACCAGCGCGTAACCCCGCAGGTATTCCAGCAGCGAGGGAAAGCCGCCGTACCCGCATGCCAGTCGATCGGTCATCTCGGTGAGGTTGCCGAGCTCGATGATGTCGTCGAGCGAGTGGTACACGTCCGGCCACGCCTCGCGCTTCTTGCGCAATGAGCGGCGCCATTTCCACACGAAGTACTCGCGGTACAGCGCCCAGCCCGCCTCGAGGCGCGTGAGCGTGTGTTCGGGGTCGATCACCGGGGAGACCGCGACGATGCGCGAGACGTCGATGCCCGCATCGGCTGCGCGCGCACCGACGCGCAGGCAGAAATTGCCGCCGAGCGAGAATCCTGCGAGCACGAGCCGCTTGCCTGGATGCTGTCGCTGCAGTTCGCGCACGGCACCGACCACTTCGGCGATGCGGCAGGAATGAAAGATCCCGGAATTGAGATGGTGGCTGTCGCCGTGATCGCGCAGGTTGAGGCGCGCCACGTCGTAGCCGGCGTCGAACAGGTTCTGTCCGAGCGACAGCAGGTACAACGAGTTCGCGCTGCCCTCCCAGCCGTGCAGCAGCACGGCAAGCTGGTCGGACGGTGGACGCCCTGCGTCGGCCTGGGTTGCAACCAAGGCGAGCAGACGCACGCCATCACCGCAGTCGACGATTCGTTCTCGCGACGCCTGGCGCAGCACGGACGCACGCTGCTCCACGCCTGCCCGTCGCAGCGGCAGGCTCGGATAAATCGACTGCACGTGGTGATTTCGCAACCGCCAGGGCGGCACGAAGTCGGGGGACGTGCCGGCAGCTCGTCGGGATGCGTCGCTCATGCGGCGGGAGGCTGCGGATTCCAGGCCCGGTCGCGGGCGATCTCGATGCGGCTCGAGCCGGGCAGGGTTTCGACGAAGCCGCTGCCCATCAGCTGCGACGGCGTGCGGTGACCGGCGATGGCCGGTTTGCCATCGAGCAGGTGCTGGGCGATCGCGAGCGACGCCTGCACGGTGACGTCGTAGCCGTTGGCGACACGCACACGCGCCGTCACCCGCTCGCCACTCGGCGCCTGGACCTCGCCCCATACCAGCATCTTGTTTGCCGCACGTGCGGCCGCATCCGGTCCGGCCGGGCCCTTGGACACCATGCGCTTCACCAGGCCCTGCAGCGGACCAAACCGCAGCAGTCCGCCGAACGTGTTCAGGCGCTTGAGCTTGGCGATGCTGGCAGCAGGCATCGCGATGTAGCACTCGATATTGCCGATGCCGGTCGTCCAGTAGGCGGTGCTCACATCACCCCACGGGATCGTCACCGCCGTGCGCACGCCCGTTCCGAAGTCGATGTCGCGCTCACGGAAGGCGTGGGCCACCGGCGTGATGCGCCCTGCGCTGCGAATGCGTCCACCGCGCGCAAGATTCTCGACGCTGGTCTTGAGCGTGCCGCGGCTCGGCCGGCCGTCCGCGGCAAAGCCCAGCGCCAGGTAGGTGGCGTCGGGCAGCTCCTGGTGCAGGCGCGCCGCGACGCAATCGGTCGGAACGACGTCGAAGCCCGTCGCCGGGCACAGCACGACCCCGGCTTGCCGGGCATCGGCGTCGCGCGCGTGCACGGCTTCGAGCACGTCGATTTCGCCGGCGATGTCGAGGTAATGGCTGCGCTGCCGGAGGCACGCCTCGACCATCGACGCCGACGTGGCCGAGAACGGACCCGCGCAGTGCAATGTCACGGTTGCGCCCTGCGAGCGCGCGATCGAGTGCGCCGGGATCATCGAGCGACGCGATGCGATAGTCACAGCCGAGTTCCCTGGCGAAGGCAGCGACGGCCGCTTCGTTGCGACCGGCCAGCACGGGACGGAGTCCGCGGCGAACCGCTTCGCGCGCGATCAACTCGCCCGTGTACCCCGTGGCGCCGTAGACGACCAGCCGCGCCTCGCTCATGAGGCCGGCAGGACGTGGAATTCGACGCGATTGTTCTGGGCCGCGACCGTGTTCCAGGTGCCGGCCGTCGTCTTTTCTTGCTGCTCGGGGTACGCGACGGGCTGGCTGCGGCCACCGTTCACGACTTCGATCTGGATGCCGCCACCGGTGCGACGGCGCAACGTCGCAGCGAAAGTTGGCGAAGTCCACCGACTGCCGCTGCGCCGCCGACAACGAGTCGTCGAAGGGATTGCCGACGAGATCGCACTTGTTCGCCGGCACGTTGACGTCTGCCGGGGTGAACCCTTCGTTGGCATTGCCGCTCAGGCAGAAATCGCCGACGTAGGACTCGACGCGGATCCGGCCCTTGAACTGTTGCGCCTCGAGCATCGAGGCCATCGCGCGCAGCCGCTCGAGGCGACTGCCCGCCAGTGGGGCCTCACCGTAGGGCACGTACTCGGTCGCGACCGGGCCCGCGTTCGGTCCGCCGACCCCGCCGCCCGCCGACGTGGCCGCCAAGCGGCGCATTGCTGGCTACCGTGGCGCTGGCCGCAGCGGCTGCCACCATCGCCGCCGCTTTTGCCCGCTCGACCGCCGCCCGCGAGTCCGCGAGTTCACGCGTGCAGGGACGCATTGGTCACGTTCTGCCTGCCACGCCACGTAACCGAGCACCGCAGCCGGCACGGCAGCGAAAAGCGCGGTGAGCAGGACCGGCCACCACTGACGGGGCGCCGGTGGTGGCATGAGCGACTCGATGGAAGGCGGCGGCGGAATCTTGCCGATGGTCTCCTTCATCTCGCTGGTCAGCCGGCGCGCGAACGCCTCGAACGTGGCGAGCATGAACCGGCGCTGCTCGCTCAGCTGTTCCTTGACGAGATGGTGGACCGAATTGCGCAGGCCAGCCTGCAGTTCGGACGCCAGCGCCGGCGTGAAGGCCATCGAGGCTGGCGAAGGTGCCAGCGGCGCCGCCGAGAGCGCCGGCCGGGTTCCCGTGGTCGACAGCGCATCGGCCGTCTGCGTGTCGTCGCCGTTCGTGGCCGCCAGTGCAGCAGCCATCGCCGCGTCGTCGGGCGCGCTTTCGGCAGCCAGGGCAGCCGCAGCCGCGGGCCCGGCGAACAAGGCCTGGCGCTGGGTCCGCCGATCCGGCAGCAGGTGGAGCTGGTACAGGATCCGCGACACGTCCACCGGCCGCACCGTCTTCGGCAGGACCCCGACCGCGCCGAGGGCGCGCGCCTGGCTGACGTACAGCTCGCCTTCCTGCGAGGTGTACATCATGAGCGGGATGGTCGCGGTCAACGGATCGGCCTTGATGGTCTGGACCGCCTGGAACCCGTCCATGCCCGGCATCAGGTGATCCATGAAGATCACGTCGGGACGGCTCCGCTGCAGGTATTCAAGCGCCTGCTCGGCGGACTCGGCCGTATCGACGGTCATGCCGTGCTGTTCGAGCATCCGGCTCAGGATGACTCTGGCCGATCGCGAGTCATCCACGATCAGGGCGCGCTTGCCCGTAGTCATGTAGTCCCTGGGTCCTTCTGGAGGCACCTGACAGGTGCCGCGTGTACCGGCTTTCTACCTTGAAAGAGGCCCGAAGCCAATCCCGGCAAGTGGAAGTGGTGCTCCTTGACCCCCGGCGTATGCTCTGGCCATCGACTGAGTCAAATAAGCAACGGAGGCATCCGAACATGCCCTACACAACCCAGGACATTCGCAATATCGCTTTGGTGGGCCAAGCCGGCGCGGGCAAGACGCTGCTGGCAGAGGCCTTGCTCGCGCAGTCCGGCGCTATCCGGTCCAAGGGGTCGCTCGCCCGTGGCACGACGGTCTGCGACTTCGACCCACAGGAAAAAGCCCTGCTCCACTCCCTCGATGCCGCCATCTGCGGTTTCGAGACGCAGGGCCGTCGCGTCAACATGATCGACACCCCGGGATACCCCGACTTCCTCGGCCGCACGCTGAGCGCGCTGGAGGCGGTCGAGACGGCGGTGATCGTCGTGAGCGCGGTCAACGGCGTCGAGCCGATGACCCAGCGCATGATGGATTTCGCCAGGACGCGGGGCCTGTGCCGGCTCGTCGTCGTCAACAAGATCGACTCGCGCGAGGCGCGCACCGAGCAGGTGCTGGCGGAACTGCGCGAAGCGTTCGGCAAGAGCTGCCTGCCGCTGAACCTGCCGGCTGAAGGCGGTGCGTCGGTCGTCGATTGCTTCTTCCAGTCGCAGGGCAAAGCCACCGATTTCTCATCGGTTGCCGCCGCGCACACCGAGATCATCGACCAGGTGGTCGAGATCGACGAAAAGCTGATGGCCCTCTACCTGGAACAGGGCGAGGAACTGCTGAATCCCGAACAGTTGCACGACCCGTTCGAGCAAGCGCTGCGTGAAGACCACCTGATTCCGGTCTGCTTCTGCTCCGCCGAAACCGGCGCGGGCATCCCCGAATTGCTGGCCGTGCTGGCGCGCCTCGCGCCGAACCCGGCCGAAGGCAACCCGCCACCGTTCCTGAAGGGCGAAGGCGATGCCGCCGAACGCGTGGCGGTGAGCCCCGATCCGGCGAAGCACGTCCTCGCGCACGTCTTCAAGGTCACGATCGATCCGTTCGTCGGCAAGATGGGTATCTTCCGGGTGCACCAGGGCACCGTGCGGCCCGGCGCGCAGCTGCTGGTGGGCGACGCCCGCAAGCCGATCAAGCTGGCGCACCTCTACCAGTTGCAGGGCAAGGACCACGTCGAGATCACCCAGGCCATCCCGGGTGACATCTGCGCAGTGCCCAAGATCGACGAAATTCACTTCGACGCGGTGCTGCACGACTCGCACGACGAAGACAACCATCACCTGAAGTCGGTGACGTTCCCGCCCGCGATGCTCGGGCTCGCGATCCGCTCCGAGAAGCGCGGCGACGAGCAGAAGCTGTCCGAAGGCCTGCACCGCCTGATGTCCGAGGATCCGTGCGTGCGCGTCGAACATCACGTCGCGCAGAACGAAACGGTGCTGTACGGCCTCGGCGACCTGCACCTGCGCGTGATGCTGCAGCGACTGACCGAGCGCTACGGCGTGTCGGTCAAGACCAGCCCGCCCGCGGTGCCCTACCGCGAGACGATCACGCGTCCGGCCGAAGGCCATTGCCGGCACAAGAAGCAGACGGGTGGCGCCGGCCAGTTCGGCGAGGTGTACCTGCGCATCGAGCCGCTCGAACGCGGCGCGGGCTTCGAGTTCGTCGACGACGTCGTCGGCGGCGCGATCCCGGGCCAGTTCATTCCGGCGGTCGAGAAAGGCGTGCGGCAGGTGCTGACCGAAGGCGCGATCGCCGGGTTCAACCTGCAGGACATCCGCGTCAGCGTGTACGACGGCAAGCATCACGCGGTGGACTCGAAGGAAGTCGCGTTCGTGTCGGCGGGCCGCAAGGCCTTCATCGAAGCGATCAAGCAGGCGGCCCCGATCGTGCTCGAGCCGATCGTGCGCATCGTCATCAGCTGCCCGACCGCGTCGATCGGCGACGTCAGCAGCGACCTGGCGACGCGACGCGCGCGCATCAACGGCCAGGAAACGCTGCAGGGTGGGCGGTCGGAAATCGCGCGCGCTGGTGCCGCTCGGCGAACTGCAGGACTACCTGTCACGCCTCAAGGCGCTGACCGGCGGCGAAGGCACGTACACGATGGACCTGAGCCACTACGATCCGGTGCCGGCGCGCAAGCAGCAGGAACTGGTGTCGGCGTTCAAGCCGCACGAAGAGAGTGAATAGGGGTTAGGGGATAGGGGTTAGTCGGAAGCGCTAACCCCTTCCCCCTGATCTCCATCCCGAGCGCGCGACGCACCCGCCGCCATGCGCTGCGCCACGGCTTGTCCGATTGCGTCACGTTGGCGTGCGGCCACGGCTCGCCGGGCACCGGCTTGCCGAGGAACTCGCTCAGCGGGCCCCACTCGCGCATCTTGGTCGGGTCGAATTCAAGGAACTGGTCGGGTCGACTGCGAAAGTGCTCGCGCACGGCAGCGTTGTGCGCACGGTACGCATCGAGCCATGCCTGCCGGCTCTCGGCACTGTCACCCGGGTTCGCGTGCTTGCCGAACATCCACACGCGCATCGGCCGGATGCGGCGATTGCGGTAGAAGCTCGCGCAGCTTTCGATCCAGCGCTCTTCGTCGCGCACCGTCAGGATGTATTTCGCGTCCGGGTACTGCGCGTAGATCTCGCGCCAGAGATGGAAATAGGGGTTATCGGTGAACGCATCGAAGAGCTCGAACGTCGGCAGCCGATAGTCGCCGCGCTCGATCTGCCGCAGCAGCGTCTCGCCGTCGTCGGCGCCCGGATAGCTGCCGGGCTTGTCGCCGTTGATCGTGCGATACCCGAGGACCTTCAGCGCTTCGTAGATCGTCGTCGTGCCGGTCTTGTAGAAACCGATGGCGAAGATCTTGCCGGCGTAGGGTGCGCGCTGCATGGGGCGGGATTCTGCACTCAGCCGCGCCGTTGCGCGAGATCGCGGACCTCCTGCGCCAGGGCGAGCAGCCGCTCCACGGTGACGGCGCGTTGCTGCGGCGTCAGCGAGGCGTCGAGCTGCACCACGAGATCGAGGAAATCCGCGCGGCTGGTTGCTATCGCCTGGCGGTACCCGGGCGTCCACAGGCGGTCCGGTTCGGCAATCAGCACGCGCATGCGCTCGTCGAACGCCGCCCGCGGCCCGGACCGCACGCGCAACGTGGCCGCGAGCTCCTCGCGCCAGAGGCGGCGGTTCTCGCGCCACTCGAACATGAACGGGCGCGCCTTCCAGGCATAGTCGCGGACCAGCTGGCGTTGCTGCGGACTCAACGGGCCGGTCACGCGCTCGATGTTCTTGCGCAGCGACTTCTCGCGCCGGGAGTGGCGATCCTCGGCGGTCCTGCCCGAATAGTCCCGCCAGGTCTTCTCGTCGGCCTGCTGCAGGCTTTCAAGCAGTTCATGTACCTGGCGGTCGCTGAGCGTTACCGCGAGCGAAGCGTAGCCGGGCGCCGCCTGCTCGAAGATACGCCGCCAGTAGACCTCGGCCTGTTGCGCGGCGTCCTCGAGGCTCGCGCGCGTGACGCCGGCGCGGACTTGCGACGCCAGGCCCTGCAGGAACGCGTCGTAACGCTCAAGCTCCTCGCTGCGATGCCATTCCAGGTTGTGTTCGAGCGTGCGCGCGAGGCTGGCGCTCTGGCTGCCGTCGAGCGACACGAGCCCGCGCACATAGAGACCCACCAGCGAATCGAGACGTGGGTACACGAGCGACGCGCCGCAACCGGCCAGGCCTGCCAGCAGCAGCACTGTAAGCAGGGACCTTGCGATCCAGCGGCGCAGGTGAAAATCAGTCCTGGTCATCGTCGGGGGCGGGTGCCAGGTCCAGTGTCATGGCGAGAGGTGGCTCATCCACGGGTTCGATCAGTCGCGGTCCCTGGTTGCGTGCATTGCTGACGAGCCGGCTCACCCGGTGCGCGACCATCTCGCCCGCGCCGTCAGCGCTCAGCAGCCGGTCGAGGCGTTCGACGTCCTGGTTGCGCGGATCGAGCCACTCCGCATAGGCGGACGGCCGGAATGATCACCGGCATCCGGTCATGGATATAGGCGATCGACTTCGGCGGCGCGGTGGTGATCAGCGTGCACGACTCGAGCGGTTCGCCCGAGGCCGGATCACGCCAGGCTTCCCACAGTGCCGCGAGCGCGAACGGTCCACCACTCGCGGGTCGCAGGAAATAGGGCTGCTTGTCGCGTGGCCCGAGCTGCATCCACTCGTAATACCCATCGGCAGGCACCAGCGCGCGACGCTTGCGATAAGCGGCACGGAAGGCAGGCTTCTCGCGCAGGGTCTCTGCGCGCGCATTGGTCATGCGGGCGCCGATCGACTTTTCCCTGGCCCAGACCGGCACCAGCCCCCAGTAGAGCAGCGCAAGACGCCGCGTTGCTGCGATGTCGGGCGACGCGTCGTCGGGCAGTTCGCGGACGGCGGGGATGTAAGTGGTCGGTGCGATGTTGTAGCGCGCCTCGATCTGCGGGCGTGTCGTCCGGCAACCCGAAGAGCCGGACGACGGCTTCGTGGGGTGAGTAGAAGGCGAAGCGACCGCACATGAGGAGGAAGGTCAGGAAGGACAGGAAGGACAGGAAGGTCAGGAAGGGTAGGACGGGATCAGTTGGAGGCGTAATTTCTGCATGAAAAATCCGCCGCAAGATTGCGCTGGACGATTGAGTTTCGGTCAACAGCGTGACACCGTCCGACCTGACCTTCCTGGCCTTCCTGACCTTCCTAGCCCCTTCCTCTACTCCCTCGTGCCGATACCCTTGTTCATCAGCCACACGCAGGCTGCGAACAGTACCACCACCGACACGGTCATGATCGCGAACGAGAAGCCGACGTCGACGTCGGAGTGCCCGAGGAAGCCGTAACGGAACGCGTTCACCATGTACAGGATCGGGTTCGCCTTCGAGGCCACCTGCGCCCAATCGGGCAGCATCTGGATCGAGTAGAACACGCCGCCGAGGTAGGTCATCGGGGTCAGGATGAACGTCGGCACGAACGTGATCTGGTCGAAGTTCTTCGCGAACACGGCGTTGACGAAGCCGCCGAGCGAGAACACGACCGAGGTGAGCAGCACCGCGGCGATCACCACGAACAGGTGCTCGACGTGCAGGCGCGTGAAGAACAGGGCGATGATGGTCACGATCAGCCCGACCAGCAATCCGCGCAGCATGCCGCCCGCGACGTAGCCCAGCACGATCAGCCAGTTGGGCAGCGGTGACACCAGCAGCTCTTCGATGTGCCGGCCGAATTTCGCGCCGAAGAACGACGACACCACGTTGCCGTAACTGTTGGTGATCACCGACATCATGATCAGGCCGGGGGCGATGTACTGCATGTACGTGTAGCCGCCCATCTGCCCGATGCGCCCGCCGATCAGGTTGCCGAAGATGATGAAGTACAGCGTCGCCGTGATGACGGGCGGCACCAGCGTCTGGCCCCAGATGCGCATGATGCGGCTGAATTCACGGATGACGATCGTCACGAAGCCGACGCGGCGCGCGCGGCGCATGTTGACGGCCGTCGTGACCTCGGCGTGACTGCCGGGCGTGGCGCCGTGCGCGCGGTTCGGGGGGACGCCGCTCATGCGCCCGCCCTTGCCGTGGACTGGGCAGTCGACTGGGCAGTGGCCTGGTTGGCCGGCTGGCCGCTGCCGACATCGCGGCCTTCGACGAGGCGCATGAAGAGCTCTTCGAGACGATTGGCCTTGTTGCGCATGCTCACGACTTCACCACCGACGGCAGACAGCGCGACGAAGATCTCGTTCAGGTTCTGGTCCTTGTTCACCTCGACCTCAAGCGTCGTCTCGTCCGGCGCGATCACGCGATAACCGGGCAGCGACAACGTCCCGCGCAGCGGCCCGCGCAGGTTGAGCACGAAGGTCTCGGTCTGGAGCTTGCGCAGCACCGTCGACATGCGGTCGTTCTCGATGATGCGGCCTTCGTCGATGATCGCGATGTGGCGGCAGAGGTTCTCCGCCTCTTCGAGGTAGTGCGTCGTCAGGATGATCGTGGTGCCCTGCTCGTTGATCCGGCGCAGGAATTCCCACATCGAACGGCGTACCTCGATGTCCACGCCCGCGGTCGGCTCGTCGAGGATCAGCAACTGCGGCTCGTGGATCAGCGCGCGCGCGATCATGAGCCGGCGCTTCATGCCGCCCGACAGCGAGCGCGAAATCGTCTCGCGCTTTTCCCACAGCTGCAGCTGGTTGAGCCAGTACTCCATGCGCTCGCGCGCGATGGGGCGCGGGATGCCGTAGAAACCCGCCTGGTTCAGCAGGATCGTGGAGACCTTCTCGAACTGGTTGAAATTGATTTCCTGCGGCACGACGCCGAGGCAGGATTTCGCCGCCTCGAGGTCGGTGTCGATGCCGTGCCCGAACACGTCGACCGTGCCGCTCGTCTTGTTGACGAGCGACGACACGATGCCGATCGCGGTCGACTTGCCCGCACCGTTCGGCCCGAGCAGCGCGAAGAAATCGCCCTCCTCCACGTCGAGGTCGATGCCCTTCAAGGCCTGGACCCCGTTACCGTAAGTCTTGCAAAGCTGGCGCAGCGACAGGGCCTTCATGGCGGGCGAGGAGCGTTCACGGGAGGGGAGCGAAGGGTAATGTGCGGGCACCTCCTCAGCAAGGAACGTCGGTATCGCCAGCGGGATCTCGACGGTGCGCCGGTCGTGCGCGACGCGTCGACCCCTGACGCGTGATGACTGGTTCGCGTTCGCAGTGCCCCAGCAGGCAAAGCCCAGCCGAATATGCCCAGTAGAGGTCCTCCGTCACCGTTCCCGCGGCGGCTTCGGCCAACAGGCTCCAGTACCGCGCGTGACCGGGCCATCGTGGCCGCACCAATCCGGGCCAGTTCGCGAGCCGGAATGAATCGGACAGCGTGAGCGAGGACAGGCGCGCCTCATACGTCGAACCCAGCCCGAACGCAATTCGGGACGAGAAAGGCACGCTTTCGGCCAACCGACGCGCGACACCGAGTGCCGCCAACCCGAACGAACGACGCGTCTCGCCGCGCGTGCGCTCGATTGTTTGCGCGTCGGCGTCTGCCACGGACTCGAGACGCCAGGGCGGAGGCTCGTCGCCCTCAGGCAGCGCGAGCTCGAACAGCGAGATCGGACTGCAGGCCGCCCGTTCCCGTGCTTCCGGCGGAACCTCCAGCAGTCGACTGACGGTCGCGGCCGGCAACCGAAACCAGCAATCGGCACCGTGGCCGGGGTCGAGCGCGTGCGTCAGGAACAGGCGGTTGAGGTCCGCGATATCCCGGCGAACGGCCGAATTAAGGAGATTGCCTTGGTGCGGCCAGGCAGCGTTGGGCATTGTCAGCTTTGATTCAGTCATGGTCTAGATTCCATATATGGTCTACTTGGACCATATATGGATATAGACTGTCTTATATGGTCTGGATAGACCATATGTGGCCAAAACATCAAGAATGGGAGGAAGGCCATGAGAATCACGGACAGCCGGTATGACCGCGACCGCCTGCGGCTGCAGATCACCCACCGGATGATCGCGCTGGAAGCCCGCACCCGCACGATCCGGATCGCAACGCAGCTGTCGGACGACCGCATCCGGCGCATGTATCGCGACTACTTTGCCTCGCGGGGCGGCAACCTCGTGCGGCGTCGGCGCGGTAAATCACCGCGGCAGATGTCCTATTTCCGGCGTTCGCTCGAACATGAACAGCAGGCGGCCCTGCTGGGCTCACTGCTGCGGCTCTGCAACCTGCTGCAACGGTATCCGAGCGGCTTCCGGCCCGTGCTGGAGGACGTCAGCCGCTTCTGCGATGCGTACGAGACCCATATCGGCCTCTGGCCGGCGGGGCACATCTCCTTCGAGCACGCGTGGCACCTCTGGCAGGTGTTCTGCCGCAACGACGAGTTCGTGCTGTCGAACTGCCCCGACTGCGCATCCCTCTGGGTGCAGGACACGCTGGAAATCCTGCCGTACAACTGTCCGGCATGCCGGCGCGGCTTGCCCTGCCGTACGTAACCCGCGCGTCACAGGGGGCAGCAGGCAGGGGCCGCGCTAAACTCGCGGTCCCCTCGCCTGACCGTAGCCGCTGTGCCTGCCCCACCCAACGTATTCGCCGGACCGTATCTCGACCGGATTGCACATCTGCGCAAGGACGCAGCGTTCGTGGCCGCTGCGTTGCGCGGCACGCAGGCCCGCATCGTGCCCGTGCACGAATCCCGCATTCTCGTGCAGCGTGGCCCCGACAGGCTGGTCTGCGGCGTATGCCGAATCCAGGCACCTCGAATCACTGCCAGCACTCGCCGCCGAACCCGTGCTGCTCGGCCGCTTCGATGACTGCATTTATTTCGCGGCCGAAGTGTCGAGCCCGGAACCAGTGCAGTCGCTATTTGCCGAGGGTTCCGTGCGGTTCGAGGATCTCCGCATGGCCGGAGGGCAAGTGCCGGAGCAGCAGGCAGGCGTGCTCGCGTATGCGCGCGCGATGCTTTACTGGCGCAACCGTCACCGCTATTGCGGCGCGTGCGGTGCGCCTGCCCGCAGCGCCAGCGCGGGCCACGTCATGACGTGCACGAACGACGCGTGCGGCATCGTTCACTTTCCGCGTCTCGACCCCGCGATCATCGTGCTGGTCACGGATGGCGAGCGGGCATTGCTCGGCCGCCAGGCCTCGTGGCCAGCAGGACGCTATTCGACCATCGCAGGCTTCGTCGAGCCGGGCGAGAGCCTGGAAGACGCGGTCGCCCGCGAAGTGCTCGAAGAAACCGGCGTGACCGTGCTCGAATCCACCTACCACTCGTCACAACCGTGGCCGTTCCCGTCGTCGCTGATGATCGGCTACACCGCGTCGGCCAGGGCCGAGTCCGTTCCGCGGGCTGACGAGGAACTCGAAGACGTGCGCTGGTTCACGCGCGAGGACATCGCGTCAGGGTTTCCCGGTCTGCCGCCGCCGCAGTCCGTTTCCTTCCGACTGATCGCGCATTGGTACGACTCAGGCTCGGACCTGCCCCTCGCGCAGACGCCCGGCATCACGCCATGGGGTTCGCGGCGCGGCTGACCCCCGCCCGCTGCCCACAACCTTCGCCGCCGAACCGTGACTCTGGAAATAGGTCTGGTCCTCGTCGCTGCGTTCGGCGCCGGCTTCATCGACGCGTTGGCGGGAGGCGGTGGACTGATCCAGCTGCCCGCGCTGTTTGCGACGTTTCCGCAGGCCCCGCACACCACCCTGCTCGGCACCGGCAAGCTCGCCGGGTTCGCCGGCACGACGAGCGCGATCGCCCGCTTCATCCGGCACGTAAAGCTCGATTGGGGACTGCTGTTGCCGGCCGCGGGCGGCGCCTTTGCCGCCGCACTCGTCGGCGCGTGGCTCGCGACGGGCGTTTCGCCGGAGCGGTTTCGGGCACTCGTGCCGCTGCTGCTGAGCTTCGTGCTCGTCTACACGCTGACCAACAAGGACCTCGGGCGCAACCACAATCCGCGTGTCCTCGGTGGGCGCGGCCGGTGGCTGGCGGCAGGCACCGCAGGAATCATCGGCCTGTACGACGGGTTTTTCGGCCCGGGCACCGGCAGCTTCCTGGTCTTCCTGTTCGTGCGCGTGTTTGGCCTCGACTTTCTGCACGCCTCCGCCTCGGCCAAGATCGTCAATGCAGCGACGAATGCCGCCGCCATCATCCTGTTCGGGATGACCGGCGATCTGTTCTGGCTGCTGGGCCTCGCGATGTCGGTCTGCAACATCGTCGGCGCCCAGTTCGGCAGCCACCTTGCGATCCGGCGCGGCAGTGCGCTGGTGCGCAAGGTGTTCATGGTCGTCGTGTTTGCACTGATCGCGAAAACGGCGTGGGACGCCATCCGGCTGTACCTGTAAACAGGGTAAGCGCCCGGACCGCTAGAATGCGCGGGCGGGGGTGCTCGCACGATTGAGGTATGGAATCATGGATCTTTCTTGGACGACGTTCGCCGGCATCGCTCTCGGTATCGGCCTTGCGGCGGCCACGGGCTTCCGTGTGTTCCTGCCGCTGCTGATTGCCGGACTGGCCGCCCACTTCGGTTTCATCCCGTTGTCGGAAAACTTCCAGTGGCTCGCGAGCATGCCGGCGCTGCTGATGCTCGGCACGGCCGCGGGCGCCGAGATCCTCGCGTATTACATTCCGGGTGTGGACCATGCGCTCGACGTCATGGCGAGCCCCGCGACACTGGTGGCCGGCGCGGTTGCGAGCGCTGCCGTGATGACCGACCTGCCACCGAGCGTCCTCTGGCCCATCGCGATCATCGGCGGCAGCGGGATCGCAGGGCTGACCAAGGGCAGCTCTGCGCTCATCCGCGCGAAGTCCGGCTTGATGACGGGCGGCCTCGGCAATCCCGTGGTCTCCACCGCCGAAACGATCGGGGCCACGGGCCTGTCGCTGTTCGCCATCGCGCTGCCCCTGGTCGCGCTCGTGCTGATCGTGGTGCTGCTCGCCTGGGTAGTGCGCAGGACAGGCCGCTTTTTCTTCGGGCGTCGCAAGGCCGACGCCGTCGCGATGCCACGGGAGCCTTGAGCGGAGTCTATGTGCCTGCTCGTGCTCGCATGGAAATCTCACCCGCGCTACCGGCTGATCGTGGCGGCGAATCGCGACGAGTTTCATGATCGTCCGACAGCCCCGCTTGGCTGGTGGCCCGACGATCCACGCATTCTCGCGGGCCGTGACCTGCGCGGAGCCGGCACGTGGATGGGTGCAGCGCGTTCGGGCCGGTTCGGCGTCGTCACCAATTTCCGTGAGCTCGAGCGACCTGCAGAGAACGCGCCATCGCGCGGTGACCTCGTGACGCGCTTCCTGTCCGGCGCGACATCGACGGAGGAATATCTCGACGACCTGAGCAACCGTGCGCCGCGCTACGCCGGCTTCAACGTGCTGCTCGGCGGGCCGCGCTCGCTCCATTACTACTCGAACCGGCACGAGCTCGGGGCTAAACCGCTCGCAAGCGGCATCTACGGGCTCAGCAATCACCGGCTCGACTCCCCGTGGCCAAAGTTGCTGCGTACCCGCACACGGCTGGCGGAACTGATCGCGACCGACCGCGTCGAGCCGCAAGGGCTGTTCTCGCTGCTCGCCGATCGCACGCCGGCCGAACTCGACGAAATGCCGGACACCGGGCTGCCACCCGAGTGGGAGCGCGCCTTGTCGTCGCCTTTCGTCGTGCACGAACGTTACGGCACGCGCTGCTCGACGGTGATGTTCGTCGAGCACGATGGTCGCACGACGGTGTCCGAGCGTCGGTTCGACTCCAGTGGGAACACGACCGGCGCGACGCGGCTCGAGTTTGCGAGCACTGATGTGCCCGACCGGTCGCAGGAATGAGTGCCCTCAGCACGCACGGGCATCGAACGCAGGCCAGGCTGCTCGGGTGGCTCGTGTTCGCCTGCGCGTTCGGCTGGACTGGATTGACGGCCGCGGCCGCGCCGAAGGAACGCATCGAGATCAAGGTCGACGGCGTGACGGACGACATGGCCGACAACGTCCGCTCGTACCTGACGCTGTCGCGCTACCTGACGCGCGAAGACCTGACCGACCCGCAGGTGCGACGGCTTGCCGACCGCGCCGTGGACGAAGCCGCCGACGCGCTGCGACCGTACGGGTATTACGCGCCGACGATTCGCAGCCGCACGAGCCGTGACGATCCCAAGTGGATCGTCCGGTTGAAGATCGTCCCCGGCGAACCCGTGCGCATGAAGGAGGTCGACGTCGAGATCATCGGCGCCGGTGCGACCGACAAATCGCTGACGAAGATTCCTGCCGCGACGACGCTGAAGCCCGGCACGCGGCTCGATCACCCCAGTTACGAGACACTCAAGGCAACATTGCTGCGCACGGCGCGCGATCGTGGGTACCTCGACGCTACGCTCACCCGCCGCGAGCTCATCGTGAATCCCACCGACCTCACGGCGGACGCGCGCATCACGCTCGATACCGGAGGCCGGTACGAGTTCGGCGCCGTGGAGCTCGACCAGGACGTGATCAATGACGACCTGCTGCGGGCCTACGTGCGCTTCGTGCAGGGGCAGCCGTATTCGCCGGAGCAGATCAACGGCACGCAATACGCGCTCGAGGACAGCAACTATTTCTCGACCGTCGTCGTCTCCCCCGGTGAGCGCGACCGCGAGAAGCTGACGGTGCCGATCAAGATCCACGTCGAGCCGATCAAGCGCAACCGCTACGGCATCAATGCCGGTTACGGCACCGACACCGGCGTTCGCGGCCAGTTCACCTGGGACAATCGACTCATCAATACGCGCGGCCACCGCTCGCGCGTCGAACTCACGGCCTCCGAGATCCGCTCCGAGGCGCTCGCTCGCTACGTGATTCCGGTCGGCGACCCGAGTCTCGAAAAACTCGAGTTCTCGCTCGCTTACGTCGATGAAGACATCGGCGATCTGAGGAGCCAGCGCACCGAGCTCACCGGCGGCCTGACCCAGGTGTTCGGCAAATGGCAGCAGGTCATGTTCCTGCAGCTCAACGACGAGCGCACGATCTACCCGGATGGCGGGGCAGACGACGCCCTGCTGCTGATTCCGGGCATCAGCTACGCGAGCCTGCCGCCGAACTTCCTGACGGGCTGGGTGCGCGACGCGGCGTATTACGTCGAGTTGAGCGGCAGCCCGGCGACGCTGGGATCCGACGCCTCGTACCTGCGCTTCTACGGCCGGGCCGAGCGTGTGTGGCCAATCCATGGACCCTGGTACGTTCGTGGTCGCGCGGAATTCGGCACCAGCTGGGTGGACAACTTTTCCGAACTCCCTGCGTCCCAGCGATTTTTCGCGGGCGGCGACCGCAGCGTCCGTGGCTTCGCCCTCAACGAACTGAGCCCGCCGTTGCCGCCAAGCGACGTGAAAGCAGGCTCATCCTCGGGCCAGGGCGGCGGCGGCGAGCACAAAGTCGTCGCCAGCATCGAATTCGAGCGCGACTTCCCGCGTAACTTCCGCGGCGCCGTGTTCTTCGACACCGGCAATGCCTTCAACGACTGGAGCACACCGCTTGAATACTCGGTGGGTGTGGGCGTGCGCTGGAAGCTGCCGATGCTCATGATCGGCTTCGACGTGGCGCAGGCGCTGTCGCAGCCCGACCTGAAGCCGCGCATCCACCTGAACATCACGCAGGTGCTGTAGTGAGTCGCCGCTCCCTCGTGTTGATCGGACTGCTGCTGACGCTGGCCGGCGGCGTCGCCGTCTTCCTGAACTGGCTGTTGTTCACGCAGCCGGGCCTGGAGTTCGCAATCGCGCAGCTGGACCGCTTGCCTGCCGTCAAAATCGAAGTTCGTGGCGCGCGAGGCTCGATCGCCGGCCCGTTGACGGCAGACAGCGTAGTCGTCGAGCACGCAGCAGCGCACGTCGTCGCGCGCGGCCTGACCGTGAATCCCGAACCGAGCGGCCTGATCGTCGGCCACTTCGGGCTCGAGGGACTGGCGGTGTCGCGCCTGGAAGTGACGCTCAAGGACCGGCCGCCGCAACCCAAGAAGCCTCCGTACTTCCTGCCGGCCGGCCTGCGCATCACGGCCCCGGACTTCCGACTCGGCGATATCGCGCTCACATTGCAGGGTGGCCAGCGCATCGAAGCACGTGAAGCCAGAGGATCGCTCAGCCTGACGCGCTGGCGACTCGATCTCGACCCCGTCGAAGTGCATGGCCCGAACGGACGAATCAGCGGCAACCTGGCCGTGCGCGCCTCCGAGCCGCTCGGACTGCGGACCGACCTGCGTGGCGAGTGGCGCCTGCCAGGCGATGACTTCGAATACCGCTTCCGTGTCGTGACGCGCGGCAATCTCGACCGGCTCGGCGCCGATGTCTTTCTCGACGCGCCGGCGAAACTGACATTCGCCGGCACGCTGCTCGACCTGACGGGGCAACCGCGTGCGGATGGCACCTTCCGCATGACCGCGTTCGATGGCTCGCCGTGGGTTCCCGCGGGACGATTCCCGCAACTGACAGGCACGATCACGCTCGCCGCGGGCCTGGCATCGCTCGGGATCGATGGGACGCTGACCTCGCCGGCGCTGCCAGACCAGCAACTGCGCGTGCAGGGCGCGGGCCGGTGGGACGAGCGCACGATTTCGCTCGCCAACCTGCAGGTCTGGCTGCCGCGCATGGGGCTCTCCGTGACGTCGAGCGGCACGATCAAGTTGCCCGAGGAGGACGCCCCGGAAGGCACGCTGCCGCTGCTCGCGCTGAACGGCGAGTGGTCCGCCCTGCAATGGCCCATCGAACTCGAGGGCGAGCCCGTCGTGCAGAGCCCGCAGGGCGTGTACACGCTCGAGGGATCGATGCCCTACCGGTTCTCGACGCGCGCGCAGGTTGAAGGCCCCGCCATCCCCTCGACGAGTTTCGAGGCGGCTGGCGTCGTCAACCAGACAGGCGTCGTGCTCGACCGCTTCGACGGCTACGCGCTGCGCGGGCGGATCAAAGGCCGCGGCGCACTGTCATGGTCGGGCAACCAGGCGTGGAACTTCGACGTCGACGCGCAGGGGCTCGCAATCAGCGAGCTGCGACCGGGCGTCGAAGGCCGCATCAGCGCGAAAGGCACGATCGCTGGCGCGGGACTCAGTGCGGCGGCACCGTGGACTGCGCGCCTCACGTCACTTACCGGCACGATGTTCGGCCGGCCGCTGACGGGGCGCGGCGAAGTCGCCCACCGCGACGGCGCCTTCGACTTGAAGGGCGTGCGCATTGCGAATGGCACGTCCTTCGCAGACGTCGATGGCCGCGTCGGCGCCAACGTGCTCGACCTGAGCTGGAACGTCGACCTGCGTTCACTGGCCGTGGCCGTGCCTGGCATGACCGGGACGCTCGTCTCGCGCGGCACGGCTCGTGGCACGCCCGCACGCCCGGTCGTCGCCGGCACGGCACGCCTGCGTCACTTCGATTACGCCGGAGTGCAGGTTGCAAGCTTCGACGCCGAGGCCGATGTCGATTCGAGCGACAAACGCCGCTCGAGCATCGCGTTCAGCGCCACCACGATCGATGCCGTGGGGCTCGTGTTCGACTTCGCACGCGGCAGCCTCAACGGCTTCGTCGGCGACCACAAGATCACGCTCGACTTCGCGTCTCCTGGCGACCCCGGACGCCGCATCACCGAATTCAGCGGCGAATTCGTCGCCGAAGGCGGCTACGACCTGGCGCGCAACCAGTGGGCCGGCGATCTCTCGAAGGCCGAGATTCAATTTCCCGAAGGCGATGCACGCCTGATCCAGCCGGCGGCGCTGGTGCTCGGTCCGTCGCTGCAGCGCTCGGCGCCGCTGTGCCTGCGCACGGACCAGGACGCGCGACTGTGCATCGAGGGCGAGCATCGTCCGCAGCCGCTTTCGTGGCGTGTGATCTACAGCGCGGCGGATTGGCCCCTGCAGCGCGTCCTGCGCTCGCTGCTCGGCTGGCGGGAGTTCGACGGTCGACTGCAGGCCAGCGGTTGGGCGGAGAAAGTGCCGGGCAAGGAGTGGGTTGGCGGGACGACACTGCTCGTGCACGAGCCAACGATCAACGTGCAGCGCAACAAGTTTCGCGTCGAACGCATCAGGCTCGGCAGCAGCCGCTTCGACCTGCTGGCGGAGCCCACGCAGATTCACGCGACGCTCGACATCGACGTCGATGATTCCACGCGGATCGAGGGCGAAGCACTGGTGAAGCGTCACCCGGGTGCAGCACTCGACTCGACGCTGACCGGGCACATCAAGGGCACGTCAGAAGCAATCAAGGTGCTGCCCCTGCTGGTGCCGGAGATCGATCGTGCAGCTGGCCGGCTCGACGGCAACGTCATGCTTGGAGGCACGCTCGGACAGCCGACGTTCAATGGCGACTTCCAGTTGCGCGACGGCGTGCTGGAGCTCTATCGAACCAACCTCAAGATCACGTCACTGCAGGCCGATGGCGCGTTCAACGGCGATGACCTCAAGTTCGATGCCAGGGGAGAGACGGCCAAGGGCAAGTTGACGATCGACGGTAACTTCACCTGGCCCGACGGCGTCATGACCGGCTCCATGCGCTTGCGCGGAGACCAGCTGCTGGTGGCCGATACGCCCGAACTGCGCGTCCTCGCCTCCCCCGACATCGTGCTGCACGCCGGCGCAAACGGTTACCAGGTCGAAGGCGAAGTGAAGATTCCGAATGCACGGATCTCGCCGCGCGAGATCACGACGTCGGTCAGCACGTCGATCGACGAGCGCATCGTCGGCCTCCCGGACGTCGAGGACACCGAGCCTTCGTCGGCGAACCGCATCACCACCCGGGTCAAAGTGACCCTCGGCGACGCGGTGCGCGTGGATGCTTATGGCTTGAAGGCACGATTGGAAGGCAGCGTGACGGTGTCGACGGTGCCGGAGGACGTGGCACGCGGCAACGGCGTCATCAAGGTCGCCGAGGGCCAGTACAAAGCGTTTGGGCAAGACGTTCGCATCACCAGGGGAACGCTGTCTTACAACGACACGCCGCTCAGCGAGCCGGTGCTCGACATCGTGGCCGAGCGCAAGATCAAGGACTCGGACATCACCGTTGCGGTCAACGTCCGCGGGACGATCGAGCAGCCTTTCATCACGATCACCTCGCAGCCGGCGATGCCGAGCAACGAGGCGTTGTCGTACCTGCTGACGGGTCGTTCGATCGACACGCTGCAATCCGGCGAAGCCGCGAACGTCAACCAGGCCGCTGAAGACCTGGCCGTGAGCGGCGGCGGCCTGTTGCTGGGCGGGCTGGGCACCAGGCTCGGCCTCGACGAGGTCTCGCTCGAGCGCGACAGCGACAGCAACGACACGACCGTGGTCCTGGGCAAGGCGCTGTCGCCGAAGCTGTTCGTCAGTTACGGCATCTCGATCGCCGAGGCGATTAACACGATCAAGCTCAGGTACACCCTGAACGAACGGTGGTCGCTGAAGGCCGAGGCGGGCATCGAGCAGAGCGCGGATATCGAGTACCGGATTGAGCGGTAGCCTGTCGTTTCGCTTGCGGTTCGTGATCGCAGGGGCGGAGTTCCGTGCTTCTTCCGGCGAGCGGAAAGGCAGACACGCGATGGATGCGGGCGGTCGATCCGGTGCTTGTCCCCGAGCTTGGAAAGGCAAATACACGCTTGGGGACAAGCACCGGATCGACCACTTGCGAGACAGCGCCTGAGCGAGACATCGGGCGTACGGTCAATTCGGTGCTGTCGATGTTCGCGCACACCCGATGACTCGCACGGCGCATGCAGCAGGCCCGATGAATGGTGCGAAGCCTGGACCGGCATGCCAGGTCGTCGGCCTACATCGGACCTTTGCGCTGTTAGATAGCATTTGGCGATCCAGCACTCGCATGCACTGGCCGAGGCAACCGCTGCAATGCCGCGGCGATCCCGCTGACCAGGCTCAAGGAGAACACGCAAATGAAGCCAAAGAACTCGGTCTGCATCTGGTTCGACAAGGACGCGCACGAGGCCGCGCGCTTCTATGCCGCCACCTTCCCGGACAGCAAAGTGACTGCTGTTCATAAGGCGCCCAGCGACTATCCGGGTGGCAAGGAAGGCGGCGTTATTACGGTGGAATTCACCGTGCTGGGCATTCCCTGCCTCGGTCTCAACGGCGGGCCGGCGTTCTCCCACACCGAGGCATTCTCCTTCCAGATCGCGACTGACAATCAGGAGGAAACAGACCAGTACTGGAACGCGATCGTCGGCAATGGCGGCAAGGAGAGTGCGTGCGGTTGGTGCAAGGACCGCTGGGGCCTCTCCTGGCAGATCACCCCGCGCGTGCTGACCGATGCGCTTGCGGCGGGTGGCGGCGAGGCGAAGCGTGCCTTTGAGGCGATGATGCCGATGACGAAGATCGACATCGCCACCATCGTGGCAGCGCGACGGGGATGATGCGGACATGAGTTGCCCGGTGGCCGTGCACGCGCAGTGTGAGGCAAGCGGTTGATCCGGGGCCTTGCCCAGAGCGCGTGTCTGCCTTTCCAGCTCCCCGGGCAAGGCCCGGATCGGCCGCCCATGCAACCCACCTGCCTGCAGCGATACCTCAGTCAAAGTCCGTCGGAATCTCCGGCCGCTGCCAATGCTGCCGCATGCGCAAGACCTGCTGCGGCGTGCACCGGCCGATGGACATGGGCGGCAGGTCGTCCGGGTCGAAGAAATCGACGCCATCCGTCTCATAGCTGCCGCGCGCCTCGCCACCTTCGATCTCGCACAAGAAGAACGCCTTCCAGCTGTGATGCAGTGACGGCGTGTGGCCGTGGGCGTTGCGGTCATACAGCGCCGCGAGTTTGACCACGCGCACGCGAAAGCCCGACTCCTGCTCGATCTCCTTGCGGACGGCGCCGGACGGCGAATCGTTCACATCGGCCCAGCCCCCGGGCAGGGTCCAGAGACCATCCGCCGTTTCCCGGACCAGCAGGACCTTGCCGTCGGCCGGTCGAAACACAGCGCCGCGCACCTCGACCTTCGGCGTGACGTAACCGCCCTCCCGGGACCACTCGGCCCGCAGTTCGACGGGGTCGGCCCCGGCACCTGCGGCGAGCAGTTCCGACGCGATGCGCTCGATGGCTTCGTAGCGCTGCCGGTCGTACTCGTCCTTGCAGAAATGCAGGCCCGTGCGCGACAGCGCCTGCAGGCTGCGGAAGTGTTCCAGGCGCCAATCCTTCATTCCGGCAATTCCGGGCTTGACACGCTCTGCATAATTATGCACATTTGCGCACCTTTTATTCACCTGAGCCGGACACAACGCCCGTGGCCACCGACCTCAACGCCCAGACCCTGCGTCGCGATGCGATCGTCCGCATCCTGCGGCAGAACGCTGTCGCGCGTCAGGCCGAACTGGTCACCCTGCTCCACCGCGAGGGCCACGACGCGACCCAGTCCAGCGTCAGCCGCGACCTGCGCGAGCTCGGCGTGGTCAAGGGCGGTGACCGTTACCTGCTGCCGGCCGTCGAAGACGCGCTCACGCCGAGCCACTTCGAGACGGTCCGCTCGTTCGTCAAAGGTTACCGCGCCGCGGGACCGGCGTTGACGGTGCTGCGCACCTCGGTGGGCACCGCCCAGAGCGTCGCCATCGCGCTCGACAAGGCGCGCTGGCCCGAAGTCATCGGCACCATCGCCGGCGACGACACGATCTTCATTGCGACGGAAAGTGCGAAAGCGCAGCGCCGCCTGCACGAACACCTCCGTACCCACTTCGGCCGCTGAGACTCCCCGATGACCACCAAATCCCAGGGCGCCAAGCCCATCCTGCTCGCTTTTTCCGGCGGACTCGACACCTCGTTCTGCGTGCCCTGGCTCGCGGAAACGTACGGCCGCCCCATCGTCACGCTGACCGTCAACACGGGCGGCATCGACGCCGCGGCGGCGAAAGTGCTCGAGGAACGCTCGCAGACGCTGGGCGCCGTCGAGCATCACCTCGTGGATGCGCGCCCGGCCTATTTCGAGCAGGTGCTCAAGTACCTGGTCATGGGCAACGTGCGTCGCGGCAACCTGTATCCGCTGTGCGTCGGCGCCGAGCGTGTGCTGCAGGCACAGACCGTCGCCCAGTTCGCACGGCAGGTGGGCACCGATGTCGTCGCCCACGGCTCGACCGCCGCGGGCAACGACCAGGTGCGCTTCGAAGTCGCCCTGCGCACGCTGGCGCCCGAACTCGAGATTCTCGCCCCGGTCCGCGACAAGGCGTTCAAGCGGCCCGAGCAGCTGGAGTACCTGCAGGCGCGCAAGCTCCCGGTGCCGCCGTTCGGCGCGGCCTACTCCGTGAATCGCGGCCTGTGGGGCGTGACGATCGGCGGCAAGGAAACGCTGGTCTCCGAAACCTGCATTCCCGACGAGGCCTGGGTGCTCACGAAGGATGCCTTCACGCACCCGCATGCGCCGGAGCGCCACACGATCGGCTTCGCAGCGGGCGTGCCGTGCTCGCTCGACGGCAAGCAGCTCGACGCAGTGAGCCTCATCGAGCAGGTGGAAGCGATCGGCGCGAAGTTCGGCGTCGGCCGTGGCATACACCTGGGCGACACCATCATCGGCTTCAAGGGCCGCGTTGCGTTCGAAGCGCCGGCAGCCGAAGTGCTGCTGACGGCGCACCGCGAACTCGAAAAGCTGGTGCTGTCCGCGCGACAGGCCCGGCTCAAGGACACGCTCGCCTCGCCGTACGGCGACCTCGTGCACGAAGGCCAGCACCTCGATCCGGTGTGCCGCGACATCGAGGCGTTCTTCGTCTCGACGCAGCAGCGCGTCACGGGTGAAGTGCACGTGCTGTTCCGGCCGGGCGTGGTCTTCATCGAGGGCACCTCGTCGAAGTACTCGCTGATGAAGGCGTCGAAGGGCGCGTACGGCGAATCCGCCGGTGAATGGACGGCCGAGGAAGCCCACGGCTTCTCCAAGATGCTGGCGCTGCCGGGCATCTTCTACACGCGCGCCGGGCGCAACTGAGCACCGGCTTCGGCCTGGGGGAAATGTCATGCAGATGAAGACAGTCGTCGTCGACAAGATCGGTTCCATCGCGCAGGCCTGCGGCCTCGGCCACGAGCTGCGCGTCGCCACCACCGACATTCCCTGCGAGGAAGGCGTGGTGCTGGTCGTCGAGGTGCTCACCAACAAGTCGACCTACAACCAGCTCGAACTCACCAGCGGCCGCATGGCCAAGGTGTCGAAGGGCGACGTGATCGTCGGCGCGCTCGGCCATCGGCAGGCGCTGTTCGGCTACTCCGGCCACATCCCCGAGAAGGTGGCCGTGGGCGACATCATCCAGGTGCTCAACATCGGCGGCGTGCTCGGCATCTGCGATTCGGTGAACCCCGACCGGGGCCAGCCGTTCAACGCACGCGTGCTCGGCTGCGTGCTGCAGTTTCCGTTCCTCGGTGAGCGCATCGGCGTGCCGGCGCGGGTCGGTTACCACCGGCTCGACCAGGCCGCGACGCTCGACACGCACGGCGTGCCGGTCGTGGCACTCGCTGGCACCTGCATGGAAGCCGGCAAGACGGCGGCTGCCTGCGCGATCGTGAGCCGGATGCGGCATCGCGGCCTCGCCGTGCACGCCTTCAAGGCGACGGGCGTCTCGCTGCGCAGGGACATTCTCGCGATGGAAGACGCGGGCGCGCGCCGCAGCCAGATCTTCACGGACTTCGGCATCGTCACGACGACCGCGGCCTCCGGTCCGGCGCTCACCCGCACGATGCTCACTGAAATGACGCAGGGCAAGCCCGACGTCGTCGTGTTCGAACTGGGCGACGGCATCCTCGGCGCTTACGGCGTCGAAGCGATCCTGTCGGCACCGGACATCGCCAAGTCGCTGACCGCGGTGATCCTGTCGGCCAATGATCCGGTCGCAGCCTGGGGTGGCGTCAAGCTGCTGCGGGAGCGGTTCAGCATCGAGCCCTGCGCGGTCACGGGCCCGGCCACCGACAACGCCGTGGGCGTGAACATCATCGAGCAGCAGATGCAGGTGCGCGCGTTCAACGCAATCACCGCCGGCGCGGCTCTCGGTGACCACATCATCGAATCGCTGGGTCTCGCGGGGCAGGCCGCGGCGGCAGTCAATCAATGAGCGCACGCACGCCCGCAATCGTGCTGGGCGGCACCGGCTACGTCGCCGGGGAATTGCTGCGCCTGCTCGCATCGCATCCCTATTTCGACCTGGCGGCCGTGGCCTCCGACAGCCAGCCGGACGAGCCGGTCGCCAAGTTCTTCCGGCACCTGCAGCCCGTGCTGCCGCACCTGCGCTTCGCGAGCCACGAAGAGATCCTGGAGTACGTCACGGCGAACCCGACGACGGCCGTGTTCTCGGCGGCGCCGCACGGCGTGTCGGCTGCCCTGATCGACCGGTTGCTGACCGCGGCCGAGCAGGCAGAAACGCAGGCGCGGGTCGTCGACATCTCGGCGGACTTCCGCTACGCGAGCGCCGATGCTTTCGAGGCGGTGTACAAGCACGCCCACGGCGCGCCGGACCGGATCAGCGAGTTCACGTGCGCGGTGCCCGAGCACCTGAACGCACTCACGACGCCGCACGTCGCGCATCCCGGATGCTTCGCGACCGCCGTGCTGCTCGCGAGCGTGCCGCTGCTTTCGCTCGATCTCGTCGAACCGCGCCTGTTCGTGTCCGGCGTGACCGGCAGCACCGGCTCGGGCCGTCAGCCCGTGGCCGGCACGCACCACCCGCAGCGTCACAGCGACATGTACTCGTACAACGTGCTCGCTCACCGGCACACGCCGGAGATCACGGCACTCGCACTGGCCGCCTCGGGAACACAGGCCGACTTCGCCTTCGTGCCGCACAGCGGCCCGTTCGCTCGCGGCATCCACGTGACGGTGCAGGCGACGCTGCAGGAATCGATGTCGACGCACGAGCTCGTGCATGCGTTGCGCGAGTACTACGACCAGTCCGTCTTCGTGCGCGTGAGCGGCGAAATGCCGCGCCTCAAGGACGTCGTCGCGAGCAACTTCGCCGAGCTCTCTGGCGTCAGCAACGGCCGCACCGTCGCCGTGATGTGCACGATCGACAACCTGACCAAGGGCGCGGCCGGCGGCGCCGTGCAATGGATGAACCGCATGTTCGGGCACGAAGAGACCGCCGGCCTGATGACGCCCGCACCGGGGTGGACCTGATGAACGCAGCCGTGAACTGGGCGCCGCCCGCCGACCATCTGGCGCCGGTGTACTCGCAGTGGGCCCTCGACGTCGTCGATGGCACCGGCGTGCACCTGAACACGCGCGATGGCAGGAAGGTGCTGGACCTGTACGGCGGCCACGCCGTTGCGGCGCTCGGCTATTCGCATCCGCGACTGCTCGCCGCGCTCGAAGGCCAGGCGCGGGCCCTGATTTTCCAGAGCAATGCCGTGCCGCTCGATGTGCGCGCGCGGGCCGCGCTGCGTCTCACGCAGTTTGCGGGCCTGGGACTGAACACTGCGTTTTTCATCAACACAGGCGCTGAAGCGAACGAGAACGCGCTGAAGCTCGCGCTGCGAATCACCCGTCGGCGCAAGGTCGTTGCCATCGAAGGCAGCTTCCACGGCCGCACGGCCGCGGCCGGCGCCGTCACCTGGGGCGCGGCACAGAAGTGGTATGGCTTTCCGCAGGCGCCGTTCGACGTCGAATTCGTGCCGCGCGGCGATCTGGCCGCGATCGAGCGAATCATCGGCACGGACACCGCGGCCGTCATCGTCGAACCCGTGCAGGGTGTCGGCGGCGCGCTCGACCTCGGCGAAGCGTTCCTCGCGGCGCTGCGCAAGCGCTGCACCGAAACCTGCGCGTTGCTCATCTTCGACGAGGTGCAGTGCGGCATGGGCCGCACCGGTTACCCGTTCGCCGCCAACATGTATGGCATCTCGCCCGACATGATCACGACGGCCAAGGCGCTCGGCGCCGGCTTTCCGTGCGCGGCGCTGCTGCTGGCCGATCACGTTGCGGGTCACCTGAAGCTGGACGATCTCGGCACGACGTTCGGCGGCGGGCCGATGGCTTGCGCCATGATCGAGGCGGTGGTCGACATCATCGAGAGCGAGGGCCTGCTCGCGAACGTGCGCAAGCTGTCGCAACAGATGCGCGACACGTGCGTCGTCGGGCCGGTGACGGGCACGCAGGGCGCCGGATTCCTGCTCGGCTTGCGCACGCGCCGGCCTGCGAAGGACGTGCAGCGAGAGCTGCTCGAACAGCACGACATCCTGACGGGAACCAGCGGCGATCCGCACATCGTCCGCATCCTCGCCCCTTACGTACTCGAGTCGAAGCACGTCGAGCAACTGCGCGACGCCCTCACCGCCTTGCCCGCCTGACGATGAAGCGCGCAGCGAAGTTCGTCTCCCCGCGCAGCGCCTCCGACTAACCCCTATCCCCTATCCCCTAACCCCTCATGAAGAGCTTTCTCGACCTTGCCGATCTTTCCCGCGATGAAGTCGTGGACCTGCTCGCGCTCGCCCAGAGCCTGCAGGACCGGCCCGAGCCGACCGCGCTGGCCGGGAAGATTCTCGGCCTGCTGTTCCTGAACCCGTCGCTGCGCACGCTGGCTTCGTTCCAGGCCGGCATGCAGCGTCTCGGCGGCACGGCATTCGTCGTGACGCCGGGCCAGGGCACGTGGCAGGTCGAAACCCGGGACGGCGCGATCATGAATGGCGGTGCGGCGGAACACGTGCGCGAAGCGATTCCCGTGCTCGCGTCGTATTGCGACGCGCTCGGCATCCGCTCGTTCGCCGAAGGCAAGGACCTCGCGGCGGACATCGCCGAAGAGCAGTTCATGCGCATGGCCAACCTGTGCCCGAAGCCGCTCGTGAACATGGAATCCGCCGTCAATCATCCGTGCCAGGCACTCGCCGACTGGCGGACGATGGACGAACTGGCCGTGCCGCAGGCCGGCAAGTTCGTGCTGAGCTGGGTCTCGCACCCGCGTGCGCTGCCGCTCGCCGTGCCGGCCGCCACCGTGCACATGGCGGCGCAGCGTGGCATGGACGTCGTGGTGCTGCGGCCCGAAGGCTACGCGCTGCCCGACGCGATCATGAACAAGGCGCGGGCCGCCGCCGCGGCTTCAGGTGGCAACGTCTCCGAGACGGCCGATCGCGAATCGGCGCTGCGCGGCGCGCACGTCGTGTACGCGAAGGAATGGGGCTCGCCGCAGCACTACGGCGACGCCGAGGCCGAAGCGAAGGCGCGTGCGCCGCTCGGGGACTGGTGCGTGCGCGAAAGCTGGTTTCAGCGTGCGCAGGCCGACTGCCATTTCATGCATTGCCTGCCGGTGCGCCGCAACGTCGCGGTCGCCGACGAAATTCTCGACGGACCGCGCAGCCGCGTGATCCGCGAAGCCGCCAACCGCATGGTCGTCCAGATGGCCGTGCTGCATCGATTGCTCAAGGGGAACTGACGATGATCGGACACAAGGTCGAACAGGCTGTCACGGTGCGGGCGCTGCGCGGCGCGGCTCCTTACATCCACATGTACAAGGGCAAGGTCTTCGTCATCAAGACCGGGGGCGGTGCGTTCCGCGACACCGGGACGATGCGTGCCTTCGTCGAGCAGGTCGCGATCCTGCACCACCTCGGCATCCGCGTCGTGCTCGTGCACGGCGGCGGCCCGCAGCTCGACGACGTCACGGCGAAGCTCGGCGTGCAGACGCGCATGGTCCAGGGCCGCCGCGTGACCGACGCGTCGGCCATCGACGCGACCAGCATGGTCCTGAACGGGCTGATCAACACCCGAGCTGGTCGCGCTGTGCCACAGCTTCGGCATTTCCGCGATCGGCATCGGCGGCGTCGACGGCGGTCTCGTGCAGGCGCATCGTCGCGCCCCCGTGACGCTCGCGAGCGGCGAAGTCGTCGATTACGGCATGGTGGGCGACATCGACGGCATCGACGGCACCGTCATCACGCGCCTGCTGGACGACGGCTTCCTGCCGGTCGTGAGCCCGCTGTCGTGCGACAGCTCGGGGCAACTGCTCAACATCAATGCCGATACGGTGGCCGCAGCCATCGGCGGCACACTGGTCGCCGAGAAGCTGATCCTGTGCACCGGCGCACCCGGCATTCTCGAGCGCGTCGACGACCCGCAATCGCTGATCTCGTACACGGACGTGGCCGGGCTGCGTCGCTTGCGCGAGGAAGGCGCGATCACCGAAGGCATGTTGCCGAAGTCGAGCGCCATCGAAGCCGCGATTCGCGGTGGCGTCCGCCGCGTGCACGTCATCTCGTACGCGGAAACCGACTCGCTGCTCGCCGAGATCTTCACGAACGAAGGCAAGGGCACGCTCGTCGTCGCGGACACCAAGGCGCTGACGGCGGCTGAACAAGGCCAGTAGGAAGTGAGTAGTGGAGTGAGTAGTGAGTAGCGGAGACACGAAGCGCGCCAGCGCCATCCTTTCCGACTAACCCCTAACCCCTATCCCCTAACCCCTTCTACTACAAAGGACAGCTGCATGACTAGACTGTGGGACAAGGGCGCGCCCCTCGACGAACGTGTGCTGCGATTTACGGCTGGCGAGGACCACGGCCTCGACAACCGTCTCGTGGCCTACGACGTCCGCGCCTCGATCGCGCACGCCGAGATGCTGCAGGAATGCGGCCTGCTCGCGCAGGACGAACTGGACGCGATCCGCAACGGCCTGGGCGAAATCGCGGCCGCGCACGAACGCGGCGAATGGTCGGTGACGCTCGATCTCGAAGACGGCCAGACGGCGCTCGAGACCCTGCTCACGCGCAAGATCGGCACCGCGGGCGCGCGCCTGCATGCCGGCCGCTCGCGCAACGACCAGGTGCTCACCGCCCTGCGCCTTTACCTGCGCGATGCGGTCGAACAGCTGGCCGATGCGGCGCGACACGTCGCCGAAGCGCTCGATGGCCTGGCCGCCGACCAGGGCTCGATCGCACTGCCCGGCTACACGCACATGCAGCAGGCGATGCCGAGTTCGGTCGCGCTGTGGGCGCAGGGTTTCGCGGCGGAGATCCGCGACGACATCGAGGGTCTGCGGCACTCGCACCGGCGCATCGGCAAGAACCCGCTCGGTTCCGCGGCGGGCTATGGCACGCCGAACCTGCCCGTGAACCGGGACGCGACGCGCGCCAGGCTCGCGTTTCCTGCCAATCACGAGCCCGTGACGGCGGTGCAGTTGTCGCGCGGCAAGGCCGAGGCCGAGGTGCTGTTCCAGGTCACGCTGCTGATGCAGGACCTGGGCCGGCTCGCGTCGGACCTGCTGCTGTTCTATACGCGCGAATTCGGTTTCGTGCAGTTGCCCGATGCGTTCACGACCGGTTCGTCGATCATGCCGCAGAAGCGCAACCCGGACGTCTTCGAGCTGGTGCGCGGCCGCACGGCCACGGCACAGGCATGCCTGTCGGAAGTGCTCGGAATCACGGCCAAGCTGCCGTCGGGATACCAGCGTGACCTGCAGCTGATCAAGGCACCGCTGTTCCGCTCGGTCGACCTCTGCCTCGAGGCGCTCGACATCATGGCCGCGGCCATTCCGCAGGTAAGGTTCGTCCCGGAACGCATCCGCATGGATGCCGACATTCATGCGGCGGCCGAAGCCAACGAGCTCGTTGCGAAGGAAGGCATCCCGTTCCGCGAGGCGTACAAGCGCGTCGGGGCCAGGCACCGCCGCGAGGAGTAACGCGCCGCGCGCGGACGCGTTAGCATCGGCAGGCGTCGCAACCGCGTCGCAGGGGAAAGTCGATGCGCAAGTCGATTCGCCGATCTCCGCGTTCCGGAAGGGTTCCGGCAGACACGTCGTGAGCCCGTCCCGGGGGCTCGTGCCCGCCAGGGTCACGTGGTTCATGGCGGTCTGCCGGAACCCTTCCGGAACGCAGTGTCGGCGAATTGGCGCATCGTGCGCTGCCCTGACGGTCGCGATTGCCTTGCTGGGCTACGCTGTCAGCGCCGGCGCCGCGGACTTCTCCCGCCTCGGCAAGGACCTCACGCCGATCGGCGCCGAGCGCGCCGGCAATGCCGACGGCACGATTCCCGCGTGGGACGGCGGCCTGATGCAGCCCCCGGCCGGCTGGACGCCGCAGCAGGGCTACGTCGATCCGTTCCCGAGCGACAAGCCGCTCTTCACGATCAACTCGACGAACGTCGGCCAGTACGAAGCGAAACTGACCAAGGGCCAGGCAGCTCTGCTGCGGAAGTATCCGCAGAACTTCCGCATGAACGTGTATCCGACGCGTCGCACGGTCGGCTATCCGAAGGCCGTGACCGATCAGCGTCATCGCGCAGGCCGGCAAGGTCTCGCTGCAGGGTTTCGGCCTCAAGGACCTGAACGGGTCGACGACCCCCTTCCCGATTCCCGACGACGGGCTGCAGGCGATCTGGAATCACCTCGTGCGGTATCTCGGCGGCGGCATCGTCCGCGCCGGACACTCGTTCCCGGTCCGACCCAACGGCGACTTCTACAAGATCGGCTTCCGCTCGCAGCGCATCTACGCGGCGAACGTCGAGAACGTCGAACCCAACCGGCTGTTCTACGCCCTCGGCTATTTCACCGAACCGGCGACCCTGCGCGGCACGATCTTCCTGGTGCACGAACCGGTGGACCAGGTCGCGGAGCAGCGCTCGGCGTGGATCTACAACTCCGGGCAACGCCGCGTGCGTCGCGCGCCGGACCTTGCGTACGACGGCATCAACGACGGCTCCGAGGGCATGCTGACGACCGACCAGGTCGACGGCTACAACGGTGCGCCCGACCGCTACGAGTGGAAGCTGCTCGGCAAGCGCGAAATCTACGTGCCGTACAACTCGTACAGGCTTTCCGACAAGTCGCTCAAGTACAAGGACATCATCCAGCCGAAGTCGATCAATCCCGACTACGTGCGCTACGAGCTGCATCGAGTGTGGGTCGTGGAAGGCACGCTCAAGCCGGGCCAGCGCCACATCTACGGCAAGCGCACGTTGTACCTCGACGAGGACAGCTGGTCGGTGCTCGCCGAGGACGCGTACGACACGCGCGGCGGCCTGTGGCGCGCCTCGATGCACGGCTTGCTGCAGGCTTACGATGCGCAGGTGCCGTTCTACCGTTTCGGCATCTATCACGACCTCAACAGCGGCGGTTACCTGGTCGGCGGTCTCGACAACGAGGTCAAGGAACCGATCCAGTTCAACGCCAAGGCCAGGGTCGGTGATTTCCAGCCGGACGCACTGCGCCGCCTCGGCGGAACGCTCTAGCCCGGCGCACAGTCGGCCTGTTTCTCGTGCCGTGGCTTCGCGCCCTGCTCGTCTGGCTCGTCATCATCGTCGCCGAATCGGTGAATGGGACGCTGCGGACGTTGTATCTCGCACCGGTCATCGGTGATTTTCCGGCGCGCCGCGTCGGCGTCTTCGTCGCCATTGCGATCATCTTCGTGATCACGCTGGCGTTCACGCGCTGGATGGGTGCCCGCACGAGGGCCCAACTGCTGGGCATCGGCCTGCTGTGGGTGGTGCTGACGGTGACGTTCGAGTTCGCGCTGGGCCTGGGCGTGTTCCACTACGACTGGTCACGCATGCTCAGCGACTACGACCTGTCGCGCGGTGGTCTGATGGTCTTTGGCCTGCTGGCCATGCTATTCACGCCGCTGCTGGCCGCCCGAATCCGCGGTCAGCAGGAAGCCGGGCACGGATGACCAGGAGGATGCCGCCAATGACGACGACGCGCACGATCGATCCCACGCTGGACCTGGTGCTCACGCGTGAGATCGACATCCCCGCATCCGCGGCATGGCGCGGGTGGACGGAGCCCGCACTGATCAAGCAATGGTTCACACCGGCACCCTGGAAGACGGTGGGCTGCGAGATCGACCTGCGGCCGGGCGGTGAATTCATGACGGTGTTCCAGTCGCCCGAAGGCGACCAGTTTCCGAACAGCGGCTGTTTCCTCGAAGTGATCAAGGACCAGCGCCTGACGTGGACTTCGGCGCTCCGACCCGGCTTCCGTCCTGTCGCGGCGTCCCCTGGCTCGCCCGTCTTCACTGCGACGATCCTGTTCGAGGCGCTGCCGGGTAACCGCAGTCGATACACAGCGATCGCGATGCACGAGGACGAAGCCGGCGCCAAAGCGCACGCGGCGATGGGATTTCACCAGGGCTGGGGCGCGGCGCTCGATCAGCTCGTCGAGCTGATGAAAAAGGTTCAGTCGAGGCCGAGCTGAAAGCCGGCGTCGAGGTCCTGCTTCGAATAGACCTTGAAGGAGATCAGCGTCTCCGAGCCCGTGATGCCCGGCAGCTTGCGCATCTTCTCGCTGATGACGCGCGCCAGGTCTTCGTTCTCGCGCACGCGCACCAGCGCGACGAGGTCGTACTGGCCGGCCACCGAGAACACCTCGCTGACGCCTTCGAGCTCGGCCATCGTCTGCGCCAGCTCCGGCACCTTGTCAGTCTCGGCCTTGATCAGGACGACGGCGGTCACCATGGGGAGCCTCGGAGGAAGTGATTAGTGAGTAGTGATTAGTGACTAGTCGGAGCGGATTCTAGCCCGCCGACCACCGATCACTAATCACTAATCACTATCACACTCACTACTCACTTCACTTCACTTCCCTTCCGCGTCCGGCTGATTCTCCGGCCGGGCCGCTGCGAATGCCGGCAGTCCTTCGAGGTGCGCGCAGATCGCGACGAGCCGCGGATACGGCGTGACGTCGACGCTGAAACGACGTGCGTTGTACATCTGCGGCACCAGGCACACGTCCGCCAGCGTCGGGGCGTCGCCGAAACAGAAGCGCTGCCGGCCAACCTCGGCAGGGGCGCCGGGCATCGTGCCCACCCAGCGTTCGAGCGCAGCAAAGCCACGATCGATCCAGTGCGCCACCCAGCGGTTGACGGCTGCGTCGTCCGCGCCGAATTCGCGGCGCAGGTAACCCATGATCGGCAGGTTGTTGAGCGGATGCGTGTCGCAGGCGACGACCATGGCCATGCCGCGGACCGTGGCGCGGTCCCGAGCCGAACCCGGCAGCAGCCGTGGCTCGGGATGGATCTCTTCGAGGTATTCGCAGATGGCGAGCGACTGCGGGATGACGAAGCCGTCGTCGGCCAGCGCCGGGATCAGCCCTTGCGGGTTGACCGCGAGGTAGTCGGGCTTGCGCTGCTCGCCGCCGTCGCGCAGCAGGTGCTTCGGCACGGACTCGTATTCGAGACCCTTGAGCGCCAGTGCGATGCGAACGCGGAACGCGGCCGAGCTGCGCCAGTACGTGTACAGCCGGAATGCCATCTGCTTCCCCCCGGAGCGATCAGACGATGGTCGTGCGCAGCGTGTCGAGCCCGTCGATGCCGGCCACGATGCTGTCGCCGCGCTGCACGGCACCGACGCCGGCCGGCGTGCCGGTGAAGATCAGGTCGCCCGGCTGCAGCTCGAACAGGGTCGAGAGCTCGGCCACGATCTCGGGCACGCTCCAGATCAGGTCCGACAAATTGGCGTCCTGTCGCGACTGGCCGTTGACCTCCAGCCAGATGCGACCCGACGTGAGGTGGCCGCCATCGGTCACGGGACGGATCGCGGTGATCGGGGCCGAGTGATCGAACGCCTTGGCGACGTCCCAGGGCAACCCGTTGTCCTTCGCGTGGGCCTGCAGGTCACGCCGCGTCAGGTCGTTGCCGACCGCGTAGCCGAACACGTGCTCGGGCGCCTCGGCCGCCGGGATCTGCTTGCCGCCCTTGCCGATCGCGACGACGAGTTCCACCTCGTGGTGGAGGTTGGAGGTCCGCGTCGGGTAACGCACCGGCGAGCCATTGGCGACCACCGCGTCGGCCGGCTTGGTGAAGAAGCACGGCGGTTCGCGCGTCGGATCCGATCCCATCTCGCGCGCATGCGCCGCGTAGTTGCGCCCGACGCAGTAGATGCGGTGCACGGGGAAGCGTGCGGCAGTGCCCGCGATGGCCACGGTCGGCCGCGGCACGGCGAACGGAAGCGGATCGGACGTCATGATGTGTTCCTCGGTGTGCGAGCGGGCCGACGCCTGCACGCGCAGCAACTCGGGCAGGAAGACTTCCTGCACGAGGATCGGCAGGCCGCCGAGCCGATACACGGCACGACGGGCCCACAGGGCCATGTCTCCGCCGCCGCGCGCGCGGCCTGGGCCAGCGGGTGGCCCGCGGGAAGTTCGGCATATTCGAGCGGCTCGCGCTCGAGCGGATCGTCCACCTGCCGCAGTGCCTCGCCGAGCGGCGAATCACCGAGCTCGCGCAGCCACGGGTAACGATCGACGGTGGAGGCCGGCAGTACCGTCTGCGCGAACACGATGCGCTCGTCGCTGGCGCAGAACTCGACTTCGCGCAGCAGGCAGGTTGCGTCGTCGACCTGCAGCCGCTCGCGCAGCGACGTCGAGAGCTCGGCGTCGCGCAGCCGGCCAAGGCGCCGAAATCCCATCGCGGGACCGCACAGTGCACGAACGCGCGCCGTGAGCATGCCCGGCTCGGCCAGCCAGGAAAGCAGGTCGTGCGGCACTCGCCCCGCGACGGCGGCGAGCGGCGACCAGTGCGATGGGTTGGCCAAGAGCCGTCAGCGGTTCAGAACTGGTCGGCGGTCAGCGCCATGATCGAGCTGCTGCCCGCACGCACGGCCACGCCGTAGGCGAGCGCACGCGGCAGCACGTGTTCCGCGTAGAACCTGGCCATCAGCACCTGCGTGCGCAGGAAGACGGGGTCGGTGCCATCGGTTGCGAGCTTGCGCGCTCGCGACCAGCGCGCCACGCGCCAGCTGCCAGCCGCCGATCACGGTGCCCATCAGCATCAGGTAATTGAAGGCCGCGGAACTGACGAGCTCCGGATCCTTGCGCTCGCCGGCCAGCAGGTGCGACGAGCACAGCACGAGCTCATCGAGTCCCTTCGCGAGCCACAGGCGGACGCTGGCCATGTCTTCGCCCGCGTTCGCGAGCGGCGCGTCGACGAGGCGCATCTCCGACACGAACGACGAGACGGTGGCGCCGCCGTCGCGCATCAGCTTGCGGCCGACGAGGTCGATCGCCTGGATCGCGTTCGTGCCTTCGTAGATGGAGGCGATGCGCGCGTCCCGGTAGAACTGCGCGACGCCGGTTTCCTCGACGTAACCCATGCCACCGTGGACCTGGATGCCGAGTGCCGTGACGTCCTGCCCGATCTCCGAGGAGAACGCCTTGGCGATCGGCGTCATCAGGTCGCCGCGCGCGAGCCAGGCCGCCGACGTCTCCGGCGTGTCGCCGTGGTTGCCGCGATCGAGGCACGACGCCGTGTAGTAGCAGATGGCGCGGCAAGCCTGCGTGAGCGAACGCATCAGCAGCAGCGTGCGACGGATGTCGGGATGACGAATGATCGCGACACGGCCTCTTTCGCCCGGGGCGCGGCCCTGCACGCGATCACGCGCGTACTTGACCGCGGCCTGGTACGAACGGTCGGCGAGGCCCACGCCCTGCGCACCGACGCCGAGGCGCATGTAGTTCATCATCGTGAACATCGCGGCCAGGCCTTCGTTCTCCACGCCGACCAGGTAACCCAGCGCACCGCCGCTGTCGCCGAACGCCATCACGCACGTCGGGCTCGCGTGGATGCCGAGCTTGTGCTCGACCGACACCGGGAACACGTCGTTGCGTTCGCCCGGCGTGCCGTCGGCATTCAGCTTGTACTTCGGCACGAGGAACAGCGAGATGCCTTTCGTGCCCTGCGGCGCGCCCGGCAGCCGCGCCAGCACCAGGTGCACGATGTTCGACGTCATGGGGTGATCGCCCCACGTGATGTAGATCTTGCGTCCGGTCAGCAGGTAGCTGCCGTCGGCCTGCGGTTCGGCGCGACTCGTGAGCGCGGCGAGATCCGAGCCGGCCTGCGGCTCGGTGAGACACATCGTGCCGGTCCATTCGCCCGAGACGAGCTTGCCCAGGTACTGCGCCTTCAGCTCTTCGGAGCCGTGACGATCGAGCGCGAGAATCGCGCCCTGCGAAAGCTCGGGGCACAGCGCGAAGGCGACGTTGGCGCTCGCCCACATTTCATCGCAGGCGATCGAGATCGTCTTCGGCAGGCCCTGGCCGCCGAAGTCGGGATTCGCGGCGATGCCAGGCCAGCCACCTTCGCTGAACTTCGCGTAGGCGTCGGTGAATTCAGGCGGAACCTGCACCGCCTGGTCCACGACCTGCACGCCCTTGCGGTCACCGAGCCAGTTGGTCGGCGCGAGCACGCCACTCGCAAAGCGGCCGGCCTCTTCGAGCACGGCTTCGACGGTATCCGTGTCGACCGCCGAATACGATTGCAGTGCCGCTACGTCCTTGAAATCGGCGAGGTGCTCGATGGTGAACCGCATCTGCTGCAGGGGGGCGCTGTAATCAGGCATGGTCGGCTCCGGCGGTCGTTTGTGCTGTGCAACAATCCATTTTGCCCTGCCCCGACGGGTCATGCCATGCCGGCCCGGCCCGCGCGGGTACAATCGCAGTCTTCCCGCGAGGTTCGAATGAGCATCTGGTTTCGACCCACGACCATCGAGCAGGTCAACGCCATGTTCGGCAAGGTCCGCGACATCAACCTGCACCTGGACATCCGGCTGACCGAGATCGGCGACGATTTCCTCCGCGGGTCGATTCCCGTGGATGAACGCACCCGCCAGCCGTTCGGCCTGCTGCACGGCGGGGCCAGCGTCGTACTGGCCGAAACGTTGGGCAGCACCGCCAGCAATCTCTGTCTCGATACCAGCAAGTTCTATGCCGTTGGGCAGGAGATCAGCGCAAATCACCTCCGTTCGGCGCGATCCGGACGGGTGACGGGGACGGCCCGCCCGGTGCACCTGGGCGGTCGATCCCAGGTCTGGGACATCCAGCTGCAGGACGAGGCCGGGCGGCTGACCTGCGTTTCGCGACTGACCATGGCCGTGATCGAGGCGCCCGGGAAAGGCATGACGCTCGTCGGGACGGAGAAATGATGCAGCACAGTTATGGCAGCACCCTGGCGGCGGCCCTCCTGGCCTCGCTGGCGGTCACGGGCTGCGGCCTCAAGGGCGCGCTCTCGATGCCGTCGAAATCCGAGGAGGTCGTGATCCGCGCGCCGGCCGAGGCCGCCCCGGCGGAACCGACCCAGGAAGCTCCCGTGAAGAAGCCGGCCAAGGACGAGCGCATTCCGCCGCCGCCGCTGCCCGGCGGCAATCCAGGCACCGTCCGCGGTGGTTGACGCACGCACACTGGTCCTCGTGGATGGCTCGTCGTACCTCTACCGGGCCTTCCACGCACTGCCGCCGCTGACGAACTCGCGCGGCGAGCCGACGGGCGCCGTGCTCGGCGTGCTCAACATGCTGCTGCGCATGCAGCGCGAGCAGAACCCCGAGCTCGTGGCCGTCGTGTTCGACGCTCCGGGCAAGACGTTCCGCGACGAACTGTTCGCGGAATACAAATCGCACCGGCCGCCGATGCCGGACGACCTGCGCTCCCAGATCGAGCCGCTGATCGACGCCGTGCAGGCGCTCGGGCTGCCGCTGCTGCGCATTGCGGGCGTCGAGGCGGACGACGTCATCGGCACGCTGGCACAGCGCGCCGTGGATTCGGGCATGCAGGTGCTGATCTCGACCGGCGACAAGGACATGGCGCAGCTGGTCAATGAGCGCGTCACGCTCGTCAACACGATGACGAACTCGTCGCTCGACCGGGCCGGCGTCAAGATCAAGTTCGACGTCTACCCTGAGCAGATCATCGACTACCTCGCACTCGTCGGCGACGCGTCGGACAACATTCCCGGCGTGCCGAAGGTCGGCCCGAAGACCGCCGCGAAGTGGCTCAACGAATACCGCACGCTCGACAACCTGCTCGAGAACCAGGACCGCATCGAAGGCAAGGTCGGCGAAAGCCTGCGCGCATCGACGGCAGACCTCGCGTTGTCGCGCGAGCTCGCGAAGATCCGCTGCGACGTCGCACTCGAGGTCGGGCCCGAGCAGTTGCGCCGCCACGAACCGGACGTCGCGAAACTGCGCGAGCTCTACACGCGGCTCGAACTGCGCTCGCTGCTGAAGTCGCTCGACGCCACCTCTCCCGCCTCCCCGCCTTCCTCGCCTTCCTCGCCTTCCTCGCCTTCCTCGCCTTCCTCGCCTTCCGCCCCTTCCGCCCCTTCCGCCGAAGGCTGGGCACCCGGCCGCAACTACGAGCTCGTGCTCGAACGGGAACAACTCGACCGCTGGCTCGACGCGCTGCGCGCCGCCGACGTCTTTGCCTTCGACACGGAAACGACGTCGCTCGATTACATGCAGGCCGAGATCGTCGGCGTTTCCTTCGCCGTCGAACCCGGGTCGGCGGCGTACGTGCCGCTCGCCCACACCTATCCCGGCGCGCCGGATCAGTTGAACCGCGCCGAAGTGCTGGAACTGCTGCAACCCCTGCTCGAGGACCGAGCGCCGCGGCAAGCTCGGCCATCACCTGAAGTACGACGCGCACGTGCTGCGCAACCACGGCATCGAACTGCGCGGCATGCGCTTCGACACGATGCTGGAGTCGTACGTGCTGAACAGCACGGCGACGCGCCACGACCTGGATTCGGTGGCGACAGCTGTACCTGGGCGTCGAGACGATCCATTACGAGGACGTCGCCGGCAAGGGCGCCAAGCAGCTCAACTTCAGCGACGTCGCCGTCGAAACCGCGGCGGAATATTCGGCCGAGGATTCCGACGTCGCGCTGCGCCTGCACCGCACGCTCTGGCCAAGGCTCGAGGCGTTGCCCGCGCTCGCCCGGCTGTACCAGGAGGTCGAGCAGCCGCTCGTGCCCGTGCTGCTCGACATGGAGCACTACGGCGTGCTGGTCGACGCGCAGATGCTGAAGCGCCAGAGCCATGAGCTTTCGCGCAGCCTGGTCGATCTCGAAAAGCGTGCGCACGCAGCGGCAGCGCAGCCTTTCAATCTCGAATCGCCGAAGCAGCTGCAGGAAGTGCTGTTCGGCAAGCTTGGCCTGCCCGTGAAGCGCAAGACGCCGACGGGACAGCCGTCGACGGCCGAGGACGTGCTCGAGGAACTGGCGGACGAGTTCGAACTGCCGCGCATCATCCTGGAGTACCGCGGCCTCGCGAAGCTGCGCTCCACGTACACGGACAAGCTGCCGGAGCAGATCAATCCGCGCACGGGCCGCGTTCACACCTCGTATCACCAGGCCGTTGCCGCGACAGGGCGACTGTCGTCGACCGACCCCAACCTGCAGAACATCCCGATCCGCACCGCAGAAGGCCGCCGCATCCGGCAGGCCTTCGTGGCGCCGCCGGGCCACGTCCTGATTGCGGCGGACTACTCGCAGATCGAACTGCGCATCATGGCGCACCTGTCGGGCGACGCAGGCCTGCTCGACGCATTTGCGCACGACCGCGACATTCACCAGGCGACGGCCGCCGAAGTGTTCGGGGCGACCTCGCCCGACCAGGTCACGCCCGACCAGCGGCGCGCGGCGAAAGCGATCAACTTCGGGCTCATCTACGGCATGTCGGCCTTCGGGCTGGCGCGTCAACTCGGCATCGAACGCGGCGCGGCGCAGCAGTACGTGGACCTGTACTTCCAGCGTTATCCGGGCGTGAAGCGCTACATGGACGAAACGCGCGCGATGGCGCGCGAGCAGGGCTTCATCGAGACCGTGTTCGGACGCCGCCTGTACCTGCCCGAGATCCGATCACGCAACGCGCAGATGCGGCAGTACGCCGAACGCAGCGCGATCAACGCGCCGATGCAGGGCACGGCGGCGGACATCATCAAGCGCGCGATGATCGAGGTGCACCGCTGGCTGTTCGGCCAGCCGCACGCGCGCCTCATGATGCAGGTGCACGACGAACTCGTGCTCGAAGTGGCCGAAGACCGCGTCGACAGCGTGCTCGCCGAACTGCGCGGCCACATGGTGGCGGCGGCAGATTTGCGGGTTCCGCTGAAGGTTGAAGTCGGTGTCGGCAAGAACTGGGACGAAGCGCACTGAACTTCGCCACGGTGCGTCCTCCGAAACGGCACGTAAAATCGCGGTATCCGGGCGTTCCGCCCAGCAAGGAGACACCTCATGCGCAAGACGATCATCATCGCCACAGCCGCGGCTGCGTGCAGCCTGTTCAGCCTGCCCGCCCTGTCTGCCGACAACGGCATTTATCTCGGCGCCAGCGTCGGCCAGAGCAGCGTGCAGTACGACGATAATCTCGAGGGGCAGAATCTCAACTTCGACGCCAGCGCAACGGGCTTCAAGGCGATCGCCGGCTGGCGGTTCGTCGACTGGCTGGCGGTGGAAGCCAACTACGTCGACCTCGGCTCCGGCGACGACAACGTGCTCGGCGAGAAGATTGAGTCCGACGTCAACGGCGTTTCACTGTCGGCGGTCGGCTTCCTGCCCGTCGGACCGGTGGACCTGTTCGCACGCGTTGGCGCGATCAACTGGAATGCCGACCTCGACGCGCCGAACCTCGGCGTGAGCGCGAGCGACGACGGTACCGACCTGACCTACGGCATCGGCGCGCAGTTCCGCGTGTGGAGCCTCAGCTTTCGCGGCGAGTACGAGGTGTTCGATATCTCGAATGCCGACACGGTCGACATGTTCTCGATCGGCGTCACGTGGACGTTCCTGTGAGCGTGGCCACGCGTAACTATCTGACCTGAATATTATTTTTGGCGGTGTGACAGCAGGATGAGTCACAGCGGGCGGCCGCCGGAACTTTTCCGGATGGGCCCCCTCTAACTTTTCGGAGCGTCCATGACGCTTGGCGTCGGCCTACCTCCCTGGGCCCGACGTCTGCCCGGTCATCCCCCAATGCCGGGTTGATTTACCCCGGCTGGATCCGCTGGTCCAGCCGGGGTTTCTTTTATGCGTTTCCCGTCGAGCAGTTTTTCCAGCGCGCCGCGTGCTTCGTGCACGCCGTCGCCGGAGAGCGCAGAAAACAACTGCACCGTGACGAGGCCGTCCCTGCGGCAGCTTGCGGCGGACCCCCTGCAATGCATTGCCCGCGGCGCCCCGTCCGAGCTTGTCGGCCTTGGTCAGGAGAATGTGCACCGGCAGGCCGCGCGTCATGGCCAGTTCGAGCATGTCCTGGTCGTGGTCGGTCAGCGGATGGCGGACGTCCATCACGACGATGGTGCCCCGCAGCGACTCCCGCTTGCCGAAATACCCCGTGAGCAGCGTGCCCCAGTGGGCGCGCATGGAGCCTGCGACTTTGGCAAAGCCATAGCCCGGCAGGTCGACCAGCCGGCGGCCCGCCTGCAGCTCGAAAAAGTTGAGCAGCCGGGTGGCACCCGGGCTCTTGCTGGTCCGGGCCAGCCCCTTGCGCTGGGTGATCGCGTTGATTGCGCTCGATTTACCGGCATTGGAACGGCCAGCCACGGCGACTTCGGCCCCGGTATCCGGGGGCACCTGCCCCAGTTTGTTCGCGCTGGTGAGGAATCGGACTTCGGGGTATGCGGCCATGCTTCCTGCCAGTGGGACGCGCCCACGACGCGCGAAGGCCTTAGTGTACAATTTACGGCTTGCCCGGCAGGCCGCAGAACAGCAAAGTCCCCGGCCTTTCTGCGCCCGGCGCCCGTTCGGTTTTTGGGAGTGGATTCAGACATGACCGCGAAGTTCGCCGCCCTCACGCTGGTTGCCGTGTTCGGCTGGACCGGCTCCGTCCACGCAGCAGGCACCGTCGAGGCCGGCCAGGCCAAAGCGGCCGCCTGCATGGCCTGCCACGGCATGGACGGCAACAGCGTGAATCCTGAATGGCCGTCGCTCGCGGGCCAGCATTCGTCGTACATCATCAAGCAGCTCAAGCACTTCAAGGCCGGTGAGCGGCAGAACGTGCTGATGTCGCCGATGGCCATGATCCTGTCCGACCAGGACATGGAAGACCTCGCGGCGTACTTCTCGGCGCAGAAGCTTCTTGCAACGGGCGAGACGGAGCCCTCGAAGCTCGCAGCTCGGCCAGAAGATCTACCGCGCCGGCATCGCGTCGAAAGGCGTGCCGTCATGCTCCGGCTGCCACGGCCCGAGTGGCTCCGGCATCGCGGGCGCGGCGTTCCCGCAGATCGGCGGCCAGCACGCGGTGTACGCCGCGCTGCAGCTGCGCAATTACAAGTCTGGCGCCCGCGCGACCGACCCGAACTCGATGATGCGCACGATCACGTCGCGGCTCACGGACGAGGAAATCGACGCCGTCGCCTCGTACCTCCAGGGCATGCGTTGAACCTCGCCGGTTCGTCGCCGGTCAGAAGCCACCATGAGCAAGCAGACCATCGTTTCCCTGGCCCGGCAGGCGTTCGCCGCCGGCGTGATGTTGCTGGCAGCCGGCACGGCCTCCGCCGCCTTTCACGCCCCAGCAGGGCGTGCACTACAAGCTGCTGACGCCGGCGCAACCGACCAGCGTCGCGCCGGGCAAGGTCGAGGTGGTCGAGGTGTTCTGGTACGCCTGCGGCCACTGTTACCTGCTCGAGCCCAAGCTCGAAGCCTGGAACCGCAGCGGCAAGCCGGCCAATGCCGAACTCGTGCGCCTGCCTGCCACCTGGAACAACGCGCTCAAGACGCACGCGCGGGTCTTCTACACGATGGAACTGCTCGGCAAGCAGAACCTCAACGCCGAGATCTGGCGTGAGATCAACCTGAAGGGCAATCGCCTCGATACGCCAGCTGCGATCGAGACGTTCTTCACGTCGCGCGGCGTGAGCAAGGCCGACTTCCAGAAGGCATTCGCCAGCTTCGCGGTCGACTCCAAGATCATGAAGGCGGAAGACCTCAACCGTCGCTACAAGATCACCGGCACCCCCACCGTGATCGTGAACGGCAAGTACGTCACCGACGTCGGCATGGCCGGCAGCGAAGACCGGCTGTTCGAAGTGATCAACGCGCTGGTGGCGAAGGAAAAGCCGGCGAACTGATTCCAACCGCAGTACACGTTCGAACGAAAGCCGCCCCGGGCAACCAGGGCGGCTTTTTGTTGCACCCGCCGCGCGCGGGGGTTTTTCGTTGCGCCGTGTGTTACAACGGCGGCCGGACTTCAGGGCGGATTTCCTGATGCTGCGCTTATTGATTCCCACCGGCAGTGGCTACACCTGGGTCGAGCACAACCCGCCGGCGCCCTTTCCGGATGAATTCCTCTGGGCGGACCTCTTCGAGCCGACCCCCGAGGAAGAGCGCGCCGTCGAGGCGCTGCTCACCGTCGACGTGCCCACGCGCGACGAGATGAAGGAGATCGAAACCTCCAACCGCCTCTATGAAGAGGGCGGCGCCGTGTACATGACGGCGACGGTCGGCAGCAAGCTCGACAGCGAGCGCCCTGAGAGCAGCGCGATCACGTTCATCCTCGCCAACGGGCGGATGATCACCAATCGCTACGTCAACCCGACGCCCGTGCAGCGCTTCATGCAGTTCGTCGAGCGGTCGCCCGCGGCATGCACTTCATCGGCCACGCTGTTCGCGGGACTCCTCGAAGCGTTCGTCGAACGTATCGCCGACCTGCTCGAGCGCGTGCAGACCGAACTCGATGCCGTGTCGTTCACGATCTTTCCGCGCGGCGGCGCAGGCTCGCCGAGCAGCGCCGACCTGCACGCCCTGATCCGCCAGATCGGCGCCGACGGCGACCTGGTCTCGAAGGCGCGTGAAAGCCTCGTCAGCTTCCAGCGCATCCTGATGTACGTGCAGCAGACCCCGAACCTCGACCTCTCGTCGGACCAGCGCAACCGCTTCAAGTCGACGCTGCGCGACGTGCAGTCGCTGTCGGACCACGCGTCGTTCCTGGGCAGCAAGATCCAGTTCCTGCTCGACGCGGTGCTCGGGCTCATCAACCTCGAGCAGAACAACATCATCAAGATCTTCTCGGTCGCGGCCGTGATGTTCCTGCCGCCGACGCTGGTCGCGAGCATCTACGGCATGAACTTCCACTTCATGCCGGAGCTCGACAAGCACTGGGGCTACCCGATGGCACTGCTGGCCATGTTGTTCTCGGCGCTGGTGCCCTACGTCTACTTCCGCCGCAAGGGCTGGCTGTAGTCCGGGCTGCCACTCACCGATGACACCGGGCGTCTACCTCGCCCTCAGCACGACGATCGCAGTCGCGGCGCTCACTCCGGGCCCGGCCGTGACGGCCATCGTTGCGCGCGCCATCAGCGATGGGGTTCGACCCGCCCTGGCGATCAATGCAGGCGTCGTCACGGGCGACCTGCTCTTCTTCATGCTGGCTGCCGCCGGCATGGCCGCGGCGGCGCGATCACTCGGCGAGCTGTTCACCGTGCTGCAGTGGCTGGGCGCCGCGTACCTGGTCTGGGCCGGCATCAGCCCTGTGGCGATTCGAACCACGCTCCGCGACGGCCGTGGGCGAGGCCGGCACACGAGTCGCATTTCTGGCGCAACTATGGCGCCGGTCTGCTGCTGATGTTCGGGCACGTGCAGGCCATGCTGTTCTATGCCGCGCTGCTGCCGGGCTTCGTCGACTTTTCGCGCCTCACGGTGTGGGACATCGCTCTCGTCGCGCTGACGCTGGTCGTCGTGATCGGGAGCATCAATACGGGCTATGCCGTGCTCGGTGCCCGTGCCCGCCATTTTTTCGCCGACGCGCGGGCCCAGCGCACGCTGCACCGCGTGGCCGGCACGCTGATGCTGCTCGCCGCGTTGCTGGTCGCCACTCGGGTGTAGGATTACCCACATGGCCAAACCAACGATCACGAACATGGCGGTGTTCTGCGACTTCGAGAACGTCGCGCTGGGCGTACGTGACGCCCGCTACGCCCGCTTCGACATCGGCAAGGTGCTCGAGCGGTTGCTGCTCAAGGGCAGCATCGTCGTCAAGAAGGCGTACTGCGACTGGGAGCGGTACAAGGAGTTCAAGGGGCCGATGCACGAGGCCTCATTCGAACTCATCGAGATTCCACACGTGCGCATGTCGGGCAAGAACTCCGCCGACATCCGCATGGTCGTGGACGCGCTCGACCTCTGCTACACCAAGTCGCACGTCGACACGTTCGTGATCATCAGCGGCGATTCGGATTTCTCGCCGCTCGTGAGCAAGCTGCGCGAGAACAACAAGCTCGTCATCGGCGTCGGCGTGAAGAGCTCGACGTCGGACCTGCTGATCGCCAACTGCGACGAGTTCATCTATTACGACGACCTCGTGCGCAAGGAAGAACAGCGCAGCCGGCGCAGGAAGCCGCCGGTCGCGGCTCCCGTTGCCGCGCCCGCCGGCCGGCAGACGGCCGCGGCAAAGCAAGCGGCGCAGCAAGCGGCAACGCCTGCGCCCGCTGCGGTGCAGGCACCCGACGCGGACGACGCTGCGGTTGCTGGAGCCGTCGCGCAGGGCGCCGTCCCGCGCCAAGTCCGAGGACGAGAAAAAGCAGGAAGCGTTCGACCATGTGCTCGCCACGATCGAAGCGCTGGCGGACGAACGCGAGGCCGACGAGAAGATCTGGGGCTCGATGATCAAGCAGACGCTGAAGCGCCAGCGCCCTGGATTCAACGAGAGCTACCACGGCTTCCGCAGCTTCAACCAGCTGCTCGAGGAGGCGCGCGACCGCAAGCTGCTGGAGCTGGAAAAGGATGAGAAATCCGGCGGTTACATCGTCAAGGCCGTGACCTGAGAAGACTGGCGCATGGCTGACGTTTTCATTTCGTATGCCCGCAGCGACAAGGCTCGCGTTGCGCCGCTCGTGGCTGCCATCGAAGCCCGCGGCTGGACGGTCTGGTGGGACCCGGAGATCGACGCCGGCCAGCAGTTCGACGACCAGATCGAAGCCGAACTGCTCGCGGCCGCAGCGGTGGTCGTGGTCTGGACCGCGACCTCGGTCGGCTCCCGCTGGGTGCGAGGCGAAGCCCGCGAAGCCGCCGACCGCAACATCCTCGTGCCCGTGCGCTTCGACGCGGCCCGCCTGCCGATGGACGTGCGCGCGATCCACACGATCGACCTCGACCAGTGGGGCGAGGATCCGGCCAGCGCAGCGTTCCAGGATCTCGTCGCGCGCGCTCGATTCGATGATCGCGCGCCAGCGCAAGGCGACCGCGGGCGCTGGCCGCCGCAGCGACGTGGCGCCGGCGACCCCCGCCCGAGCGCGCGTCTCGATCTGCGTGCTGCCGTTCTCGAACATGAGCGGCGACCTCGAGCAGGAATACTTCAGCGACGGCATCAGCGAAGACATCATCACGGATCTCAGCAAGGTCTCCGCGCTCGCCGTCGTCTCGCGCAACACCGCGTTCACGTTCAAGGGCAAGCACGTCGACCTGCCGCAGGTCGCGAAGCAACTGAAGGTCACGCACGTGCTCGAGGGCAGCGTGCGCCGCGCCGGCGGACGCGTGCGCATCACGGCACAGCTGATCGAGGCGTCGAGCGACAACCACCTCTGGGCCGAACGCTACGACCGCGACCTGAACGACATCTTCGCGCTGCAGGACGAGATTTCGGAAGCCATCGTCACGGCGCTGAAGCTCAAGCTGCTGCCCGAAGAAAAGAAGGCGATCGAGCAGCGCGGGACGACGAACCTGCAGGCCTACAACCTCTACCTGATGGCGCGACAGCATTACGCCAGCGGCCAGTTGAGCGACATCCGCAAGAGCGACACCGTCATCCGCCTGTCCCGGGCGGCGATCGACCTCGACCCGGATTACGCCCGTGCGTGGGCGCTCATGGCCAGCGCGCAGCGCAACCGGCTGTACGCCACGAGCACGGGCGACGATGGTTTTGACGCAGCCCGGCGCGCGCTCGAACTGGATGGCAACCTGGCCGAGGCGCACGCGGCGAAGGCCGGCGTGCTGGCGTCCCAGGGCGACTATCCGCGGCGCCCTGGCCGCGATCGCGACGGCACTGCGCCTCGATCCGCAATCCGTCGATGTGCATCGGGAGGCCGGCCGGCTCGCCATGCACGAGCGCAGGTTGCGCGACGCGGCGACACACTTCGAAAAGGTGTTCACGCGAAGTCGAGACCGACATTTCCTGCGGTGGCCTGCTGATCACTTGCTACACGGCACTGGGCGATGCGGCCGCGCTGCGTCGCACGGCGCAGCGCACGCTCGAACGAGCCGAAAAGGCCGTGGCAAAGGATGCGGACAACGGCTCGGCGATGGCGGCGCTGTTCAGCGCACTGTTGATCCTGGGCGAGCCCGAGCGGGCCAAGGAGTGGGCGCGGCGCGCCGTGCTGATCGACCCGGACAATCTCGGCATGCGTTACAACCTGGCGTGCGACCTGATCGTCGGACTCAAGGATCACGACATGGCGCTCGGACATGCTGGGTCCCGTGTTCCGCGTCGGGGGTCGCGAGCAGATGGCCTGGATCAGTGCCGACCCGGACATGGACCCGATCCGGGGTGACCCGCGTTTCATGGCGCTGCTGGAAGCGGCGGAGAAACGCATCGCCGACAGCGAACGCCTGACGCGCGTCGCGGGAGTCACACGCCGCAAGTTCAAGGATCCAGACGTGCGATTGCTGCTGGCGGAAGACGACAACATGATCGGTGAGGCGGTGCGTGCCGGCCTGCGGCGGCAGGGGTTTGCCGTGGACTGGGTCCGCGATGGCGTTGCCGCCGAACAGGCGCTGCTGGCTGAAGCCTACGATGCCTGCCTGCTCGATCTCGGCCTGCCGCGCAAGGCGGGCCTCGATGTCCTGCGCCGCCTGCGCGAGCGCGGCTCGATGCTGCCGGTGCTGGTGCTGACGGCCAGGGATGCGATCACCGATCGTGTCGACGGCCTCGACGCCGGCGCCGACGACTACGTCGTCAAGCCTTTCGACCTGGCCGAACTCGCCGCCAGGATCCGCGCCGTGACCCGTCGCAAGGGCGGGCGCGCCCAGGCGGTCATCGAGCATGGCGAGGTCGCGCTGGACCCGGCGACTCGTGAGGTCCGGCGCAACGGTGAACTGGTGGCGCTGTCGCCGCGCGAGTTCGCGCTGCTGCAGGCGCTGCTCGAGCATCCCGGACGGATCCTGTCGCGCGCGCAACTGGAAGAGCGGCTCTACGGGTGGGGCGAGGAGATCGAGAGCAACGTGGTCGAGGTGCACCTGCATACCCTGCGTCGCAAACTCGGTGCCGATTTCATCCGCAACGTCCGCGGCGTCGGCTACCGCGTCGCCCCGGCGGCGCCATGAACTCGCTGCGCAACAAGCTGCTGGCCTGGTTGCTCGGCGCCGTGGCCCTGGTCGGTACGGCGGGCGCCTGGGTGAGTTATCGCAACGCGCTCACCGAGGCCAACGCGTTCTTCGACGACCACCTGCGCGAGACCGCGCTGCTGCTGCGCGACCAGGCCTACGGCTTCTCACCCACACCCGGCTTGCCGCAGGAAATTCCCGACTACGACTTCGTGGTGCAGGTGTGGACGCTGGACGGCGTGCGCGTGTACCTGTCGCGTCCCCACACCGTGCTGCCCGGATTGACGAAGCTCGGGCTGTCGACGGTCGCCACGCCCAAGGGCCGCTGGCGCGTGTTCGGCGTCGAGGCGAACGGGCGTGTCATCCAGGTCGCGCAACCGATGAACATCCGCGAGCAGCGAGCAGCGCACCTCGCGCTGCGGACGATCGCGCCGTTCGCGTTCCTGTTGCCGGCGCTGGCGCTGCTGGTCGTCTGGATCGTCGGGCGTGCGATGCACCCGGTGCGCCGCTTTGCCGCCGTCCTGCGCAGTCGCAAGCGCGGCGCGCTCGATCCGCTGGACGGCGTGGGACTGCCGGATGAGATCCGGCCGGTCGCGACCGCGCTGAACGATCTGCTGGCACGGCTCAAGGAGTCGGTCGAGCGCGAACGCTCGTTCATCGCCGATGCGGCCCATGAGTTGCGCACGCCGTTGACCGCGCTCGACCTGCAGGTGCAGTCGCTGCGGGCCGAGGCCGCCGGTGGCGGGCACGACGACGCCGTGCAGCGGCTCGAAGCCGGCGTGGCGCGGGCCGCTCGCCTGGTCGAGCAGTTGCTGGCGCTGGCGCGCGAGGAGCGTGACGGCAACCGCGAGCACGAACCCGTGGCATTGCGCAGATGTGGCCCGGGAGGTCATCGAGGAGATGCTGCCCCTGGCGGACAAGCGCGGCATCGACCTCGGCATGGAGCGGGCGGATGCGGTCCGTGTCGCCGGGGATCGGGAAGCGCTGCGCGTGCTGATCCGCAACCTGCTCGACAATGCCATTCGCTACTCGCCCGCAGGCGGCCAGGTGGACGTGTCCGTGGAACGCCGGGACGGCGCCCAGCCGCGCGCGGTGTTAGTCGTTGCCGATGGCGGCCCTGGAATCCCACTGCCAGAGCGCGAACGGGTATTCGATCGCTTCCATCGCGTGCCTGGCACCGCCTCCCCCGGCAGCGGCATCGGCTTGGCGCTGGTGCGCTCGATCGCTGACGCATCACCATGCGCACGTCCGCCTCGGCGAGGGCCCAGACGGACGCGGGCTGCGAGTGAACGTCGAGTTCTCCGCGCTCGATCCGCCTTAAGTCTGTCCTAAGTCACTCGGTCCACGATTACTCCCAGGCTCCGCGGCCCGTTCCGCGGCTTACCGCTTGAAGGAGTGAACCTCGTGAAGACCCGCGCCATGATTCGTCATCCGCTGCTCGCAGCTTCCCTCGGCGCAGCCGTCGTTGCGCTGCCGGCCAGCGCGCTCTACCTGTACGGTTCCGGCCACCCCGCCAAAGCCGCGGGGACGTCCGCCGTCGTGGCCAGCGTACCCGCGCCCAGCGCTGCGCCGGTCGTGACTGGCCTGCCTGATTTCCGGCCACTGGTGCAGGCCTACGGGCCGGCCGTGGTGAACGTCAGCGTCCGCTCCGTCGTGAAGACGGCGGGGCATGGCCGCCTGCCGCCGGGCATGGATCAGGACAACCCGATGTTCCAGTTCATGCAGCCCGGCAGACGGCGCGCCGATGCGCGGTGAGGGTTCCGGGTTCATCGTCAGCGCGGACGGCATCATCCTCACCAACGCCCACGTCGTGGACGGCGCGCAGAAGGTGACCGTCAAGCTCACGGACCGCCGCGAGTTCGAGGCCCGCGTGATCGGCTCGGACGCGAAGAGCGACGTTGCCGTGCTGAAGATCGACGCGCACGACTTGCCGGTCACCAAGCTCGGCGACCCGCGGACACTGCAGGTCGGCGAGTGGGTCGTGGCCATCGGGTCGCCGTTCGGCCTGGAAAACACCGTCACCGCCGGCATCGTGAGCGCCAAGGGACGCAGCCTGCCGGACGACACGTACGTCCCGTTCATCCAGACCGACGTCGCGGTCAACCCGGGCAATTCCGGCGGGCCGCTGTTCAACCTGCGTGGCGAAGTGGTCGGCATCAACTCGCAGATCTACAGCCGCTCCGGCGGTTACCAGGGCCTGTCGTTTGCGATTCCGATCGACGTCGCGATGAACGTCGGCAAGCAGTTGCAGACGCAGGGGCACGTGACGCGCGGCAAACTCGGCGTCGGCATCCAGGACGTGGACCAGGCGCTGGCCGAGTCGTTCGGTCTCGACGTGCCGCGCGGCGCGCTCGTCTCCAGCGTGGAAAAGGGCGGCCCGGCCGCGAAGGCTGGACTCCGCGAAGGCGATGTCATCCTCGGATTCGACGGGCAAGCGATCGATTCCGCCGGACAGTTGCCGTCGGCCGTCGCGGCCACCGATCCGGGCAAGGCCGTGGCCGTGCAGGTCTGGCGCGACCGGGCGACCCGCGAGGTCAGCGTCAAGCTCGGCCAGACGACCGAGGGTGACGCCGTTGCGGCCAACGCCGACGGCACCGCCGCCGGGCGTCTCGGCATGATGGTGCGGCCGCTGTCGCCCGAGGAGAAGCAGCAGACGGAGTTGAGCGACGGCCTCGTCGTCGAAGACGTCGACGGTGCCGCCGCGGAGGCGGGCGTGCGGCCCGGCGATATCGTCATCGCCGCCAACGGCACGTCCGTGAAGAGCGTCGAGCAACTCCGGTCGGTGGTGTCCGGGTCGAAGAGCCATGTCGCCCTGTTGGTGCAACGCGGCGAGGCGCGGGTTTTCGTGCCCATCGAACTCGGCTGAGGATTGGCGCGCCCGACTGGATTCGAACCAGTGACCTTCGCCTTCGGAGGGCGACACTCTATCCAGCTGAGCTACGGGCGCGTGGCTGGCCCCGGAAAGGGGCCGGAATCATAGCCCCGGGGCCCCTGCGCGTCCATTTATGACCGGCCACGAGCGTAACCTGCCGGGTTGCGCCGTCGGCTATCCTGCGGCCGCTCATGACACCAGACGCTCCCTCGCCCACGACCACCATGCTCCGGCAGCTGGTCACCCCCTACGCCAAGGCGAACCATCGCCGGGCCTGGTGGCAGGTCGCAACGACGTTGCTGCCCTTCGCGCTGCTGTGGGCGGCTGATCGCGGCTACCCTGGAACGGAGCGGCGGCTGGTCACTGCTGCTGGTGTTGCCGCTGGCAGGGCTCTACATCCGGCTGTTCATCATCCAGCACGACTGCGGGCACGGCTCCTTCTTCGGACGAGCGACCCTCAATCATCGGTTGGGCGCCATCCTCGGCGTCATCACGCTGTTTCCATACTCTTACTGGCGCAAGACCCACGCAATCCACCACGCCACGTCCGGGAACCTCGACCGGCGCCAGCTTGGGCGACATCGAGACCCTGACGGTGCGCGAATACCAGTCGCGAGGCTGGTGGGGACGGGCGCGCTACCGCCTCTACCGCAGCATGCCAGTGCTGCTCGGGATCGGGCCGCTCTACCAGTTCGTGATCAAGCACCGCGTGCCCTTCGACCTGCCGCTCAGCTGGCGCAAGGAGTGGTCCAGCGCGATCTGGAATAACGTCGCGCTGCTCGTGGCCGGCACGGCGCTGTGCCTGATGTTCGGCTGGAAGACCGTGCTGCTGCTGCACCTGCCCTTGATGGTCATCGCCGGCGCCGCCGGTGTCTGGCTGTTCTACGTGCAGCACCAGTTCGAACACACGTACTGGGCGCGCGAGCAGGTCTGGACGGCGGAGACCGCGGCGATCGCCGGCAGCTCCTATCTACGACCTGCCGCGCGTGGTGCACTGGTTCACCGGCAACATCGGCTACCACCACATCCACCACCTGTCGTCGCGCGTGCCGAATTACCACCTGCGAGCCTGTTTTGCCGCCTGCTCGCGGCTCCAGGCGGCGCACCGCCTGACTTTCGTGGCCAGCCTGCGCTGCGCCCGCCTCAAGTTGTGGGACGAAGACTCGGGCAGGATGGTCGGGTTCCGGGATCTCACCCCCACCGCCGGCTGAGCACGGCCCGGCCCGGGACCGCGGCTGGCGCGGCGCCCGACTTGCCACGCTATACTTCGCGACCCTGTTCCCCTGCCGTCCGGAGTTCGACCGTGAGTGCTGAGCACGATCGCAAGTTTTTCGACACCTTCATGCTGATCCTCGGCATCCTCGCCGCCATCACCATCGGCCTGATCGTGCTCGCGGGCATGATCTCCGACCGGACCGCGAAGCAGTTCCACAACGAGGACCCGCGCAAGGTCGAGGAAACCATCGCGCGCATCGCGCCCGTTGCTCGCGTCGCTGTCGCAGGCCAGGACAACTCAGCGCTGGCACCGCCCGCCGCCGCCCCGACGGCAGCGGCCGTCGACCTGCCGGGTGAGCAGGTTTACCAGCAGGTTTGCACGGTCTGTCATGGCGCTGCCGTCGCGGGCGCGCCGAAGACGGGTGACAAGGCCGCGTGGGCGCCGCGCATCGCGCAGGGCATGGACACGCTGAACAAGCACGCGGTCGAGGGCTTCCAGGGCAAGGCCGGCTACATGCCGCCGAAGGGTGGCCGCACCGACCTGAGCGACCAGTCGGTCATCAACGCCGTGGACTACATGGTCAGCCAGGCGAAGTAAGCCGGTGTTTGCTCGTCTCATCCGTGCCGTCGTCGTTGCCACCGCGGTGGCCGGGTTCGTCGCAGGCTGCGCTTCGCCACCGGCGAAGCCCGAGACGATGCGCGACCCGAGCGTCAATTTCACGAACTTCAAGACGTTTGGCTGGACGGCGGGCGGCACGGTGGACGCGGGTGACGCGCCGCTCAAGTTGCTCGACGCGAACATCCGCGCCGCCATCGTCGACGTGATGAAGCGCAAGGGCTACGTCGAGGCGCCTGCCGGCACGACGCCGGACCTGCGCATCGCCTACGAGACCGCGAGCGCCGACAAGATCGAGAACAACCCGGTGCGCGTCGGCATCGGCGTCGGCAGCTGGGGCGGCAACATGGGCGGCTCGGTCAACGTAGGCAGCCCGAGCATCCGCAATTTCACCGAAGGCACGCTCGTCGTGCACGCCATCGACACGGCTCGCAATGCCGAAGTCTGGCAGGGCCGAGTGTCCGGCAAGATGACCAAGGGCAGCCTCGAACCCGCCGCCATCAACCAGGCCGTCGCGCAGGCGATGGCTGATTTCCCGGTGCGCTAGCACGGGGAATTTCGACCCAGGGATGGCCGGTTGAGGGCGGTTCGATCCGGGGCCTTCTCCGGGCGAGCGGAAAGGCAGACACGCTCGTCCGGAGCAAGACCCGGATCGAACGCCTGATCGACCGCGCCTGAGTGAATTCTCGTCAAAGCCCGAGAATTCACACGGCGCACGCAGATCGCCGACCGAGGCGTCTGTCGCCTCGCTCAATCACGCCAATGTGGTCGCCAAGGAGCGGTGTCCTGTTCTTTTCCGGCGAGCGTGTCTGCCTTTCCGCTCGCCGGAAATGAACAGTCACGTTCCTTGCGACGCAGCCAGGGCCAACCTGATCCGCTCAACCCGAAACCCTTATCCCTAACCCCTTCCCTCACTCTTCCGACTGGCGGAAATCGACTCCCAGCGACCTGAGCTTGCGGTACAGGTGCGTGCGCTCCATGCCCACGCGCTTCGCGAGCTGGCCGACCTTGCCATTGCAGAGCTGCAGCTGCTGCGTGAGGTAGGCACGCTCGAAATGCTCGCGGGCTTCGCGCAGCGGCAGCGCCAGCAGGTCCTGCTTGACCAGCGGCTCGTCGACCGGTGACTGCGAGGAAATTTCCCGCTCGATTTCCTCGAGACGGATTTCCTCGGGGCCACCCTGGATCAGCAGGCGCTGCACCAGGTTCTTGAGCTCGCGGATGTTGCCGGGCCACGGGTAGTTGCGCAGGCGATTCTGCGACGCGACGCCGAAACGCCGGAACGGCAGTCGCTCGTCGTCGACGAGTCGGTCGACGTAATAGCGCAGCAGCTCCGGCACGTCCTCGGCGTATTCGCGCAGCGGCGGAATCCGCAGCGTCAGCACGTTCAGGTTCGAGAGCAGGTCCAGGCGGAACGGCACCGGACCGCGCGTTTCGAAGCCAGGCTGCGCGGACGAGAGGATGCGCACGTCGAACCGCAGCGGCGTGCGTCCGCCCTTGCGCTGGAACGTGCCCGACTCGAGCACGGCCAGCAGCAGGCGCTGCGCGCCCTGCGGCAAGTCCTCGAGTCCGTTGATGAACAGCACGCCACCCTGCGACTGCTCGAGCAGGCCCGCGGTCACGCCGCTGGCGTTTTCGACACCGAGCAGCACGTCTTCGACGTTGCCCTCGGTGAGTGCTCCCGCGACCAGCGTGACGAACGGGCCGGAGGAACGGGCACTCAGCGCATGGATATAGCGGGCGAACGCTTCGCGACCCGTGCCCGGCTCGCCGAGCACCAGCACCGGCGCCTCGTGCGGCGCAATCTGCTTGACCTTCTCGCGCAGGTCGCGCATCAGGCGGCTGCGGCCCACCGGCGCGATCAGTGGCGGCACGAGCGTGCGCGTGACCCGCTGCCGGCGCTTGCCTTCGTCGAGCGCAGCGCTCGACGGTTCGCAGCAGCTTGGTCAGCGACAGCGGCTTCTCGACGTAGTCGATCGCGCCGAGCCGCGTGGCTTCGACGGCAGTTTCGACGGTGCCGTGGCCGGACATCATCACGACCGGCGCCGTGAGCGCCTGCGTCTGCTGCCACTCGCGCAACAGGCTGATCCCGTCCGTGTCGGGCATCCAGATGTCGAGCAAGACGAGGTCCGGCGCCTGCAGCGCGCAAGCAGCGCGCGCCTCGGCGGCATTTCCCGCAGTTTCGACCGTGTAGCCCTCCTCCGAAAGAATCTCCCGGACGAGTTCACGGATGTCGTTCTCGTCGTCGACGACGAGTATCCGCGCGTTGGTCATGCGCGTTCTCTCCTTGGCTCTGTTCTGCCGCGCCCATGCGCTGTGTCCGCCGCTGCCTCACGCAGCGGCAGATCGATTCGAACCTGTGCGCCGCCGGCGGCGCGATTGTCGGCCTCGATGTGCCCGCCGTGTTCTTCCACGATCTTGCGGACGATGGCGAGTCCCAGTCCCGTGCCCTTGGCCTTGGTGGTCACGTACGGATCGAACACCTGCCCGATCAGCTCGCGCTGGAACCCGGGCCCATTGTCCTCCACCGTGATGCGCGCCACTTCAGATTCGCCGCGCACGACACGCCGCGTGGAAACCGCGATCGCGCCATCGGGCTGCCCTTCGAGCGCCTCGACGGCGTTCGTGAGCAGGTTGTTGAGCAATTGCCGCAGGCGGCCGGGGTCGGCGAGCACGGTATCGATCGCGGAGTCGAGGTCGACTTTCAGGCTCACGCCGCGGATCGCTCCCTGGGCACGGTAGAGGTCGCTGACCTCGGTCACCATCTTGTTGAGGTCCACCGTGGCCATCTCGAGCCGCGGCGCACGCGCGTATTCGCTGAACGCGTTGACCATTTCCTTCATCGCCTCGACCTGCTGCACGATCGTCTCGGTCGCGCGCTCGAGCATCTGCACGTCCTTCGGATCGGTCATGCCCGGCAGCAGCTTGTGCCGCAGGCGTTCGGCGGAGAGGCGGATCGGCGTGAGCGGGTTCTTGATCTCGTGCGCGAGACGGCGCGCCACTTCACCCCATGCGGCTTCGCGCTGCGCCTGCAGCATCACGGTGATGTCGTCGAACACGAGCACGTAGCCGCCCGGCGCGTCGCCTTCGACCGGCAGCGGCGTGCACGCGCACATCAGGATGCGGCGCCCGGCGCCCGTCTGGAACGTGAACTGCTCGCGCCATTCGACGGCGCCCTCTGCGAAACGCTGCTGGCAGGCGGCGGTGAACTGACGTGCCAGGCCCTGCGACTCTGCGCCGGCAGTGCCGAACGGCGTGCCGACGCGCGTTTCGATGTCTTCGCCCAGGATCATCGCCGCGGCGCGGTTCGCCGTGCGCACGCGCCAGTCGGGTTCGAGTGAAATCACGCCCGTCGACAGGCGCGCCAGGATCACCGCGAGGTTGGCGCGCTCAGTTTCCGCCGCCTGTTGCGCGCGCCGCTGGTCTTCACGGGCATGCCGCAGGCGCTTCGTCATGTCGTTGAACGAATGCACGAGGAAACCCATCTCGTCGTGCGACGTGAGGGGCAGTTTCGTGTCGAGGTCGCCCTGCGCCACGGCGCGCGTGCCCTGCACGAGGTCCTGGATCGGCTGCACGAGCCGCTGCGCCGTGAAGATCGCGCCGTACCACGCACCGAGCAGCGACAGCAGCAGCACGACGGTCAGCGTCAGGATGAAGCTCGCCTTGAGCGGCCGCCGCAGGTAGTCCTTTTCACCGAACTGCTGGTAGGCGGCCTGCACCGTATCCGCGAGGGCACCGAGTCGCTCGGCGACGGGGAACATGCACTGGAGCAGCAGCCGTTCGCCGCCGAACTCGGGCAATTCACCGATCGGCACGGCCGTGCGGATCAGGTAGCCGCCATTCTGCTGCGGCTCGAGGCTCACGAAGGGCTGTCCCTGCCGCACCTGCAGCAGCACCTCGCCCGGCACGTCCTCCGGCACGATGTCCGACGACAGTCCCTTGCTCACGGAGATGACACGGCCCGACTCCGTCGCCACCGTCAGCTCGATCGCGCCGACCTGCCGCCGCATCGTCTCCAGCAGTCCCGGCCTCGTCGATCCGGCGATGCCGATTTCCTCGGCGATCGTTTCGGAATCCGCCAGGTGCTCGCGCATCCGCACTTCGAGCGCCGAGCGCGACAGCACCAGCGCGTCGTCGAGGCTCTTGCGGATCTCGACGTTGAACCAGCTGTCGATGCCCTTGCTCAGGAACTGCACCGCGAAGAAGTAGACCAGCAGGATCGGCAGCGTCGCGAGCACGCCGAAAATCCACACCATGCGTGCCTTGAGCCGCGAGCCGATGACGTGCCCGCGCCAGTCGCGGATCAGTTGCGTGAGCTTCATGCCCAGCAGGCCGACCAGGACGACGAGGCCCGCGATGTTGATCCCGAGGATCCACGGATGCAGCCGGCTGAACTGTTCCGAGTTCTGCGCGGTCTGCGCCATGAAAAGAATGGCCGCAAGCCAGAGCAGGCCGCCGAGACCCATGGTCACCGCCGCAGCGGCACGTCTCAGGGTCGGAGCGTCCATCGCTTCCAGTCGCTCTCGGCGCTCCAGTCGTCGGTCCAGAACAGCAGCCAGCCGAAGACGTCGGGCGCAGTGTTCATCCCGAGGACGGCTCGTATGCGTCCTTCATAGACCGGCCCGTCGGTCACGAGTGCCGCGTCGATCACCGGCAGCCCGCGGAGATCGCAGACGCGATCGAGCGCGGCCTGCAGTGAGCCGAAATCCTGCTGCTCGGCGGTGTTGAGGTTCTTGACGAGGTAGCGCTGGCTCAGCGCGTGGTAACTCACCTCGTAGCGCTGCTCGAGCGCGGCGACGCTGGCGTCGGGCATGTAGCGACGCACGCGATCGACGGTGATTTCGTAGGTGAGCCGCAGCGTCAGGCCGGACTCGACGGCCTTGCGCGCGCCCTCCGGCAGCGTGAGATCGACTTTCGCGTCGAGTTCGTAGACGCCTTCGTCGAGCGAAGCCTGGACTTCGCGAATCCTCAGCTCGGACTCATCCTCGGCGTGCGCGACCGGCCCCGCCGTTGCAATAAAGCACAGCGCCAGCCATACGGCACACCTCGCCAAAAATGGCGATTTGCGCAATGTGGAGGGGGACCTGTAGCTCATTTCCAACAATCATAGCGGCTTGCTCAGGCAAGCATAATAGAACCCGTCCATGCCGGTCTCGCCGGGCAGGACCTGGTATCCCGGGCCCGCCGCGGGTGGGCGGGCCGGCCAGCCCGCGGTCAGTTCGGGTGTCAGGTCCCGGGCCCCGGGGGTCCGGGCCAGGAACGCGGCGACGACATGCTCGTTTTCGGCCGCCAGCACCGAACAACTGGTGTACAGCAGGCGGCCACCCGGCTTGACCACCCCCCAGGTTGCCGCCAACAGGTTGGACTGCTTCCGGGCCAGGGCCGGGATGTCCTTGGCCCGCCTCAGGATTTTGATGTCGGGATGCCGCCGGATGACCCCGGTGGCCGAGCACGGCACATCCAGCAGGACCCGGTCGTAGGGTCGGCCGTCCCACCAGCCGCGGACGTTCTCGACGTCCGCCGCCACCAGGTTGGCCTGCAGCCCGAGCCGGTCCAGGTTTTCGCGGATCCGCTGCAGCCGCGGCTCGGACACGTCGAGGGCCGTGACGTCGGCATTGCCATTGGTCCGCTCGAGCACGTGGCAGGTCTTGCCGCCCGGGGCCGCGCAGGCATCCAGGATGCGCTCGCCTTCCTGCGGATCGAGCAGTTCGGTGGCCAGTTGGGCCGCGGCGTCCTGCACCGAGAGGCGCCCATCCATGAAACCCGGCAACGAGCGCACGTCGCTGGGCGGCGCCACCTGCAGCGCATCACGCGCGAGCGGATGTGGCGTGACCGTGAACCCCGCAGCCTCGAGCTCGCCCTTTGCCCACGCCACGTCACCACGCATGCTGTTCACCCGCACCCACAGCGGCGGGTGGGCATTGTTGGCGTCGAGCGCAGCCAGGGCGGCCTCGCCACGGTCCGTGCGCAGCGCATCGACGAACCAGCGCGGATGCGCGGTGCGCAATGCCACGTCGCGGTCGATCGCGTGCAGGATGTCTGCCTGCTCACGCTGGAACCGCCGCAGGATCGCGTTGACGAAACCCGCGGCCTTCTCGAACCCGAGCACCTTGGCGGCACTCACGGTCTCCGAAACGGCGGCATGCGCCGCAGTCTCGCCGGAGACCAGCTGGAAGAGGCCGATTTCGATCAGTGCCCGCAGTCGCGGCGGGAGCTGGTCGGGCGAGCGTGTCGCCAGCGCATTGAGCACCGCCGCCAGCCGCACGTGCCAGCGCAGGGTCCCGTAGCACAGCGAGCGCTTGAGCCCGCGCGCCGAGCCTTCGTCGCTTTCGGTGGCCAGGACATCGTCGAGCGAGCGCCCTTCTTCGATGACGGCTGCGACGATGATCGCCGCAGACGCACGTACTTCCGCCGGACCCGTGGGCGCGCTCATGAAATCACCTCGCCGAAGCGTTCGCCGCCCAACGGCCTGGAATTGAGAATGTCGCGAGCCTTGAGCGGCTTGCGGCCTGGAAACTGCACTGTCAGCAACTCGAGCAGGCCGTCGCCGGTGGCGACGACGATGCGCCCTGCCGGCGCCTTCACGACAGTACCCGGTGCAGCGTGGGGCTCCGCGGCAATTTCCGCGGTCACCGGGCACGCCTCCCAGATGCGCACCTGCTCGCCGCCAAGCCGTGTCTCCGCGACGGGCCACGGATTGAACGCGCGCACCTGACGATCGATCTCGTCGGCGGATTTCGTCCAGTCGATGCGCGCCTCGTCCTTGCGGATCTTCGCTGCGTAGGTCGCGCCTGCGGCCGGTTGCGGTGTCGCGCTGCAGCGTGCCTGCGGCCCAACCCTGCACCGCCTGCGACGATGGCCTGGCGCGCCGAGCGGCGCGAGCCGGTCGTGCAGCTCGCCACCCGTCTCGCGCGGCCCGATCGTGAGCTCGCGCCGCAACAGCTCGGGCCCCGTGTCGAGGCCAGCGTCCATCAACATGATCGAGATACCGGTGCGCTCGTCGCCAGCAAGCACGGCGCGCTGGATCGGGGCCGCACCGCGCCAGCGCGGCAACAGCGAGCCGTGGATGTTGAGGCAACCCAGCCGCGGAATGTCGAGCACCGCCTGCGGCAGGATCAACCCGTAGGCCACGACGACCATGAGGTCGGGCGCGTACGCCGCAAGACGCTGTTGCGCGTCCGGCGACTTGAGCGTGGGCGGCTGCTCGACCGGTACGCCGAGCGCGAGCGCCCGCTGTTTCACCGCACTCGACGCGACTTCACGACCGCGACCCGCCGGCCGGTCGGGCTGCGTGTAGGCCGCGACGATGGCGTGACCGGCATCGTGCAATGCCTGCAGGGCCGGCACCGAAAACTCTGGCGTGCCGGCAAAGACGATGCGCAATGGTTGCATCAGAGGGCGGGAGTCCGGACGCCGTCGGCCGTCGCCGGTCGATTGCGTTTTTCTTTCTCGAGCTTCTTGCGAATGCGGGTGCGCTTGAGTTCGGAGAGGTAGTCGACGAACAGCTTGCCGTCGAGGTGATCGAGCTCGTGCTGGATGCAGATGGCGAGCAAGCCGTCCGCCTCGAGTTCGAACGGCTTGCCGTCGCGGCCGAGCGCGCGCACGCGAATCTTCTCGGAACGCGCGGTCGGCGTGTCGAAGACACCGGGCACCGACAGGCAGCCCTCCTCGATTTCGAGTGAACCCGAGCGCTCGATGATCTCCGGATTGATGAAGACCAGCGGCTTCGACTTGTCCTCGCTGACGTCCACCACGACGACTCGCCGGTGGAAATCGACCTGGGTGGCCGCAAGGCCGATGCCCGGGGCGGCATACATGGTCTCGAACATGTCGGCGATCACCTGCACAAGCCCGGCATCGACGCGCTCGACAGGCGCAGCTTTGGTACGCAGTCGAGGGTCTGGATATTCGAGGATGGTGAGCTTCGCCATTCTTTTGGAAATACTGCTAAAGTTAAGCCACGCTTGAATTTAATGACCGAAAACGGGCCGCTGGACAGCCGTTGCCTTCCAGCGGAATGGCGCGACTGAGACGTGGTCGGCAGCAGCCGCCGGGCAGCCCGGATTATAAGGCGACGGTCGCGACCCCGATACCCGATGGAGAGAGGGATGGATCGTAACCTGCAACCTGAGTCGTCCACATCGCTGCGCCCGCGGCAGTGGATGCATGCGCTGCTGCTAGCCATGGCCGTCACCGGCCTGGGTGCAGCTACCGCCGTACCACAGACTGCCCTCGCGCAAGCGGAGGCGGGGCGCTCGATGTCCGTGCCGATCTCCCCGACGGCGCCCGAGCGTTATGTCGTGAAGAAAGGCGACACGCTGTGGGACATCTCCGCGATGTACCTCACGGAACCCTGGTACTGGCCAGAGATCTGGTACGTCAACCCGTCGATCGCCAACCCGCACCTGATCTACCCGGGCGACGTGCTGTATTTCAGCTACGTCGACGGCAAGCCGCGCGTTTCGCTCGAATCGGCCGGTTCCACCCGGCTGTCGCCGGAAGTGCGGACGTCCGACCTGAGCGGCGCGATCCGCGCGATCCCGTACGACCTGCTGATGGACTTCGTCGGCCGGCCGGGCCTGCTCTCGAGGGACGACGTCAAGGACAAGCCGTACGTCGTCGGCATGCGCGACCGGCACATCGTTGGCTCGACGACCAACGAAGTGTACGCACGCGGGCTGGACAACCCGGCGGCGGGCACGCGCTACAACATCATGAACGTTGGCGAAGAACTGCGCGATCCGGACGATGGCGACCTGCTCGGCTACATCGGTCACTTCGCGGGCCTGGGCGAAGTCATCCAGTCGACGGGTGCGGTGGTGCCGGGCGACACGTCGATCTTCAAGATGAAGCGCGAGGAACCGCTCACGCACATGCGCGTGCTCGAGACCGGCCGCGAAATCATGCAGGGCGACAAGCTGTTCCCGGCGCAGGCCGACATCGGCGCGGATTTCGTGCCATCGGCGCCGTCGAACGAGGCGATCCTCGGCCAGATCATTGCCGTCGTCGACGGCGTGTACGTTGCCGGCAAGTACCAGGTGGTCGCGATCAACCGCGGCAAGAAGCACGGGCTCGTCCCGGGCAACGTGCTCGGCGTGTTCTATCGCGGCGAACTGGTCCGCGACCGCTTCGACCGCCAGGACTGGATCGGCCTACACCGCGAACTACGACAAGGTGCGGCTGCCGGACGAGCGCAGCGCGACGATCCTGCTGTTCACCGTGAACGACCGCATGAGCTACGGCCTCGTGGTGCAGTCGTCACAGGTGATCCGCCGGCGGCGACTTCATCGCGAGCCCGCAGTACGGGCACCGGGACAGGCGGCAGCACCGACTTCACGCGCTGAGCACGACGCTGAACGCAGTTCTCTGCGTTCAGCCCAGTTTTGCAGGAGCCTGCCGGGAATGACGCCCGGTAGGCTCTTTGCTTATGGACGACCCGAAACGCTGGCTGGCGCTTGCGCACGCCCCGGGCCTGCACGCCGGACAGCTGCAGGACTGGCTGGCGCAGGGCGCGTCGCCCGCCGACCTCACGCGTGAATCACGCTCGGCGCTCGCGTCCATCGGACTCGGCAGGGCCGCGATCCAGGCCCTGCTCCTGCCCGACCACGCGGCGATCGAAATCGACCTCGGCTGGCTGCAGGCCGCCGCGAATCAGAACGCTCGTCACCTGGGGCTCGGCGGAGTATCCGCCGCTGCTGGCGCAGATTCCCGATGCGCCGCTGGTGCTGTACGTCGAAGGCGACGTCATGGCGCTCTGCCTGCCGCAACTCGCGATCGTCGGCAGCCGCAATCCGACCGCACTCGGTCGCGATACCGCCACGCAATTTGCGCTGCACCTGGCGCAGGCGGGACTCACCATCACCAGCGGGCTGGCGCTGGGTATCGATGCCGCTGCCCATCGCGGCGCATTGAAGGCGGGCGCGCGCACCGTCGCCGTGGTGGGTCGCGGGCTCGATGCGGTCTATCCGCGGGAGAACGCAGCGCTGGCGCGGGAGATCATCGAGCGGCAAGGCGCCGTCGTTACCGACCTGCCCATCGGCACCCCGCCCCTCAAGCAGAACTTCCCGCGCCGCAACCGGATCCTGAGCGGACTGGCCGTCGGGACGCTCGTGGTCGAGGCGGCCCTGCAGAGCGGGTCGCTGATCACGGCCCGGCTCGCCGCGGACCAGGGCCGCGAGGTCTTCGCCATTCCGGGGTCCATCCACAACCCGATGGTCCGGGGCTGCCACCGCCTGTTGCGCCAGGGCGCGCGACTGGTCGAGAGCGTGGACGATATTTTCGCCGAACTTGAACCGATCATCGGCGAAATGAAACGGATTGCGCAGGAAAACCCCCATGCCGGAGCTGATCTCCGCGCCCCGTCGTTGGACAAGGAGTATGAAATCCTGTTAGATGCGCTCGGCTTCGAGCCGGCTGGACTCGACATTCTCGTGGTCCGGACGGGCCTGAAAGCCGGTGCAGTCGCCTCGATGCTGCTGATCCTCGAGCTCGAAGGCCGGGTACAACAGCAGCCGGGCGGTCGTTTCAGCCGCCGGTTGCCGGGGAAGGTGTGATGAAGGAAGGCGTTCTCGACATTCTGATTTACCTGTTCGAGAACTACTTCGACGCCGAAACGGAAGACGGCTTCGAACCCGACCGCGAGACCCTGAAGCTCGAGCTCGAAAAGGCCGGGTTCCCGGGATCGGAAGTGGAACGGGCGCTGTGCTGGCTGGAAGAGCTGGCGGCCGACCCGGACAGGCTGCATCCGACGCCCACCTCCCGCGCGATCCGGGTGTTTGCCGCGCTCGAGCAGGCTCGGCTGGACACGGATTGCCGTGGCTACCTGGTGCACCTCGAGCAGGTGGGCATCCTGTCGCCGACGCAGCGCGAGCTGGTCATCGACCGCCTGATGGCGCTCGAGGGCGACGAGATCGACATCGACAAGTTGAAATGGGTCGTGCTGATGGTGCTCTTCAGCCAGCCCGGGCAGGAGACCGCGTTCTCCCGCATGGAAGACCTGGTGTTCGAGGACCGCAGCGGAGCGATCCATTAGGAAGGGGTTAGGGGTTAGGGGATAGGGGTTAGCAAGAAGGTGCGGCGCACCTCGGGCATTCCGACTATCCCCTAACCCCTATCCCCTAACCCCTTTCTTTTTCGTCTGCCGCGGACCACCGCGGCATGTTTTTTTGAGGGACATGACCAAGAATCTAGTCATCGTCGAGTCGCCGGCCAAGGCCAAGACCATCAAGAAGTACCTGGGCAAGGACTTCGAGGTGATGGCGTCCTATGGCCACGTGCGCGATCTCGTGCCCAAGGAGGGCGCCGTCGACCCCACGCGTCAATTTCGCGATGCGCTGGGAGCTGATCGAGAAGAACAAGAAGCACGTCGACGCGATCACGCGCGCCGTGAAGAAGGCCGACGCGCTCTACCTGTCGACCGACCCCGACCGCGAAGGAGAGGCCATCTCCTGGCACCTCCAGCAGCTGCTGAAGGAAGCGGGCGCGCTCGAGGGCAAGACCGTCCATCGCAGCGTCTTCTACGAGATCACGAAGAACGCGGTGCAGGAAGCCGTCGACAACCCGCGCGAAATCGCCGACGAGCTGGTGAAGGCCTACCTCGCGCGCCGCGCGCTCGATTTCCTCGTCGGCTTCAACCTGTCGCCGCTGCTGTGGAAGAAGGCCGGCCTGTCAGGCGCCTCGGCGGGCCGCGTGCAGAGCCCGGCACTGCGCATGATCTGCGAGCGCGAGGAAGAGATCCTCGCGTTCAAGCCGCGCGAATACTGGTCCATCGACGCGCAGGCGGCGAAGGATGCCGCGAATTTCACCGCCAAGCTCACGCAGCTCGGCGGCCAGAAGGTCGAGCAGTTCACCGTCACGGACGCGGGCGGCGCGGAAGCCGCGAAGCAGAAGCTCGAGCGCGACGCCAACGGCACGCTGGTCGTCGCGAACGTCGAGAAGAAGCAGCGCAAGCGCAACCCCTCGCCGCCGTTCACGACGTCGACGCTGCAGCAGGAGGCCGCGCGCAAGCTCGGCTTCGGTGCGCAGCGCACCATGCGTACTCGCACAGCGCCTGTATGAAGGTGTCGACTTCGGCGAAGGCCCGGTCGGCCTCATCACCTACATGCGTACCGACTCGGTGCAGCCTCGGTGCCGACGCGATCAGCGAAATCCGCAGCGTCATCGGCAAGCTGTATGGCGCCGCCGCGCTGCCCGACACGCCGCGCGTCTACAAGACCAAGTCGAAGAACGCGCAGGAAGCGCACGAAGGCGTGCGGCCGACGTCGGCTGCGCGCACGCCCGAAGAACTCGCCGGCAAGATCGATGCCGACGAACACAAGCTCTACACGCTGATCTGGCGCCGCGCCGTCGCGAGCCAGATGGAAGCCGCCGTGTTCGACACGGTCGCCGTCGATCTCGCGGCCGGCCCGGGCAACATGTTCCGCGCCAACGGTTCGACGCTGCTGTCGCCCGGATTCCTCGCGGTCTATCGCGAGAGCTTCGACGACGTGTCGCTGAACCCGGACGACGACGAGAACCGCCTGCTGCCCGCGCTCGAGAAGGGCGACCAGGTGCAGCTGCTCGCCATCGACACCGAACAGCACTTCACCGAACCGCCGCCGCGCTACTCCGAAGCGAGCCTGGTCAAGGCGCTCGAAGAGCACGGCATCGGCCGCCCTTCGACGTACGCCAGCATCATCCAGACGCTGCTCTACAAGAAGTACTGCGAGCTGGTGAACAAGCGCTTCATCCCGACGCGACCTCGGCAAGATCGTGAGCCGCTTCCTGACCGGCAATTTCGAGCGCTACGTCGACTACGGCTTCACCGCCGCGATGGAAGACGAGCTCGACAACATCTCGCGCGGCGAAGAAGACTGGCTGCCGATGCTCGAGCGCTTCTGGGACGACCTCAAGAAGCAGGTCGACGACGTCACCGAGAACGTCACGCGCTCGGACGTCGCGATGGAACGCCCGCTCGGCATCGACCCGGTCTCGGGCCGTCCCGTGAGCGTGCGCTACGGCCGCTTCGGCGCGTTTGCGCAGATCGGCACGCGCGAAGACGAAGAGAAGCCCAAGTTCGCGAGCCTGAAGCCGGGCCAGCGCATGGACGACCTCACGCTCGAACTCGCGCTCGAACTGTTCCAGCTGCCGCGCACGCTCGGCGACTGGGAAGACGGCTACCCGATCAAGGTGGCGGTGGGCCGCTTCGGCCCGTACGTGCAGTACGGCGCCAAGAAGTACGCGTCGCTCAAGAAGGAAGACGATCCGTACACGGTCACGCTCGAGCGCGCGCTCGAGATCGTCCGCGAAAAGCAGACGATCGAGGCGAACCGGATCATCAAGGAATTCGGCGACGCCGGCATCCAGGTGCTGAACGGCCGCTACGGCCCGTACATCACCGACGGCAAGAAGAACGGCAAGATCCCGAAGGATCGCGACCCGAATTCGCTGACGCTCGAAGAGTGCCAGGCGATCCTCGCCGTGGCGCCGGAGCGCGGCACGAATCGCTGGGGCCGCAAGACCGCCGCGAAGACCACGGGCAAGACGGCTGCGAAGACGACACGACGCCGAAGTCGTTGCGGAGCCGAAGAAGAAGGCCGCGGTCAAGAAGAAGGCGGCGCCGAAGAAGAAGGCCGCCGCGAAGAAGAAGGCTCCCGGCGAAGAAGTCCGCCTGAGGATGACGGGGATGACCACCGACACACCATCGACGTCCGTCGTCATCGCGTACCTGCGCGACCTGCACGACCGCATCACGGCTGCGCTGCAACAGGCGGACGGCGGCGCGACGTTCCGCCGCGACAGCTGGCGAGCGACCGGAAGGCGGCGGCGGCGAGTCGCGCGTGCTGCGCGAAGGCGCCGTGTTCGAGCAGGCCGGCATCAATTTCTCGCACGTGATGGGCGGCAAGCTGCCCGCCTCCGCCACGGCACAGCGGCCCGAACTGGAAGGCGCGAGCTTCGAGGCGACGGGCGTGTCGCTCGTCATCCATCCACGCAATCCCTACGTGCCGACGTCGCACGCCAACGTTCGCTTCTTCGTCGCGATCAAGGACGGCCTGCCCGCCGCCTGGTGGTTCGGTGGCGGCTTCGACCTCACGCCGTACTACCCCTTCGACGAGGACGTGCTGCACTGGCACCGCGCGTCGAAGGCGGCCTGCGATCCGTTCGGTCCCGACGTGTACGCGAAGTACAAGGACTGGTGCGACCGCTACTTCTACCTGAAGCACCGCAACGAGACGCGCGGCGCGGGCGGCCTGTTCTTCGACGACCTCAACGAGTGGGGCTTCGAGAAGTCGTTCGCGTTCATGCAGCAGCGTCGGCGACAGCTACGTGCCGGCCTACCTGCCGATCGTCGAGAAGCGCAAGGACACCCCGTACGGCGAGCGCGAGCGGAACTTCCAGCTTACCGCCGGGGACGCTATGTTGAATTCAACCTGGTCTACGACCGCGGCACGATCTTCGGGCTGCAGACGGGCGGGCGCATCGAATCGATCCTGATGTCGCTGCCGCCGCTCGTGCGGTGGGAGTACGACTACAAGCCGG
>CAWHEA010000025.1:0-85831 GCA_963828265.1 uncultured Gammaproteobacteria bacterium | reverse complement strand
ATGAGCTTTCTCTGCCAGTCAGGGACTGAGTCGGTCGAGGGCGCGATCAAGCTCGCACGCTACGTGACCGGCCGTCCGCGGTTCATCGGCTTCCTCGGCAGCTTCCACGGCCGCACGATGGGCTCGCTCGCGTTCACGTCGAGCAAGTACACGCAGCAGAAGGGATTCGCGCCGACGATGCCCGGCGTCACTCACGTGCCGTACCCGAACCCGTACCGGGCCCTGTTCGCGGGCGCGGACCAGGGCAAGGCCGTGCTCGATTACATCCGCATGCTGTTCGAGCGCAACGTGCCAGCGTCCGAAGTCGCCGCGATCCTCATCGAGCCCCTGCAGGGCGAGGGCGGTTACCTCTGGCCGCCCGAGGGCTTCCTGGCCGGCCTGCGCGCGCTCTGCGACGAGCACGGCATCCTGCTGATCTTCGACGAAGTGCAGTCCGGAGTCGGCCGCACCGGCAAGATGTGGGCTTGCGAGCACTCGGGCGTGAAGCCCGACATCATGACCAGCGCCAAGGGTCTCGGGTCCGGCATGCCGATCGGCGCGATCATCGCGAAGAAGACGATCATGGAACAGTGGAAGCGCGGCGCGCACGGCAACACGTACGGCGGCAATCCGCTGAGCTGCGCGGCTGCCATCGCGACGCTCGACCTCGTCCAGTCGGAGTACGCGGCCAATGCGGCGCGCGTGGGCGAACATTTCATGGGGCGCCTGCGCGAGATGATGCGTGACTACCCCTGCATCGGCGAAGTCCGCGGCAGGGGACTCATGATCGGCATGGAGCTGATCGAGAACGACGCCGAGCGGACACCCGCGCGGGCGCTGTGCGACCGGCTCGTGACGCGCGGCTACTACAACGGCCTGCTGCTGCTTTCGTGCGGCGTCAGCACCTGCGCTTCATGCCGCCGCTCTCGACGACGATCGCCGAGGTGGACGAGGCCGTCGGCCTGCTGCGAACGGCCCTCGACGAGGCGCTGCAGGGCAAGGGCGCCTGAGCGAAATGCAACAGCCGAAGGAACTCGGATTCTGGATGTGCACGGCGCTGGTGGTCGGCAACACCATCGGCATGGGTATCTTCGTGCTGCCGGCATCGCTGGCGCCCTACGGCTTCAATGCGATGCTGGGCTGGGGCATCACCGTGCTGGGCATGACCATGCTCGCGCGCGTGTTCGCGCAACTCGCCCGTGAGTTTCCTGCGGCCGACGGCCCCTACACCTACATCGAGCAGACCACCGGCAAGCTGCCCGCCTACATCGCGATCTGGTGCTACTGGGTCTCCTGCTGGATCACCAACGCCGCGCTCGCGATCGGCCTCGTCGGCTACCTGGGCAAGGTGCTGCCGGGACTCGACGCCGTGTCGCCCGTCGTGCAGGCCGCGTCGCTGATCTGGATCTTCGTCGGCATCAACCTGCTCGGCGTCCGCATGGGCGGCGGCGTGCAGGTCGTGACGACGACGCTGAAGCTGCTGCCGATGATCTTCATCGTCGGGCTCGGCGGCTGGCTGCTCTTGACGGATCCGTGCCGTCTACACGCAACACGTGCCCACGACCCCGATCACGCTCGAAGCCTTGATGGCCGCGTCGACGATCGCACTGTTCGCAATGCTGGGCATCGAGTCGGCCGCCGTGCCCGCCGGTCGCGTGCGCGACCCGGAACGCACCATTCCCGCGCGCGACGATGTTCGGCACGCTGCTCACCGCGGCGATCTACATCGCCGTCTCGTCGATGGCCCTGCTGCTGATGAACCAGGACGTGCTGGCACAGTCGTCGGCGCCCTTCGCCGACCTGCTCGACCAGTTCATGGGCGACGGGCATGGTCGCGTGCTGTCGGTCTTCGTCGTGATCAGCGGCCTGGGCGCGCTGAACGGCTGGACGCTGCTGGCGAGCGAACTCACCGCCTCGATGGGACGGCACGGCTTCCTGCCGGCGCCGGTCTGCGCGCTCAATGCGCGCGGCGCGCCCGCGGCATCGCTGCTGCTGACCGGCGCGCTCGCCACCGTGATGGTGCTGATGAACTACAGCAAGTCGATGGTGGACGGCTTCACGTTCCTGTCACAGGTGGTGACGGCCGCCAACCTGCCGCTGTACCTGCTGTGCGCGGTCGCGCTGGTGGTGCTGACGCGCCGCGGCGAGCGCAAGCTGCCGGGCAGCCTGTTCGTGCTCGGCATCCTCGGCACCGCTTACGTCGTCTTCGCCTTCATCGGCCTCGGTCGCGAACCCTTCGTGTGGTCGCTCGTGCTCGGCGTTGCCGGCCTGCCGCTCTACTGGCTGATGCGCAAGCGCCAGGCATGAACACACTGCAGATTCTGGTCGGGGGGACGGACGATGCGTAATCAGAACGATACGACGGCAAGGCCGCGCGCGACGGCGCGCACCGGCGGATTCGCCGGGCCGGTGACCGTCGCGCTCGGCTGGGCCTCGGCTCGGCTGCGCCGTGCACGCGGACGATCGGTCGCGCACGACGCGGCCGACCGCGATTACACGGCCGACGGACGGCTCCCGCTCGGCACGATCATGGGCCGCTTCGATGCGCTGTCGACTCGGCATGGCTGGCTGCCCGACACCATCTACAGCTATCCCGATGCCCAGGGCGTGGCGATCAAGTCCTGGCGCACGCCGCGTCGCGGCGAGGCGCTGTGGGTGCTTTCAGGCATCCATGGCGAGGAGCCCGCCGGACCGAATGCCATCGCTGCCAATCTCGCGAGCCTCACGCAACTCGCGGACGCCGGCGTACCCATCGTCGTCATCCCGCTCGCCAATCCAAATGCGTACCGGCACAACTGGCGGTACCCCAACACCCCCGAACGCGACTGGAAGAAAGGCGGTGGCTACAGCGTCGGCGATGCGGAATACCTGCTGCCCGACCTCGACACAGGCACGAAGCCGCGCGCCGGCAAAGCGCCGGGACCGGAAACCGCCGCACTGACGCAGTACGTCCTGCGCCTGGCGGAGCAGTACCCGCCGCGTCTCGTGCTGGACCTGCACGAGGACGAACTGTCGACGGAAGGCGGCTACATCTATTCGCAGGGCACGCCAGGCCGACGACAATCCGGTCGGGCGCCGAAATCATCCGCCTGCTGCAGGCCACCGGCATTCCATTGCGGCAGTCCGGCAAGACCCGGTTCGGCGAACCGATCGTGCAGGGCGTGATCAGCCGGGACGACAAGGGCGGGCCGATCCGCGACGGCTCGATCGACGAGTTGCTGGCGGCGACCGAGGTGTTCGTCGACGGCAAGAAGGTCCGCGGCCCGTCGGCCCACACCGTGATCGTCGTCGAGACGCCCGCCTTCGAGGGTTCGAAGTTCGACCTGCGCGTTGCCGCGCAAGGCGCCGTCGTGCAGCACGTCGGGGATTTCTGGCGCTCGCTCGACGCCGGCACCGACGGGCGCGGCCCTGACTGTTCCCGCTGCACGCTCGCCCGTCGACGTCATTGCCGACGACTACCTCGCGACGCTGGCGCGGATGCAACCCGAATTCGGAACGTCGGAAGACCTCCCCGGCACCGACCACGGCGCGCTCACCGACAACACCGAGGCCGGCATCGCCAGGTGGCGGGCCTACGAAGACAAGGTGCTCGCGCAACTCAAGGCGATTCCGGCCGCATCATTGCACGACGAATCCGACCGCGTGCTCGCCGGCGTGCTGCGCGACGAACTCGAGCGCAGCGCGGGTGCGCGAGTGTGCCGCCTCGAATTGTGGGGCGTCGCCTCCTACGTGAATGGCTGGCAGGCCAGCCTGACCGACCTCGCACGCGTGCAGCCGGTCGGCAGCGATGCCCTGCGTGCGGCCGCGCTGCGGCGTGCCAAGGCCATCCCGCGTTTCATCGACAACGAGATCGTGCTGCTGCGGCAGGGACTGCGCGAGGGCTATTCGTCGCCGAAAGTCATCGTGCGCGAAGTGATCAAGCAGCTCGATGAACTGCTGGCGACACACGCCTGCGCAATCGCCTTTCGGCGCACCCACGGAGCGCGACACCGATCCGCAATTCCGCGCGGCGTACCAGGCCGTCGTTCGCGACGAGATCAATCCGGCCGTGCGGCGTTACCGCGAATTCCTGAGCCAGACGTACCTTCCCGCCGCGCGGGAAGCACTGGGCGTGTCCGCCAACCCGAATGGACGTGCCTGCTACGACGCCGTCGTGCGTCAGTTCAGCACCGTGTCGATGCCGGCCGACCAGGTCTACGAGACGGGCTGGAAGCAGATTCGTGCGCTCGACGAGCAGATGCGTCCCCTCGCAGTGCGCCTGACCGGCACGGACGATCTCGCCCGCGCCATGCACATGGTCAACACCGAGTCGCGCTTTGCCTTCAAGACCGAAGCCGACGTCATCGCCTACGCGCAGGCAGCACAGGATCGGGCGAGTGCCGCCATGCCGCGCGCGTTCGGCCTGTACACGACGCTGCCGGTGCAGATCCAGCCGTACCCGGAGTTCCGCGCACGTGCAGGCGCGCCGGGACAGTACCAGGCGCCGCCCGAAGACGGCAGCCGGCCACCGATTCACCTGCTGAACACCTGGGACCCGACGCACAAGAGCCGCGCCAGCATCGAGAGCACGACCTTTCACGAGACGTGGCCTGGGCACCACCAGCAGATCATGGTGGCGCGGGAAGCCAAGGCGCAACACCGGCTGGTGCGCACGCTCTTCAATTCAGGATTCGGCGAAGGCTGGGCGCTGTACGCAGAACGCGTTGCCGACGAGATGGAGCTGTATTCGGGCGACCTCGATCGCTTCGGCTACCTGAGCAGCGCGAAGTTCCGCTCGGCTCGCATGGTGATCGACTCAGGCATCCACACCCGCGGGATGAGTTACGACGAAGCGATCAAGCTGCTCACGGAACAGTCGACACTCTCCCCCGCGCAGGTGCGGGGCGAAGTGAACCGCTACATCTCGTGGCCGGGGCAGGCACCGTCCTACATGATCGGCAACCTCGAGATCCTGCGCCTGCGCGATGCGGCGAAGGCGAAGCTCGGCGCGCAGTTCGACCTGCGGGCGTTTCACGACCAGGTGCTCGGGCGCGGATCGGTGACGCTGCCGCTGCTGCGCGAGCTGGTCGAGGAATGGATCGCGACCGCTCCGGCCGTGGCACCGTCCGCCCACTGAGCATGGCAGCCCTGGGAACCGTAGCTCGCGATGCGCCTGTTCCTGCTCCTCGCCCTGCTCTACTTCGCGCAGGGCCTGCCCTCCGGCCTGATTGCGAAGGCGCTGCCGGCACTGCTGCGCGACCAGGGCGTTTCGCTCTCGCTGATCGGCTTCACCAGCGCGCTCGCGCTGCCGTGGGCGCTGAAGTTCCTGTGGGCGCCACTGATCGATCGCTATGGCACGCGCAAGCAATGGCTGCTCGGCCTGAACGGCCTGACGATGGCGCTGATGCTGCTGGTCGCCTCGCGCGATTTCGCACGCATGGGTCGACCGGCTGCCCTGGCTGCTCGCCGTGCTGTTCTGCGCCAACGTGATCTCGGCGACGCAGGACATCGCGACCGACGGTTACGCGGTCACCAGGCTGAAGCCGGAATGGCGCGGCCTCGGCAACAGCATCCAGGTGGTCGGTTACAAACTCGGCATGGTGATGGGCAGCGGCGGCTTGCTGTGGCTGGTGTCGCATCACGGCTGGCAGGCGAGCTACGGCGGGCTGGCGTGCCTGATGCTGCTCGTGATCGTGCCGGTGCTGTTCATGCAGGACGAGCGCACGCCGCTGCAGCAGGCCGCGACGCACACAGAGTGGCACGGGCTGCGCGGGTATGCCGGGCTGTTCCGCGACTTCGTCGCACGGCCCGGAATGGGCTGGTGGCTCGCGACCATCGCGCTGTATAAATTCGGCGACTCGCTCGCGTCGCGCATGACCGGGCCGCTGCTGGCCGACAGCGGCTTCTCGCTCGCGCAGATCGGCGTGATCACGGGCGTGGCCGGCGCCACGGCCGGAGTCATCGGCGCGTTCGTCGGCGGCGCGACGCTCCTGCGCATCGGCCACCGCGAGGCCCTGCTGGCGTTCGGCGTGATGCAGGCGCTTGGACTCGCCGGCTACCTGCTGGTCGTCGCGGGCGTGCGCGACCTCTATGCGATCGGCGCCATCGTCTACTTCGAGCAGTTCGCGGACGGCCTCTCGACCGTCGCCCTGTTCACCCTGATGATGGACCGCTGCCGCGCGCACTCGCCGGGCACCGACTACTCGCTGCAGGCCTCGCTGATGGTGATGGTCACCGGCGTGGCCGCGACGATCGGCGGCCTGTTCACCGACCGGTTCGGCTACGGCACCGTCTTCGTCACGGCCGCGCTCCTGACCCTGCTCGCGCTGGTGCCAGCATTCCTGTCCTTCCGCAAAACTTGACGTTTTCGCAGCACGCCCACCGGCCGACGGGTGCACCAGGCACGCGGCTTGGTATATGTTTGCAAGCCTGAACGTCGCCGGGGGGAGCGTCACGACATGAAAGCACTGACCACTGCGCAAGTATTGGTGCTGGCGCGCTTCGCCCTGATGTTGCTCGAGATGGCGTTGATCCGCGCTCACCTCGTCCGCGGCCGCTACACGCTGAAAGACACGCTCGCATCGATCGGCATGCGTGCCGGCAACTACGCCACCAACGTGGCGCTGGCCGGCGCTACGGTCGCCGTCTTCGCCTTCATCTACCAGTTCCGGCTCTTCGACATCTCGATGAGTTCGCCCTGGGCCTGGGCGGCGATCGTCGTGCTCGACGACCTGGCGTACTACTGGTTCCATCGCATCAGCCACGAGTGCCGGTTCTGGTGGGCGGCGCACGTCAATCATCATTCGTCGCAGGAGTACAACCTCTCCACCGCGATCCGGCAGCCCTGGACCGGCGTGCTGGTCGGCACCTGGGCGCCGTGGTTCGTGCTGCTGCTGATCGGCTTCCCGCCGGAGATGATCTTCCTGCAGAGCGGACTCAACCTGCTCTACCAGTTCTGGATCCACACCGAGGCCATTCGCCGGATGCCCGCGTGGTTCGAGTACCTGTTCAACACGCCGTCGCACCATCGCGTGCACCACGCGTCGAACCCCCGCTACGTCGACCGCAACTACGCCGGCATCTTCATGGTGTGGGACCGCATGTTCGGCACGTTCGCGGCCGAGCGCGACGACGATCCGCCGAAGTACGGCCTGATCAACAACATCGACACGTTCAACCCGATCAAGATCGCGTTCCATGAATGGGCCGCGATGTTCCGTGACGTCAGTCGCGCGCGGAGCCTGCGCGAGATCGGGGGCTATATCTTCGGCCCGCCGGGCTGGCGGCCCGATGGCACGGGCCCAACGGCGGCGAATGTGCGTGCCGCCTGGGTGAGCGACGTCGAGTGACCCCTTAGGCACTTGCCACGTTGCGTCGGCGCACCCGCGGCGGTACACGGGATCGAGCGTGGCAAATCGATCGAGCCGTGAACGATCATGTCGGTCCACAACACCGAGATCGCGGACATGTTCGAGCAGCTCGCCGACCTGCTCGAAATCCGCGAAGAGAATCCGTTTCGCATCCGCGCCTATCGCAATGCCGCACGGGTGATCCGAGGCCATGCGCGCAGCATGGCCGAACTCGTCGATTCAGGCGCTGACCTGGCCGAACTTCCCGGCATCGGCGCCGACCTCGCCGGCAAGATCGCCACCATCGTGCGCACCGGCACGCTGCCACTGCTCGACCAGCTGCGCGCCAAGGTACCGCGTCCCCTCGTCGAGATGACCCGCATCGAAGGGCTCGGTCCAAAGCGGGCCAAGGCCCTGTACCGTGCCCTCAGGATCCGCAGCCTGGAGGACCTGCAGCGGGCCGCGCGCAGCGGGCGCATCCGCGAGATCAAGGGCTTCGGTGCACGGACGGAACAGCTGATCGGTCAGCGTGCGGCGCGCATCGCGTCGACGGAGCGACGAATCAGGCTGGCCGACGCCGAGGACATCGCGGGACCGCTGGTCGAGCACCTCCGGTCGGTGGATGGCATCAAGACCGTCGAAGTCGCGGGCAGCTACCGGCGGCGGCGCGATACGGTGGGCGACCTCGACGTGCTTGTCAGCGCGAGCCGTAACGCGGCCGGGGTCATGGACGCATTCGTGGGTTACGAAGACGTGGCGGAAGTCGTGGCCAAGGGTTCGACGCGCGGCACCGTGCGCCTGCGCAACGGCGTGCAGGTCGATCTCCGCGTCGTCGCCCCAGCGAGCTTCGGTGCAGCGCTGTTCTATTTCACCGGCTCCAAGGCGCACAACATCGCCGTGCGCAAGCTCGCGATCGCCAAGGGCCTCAAGCTGAACGAATACGGCCTCTTCAGGGGTGACCGCAGCGTGGGTGGCCGCACCGAGCAGGACGTCTTCGACGCCGTCGGCCTGCCGTTCATTCCGCCCGAGTTGCGCGAAGACCGCGGTGAGATCGCAGCGGCGCGCAAGAAACGACTGCCTGCCCTGGTCGAAATCGCCGACATCCGCGGCGACCTGCACTGCCATACGCGGGCGACCGATGGTCGCGACACACTGGAGGCGATGGCCCGGGCTGCGGCGGCGCGAGGCTACGAATACATCTCGGCGAACGACCACACCAAGCGAGTCAGCATCGCGCATGGCATGGACCGACGTCGTCTGTTGCAGCAGGTTCGTGCGATCGACAAGCTGAACGCCAGACTGCAAGGCATCGTGGTGCTCAAGTCGGCGGAGGTGGACATACTCGACGATGGCTCGCTGGACCTGCCCGACGGTGTGCTGAAGGAACTCGACTTCACGGTGTGCGCGATCCATTACGGCCTCAATCGCAGCCGTGAGAAGCAGACTGAACGAATCCTGCGGGCGATGGACAACCCGTATTTCACGATCCTGGCGCATCCGACTGGCAGGCTCATCAACGCCAGGGAGCCTTACGACATCGACCTCGAGCGTGTGCTGACGGCGGCCAGGGAGCGCAGCCGAATCCTGGAGGTCAATGCGCACCCGGACCGGCTCGACCTGGACGACCAGGGCTGCCGCATGGCCAGGGAGGCGGGGGTGCGCCTCGCCATTTCAACGGATGCGCATCGCGTGGCAGACCTGGGCTTCATGCGCTTCGGGATCGACCAGGCGCGACGCGGCTGGCTGGAACCAGACGACGTCGTCAACACACGGCGACTCGCCGACCTGCGACAGTTGCTGCGACCATGACTCGGGAAGGAGAGGGAGGAAGGAAGGAACGAACAGATTGTCGAGCACGCGCCAACGGAGCCGCGATATGACGCTGCGACATACAATGCTTTTGCTGATCGCACTGCTGACAGGAGACCTCCGCCATGGCAATGGAACTCTCGTCGACGGCATTCGAACCCGGCGCGGCGATACCGAAGCGTTGCACCTGTGAAGGCAACGACGTTTCGCCGCCGCTGCGCTGGCAGGGCGTACCGACGGGCGCGAAATCGCTGGTGCTGATCGTCGACGATCCGGACGCGCCGGACCCGCGCGCGCCCAGGATGACGTGGGTTCACTGGGTGCTGGCGAACCTGCCCGTGGATTCCGGCGGACTGCCGGAGGGCATCGCGCCGGCAGCCCTGCCCAAGGGAACGGTCGAGGGCCTCAACGACTGGAAACGCACGGGCTATGGCGGCCCCTGCCCGCCCATCGGCCGGCATCGCTACTTTCACAAACTGTATGCGCTGGACGTGGTGCTCGACGGTCTCAAGCACCCGACCAAGGCGCAGGTGGAGGCAGCGATGAAAGGCCACGTGCTGGCGCACGCGGAACTGGTGGGCACGTACGAGAAGACGGGGCACTGAAGGCACCGCCGCGCCGGTCCGTCTTGAACTTCTTCAGGCGGTAGTGAGCCTCGCGTTCACGCTCGCCGAGGAACTGCACGATGGCGCGGATCTCCGCTCGCAGCCGCGGCAACACGCGTTCCTCGAGCACTCGTACCCTGCGCGTGACGCCCAGGATCTCTTCGCCGAGCATCTTGAGCTTGCTCTCGAACGCAGCGATCTCGAGCATCGCCTCCAGCACCGACTCGAAACGATGGATCGACTCCTCGAGGTGCGGCGTGGTGACGGTGTAATCGTAGGCGCGCTCCTGCGGCGCCCGCACGAACGGCCCGTACGCCACGAGGTCCCGGTAGCGGACGCCGAGCACGTTGCGCTCTGCGACGTCCACGCCGACCTCGCGCGCCGAGAGTGCGGCGAGCGTCTCCACGAATGCAGCTGCCCTCGTGTCCTTCGCTCAGGTGCAGCTCGTCGAGCGCGACGCCGTAGTCGCGGCGGATCGCATCACGCGAACGCACGAACGGGCGGCACCGATTCGAGGAAGCCGCGGATCAGCGCCTGGCGCCGCGCCTTCAGGATCGCCACGCTGTTCGCGACCGACGCGGCCTTTTCCTCGCAGCTGCAGCAGGTCGGTGCGGGTCGGGTGGATCATGCGAGCAGGCCGAATCGCTGCAGCAGGGCGCGGCTCAGGTCCAGCGTCTCGCCGATGGTGCGGCGCGCGTCGCCCTGGTGCACGATCTCGCGCTCGAAGGCATCCGCGAAGTCGAGCATGCGCTGGTCGGCCTCGCCCATGCCCTCGCGACCGACGATGGCCTCGAGCCGGCGCAGGTCCCGTCCGCTCGCGTAATGCATGTACAGCGCGTTGGCGATCGTCGCGGTGGTCCTCGCGCGTGCGGCCCTTGCCGATGCCCCGCTGCATCAGCCGCGACAGGCTCGGCAGCACGTCGACCGGCGGGAAGATGCCGTGCTGGTGCAGCTCGCGGGTCAGCACGATCTGCCCCTCGGTGATGTAGCCGGTCAGGTCGGGAATCGGGTGGGTGATGTCGTCCTCGGGCATGGTGACCACCGGGAGCAGGGTCACCGAGCCCGGCCGCTCCTTGATGCGCCCGGCGCGCTCGTAGAGCGACGCCAGGTCCGAGTACAGGTAGCCCGGATAGCCGCGCCGGCCCGGCAGCTCCTCGCGTGCCGTGGAGACCTCGCGCAGCGCGTCGCAGTAGTTGGTCATGTCGGTGATCACCACCAGCACGTCCCTGCCGTGTTCGAAAGCCAGGTACTCGGCGACGGTGAGCCCGAAGCGCGGCGCCAGCAAGCGCTCGATGACCGGATCCCTGGCCAGGTTGATGAAGGCGACGAAGTCGCCCTGCGAGCCGCTCGAGCGTCTGCCGGTAGAACGCGTACTCGTGATGCGTGAGCCCCAGCGCGACGAACACGACCACGAACTGGGCCGGGGCTCGTGCCTCGACGGCACCCGAACGTGCATGCGCGAGGATGCCGGCGGCGATCTCCGCGACGGCAGCCCGGCGCAGGAGAAGATCGGCAGCTTCTGGCCCTTGACCAGGGTGTTCAAGCCGTCGATGCACGACAGCCCGGTCTCGATGAACTCCTGCGGGCGCTCGCGCGCGACCGGGTTGAGCGGAAAGCCGGACACCGGGGCCCAGCTGCTCCGGCACGAACATCGGCAGGTCGTCGAGCGGCTGGAACGAGCCGCCGAAGATGCGGTTGAGCACGCTCGGCGACAGCGGCGCCCGCTTGACCGCGTCCGTGAAGACGACCTCGGTGTGGTCCATGTCGAGGCCGCGGCTGTCGCCGATGACCTGGATCAGCACCGTGTCGCCCTCGATCCTGAGCACCTCGCCCTCCGCCTCGTGCCCGTCGGGAAAGACGATCGCGAACCACCTCGCCCATGCGCGCCTCGCTGACCTTCTCGACGAACAGCAGCGGCCCCTGGATGCTGCGCAGCGTCGAGTAGCTGTGCCGGCTCAGGCGCATGGCGTGGCCGGAGGCCGTCATGGCGAGTGAACCTCAGCGACGTTCCCGGACGACTCGCCGCGCTCGAGCTGCTCGCTCGCCGCCTGGTGTTCGTCGAGCAGTCGGCGGATCGTCTCGTAGGTCTGCTTGCGGCGTCGAGAACGCGTCCTCGGTGTAGGCGTTCTGGGCGAGGAACGTCTGCCGGATGCCGCTCGGTCGTCCGCATCAGCAGGCGGTCCGCCTCCTGCAGCCCCTCGGTACCCACGATCTCGGCGACCTCGCGCAGGCTCTCCTCGCGCTGCAGCAGCGCTCGCGTGCGCTGCCGCAGCGCGCCCCACTCCGGAGCAACCTGCTGGTCGAGTTGCGCGACGACGTCCGCTTCGTACAGCGAGAAGCTCTGGAACCAGTTGATGGCCGGGAAGTGGCGGCGATGCGCGAGCGACGTGTCGAGCATGAAGAACGCGCCGGTGTTGCGCAGGCATGCCTGGGTGACCGGCTCGGTGAAGTCGCCGCCCGGCGGCGAAATCGACAGCAGCACCGTCAGTGAGCCGATCGTGCCGTCCAGCGTCTCGACGACGCCGGCGCGCGCGAAGAACTCCGCCATCCGCGAGCCGAGGTACGTCGGGTAGCCCTCCTCGCCCGGCATCTCCTCGAGCGCCGAGGAGATCTCCCGCAGCGCCTCGGCCCAGCGCGACAGGCTGTCGGCCAGCAGCAGCACGTTGCTAGCCCAGGTCGCGGTAGTACTCGGCCATGGTGACGGCCGTATAGATCGACGCTTCGCGCGCGGCGACCGGCATGTTCGACGTGTTCACGACGACGATGGTGCGCTCCATCAGCGGCCGCTTGCTCCACGGGTCGCTCGAGCACCGCGAAATCGTCGAGCATCTCGGCCATTTCGTTGCCGCGCTCGCCGCAGCCGACGTAGACGACGATGTCCACGTCGGCGAACTTGGCGATCGACTGCTCCAGCAGCGTCTTGCCGGTGCCGAAGCCGCCGGGAAAGATGGCACTGCCGCCGCGCGCCAGCGGGAACAGGAAGTCGATGCAGCGCTGGCCCGGTGACCAGCGGCTCGAAGCGTCGAGAGCTTGCGCCGATAGGGCCGCGGCAGGCGCACGGGCCAGTCCTGGCAGGCGAAGATCCGCCGGCCGTCGGTCAAGGTCGCTACGGCCTCGTCCAGCCCGATCTCGCCGTCCTTGATCGCATCGATCGTGCCCTCGCAGTCGGCGGCAAGAATCGGATGGCGGAATGCGCCTTCATCGACATAGCCGAGCGACTCGCCGATCCGGATCGCGTCGCCGCGTGACTTCGTCGGCGAGAAGCGAAACTTCATCGGCGCGGTCGATCCTGCGCTGGATCCACCCGGAAGGATGAACGGCCCCTGCGTCTGCCGCATCGCCTCGAGCGGCCGCTGCAGGCCGTCGAACATCTGGTCCGAGCAGGCCGGGCCCGAGGCGCACGGTCAGCTGGCGTGCCGGTGGCGGCGACAGGCTCGCCGACTGCCAGGCCGCGCGTGCTTTCGTACAGCCTGCACGACCGCGCGCCCGCGCTCGAGGCGCACGACCTCGCCCATCAGCGCCGCGTCGCCCGACCGTCGACCCGCTCGTACAGCTTGCAGGCCGGGCAGGTCGACGGTGACCGTCGGGCCGGAGATGCCGATGATGCGTCCGCTCATCAGCTCAACCTCACCTGGTAGCCGATGGCGCGACGGATCAGCTGCAGCACGTAGTCCTCCTCGGCGACGCTTCGCCCGCGCAGGGGCGCCGGCAGCACGACGACCAGGCCTGGCCAGCGTCGCCTCCAGCTCCCGGATCTGCTCGCGCAGCCGCCCGGCTGACCAGCCGCTCGTCGACGATGACGACGCCCGTCGCCGGATCGCGCGACAGTTCGTGCAGGGCCGCCGGCAGTTCGTCTGCGGCTCGCGTTCAGCTGGCGGACACCGGCCAGCGCGAAGCCCGTGCGTCGCGTCGGTCGGCGTGATGACGACGATGCCCTCTCACGCGACCAGCTCCCGCTCGAGCGCCGCCGGCATCGAGGTGCCCGGCATGCAGCAGGATCGCCCGGTTGCGCGCATGGACGTACAGCGCGCCACAGCATAGTCGAGGACCGCGCCCACGGTCCTCGCTCCCGGCGCGGTCGCACGAACCTCCGCGGGACAGGCGCCCGAGCAGGATCGTCTCGAGCGCGCTTTCGCTCGAGGTCACCGGCGGCGCCGCGCGGCCGGCGATCTCGCGAACCAGGACGATCGAGCTGGCCGTGTCCTTGCTGGCGGCAATCCGTCCGCAGGCGCGCGCACATCGATCGTCCCGCCGGCGCACGAAGTCGCCTCGCCGTCGCCGATTTCCCAGCGCAGGTGCTTGTACAACGTCATCAGGTTGCGCACGTCGATGAAAGCGACGAAGAAGTCCGCGGATGGCCGGATGCAGGCGCGCCCGGCCGATGCACTCCAGGTAGTTCCGCGTCAGCCGCGTGCTCGAAGCCCTTGAGCCCGTCTGCCGCGTAGGCTCGTTGCAGCGCCGGCGATTCACCACGCGCCCGCTCCCAAGGCTCACGCAATGGCCGCAACCGCCGCCGGAACATCCGGCGCGCGCAGCAGCGCGCGGCGCAGCGCTCGGCCAGCTGGCTGTCCGCGAGCAGGCGCTCGATCGCGGCATTCCGCTGCGCCGCCTTGTTGCCGCAGGCACAGCACGAGCGTCTTGAGCTCGAACAGCCCGAACATCGCCGGTCGAAGCGCGCCCGCAGCCGTCCGATTCATCTGGCTTCGCAGCCAGCCGAACTCGCGCAGCAGCGATTCCCAGATCGCGTCGTCGGAGGCGACCCGGCGGCCGGCCGCGCCCGCGGATCGCGCGCCACTGCCGCTGCCAGCACCGCGCGGCGCGCCCGGACCCGCGCCAGCAGGTAGTCCGTCGGGTAGCCGTCGGCGGCGATGTCACGCAGCAGATGGTTCATCGTCGGCTTCCGGCAGCAGCTTGCCGACCAGGATCGGGATCAGGTCGGGCCAGGCCACGTCCAGGCGTGTGTCGAGCGTATTGCTGACCCGGATGCGCCCGCCTTCCGTTTCGACCGCCAGGCCTCCCGAATGGCTGGCATCCGCCACGACTTCGGACTGCGGGAAGCACTGCCGCGCCAGGTCCAGGTCGGCGGGATTCACCTCGGACGCGCGTCCAGTGCACGCGGGCAGCTCGTCCGCCAGCGCGCGGAACAGCTGCCGGTGCCGCCTTGCACGCGCAGGCCGGCAGCTCCGTCGTGTGCGAGACCCCTGCATCGCTCGGCCAGCTGCCGTGCGGCGTTCGCGCGACTGCTCACGGGCCCGGCGCCTGGCTTCGGCGACGGCATCGCCCGCAGCCTGTGCGATGCCTCGGCGGCCGATTGCGCGTCCCTCGCGCGTTCGGCCTCGGCCGCCTGCGCCAGCTCGCCGCGGTACTTCTCGGCGGCGGCCCGCGCGTCACGCCACACGGTCCGCGATCCTCGACCGCCTTCGTGCGCAGCGACTCGAGCAGCGCCTCGCGGCCCATGGCTCATCCCTGCAGCAGGATCATCGCGGCGATCACGAAGCCGAGGATCACGATGGTCTCGGGGATGGCGAGCAGGATGATGATCGTCGCCGTGAGTTCCGGCTTTTCCGCGAGCGCACCGGCGCCCGAGGCACCGATGCGCGACTGCACCCACGCCGTCGCCAGTGCGCTGATGCCCAGCGCGAGTGCGGCGGCGAAAGCCATCAGGACCTTGTCCCAGTGCAACGCGACATCCATGGCAGACCTCCTCAGTCGGCTTTCGTGAGCGGCTGGTAGCGCCGGCCGCCGGTTTCGATGAACTTGCCGAAGAACTCCACGTAATGCAGGCGCAGCGCGTGCACCGTCGGCGCGAACACGCCCAGCACGATGTTGAACGCGTGCAGCAGCACGGCGACCGCGACACCGACCCAGACGCTGCCGGCGGCGCCGGCCAGGCTGTTGGCGACGTACGCGAGCAGCACCGACGCCAGCCCGACGGCCATGATGCGCGCGTAGGAAACGATGTTGCCGAGCGTGCGCAGCAGCTCGAAGGGCGCGAGCAGGCCGCCGGTCAGCAGCAGCACCGGCGTCGCGACCAGGATGGCCATCAGCAGCGGCTTCCTGAACAGCTCGCCGACCGGCAGCGAGGTACGAGGCCGGAGCCCCACGACGCACAGCAACGTCAGGATGGTGAACAGGCGGAACAGCGCCTCCTTCCGGTGGTGGCCCTTGACCGCCGTGAAGACACCGAGCGAGAGCCCGAGCAGCACGTGCACGGCGCCCACGGCCAGCGCGAAATAGAGCATCGGCATGATCGACGTCCGCCGGTCGATCCAGCCCGTCTCGAAGCCGAGCAGCCGCGCGCCCAGGTCGCCGAAGAACTCGCCGTAGAGCACCCCGAAGACGATCGTGTACAGCGGCGGCGACGAACAGGATCTGCCCCACCTGCCGCAGGGTGCGCCGCTGCTTGCGCCGCCCGGCCACCACGAGCACCGCGGCCGCGCAGAGCAGCAGCAGGCCGTAGCCGACATCGCCCAGGATCATGCCGAAGAACAGCGGAAAGAAGATGCCGACGAACGGCGTCGGGTCGAGCGACGTGTAGCGCGGCGTGGGCAGCAGCGCACCATCAGCTCGAACGGCCGGAAGTACGGCGAGTTGCGCAGCGCGACCGGCACCTCGTCGAGGTCCTTCTTGAGGATCTCGCGCTCCTCGACCACCACGACGTCGCCATGCTGGTCCACCAGGTCCTTGCGCAGGCCCTCGACGCCGGCGGAAGGCATCCAGCCGTAGATCACGAAGCACCGGTCGGTCTCGTACACCGAGGCACTCGTGCGCAGGAGCGACAAGCCGCCGGTGCAGCCAGCTGCGTACGTTCTCATAGAGTCCGCGCCACGCAACCGCGAACTCCTTCCCTTCCCGCTCGAGGTCCGCCACCTGCCCGACGAGTGCCGCGCGCCTCGCCTGCGCGGCCTTGAGCTTCTCCGGCAACGACAGCCCATCGAGGTACGACGGCAGGCCGATCTCCGGAATGTGATTCTCGCGCAGCCCTGCCTTGAGCTTCGCCGCCAGCTCCTTCTCGGTCGTCAACAGGCCGATGTACGAGCCGTCCTGCGCGCGCGCGGTGCGCACCTCCGCGCCCAGCAGCACGCGGCCGGCGACGCGCGTCAGCTGCTCGAGCGCGGCCGGGTCGCGGACCTCGACGCCGATGAAATCCAGGCCCGCCGCCTCGGCGCCCTTCGGTGCCAGCGACTCGACCGTGGTCAGGAACATCAGGTGGCGGTCGACGGTCGCCAGCTCGGCCTGCAGCGACTCCTGCCGCCGGCCGCGGTCCTCGGCGGCCTCCAGGTGCTTGCCGATCACGCTGGCGATGGAATTGACGGCCCGCGACGGGCTCAGGGAGGACTCGCGGGACTCCACGCTTCGGCAACAGGGCCAGCAGCCGGTCGACCTTGAGGTTCAGGTCCTCGAGGAACAGCCTCTCGGCCAGCGTCCTGCCGTCGAGGGCGAGCGGCCGGATTCCGGCACGCTGCCTTCGTCGATGCGCTCCCGGATGTCCGGGTCGATCTGCAGGACCTCCGCCGCTCGATTGTCTCGAGCACGGGCAGCATCTCGCTGCGGGGCCCGGTGATCTCGACCTTGGACATCCTAACCAGCACGGGATGACCTCGGGACAATGCAGGCGATGTGCCGGGTGACGAGATTACGCAACGCCACATCGTCGAGTTGTTCGATGGCTCGTGTCGCGTCCTGCGCCTGGCTCACGATCTCCGCAGCGCTCTTGCCTGCAGCCTCGCGCGCTGCAGCTTCGCCTTGGCTCGAACTGCCATGCAGGCGACCCATCTCGGTGGCGTGTCCCGCCTGCAGCTGACGCCGGGCATCCTCGAGCCACTGGCTCGCTTTCTCGCGCTCGGCGCCGAGCTTCTCCCGGATTTCCTCTTCGACGCCGAGGATCGCTTGCAGGGTGCTTTGCTGCATCGGGCGGAACCAGGCCGCGACGGCCTGCGAGGGCTTACATTCGGCAGATCCGATCGCCCCGTTCAAAGATTCGAGTCCGTACTGGCGCATGGGCAATCAGGGGTCGAGGCAGCCCTGCAAGGTTGGTGGGGGGACGCGAGGATGCGACTGAGTCCAGAACACTCGTGCGAGCGTCCACGAGATCAAGCCGCCCCACGCGCGCCAACTGCTACTGGGCGGTCTGTTGTCGCGCGTACTCGCTGCGCTTCATCGCGAAATAGGCAGTCGCGGTCGATTTCGCGCAGCTGGCGAGGGTAGAGTTCGGTGGCATTGAACCAGCGCTCGAGGCTCCGTTCGAAGCGCGCCGGGGCGGGCGTCGCGAGCGCGCCGAGATAGGCGTCAACGGCCAGGTAGTATCGCATGGTGTTGCGCTCGATCGCACCGCGAACGCCGCCAATGAACCTGGGTTGCGGTTTGTTCCGGTCCCCGATGACCGTGAAGCCGACCTTGTCGCTGCCCGATGTCGCGAGGTACGTCTTCATCGCCAGAGCGACCCACAAACCCATAGGTGTAGGAATACCGCAGGTGCACGAACGCCCGCTCGCCCTCCAGTCCTACAGCCTCGAGGGAGATGCGGTAGTTCGCCGTGCCGAGCGGTCCCTTGCGGGCCTTGAGGTCGACGTCCACGTAGTCTGGACGCGACGCCGCAATGCCGAAGGTGAACTCGACTCGATGGGCGCTGCTCAGTGGCTGGTCGAAATTCCTGCCGATTGCGGTCAAGAGCACGGTGCGCCCGTCACGTGAGGCGGGACGACAGTACTTCACGTTGAGGTGCAGGATGAGGGCGTCGCACCAGTTTGCCGCGCTGGAGAATGCGTCGCTGACCGCGGCGATCGGGTAGTCGACGACGGCATAGACGTCGCCTCGCGAAGCACCTGGGCTTTCCACGGATTCGACGTGGAGATGCTGCGGGAACGGGCTGTGTTCGAGTTGCTCGCTCAAGGCCGCATGACGGGCCCGCAGGGCCGATGCCGGATCCGTTTCCGGCCCCGCGCGCGCGGCCAACGGTGCACACGCCAATGCCAACAAGACCGCAACGCGCCCGATCATTCGCAGCCGGCAGGAAATGGCTGCCACTCGCCTCATGCAGACATCATCCTCCAGGCGGAGACGGCCGATACCGGCTGCCGCTGGGCAGCCAGTCGCTCGAAAGTCGCGGATTCACACCGCTGCCAACGCCGCGGAATGCGTTCTAGACGCGTTCTCTTGCCAGCTTGTAGAAGAGCGTGCCGTCGTAGAACGACTTCATCCGGGCGACGCTCAACGCGGGCACCGAATGGCCACCCTCGACGGCGTGTGTGTCGGCCGCAATCATCAGCAACAGCTGCCACTCCGCAATCGCCGCCACGTAGCCCGCGAGCGTCTCACGGTTCGCCTTGATCATCCGCATGAGCTCGGTCGCGGTGAACGCCTTGTCGCCATTGCGATCCACCGTCGAATGCGCGCCGAAGACCTTGTCGAAGCGCCTGGCGTTGAACCGGCCCCGCTTGTCCAGGATGCCGGTATCACCGTCGTGCTTGCCCTTCTGGGCGTTTTCGATGTCGACGTTCATGGCCAGCAGCGAGCCGCGCGTCTGCAGGCTCAAGCCTGCGACGATGGCGAGCGCGGCAGCCTCGGCCACGCCAATCGGCAGGCCCAGGGACTTGAGCCCACGCGTGCACTCCGCGAGGCCGACGCCGCGGTCGCCGTTGTCGTCGAAGAACGACAAGTGCCGCTGCAGCGTGGTGTCGGTGGCGCGACTGCGCGCCCTCAGTGTGCGAGGCAATGCACCCGCCTCTTTGCCTCCCGCCTTGCGACGGGAGGCCGAGGCCTTCGCCAGCCTTGGGGCTGCTTTCGCAAGCGTCAAGACGGCTCCGATATCTTCGCCAGCGCTTCCGCGGCAGGCTGGATCTCGGAACTGTCCACCGCGAAGTCGCCGAGCGAAACGATGCCGACCAGGCGCTTGTCGTGGTCCACCACCGGCAAACGCCGGACCTGCTTCTCACTCATGATCTTCGCCGCTCGTTCCACGGTGTCGTCGTCGTAGGCCCAGCAGATGCCTGCGGACATGATGTCGCGCACTTTCGTGCCGGGGCCCTTGCCTTCGGCCACGGCTCGGATCGCGATGTCACGATCCGAAATTGCGCCGATCATGCGGTCGTTTTCGCCGACGGGCAGCATCCCGAAGTCGCCGTCACGCATGGTCCGTGCGGCTTCGTCGATGGTCATGTCCGGGCCGATGACCTTGACGTCCCGGCTCATCAGGTCCTTGAGTTGCTGATGCATCCTTGTCTCCTTTGATCAAGATTCGCGCAACGGATGGGGCCGCGCAGGCTGTCCGGCACGTGGGTATTTGAGCACCCGCGGAGGCCGCAGTCGGTGCGCTGGCGTACGATCGACGCAAAGCCGTCAGTGGTGCGACAGGCGATCGATCTCGGCGAAGAAACTGCGGCGCCCGCCAGTCAAGCCAAGCGCCTTCCAGGTTGGCGCGAGCCTGACGACACGGTCCTTGAACGCGTCTTCGTAATATTCGTGGTCGAGGTAGCCCTGCTGGAACTGGTAGTGCATGTTGTCCCAGTGCGTCTGCTGGGCGATCTGCCACATCCGGAACCGCCCGCGTTCCGCTTCGGTCAACGCATCCAGCGCATTGACGTCCCCGGGATAGCCGAGTTCTGTCAGCTTGATGATGATCGGTCCGATGAACTCCGAATCGGCGGCCTGCACCAGCATGGCCTGCAACGCATCGGAACGCACCTGGTAGGTCTGCGCGAGCGCGAGCTTGCGGGCCTCTTCCATGGCACGGGTGTTCTGGCCGATCTGCTTGGCGAGGTAGATCAGCGTGACGACTACGGCCAGTGCCCCGACGACCTCGCCGATCGCTCCCCAGTCCTGCAGCGTCATAGGGTGTCCTCCGTGAAAAGGGTGCACACAGTCATGTGCTCCCTATTTCACGCCGCAGCGGGCTGCGCTGCAACGATCACCCGACGTGTGATGCAGTCCGCCTAGAGGGCGGCGACCCGGCTCCGCGACTCGACCCAGGTCCGGACTCGCTTGGCATCCGCGATCCGCGTGTACTTGCCATACGAGTTGAGCAGCACCATCACGACCGGGCGGCCGTCGATGACGGTCTGCATGACGAGACAGCGCCCGGCTTCCGGGATGTAGCCGGTCTTCTGCACGTCGACCTGCCAGGCCGGGTTGGTGACCAGCAGGTTGGTATTGCGGAACTCGAGTTGCCGCCGGTTGACGGTCACCGTGTGGCGGGCAGAGGTCGAGTAGTCCCGGATCGTCCGGTTGCCGGCAGACGCCAGCACCAGTTTGGCCAGGTCGGCGGGGCTGGCCACGTTGCGGCTCGACAAGCCCGTGGGCTCGACGAAGCGAGCCGAAGTCATGCCGAGTGCGACGGCCTTCTTGTTCATGGCCTGCACGCAAGCGCGCAGGCCGCGCGGATAGGATCGGCACAGCGCGTACGCGGCACGGTTCTCGGACGACATCAGCGCCAGGTGCAGCAGGTTCCGCCGGCTCAGCTTGTAACCGGAAGCGAGGCGTGAGGCATTGCCGGCGGTGCCACGCACGTCATCGGCGTTGATGGTCACGACCTGGTCCATCGACTGGCCGGCCTCGAGCACGACCAGGGCCGTCATCAGCTTGGTGATCGAAGCGATCGGAACGGCGATGCGTTCATTGCGCGCCGCGAGCACCGAGGAAGCCGACTCGTCGAGGATGTAGTACGCGTGGGAGCGCACGTCGGGGATCGTCCGGGGCAGCACGGCGCTTTGCGGGGCAGCCAGGGCGGCAAGAGGCACGAACACGGCCAGCAGGAGGCCCGCCAACGTCATCGAACCCATTTTCCTGCGCCACTGATGCATGTCGTCGATTGTACACATCAGTCGACAGAAGACTCGCTTCAGTCTCATGTGAACCACGTCACATGCGTGGCTGACATTACCGTGCGGCGGTCACAGACGATTCCCGGCTGCCTGAGGCTAGATGTACCGAATCTAAAGAGCTGCCGGTTTTGGGAGAGGCTCGCAGAAATAATGTCGTCAGGGCGGGCAATGAACGATGGCCTGAAGAAGCGTGAACGGTTCGGCTCCGGCTGGACCGGAGCCGTTGCCGTGGGCCTGTTCGTCTACATCGCCATCGCCATCGTGCTGATCCTGGTCGACGAAGGCGGATGGCCGTGGCTCGACGTCTTCAACCTGTATTCCGATTCGGTCGCGAGCATCGCCGTGGCCATCCTGACCGGGGCAGCCGCGCGTGGCTCCTCCGAGCCGGCCGCACGCCGCACCTGGTGGCTGCTCACGGCCGCGCTGGGCGTCTACAGCGTCGGCAACCTGCTGCATTCGACGTACTGGCTGTACGGGATCGACCCCTTCCCGTCGATCGGCGACGTCTTCTTCCTCGGTTTCTACCCGCTCGTCTTCGCTGCGGTGCTGACGGTGATCCGCACGGCTGCCGTGCGCGTGCAATGGGCCCGGCTCGGGCTCGACACCGCGATCCTCATGCTGGGGTTCGGCGCGTTCTTCTGGTTCTTCGTGATCGCGCCGACAGCGGACGCCCAGCGCGACCCGAACGTGCTCAAGTACGTCCTGGCGCAGGCTTACATCGCCCTCAACTGCCTGATGCTGCTCGCCTGCGGCGTGCTGCTGATGCACTCCGGCGCCACGCCCATCCGGCGCCGGGCCCTGATGCTGCTCACGCTCGGCTTCTCGTCGATGTCACTGGCCGACATCGTCTGGGCCATGTCCAAGGTGGACGGCAGCTACATTCCGGGCGGCGTCTCGGACGTCATCTACCTGTCCTGCTACATCTGGCTCGCAGCCGCCGCGCGTGAGCAGCTGCGTGGCAGGGGTCGCGCGCGCCACGCCCCGAGCGCGCTCAGTACCGCGCTCATCGAGGGCATGCCCTACATCGCGATGATGATGTCGTTCATGGTGCTCGTGTACGTCGAGAGCAGCACGGCGGCCAGCCCCGTGAACACGATGACCGTCATCATCTTCGTGCTGACCTCGCTGGTCATGGTGCGCCAGGGCGTGCTCTCGCGCGACGACGCACTCCTGCGCGAGCGCCGCGCGGCCGGTCTCGTCGAGGCCCGCTATGCGTCGCTGATCAAGAACGCCTCGGACGTGATCATGATCACCAACGCCGAGGGGATACTGCAATTTGCCTCACCGGCCGCCGAACGCACCTTTGCGACCCACCCGGACGACATGGTGGGCCGGAACCTGCTCGATCGCTGGGTCGACGGGGACAACGAGCGACTGGCCGCGTTCCTCGCCGAGGTGTCGGCAACGAAAGGCCGCGTCGTCGGACCGATCGAGCTGGTCGTCGAAACCGGCGAACGGCGCAGCACCCTCGAGTGCGTCGGCAGCAACCTGATGGACGACCCGGCCATCGCCGGGCTGGCGCTGAACTTCCGCGACGTCAGCGAGCGCAAGACGCTGGAGGAGCAACTGCGCAAGCTGGCCTTCCACGACCCGCTGACGCTGCTCGCCAATCGCAGCCTCTTCTGGAACCGGGTCGAGCACGCGCTGACGCTGGCGCAGCGGTCGCAACAGCAAGTGGCCGTCATGTTCCTCGACCTCGACAACTTCAAGAACGTGAACGACTCGCTCGGACACGATGCCGGCGACCGCCTGCTGCAGGCGGCGGCGCAACGACTGGTCAAGTCGACCCGGCCTTCCGACACCGTGGCACGCCTCGGTGGCGACGAATTCGCGATCCTGCTCGAGGGCATTCGCAGCGATACGGACGTCGAGCGCATCGCCGTCCCGATCACGGCCGCGTTCAACCGTCCCCTGCTGGTGGACGGCAGGGAAACCGATGCCACGGCGAGCATCGGTGCGGCCTGCTCGCAACCCGGCGACGACGCGGAGCAACTGCTGCGCAAGGCCGACATCGCCATGTACAACGCGAAGGCCGCCGGCAAGGCACGCTGCGTGCTGTTCCAGCCGCACATGCAGGAACAGCTGCACGACCGCCTGCGACTGGAGCAGGACATCGACCTTGCCTTCGCACGCAACGAGTTCTTCGTCGAGTTCCAGCCGGTCGTCGACCTGACGAGCCGCGAGTTGCTCGGCGTGGAGGCCCTGGTGCGGTGGAATCACCCGCAGCGGGGCATCGTCATGCCGGGCTCGTTCATCTCGATCGCCGAGGAATCCGGCCGCATCGTCGAACTGGGCCGTCGCGTCCTGGTCGACGCCTGCACGCAGATCCGCGCGTGGAGCGAATCGGTCGAGGCCGGCACCGGCCTGCGCGTGGCGGTGAACATTTCGGGCCGCCACCTGCAACAGGGCGACCTGGTCGCGGACGTGCGCCACGCACTCGAGGTTTCGCGCCTCGATCCCGGCAACCTCGTGATCGAGCTGACCGAGAGCACGATCATGCAGAACACCGAGGTCAACCTGGAACGCTTCCGTGAGTTGAAGGCGCTCGGCGTGCGACTCGCGATCGACGACTTCGGCATGGGTTACTCGTCGCTTTCGTACCTGCACCGGTTCCCGATCGACATCCTGAAGATCGATCGCGCGTTCGTGAGCCGGCTGACCGAACAGGACGGCGGTCCCGAACTGGCCCGCGCGGTCGTGATGCTCGCGACGACGCTCGGCCTCGAGACGGTCGCCGAAGGCATCGAGAACGAAAGCCAGGTGGCGACATTGCTGGACCTCGGCTGCGTCGCGGGCCAGGGCTACCTCTTCGCCAGCTCGAGCCTGCTCGACGTCGTGGCGAAGACACCGTTCATGGCTCGCCGCTCCGACCTGCGGGCGGCGGAGCGCGCTGCACAGGCCGACCTCACGGCGACCGGCCGCTTTCGGGCGGCGGAGCTCTGGCAACGTTCGGCGGCGGGCTGACGCGCGCTGGATCACTCGACGGGCTGCAAGTAGACCTCGCCGGCGTCCCGGCCTGCGCCCATCCGGCTTGACGCACGTCGGACCCGCCCATCAACATGGCGGGATTCGAGGCTCGGCGCGCCGTCACGGCAAGCAAGCGCTGCCTCGCAATCCAATGCACCACAGCCGGAGCGCTCCATGGACAGACGTGACTTCCTGACGATCGGCGGCCTCGGGCTCGCCGGGCTGGCGCTGCCGATCGGTGGCCGTGCGGTGGCTGCCGAGGAGCTGCTCAGCACGCTCGACGTCAGCCTGAAGAAGTCCATCGCCGACGCGGCGCTCGAGGCCGCGACCGAAGGCCGGCGCCAGCTACTGCGACGTGCGCGTCGGCCGCTACCTGCGCCAGTTCGTCCTCACCCGCGAGGACAAGGTCGCAGAACGTGGTCAACACCGAGTCGACCGGCATCGGCGTGCGCGTGATCGTCAACGGCACCTGGGGCTTCGCGGCCACCAGCGATCTTCACGCAGGCCGGCGCCGCGGCCGCCGCGCGCAGGCCGCCGCCATCGCCGGGCCAACTCGCGCGTCCAGACCGAGCCGGTGCAGCTGGCGCCAAGGCGAAGGGCGTCGGCGAGGTGGCCTGGAGCACGCCGATCCGCAAGAACGCGATGGCGGTGCCGATCAAGGAAAAGGTCGAGCTGCTGCTGGCCGTCAACGCCGCGGCCATCAAGGCCGGCGCCGAGTTTCGTCAACTCGAACCTGTTCCTGGTCAACGAGCAGAAGTACTTCGCCTCGACCGACGGCTCCTACATCGACCAGGACATCCACCGCATCTGGGCGCCGTTGCACGGTGACCGCGGTCGACAAGGCGAGCGGCAAGTTCCGCACCCGCGACGGCCTGTCGTCGCCGATGGGCATGGGCTACGAGTACCTCGACGGCGACGCGGCCGGGCAAGTTCGTGATGCCCAACGGCGTGATCAACTACGGCAACTCCTACGACATGGTCGAGGACGCGATCGCCGCGGCGCAGCAGGCCCGCGAGAAGCTCAAGGCGCCGTCGGTGAAGCCCGGCAAGTACGACCTCGTGCTCGATCCGTCGCACCTGTGGCTCACCATCCACGAGTCGGTCGGCCATCCGCTGGAGCTCGACCGCGTGCTCGGCTACGAGGCCAACTACGCCGGCACCAGCTTCGCCACGCTGGACAAGCTCGAAGTCGCGCTTCAAGTACGGCAGCGACAAGGTCACCCTGTTCGCCGACAAGACCCAGCCGCGGCAGCCTCGGCGCCGTCGGCTACGACGACGAGGGCGTGAAGACGCAGCGCTGGGACCTGGTCAAGGACGGCATCCTGGTCAACTACCAGGCGATCCGCGACCAGGCCCACATCCTCGGCGCAGAACGCATCGCACGGCTGCTGCTACGCCGACTCCTGGTCGAGCGTGCAGTTCCAGCGCATGGCCAACGTCTCGCTCGCGCCGGGCGCAGCAGAAGCTCGAGCGTGGCCGACATGATCGAGGACGTCGAGAACGGCATCTACATCATCGGCGACGGCTCGTTCTCGATCGACCAGCAGCGCTACAACGCGCAGTTCGGCGGCCAGCTGTTCTACGAGATCAAGAACGGCAAGATCGCCGGCATGCTCGAGGACGTGGCCTACCAGATGCGCACGCCGGAGTTCTGGAACTCCTGCGCGGCCGTCTGCGACGAGCGCGACTACCGCCTGGGCGGCTCGTTCTTCGACGGCAAGGGCCAGCCGGGCCAGGTCGTCGGCCGTCTCGCACGGCTCGAGCACCGCGCGCTTCAACGGCGTCAACGTCATCAACACCGCGCGCAAGCTGGGCTGAGCGGCCCGGCCGCAGGAGACACACCATGAGCATGTTCACCGAAGCGGACGCACGCGCGATCCTCGACAAGGTCGTCAAGCTGTCGAAGGCCGACGAATGCACCGCGACGCCTCGAGCGGCTCGATCGACGGCAACATCCGCTTCGCGCTGAACAACGTCTCGACGAGCGGCATCGTCAGCGACACCGCGCTGGCGGTGCAGCGTCGGCCTTCGGCAAGCGCACCGGCACGGCCACCATCAACGAGTTCGACGACGCCTCGCTCGAGCGCGTCGTGCGGCGCGCCGAGGAACTGGCGCGGCTGGCGCCGGAGAACCCGGAGTTCATGCCGGCGCTCGAGCCGCAGACCTACAAGCCGAGCCCGACCTTCAACGCCGTCCACCGCCGGCCATCACGCCCGAGTACCGGGCCCAGGTGGCGGCGGACTCGATCGCGCCCGTGCCGCGCCGAGAAGCTGGTCGCCGCCGGCTTCCTCGCCGACGGCCAGAGCTTCATCGCGTTCGCCAACAGCAAGGGCAACTTCGGCTACCAGCAGTCGACCGAGCCTCGACTACACCTGCACCGTGCGCACCGACGACGAGCGCGGCTCGGGCTGGGTCGGCCGCAACGTCGAGCGACGTCGGCCAGTTCGACGCCGAGGCGCGACATCCGGATCGCGATGCGCAAGGCCGCGGGCTCCGCCGACGCCAAGGCGCTGGAGCCGGGCAAGTACACCGTGATCCTCGAGCCGGCGGCGGCCGCGGGCCTGATCACCTTCATGATGTTCGGTTCTTCGATGCGCGCCAGGCCGACGAGGGCCGCAGCTTCCTGTCGAAGAAGGGCGGCGGCAACCGGCTCGGCGAGCAGGTGTTCGACCCGCGGGTCAGCATCCACGCCGACCCGTGGGATGCCGACGGCGCCCGTCCTGCCCTGGGACGGCGACGGCCTGCCGCGCGAGAAGCACGCGCTCGTCGACAAGGGCAAGGTCGCGCAACCTCGAACTACTCGCGCTACTGGGCGCAAGAAGCAGGGCAAGCGCGACGATCGGCCGGCCCGGGCAACACTGCTCATGGCCGGCGGCACCAAGTCCACCGCCGAGCTGGTGCAAGGGCACCGCAGAAGGGCATCCTGGTCACCCGCACCTGGTACATCCGCATGGTCGATCCGCAGACGGTGCTGCTGACCGGCCTGACCCGCGACGGCACCTTCTACATCGAGAACGGCGAGATCAAGCTACCCGGTGAAGAACTTCCGCTTCAACGAATCGCCGGTGATCATGCTCAACAACATCGAGGAACTCGGCAAGCCGGTGCGCATCGGCCGGCGACGAGTCGCAGTTCGGGATGATGATTCCGCCGATGAAGCTGCGCGACTTCACCTTCACCTCGCTCTCGGACGCGGTCTGACCGGCCAGTGCGGCGCGGCTCGCCGCGAGCTTCGCGCGATGAACCGCGCGCCAGTTCCTGCGGCTGCTGTGCGGCGGCCTCGCCGCGTCGGCGCTGGTGCAGGCGCCTGCCCGCTGCGCGCGCTGGCGGCCGCGCGGCCCGACTACGACTTCTGGTTCACCCGGCTGATGTACGACTCCGGCGACTGGGACGTGGACCAGCGCATGCCGGCCAACCTGATCACCTCGCTGATCGACTACACCAGCCTGCGCGTGGACCCGAAGGAGCACGTGCTCGCGCTGGCCGACCCGCGCATGCTGGCGGCGCCGTTCTGCTACCTCGCCGGGCACAAGCTGGTCGAGTTCAACGCCGACGAGCGGCGCAACTTCGAGCGTACGTGCGCAACGGCGGCTTCGTGTTCGTGGACGACTGCAACCACGACATCGACGGCCTGTTCGCCACGTCGTTCGAGGCCGAGATGGCCGTCGATCTTCGGCGCGGAGGCGCTGCAGCAAGCTGCCGCAACAACCACCCGCTGTACTCGAGCTTCTTCACGCTTCGACGGACCGCCGGCCACCGGGTTCGAGCTCAACGGCTGGGGCGACGACCTGGTGCACGACTACCTGCGGGGCATCGAGATCGACGGCCGCCTTGGCGTGCTCTACAGCAACAAGGACTACGGCTGCGAGTGGGACTACGACTGGCGCAACAAGCGCTTCCTGGCCGAGGACAACACGAAGTTCGCGGTCAACATCGTCGATGTACGCGCTGACGAATTGACGCGCCACGACCCAGCGGCAGGAGCCGGGATGAACCGAGCAGCGACCGAAGCAGACATCGAGCGCAGACTCGCGCAGCTCGCCACGCTGCGCGCGCGCCATCGCGCAGGCGATCGTCGGCCAGGAGACGGTCGTCGAACAATTGCTGATCGGCCTGCTGGCCGGCGGCCATTGCCTGCTCGAAGGCGTGCCGGGCCTGGGCAAGACGCTGCTGGTGCGCTCGCTCGGGCCAGGCGCTGGCGCTGCGAGTTCCGGCGCATCCAGTTCACGCCGGACCTGATGCCGAGCGACATCCTCGGCACCGAGATCCTCGAGGAGGACCACGGCACCGGCCAGCCGCCACTTCAAGTTCCAGCCCGGCCCGGTGTTCACCAACCTGCTGCTCGCCGACGAACTCAACCGCACGCCGCCCAAGACGCAGGCCGCGCTGCTCGAGGCGATGCAGGAACACACCGTCAGCTACGCCGGCGTCACGCACCCGCTGCCCGAGCCGTTCTTCGTGCTGGCGACGCAGAATCCGCTGGAGCAGGCCGGCACCTACCCGCTGCCGGAAGCGCAGCTCGATCGTTTCCTGCTGCACGTCCGCGTCGACTACCCGACGCGAAGCCGAGGAACGCGACATCCTGCTGCAGCACCACCGGCGCGCGCGGCGCGAAGGTGCCGCAGGTGATGAGCGGCGCGAGCGTGCTCGAGCTGCAGGCGCTGGCTGCGCGAGGTGCACGTCGGCGACGACCTGCTCGACTGGATCAACCGCCTGGTGCGCGCGAGCCGGCCCCGCGACGGCGCGCTCGGCCGAAGTGCGGCAGTGGGTGCGCTGGGGCGCGGGTCCGCGCGCCGGACAGTCGCTGGTGCTGGCCGCGAAGGCGCGCGCCCTGCTGCACGGGCGCCTCGCCGCCACCCGCGAGGACGTGCGTCGCGCTGGCCGCGCCGGTGATGCGCCATCGCCTGCTGCTGTCGTTCGCCGCCGAGGCCGAACAGAAGAGCGCCGACGACGTGGTCGCGGCGCTGCTGCGCGGCGTGCCGTTCCCCGGCGCCTGAGCGCGCCGGTGACCGCGAGCACGCCCGAGTTCATTCCGGCGGACGTGCGCGCCCGGCTGCGCGACCTGCGCCTCGCGGCGCGCCGCGCGTCGGCGGCCACGGGCTTCGGCCAGCACCACAGCCGCAGCCGCGGCGCGGGCCTCGAGTTCGCGCAGTACCGCGCCTACGAGCCGGGCGACGATCCGCGCCAGATCGACTGGAAGCTGTACGCGCGCTCGGACCGGTTCTTCGTGCGCGAGGCCGAGCGCGACAGTCCGCTCGACGGCCTGGCTGCTGATCGATGCCACCGCGTCGATGGCGCAGGGCGACGCGGCGCGACCGGGCTGGTCGCGGCTGGATGCGGCGCGCGGTCATCGCCGCCTGCGTGATCGAACTCGCGCTGCGCCAGGGCGATCGTTTCGGCATCGTGGTGATCGGCGGCGACGGCGTGGCGATGGTGCCGGCCGGCGGCGGCCCGCGCCAGCGCGATCGTTGCCTGCTGGAGCTGCACCGGCTGCGAGGCCGCGGGCTCGTGGCCGCGGACGGCGCAGCTGCGCCCGGTCTGGGAGCGCATCGGCGCCGGCGCACCTGGTGCTGCTGCTCAGCGATTGCTTCGACGACGGCGCGCATCGCGCTGGCCGAGCAGCTGGCGGCGGCGCGGCGCGAAGTGCTGACCGTGCAGATACTGACTGCCGAGGAGCGCGACTTTCCGTTCCGAGGGCGGCTACCGCTTCACGGATCCTGAAACCGGCGCCGAACTGCTGGCCGATGGCGCCGCCGCGCGCGCCGAGTTCCTCGAGCGTTTCACGGCCGCACGCCGCGCGCTCGCGCGCGGTCTCGCGGCCAGGGCATCCGGCACGTCGAGTATCTTCCTCGACCAGCCGCTGGATGCGCCGCTGCGCCGGCTGTTCGGCCCGGCCTCCAGGCGGCGCCGCGTCCGGAACGGCCATGAGCCTCGGCCTGCTGCTGCCGACCGGCCTGGCGGCGCTGTTCGCGCTGCTGCTGCCGCTGCTGCTGCACCTGACGCGACGCACGGAGCAGCAGCCGACCGTGTTCGCCGCGCTGCGCTGGCTGCAGGAATCGCAGCGGCCGCAAGCGCCGGGTGCGTTTCGACGAACTGGCCGCTGCTCGTGCTGCGGCTGCTGCTGCTGGCGGCGCTGGCCCTGCTGCTCGCGCAGCCCGTGCTGTCCGGCATGGCTGGCGGCCGGGCCTGGGTCGTGGTTGCGCCCGGCATCGAGCGCACCGAGGCGCGGGCGGCGCTCGACGCGCCGGACGCCGCATGGCACTGGCTGGCGCCCGGCTTCCCCCTGCTCGATCGCGACGTTGCAGCAGGCACGCAGCCGACCAGCAGCCTGCTGCGGGAACTCGATGCAACGCTGGCCCACGACACGGCGCTGACCGTGCTGGTGCCGACACGCCTCGCAGGCCTCGACGCCGAGCGCCCTGCCCTGCGCCGCAAGGTCGACTGGCGCATCGTCGACACGGAAATCTCACCGTCGAGCACTGCGCCGTCGTCCCCCGTGAACCTCGTCGTGCGTTACGCGCTGGCGGATGACCCCGGCCTGCCCTACCTGCGCGCTGTCGCGGCCACGTGGCATGCCGCTGCCCCCGCAAGCGCGGGCAGCCAGGCGCGAGCCGACATCGCGCCGACGTCGGAACCGCTCGGGACCGACCGCCCGTTGGCTGGTGTGGCTCGCGCCCGGTGCCTTGCCGCCGCACTATCCGCGCATGGATCGAGGCCGGAGGCACGGCCCTGCTGAGCGCGACGTCGCAATTTCCGGGAGCCGCCACGGGCATCGCGTTGTGGCGCGACGCACAGGGTGCGGTCATCGTGCGTGGGCGTGCGCTCGGCAATGGCCGCGTGTTGCAACTGACACGCGAACTGGCGCCGGACACGTTGCCGGAGCTGCTGGATCCCGCCTTTCCGGATCGACTGCGAGCGCTGTTCGACCCGCCTTCGCCACCGCAGTCTGCGTTCGCCCGGACGCACGCACCGCGGACCGGCGGACCCACACTGCCGCCGGTGCCGCGCCTTTGCAGCCCTGGCTCGCACTGCTGGTCGCGCTGCTGTTCCTGCTCGAGCGGTGGCTGGCTACATCGCCGCGCCGTGAGCGTGCGACGTGATGGCGAGCAGCATCGTCGCGAGTCTCGGGGCCAGTGCTCGACGCCGGCAGGCCTTGAGCCTGGCTGCGCTGTCGTTCCCCTGGATCTTCGCGGCGTGCGCGGTGACATGGCGTGTGGTCGGTGCCGGTGGAGCCGCGGCTGTGCTGGTTACCGGCATCATCGCGCTGGCGGTGCTCGTCGCACGGGCGGCGCAGCGGCTCGACGCAGCGTGGGTGGCACGACAGCTCGATGCTCGCCGTCCGGACCTGGAGGACAGCGCCGGCCTGCTGCTGGCCGCTCCCGGATCGGCGGGCTCGCTGCAACGCCTGCAGCGGACGCGAATCGAAAGACGCCTTGCAGATTCGCCGCCCCCGGACCTCCGCGCCGCCTGGCCCGGTCGCTCGCTCGCACTGAGCTGGACGTTCGGCGCTGCAATCACGGCGGCGGCGCTGCTGGCGATGCCGCAACACCGCACGGCTGCGCCTGACCAACCCCTCGCCCGTCCGACCTATCCATCCACACCGGGCAGTCCGCAGCTGGTCGAACGACAACTCGAGATCGTGCCGCCTGCGTACACCGGGTTGCCTGCGCGAATCGAGAACGCGCTCGACGCGAAGCTGCCCGCAGGTTCGCGGCTGCGCTGGCGCCTGCGCTTCGAACCTCAACCCAGCTCGGTGCAGCTCATCTTTCACGATCAGAGCCAGGTGACGCTCGTTGCTGCAGACGGCGTGTGGACTGCACAGCGCACGCTCGACCGTTCGGCGTGGTATCGAATCGTGCTGGACGGTGAAGCCTCGGCGCGCGGAAAGTCGCGTCACCGCCTCGAGGTGATCGCCGACCAGCCGCCGTCGATCCGCGTCGTGGCTCCCGCGCAGAACGTGACGCTGCACGAAGCCGGCCAGCAACGGTGGTCGCTGCAGTTCGAGGCGAGCGACGACTACGGCCTCGGGGCGGCGCGCCTGCACGTCACGCTCGCCCAAGGCGGCGGCGAGAACGTCACCGTGACGGAGCGCGTGCTGCAGATGCGCGGCGAAGGTGACCGCCGGCAGCGGCGGTACTCGCATCGCCTGGACCTTGCGCCACTGGGACTCGCGGCCGGCGACGACGTCATCGTCCGCATGAGCGTGCTCGACACTCGCAGCCCGGCGCCGAACGAAGCGCGCAGTGCGAGCGTGATCCTGCGATGGCCGCCCGGCAGCGGCGAGGAACCCACCGGCATGGAAGGCATGGTGCGGAAGACACTGCCCGCGTACTTCCGCAGCCAGCGCCAGGTGATCATCGACACCGAGGCGTTGGTCGCTGAGCGCGCCAGGCTCGCCGCCGCGCGCTTCGCCAGCCGGTCCGACGAGATCGGCATGGACCAGCGCCTGTTGCGGCTGCGGTATGGCCAGTTCCTCGGCGAGGAAGCCGACGACGTGGAGCGATGCCGCGAAGCACGAGCACGACGCCGAGGCGACCGATGCGGAAGGCGACGCACCGACCGAGGTGCTCGAGCAATTCGGGCACACGCACGACATACCGGAAGCCGCCACGCTGCTCGATCGTGAAACGCGCGAGCTGCTCCGGGCCGCGCTGAACGAAATGTGGCAGGCCGAACTGCACCTGCGACAGGGACAGCCTGCGCGTGCCCTGCCTTACGAATACCGCGCACTCGAACGCATCAAGCAGGTGCAACAGGCCACCCGGATTTATCTCGCGCGCGTGGGACTCGAGCTGCCGCCGATCGATGAGAACCGGCGGCTCGCGGGTGACGCGAGCGGCGTGCGAAACCGTGGCGACGCGTTGGCCGCGTCCTCGAACGATTACGCACTGGTGGCGGAGTGGTGGCAGAAGCTTGGCGAATCTTCAGCCTTCCCGCGACGGCACGACGGCGAACGCTGCTGGTGTCAGACCTGGGTGCGCTGGCCGGCTGGGTCCGCGCCAGGGAAGCGCAGCTGCCGCAGGCCATCGAAATGCTCGTCGCCATCGACGCACTGAACGATGAACCGCAGTGCGACGCCTGCAGGCAGCAGCTACGGGCCCTGCTGTGGACCTTGCTGCCGCAACCGGCCACGGCGCCCGGTACGCGTGCGACGGCAGGCCCGTCAGGCACAACCTACCTCGATGCCTTGCAGTCCGAGGCACGCCCATGAGCACTGCCATCCTGTGTGGCGCAGTGCTTGCGCTCGCCGTGATCGTCGGGCAGCGCGCGGCTCCTGTGGCAAGCCTGGCAGGCCGCAGCGCACGTGCGGCCGCGGGCCTGGCGCACGGGTCTCCTGCTGTCGGGACAGGCGGTCGCAGCCATCCTGCTCTACCTCGCGATGTTTCCGCCGCAGGTGCGTACAACTGCCGAGGTCCTGACCGTCATCACGGCGAATGCTTCACCAGCGCAGCTTGCACGGATCGACCCCGGGGCTCGCATCGTGGCGCTTGCGGATGCACCGGCGATCGCTGCAGCCGAACGCATTCCGGACCTGGCGACCGCATTGCGTCGTCATCCGTCGATCGCGCGCCTGAAGATCATCGGCGCCGGGCTGTCGCCGCGTGACCTGGAAAGCGCCACAGGGTTGAGCATCGAGTTCGACCCCGCGCCGCTGCCGCGCGGCCTGGTCGAGTTATGGTTCCCTCGGCGCGTGCCGAGCGGCGCGTCGTGGCGCATCACCGGCGCGGTCAACGCGGTTCCCCGGTGGCAGCGTGGAACTGCTGGATCCGTCTGCACGCCGGGTGGCCCGTGCCCCACTGGCAACCGACGGTCGCTTCGTCCTGCAGGCCGAGGCCCGAACACCCGGCCGCGCGCACTTCCGCTTGCGCGTCATCGATGACACGCAACGCGTGGTCGAGGACGTCGACGTACCGCTGCTGGTCATGGCCGCGCCGCCGTTGCGCGTGCTCGTGCTGTCCGGCGCGCCGGGCCCGGAACTCAAGTACCTGCGTCGCTGGGCGCTGGACGCGGGGGTCGAGTTGCGGAGCGAGATCTTCGTTCGTCCCGACGTGCGGGTGCTGCGATCCAGCGCATCGCTGACGCCGGACGCCCTGCGCGAACTGGACCTCGCGGTGCTCGACGAACGCGCGTGGCGATCGCTGGGAACCGCAGGCAGGAGGCACCTCGCGGAGGCGCTGCGCGACGGTCTCGGTGTCGTGATCCGCCTCACCGGCACGCTGACACCGAGTGAACGCGACGAACTGCAGGCACTGGGTTTCGACGTGCGCAGCGCCGATCTGCCGCGCACCACGCGACTCGCCGACGTACCGACCGCGCTGACGCGGCGACCACTGCAGGTCGCGTCGCGCGACGGCGTACCGCTGCTGCGCAACGATCGCGGCGAACCGCTGGCCCTCTGGCGTGCCGAGGGGCGGGGGCGTGTTGCGCTCTGGTGGCTGAGCGACAGTTTCCGTCTTGCGCTCGACGGCTCGGCCGCCGCCTACGGCGCCCTCTGGAGCCAGGCGCTCACTACGGTGGCGCGAGCGAGCGACCACCGTGAGCCCGCGTTTGCGGATACAGCGTCGCGCGTCAACCGGAGACAGGTCATTTGCGGAGTTGACGCAGACGCGCGCGTGCAGGGGCCCGATGATGGCAGGAGCATTCCGCTGCTCCGTGACGTATCGGGCTGCGCAGCGTATTGGCCCGAGTCCGCAGGCTGGCACGTGTTGAGCACGGGCGGCGACGACTGGCCGTTCCACGTGCGGGCCGCCGACGAGGCCCCCGCCCTCGAGGCGGGTGACTTGCGCGCTGCCACGGCGGCATACACAGCGAACCGCACGCAGCCAGAAGGCACGTCCGCAACCGGCGGCGTTCCGGGGTCGCCGTGGCCATACCTGCTGGCATGCCTCGCCGCCCTGGGCGGGACGTGGTGGCTGGAACGATCGAAGGCCGGACGCCGCCTCGCCTAGGAGCGTCCCTCGCGGGTGCGCGGCCGCGATTCGATGCGTTCAGCCGATCAGAACGCAATCCTCACGCCCGCGAGCCAGCTGCGCGGCGCACCGGGCCGCGCTCCCGCGGGCCGGAAAGCGACGTTGTATTCCTCGTCGGTCAGATTCGTGAGGCTTGCGAACAGGCTCGCCTGCGACGTCAGGTCGAACTCGGCCGACAAGTCCAGCAGCGTGCGGCTGTCGATGCGGTCGTTCGCCGGAATGGCGCCCGTGCCCGCCTCCGCGCGTGTCTCGTCGACGTAGTTCAGCGTCAGGAACGTGCGCCAGCGGTCGGCTTCGATGCCGGCGTTCAGCGTGAGCTGATGTTCCGGCATCAGCGGCATTTCATCGCCCTTCTGCACGTCGCCCCACTCTTCGAAACTGCTCTGGAAGCTGCTGCCGAATTCGCCCTCGGTCCAGGTGTAGACCGCCGAGAGCGGCAACGACCAGCCGCTGCCGAGTGCCGCGCCCGCGTCCCACGCCGCGACGAACTCCAGGCCGTGCACGCTGGCTTCGCCACCTTCGTACTGGTCGCCAATCTCGCAGTCGCCGCCGGTGGACGCCGTGCACGTGCCAATCAGGTTTTCGTAATCGACGAAGAACGCCATGGCCTCGAGCGAGGCGGCGCCACGGTCGAGGCGAAAGCCGACCTCGTAGTTCCAGGATTCTTCCGCGTCGGCGTCCGATCCCGGCGCCGGGTTGACGAACCCACGATGAATTCCTGCCACCAGCTTGAGGTCGTCCCGCAGCGCATAGGTGCCGCCGATGCCCGGCAGCAGCACATCGACGGTGTTGCGAACGACCGCCGGGTCGCCGTTGCGATCGGGATCGGCCGTGCCGTAGTTGGTGCGGGTGAGTTCGATCGCTTCGTAGCGCAGCCCAGGCGTTACGGTGAACTGGTTCCAATCGATGGTGTCGCGCACGAAGAACGACCAGGCCTCTGCCTCGCCGATTCGATTGTCCTGCGTTCCCGGCGCGCCGGCTGCGGTCAGCACCATGCGGCCATCGACCATCTGGTAGCGATCGTCGTTCTGGAAACGATCTTCCTCGTCGCGGTGGTAGCGCACGGAAGCTTCGACCTGGTGCGCGACGTCGCCGGTGTCGAACTCATAGCCCAGCACCGACTGCAGGCCAGTCGCGTAGTACTCGCGGGAGTTGTTGCGCACCCGCAGCGCGCCCACGGCGCTCGACGTGCCGGGCGTGCCGAGGATGGCGGCGAATTCGGTCGCGTAACGAGTGGGGTCTTCGAGGACGGCGCTCAGGCTGGTGTAGCCCGTATTCGCGGCGTTGCGCACGTCGTTGAGCTTGTACCAGGCGCGCTCGGTCTTCGTGTAGTAAGCCAGCGTCGTCAGGTCGACCTGGTCGGTGAAGTCGATGCGATGCGTGGCCTGGTACGTCCAGTGCTCGACGTTCAACTCGTCGACCTGGCTGCCGCGATAGCGCCGGTAGGGGTCGGCGCGAAAGTCGTCGAGCGTGAGGCCGACGTAGGTCTCGTCCGAGTTTTCATCCGAGTACTGCAACTTGAGTTCGAGCGACTGCGGACGCTCCGCGCCCGCCTTCGAGCCCAGCGACACTTTCGCCACGTAGTCCTGGATCTCGAAACCCGTGTCGCCGCCGGAGTCGAGTTCCTTGAAGCCCGACGAGCTTTCCTGCAGCGTTTCCAGGCTGAGCCCCACGTCATGGCCCTGCGCCGTCTCGATGTGGCCGCCGATCAATCCATGGGCGCGATAGGTGTCGAAATCACCGCCGAGCAACTCGAGCTTGCCGCCGAGGGTCTCGTCGGGAATCGGCGTCGAATACAGGCCGATCGCGCCCGCGACCGTCTGCGGACCGTACTTGATCGCGGACGGGCCCTTGCTGACCTCCACTCCCGCGATGCGCGGCATGCGCGGAAAGTAATAGGCGGCAGGCGCCGCATACGGAGCCGGTGCGATCAGCACACCGTCTTCCATCACCGCGATCTTGGTGTTGCGATCGGTGCCCGAACCGCGGATACCGATGCTCGGACGGATGCCGAAGCCTTCTTCCTCGACGATGTTCAGGCCCGGCACCTGGCGCAGTACCCGGTTCACGTCGCCGTAGGAATGCTCGTCGAGCTGGGCCGAATCGATGAAGGCCACCGATCCGCCGACCGCAGCCGCGTCGATCCGCCTGGCGCTGACCACGATCCGTTCGAGTGCCGAGACCGCTTCGGTGGCATCTGCTGCCGCGTCTTCGGCCGTGGCAGCCGCAGCACTGGCCGCCAGGATCATCGCAAGCGCCGTCCGCAGCGCGGTATTCACAGTCGTTGTCATTGAAAAGGCCCCTTGCCGTCGTGTGTTCCGGACGGTCAGCGCGTCCGACAGGGGCGTAGTAAATGCGAGTTATTCTCGTTTGTAAATACGAATGATTCTTATATACGTATAAGTCGCCACCCGTCAGGCCTCGCCGCCATGCCGAACCCTCCGGTTTCGGCCGGGCTTCGCGCAGTTTGACGAGCGTCGAACCGGGCGCACATCGCCAGCGTAAGCAGGCAGCGTCGGGCATGTCGCCGTCAGCGACGGCCATTCATGAGGCCTATCGGCTCAATAGAAACAATCGTATTCAACAATGAGCCGAACGGAAGGATAGTGCGCCCGTCAGCCATTTTTCTCGCAAGTGGGGAGTGCTTCTGTATGCGCAAGAGATCGTTCACTTTTACCGCCACGGTGGCGGCAGTCGCCATGGCCGGAGCCCTGTCGCCGTTCGCGATTGCAGGCGCCGCCGAGCCTGCAGGCAAGGCGATGTCGAACCGGGACTGGTGGCCCGAACAGCTGGATCTGAGGCCGCTGCGCCAGCACGCGGACAAGTCCAACCCGATGGGCGACGACTTCGACTACGCCCGTGAATTCCAGAAGCTCGACCTGGCTGCCGTGAAGTCGGACATCAAGGCGCTGATGACGACGTCACAGCCCTGGTGGCCCGCGGACTACGGCAACTATGGTCCGTTCTTCATCCGCATGGCATGGCACAGCGCGGGCACGTACCGCGTGGCGGACGGACGCGGCGGTGCCGACGGCGGCCAGCAGCGCTTCGAGCCGCTCAACAGCTGGCCCGACAACGTCAACCTGGACAAGGCACGGCGCATGCTGTGGCCCATCAAGCAGAAATACGGCCGACAGATTTCCTGGGCCGACCTGATGGTGCTGACGGGCAACGTCGCGCTGGAATCGATGGGGTTCAAGACCTTCGGCTTTGCCGGTGGGCGCATCGATGACTGGGAAGCCGACACGACTTACTGGGGCCCGGAAACCAAGTTCCTTGCGGATGAGCGTTACAGCGGCAACCGCGAGCTGCAGCGCCCCCTCGCCGCCGTGCAGATGGGCCTGATCTACGTCAATCCGGAGGGGCCGAACGGCAACCCGGATCCGCTCGCGGCCGCAAAGGACATTCGCGAGACGTTCGGCCGCATGGCAATGAACGACGAGGAGACCGTCGCACTGATCGCGGGTGGACACACCTTCGGTAAAGCACACGGTGCGCGCAAGCCGGAAGAGTGCGTTGGTGCCGAACCCGCCGCCGCCGGCCTGGAACAGCAAGGCTTCGGCTGGGAAAACAAGTGCGGCCGTGGCAACGCTGGCGACACCATCACCAGTGGACTGGAAGGCGCATGGACCGCCAACCCGACTGCCTGGACGACACAGTACCTGGACAACCTGTTCGCGTTTGACTGGGTGCAGACGAAGAGCCCGGCGGGCGCGATCCAGTGGGTGCCCAGTGACAAGAACGCCGTCTTCGTGCCGGACGCGCACGATCCGACGAAGCGGCATGCACCGATCATGTTCACGACCGACCTCGCGCTGAAGTTCGACCCGAGCTACAGCAAGATTGCCAAGCGCTTCCAGCAGGATCCCAAGGAATTCGAGCTGGCCTTCGCCAAGGCGTGGTTCAAGCTCACGCACCGCGACATGGGCCCGCGCAATCGCTACCTTGGCGCCGACGCTCCCAAGGAAGTGTTGTCATGGCAGGACCCGGTCCCCGCCGTCGATCATGAGCTCATCGATGCGCAGGACATCGCGCAGCTGAAGGCCAGGATCCTGGCGTCGGGAATCACCGGTCCCGAGCTGGTGCGGACTGCCTGGGCGTCTGCGGCGAGCTTCCGCGGCAGCGACATGCGCGGCGGAGCCAACGGCGCACGCGTTCGCCTCGACCCGCAGCGCGGCTGGGAGGTCAACAATCCTGCTGAGCTGGCGAGGGTGTTGAAGAGCCTGGAAGGCATCCAGAAGGACTTCAACCGTGCGCAGACGGGCGGCAAGAAAGTCTCGCTGGCCGATCTGATCGTGCTCGGCGGTGCCGCCGCGATCGAGCAGGCCGCGAAGCAGGCCGGGCATGACGTGCAGGTGCCGTTCGCGCCGGGTCGCACTGATGCCTCGCAGGCACAGACGGATGTCGTGTCCTTTGCTGCGCTGGAGCCGACGGCGGACGGGTTCCGCAATTACTTCGGCAAGAACAACCGGCTCTCGCCGCCTGAGATGCTGGTCGATCGCGCCAACCTCCTGACGCTGTCGGTTCCGGAAATGACCGTGCTGGTCGGCGGCATGCGGGCGCTGAACGCCAACGCGGGACAGTCGGCACACGGCGTGTTCACCAGCCGGCCCGGGACGTTGAGCAACGACTTCTTCGTGAACCTGCTGGACATGTCCACGAAATGGTCGAAGTCATCCCAGGCCGAGGGCATTTACGAGGGCCTCGATCGCGCAACGGGCAAGGTCAAATGGACGGCGACTCCCGTCGACCTGGTGTTCGGATCGAACTCGGAGCTGCGCGCGATCGCCGAGGTCTATGCAGCGAACGATGCGCGCGAGAAGTTCGTGCAGGACTTCGTTGCGGCCTGGACCAAGGTGATGAACCTGGACCACCTGACGCACTGACATCTCGGCAGGAATCGGACGGCGGCGCGCTCAGCGCCGCCGTCCGGCACTTCTCTGACTGGACTTCAACTTCGCGCCGTCCAGTCTGTCCGCCGACATTTATTCCGGGACGGGAGGCGCGATGCGATTCGACAAGCACCTGATGATCGGCTGTGCGGCGGCACTGGCCGTGGCGTTCGCGGCGGTGCCCGCCAACGCGGTATCAAGCAAGCCGGGACACGACAAGGTCGTCGCGGCCATAAAGGCCGACAAGGATGGTGCAATCGAGCGACTGCGCGCATGGATCGCGCTGCCGACCATCGCCAACATGGGCATCAACACGCCGCAGGGCGCCGAGTACATGCGCCAGCTCGCGCTCGACGCCGGCTTCCAGCAGGCCAAGGTCGTCGAAAGCGGCGGCGTACCGGGCGTATTTGCAACTCTCGACGCCGGGGCAAAGCACACGCTCGCGATTTATTTCATGTACGACGTCAAGCATTACGACCCCGCCGAATGGTCGTCGCCGCCGCTCGAGGGCAAAATCGTCGAGCGGCCGGGCGAAGGGCGGGCGCTGGTCGGCCGCGGTGCGGTCAACCAGAAGGGCCCGCAGATGGCCCTCCTCACCGCGCTGCATGCGTTCAAGGCCGCGGCGTCAAGCTGCCCGTCAACCTCGTACTCGTTGCCGAGGGTGAGGAAGAGATCGGCTCGACCAACTTTCCAACGCTGCTCGCCGACCCCAAGATCACGGCAGCACTCAAGCGCTCGGTGGGCGTCATGATGCCGTCGACCGGCCAGTCCCGTGACGGCACGGTCACGATCGACCTGGGCGCGAAGGGCGTGATCGAAGTGCAGCTGGTCGCGAGCGGCGACAAATGGGGCCGCGGTCCCGCCAAGGACATCCACTCGAGCCTGATGGCCCGAGTCGACAGCCCCGCCTGGCATCTCGTCAAGCGCTCGACACGCTGGTGGCCGACGATGGCTATACGCCGACGGTCGACGGCTGGTTCGAGAATGTCCGCCCCCTCACGCCACCGCGAGAAGGAACTGCTCGCCGCGAGCCTTCCCAAGGATGAAGAGGCCGTCAAGAAGGTACTAGGCGTGCGTCGCTCAACGTCCTGGATCGAGGACTTTCTCGCCAGCACCTACCGCCTCGCCTCACAGCCGACGGTCAACATCCAGGGCCTCGTCAGCGGCTACACCGGACCGGGTGGCAAGACCGTGCTCCCCGGTCGAGCAGAAGCCAAGCTGGACTTCCGCCTGGTCCCCGACATGACCAAGGAAGAAGCGGTCGGGAAACTCAAGGCGCATCTCGCGAAGCGCGGCTTCGGTGACATCGAAGTGATCGTCAGTGGCGGCTACAGCCCGACTGAATCGCCCGAGGACAGCGTCATCATTCAGGCCGGCGCGGCGACGCTCAAGCAGGCGGGGATCGCATACAGCCTGTTCCCGCGTCGCGCTGGACGCTGGCCAGGCGTCGTCTTCACGGGTCCACCGCTCAAGATGGCAGCAGGCCACTTCGGTGTGGGTCGCGGCGGTGGCGCGCATGCCCCCGACGAATGGATCCTGATCGAGAGCAGCGATCCCAAGGTTGCAGGCTATGAGCAGCAGGCACAGATGTTCGTCGATTACCTGTACGAGACTGCGCGGGTGGCGAAGTCGCAACGCCAGGCTGGAGCGACGTCGGACCGACGTCAGCCCGCCAGTACTGGTCGCCCGCCCGTCGCGCTCAACAGGCCGTGGAAGTGTTCCAGCAACGGCAGCGGCACAGACAGCCGCTTTGCCATCGTGATCGCGTATCCCAAGCGTCTCTTCGATCTCGAGCGGGCGCCCCGCTTCGAGATCCTGCAACGCGGACACGCGATGAGTGGGAGCCGCCGACCGGAAGTCTCGACCAATCGTCGTGACGATCTCGACGGCGCGTTCGTCGGACGCGCTGCACAACTCCTGCACCGGAAGCACGGGCGCGCCAGCGAGTTCGACGTTGCAGGCCGCGGCCAGCCGGCCGACCTCGCGGACGACTTGAACAAGCACCAGTGCTGCAGCCGGATCGCACAGGAAATCGCACGTGTTGCGCCGCGTGGTGACGGACAGCGTCATCAGCCCGGCCCACGCGGCGAACTTCGACCACTCGTCGACCAGGATCGCGTCGCTGGCCGTTGCGCGAATGCCCGCCGCATCGATGTCGCCGACAATGCGTCGTATGCGGGGCGTCACTGCGCCATGCAATTCGCCTATTCGCAGATCGACGTTGCGGGTAAACACGACCGCGCCGGAACCCAGCAGTTCACCGCTGAAATTCGCGACCGCCCCAACGACCGCATCGGCCCCGAAGGCAGCAGCCAGCAGCTCGTCCTTCAGCATGCCGTTCTGGATCGACAACGCAGCCCCGATGTCGGCATGCCGCAGTGGCTGCAGCGCCTGCGCAGTGTCGATGGCCTTGGTCGCGACGATCAGGGTCCCTGCGCTCTTCAGTAGCCCCGGATCCGTCATGACGGGTACGGGCAACGCCATCGTGACGAGCCCTTCGATACGCAGCCCCTCCGCGCTGATCTGTGCGGCACGACGTCCACGGGCCAGCAAAACCACGTCGTGACCGGCGCGAGCAAGGTGCGCACCGAGGATGGACCCCAGCGCACCCGCCCCGAGAATTGCGTAGTCAAAGCGTGACATCAGCCCATGCCCTCGATCCATCCGCGATAGGAACGCACTACCCGATCGACCGTGTGCATGCTGCGTCGCACCTACCGATTCGCTTAGATTGATTCCGATTTATGCCTATACTCGGCGCGGCACGGCCGAGTGGAAAACGATCCATCGACTTCGCGAGAACAACAACAATGCGCCACATAGAATCGATCATGCGCGACGCAGCCGCAATCGCCGCAGTGCGCCGTGACATCCATGCCCACCCGGAACTGTGCTTCGAGGAGCAGCGCACCTCGGACCTCATCGCCCGGACGCTCGAAGGCTGGGGCATCCCGACCCACCGCGGTCTCGGCAAGACAGGCGTGGTCGGCATCGTCAAGAACGGCAACTCGCCCCGGGCCGTCGGCCTGCGCGCAGACATCGACGCGCTGCCGATGACCGAGCACAACCGCTTTGCCCACGCGAGCCAGCACGCCGGCAAGATGCACGCATGCGGGCACGACGGCCACACCGCCATGTTGCTCGCCGCCGCGAAGCACCTGCCCGGCACCGCGACTTCGACGGCACGGTCTACCTGGTCTTCCAGCCCGCTGAAGAGGGCGGCGGCGGCGCGCGCGAGATGATCAAGGACGGGCTGTTCGAACGGTTTCCGATGGAGGCGATGTTCGGAGCGCACAACTGGCCGGGGCTGGCGGTCGGCCAGTTCGCGCTTTGCGCGGGACCTGCCTTCGCTTCGAGCAACGGGTTCAAGATCACGATCCGCGGCAAGGGCGCGCACGCCGCGATGCCGCACAACGGCATCGACCCGATCCCTGCAGCCTGCCAGATGGTGCAGGCGTTCCAGAACATCCTGACCCGCAACAAGCATCCGCTCGACACCGGCGTCATCTCGGTGACGAAAATCCACGCCGGCGAAGCCGTCAACGTCGTGCCGGACCATTGCGTCGTCGAGGGCACGGTCCGCACGTTCACCGAGGAGGTGCTGGACCTGATCGAGCGGCGCATGCAGACGATCGCCGAGGCGACCTGTGCCGCGTTCGAGGCGCAATGCGAGTTCGAGTTCAGGCGCCAGTACCCTGCCACCGTCAATCACGTGAACGAAACGGATTTCGTCCGGCGCGTGCTTGGCGACCTGGCCGGCGCGCAGAACGTGCTCGATTTCCGTCCGACGATGGGTGCAGAAGACTTCAGCTATTTCCTGCAGGCGAAGCCCGGTTGCTATTTCCTGATCGGGAATGGCGACGGCGACCACCGCGAGGGCGGTCACGGCCTCGGGCCGTGCATGCTTCACAACCCGAGCTACGACTTCAACGATGCCCTGATCCCGCTGGGTGGGACCGCATGGGTGCGCATCGCCGAGGCCTGGTTGGCGACGCGGCCGCACGCCGCCGCGTGTTGAAGACCCCGTCCGCGGCGCAAGGAGCCACCATGCAATCCCGCCCCTCGCGGTTCAACCGCGCACTCGATAGCGTCGAGCGTCTCGGCAACCGTCTGCCCGATCCGGTCCTGATCTTTCTCTGGCTGATTCTCGCCGTCGTTGTGCTCAGCGTGGTCGGCGTCATTGCGGGGTGGGAGGCGACCAACCCGGTCAACCAGCAACCGATCCGGGCGACCAGCCTGCTGTCGAGCGCCAACCTCGAGCGCCTGTTCATCGAGATGCCACGTACGCTCACCGGGTTCGCGCCGCTGGGCTACGTGCTGCTGGTGATGCTCGGTGCAGGCATCGCCGAGCGCACGGGCCTGGCCGGCACGGCGATGCGCGCTGCGGTCCGGCAACGCGCCAACGGCCTGGCTGACCCCGATCGTGATTTTCATTTCCGTCATGGCCAACCAGGCCGCCGATGCTGCTTACGTCGTCATGATCCCGCTGGCCGGAGCGTTGTTCGCGGCCGCCGGCACGGCATCCCATCGTCGGCATCGCCGCGTCCTTCGCGGGCGTCGCCGGTGGCTTCTCGGCGAACCTGCTGCCCGGCCAGCTCGACGCGATGCTGCTCGGCATCACCGAGCCGGCTGCACAATTACTGGTGCCCGGCTGGAAGATGAACATCGCCGGCAACTGGTTTTACATCGTCGGCATGACCTGCGTACATGGTGCCGGTCGGCTGGTTCATCACCGAGCGCGTCGTCGCCCCCCGCTTCGGTGCGCTGGACACCGACGGCCGCGACGCCTGTCACCGAAGTCGGCAACCGACCTGACCGCGGCCGAACGACGCGGCCTGCGCGCTCGCGGGCATCGCCGGCGCTGGTGATCGTGCTGATGTTCGTGCTGCTCGCGTGGCCTGGCGCCTGGTTCGCTGCGGAAGGCAACGCACCGCTCTTCAACGAAGCGGCCGCGGCGGAGGGTCGCTATGCGGCGGCGTGCAACCCTTGCTGCAGAGCCTGGTGGCCGCGTTCTTCCTGCTGTTTCTCGTCGCCGGCATCGCCTACGGTCGCGCCGCGGGCGTCAACAGCAGTCATCGCGACGAGATCCGCATGATCAGCGAGGGCATGGCCAGCATGGCCTACTACGTGGTCATGGCTTTCGTCGCCGCGCACTTCGTCGCGATGTTCAACTGGTCGAATCTCGGCATCATCATGGCCATTAACGGCGCCGAGGCGCTGCGGAAGACTCGCCCTGCCCGCGCCGGCGCTGGTCGGCTGCATCGTCGTGATGGCCGCCAGCATCAACTTGTTCATCGGCTCGGCCGGCGCCAAGTGGGGCATGCTGGCGCCGGTGCTGGTGCCGATGCTGATGATGCTCGGCATCTCGCCGGAGATGACCACGGCGGCCTATCGCATGGGCGACAGCGTGACGAACCCGATCACGCCGCTGATGGTCTACTTCCCGCTGGTGCTCGCCTTCTGCCAGCGCTGGATTCCGCAGTTCGGCATGGGCACTCTCGTCGCCACCATGCTGCCCTACTCGCTGGCCTTCCTCGCATCTGGCCTGGTGATGACCTTGGCCTGGGTGTTTTTCGACCTGCCCGTCGGGCCCGGTGCTTCAGTCGGGTTTGCTCTGCCGGGTCAGGACTGAAGCAGTCACGCGTCACCTGCGATAGACGGGGTAGAGGCCGTAGCGCTCGTCCCATGAGGGATGGCGACGGTAGAAGAATTCGAGGCGCGCGTCCGGGCTGGCCGCAAAATCCGCGTCCTCGCGCAGCCGCCGCTCGAACTCCTCCTTGAGCGCCGCGTCCTGCGACAGCATCTGCCGCGCCACCGCCTCGGTGACGTAGTTCTCCATGTATTCCTTGCGCTCGAAGGCCGTGCTGAAGTAGCTCCAGGACACGAACGAATCGGGCGCCTGCGGCTCCAGCAGCGACATCACCAGCCGCGCCTTCGGCTGCGCGATCGGCACGAACAGCGCGCCGGCGCCGATGTCGCGCTTCTCATCGCGCCAGGCGCCTTCGACCGTCGTGACCGATCGCCCCTCGAAGGTTCCTGCCGCAACCGTCACCTTGTCGGCACGAAATGTCTGCACGGCGCTGGCCGGCTGTGGAGCGGCGACACGCTGAAACTCGATGCCGTGCAGAGCCAGCTTTTCCGACAACCACGCAGCGTGCGCACTCGGCACGACATAGCCGGTGGCCGGTGCCGTCACGGTCAGCGCAGGCTGCACCTCATACTTGAACGGAAGCCGCCAGACCGTCGGGCTTCGTGGAGTCGTAGCGTATCCATGCCTGGCCCGAGACCGCGGACGCCTCACGCGTGTACTCGTAGCCGCGCAGATCGACGGTCTGCACGGCGTCCGTGTTCTTGAAAGCTCAGTGGCACCGGCTTGCCACCGAGCAGGCGCGCGCGCTCATCCGCCGCGTGTGCCGCCTCGAGCCACTTCACTCCGTCGCGCGCGGCGAGTTCGACCATTGCAAGAATGGTCTCGCGCGTGGCGGCGACGCGTCGCGGATACTCCTGCCACGAGTGTGTCTCGACCAGGGCGCCGAAGCGGTTGCGGGTGGCCCAATAGCTGAGACTGAAGCGCGGTGAACGCACGTCCACGGCCAGTCCGGATGCCGGATCGTCGCCACCGACGAACGAAGGATAGAACGGCAGCGCGTGGAAGCCCTTGCGCCGCAACCGGGCCAGCACCTCGTCGCGCAACGCGTGTCCCGTGTGACCCAGTTCGAGATCCCAGCCGTGGCCCGGCTCGACCTCGACCGACAGGTCCTCGCGCAACTCAGCACCGTCCGTGACGTGCAGGTCCGCGTACAGGATGGGATCCCAGGCGTTCACGAGCGCGAGCAGCGCGCGCATCTCCGGCGCTTCGGCCTTGGCGTAATCGCGATTGAGGTTCAGGTTCTGCGCCGTCACGCGCCAACCCATCTCCACCGGACCGCGCTGGTTGGGCCGGTTCCACGCACCAAACCTCTCATGTCCGTCGACGTTGAAGACCGGCACGAACAGCACTGTCGTCCGCGACAGTGCCCCGCGGCTTTCCCGCCCTTCGAGCATTTCGCGCAGCGCGATGAAGCCCGCGTCCTTGCCGTCGATCTCGCCCGCATGGATGCCGCCCTGGAAGAAGACCACGGGTCGCTGATGCGCGCGCGCGGACTCGGGGTCGAGCACCCCATCGTCCGACACGGCGAGTGCCAGCAACGGACGGCCCTCGGGCGAGCGACCGAACTCGAAGCATCGTGCCTTGTCGGGCCAACGCGCAGCAAAAGCTGCGCACAATCGCTCCACTTCGTCGTAGCGACCGGTGCGTGCGAACCCGGATTGCTCTGCGATGGTCGTGAGTTCGCTCGGGCCCTGCGCGGACGATGCGGACGGAGCCAGGGTGGCGAGAAGCAGGAACACGCCGGCAAGCAGCGGCGAGGAGTTGGTGCTGTTCATGCGGCAAAGACTAACCCGACGCGTTCAGGAATGCCCGGCCGAAGCGAGCCGTCAGGAACTGCGGCCGTCGCGGGCCGGACGGGCCATGTAGGCGAGAAAGCCACATCCGGCCGGGACCCAGGCCGCTGCCCTCTCCGTACTCGCGAAAACTAGAATGCCGCGCCTCGAGTCTCGCGAAATCCGCTCATAGACGTGCCAGGTCTGATGCGCCTGGGCGGATGCGAGGTGGAGGTGAAGCATGACGACGAATGTGAAGGCGATTCACAAGGAAATCGGTGACATGTTCGGGCAGGTGCCCGGTTGGCTGCGCGAACTGCCGGAGAGCGCCCTCAGCGGGTTCTGGAGTTCGATGCGTGATTTCCAGTTGGCGGAGACCGCGCTGCCGAACAAGACCAAGGAACTGATCGGAATCGCAGTTGCGGGCGCCACGCGCTGCCGTTATTGCGCCTTGTTCCACGCTGAAGCGGCCAAGCTGTTCGGCGCAACCGACACTGAAATCGCCGAGGCCGCCGCGATGGCGGGCCACACGATGTACGCAAGCACGTTCCTCAATGCAGTCCAGACCGACTACGCCGAGTTCCGGCGCGAGACGCTGGAAATGATTTCGTACGTGCGCCAGCACCAGGTGGCAGCGAAGCCGGGCAAGCAGACTCAGGCTGCTGCGCATTAGCGATGACTGAGGCCAGCGTCCTGGCTCGTCTCGAGGCAGACGGGTTGGTCCGATCTGGTCCGGGAGGGGCGCGCACCACTTCTCGCTGGCAGGCAGCGATGGCGCGCGCCGCTCACCGGCTGTACCGCAGCGATGCGCCATGGCAGGACCTCCGCCTGCCCATTACGGCGGCCTTGCTGGATACCTACGGCAGCCTCGCCGATGTCGAACTCGCTGACTTCGTGGAGGCAATGCTACCGATTGAGCAGCGTGAACTTCGCGGCGTGGAGCCCGGTAAAGCAGTGGGAACCGACGGCGAAGGTCTGCTGCGGATCCTGGGTGATGACCGCTTTGATAGCGCGCTGCTGCATCGCACCATGGCGAAGGCAGTCAATTGCCCTCGCGCCCCCAACTCAACAGGCGTAGCGTGCCGTCATTGGCCACCGCACGATTTGTGCCGGGTCAATGGAAATACAACATACAGGGAGAAAGCCATGTTCAACCGAATCGTCTTGTCGATGATCTTCGCTTTTGGCTTCGTCGGAACGGCAGCAGCGCAGACGTGGAATGCGGAACAGCAAGGAAATCTGGAACCTCGAGGAGCTGCAATGGAAGATGGCAGCGGCCGAGGACATGAGCTGGATCGACACGATGGTCCATCCAAACCTGAAGTACTGGGAAACCGGCGACCCGATGCCTCGCGGCAGGGACTCGCTCAAGCGATGGGGCAAGTACGCCGCCGACAACAGCGCCGTCCTCGAGCAGGAACTGTTTCCAATCTCGATCACGGTGACGGGGAACGTCGCCGTGGTGCAGTACAACTACCAGGTCGCGCGTGAGAACTACAAGAAGGAACGCGAAATGGTTACCGGCAACTACACCGACGTGCTGGTCAAGGAAAACGGCCGCTGGCTTTTCCTGACCTGGTCCGGCGGCGACCAGCCGAAGAAGTAAGTTCCAGCCGGGCGGGTCTGCACGACTGCGGGCCCGCCCGCGCCTTCGCTGTCGCTTCGTTGCATGCCCGATGACGCGACGGGGGATCACGGACGTTCCTGTGCAATCTCCCTCAGGTTGCTCAGGACCGTAGTGTTGTTCGTCTCCAGATCCGTGATCGCCGTTTCGACGTCGGCGAAACGAAGCTTCAGGGCCGGCAGCAATGCGGGATGGGCCTTGAGCGCCAGTGCGGCGGCCTCGATGCTGGCGGCGGAGACGCCGAGCGAACATTCGTAATCGAGCGAGCCCGCGATTCCCGCGAAGTTCCCTGGCTCGACGTACGAGTCGCCGCACCTCTTGAGCAGTGCGTGCTGAATATCCGCCGGGGCCGTCTCACGAAATACCTTGCGCAAGCCGGAGTCCTTGCCTTCCTGCGAGATCACGTCGAACAGCGGGTTGGTGAACACCGAAATCGCGGTCTGGCGCAGCTTTGCGTCCGCAATCAGGCCGATGGCGCCGGTCGAGACCAGCTCGTCATAGGTTGCGCGCCGCCTCTCGTTGTACTTGTACTGCGTCGCGCGATAGACGGCGACGACTAATTGCTCGTCCGGGAGCGGCTGGTCGCCGGTCAGCGCCTTGATGGCCCGCTCAGCGTTGGCAAGCACGTCCTTGTTGTATTCGACCAGGTACTCATAGCCCCACGCTTCCACTCGAAGGTCGCTCAGGAGGCGCTCGCTGAACTCTGCGGAGCGGACGCTTGTCTGCCGCGCGGAATTCCAGTCCTGGACCTGCATGCCGATGAAGACGCCGAGAATCACGACGAAAGATCGATCGCAACCGCGAACCAGTTATGCGCCCTGACGTGTTCCGAGATGCGACGGGCGATCACGATGCGGGCTTCGCCGTCGACGACTTTCGCATCGACTGCATCGCGCAGCCCAGTCGCCACGCCCATGTAAATACGGCCGACCGACTCAGCGACGCGCATCGTCGACATCCAGTAGCGGAGTTCCCGCATCAGCGTCGTGTCGCTCCTGATGACGTCGACGACCGCCCGTGCGCGCGCCTCGTCGACCGGCGAACCGCAGGCGACGTGCCCGTTGCTTTCCTGATCATTTCGGACTGCCAGCAGTTCTCCCAGAGATAGAGCTGGATATCCAGCGGGATGAGACCGCGCACATGCTTGCGATATTCCGGGCTCTCCGACAGCGTCGGATTCTTTGAATTCGTATAGTAGGACGCAAGCCGGTCGCGCAGGCGCGGGTCGCCGAGCAGGCCCAGCTCGCCCGCACTCCTGAGCTCGTCGTAAGTCGCTTCGGTGAGGTTGAACGCCCCGACCTGGCTCGCCCAGAAATAGGCGCGCAGGAGGTCCCATTGTGTCGCTCCGCCGGCATCGCCCGTTTCGGCGTAGGCGAGTCCCTTGGCGCCAGACGCGGAGACCTCGCCCCAGAAATCAAGGCGATCGCGATAGCCGGCGATGTCGGCGTCGAGATCGTCGCGGATGCGCTCGAGGTAGCCGTGGGCACGCTTGCGATCGGCACGCTCCGCATTCCAGTTCGAGACCTGGATACCGATGACGACGCCGAGCACGACGATAACCAGATCGATCGCGATCGCGGTCCATTCCTGCTTGCGGACATGTGCGATGACGCGGCGGAGGATCATGGCGTCACGTCCTTCCTTTCCGGATGCGCGACGCCCATCTCGGCGTCAACCACCGCGTGCAGCGCCGCCAGCTGGCGGCTCACTGGCAGCACGGCGCGCGTCGTGTAAACGTTGTACATGTAGGCGTTTTCACTGAGTTCATTGCTGAATGACGGGTCGGCGCGCATCGCATCCGTCCGGCATTCCGGGTTCAGCCATATTTCCTCGCTATGGATACGCGACGCGCCGACATGATGCGTGATGAGGTGGGGGGTACGCCTTGCCGAGATCACGCCCTGAATCGGTGATGACGCCGATGAGATCGCGGGCGCGCACCGCGTCCTGCATGTAGGTCAGGATTGCGGTGCGCACCGTTGCAGACGACAGGTGATCGAGCCGGCCGGTTGATAACAGCTCTGCAACTGTCGGCAGTTCCGCCGGCGGCACGGTCGTATGCGCCGATCCCGCAATGGCGTCGCATTCTCCGGGAGACAGCGGCGTGGTCCCCCCCGCCTCGTTCAACAGCTTGACGGCGCTGAGCAGGTCGGCCGAAAACTCCGTGCGCGTGCGATCATATCTTGCCCTCGTCTCGAGGAGCTGTTCAATCTCGCCATGCAGGCGCGTGAGATAGTCGCGTTCGCTCTTCTGGCGGTCGCGCTCCACGGCAAATGCCTGCACCTGCAGACCGATGAAGACACCCACGACGACGATGACGAAGTCGATGGTGATCGCGGTCCATTCCTGATGGCGAACATGCGCGATGACGCGGCGGAGGATCATTGCGGCGTGACGTCAGTTTGCAGGTTCATGCGGTAGCATCGCGGCGACGGGTCCACGCGTCAACTGAAGCAGCCATCGGCCGGGCGCCAGGCCCGCACCCCGGTCAGCGTTGCCAGTTCCGGACCCTCTCGGCTGGCCGCGACTCCGCCAGCGCCTGCCGTTGCCGTACACGCGCCACGTCCATCAACATGCGGCCCGCCCAGCGGTACACGTTGTTCTCCTTTACGGTGCGTCGCATGAGCTGCATGCGCTGCCGCCGCTCATCGCGCGGCATCTCGAGCGCGGCGCGAATCGCGTCCGCCGTCTCGCCGATGTCGAACGGGTTGACGAGCAGAGCTTCGACGAGTTCGCGCGATGCGCCCGCCAGCGTGCTCAGGATCAGGACGCCGTCCTCGTCGTCCCGGGCGGAGACGAATTCCTTGGCGACGAGATTCATGCCGTCATGCAGGCTGTTGACCACGCAGAAGTCCGCGGCGCGGTAGAGCTCGAACACCTGCGCCGGCTCCTGGTGCTCGCCGACAAGGACGATCGGCCGCCAGCCGTTTCTGCCGAATTTCTCATTGATGCGTTCCGCCTCGGCCAGCGTGTGCTGCTGCAGCGCCTGGTAGGCGGGCAGCCGGCTGCGCGTTGGAGCGGCCACCTGCAGCAGCGACATGCGGCCGCGCCATTGCGGATGCTCGTCGAAGAGCTTTTCCAGCGCCAGGAATCGCTCGACGATGCCCTTGGTGAAGTCCCAGCGCTCCACGCCAATGCCGAGGCGAACCTCGCGACCAATTCCGTATCGACGCCGCACCGCCTCGCGTGCGATCGGCACCTCTGACTGGGTCGCCAGCCAGCGGGGTGGCCATTCGATCGAGATGGGATACGGGACGACGCGACAGACGTGGCCATTGTGAGTCACCGTCATGTGCTCGTGATCGATCTGGCACTCCACGTGCCGATCCACGGTCGCGAGGAAGTTCTGGCAGTGATACCGGGTGTGAAATCCGAGGATGTCTGCGCTCAGCATGTGCGTCAGCATCTCGCGCTTCCATGGGCAGACGCTGAACGTTTCGGCATTTGGCCACGGGATGTGCCAGAACAGCGCGATCGTCGCCTTGGGCTTGCGCTCGCGGATCAGGCGCGGCAGCAGGGCGAAATGAAAGTCCTGGATGAGAATGACCGGAGACTCGCCGGATGCCTCGGCCGCGACGACCTTGGCGAATTTCCCGTTGACGGCCCGGTAGGCAACCCAGTCCCGCTCGCGGAAGGCCGGTCGGACGTAAGCAAGGTGGCACAGCGGCCACATGCCCTCGTTCGAGAAGCCGTAGTAATAGCCATCTTCTTCCTCCGTGGTCAGCCAGACGCGCCGCAGCGTGTACGCAGGATCTTCCGGAGGCACCCTGACATGGTCGTGCCTGTCCACGACCCGTCGATCGTCGGAGCCACTGCCATGCGCGACCCAGATGCCGGAGCATGCGCGCACGATCGGCTCGAGTGCGGTAACCATGCCGCTCGCCGGCACCTGGACGATCGGGCGCCCATCCGGGCCATGATTATGGATGTAGGGCTCGCGGTTCGAGACGACTACGAGCGGACAGGAGCCGAGATGGTCACGCACGACCTGCTGCAACGCCTGTGGCGTCCAGTTCTCGTGGAACTCGATTTCGAGACGCTGGCTTTGTTCGATCTCGCGCAGCAGGCTCCTGACACTGGAGAGCACCGGCTGCGACGAGAGCGGTGAGTGCGCGTCATCGAGGAACCGGCGAGACCGGATATCGCCGAGCAGCAACTTGATCGAACGATTCAGCATGCTGCGGATAGCCAGTCCACCGAGGAGTCCCAGCACTCCCACCGCGATTACGGCAAATGCCAGCACGAAGTTGCGCGCCGCGGCTTGCCGCCGATCGATGAAACTCAGGTCATGGACCAGCACGGCGCGATATTGTTGCCCGGCGTCCGGGTTGACCGTGAACGACGATACCTCGATCGATCCAGAGGGAAGGCGCGTGACGGTCGAATCGTTGACGAGCGACGTGGTCGGCGAATCGCAGGTGACATCGGCCGGGACGAGGTTCGTGGCGTAGACCCTGGCGCCGCTCGTATCGCAGATCAGGACTGCCAGCAGCCGCTCGTCGCTGACGACTCTTTCAAGATAGGCCGCCAGTCGCGCGGAATCATTGCGTTCGAGCAGGCGAGCCACCGGCTCCTCCATCGAGTTCATCACCAGTCGGGCCCGCAGTTCGATATCCGAGCGGAACCAGTCCCGCAGCATGTGCTCGATATACGGCACGCCGACGAAGGCGATGATGCTGAGGGCCGCCGCAATCGGCAGGACGTAACGGATGACGAGCGATCGAATCACGACTCGGTCACCGCGACGTGGAATGCAGGCGCGCGGGCGTCCTTGATCGAGCTCATCCCGTGGTTCCGCCCGCCCTCAAAGCGTCGTCTCCCACGGGCGGCTCAGGCGCAGTGCGCTGCTGATGACACCGACGAGACTGTAGGTCTGCGGAAAATTGCCCCACAGCTCACCGGTGACCGGAGCGATATCCTCGGACAGCAGCCCAACGCCATTGCGATACCGGAGCAGGCGGGTGAAATGCTCGCGAGCCTCATCGACGAAGCCAGCCGCAGCCAGTGCGTTGACGTACCAGAAGGCACAGGTCGCGAACGCGGTCTGCGGCGTTCCGAAATCGTCCGCGTGCCGATAGCGGAACAGGAGATCCCCGTCGCGCAGTTCCCTGCCGATCACGTCCAGCGTCGCGATGAAACGCGGGTCGGTTGCCGGGAGCAGGCCGAGCTCCGGCAACAGGAGCACTGACGCATCGAGATCGTCGTCGTCGAAGGAGGCAACGAACGCACCACGACGCTCGTTCCATGCGTGCTGCAGGATCCGTTCGCGCATGCCGTCCGCAACTCCGCGCCAGTGCTGTTCCCGGTCCGGCAGGCCCAGCCGGTGCGCGATGCGCGACAGGCGATCGCAACCCGCCCAGGACATCATTGCCGAGAACGTGTGTACCCGCTCGCGCCCACGAAACTCCCATGGACCGGCGTCCGGACGGTCGTAGACGAGCGCCGCCCGGTCGCCGAGTCGCTCCAGTTGCTCGAACAATGCCCTGTCACCGCCTCGCGCCAGGCGCTCGTCGAAGAACAGTTGCGCAGTGGCGAGGATGACCGCTCCGTAGACGTCATGCTGCGTCTGCAGCGCAGCCTGATTACCGACTCGCACCGGGCCCATGGCGCGATAGCCGGCCAGCGACGCCACAACCCGCTCCTCGATGTCATGGCTTCCGGCCAGGCTGTAGACCGGCTGCAGTTCGTTGACGGCCGATCCGGCCACGATGTGGTCGATGAAGTGCAGGTACGCCTCCATGGTGCGCGTGGCGCCGAGGCGGTTCAGGGCCTGGATGACGAAGTAGCTGTCCCTGAGCCAGCAGTAGCGGTAGTCCCAGTTGCGCCCGCTTTCCGGTCCCTCCGGGATCGACGTCGTGAGCGCCGCGAGCACCGCACCGGTGTCCTCGAAGGTGCAGAGCTTGAGGGTGATAGCCGCACGGATGACCTCCTCCTGCCAGTCGAAGGGGATGGCCAGCGTGCGCACCCAGTCCTGCCAGTAGTTGCCTGTTTCCAGCAGCAACGACTGGGCCAGCACCGACGGGGTTTCCTCGATCGTCTGGTTGGGCCCAAGGATGAAGGTCAACGGCTGGTCGACCACGATCGGACTCTGGTCCGCCAGGGCGCTGAGCGAGGCGTCGGTCGTGACGCGGTACTCGAGGCCGTTCACCGGAAAGACGATGTGGTGGCTGCCGGTGCGGCCACAAGCGGCCTCGGCTCCGAAATCGCGCGTCGGTCGCAAGCGAATCCGCACCACCGGCCGACCCGCGATGGGCTCCACGGTCCGCACCAGCATCATCGGGCGGAACATGCGGCCCCGTGCGCGGTAGCGCGGGCAGAAATCACGGATGAGCAGCGAACCGCCGTGGGCATCGTGGAGGATCGTCTCGACCACTGCCGTGTTGCGCCGATAGCGCTGCTCCGTGCTTGCGAGATCGACCATGTCGACAGCGAATACGCCTTCCGCGGATGCACCACCTGCAGCCGTCAGCAATGCCGAGAAGACTGGATCGCCATCGGGTCGCGGCAGGCACATCCAGACGACGCGGCCGAGGTCGTCGATCAGCGCCGAAACCTCACAGTTGCCGATCACGGCCAGTTCGAGATTCGGGCGAACTGGACTCATTGCGGCGGCGCTCCGGCATCCGCCAGTTCCTCGAGAAAGACACGCACGTCCCGCGGACCGGAGACCCGCAGCATTGCGTGAACGCGATCGCCCACTGCGACAGACAGCCCACCGATACGCTCCACCTGTTCGAGCGCCTTTTCGTCGGTCACATCGTCCCCGATGAAAATAGGACGCCGCCCCTTGAACGGCGCCTCGCCCAGGAACTCGCGAACGGCGTCTGCCTTGTTCGCGCCCTCCAGCCGCAGCTCGACCACCATGCGGCCCTCGAGCAGCACGAGTCGCCCACCGAGAGAGCGAAGGATCGCGCGGGTCTCGCCATGAACCTGGCTTTCCAGATGCGGAACCTGGCGGTAGTGCAGCGCTACGGACATGCCTTTGTCCTCCAGGATCGTGCCCGGCAGTCGATTCGCGAGTTGCTGCAACCGGTCTCGCGCCTGCGCGACGGCGGCGACATCGAAGCCGTTCTGGCTATGCCAGCGCCCCTGTGAGTCCCGGCGCTCGAGCCCATGCACACCTGCAGCCGCCCATCGATGCGGACCGAAGAGCCGATCGATATCCACGATCGGGCGACCGCTGATCAGTGCGACCGCCCCACCGAGGACGGTGCGAAGACGGTGGAGAAGATCCTGCAGGCTCGTCTCGACCTGCACTGAGTCCGGGGTTGCCGCTATCTCGAGCAGCGTGCCGTCGACGTCGAGAAAAAGGCACCACGGCTGGTCGGAAATACGCCACTCCATCGTTCGGTTTTTTTGGTGCGCCTGCACCAGGGTGGTGAGATCGGACGATCGCGGAACAGCCCCGACAGATGTCGGAAAGGTGCTTCACGCTGATCGTCCGTCTCGGAGGAGTAGTCTATGGGTGCCGGTCGCCGGCCTGTAGCGAGAAATCGTCATCCCATTGATGAGGCAATCTCACAAATGCCCCGGTCACTTCCACCGCTCAATTCCCTCCGCACATTCGAAGCGGCTGCAAGGCTTGGCAGCTTTACCAAGGCTGCGCGCGAGCTGAACGTGACGCCGGCGGCGGTCAGCCACCAGATTCGAGGGTTGGAGGAGTACCTCGGCGTCACGCTGTTCAGGCGCACCACTCGCAGCCTCGTCCTGACGGACCAGGCGACGGCAGCCGCGGAAACCCTGCGCGAGGCGTTCGATCGCATCGGCCAGAGCGTCGAATCGCTGCGCTCCAACGGCCGCAGCGGCAAGAGCGGCGCACTCTCGATCAGCGTCACCCCCGCCTTTGCCACACGCTGGCTCGTCTCGAGGCTCCCGCACTTTCAGAAAAAGCACCCGCGAATTTACCTGCGCATCGCCGCCAGCCCATCGCCTGTCGACTTCGACCAGGAGGATGTCGATGTCGCCGTTCGCATCGGCCGCGGCGGCTTCGCGGGCGTGGTCGCGATCAATCTCTTCCACGAGTGGCTCGCGCCAGTCGCGAGCCCGGCATTCCTGCGGCAGAACATCCTGCGCAAGCCAGCCGACATCACCCGCGTTCCGATGCTGCACGACAACTCGATGCGGCGCGCCGGTCGCCCCAAGGCGTGGCAGGAGTGGTTCAGGGTCGCAGGCGTCCCGCTGGCGGAAGCGCACAGGGGAACGCAGTTCGACGACGGGCACCTCGCGTTGCAGGCCGCGGCGTCCGGGAGCGGCGTGGCGCTCGGCCGGCTCGTCTATGCCGTCGATGATCTAGCGGCCAAGCGGCTTCGCATCGCGATGCGACCCGTCATCGAAATGGACATTGCGTACTATCTGCTGATTCCGGAATCGCGGGAGAATCTACCGGCGGTGGTCGCCTTCCGCACCTGGATCGAGGCGGAAGCCGCCGATTTCCGCAGTAACTTCGAGAAACTTCTTCGTGCCAGCAAGATCAGAAGCAAGGATGCCCGGACGCCAGTCCGGCTCGACGTCTGGAAGGTGATCAGGACGACCCGCATGACCATCCTGCTGCCGCCCCTGCCTTGCTAGCGCGACGCTGTATCGCCCTGAAGTGAAGCCGGATTCCTCGATCCACTTCCGCGCTTCGGCCAGGGTTGGACAATATCTTCGCCTCGTAAGGGGGACACGCCGAGCGCATGGAGTCGATCGAAAGTCGCCCTTACGTTGTCCCGCGTGACTACTGCGGCAACCATGACCTGGTGATTCATGAACGCCGCACCGACGAGCACGCCGCAGTTGACCAGCATCTCCTTTTCGGTGGCGCATGAATTCGGTTGCGTCAGAGAAGTCGAGGATGTGATAGCGATGCTGTTCGAACCGTTCGTCCCTGCAAACATCCTCGATGTTCCCACGCATATCCGCGCCGGTGACGTGTCCGTAGTAGCGGGTGTACACCCCGCGTGACTCCCAGTTCACTTGATACGGCACTGGCAACTCCCCTGACGACGCACCGCGCTGCGCCTGGCTTCTGGATGACCGCGGTCTACGTTTGAGTATAGGTCGACAGACCCGTGCCGCACACCGAACGGGGCCCGAAGTCGGTGGCGGCGAACGGCAATTTCACCGAGGATTGCGCACCGTCGATCGTCAGATTCCGCCAACGAGGTGCCGCCATGACCAGTCGCCGCTCGTTTCTGTCCGGCGCCGCGCTCGCCGCCACGGCCGCCGTCCTGCATCCCCTGCCTGCCTTCGCGGCCGCACCCGCGACCGCCAGCCTGAGGAAGCGCGCCATTCCTGCCACGGGCGAACTGATCCCGGTGATCGGCATGGGCACGTCAGGCAGTTTCGAAGTCGATGCGGCTGGCCGTGTACCGCTGAAAGAGGTGCTGCGGCGTTTCGTCGCCGGCGGCGCCAGCGTCATCGACACCTCGCCCAACTACAGCAATGCCGAGGACGTGCTCGGCGACCTGATGGCCGAACTCGGCCTGCGCGACCGCATCTGGCTGGCCACGAAACTGGCGGCCGACAACCGTGCCGCCGGCGAGGCGCAGTTCGCGCAGTCGCTCAAGCGACTGCGCACCGACAAGGTGGAACTGCTGGCCGTGCACAACCTGCGCGACTGGAAGACCCAGCTGGCCTACGCGCGCGAGCTCAAGGCCCAGGGCAAGACGAAGTACGTCGGCCTCACCCACTACGTCAACGAAAAGCACGCTGAGCTCGCGGACATCATGGCCGCAGAGAAGCCCGACTTCATCCAGATCAACTACTCGGTCAGCTCGCCCAATGCCGACAAGCGCCTGCTGCCGCTGGCCAGGGACACCGGCGTGGCGGTGATGATCAACCGCGCGTTCGACGACGGCCGGCTGTTCGCGCGCGTGGCCGACAAGGCGCTGCCGGGCTGGGCCGCCGAGGCAGGCGTGACGTCCTGGGCGCAGATGTTCCTGAAGTTCGTGATCAGCCATCCGGCGGTGACCGTCGTGATCCCGGCCACCGGCAAGCCCGACCGCCAGAGCGACAACCTCAAGGCCGGCCAGGGCCGTGACCTGACCGCGACCGAACGCGCCGAACTCGTGGCGATGTTCGCCTGATGGCCACGCCGGGGCCGGCGGTCCGCTTCCTGTCCCGGCTGTTCGCGGTCGACCCCGACGAAGCGCCGGCGGTGGCGGCCGGCGTGCTGATGTTCTTCCTGCTGTTCGCCGGCTATTTTCTGCTGCGGCCGGTGCGCGAAACGATGGGCATCGCCGGTGGCGTGGAGAACCTGCAGTGGTTGTTCACCGGCACGTTCGTCGCCACGCTCGCGGCGATCCCGCTGTTCGGCTGGGTCGCCGCGCGCGCGCCGCGACGACGCATCCTGCCCTGGACCTATGGCTTCTTCGCGCTGAACCTGCTGGGCTTCGCGGCGGCGATCGCCGCGCAGCCCGACAATCCCTGGGTCGCGCGCGCCTTCTACATCTGGCTGTCCGTGTTCAACCTGCTGGCGATCTCGGTGGCCTGGAGCGTGCTGGCCGACCTCTTCCCGGTGGCGCAGGCCAAGCGACTGTTCGCCGTGATGGCCGCGGGCGCAAGCACGGGCGGCCTGGTCGGGCCACTGCTGGGTGTGCTGCTGGTGGGATCACTCGGCCTGTCGGGGCTGATGGTGCTGAGCACGGCCCTGCTGGTGGGTTCGGCGGTGGCGGCATACGCGCTGCAGGTCTGGCGCGATCACCGTCCGCTGCGAGTCGACGAACAGGCTGCACGTCGCCAGCCGCTCGGCGGCAACCCGTTCGCCGGCATCGGCACGGTGCTGCGTTCGCGCTACCTGTTGAGCATCGCCGCCTTCGTCGTGCTGCTGGCGAGCGTCTCGACCTTTCTCTATTTCGAACAGGCACGGCTGGTCGAGCTGCATTTCCCGGACCGCACCGACCAGACGCGGGTGTTCGGCACGCTCGACTTCATCGTGCAGAGCCTGGCCCTGCTCACCCAGCTGTTCCTGACCGGACGCATCGTGCAGCGGCTCGGCATCGTCGTGCTGCTGACGGCGGTACCCGTGGTCATGACGCTCGGCTTTCTGTGGCTCGCGCTGGCGCCGACCTTCGCGGTGTTTGCGGTCGTGATGGTCACGCGCCGTGCCGGCGAATACGCACTGGCGCGACCGGGCCGCGAGATGCTGTTCACCGTGGTCCCGACCGAGGCCAAGTACAAGGCCAAGAACGTCATCGACACCGCGGTCTATCGTGGCGCAGACGCAATGAGCGGCTGGGTGAAGACAGGCATCGATGCCATCGCGTCGAATCCGGCCGTGGTGGCCGTGGCCGGTGCGGTGCTGGCCCTGGTGTGGGCGTTCACGGGCTGGTCGTTGGCGCGCCAGCAGAAAGTCCTGGCGACCGGCGTGGAAGCGTCGGCGCCAGGATCGCGCGACTAGAGATTATTGCCGTCGACGAAGCCGCGCGACTACCCCGCGGCCGCCGGCTTGCGCTCAGGCGCGGCGATCACGGAGCCGTCGTAGTAGTCGCGCATCTTCGCGATCTTGCCGCCGCGGAATTCGACGGCCTGCATGAACGGATTGCGGATCAGCTTCTGGTTCGCCCGGTCGTAGAGCATCTCGACGCCCTCGCACAGCATGAGGTCGCCCTGCTCCACGCAGTGCGTGAGCGCCCAGTCCTGCTGGTCGAAGCTGCCTTCGTAATTACGCAGGAACTTGCGCAGCTTCTCCTTGGAGGTGATCGGCTTCGCATGCATCGACCAGTAATACTCGAGGTCGTCGTCGACCCACAGGGCGAGGAACGCTTCGTGGTCCTTCTTCTTCGAGGCTGCCATCAGCGCTCGCAGAATTTCCATGTTCGTGCTCATCGATGTTCCTCCGGGTCGACCTCGCAAGGCTCGTGGTGATCGTCAGCCGATCGAACCAGTCGCGCCAGGGTAACTCACTTCCTCGAGCAGGCCCGTGTCCACGTCGTAGATGAAACCGCGGACCGTCACGGCATCGGGTCCCGACGTCGGAATCCAGGGATGGTTCAGGATCGCCGAGATGCCGCGACGGACGTCCCATTGCAGCCGCTCGCGATTGGTCGCGTCGGCCGGCGCATCGAGCGGCTCGAGGGGCCCGCGAAACGCGTGGAACGCAGCAGGACTGGTCGAGGAGCGCGCCGGGCTCACGAAGTTGCGCGCCGTCGCCTTGCCGAGCAGTTCCGAGGCCGCAGAGTCGCCCTCGAGGCCGGCTTTCAGCAAGTCGTCGGTAAACGCCAGCATGCCGCAGCGCGTGTGGTGCACCAGGACGATCTCATTCGTGTTCAGCAGGTGATGCGAGATCACCAGCGACCGAATGGCGTCTTCCGTGACTACGCCGCCCGCGTTGCGGATGACGTGCGCCTCGCCGGTCTGCAGGCCGAGCAGGTCCTCGATGTCGAGCCGGGCATCCATGCAACCGACGACGGCTACGCGGCGGGAAGGCTGGATCGGCTGCTTGCCCGGATGGTTCGGCCGGTGCACCGCCTCGCCCTTGGCATAAAGCCTGTTGTGGTCAAGGAACTGGTCGGTGTTGGACTTCGCCATGCTGCATGCCTCTGCGTACCTAAGGTGCCGCAGTGTCGCGCGACCCGTGGCCGCGGGAGCGAACTTCTGATTGGCTGAATATCACCGGACGTTATCACCGCCGGCGTCAGAGTCCTGCAACAGACTAGCGTGTCGGCGTCGAGCGGCCAGTGCCGGTGCTGGCGCCGGCGAACGCGTGCTCGATCATCCGGATCGATTCGGCGCTGTCCCATTCTCTGGCGCCCGGAAACCTCGCGACGACACGGCCGCTCGCGTCGACGAGCACCGTGACCGGGATTCTCGAGGCGCCGAGCATGTGCTCCAGCGTCCAGCGCGGCCCGGAATCGATGTAGTGACTGAGCTTGGCGTTCGAGTACCTGAGCCAACGCAACGCTGCATTGCGGTCGTCGTCGGTCGAAATGCCGATCACGACATACCGACTGCCGGCCTTGCTCGACGCCAGACGTTCGAGCGAAGCCGCTTCGGCGCGGCAAGGTCCGCACCAACTGGCCCACACGTTGATGATCAGCGGACGGCCGCGGTAGCTGGAAAGCGATCGCTGCGGACCGTTCAGGCCAGCCATGACGACGTCCGGCAAATGCCGACCCACTGCGACGGGCGCAGGAGCAACGGGTGTCGCCGCAACTGCAGGTGTCGTCAGGAGCATCAGTCCGCAGGCGCCGGCCGCGACCGACCGGCAAAGGGATTTGATCAAGGGCATGAGGAGAATTATGCCCGAAGGGTCGCCGAGTTGAAGCGACGCAGTGTCCATCTGCACGCCGTGGCCGGAGCGCCTGAACTGCGTCGACGCGAAAGGCCGCCTGATGACATCTGCGCCCCTGCCCAAGGCGGCGTGTAGCTATGTGCTGTTCGATCCCCAGGGACGCTTGCTGCTGTATTGTGGGCGCGACATCTACCTGCTGGCGGCCGACGGCAGCGCGCTGCGGCGCGTGCCACTCGCAGTACCGGTCGATGACGCCGTCGAGTTATGGCATATGGCGGTGGATTCGCTGGGCACGGTCTGGCTGGCGGGAAAACAGGGCCTGCGGCTGATCGACCCGGATACCGGGGCCAGCCGCCTGTTGGTGGCCGGACGCACCAAAGGCATGCTGCCCGCCAGTGGCGGACGGTATCTGCTGATGGCCGACAACCAGCAGGGCATGTGGGTGGCGGCGAACGGATACGGGGTGATGCGCGCCTCCTTGCGCCCACCGCTGTTCCGGCACTGGGCGCCACCGCCGCGCGACGATGGCCAGCCGGTCAACGCGCACATTCGCGCGCTGTGGCGTGACGAAGGCCAATCCACGGACGACTGGACGCTGTGGTTCAGCACCTTCGACAAGACCAACTGGCGTTTGCAGTTGTCGCAAGACGGGCAGGTATTGTCCGCGCAGGACTATCCACTTCCGGAGAGCGTGGTCTGGGATGAGCGCGGCGGCTTCGTGCGCGATGGCCGCGACCGGCTCTGGTTCGGCACCGCAGCGCAGCTCTGGCGGTTCGATGACACCACCCAGGCCTTCAAGCCCGTGCAGGTTCGTTGGCCGCTGTCCCTGCAGCGGCCCTTGGTTTGCGGCCTGCACCGCGACAGCAAAGGAACGCTGTGGCTCTATGGCAATTTCGGGATGGCACGCCAGGCGGGGGAAGGGCCGTCCGACTGGGTGTTCCACCCGCTCCCCGAGTCCGCAACAAAAGGCTTGCCGGAGGACCTCTACATCGACCGGCTGCACGTTGGCAGCGACGGGCGCTGGTGGATCGCCAGTGAGCGTGGGCTGCTGGTGTTCGACCCGGACCGCCTGAGCTGGCAACACAGTCATTCGCGCAACAGCGCACTGGCGACGGACTGGGTACAGGGCATCCGGGAAAGCCCGACCGGACGTTACTGGCTGGGACTGCGCAACGGCGGCTTGCAGCGCTTTGAGGGCCGCGCGGATCAGCTGGCAGATGCGGCGCGCTGGCAGAGTTTCGGTACCCGACAGGGGCTCACGGACCTGATGGTTTACGACGTTCTGCCCGATGCGGACGGCGATCTGTGGCTGGCGGGTGGCCAGGGCGTGACGCGCTTCGTGCCCGCGACCGGCCACAGCCAGCTGTTCTTTCAGGCCGAAGGCCTGCGCCAGCACGATTTCAACCGCAGCCAGAGCCTGCAGGGCCCAAGCGGGCTGCTGCTGATGGGCGGGCTGAACGGCCTCACACTGGTCAATCCAGCCGCGTTGCGCGACCCGGCACCTCCACCGCGGCCTCTGCTGACCGGCGCAGCCTGGAACCGCGGCGCGTTGACGGTGCAGGACGACCGCGTCGCCGTGCCGCGCGAGGGGGCGGATATCACCGTGAGCTGGCTGGCGCTGCACTACGACGCGCCAACCCGCATCCTCTATCGCTACCGCCTGCAGGCCGACTCGCCCTGGGTGATGGCGGAAGGTACGTCGCGCGCGCAGCTCGCCGGTCTCGGGGCCGGTGACTATGCGTTTGAAGTGCAGGCATCCGTTGGCGACGGGCGCTGGTCGGAGAGCATGCGCCTGGGCCTTACGGTGCCGCCGCCCTGGTGGCGGACGGCGCCGGCGCTCTTCGGCGCGGGCCTGCTGCTGGTGCTGATGGCATGGGCCTGGAAGCGACAGCGCGATCACCAGCAAGCCCAGCTGGAGGCCGAGGTGGCGGCGCGTACGCGCGACCTTGCCGAAGCGAATGAGGAACTGCAGTCCCGGCATGAGGTGATCGATGCCCAGGCGCAGGCGCTGGGACAGGCGGTGCAGGCGAGAGATCAGTTGTTTGCCCGCGTATCGCACGAATTCCGCACGCCGCTCTCACTGATCCAGTTGTCGTTGGATGCCTTGCGCAAGCAACGCGATCACGCACGCGCACAACAGGAAATCGCGGCGGGTGAACGCCATGTACAAGAGCTGGCGGACATGGTCGATCAATTGCTGGCCCTGGCGCGCGGGCAAGCCACGGCATCGGCGCCGGTGCCTTGCGATGTGCAGAGCGTGGTGGCGGAGCGGGTGGCGGCGTACCAGACCGCGGCGGCACATGCGGGCGTGACGCTCACACTCGGCGCCAATCCGCCTTGCGCATACCGGCTCACGCCGCACACGTTGGACACGGTGCTCAACAACCTGGTCGGCAATGCCCTGAAATACACGCCCGCGGGCGGGCAGGTGCAGGTGTGGGTGAGCAATGATGCCGAGCTGGTGATCCACGTGAAAGATTCCGGCGTCGGCGTTCCTGCAGCTTTTCTGCCGAACGTGTTTGCGCCATTCGCGCGCGCACCGGAGGCGGCGCGCAGCAAGGTGCCGGGTTTCGGCCTCGGCCTGCACCTGGTGGAGCTGCTGATCAGGAGAACGGCCGCTGAAGTGGACAGCCGCGAAGCCGGTCATCCGCATTTGAGAGCGCTGGTACCTGCGCTCCTTGTCGATAGTCAGACGCGGATTCGCGCTCGGCATCCGTCCCGAGACGCGCTCGCCCCGCCGAGACCGTCATTCCACGACAGCAAACCCACCCGCAGGCGTCACCGCGAGAATCCTGACCGGCACATTGGTCCGGTTGCCAGTGGCCGGGTCGATCGTGATGGGGCCCGTCGCACCGGGGTAGTCGACGGTTGCACGCAATGCAGCAAGCACCGACTCATAGTCGGTCGTGCCCGCCTGCTCCATCGCTGCAAAGAGCATCGTTGCCGAGTCATAGGTGAACGTTCCCCAGATCCCGGGCGTCGCACCCGGGAACTTCTCAACGGTAGGCCGCGACATAGCCAGCCGCGCTCGGGAACTGTTCCGGCGAAGGCACGCCGCTGAACACGCAGCGCTGACTGTCAGCGATGCCGGCGGCTGCAACAAACGCCGGATCCTGGTTGGCCATGCCCATGAAGCACCCGGCATCGCGACCCAGTCGCGCCTCGGCCGCGAGAGCCCTGGCAATCAGGGCGCCTTCAGGAAAATAGGTGCTCGAGTAGACCACCTGCGGCGCAAGGTCCAGTGCCTCGCGGACCGCCGCGGTGTAGTCGGACTGGCCCGTCTGGATGAGGATCCGCGCGACGATGATGCCCTGCGCCGCGAGTCCCGCCTCGAGGCGATCCGCCATGCTTTGCGTGTAGGCGGACGGATCGATCAGCATGACGACCGTGGCCGGCTTCAGTGCGGCGATATAGCCGACCTCCGTCGGGGAAATCTGGCTGTTCTTGGGCTGGATCGTCAGCCCCAGGCCCGTCGTATCGTCGGTGGACGTCAGGTGGAACGGAACGACCTTCAGTGACGTGTAGAGCGGCAGGTTCTTCAGTCCGACGCTGGAGTTGTAGGGGCCGATGACTGCGACGGCGCCCTGGTCGTACACGCTGCGGGCCACGCGTTCGGCGATTTCCGGATCGGCCCGGTCGTCGGCCTCGATCAGCTTGACGCGACGACCGAGGACTCCGCCCCGGGCGTTCACCTCGCTCACGGCGAGTTGCACGCCGCGCAGCATGTCGAGGCCGTTCGAAGCCTGCTCGCCCGTCAACGGCCCTTCGAGCGCGACTTTGATCGCGCCTTTGTCATCGTCGCCTCCCGAGCAGCCGAGCGGCGCGACGATAATCGACAACAGGGCGACAAACCACGCCCCTCGCCTGCGGAACAAGAAGGATTTCATAGGGCACCTATTGCTCGCCGATGTCTTCGTTCCAGAGCTCCGGCCTGTTGGCGATGAATTGCCGCATCAGGCCTGCGCAGGCAGCGTCCTGCAGCACCTCGACGACCACACCGCGTGACCGCAGCAGGTCCTCCTCGCCCATGAACGTCTGGTTTTCGCCGACGACGACCTTCGGGATGCCGTACAGCAGGATCGCGCCGCTGCACATCGCGCACGGCGAGAGCGTCGTATACAGGACCGACTCGCGGTACACGCTGGCGGGCTGGCGGCCAGCGTTCTCGAATGCGTCCATTTCGCCGTGCAGGATGGCACTGCCCTTCTGCACGCGACGGTTGTGTCCGCGCCCGATGATGACGCCCTGGTGCACGATGACCGAACCGATGGGAATCCCACCCTCGGCCAGACCCTGTCGCGCCTCGTCGATCGCAGCCTGCAGGAACGAGTTCCGCACATCCATGGCCGCTCACCTCTTCGATTCGACGAGATCATTGTCGCCCGTTGGAGCACGGCGACAATTCGGAGAAATCGCGGAACAGGCAATACTGTGCCCTACCGTACAGATGAGTCCGGAATCCCGGGCTTATCGTGACTGCAGCGGTTCAGTACACCTCGCCACCACTTCCCAGGAGATCGTTTCTTCAAGTTGCGGAGGCATGCGATGAAGACCAGTACCCTGACGCGATTGGGATTGACTGTCGCGCTGAGCGCGGCGCTTGCGGCGATGAGCTTCACCAGCCACGCCCAACATGGCGCCGACGTGTCGGCCCCGCACAAGGCCGAGGCGCAGCAGGACAAACAGGGCAAGCAGGAGCAAAAGGACGAAAAGAAAGAGGCGAAGGAGCAGCAGCAACAGCAGCATCGTCTGTCGCAGCAGCAGCAACAGGAGCGCATTCGCCAGCAGAAGCAACTTCTGGCTGAGTACAACCAGCGTATCGCGGAACAGCAGGCGATCGCGCTGCGCAATGCGCAGCGACTGGAACAGCAGAAGCGACTGGCTCATTACCGCTACCAGCAGGAGTACTACGAGCAGCTGCGCCAGCAGCAGTCGCGCCTCGAGAACGACCGCTACGACTACGACAACGACCCGTACTACTACACGCCTCCGACGTACCAGTACCGCCGGGGCGACAACGACTACCAGACCAACCAGTACGGCGCCGACCAGCTCCGCCGTGCCTCGAACACCGGGTACCAGAAAGGCTACGAGGCCGGGCGCGCGGACAAGCAGGACAACTGGCGCTTCGACTACCGGGAATCCTTCGCCTACCAGGACGCCAACTACGGCTTCGACGGCCGCTACGTGCAGCAGGAAGACTACAACTACTACTTCCGCGAAGGATTCCAGCGGGGCTATGAGGATGGCTACTACGGACGCCGCACCTATGGCAGCAATGCCAACGGATCGGATTCCCTGTTCGGCACGGTGCTGAACATGATCCTCAACCTCCAGCCGCTGCAGTAGAGCCTGCCGGGCTGGCCGAGTCTGGCTCGGACGCCTGCAGCTTCCTGCCGCTCTGTACGGTAGGAAACAGACCGGCCGGAGATGGGCGTCTAGTCTGTGGCTGAAGAGAAGGTGCGGTGCAGCACGGATAACGCCGAGATCGGCAACACGATAGGAAACGCAAATGAAAACTGGAATTCTGAAACTTACCGCAATCCTGGGAGTGCTGGCGCTGGCCGGCGCCTGCTCCGCCACACGCACGCAGCAGTCGGCTGGCGAGGTCATCGACGACAGCGTGCTCACCTCCAAGGTGAAGGTCGCCCTGATCGACGATCCGGTCACCAAGGCCGGCCAGATCAACGTCGAGACGTATCGCGGCGTCGTGCAACTCGGCGGCTTCGTCGACAACGCCAAGCAGAAGGACCAGGCCACGAAGGTCGCCCGCTCGGTCACGGGCGTCAAGGAGGTCCGCAACGACCTGCTCGTCAGCACCAAGCCGCATGCGACGACCGGCCAGGACTACGATGACAGCATGCTGACGGCCGCGGTCAAGGCCAAGCTCACGGAAGATGCGGATACCAAGGCACACCAGATCAACGTGGGAACGGAAAAGGGCGTAGTGCAGCTGACCGGGTTCGTCGACTCGACGACGATGAAGACCAAGGCCGGCGAAATAGCGCGCTCAGTAGACGGCGTCAAGGGCGTGCGCAACGACCTCGAAATCAGGCAGAAATAACGCAGCAGCGGCCGCGGGCGGTGTATCGCCCGCGGCTCGATTGCATTGCTGGCGGGGTCAGCGGCCGCACGTCGCGCGGCGATTGCCACGTCGAGGCCACGCACTCCGCGGAGAACGCTGGGCCGACGCCAGGCATCCTCACTTCTTTTTCGCGACCTTCTTTTTCGCAGCCTTCTTAATCGCGACTTTCTTCTTCGTGGCCTTTTTCTTGATGGCCTTCAGTTTCTGCTTGACGTCGCCGAACTTCGCCTGCGCCTTCCCGCGAGTCTTCTGAGCCATGCCTTTTGCCTGAAGCTCCTTGTTGCCCACGAGCTTGCCGGCGGCTTCCTTGATCTTGCCCTGCACTTCTTTAATGCGGCCTTGAATCTGGTCTTTGTACGCGGTCACGACTTGCTCCTGAATCGGTATGCCGGCAAGCGGCCGGCACGCCGCACTGGGGATTTGAAAAAGCGAGGTCTGACACCAAAGGATTCTCTCATCGAGTGCCTTTGGATGTTTGGACCGACAACCGCATTTCGTCAATACGTCCAGATACGGTCACGGCAGCGCAACGCTCCGATCGCACGACCATCGGGACTCCGTCCATCACGAAGTGCGTTGGCCGGCTGCCTCCACCCCATCCGACGCATGACCGAGCAACTCGCCGCTGGAACTCGTGCCCGGTGGCGTCCCGACGAAAGGCGACTTCTGTTCACCCGGAACCGGCGCACGCCGACCCATGCGGAAGAGTGCATAGACGGCGAGCAACACGTGCATGACGGCCAGCAGCGGCAGGAATGTGTCGTTGCCGATCCACTGCATGACTGCGGCAACGAGGATCGGGGCAATGAACGCGCCGGCGCCGTTCACGAGTATCAACGTGCTGCTCGCGCCGAGCTTCTCGTCCGCCGGCACGTGATCGTTGACGTGGGCCGAGCTCAGCGAATACAGGGTCAGGCTCGTGCCGCCATAGGCCGCCACCATGGCGAAAAAGACGAAGCGCGAGATCTCCGCCAGCCACCACGCGCCGATGCGCGCCGAAGGCCGCCAGCAGGCAGACGGCGATGACCACCTTGCGCCGGTCCATGCGGTCGGAAATTCGACCGATCGGGCAGTTGGGTCACGCAGCCCGCGAGAATGGCCACGGCCATGAACACCGAGACCTCGAAGGTGGTGAAGCCCTTGCCATCGGCGTAGAGGGCGCCCAGCGTAGAACAGACAACCCGAGACGGCGCCGGCGACCGCCACGCCGACCACGCCGAGCGGCGAGCGACGGAACAGGTCACGCGGGCGGACCCGCACCGGCACGCTGATCTCGGGCGCCGAACTGGTCGTCAGGGCCATCGGCACCATCGCGATCGAGATCAGGATCGATACCAGGATGAACAGGACGGTGCTGCGCGGATCTGCCACGTTGAGCAGCAACTGCCCGAGACCGAGGCCCGCGTAACAGACGAGCATGTAAAGCGACAACAGCAGGCCGCGATGCTCGTTGTCCACCCGGCCGTTCAGCCAGCTCTCGGCCACGACGTAGATGCCTGCAAAGCAGAATCCCATGAGGATGCGAACCAGCGTCCAGGGCAACGGCGCGACGAACACACCCTGCAGCAGGATCAACGCCGACGCGAGCGAGGTCAGCGCGGCAAAGACGCGGACGTGACCCACCGAGTTGACCAGCGGCGGCGTCATCACCGACCCGGCCATGTACCCCAGGTAGTAGGCCGCCAGCATGATGCCCGCGAGCAGGGTCGGAAATCCCTCGAGGCTTGCCCGCAGGCCGACCAGCGTGCCCTGCAGGCCGGCGCCCAGCATCAGCAGCGCCATGCCGAGCAACAGCGTCCAGGTCGCGGCCAGTGCAGTGCGCATGTGAGGGTACCGGGCGTGAGCGGCGGCGACTATATCAAGTACGAGGACTTTCTCGTGAAGATCGATCAGGATTCGATCTCCACCAGCGGCTGACACCCGCTCGGCGCACCGGCCGGCGTACGATGCAGGCAGGTCGCTGGTTCCGCCGCGGCCGTGTGTCACTGTCGAAAGAGGGGAACACCATGTCTGTCGCCAAGATCACTGAAATCACCTCGACCTCGAAGTCCAGCTTCGACGATGCCGTTGCCGATGGCATCAAGCGGGCCAGCAAGACCATCCACGGCATCACCGGCGCCTGGGTGGCCGATCAGGAGGTCGTCGTGAAGTCCGGCAAGATCGTTGAGTACAAGGTTCGGCTCAAACTCACGTTCGTGCTCGACGAGAAGAAGTAGCGGGCTGCCGTAAGGTCCCGGGGATCGTCTCCCCGGGACACATGATCAGAGGCGCACGACGAGGTCCCGCCGATGCTCAAGCTGTATGGATTCCCGGTCAGCAACTACACCAACATGGTGGAACTCGCCCTGCTCGAAAAAGGACTGCCCCACGAGTACGTGCTGACGTTTCCGGAGCAGACACCGGGCTTCCTCGCCCGCAGTCCCCGCGGCAAGGTGCCCTTTCTGGGCACGCCTCAAGGTGATTTGAACGAGGCCAGCGTCATCCTCGACTACCTCGAGGACACGGGACAGGGCAGGCCGCTGCTGCCGGCCGACCCCTATGACCGCGCAACGGTTCGCGCCCTGATGAAGGAGATAGAGCTCTACATCGAGCTGCCGGCGCGCAGTTGCTTCGCCGAAGCGTTCTTCGGCGGCACGCTGCCCGACGCGATCAAGAGCAAGGCACGCGAAGACCTGTTGGCGGGGTTTGCCACGCTCAAGCGTCATGCCCGCTTCACACCGTTCGTCGCCGGCGACACCTTCACGCTGGCCGACATCGTCTTCCTCTACAGCGTCGACCTCGCGGTCACGGTCGGCAAGCAGCTGTTTGGCCTGGACCTGCTAGGCGACCTCGCCGGCCGCCCAGGCACTGTTGCAGCGACTCAACGAGAATCCGCACGTCAAAGCAATCGCCGCCAAGCGCGACGCGGGCCTGCCTGCGTTTGTAGCCTCGGTGCGTGCGCGCCTGCAGGCGCCGAGCTAGTAGAGGCGGCGGGACCGGGTTTGCCTGTATCGTCCCGCGACGCGCGCCAGCGGCTCTGGCGAACATGAGGTGCTGAAGATGAAGTCCGGACCACGGCTCCTGATGCTGGCTGTCGTCGCGGCCGCGCTGGTCGCGAGCAGCGCCTTGGCGCAGACCGAAATCCCGAAGGACTTCTCGCCGGTCACGGCGGAGTTCGACCACGAGCGGCGCGAAGTGATGATCCCGATGCGCGACGGCGTGAAGCTGCGCGCCGTGGTCGTCATCCCGAAGGGCGCGACCGAGGCGCCGATCATCCTCTCGCGCACGCCGTATGGGGCGAAAAAGCCCACGACGCAGTCGAGCAGTCCGCACGCCGCGATGGTGCTGCCGCTGGCCGACGAGCCGCTGCTCGAGGCCGGTTACATCCGCGTCTACCAGGACGTGCGCGGCCGGTTCGACAGCAAGGGCGACTACGTGATGACGCTGCCGCTGCGCGGCGAGCTCAATCGCCGCAAGGTCGATCAGGCGACCGACACCTACGACACCATCGAGTGGCTGCTGAAGAACGTCGAGGGGAACAACGGCCGCGTCGGACTCACCGGCGTCTCATACGGCGGCTGGCTCACGCTGATGGGCCTCGTCGATCCGCACCCGGCGCTCAAGGCGGCGGTGCCGATGTACCCGATGGTGGACGGCTGGATCGGCGACGACTTCTATCACAACGGCGCGTTCCGCCAGACCATGCTCGAGTGGATCTACGAGATGGGGTCGCACAAGAGCAGCGACCACAAGGTGCCGTACGGCTACCGCGACCTGTACGAGGCTTTCCTGTCGGCCGGATCTGCCGAGGCGGTCGCCCGTCGCTACAAGGCCGACCAGCTGCCGACCTGGCGCAAGGTCGTCGACAACCCGACCTACAACGCGTTCTGGCGCGGGCAGGCGGTGCAGGACATCCTCGCCGCGCGGCCGTTGCGGGTGCCGACGCTGGTCGTGCACGGACTCTTCGACCAGGAAGACAACTTCGGCGGGATCGCGGCCTACCGCTCGCTGGAGGCCAAGGATGTCGACAACACGCAGGTGCACCTGGTGGTCGGTCCCTGGAGCCACGGGCAGTCACAGCGCGAGGGCTCGGAGCTGGGCGCGCTCAAGTGGAACGCCGACACCAGCCTGTGGTTTCGGGAGAACGTCCTGCTGCCCTTCTGGAACCTGCACCTGAAGGGTGAGACGCCCGCGAGCCCGATCCCGCCGGTCCTCGCCTTCGACACCGGCCTCAAGAAGTGGCGGACTTTCCAGAGCTGGCCGGCGGACGGCGCGGTGTCGGCCACCCGATTGCACCTGCAGCCGGGCGGCGGCCTGCGCTTTGCGGAGCCGGACGCGACCGCCCAACCCTATGCAGAGTACGTGTCCGATCCCGCGAAGCCGGTGCCTTACCGCGTGCGACCGGTGCTGCCGATGTACCACGCCGATTCGACCTGGGGCCGCTGGCTGGTCGACGACCAGCGGCCGTTCGCCGACCGGACGGACGTGCTGGTGTTCGTCACCGAGCCGTTGACCGAAGCCCTCAGCATCAGTGGTGAAGTGGCGGCCACGCTGTTCGCGTCCACCACCGGCACCGATGCGGACTGGGTGGTCAAGCTGATCGACGTGTTCCCGCCGGAAGTGCGTTCCAACCCCGAACTGGGCGGCTACCAGCTCATGGTGTCGGCCGACATCCTGCGCGGCCGCTATCGCGAAAGCCTGGAGCACCCGAAGCCCAGCGAGCCTGGAGTGGTCGCGCCGTACCGGGTGCGCATGCCCGAGGCCAACCACACGTTCCTGCCGGGGCATCGAATCATGGTCCAGGTGCAGTCGAGCTGGTTCCCGCTGTACGACCGCAACCCGCAGACCTTCGTCGAGAACATCGCCAAGGCCGATCCCGCGGACTTACCGCAGCGCGACGCACCGCATCTGGCTTGCGCCCGGGCAGGCGAGTTACGTCGAATTGCCGGTGGTCGGCGCGCGGAATCTCACTCGAACACGCTGAGGATGCTCTGGTACTTTTCGATGTACCAACGATTCTCATTGTTGTATTTGGGGATCGCCACGGGACGGACGCCAGTCGCGTCCTCCGTCCATAGACACGGGCAGTTCACTTGCATTCCCGGAGGCTGCTCTCCCGGGGGACGCAGGTCCTCAAGTTTCACCCCCATCCTTTTCATGACACCGTAGAGCTTCGCGACATTCCTGGGTCCGCCGTTGTAGGCGGCGACCGGGAAGATGCCAAGCACCTCCTTGTTGTCACGATACGCGCAGGCGGATATCCGAACGCATTTGATACAGCTCGATGTCAAAGAGACAGATCGCCGCTTTCATGGCGTTCAGAAGATCCGTCGCGCCGCGCTCGAAGTTCGGGTCAATCTTTGCCGCAGGGCATCGCCTGACCACCAGCGCATAGGTACCGTTCCCCCTCCTGTTCGTGAACTGCATGGGGCCGAGGGCAGCTGCGCTCGAGACACTGTACCGATACGCCTCCTCCCGTTTCATGCCGTAGTGGCTCAGCACCTCATCGAACGCACCGGCTTTCTTTTTCACAAAGTCGGCGTCGTCCGTCTGTTCGATCACCGCCAGGGTCGTGAGAACTTCAGCGGGCACGACATCTGCGAGCAGCACTCCTGGAAATGCCACTGAAGGTGCCTTGGCGAGACGCAATTCCTCGATCGCCCTCCGCGCCGTGTTGAGCAGGAATTCCTTCCCGCCACTGACAAAAAGCGGATCGAGGGTGTCTTCGTTGGACGGAAGATAGACGATGGGCCTCGCGGTCTCGACGACGGCTCTCCATCTCTTCTTCGCAATCAGAGCACTGTCGAAGACGGGGAATTTCCTCCCGTAGACCTTCAGTGGCTCGCCGTCCTTGGAGAAGGCGAACATCAGCCGTTCGGCACCCGTGCCCTTGACGTGCCGTGCCTCGACTCCTGGTGTGCGCACGATGAAAGGAAAGGGCTTCCTTCCGGGCTTCCATTTGACCGGAGGGCGGGGGATCTCGATGTGCACGATGGACCATTCCTGCTTCGCCTCGCTCCACAGGGCAAAGACGACAGGACGCCCGCGAAGCACTTCTCTCTTTCCCTTTCCCGTGAACACATACTCGAGTTCGACATCACGAAGAATGGACTTCGCCTCGGACACGAGATCAAGGATCACCTCGTGACGTTCGCGGTGAGCTTCGACGATCACCTCCTCGAGTTCCTTGCCGGTCGAGACATCTTCGGGACGCTCTGACTCGGCAACGACCAGCGGAACCTCCCCTTCTTCCACAGCCTTCGCCATCGGGGCCTCGGGCGCTTCCTGAGGAGCAGATTCTTCCTCGACGAAGACGGGCTCTCCTTCATCGGAGACGCCTCCCGTCGTCTCGCATGCCGCAGTGAAAATCAAAGAAGCAAGGACAAGGAGAGCCTGTACTGCCCTGCGTGTGACGAGCGCATTCATAAGGTCTTCTGTGAATGTCGGGTGATGAGAATCTCGCGCGGAATAGTGTGGCGCTTCAAGTCAACCTGGACAAAGTGCCGGGCCTGGAAAGAGAACGATGATGGCGCGGCGCACCACGCTGTCAGGCTAACTCTACGCTTTTCCATTTTGGCCGGTGTCGAGCAGTGACCAACGTCCGGGTCAAACTACGACGCCTGTTTTCAGGCCGGATCGAAATCTGCATCGCGCAGACCAGGCTGCACCCCATTTTCTGGCATGATTCCGACACGCTGGAATCTGACTGCAGCAAAAAAATGGCGGCCGGCGCTGCACGCGCAGCGGTCACTTGGCAGGGGGGAGTAAGAACCATGGCGTCGACGCTCTACATGTCGAAGAGCCCGGCTGTACGCTATGCCAGCGGGGCGGCGCTGTACTTTGCACAGGGCATTCCAAAGGGTCTTCTACACATCGCCATGCCGGCCTGGCTGGCGAGCCAGGGCGCCAGCACCGGGGCCATCGCCTCCTACCTCGCCATCATCGTGCTGCCATGGGCATTCAAGCTGGTCACCGGCCCGCTCATGGATCGATTCGCCTATCGCCCGATGGGCAGTCGCCGCCCATGGGTGCTCGGCGCCCAGTGCGGGCTCGTACTGAGCCTGCTCAGCCTGGCGGCGATCCAGGATCCGATGGCGCAGATCGGCCTGCTGACGGCGCTCGGCGTCATCATCAATTCGTTTACGGCCACCCAGGACGTAGCCGTGGACGGCATGGCGATCGACCTCGTGCCCGAGTCGGAGCATGGCCGGATCAATGCGTTCATGAGCTGCGGCAAGGCCGTCGGGTGGGCGGTGACCGCCGCCCTCTCAGGAACGATTCTCGTCAAGTACGGCCTGGCCGTCACCGCAGTGGTCGCCGCGGCCGGCGCAGCCCTTGTCCTGATCGCTTTCTTCTTCGTCCGGGAGCGCGAGGGCGAGCGCCTGCTGCCCTGGACGCAGGGCGAAGCCGTGGGTCAGCGTGCCGCCGCGAGCTCGTTCAAGAGCGTCGTGCAGGACCTGAACGCGGTGTTCTGGACGCGCACCAGCCTCGTCGTGTCGCTGGTCATGTTCTTCGACGGAGTTGTTACGGGATACGGCGAGGCCTTGATGCCGATCGCCGCCGTGAAGCTCTTTTCCTTCACCACGACACAGTGGTCACAGCTCGTGGCCATGATCGGACTCACGGGCGCCTTTGCGGCGCTCGCGCTCGGGCCGCTGATCGACCGCTTCGGCGCCAAGGCCATGCTGATGATGACCATCGGCGTGGTGTGTATCCATGCGTTCCTGTTCGCCGGAACCCAGCACCTCTGGACCAACAGCACCTACGTGCTGCTCATGCTGTCGGCGTACGTCCTGATGCAACCCATAACGATGGTCTGCGTCATCGCCCTCGCCATGAGCATCTGCTCCACTCGCATCTCGGCCACGCAGTTCGCGATCTACATGTCGATGGCCAACCTCGGCCACTCGGCCGGCTCGAAGATATTCGGCAGCCTGTCCGAGTACACGAGCTTCGTGCAGAACTACGCGCTGATGGGCGCCATCGCCGTCATGATGTTCTGCACGATTGCGATCTTCCGCAAGCACCCGGTCCGCTTGGCGGCAGACGCCATGGAACCTGCGGCACGGAGACCGTCATCGCAATGAGCTTTGGAGCATGGACTTCGTTTCCGGAATGAATCGTTGCGCGGCCGCCAGGGCGGCGGCTGGCGGGTGGCGGACGACCGTCTTCCTGCTCGCAGCGGTATTGCTCGCGTGGGCGCCCGGCGTGGGCGGCCAGTTTCATTACGACGATTTCGCCAATGTCGTGATGGACCCGGCGACCTCCAACTCAGCCGCGCTGATGAGCCGACTGGCAAACGGGTTCAGGCCCCTGCTGCGGCTCAGCTACGCGGCCGACCATCAGCTGTGGGGCTTCGCCCCTGCCGGCTTCCTCGCGACCAACCTGGCCCTCCACGCGCTGACGGTGCTTGGCGTGGCGGCACTCGCACGTCAACGCTTGCGCAACGAGGTTTCGGTCGCGCTCGCGGCAGCTGTCTTCGCGCTGCAACCCGCTCACGCAGCGGCCGTAGCCTGGACGAGTGGCCGCTCGACGCTGCTTGCCACTTTGCTGATGGTGGCTGCCATGCTCGCGCACGAACGTGCGACCGGGTCAGTCCGCTGGCTCTGTCTGTCGCTACTCGCAATGACGGCGGCCGTGCTTGCAAAAGAGACTGCACTGGTTTTGCCAGTGCTGCTGCTGCTCTGGGAGACGACTCGACGGCCGATTGCACCCCCGCGTGAGATTTTTCGACGTGTCGCACCTGCAACCGCGACCGCAGTTCTATTGGCCGGAGTCGCCATTGCGACGAGCACGCGACTGAGGGAGATTCTTGCCTTTTCGCTCGCACTGTCATCCCCGGGCGACGCTCTCGCGACCAACGCCGCGGCGCTGCCGATCTCGCTGACTCTCTGGTGGCGTCCCTGGGCCTTGTCGGTCGAGCAGCCCCATGTCTTTACGACCGCTGACACGATCGTCGGCGCAATCCTGCTGCTGGCAATGGTTCTTGGAGCCGCAACGGCATTGCGGGCCCGCGCGCCCTCAGTCACGCTCGCGCTGTTGTGGCCGATCGTGGCGCTGCTGCCGACGCACAGTGTCTTCGCGCGTCTGGATCCGATCACTGAAAAGGCCCTCTATCCCGCGTGGATCGGGCCGAGCATCGCGCTAGGCGCGGCCTTGGCGTACGCGCCAGCGCTGTGGCCGCGCATCCGCCCGGTGCTGGCCACGGCATTGCTCCTGGTGCTCGGGGCGCTATGCTGGTGGCGCGCGAGCGTCTGGGCCGATCCCGCCGCACTGTGGCGCGAGGCCAGCGTGCGCGCCCCGGATTCGGCGCGGGCATGGAGCAACCGGGCGCTCGCCGAACTTGAGGCTGGCCAGTCGGCGCTGGCAGCGGAATCGATCGCCCGTGCGCAGGCAATTGCCCCGGGCGATCAACGCATACACGACGCGGCGCTGGCAATCTCGCTGGCCTCGCCGGTCACGCAGGAGACAAGTCGGTGAAACCACTCATTTCCATCACGTGCGCAGCGCTTGCGTGCCTGGTCACCGCGACGCCAGCGTCGGCTGCGGCCGGTTGCGACAAGTGCAGCGACCTGCCGCGGCTCTACCGTGAACTGCTCGAGCAGGAGTTCCTGCGCAACCGCTTCGATCGGTGGGTCAAAGAGGCGTACTACCCCGTTTCCGTGGAGGCGATGCAGCAGTCAGCGGCCGATCAACTCGGTGCAGCCATGCGGGGAGGGCTCTACGGCCCCCTGAAGACGGACAGTGGTCCTGGCGGCAAAGGCGGTGCCGCTCCGTCGTTCGGTACGGACCTGAACAACAAGAGCTGCGCGCTCGTCGAATACGTCAAGGACGCGCAAGGAAAGCAGGTGCAACGCCCGGTGACACCCGAGCAGGTGCAAAAAAAGCTGTGCGCGCCAATGGCCAAGTTCGTCCTCACTCACGAGGGACATCACCAGGCGTCGTGCCGGGCCGCCTATGCGGCGGGTGGAGCCGCAAAGTTCGGCACAACCGAATTCGTGGCGAAGGACGACGTCGAGGCCTACCAGGCCGGCATTGCGGTTCTGCGTGACCACATTGCAGAACTTGCGCGGAAATGCGGATGGAGCGGCAGCACCAATGCACGGCGCCCCGACGGCACGAGTACGGTGCCGACCCCGGATCAGGTGATGGAACTCAAGAATGCCACCAAGAAGCAGGCTGCGCTGCTGAAGCGCAAGAGCAAGTGAGGACGCCATGATCTACTCCCTGATCGCCCTCGCGACACTGATTTCCGGAACGCGACTGGACCTGCCGCCGGAGGAGGTCTCCCGCCGGTTCGAGGCCGAATGCGTCGATGGCAAATGGTCGAGCGACTGCCCTGCCCTGCTCTCGGACGTCGAGGTCGACCTCTACGGCAACCTGCGCACGCTTGCGGCGCAGCGCCAGCCGATCGACCGCGAGGTACTGGTCGTTGCGGCGCGCGGACAATTTCCGATGCTGGCCGAATTCGGGCTGCGCCAGCTCGGGCAGATCACGAACGACGCCGAGCGGGAAGCGGCGCTTGCGGCGTTCGAGCACCCTTCGCCCGCAGTGCGACAAGCCGCAAGACGCTTGCTCGATGCCGCCGATGAGCAATGGGCCCAGGCATACGGACGCTGGTGGCGCGCCGGCAATCGAGGCGGCTGGGACTGCGTTCGTGCCCGATACGCTTCCGTCGCAGGAGCAGCTCGGGCTGCGGGATGTCAGCGATCTGCGCTATCGCCATTTCGCGAGCGATGAACACCGTGCCGTGTTCACGAGTCAGCTGTCACCCACCGAACTGATGGGCCGAATTGCCCCCGGCATCAAGCCGCAGACCGGCGACCAGGCGGCACGCCAAGCGCAAAAACGGAAGGAGGCGGCCGAGCGCACGGACGCCGCACGAACGCACTCGAGCAAGGCCTGGCGAGCAGCGGCCTGGGAGCGCTGGCGGGCCTGGCGAAGCGCGCCTGCGAAACCGGCCGCGAACCCCGGCGATGCGCAGCAGAAGAAAACCGTCGAGCCACTGGAGGAGTTCGGCGCCAATCAAGCCGCGGTCCTGTACGTCCAGATCGACCGACCAGGTGCGGCCGCGCCCGCGCAGGCGGTGGCGGGTCGCGACGAGGGTCTCGGCGAAACGGTGCTGGTCGTCCGTTACTGAAAAGCGAAGCTGGTACCGGGACGACCCGGAGCCCACGTGTCCGGTATGGACAATGCTCAAGGAGGCGAATCGGTTGCTGGGGCACACCTGAGATCCGGCACCCTTGAGCGCAGGTAACTGACGAAATCCGGCCTGTAGTCGCCGCACACGAGCGTACCCGTCCTCAAGTACGCAGAGTGTTGGCGGATGATGCTGTCGACGGGGCGCCGCCAGTTCTCGTCAGCGCCGGCCACGCTCCACAAGGTCTGCGCCGTCGCCAGTGCGTGGGCCGCAAACCAAGCGTAGCGGACATCGACGGCCTGGCTGTCATCCCTGCTCGCCAGGTCCGGATGGGCCACCGCCAGATCGAGGTAGTGCTGCAAGGCGCCGAGCGCCAGCAACTGTACCTGATGCGCGGCATTGCGCTTGTACGTCCAGACCCCCCAGAACAGAGCTGCGATCGCCGACAGCGCTGCGATAGAACCCGTTACGATCGGCAGCACCTGCATGATACTTGTGCTCATGACCGTTCATCCCCACGCCGTTGCTTGAGTCGCCCGTCGTCGCAAACACCTAAAGCACCGGTGGTATCGCCTCGCCGGTGAGGAAACCGGGACGCGCATACGCAGGATCCGGATAGGTGTAGAAGCCCCGCCCTGACTTCACGCCCAACCGGCCCTTGTCGATGTACTGCGCCTTGAACTGGTCCGCTGCGGCCTGATGCTCGGGATCACCCGACAGCCTCGCCTTGCTCTGCATGATGTGCCATACGGTGTCGAGGCCTACGACATCAAGGCTGGCGAACGGCCCTGTTGCCATCTTCATCACGATCATCACTGCGCGGTCGACGTCCTCGACCGATGCCACGCCGTCCTGCACCAGACGGAACGCCGCTTCGTTGATCGCGCCCAGGATCGCGTTGACGACGTAGCCGGCGCTCTCCTTCTTCAGGACCAGTGGCACCTGGCCGATGCGTCGTGCGAAGTCGCTGAGCAGTTGCACGACCTCGGGGCTTGTGCCGGGGTGCGGCATCACGTCCACCAGGTTCGAGTCCCACACGTAGGTGTGAAAGTGAAATGCCGCGAACTGCGCCGGCCGCCCGGTTGCCGCCGCAAACATCGAGGGCAACAGCGTGGACGTATCCGTCGTGAAGATCGTGCGCGGCGGGCAGATCGCGTCGAACTGTGCGAACACGCGGCCCTTGAGCTCCGGGTCCTCGGGCACCGACTCGCTCAGCAGGTCGGCGGTGGCGGCGGCCTCCGCCTGCGTCGTGTACCGGATGCGCGACAGCGCCTGCCGCGACGCTGCCTCCGTCAGCCGTTGCCGGCCAGCCAGTTGCGCCGCATAGCCCTCAATTCTGGCGCGTGCCGTGTGCAGCGCGTCCGGCGAGAGGTCGTACAAGGTGGCATCGCAACCGTGCATCGCGCACTGCAGCGCAATCTGTTGCCCCATCGTGCCCGCGCCGACTATGAACACCTGACCAATGTCTTCGGCTTTCATGAGCGGTTCCTCTCGCTCTTTAATGGTTCGCCGCCTCCCGTGGCGGCGTTGCAGGGACTGACGGCCGTCGCCACGTTGTCGACGGTGACCGATTTGACGCTCGCCTCGTCGAAGCCCCGGCTGCCGCTATCGCAGCGGCCCTATTACAAGGTCCTGATCAAGGGCGAGCAGCTCAAGCCCAAAGCCGGGCGCGGCGACGATTTCGCCTGGCCGCCGAGCTGAGCAGCGATCAGCGCGATCCGTGAAACATGCTGCCACATAGCGCTACCTAACTACACATGAAATCCCTCATATAGCAACGGATTTGAAGATGGCTCCGGGGGTCTTGCGATAGTTCGCCATCTATCATCCTTCCTAAGTCCATTTCCATCGCTTTGCGAGAGTTAGGATTTAGGACGTAGGCCGAGTATGTGACAGATGGCGTAAACGAGATCTGCGCGGTTCAGGGTGTAGAAGTGAAAGGCGTCCACTCCATGATCGACAAGACCAAGTACCTGTTCGGCAGAGAATGCCGCGGCCGCGAGGTGATGAGTTTGCGGATCGTGCTCTAGACCGTCGAAACGGTGGCGTAGCCAATCCGGCACGCTAACTCCCGCGCGAGCCGCAAAGTTTGAGATGCGCGGAAAGTCGTAGATCGGCACTAGGCCGGGCAGGATCGGGATATCGATGCCACGCGATCGGACGCGATCTAGGAAACGAAAGTACGCACCGTTGTCGAAAAAAAACTGAGTGATGGCACGAGAGGCCCCTGCATCGATTTTGGCCTGCAAAGCATCGAGATCAGATTCGAATGTGAGTGAGTCCGGATGCTTCTCAGGATGGCAAGCGACTGAGATTTCAAATGGCGCTACTGCCCTGACACCCGCGACGAGATCCACGGCGTTATGAAAGCCACCGGCCGTGGTCTCAAAACCCCGGCAAAATCTTCCTGGAGGGTCGCCACGCAGTGCCACGATGTGGCGAACGCCAATCGCCCAATAGTTTTCTAGAAGCGCATTTACTTGAGGCTTTGTCGCCCCGACGCATGTCAGATGAGCAGCAGGTCTGAGGCACGTCTCCCGCAAGATCCTTGCAAGCGTGCTATGGGTGCGGTCCCTTGTTGAGCCACCAGCGCCATACGTAATGGCAACCTCCGTGGGCCGGAGTGGCTCCAGCCGACGTATCGCAGCCCATAACCTCTCTTCCAAGGCAGCTGTCTTCGGCGGAAAGAACTCGAAAGAGACGTTAACAGTTGCGGATCCAAGAAAGTGGCTTCGCCTCAACTGACTGTTTTGGCTAGTTACCGAGTCCAAAGCTGAACCAAAGACGTTCTGAATGGTTCTGTCCGAGCTCAGGGTCTGATCCACGCATGACAATTTGATTACGCTAGTATCAACGGCAGGTTCGGGGCAAAAGTTGCCCCCAGTTTGGTCTAAGCCGCTCGCCATCGTTGCTGACTAAAATGCAGTGTGAGGACGTGGCCTGCCAAATAAAGCGACCCAAATACGAGCACGCGACCCGGGCCCTTCAATGCCGCCTGTGACAAGAGCAGAGCGTGGGCTACGCTGTTAGCTGGCGTCGCTGTGAAACCTTCACTGTTCGCGATCTGCGCCAACCTATCCGCTGTGAATGAATTGGTCTCCCCCGGGATGTCGACGGTGAAAACTAAATCCACTTTTCCTTTGAAATTTAAGATGACGGCCCGAGCATCCTTCGAATCCATCATTCCCCAAATGAGATGGTTTTTGCGCGATGACTTACTGTCGAGCTCGCCTAATGCCCGAGCCACCGCCTGAGAGCCGGCGACGTTGTGACCTCCATCCAACCAAATCTCGGTGACGTCGTTGGCGTTCGAGTGAAGTGCACCGGCGGGAAGTAGCCTTCGAGGCGCGCCGGCCATTTAGCTTCCGTCAGGCCACGGTGCACGGCATGAGCCCTCAGATTACCGAAGGCCAGTTCGGCAATGGCTATTGCAGTGACGGCATTGCCGACTTGGTGGGCTCCTCTAAGTCGCGGAACTGGGATCTGAAGCACTTTCGTCGGCGTCTCAAAAAAAAGCTTCCGATCCCGTTCCAACGCGCCGAAGTCGCGTCCATAAATATAAAGCGGAGCACCTATCGTGCTTGCTCTGGCCTCAATTTCTTCGAGTGCTTCGGGAGTTTGTTGCGACAGAACGCATGGAGTTTGGGGCTTCAGTATTCCGGCCTTCTCTCGCGCAATCGCCGATATCGTCTGACCGAGGAAGGAGACGTGATCAATTGACACCGGAGTGATCGCGGTTACCACCGGTTTCAAGACGACATTCGTGGCGTCAAGTCTGCCGCCCATACCAGTTTCAATGAGAAGCAAATCGGCGGGAGTACTGGCAAATGCCAGAAATGCAGCAACTGTCGTGATCTCAAAAAACGTGATTGGCTCGCCACCGTTCGACTCCCCCAGCTTGCCTTAAACAGTCAATCAAGAACTCCTCAGATATGGGCCCTGAACCAAATGGCCCCGGAAGAAATATTCTTTCGTGGAAATTGACGAGATGAGGCGAGGTGTAAACTTGGACCTGTTTTCCGTAAGCTTCAGCAATGGATCGTAGAAAGGCAATCACTGAGCCTTTACCGTTCGTACCAGCAACATGAATTGCCGGCGCCAAACGTCGTTCGGGATGACCAAGCCGGGTAAGTAAGCGCTCGACACGCTCAAGCGAGAGGTCGATGGCCTTCGGATGCAATCGCTTCAGACGATCCAGTATGGATGTGCTCAACACGGCAAGGTTAGGCCAGATTTTTGGAAACAAACGCCTGGACGGTATCCCGAAGCGAGCACGCTCTCCCAGTCAGAGACGACACCTCACCCGATGTCTTCGACCTAAAGAGTTCGTCCTTTATGGACGGTAGGTTGATCTTGATGTTCATGACGGCACCCTCAAGACCCGCATAGGCCTGTTGAGCGGAGACGCCTAAATCGCTAAGTGCGTTCGGAATTCGACTTCCCTAAAATTCCGGCCGCTAGACCAAGCACTTCGACGCATTCTCTAGCGACCCCCAAGGGAGACAGAACAGCTTCGCGATAGCTCCTCTGGATGGATTCCGTCCTCTTTTTCTTCTCTTCGTCATTGGCCTTTGGCATCTTGAAAGCGGCCATAACCTCATTGAACGCCTGGGTGTCGCGATCGACTCTCGCGAGCAAGCTTTTGGAGAGGTGTTCCGCCTTCCTCATGTCTCAGACAACTCTCCTTTGAATTGATTCCAGATCAGGTTTTCGGATGCTGAGTTTGCAGACCATACACACCAGATCCGCACCCAAGGCCCCCGACAAAGCCGCTACGCTTCCACCGCCCGGTGCGGGCGCGTCTGATCCGAGTACCTTGCTGAAGTCTGCGATCGAAAGCTCGACTAGCATCTAGCCTCTCCCTCTTCCGTAGAGCCGCAACCTAAAGATGAGCTAGCCGACTATTGAAGTCCGAATAGTCCGGTCCAAAAGATGATGTAACCTAGCGCACAAGCGAGCGCGCCACCCGCGGAGCGCTATATACGGGAGATAACCTGCTCGAGTTGGACCTACGTCTGTCTCACCTTCGGGGAAGAGATCGCTGAGCATCCCTTTAGGGAACTTTCCCTTGTCGGTGACATAGTGCCGATACCAAAAGATCGGAACGGAGATGAAGGCAGACGCCAAACCGAGCCATAAAATGCCAGGTCCCCATACGTTCGCTCCCGCGCCGATAATGAAGGCGTTGAAGAACGCCAAGCAAAACCCAATCGCGAAGAGAAGTGGAGGAGTCCGGTAGGGGCGTTTAACCCTAGAATTGTCGATACGGTGTATCCAACCTGCATTGAGATTCAGGTAGTGAAACAGGACGTAGTTGACGCTGGATACGGCCAGTACGAACAGGTAGTTGGACATAAGGAGCAGGATTGCGTTGAACGCTAGATCGGTCCACATCGCGTAGGTTGGAATGCCATGCTTATTCAGATGGTCGAGATATTTGGGCATCCAACCATCCCGACCACCTTCATACAGGGTGCGGGAAGACCCCGCCATCGCGGTCAATATTCCCAAGAAAAGCGTAAAGGTCAGAATGACGACGATGAACTTCGTCGCGAGGGGACCAGCGTTGACCATGCTCGCGAGCGCGACGCCCACTTCCTCTCCGGATACGATTCGCAGGTCGCATCATGTATTCAGTGCCGAGCACACCCTGGAAAACGAAGGGCACGAGCACATACAAAGCAATGCAAAGGAGGCCCGACCAGATGATGGCTTTAGGCGCATCAATGCCAGGCTCCCGAAATTCACTCATGTAGCAAACCGCCGTCTCGGCAGCGTACGTAGACCAAGCCGCGAGGAAGAGGCCTCCAATGATCAAACGCCAGCCCTCAAGAATTCCATGAGCCATTCAGAGGAACGAACGGAGAGAAATGTTTGAGGTCGATAGCGCCGGTGAAAAATGGAACTACAGTCACCAGTACTAGCGGAAGCAATCCTGCGAGAGTGAGCAGCGTGGCGGCGCGAGCAGTCCTTAGGACACCAGCATGTTGGACGCTCCA
>CAWHEA010000024.1:0-14553 GCA_963828265.1 uncultured Gammaproteobacteria bacterium | reverse complement strand
ACCAGCAGCGATTCGATGTCGACATCGCCTTCCTCGAGTTCGAAGTCTCCTCCGGTCTCGCCTTGCTGATCGCATTTGCGGCCGGTCTGCTCACCGGTGCCTTCGCCAGCTCGCGCTGGATTGCCCAGCTGCTGGCAGAACGTGGTCACCTGCGCCAGGCGTTGCGTCTTGCGGAAACCCGGCTCGGCGCCACGGCGACGGCTGCCGAAGCCTGCCGTCCCCCAGCCGCATCCGGCCGAAGGTCGATGCACGCTGACTCCACTTTCTGGCTCACGCTCGTCGGCACGCTCGCCGTCGGTTGGGGCCTCACCAGCTGGCGAATTTACGTCCGTCGCAAGCGCCGGGTGCGTCGCCGCGCGCGCTACCTCGAAGGCGTGCGCTTCCTGCTCGACGACAAGCCTGACCGCGCACTCGAAGTCTTCCTGAGCCTGGCGGAGCTCGACGACGAAACCGTCGACACGCACTTCGCCCTGGGCAGCCTGTACCGGCGGCGCGGCGAGGTCGACCGTGCGATCCGCGTGCACCAGCACATCGTCGCGCGTTCCAGCCTGCAGGCCAGGCACCGCGAGGCGGCACTGACCGAACTGGCCCGCGATTATCTCCGCGCCGGCCTGTACGACCGTGCCGAGAAGCTGTTCCAGGACCTGGCGGACAGGGCAAGGATCCGGCGCTCGCCCTGCAGCACCTGATTCGCATCTACGAGATCCAGCACGAATGGCAGCAGGCCGCGACGGCACACGAGCGGCTGCGGACGGTCGGCGTGCCGGAGCAGCCTGCGGCGATCGCGCACTACTACTGCGAGATGGCCGAGGCTGCGATCGCCGAGCAGGACTACGACAAGGCGCTCGGGCACCTCGAGCAGCGCGAGCCGCGAGCAGAACGATTTCGGCCGCGCCGGCATCCTGCGCGGCGACCTCGCGCGCAAGCAGGGCGACTCCGCGCAGGCGCTGCAGCTCTACCGCCGCGTGGTGCGGCGCGACTTCCACCTGCTCGCGATCGTGCTGCCGCGACTGGCCGATGCCGCGAAGCAGGCCGGCGAGCCGCAGCAGTTCGACGCGACGCTCGAGGAAATCATCAGCCGGGCGCCGGCAATCACGCCGAGATCGCCTATGCGGCGATCGTCAGCGGCTACTACGACGATCCCGGTGATCCTCGACTGCGTGCGCGCGATGCTGTCGATCGACAGCGACCTGCGTGACATGACCGGCGCGTTCCTGCCGCCGGTGCCGAGCCCACGCGCGACCAACTGCGTGCGATCGCGGGCGCGCTGCGCAACGTGGTGCTGCGTCACGCGCGCTATCGCTGCAGCGAGTGCGGGCTCGACAGCTCGACGTTCCTCTGGCACTGCCCGGGCTGCCACGCGTGGGAAACGCTGCGCGGCGTCGCGGCGCTCGAGTTCCTGCCGCGCGCGGCGCTGCCGCGTTCCGCGGCCTGAGCTTTCGCGGCGAACGCCGCAAATTTCGCGGCGCGCCCGCCGGGTCGCATCGCTACCTTGGCTTCGGCCGCGGCCGTTCGCCGCGGTGCGCAATGCCACCAAGGAGGCGCGCATCATGAACGACAAGACAATCCGGGCGCTGGTCCAGGGACTCATCGTGAGCCTGCTGCCGGTCGGCGCGGCGTTGGCCGGTCCGGTCAACCTCAACACGGCGGACGCCGCGACGCTCGCCAGGGAACTCGACGGCATCGGCCCGGCGAAGGCCCAGGCCATCGTCGAGTACCGGCAGAAGAACGGCCCGTTCAAGAGCGCCGGAAGACCTGCTCAAGGTCGACGGCATCGGCGACAAGGTGCTCGACCAGAACAAGGGCAACATCCGCGCTGAGCGGCGGCGGTGCGGCGCCTGCCGCGGCCGCAAGGCCGACGCCAAGCCGGCGGCCAAGCCGCGCAGAGCAGCCCGCCGGCCGCTGACAGCCGACTGCCGCGGGGCCCGGACGGCAATCGTCCGGTGCCTCGCTGCGGTGCCGGGCCGCGTGGAGCGGCCCGTCGCGCTATCCAGTATCATGCCCTGTCAGCCGAGTCCCGGCGGCAGCAGGGATCGCGCAGCATGAAGATCAGGACGGCAGTGTTTCCCGTGGCGGGACGCGGTACGCGGTTCCTGCCGGCCACCAAGGCCAGCCCCAAGGAGATGCTGCCCATCGTCGACAAGCCGCTGATCCAGTACGCGGCCGAAGAAGCGCTGGCCGCCGGCGCCGAAAAGCTCGTCTTCATCACCGGTTCGGCCAAGCGCGCGATCGAAGACCACTTCGACACGGACCACGAACTCGAGCAGGAGCTCGAGGCGCAGGGCAAGCAGCGACCTGCTCGACGCCGTGCGCGGCATCGTGCCGTCCTACGCCAGCTGCATCTACATCCGCCAGCCGGCGCCGCTCGGCCTGGGCCACGCGGTGCTGTGCTCGCGTCCCGTCGGTCGGCGACGAACCGTTCTTCATCCACCTCGCCGACGACCTCATCGACGCCGACGGAGCCCTGCCTCGCGCAGATGGCGCGCGCCTTCGACGAGCTGCAACGCGAGCATCCTCGGCGTCCAGACCGTCGAGGCCGACCAGACCGACAAGTACGGCATCGTCGCGGTCGAGCCGGTCGAGCGAGCGGCTGTCGCTGGTGAAGCGCATCGTCGAGAAGCCGAAGCCGCAGGATGCGCCGTCGAACCTCGCGGTCGTCGGCCGTTACATCCTGACGCCGGCCGTCTACGCCAAGCTCGCGACGATCGGGCGCGGTGCGGGTGGCGAAATCCAGCTGACCGACGGCATCGCCGCGTTGATGGACGACGAATCCGTGTATGCCTATGCCTTCGAAGGCCAGCGCTACGATTGCGGCTCGAAGCTCGGTTATCTCGAGGCCACGGTCGAGTTCGGCCTCAAGCACGAGAACCTGGGCGACCAGTTCGCCGAATTACCTTGCGCGGCTGGTCGCCGACCGGCTGCGCGGCTGAACGCGGCAGCACCACGGAGAACGACGATGTCGAAGAACCAGGACCTGCAGGGCCGTCGCGACGCGGCGTTCGCGCGCGGCCTCGGCAACCAGCTGCCCGTCTACGTCGAGCGTGCCCGCAACGCGGAGATCTGGGACGTCGAAGGCCGTCGCTACATCGACTTCGGCAGCGGCATCGCCGTGCTCAACACCGGGCACCTGCATCCCGAAGGTGCAGGCCGCCGTGGCGAAGCAGCTCGACGCGTTCAGCCACACCTGCCTGATGGTCACGCCGTACGGCGTCGCCGTCGAACTGGCCGAGAAGCTGAACCGGCTCGCGCCGGGCCCGACGCCGAAGAAGGCCATCTTCGTGACGACGGGCGCCGAGGCGGTCGAGAACAGCATCAAGATCGCGCGCGCCCACACCGGTCGCGCCGGCGTGATCGCGTTCGGCGGCGGCTTCCACGGCCGCACGTTCATGGCGATGGCGCTGACCGGCAAGGTCGTCGCCGTACAAGGCGGGCTTCGGTCCGTTCCCGGCCGAGGTCTACCACGCGCCGTTCCCGATCGCGTATCACGGCGTCAGCGTGCAGGACAGCCTCGACGCGCTCGAGCACATCTTCAAGTACGACATCGAGCCGGCGCGCGTCGCCGCGATCATCATCGAGCCGGTGATGGGCGAGGGCGGCTTCTACATCGCGCCGCCCGAGTTCCTGCAGGCGCTGCGCAAGCTGTGCGACCAGCACGGCATCGTGCTCGTCGTCGACGAAATCCAGACCGGCTTCGCGCGCACCGGCAAGATGTTCGCGATCGAGCATGCGGGCGTCGAGCCCGACCTGATGACGATGGCCAAGAGCCTCGCGGGCGGCTTCCCGCTCGCGGCCGTCGTCGGCAAGGCGCACATCATGGATGCGCCGGCCCCGGGCGGCCTCGGCGGCACCTACGCCGGCTCGCCGATCGCCTGCGCCGCGGCGCTCGCCGTGCTCGAGGTGATCGAGGAGGAGCAGCTCTGCCAGCGTGCCGAGGCCATCGGTTCGCTGATGACCAGCACGCTGCGCGCGGCGCAGAAGTCGCTGCCGGCCATCGGCGAAGTGCGCGGCCTCGGCGCGATGGTGGCGATGGAACTCGTCAAGAACGGCGACGCGCACCAGCCCGATCCCGATCTCACCAAGGCGCTGGTGCAAGCGCGCCGGCGAGAAGGGACTCGTGCTGCTGTCGTGCGGCCTGTACGGCAACGTGATCCGCTTCCTCGCGCCGCTCACGGCATCGGACGAGATCGTGCAGGAGGGCCTGGGCATCGTGATCGAGGCGCTGCGCGAACTGACGGTCGCGGCCGACAAGAAGGCGGTGAACTCGTGAGCGCAGCGGGCAAGCTCGCGGGCAAGGTCGCGATCGTCACCGGCGGCGGCAGTGGCATCGGTCGCGCGATCGTCGACGTCTACGTCGCGAATGGCGCGCGCGTGCTCGCGGTCGACCTGCCGGGTCGCGACTGGCAGGCGCATTTCAAGGGCAACGCAGCGGTCGTGTGTCTCGAGCAGGACGTCACGGCGAAGGACGCGCCGGACAACGTCGTCGATGCGTGCGTGAAGGCATTCGGCGGTCTCGACATCCTCGTGAACAACGCCGGCATCGCGATCGGCGCGCAGTTCGAGGAGACCACGGACGAGCAGTGGGATCGCATCCTCGGCATCAACGTCACGTCGATCTTCCGCGTCTCGAAGGCCGCGGTGCCGCACCTGCGCGCACGCGGCGGCGGCCGCATCATCAACCTCGGTTCGATCATGTCGAACACGGCGGGCCCGAGCCTCGCGGCCTACGGCACCACGAAGCACGCGGTCGCCGGCCTGTCGAAGGGCATGGCGGTCGACCTCGGCAAGTACAAGATCACCGTCAACTACCTGCAGCCCGGCTCGATCTGGACGGCGCTGTCGCGAGCCGTTCTTCGAACGACCCGAATTCCGCAAGTACTGGGAAGCCAAGGCGCCGATGGGTCGCATCGGCGATCCGGAGGACGTGGCGGCCGCGGCGCTGTTCCTGGCGACGGACGAGGCGAAGTTCGTCTCGGGTGCGGGCATCGCGGTGGATGGCGGGGCGGCCGTGAATTTCTGACGCTCCCGGCGCACAAGAGGCGCCAAAGAAAAGGGGCTTGCTCGCGCAAACCCCTTGGAATTCGTGGCTCCGACACCTGGATTCGAACCAGGGACCCGCTGATTAACAGTCAGCTGCTCTACCGCTGAGCTATGTCGGAACGGTCTCGAAAGAGCCGCCAATTTTGCGATTGGCGGTCCTTTTAGTCAAGGAAAGCCGTTCCTCACAGCCGACGCCCGCGAGCGCCTTGCCCATGCGGGCCAGGGCCTGCTCCAGCGTCTGCATGCTCACCGCGAACGAGAAGCGGATGTGCCCCGGCGCGCCGAAGCCGGAGCCCGGCACGCCGGCCACGCCCGCCTTTTCCAGCAGGAACTCGGCGAACGCGTTGTCGTCGGCCAGGCCGCGCATGCGGATGGCTTCGCTCACGTCGCACCAGGCGTAGAACGTGCCCGCGGCCGGCAGCACCTTGAAGCCGGGCAGGGCGTTGAGGCCGGCATTGAAGTAATCGTGCCGCGCCTTGAAGTGCTTGTTCATCTCGCCGACGCAGGCCTGGTCGCCGTTCAGCGCCGCGGCGGCCGCCTTCTGCGAGATCGAGCTTGGATTCGAGGTGCTCTGGCTCTGGATCGTCGACATCGCGGTCACGATCTCGACCGGGCCGCCGCAATAGCCGATGCGCCAGCCGGTCATCGCGTAGCTCTTCGACACGCCGTTGATCGTCACCGTGCGGTCGTAGAGGTCGGGGCAGGCGGTCAGGAAGCTGCAGAACGGCTCCGGCGCCCAGTAGATGTGCTCGTACATGTCGTCGGTCGCGATGACGATGCGCGGGTGCTTGCGCAGCACCGCGCCGATCGCCTCGAGTTCCGCGCGGGTATACGCCGCGCCCGTCGGGTTGCTCGGGCTGTTGAGCATGAACACGCGGGTCTTCGGCGTGATCGCGGCTTCGAGCTGCGCGGCCGTGATCTTGTAGCCCTGGTCCGGGCCGGCATACGGCATGACCGGCACGCCGTCGGCGAGCAGCGCCATGTCCGGGTACGAGACCCAGTACGGCGCGGGGATCACGACTTCGTCACCCGGATCGATCACCGCCATGAACAGGTTGTAGATCGTCTGCTTCGCGCCGGTCGAGACCAGGATCTGCGGGCGCGTGTAGGCGATGCCGTTGTCGCGCTTGAACTTCGCGATGATCGCGTCCTTCAGCTCCGGGATGCCTTCGACGGCCGTGTAGCGCGTGAAGCCGTTGCGGATGGCGTCCACGCCCGCGTCCGCAATGTGCGTCGGGGTGTCGAAGTCCGGCTCGCCGATACCCAGCCCGATGATGTCGTGCCCCTCGGCTTTGAGTTTGGCCACGCGGCCCGGTGAGGGCGACGGTCGGGGACGGCTTGACGCGCTTGACGCGCTCGGCGAGTTGGACGGGCACTGGGGGAGTTCCGGGGGTAAAAAAGACGCCGCATTTTAGGCTAATCTGGCGGTCCTCCCAAGGCAGAATGACACCGATCGGCGGCAACTACGGATGACCGACGCTCCGCGCGCTTTTCAGTTGCAGTCTGGCTACCAGCCGGCGGGCGACCAGCCCGAGGCGATCGCGCGCCTGGTCGAAGGGCTGCGCAACGGCCTGGCGCACCAGACGCTGCTGGGCGTCACGGGTTCGCGGAAAGACATTTTCAGCATCGCCAACGTGATCCAGCAGGTCCAGCGACCGACGCTCGTCATGGCGCACAACAAGACGCTGGCCGCGCAGCTGTACGGTGAGTTCAAGGAGTTTTTCCCGAACAATTCCGTCGAGTACTTCGTCAGCTACTACGACTACTACCAGCCCGAAGCCTACGTGCCGTCGTCGGACACGTTCATCGAGAAAGACGCCTCGATCAACGAGCACATCGAGCAGATGCGCCTCTCGGCCACCAAGGCGCTGCTGGAACGGCCCGACTCGATCATCGTCGCGACGGTGTCGGCGATCTACGGCCTCGGCGATCCGAAGGCCTACCTGAGCATGGTGCTGCACCTCTCGCGCGGCGACCGTCTCGAGCAGCGCAAGCTGCTGCGCCGGCTCACGGACATGCAGTACACGCGCAACGAGCTCGACCTCACGCAGGGCACGTACCGCGTGCGCGGCGACGTCATCGACGTGTTCCCGGCCGAATCCGAGCGCGAGGCCGTGCGCATCGAGCTGTTCGACGACGACATCGAGACGCTCAGCTACTTCGATCCGCTCACCGGCGAGGTCCTGCGCAAGGTGCCGCGGCTCACCGTGTACCCATCGTCGCATTACGTGACGCCGCGCGAACGTGTCGACAGCGCGATCGAGAACATCCGCGAGGAACTGCGTGAGCGGCTCAAGGAACTGCGCGCGGCCGACAAGGGCCTGGAGGCGCAGCGTCTCGAGCAGCGCACCACGTTCGACCTCGAGATGATGATGGAGGTCGGCTACTGCTCCGGCATCGAGAACTACTCGCGCTACCTCTCGGGCCGCCAGGCGGGCGAGCCGCCGCCGACACTGTTCGATTACCTGCCGCCGGGCGCACTGCTGGTGGTCGACGAAAGCCACGTGACGATCCCGCAGATCGGCGGCATGTACCGCGGCGACCGCTCGCGCAAGGAAACGCTGGTCCAGTACGGCTTCCGCCTGCCGTCGGCGCTCGACAACCGGCCGCTGCGATTCGACGAGTGGGAGTCGCTGGCGCCGCAGATGATCTTCGTCTCGGCCACGCCCGGCCCGTACGAACTGAGCCACGCGGCCGGCGACATCGTCGAGCAGGTCGTGCGTCCGACGGGGCTCATCGATCCGGAGGTCGAGATCCGTCCGGTGCGCACGCAGGTGGACGACGTGCTGTCCGAGATCCACCACTGCGTCGCGGCGCACCAGCGCGTGCTGATCACCACGCTCACCAAGCGCATGGCCGAGGACCTCACCGAGTACCTGAACGAGCACGGCGTGAAGGTGCGCTACCTGCACTCGGACATCGAGACGGTCGAGCGCGTCGAGATCATCCGCGACCTGCGCCTCGGCAAGTTCGACGTGCTGGTCGGCATCAACCTGCTGCGCGAGGGCCTCGACATGCCCGAGGTCGCGCTCGTCGCGATCCTCGACGCCGACAAGGAAGGGTTCCTGCGCTCGACGGGTGCGCTGATCCAGACGATCGGCCGGGCCGCGCGCAACGTGCACGGCCGCGCGATCCTGTACGCGGACCGCGTCACGGGCTCGATGCAGCGGGCGCTCGACGAGACCGACCGCCGCCGCGCGAAGCAGATCGAGTACAACCTCAAGCACGGCATCACGCCGCAGTCGATCGTCAAGGCCGTGCAGGACATCATGGAAGGCGCCCGCAGCGAGGGCGACAGGGACGGCCGTCGCGGCGTCGGCCTGGACGAGGGCGACCTGCTGCTCGCGCCGGAGCAGGCCATGAAGCGGATCAAGAAGCTCGAGGCCGAGATGTACAAGCACGCCCGCAACCTCGAGTTCGAGGAGGCGGCCCGGCTGCGCGACCAGATCGAGAAACTGCGCCACCAGGCGTTCGGTGTCCCGGATTCCCGGGTCGGTTGAGTGGGGCTAGCCCCTAACCCCTTTCATCCTGTATCCTTCGCGGCTCGTTTGAGGGCGCATAGCTCAGCGGTAGAGCACTACCTTGACATGGTAGGGGTCCGTGGTTCGATCCCACGTGCGCCCACCAACCTCAACAAAATCAAAAAACTGGACAGATCTGCTAGAGGCGGGTCTAGCCCGGGGCTTATCATCGGACTCACGAAGAGAGACACGGGTAAGCTGGATGCGACTCGAGCTGCTGATTGTCAAAGACCCCTATCGCGAAGTATCCAAACACCGGGTCCGTGCGTTTGGCCAACAGGGGGGCGACATCGGGCGCGCGCCCGACAGTTTCTGGGTGCTTCCTGATCCCAAAGGCCATGTATCGAGCCACCACTGCAGCGTGGCCTTCCGGGACGGCACCTATTGGCTCAAGGACACGAGCCTGAACGGCGTCTACCTGAACAACTCCAGGAAGCCCGTGGGCCGAGGCAACGAGGTGCCCATCCGCCATGAAGACCGGCTGCGGGTGGCCGGGTACGAGCTGTTGGTGCGGCTCAATCAGGCGCCCGTGCGAATCCCGGAGTCCCCGGCCGTCGTTCCAGCAATCGTTCCAGTCCCGCCCGAGCAAGAAGCCACCGGAGAACACCCTGCCGTGTCAGTTCACGATGCTGAGCACATGGCTGGCGTCGCGCCCGCTAACAGCCATACCGCGACCGTCGTGCTGAACGGCAGCGAATACGTGTCGGAGCCCGCGGTCGATGCCGGCACGATCGTCGTTGCTCCGACCGGCGTCAGTCCCGTTGCCATGGACGCGTCGCAGGACGCGTCACCCGAAGCTGCGGGGCCGCATTCAAGTCAAGACACGACAGCCGACTGGGCGGGCGCCACTCACCCCAATCTCAGTGTGCTGGAAACCGGCGCGGCGTCCGGCTGGGCGGCTGCAAGCCGGCGAACGAAAGCGGAAGGCTTCTTCGAAGCCGCGTTGCACAGGTTCAAGAAGGCGGCAGACTCCGACGCCGAGACAAGCAAATTCCGGTCGTCGGGCGCACTGGGCGAAACCGAAGCCAACATCAAGCCACGCGAATTCCGACCGTCATCCCTGGACAGCGAAGCGCTGAAACGAAACGGCATCCTTCTCGGCGTGGCCGATGAAGCGGCATTGCGCGCATTCAAGATCCTGCGGACCAGGATACGTCGGCGCATGTCGGCCAATCACTGGCGCTCCGTTGGCATCACCGGCGCGGGCGAAGGGGTTGGCAAGACATTCACTTCGATCAATCTGGCGGCTGCGTTGGCCCAGGACAGTCGCTCGCCCGCCTTCCTCGTCGACCTGGATTTGTATCGGCCGCAGGTAGGTTCCTACCTCGGCATGAGCTTTGACAAGGGTCTGTCGGATTACCTGCTCGGTGATGCGAGCATCGACGAGATCATCTACAGTCCCGGTGTCGCGGGACTCGCCGTCATTCCAAACGGCAAACCATTGCAGCATGCCTCCGAGTTGCTGGCATCACCGCGGATGGCCGAGCTCGTCCAGTTCCTGGAAGCGGAGTCTCCCAGTCGCTATGTGCTGTACGACATGCCGCCAATTCTTTTGTCGGACGACGTGCTCGTGTTTTCCCCGCACGTGGACTGCCTGCTCGACGTGGTTGCCGTCGGCGTGACGTCTCGTGAGAGTCTCGAGCGCAGCCGGGAGATACTCTCGGAGTTCAATGTGCTCGGGATCGTGCTGAACCGGGCCACGGAGCGCGACCAGGCTGGGCACTATTACTACTACTAGCGTTGGTTGTTGCCTGCCGTGGCGACCGCGCAATCATTTCCTGATCATGCGGCGCCAGTAGGCACGATGCCGTCGCAGCTGAAATCGCCAGTCGAACCGATTGGCGGAAGTGGGCGGGAAAAGCAGGTTCCACGGCAGCATCGCGAATTTCGTCGGTGTCGTGCCTTCCGCAAGCATGCCTCTCCATAAATGCCAGCTGTGGAACCAGGGGAATGTCCTGCCCCCGATCAGGTACCCGTCCATCAGTGCGTGCAGGACTGCCAGTTCGGGTGCACTGACCAGTGACTGGCAACGCTGCAGACGCGAGAGCGCCGCTGGTTCGATCGAAGCCAGTCCGCGTCGCTGCAGATAGGTCAGGAGCACATACAGGGATGCCGTCGCCTGGGCGTTATCGGCGGAGCCTAGCAGCCTTTCCCAGTCCAACTCACTGCGGCGCTGGCTGAGGAGTTGGGCGGCGTCGACTATCGGGAACACGAAGCTGGGATGAATCGGATGCCGGCAAAGGTCCCGGCACCAATAGGAAGCGATGTAAATGAGCTGCAGTTCGTCTGTCAGCCGACTTACCTTGTGTCCACGAAATTCGGATGGCCGGGATTCTGCGGCGATATTCTGCAGGCTGAACACGTGGCCTCGTCGCAGGCGGGATTCCGCGCGAAACAACATCGTATGTATTTCGAGCCAGACCTCGTAGTGAGGGTGAAATAGCGGTGTGCCATGGTGCAGGCCGGGTGCTGCAGGAACGGCAGCAAGCCGATAACCGCGATTGATCAGGGTACTTGCGACCAGGTCGTAAGTGTCGGGAGCCACCAGGAGATCGACGTCCGACATCGGTCGAGCGTGACCAACAGGGTAGTGCTGCTCGCTGATGGAAATGCCCTTGAGCAGCGTCACGCCCACACCGATGTCGGCGCAGGCCTGAAGGGTGTCGATGGCTGCAGCGACCCGGTTCTCGTGGTGGATCCGCGCGACCAGATCCGCGCTCAGCAGGGTCTGGCTCAGGCCGGTCGGCAGGGCGTCGGCTGCTGCCCGGGTTATCCGGTACATCAATGGACCGAGACCGGCGTCAACGGCCCATTGGATTTCACTGGCGTCCGCCGAGTTCAGTGCGAGTGCGATTCGGGTGGCCGCATCTCCGGGAGACTCGGCACCGACCCCATGCAGGAGATCGAGTATCAGTGAATTTCTGGATTTTCCGCCAGTGATCGAATCAGTGCGCACGATTCAGGAAGTCCGGCGGTGAGAATTTCGAAGCATGGGACGTTTGCGACCAGACGACTGACTGGAGCGAGACCATAGTCGGCGTGAGCCAGCGCGTTGAGCGCCGCGACATACATTCTTGTCGCCGCATCGGCGCGACTCAGGCGCGTCAGCAATGGTGTGGTTCTGTCCGGAGCATACTTCAGAAACAGCATTCCACCGATAGGTCGTGGGGCATCCACCGGTGGGGTCGGCAGCGCCCTTACGGGTATATGAATGGTCCTGCCGAGGTCGAGCGCCGCAGCCGGCAAGACATAGGGAAGCCTTGGGTGCTGCTTGAGGCAGATGGCATGCGCGTAAGGCAGCACCTGCATGTGCTCGAGGTCGATCGGGGCCAGTTCGTCGCTGAGGTAACCAAATCCGTGATGCAGCAGCGCCCACGTCGTTGTCGACTTGCCGCTGCCCGAGTCGGCAGGCAGCAGGAAAGCCTTGCCGTTCCATTCAACGACCCCGGAGTGCAAGAAGAAGAGGTCGGCACGACGTCTCTGCAGTTCGACCGTGATGTCTTTCTCGAGGATGTAGATCAGGTCGCTCTGATTTGTGGCACGCACAGTGCCTCGGTCGCAGACCTCGACGACAAACGTCTCGTTTGACACGCGAACTGCGTAAGCCATGTCGGGTGAGCCGCCCGTTTCCGGAACGGCCATCGCGCCAAAGTTGAGAAGGACCAGATCTCGCAATTCGCGACTTGGAAGGTCCAGGCGAATTGTCCGTCCAAGGACCTGCAGCGTTACGATCATCGGCCGCGCGGCGCGCGCATGGAGCGAGCGTTGCACGCTACCTCGTCTGAAGGCAGATTGGCCATGGACAACACCAGGAGGAACCTGACGTTAAGACGGAGCTAGGTGGATTTGCAGCGGATCGCCTAATAGCCGCGCGGCAAGCCCGAGACATTGAGTCGCTCGGTTTGCGATACCGTCGGGTGTTGCGACAGGTGCAAGACGCCTGTCGCGATACCGGGCCGGTGGAAAATTAGGGCCTGCGGCGCTTTTTGGGCTTGGGCTTGGTTGTCGTCGTGCCCTGGGCCGAGCCCGCTTTGGCAACAGAGGACACGGCTTGCAGGCTGAGGATCGCCGGGGCGACGTATGCCGCCTTCTTCACAAACTCGCGCCTTGATGGGTCGGTCGGTTTCATAGTTATTCTCGATCTGTGGCTACTGGCTTCCATGACGTTCGCCGGCGAACTGCTTGAGAAGCGCCATCGCTTCGAAGCGCGAAATCGCTTCCGCTACATCCGTCTGAGCCTGATTCTCACCAATGTCAAATTGGTTTGCAAGGGCTTTGGCGATCGCTTCCTGGCTTGAGCCGCTCGTGTGCATTTTCCAGATCAGACTGGCCGTTGCGTTCAGCCTGTGCACACGATCGGATTCGGGATCGAGAATCACGGTTTCGTCGTCGAATTCACGAACAATCAGGCCGCTCATCGTCGGGCTCCCACCAGGCATCGCGTGGGGGGATGTTACGTGAAACACGGTCTGAGCTCGCGCTTGGCACCCGGTTGTGCGCCTTACCGGGATCGCGTCGCGACATAAGCAATGCGCTGCCGTCGATGCACCTGACGACTGGCATTATGTCCGCATCGCAAGTCATTAAAAAATAAAGAAAAATTGACTTGGCACAGTTCGTGCTCCTGTAACGGTATGGCTGCAGTTCCACATCGTGGCCGCTGCTGCTACCGGCACCGGTTCAACCAGGAGATATTCAAAGTGAAGAGCACGAAGTTATTGAGCGCGTCCGCCCTCGGCGGAATCCTTATGTTGGCCTCTGTTGGCGCGCAGGCAGGCTTCGTCCTGACCGATGCCGGCGGTTCGACATTCACCTTGGGCGGCCCAGGTACGGGTATGAACGATTTCCAGGCCGATCTCGCCGGTGTTGGCGTGACGACTCCCAACCTGGGGCGCGTTCTCGGCGTCGACGGAAAAGGCATCGTGACCGCCACGTTCTTCGGCTCAGAGGCCGGCTACAACAATGTGTTCTCGCTCGGTGCATCGAGTCTCGACACCGGTTCAGTGCCCTACAATTCGCGCAACGCCTGGGGTGCGGTCAGCCCGTCCATCAGCGCCTTCGCATCGGCCGGTGCGCTGCCGTTCAGCTTCAGTTCGTTCGACGGTGCCAGCCTGGTCGGCAGCCTGACCAACGCAGGTAACGACAGCACTGTCCTCGGCTCGTTCCAATCGATCGGCATGAGCATCACGGACCCCGGCACCGCGTGGCTGCTCTGGGACGACTCCGGCGCGAACATGGACGACAACCACGACGACATGATCGTTCGCCTGCAGTATCGCGCGGTGCCGGAGCCGGGCACGCTCGCGTTGCTGGGTCTGGGCCTTGCGGGTTTGGGCTTGGTACGGCGCCGCAAAGCGTAAGCGTCGCTGCTGTCGATACCACCAGAGCCCCGGCCCAGTGCCGGGGTTCTTGCTTCTGCATGCCTGGTCGGCACCCGGTTACGCGTACCTCCGTACCGAGGTCGCATGGACCCGCGTACGAGGCCGCGACATAATTCCGCCGCCTGCATACCGACGGAGTACTCACATGCTCTCCAGGACACGCCTTGTACCGTCACTCCTGATCGTCGCGTTGATCTGGCCGTTTACCTCCGCCAGCGCGGGTCCTCCCAAAGCGATCCCCGAGAACGGCAAGTGCCCGGTTGGTTATCACCGCAACGACAGGTACTGCGTTGCCGAGGACTCGAATCCGCCGCCGCCCGACGCGGTACCAAGGAAGGGGCCGTGCCCAAGTGGTTACCAAATCGATGGCAACTACTGCGTTGCCGACCCATCGAGTCGTCCTTCCCATGCAATCCCCAGGAACGGGTCCTGCCCGAGCGGCTATGAGCGCGACGGCAACTATTGCGTGAGCCGGACGTAGGCACGGCCAGTCTCGCGGGAATCTGCTGCATCGGCGTCAGACGCTCCAGATCTACATCCCTTGACGCACTGCAGTAACGCTCGCATAGTGATCGGCTGTTTCCGCAGCCACGCCGGCCGAGTCCCATGCCCGT